>CAWJWB010000008.1:0-960943 GCA_963846485.1 uncultured Alphaproteobacteria bacterium | reverse complement strand
CGAAGATCGCGCGGATCTGGTTCGACACCGCGCGGTAGACTTCGAACCGCGGCGGCACGAAGACCAGCGCCGGGCAGCGACGCAGCGCGGTGACCGATGCCATTGCCGAGCGGACGCCGAACACGCGCGCCTCGTAGCTCGCCGCGGCGACGACGCCGCGCGCCTGGGCGCTGCCGACCGCCACAGGCTTGCCTCGAAGGGACGGATCATCGCGCTGCTCGACGCTCGCGTAGAACGCATCCATGTCGATGTGGATGATCTTGCGGGCCGTCATCGTCGTCAGTCGGGAATGATCCGCATCTCTTCGTCGGGATAGGCGTCGGACATAGCGCAGACGGCGGCGAAGTCGCTCGTCAGCCACGCGGTGTACTCGTGCGGGGCAAGGATCATCGGCATCGCCTTGGGATGGATGGCTCCGACCAGGTCGTTCGGGGCCGTCGTCAGGAACGCGAAGCGGTCGACCTCGCTGGTCGGCCGCCAGACGCCGGCAAACGCGAACACCTCCTGCGCCGGCAAGTCGAACCACACCTTGCGCTTGCGGTTCGTCACCGGGTCGGGCTCGGCGGTCCACTCGGAGAACGCCGTCACCGGCACAAGGCAGCGCCGGTCGGGACGGCTCAGCGCCGTCCGCCAGAACGGCGAGGCGAGATTGCGGACGTTGGTCACCGGGCGGGTGCCCGCGACCGGCGGCGGAAAGCCCCAGCGCATCATCGTGATGCGGCGTTCGCCCGTCGCAGCGGTGATGATCACCGGCGCGTCGCGGTCGGGATAAATCTCCTCGAACAGCGGCAGGTTCGGCGCGCTTGTCGGATCGACCGCGAACAGCCGACGCATCGCCTCGACGTTCGAGGTCAGCCGGTAGAGGTTGCACATCGGCGATCTGCTCCATCTTCGCGCCTTACCGCATCCAGCGGACGGCGTCGGTCCACTCGCGCATGCCACTTGTGCACGTCATCCACAAGTTTGTTCACTTCCTGTTCTTGTTCTTCGATGCGCTCCGATCTACGCGAAGCGGCATGGCAGGCGTTGTCCGATGGCTGGAGGATTTGAGCCGCAAAGGCGCGGACCTCGTCATCCAATGCCGTGCCTGCGGTCACGACCGGACGGTCGCGATCGGGCACGCGCTCGACATCTTCAGCCGCCGCCGCTGGTCGACCGACTGGTGGGATGCGCATCGGCGGTTCCGCTGCCGCAAATGCGGGTCGAAGGACGTCAAGCTCGACGCCGATTTCTATGGTCACGCGCTGCGTCGCCAGCGCACGCCGGCAAAGCTTGCCGTCGTCGAGGAGCGGCTGCGGCCCGGCCTGCGGCCACCGCCGCCGGGCGTCGCCTTGTCCGAATGGAACCGCGCGACCGAGGCGGAGCGCAAGCGCCTGGTCGACCGGGCGCGCTCGTAGCGCGTCACGCATCGTCGGCGCGTCGCCGCGCCGGGTTGAGCAGCGACCGATAGGCTCCCGCGACCAGTTTCTTCGCCACCTTCGGCGAGGCGGCGCAGGTCTGACCGCTCCGAGCTGCTCCGCCACTGCTCCGGCATATCGGTCGAGCAAGACTTCCCCGATGGCGTGCAAGCTGTTGCCAGCTTGGATGGCGTCGTAAACGTAGAGCATCGCCACTTGGCGGGATGCGTCACGAAGCGCGATCGGGCGACGCGCGAGATCGCGCCCAACACCGCGCGCGATCCGCGCCGCCGCACGAAGGCGGCCGGCGTGGTCGACATCGGCGTGCAGATAGAAGCCGAACGGCTCGCCGATGCGGGGGCCGAGCCTGGCCGGTAGCCAAAACGCCTGTTCGGGCTCGCCGCGGCGGCGAACGAGCAGATGACTGCCGCCGGGCGCGGCCAACCGGAACACCCCGGGGCCCCAGCGCTGCGGCTCGAAGCGAAGGCCCGAGGCCGCACGCGCCTGCGGCAGTGGGCGGACGAGGCAGACCGTGTCGGCGCGGACCTCGGGCAGCCAGCCGAGCAAAGGATGCTCGGTCGCGGGCGTGTCAGGATGGGCGGCGAAAGGACAGGCCCCAGGAGGCCGTCCTTTCCGCCAGCGGATGCCGGCCGATCTCGGTGACGTTGCTGGTGATGCGGCGCGCGGCGACCGCTGCCCGCGCCGAGGCGCGGTGAGCGGCGGCACCGGCACCCGCCCAGAGCGCGCGGAAGGCGGGACTGCGCCGCAGCCACTCCCAGGCGAAGCCCGATGCATCGAGATCGAGCATGGCACGGTACGGCGGCGGCAAGCGAAGTTTTTGATAACCCGGCATCGTCAACTCCTTCACGCAACTGGTCCTCACCAAGATGGACGATGCCGAGATGCGGCCCGCGAGCCAAGCCGGACGACACTTATGTACCTATAATGCCAAGCTTATATCGAATGATCGGGACGGCGGCCCTGAGTGGAAAAACCAACGTGCGAAAAGCCCCGCCCGGTTTCCCGGGCGGGGCTCGTCGTCGAGCCGTCAGTCGTTGCGGCGGGTCGGCCGCGACCAGATCAGGCTGAACGTCTCGCCTTCCTCGTCGTCGAACAGGTTGGCGTAGATCGGGGCGGTGAAGCTCGGGTCGTCGAGCTTGAGCCCCAGATAATCGCGGCCCTCGTTCGACTTCTTGGTCCAGGCGGCGCCGATCTCGGCGCGGCCGACCATCACCCGGTGCGACGGCGTGTTGTCGTTGGCGCGGTTGGCTTCGGGGACGATGCGGACGTTCCGGGCCTGGACGCTGAGGGTGACGATTTCGCCCGAATATTCGTTCGTGGCGGTCTTCTTGAAGGTGCCGATGGTCGCCATGTCGTATCTCCTTTGCTCATCAGATCGAGCCCGCGACCATCGCGGCCTCGATGGCTGCCCGAAGACCGGGGCGATCCGCCGCCGCAGCCCACGGCCCGCAGCACAGCGGAGGACGGCAAGCGGGGGCTATTTTGCCTCGCGAGGAATGGGCGAAGCCCAGGGGAAAATAGCTCCGGCGCGCCGTTGCGGTTCAGGCGGTCGAGGCGCAGCCGTCCCCGGTCATCAAAGCCCATCGAGAGGCCGTGTGGACGCGGGTTCGGCATGCGCAAACGGAGATGGTGGCGACGCTCGGCGCTTCGAGGGAGACGACGGGCGCAGTGCAGAAGGGGCTAGCAACGACGGCGTTCCGGCCGGATGACCACTTCGTCCCCCTCCGTTCCCAGCGGAAATCGCCCGCAGGGGTGACGACGCGCGCAGGTTGGCGGCCGCTGGATCGGATAGGCCGAGGGGCGGCGCTTCGGGTTCAGCCGACCCGCACGAGCACGGTTCCGACACAAGCTGCCTGTCGGCGGCGAACCGGTCGAACCCAGCTTCGGTCGCCGCCGCGCTGGCGCAACGATGAGGGGCACAGCGCCGCGTCCGGGCCGAGACGCCCGCCGCCCGCAAAAGGAGACCGCGGTTTGCGCCCGCTGACCGATTAGACGCGCGGGGCGAGTTGCCGTTTCGCGGCCACCGCTGCGGTCGCGATCGCTGCAATCGCCGCAATGCCAACGCCCCATCCGCCGATGCCGCCGAAATGCAGCAAAGCGTACGCGACCTGATATCCGAGGATTGCGGCCGGCACGGCAAACAGCAGCATGAGCGCCATGCGCGCTTCGTGCGACGGCAGGAGCAACGTCGCCATGCGGCCGACGGCGATCACCAGCATGAATACGGCAATGCCGAGGAGCAGCGCGCCGACGCCCGATGCGCCGGCGTGCGCCGCTGCGAACCCGGCGCTGAGCGCGGCGATCAGCGGCAGCGCGTAGCTCGCGGCCCCGAACAGCAGGTAGATCAGATAGCCGACGCCGATCAACGCCAGCGGTAAGGTGATAAACATGGCGGTGCGTCCTTTTCAAAGATGATCGGACGCGCCTCCACCTGCCACCACAGCGCGGCGACGATCATAGCAAAATTCAGCAGAGGAGGGAATCCGGCGCATCGTAGAAATGTGCGGCTGAGCTGGGTCTGAATTCGGCGCAACCAACGGCGCTCACCCGCCGCGGCGCTTCGGCCGGAAATCGAACAGCGGGATACCGAGCTTGCGCGCCTTGTCGGCGAGGTTGTCCTGGATGCCGGTGCCGGGAAAGACGACGACGCCGATCGGCAGGATGTCGAGCATCGCATCGTTGCGCTTGAACGGCGCCGCCTTGGCGTGGCGGATCCAATCAGGCTTGAACGCGATTTGCGGGACTTTGCGCTTGTCGGCCCATTTAGCTGCGATGAGCTCGGCCCCCTTGGGACTGCCGCCGTGGAGAAGTACCATGCCCGGGTGCTTGCCGTGGACCCTGTCGAGCGTGTCCCAGATCAGCTTGTGGTCGGTAACATCGGTCCCGCCAGTGAACGCGATCTTCGGACCGGCCGGAACGAGGACTTCGTTCTGCGCGCGGCGTCGGGCTGCGATAAACTCGCGGCTGTCGATGACGGCGGCGGTCAGCGATCGGTAGCTGACGAGTGAGCCGCGGCGCAGGCGCCATGGCGAACCGGTGTGGACCTCGAACAGTTCGGCGGCGCCGTCGCGCATCGCTTCGAATGAGTTGCGCCGTTCAATCAGCGTCAGCCCCTCGGCGAGCAGCTTCTCGAGTTCGACCGAGGCGATCTCGGAGCCGTCCTGATCGCGCTGACTGCGCTTCTGCGCCGCCTCATTGGTGTCGAGCTCGCGTTCGATCTGCGTCACGGTGCGGTGGAACAGGTTGACCGTGCCCCAGAGCAGTTCCTCGAGATCGGGTTCGAGGCGTGTCTCGAGCAGGGTCGAGACGAGCGCATCGAAGATGTCGGCGAGCGCGCCGCGGACGATGCGATCTTCGGGCAGTGGCCGCGCGTCGGGCTCGTCCTGGAACGGCCGGTGCCCGTAGAGCTGGAGCTCGGCGAGGAGCGAAGCGGTCGGGGATTCGGTGTGGATCGGTTCGTCGTCGGTCGTCATGGCGTCTGCCTCCGGTAAGCGTCGGCCGCGCCCATCGCGGCCTTCGCCGGCGACGAAGACCGGAGGCGGACTGGGCCGGCACCGCCGAGGGCGTCAGCCCCGTGCGGCCGCAGCGCAGCGGAGGACGGTGAAGGCTGCGACTATTTTGCCGCGCGAGGAATGCGCGCCTCGGGCGTGCAGGGGAAAATAGTCGCAGCCGAAGCCGTTGCGGCCCGGACCGCTTCCGGTCCGATCGCCCTCTCAGAAGGCCGTGGGCGTGGTCCGCTCAGCTCAATGGCAGACGTGCGGCGTCATGGGCCGGAGCCAATCCGACGGGCCCCGCAATCGTCGCGATGATCGGCTTCAGGGGCCAAGAACCGTTCCACGTCTTCCGGAGCCAGCTGAACGCGCACCATGGCGGCGATGGCATCGATGCCGTGCCTCTGCAGATCGTCGTTGAAATCGTCGAGTCGTGGCGTCAGCGTCAGCACCTCGACCCCGGCCGCCTGGGCGCGTTCGGTCAGGGTGTGCGTCGCGTGATCCCCAGCGGAATCGCTGTCGCGGGCGATGTAGAGACGGCGCAGGGTTGGCGGCAACACGAGTGCGGCGAGGTGGTTGGCGGACAGCGCGGCGATGCCCGGCAGGCTCGGCAAGACCTCGGCGAGCGACAGCATCGTCTCGATGCCCTCACCGGCGACCATCGTGTCGTCGACACGGCCGAAGCGCACGCCATTGCCGAGGAGATGGCCCATGGCGCG
This sequence comes from uncultured Alphaproteobacteria bacterium, assembly GCA_963846485.1. GTDB lineage: Bacteria > Pseudomonadota > Alphaproteobacteria > Sphingomonadales > Sphingomonadaceae > Polymorphobacter_B. The sequence continues at coordinate 955,315 of CAWJWB010000008.1, read as the reverse complement.
ACGGGGGGTGGCGACCGGCGCCTTGCCCCGCCCGGATGGATCGAGCCACGTCCGGTGGACCCCGGTGACGGTGCCGTCGAGATCGCTCACGGCGGCGATCAATGCCGGCCACGATGTTGGGACGTCGTCTTGGTCGTCGGTGTCTGCTCGGTAGTAGCAGTGTGGATGGAAGCGGAGGCTGATCTTCCGCGAATGAGTGATACCCCGGCTGCGCATGTAGGTTTCAGCCAAAGTGCCGGCGATTGGCGTGGACATGGCAAACAGGCGGCGCGCGGCTTCCGGCGATCCAGTCGGCACCGGTTCGCGACGCCGGTCATCGAACCGCACGGGCGACGGCAGACTGAGGAAACGCCGCGCTTCGTCGAGGGTGTCGCCCAGCGTCGTCAGCCGTTGGCGGCCGGCGATCAGGTCGAGCAGGTCGCCGTGCTCACCGGTGGCGGCGTCGGTCCATTTACCGGCCGCACCGCGACCGGTACCGGTACCGATCAGTCGCACATAGAGGCTGCGTCCCGGTGTGTTGTCGATGTCGCCGATCAGCCAATAGCGGCCGGCACGCTTGCCGTTCGGGAGATAGTGCCGGCACACCGCCTCGGCGTTCTCGGCGAGACGGTGTGCCAGATCGGATGCGGTGTTCGGCATCGTGCACCTTTCAAGAAAAAAGGGCCCGCCGTTGCCGACGGGCCCAAGTGTGCGGCGAGTCGGGGGTTACTCGGCCGCGATCGCGTGGGGGGCCTGCGCGACGTCGTCATAGTCGACGAAGGCATCGTCTTCGGCGATGGCCTGTTCGCCGTCGCCTGCCGTCGTTTCGTCGACCTGCTCGTCGGCGGTGGTTTCGACGGGTTCGGTCAGCCCAGCATCGGCGACGTTGGCCTCGCCCTCGGCCGGCACGAACGACCGGCCCGGCGTCCGCAGCGGCTCGGGCAGCCAGCCCGTGCCGGCGAGCTGCACCTCGGCGGCGGCGACCATGTCGGGCTTCTTCATGCCCGTCAGCCGGTCGGCCGCCGCATCGCCGCGGGCTTCGCGGACCGCCTCGACGATCCGGGCCTTGGTCACCCGGCCGATGAAGTTTTCGGCCGTCGGCGTCCAAGCCTGCGCCATGTCGAGATCGACCGCTGCCGCCAGCCGGTCGGCATGCGCGAGAGCGCGGGGCCGCCGGTTGTAGGCCTCGTGCACCGCATTGACGCCGTGGGCGATGCAGTGCGCGAACAGGTTCGAACGATCATCGTCGCCGAACCCGACCAGCGCATCCCACAGGTCACCAGGTTCGCGCGGCAGCCGCTCGGCATATTCGCGGTGCCGGGCGTCGATCGCGATTGCGGCCGCCGAGTCGTTGAGGCCGGGGACGCCCGACCCGAACGACACGCTCTTGATGTCGAGCTCGACGCAGCTGTCCTGAGCATAGTGGTAGAACAGCTTGAGGCACAGCGCATGCAGCGCGGCGGTGAACGCCACCTCCGGCGACCGGCCGATCGCCTCGCGCAACGCCACCGTCCGGCACGCGGTCAGTTCGGTCAGCAGCCGGTCGGGCAGCGGCTTGAGTCCCTCGTCCTCCTCGGGCTCGGTCGTGCCCGTGGTAACGATGCCGCCGGTGCCGGCCGAACCGTCACCGTCTTGCTCGCCGTCGCCAGTCCGGATGGTGGCACTGTCGTCGCCGCTGCCCGCACCATCGTCGAGAAGTGCGGCGACCGGCAGCTTCGTCCTCGGGCCGGACATAGCCGCGCTCGACCCGCAGCTTGCCCTGCCCGTCGATGCTGACGAACGCGCCGGCGATGGCGAGGTCTTCGGGCCGATAGACCGCCGGGCGGTTGTCATACGCCTCGAGCGCGGTCTCGATCTCGCCGAGCCGGGCATCGACCTCGTCGGGCAGATCGGCGTCACCCGCATGTGCGGCTTCGATCTCGGCGTACTCGGTGACGAGCACCTCGCGTGCCGCTTCCTCGTCGGCGGTCAGTTCGTGGCGTTCGCCGACGATGCCCGCGCAGGCCGTAGGTATGGCCATAGGCGAAGTCGGGCGCGGCCTCGACCCAGCGCCAGCCCTCGGCGCGGACGGTCTCGGCTTCCTCGCGCAGCCGCTCGGCGACGAGCATGTCGAGCAGGCCCGGGTCCTGCAGCCAGCCGCCGTCGTCGGCCTGGAACAGGTCGCGCAGGATCGTGCCGCCCGCCTCCTCGTAAGCCTCGAGCCCGACGAACAGCCGCGCGCTTGTCGCTGGCGCGAACCGCACCCTCGGTCAGCATGCGGCGGATCGCATAGGGTTCGCGCGAGTAGGACCGCTGGATCGCCTCCCACACCGCGTCCTGCCGCTCGTGATCGCAGCTGACGGTGAACGCCATCAGCTGTTCGAGCGTCATGTCGTCTTCGGCATAGACGTCGAGCAACGCCGGCGACACGCTGGCGAGCCGCAGCCGCTGCTTGACGACGGCGGGCGTGACGAAGAACGCCGCGGCGATCTCCTCCTCGCCCATGCCCTGCTCGCGCATCGCGAGGAACGCCCGGAACTGGTCGAGCGGATGCAGCGGCGCGCGCTGGACGTTCTCGGCGAGGCTGTCCTCCTCGGCCAAGCCGGCCTCGCGGATGACGCACGGGATCGGCGCGGTCTTGGGCAGGCGCTTCTGCTTGACCAGCAGTTCGAGGGCGCGGAACCGGCGGCCGCCGGCGGGCACCTCGTAGATGCCGGTCTCGGCACCATCGTCGCCGACGACGGCGCGGACGGTCAGGCTCTGCAGCAGCGTGCGCCGGGCGATGTCCTCGGCGAGCTGCTCGATGCCGACACCCGCCTTGACGTGGCGGACGTTCGATTGGGCGAGCACCAGTTTATCGAAGGGAATGTCGCGCGAGGTGCTGAGCGCGATCTTCTGGACGGACTTGGTCACGGGGCTTCTCCATGACGGGCCGGCCGAAAGCCTCTCTCTCGACCCTGAACCCGTCACGAAACTCCAGCCCACCTCTTCCTCTAGGAAGCGGCGGGCCGGAGAACCGAGGATCGAGGCGTAGAACCGGACAACCGCAAAGCCGCCGAAGCGGCTTTGCGGATCGGCGCTACCCTGCGCTCGCCATCAGCTTTGCGGCGCGGGCTTTCGAGTTCGAGGCGCGCGTCCTGGTGCGGGCGGTCGCGGGCGACGGCGGTGATGCCCTGGACGAAGTCGTAGATGCTCTCGGGCGGACGGCCTTCCTCGCCGAGCACGGTGGCGATGATCGTCGTCGTCTCGGCTTTCGAGAATCCGCGCTTGCGCAGGAAGGTCTCGCGGTCCTCGTCGCTGCGCGCGACGATGCGCTCGCGGGCGGCGCGGATGCCGCTGACGAATGCGCCCGCCGAGCTGTCGGCGAAGCGTTCGAGCGCGGGTGCGGCCTGATGGGCGAAGCGGTGCGCGGCGAACTTGCTGTGGCGGATCGAGACCTCCTCGAAGCCCTCGGCACCCCAGATGTTGCGGTTCATGCAGACGGCGCGGAGGAAGAACGACGCCATGCCGAGCGTCTTCGAGCCGACCTCCGAGTTCCAGCAGTAGAAGCCGCGGAAATAGAGATCGGGATCGCCGTTCGGCAGCCGCCCCGCCTCGATCGGATGGGTATCGTCGACGAGGAATAGGAAGACGTCGCGGTCGCTGGCGTAGAGCGTCGTCGTGTCCTTGGTCACCTCGACGAACGGGTTGTGGGTCATCGTCGACCAGTCGAGCGTGCCGGGCACCTTCCAGCGCGTGTCGCCGACGCCGTCGCCGGCGATGCGCATTACCGCCTCGACGAGTTCGTGATCCCAGATCCGGCCATAGTCGGGGCCGGTCACCGCGCGCAGTTCGATGCGGCCGTCGTCGGCTTCGAGCGTCTTGACGAGTTCGGCTCGGTGCGACGCCAGGCCGTGCTGGAGGTTGATGCCGGCGAGCGGGGCGGGCAGCTGGCGAAGGTAGCCTGCCGGGGCGCCGACGAGGCCGCACAGCTGGCCGAACGACCAGTGAGTTGGCGCGACCGGCTCGGCACAGCCGGGAATGGCGAGTGCGAAAGGCGGCTGACATCGTTCGTGCGCGCCTCGACGCGGAGGGCCTTGGTCTCGACCGTGCGGGCGGTTGCGCGCTCGGCGCGGCTGCGCACCGCGTCATGCAGCGTACCGAGCGACAAGTAGCGCTCGTCGTCGGGGCGGGAGAACCATTCGGACGAAACGCGACCGATCCGCTCGCCGCGGCTGATATCGACTTTGTAAGCGCCGGTTACCGGCGAGCGGAGCGCCGGCCGACTCGGCGCGACGGGGAGTCAGGGTCTGAAGCATGAGAGGTCTCCCGACGGGTCGGCCGAAAGCCTCTCTCTCGACCCTCAACCCGTCACGGCGACAGCCGCACCCCTCTCACTCTCGATCGTCTCGGATCACCAGCGTCGCACGCCCTTCCCCTGATTCGGAGTGAGCCTCATGCCGTCGTGCCCACGCGTGCGTTTGGGCGCGACGATGCAAACACCGTTCTAAATACCGTTCTAGACCAACGGCTTAGAACGGCAAACTCGGTCTAACTAATTGAGATTTGTTGGTGCGCCCGGAACGATTCGAACGTCCGACCCTCAAATTCGTAGTCTGATGCTCTATCCAGCTGAGCTACGGGCGCGTGGCAAGTGCCTGTACGGGCGTCGCGCGCTCGATGCAAGCGTCGCGGCGTCGGACGCTTGCCCGCGTCACGGGGGCATCCTAGGAGCGCAGGGGTGTATCGAGCGCTCGGCCTCATCCTGTTCCTCGCCGCTTGCAGCGGCGGCGGTGGCTCGTGGCCGAGTCTCGCGCGGCGGCCGATCGAAGGCCCGCTGCCGGCGAGCCCCGTGCCGCGCCGATGTGCGGCCGCGGTGGTGCCGACGTGCGGCCCGGCGCCGGCCAGCGCCCCCGCCGTCGTTGCCACGCCGCCGCAGCCCGCCAGCGGCACTGCTGCCGCCGCGAAACCGGTCGAACCCGCTCCGCCGGTGGCCCTCGGCGATACGGTTACGCAGCTTGACCTGATCGAGCGCGACCTGAGCGACGCCGCGACGCGTCTGGCGGCACAGCGGACGACCGCCAGCCAGGCCGCTGCCGCTGCCCGCGCGGCCGGGGAGGGCAGCGCCGCCTGGGCGCAGGCACAGGTCGAGACGACGGCACTCGAGCGGATCGGCAACCAGATCGGCGACATCCGCGCGCGGCTGGATGCCATTGCCGGGACCCTCGCGGCAGCTGGCGCGGGCGGCACCGATACCGCCATGCCGCTGGCCGCGACCGGGCGGCTGATCACCCGGGCCACGGCGCTGCAACGCGACTATGACAGCGCCGCGGCAGCGCTCCGCTAAGAGGCGCGTCTACGTGGAGCGGCGCGGCGCGGGCGCGATCTGGCCACCGCGTCGCCGCTCTAACCGAACACCGCACGCCGGGCCGCCCGGGCCACGGCGTCGGCGGCAAGCGTGCCCACCAGGGCCAGCGTGACCGGGTCGACCCCGTCCGCCGGGCCGGTCGACACGGCGAACAGCGTGTCGCCGTCGAACGGCGTGTGGATCGGGCGGATCGTCCGCGCGAGGCCGTCGTGCGCCATCATCGCCACGCGCTGCGCCTGCGCACGGGTCAGCGGCGCGGCAGTGGCGACGACGCCGATGCAGGTCGATTGCGCCGCCAGTCCGCCGGCGCGCGCCAGCTTGGGCAAGGGGATCTCGCCCTCCGGAGGCTCCCCGGCATAGACCTCGCCGAAGCTGTTGACCGCGACGAGCGCGCCGACCGTCAGGCCGTGCGCCGTGACGCTCGCCGAGCCGATGCCGCCGGGCCTGCTGCCGGCGGTCGCGCCGTGGCCCGCGCCGATGCGGCCGCTCGCATCGGGCCGAGCCGCCGCCGCCAGCGCCGCGCGGGCCAGGGCCCGATAGGGCGGCTCGGCCCAGCCCTTGTCGCCGCCGTTGGCCAGGTCGAACAGGCACGCGCCCGGCACCACCGGCACCGGCAGCGGCCCGGCAGCGAGGCCGGTCCCGGCCTGCGACAGCGCCACCACGACCGCATCGGCGGCGGCGAGACCGAACACCGAGCCGCCGGAGAGTACGAGCGCATGGACCCGCTCGACGAGCGTGTGCGGCGCAAGCGCGTCGGTCTCGCGCGTCGCCGGGCCCCCGCCGCGGACATCGACCGCCATCGTCACCGCGGCGTCCGGCAGGATGACGGTCACGCCGGTCCGCGCGGCGCCGTCGTGGCTGTGGCCGACCCGCACGGCGCCGACGTCGGTCAGGCAGTCCCGTTCATCTCCCATTGTGCCACCGTGCCGCAGGCAGGCGGCGAGGACCAGCCTGCTAGCGTAACTATCGCGCGCGCCGGGGGTTGAACGGCGGGACGGCGAGGAGATCGGCCAAGTGACAGTCGCGCATATCAACCGGATCGGCACCGCCGTCCCGCCGAACGACGTCCACGACGCCTTCGTCCGCTTCGTCGGCCAGTTCATCTCCGAGCGCCGCGACGCGGCGCTGTTCAAGCGCATGGTCGGGCGCTCGGGAATCGACCACCGCTTTTCGTTCTTCACGCCGGTGACGAACCCCGACGGCTTCGAGGCCGACGCCGAGGGCTTCTACACCCCCGGCGCCTTCCCTACGACGGCAGTCCGCATGCAGCGCTTCGCCGCGACGGCCCCGGCGCTGGCGCTGCAGGCGATCGACGCGCTCGGCATCGAGGGCGAGCGCGAGCGGATCACCCATCTGGTGGTCGCCAGCTGCACCGGCTTCATCGCGCCCGGCATCGACCAGCTGATCGTCAAGGCGGCGGGGCTGGATCCCGGCGTCGAGCGCACGGGCGTCGGCTTCATGGGCTGCTATGCCGCCGTCAACTCGCTGCGGCTCGCGCACCACTTCGTCCGCTCCGATCCGTCGGCGCGGGTGCTCGTCGTCAACCTCGAGCTGTGCACGCTTCACTTCCAGCAGACGGCGAACCTCGAGCAGCTGCTGTCGATGCTGCTGTTCGGCGACGGCTGCGCGGCGACGCTGGTCACCGCCGACGAGACGGGCATCGCGCTCAGGGACTTTCGCGCGGCAACGATCGAGGACTCGGGCGAAGCGATCACCTGGGCCATCGGCGACCAGGGCTTCGACATGCACCTGTCGGGTGAGGTGCCGGGGCGGATCGCCCGCGCGCTGAAGTTCGAGCACGAGCGCAACGACGACCAGGGGCTGCTCCGCGGCCAGCGCCCGGCGGACTTCCCGCTGTGGGCGGTGCACGCCGGCGGCCGGACAATCCTCGACGCGGTCGAGACGGGCTTCGAGCTCGCCCCCGAGGCGCTCGCCTGGTCGCGGGGCGTCCTCAAGGACTTCGGCAACATGAGCTCGGCGACGCTGATGTTCGTCCTCGAGCGGATCCTGAAGGGCGTCGGCACCACGGTCGAGCGCGCCGCCGACGGTTTCGGCGTCGCCTTCGGGCCGGGGCTGGCGGCGGAGAGCTTCCGCTTCCGGACCGTCTGATGCGCTCGTTCGCCGTCCGCTCCGACGAGACGGAGATGATGGACGGCGACGCGGTCACGCCCGCCGCCTTCGCTGCCTGTCTGCGCGATCTGGCGACGGTCAACACCGTGACGCTGGCGCGGCGGCCGACGCTACGCTGGCTGGCCGAGGCGACGGCGGCGCTGCCGGCGGGCGCGGCGTTCACCCTGCTCGACGTCGGCTACGGCGAGGGCGACATGCTGCGGGCGATCCACGCCTGGGCGACAACGCGCGGACTTCAGGCCGCGGCTTGTGGGCATCGACCTCAACCCCCGCGCCGAGCCGGCGGCACGGGCAGCGACCGATCCGGCGCTCGGCATCGACTATCGGACCGGCGACCTGTTCGACTTCCCGACCGACGAGCCGGTCGACTTCATCGTCAGCTCGCTCGTGACCCATCACCTGACCGACGCGCAGCTGACGCGCTTTCTCGCCTGGATGGAAGCGCGCGCGCGGCGCGGGTGGTTCGTCAACGATCTGCGCCGGCACTGGTTCGCCTTCTACGGGTTCACCGCGCTCGCCGCGGTCATGCGCTGGCACCCCTTCGTCCGCCACGACGGGCCGGTCTCGATCGCGCGCAGCTTCGTCCCCGACGATTGGCACCGCGCACTGGCCACCGCAGGGGTCACGGCGGCGACCGTGACCAAGGTCTTCCCGTTCCGACTGTGCGTCGGCCGGATCCGTCGGGCGGCGTGGTGAGCACGACCGTCGTCGCCGGCGGCGGGCTGGCCGGAGCGGCGGCGGCGACGCTGCTCGCCCGGGGCGGCGAGCGGCCGCTGCTGATCGAACGCAGCCGCGAGCCGCACGACAAGATCTGCGGCGATTTCGTCTCGACCGAAGCGCAGGCGCACCTGCGGATGCTCGGCTTCGACGTGGACACGCTCGGCGGGCATCCGATCGACCGCGTGCGGCTGGTCGCGGGGACGCGCAGCGCCGGCGCGCGCCTGCCGTTCACCGCGCTGGGGCTGACGCGGCGGCGCCTCGACGCCGCGCTGCTCGACCACGCCGCGGCGGCAGGCGTCGAGATCGCGCGCGGCGTCACGGCCCGCCGGATCGAAGACCGCGCGCTGGCGACGAGCGCGGGCGACCTCGCTCCCGCGGCGCTGCTGCTGGCGACAGGGAAGCACGACGTGCGTGGCGCAAGGCGCGACCACGCCGGCACGCTCGACCGGCTGATCGGCTTCAAGCAATATTATCGCGCGCCGGCGGCCACCCTGGCGGCTCTCGACGGCGTTATCGAGATCGTCCTGTTCGACGGCGGCTACGCCGGAATGCAGCGGGTCGAGGACGGTCTGGTCAACCTGTGCCTGCTCGCCGACCGGCGGCGGGTCGACTCAAGCGGCGGCGACGTGCTGGCTGACGTCATCGCCCGCGAGCCGCGGCTGGCGCGGCTGCTCGGAGACGCGACGCCGCTTCTCGCCCGGCCGCTGACGATCAGCGGCGTCCCCTACGGCTTTGTCCATGACGGCGATGACACGGCGTTCCGGCTCGGCGACCAGGCCGGCGTCATCCCCTCGTTCACCGGCGACGGCATGAGCGTTGCGCTGCACAGCGCCCGGCTGGCGGCGGCGGCCGTGCTCGCGGGCGCGGGGCCGGCAGCCTATCACGCAGCCTTCCGCCGCGACTGCGCCCGCCAGATCGGCCGGGCGACCGCGCTGCAGCGGCTGGCCGACGGCGGCGCGGGCCGACGGCTGGTGCTGGCCGGGATTGGGGTGCTGCCCGGCCTGCTGCGGTGGGCGGCGGCGCTGACGCGGGTGCCCCCAGCGGCACTGCGGCGGGCGGGCGTCGCCTGATTGCGACGGCATCGGCTTTCCGCCATCATCGTCCCGAAGGCGTCCCGGGGAGGACCGAAGCCATGGACGCAGCGACCGCGCCGCTGACCGTAGCGCCTGCCCGACTCGACCGGGCATCGTGGAGCTGGGCGCTGTTCCAGGGGGCGCGCGACCCGTACTTCGTGCTCATCACCATCTACGTCTTCGCGCCTTATTTCGTTCGCGACGTCATCGGCGACCCCGTGCGCGGGCAGGTGCTCGTCGCCGCGGCATCGAAGTACGCCGGCTGGCTGGTGCTGCTGACCGTGCCGGTGATGGGCGCCGCGGTCGACCGGATGGGGCCGCGGAAGCCGTGGCTCGCGGGGACGGTGGTGCTGATGGTGCCGATGCTCGCGGCCTTGTGGTGGGTGACGCCGACGGGCGGCCTCGGCGTGCCGGCGGCGCTTCTCATTTTCACGATGATGCAGTGGCTGACGAGCGTCTCGGACACGCTGCACAACGCGCTGCTGCTGCCGGCCGCCGGCATGGCGCGCGCCGGCAAGGCGTCGGGGGCGGCGCTCGCGCTGGTCAACGCGCTGTCGGTGGCGAGCCTCGCCTTCGTCGTCTGGGCCTTCGCCCTGCCGGGCAAGGTCGCGTGGGGCTTCATCCCGGCGCACCCGCTGTTCGGTCTCGATCCGGCGACGCACCAGACCGACCGCATCGTCGCGCCGATCGCCGCCGGGCTGATGCTGGTCGGCTCGCTGCCGCTGTTCGCCTTCGTCCCCGACGTGGCGGCGAGCGGCACGCGGCTATGGCCGGCGCTCAGGGCCGGCTTCGGCGACCTGGTGGCGCTGGTCCGCGAGGCGCGCGGCCACGGCAATGCGCTCCTTTATCTCGCGAGCGTCCTGCTGTTCACCGACGGGCTGACCGGCATCCTCGTGTTCACCGGCGTCTATGCCGCTGGCGCGATGGGCTGGGGCAGCCTCGAGCTGCTCGCCTACGGCATGATCCTCAGCTGCTTTTCGGTCGCCGGCGGGCTGCTCGCGGGCTGGCTCGACGGCGCGGTCGGGCCGAAGCGGGCGCTGATGCTCGAGCTGGCCGGGGTCGTCACGTCGCAGCTGCTGTCGTTCGGCCAGACGCGCACCCTGTTCTTCTATCAACCCTACGACCGCTCCGCGCACGCGCCGCTGTGGTCGGGGCCGATGTTCACGACGCTGCCCGACCTTGGCCTGCTCGTCTGCGGCTTCCTCGGCGCGGTCAGCGTCACGGCGGCCTATGCCTCGCGCCGGACGATGCTGACGCGCGTCGTGCCGCCCGACCGGGTCGGGGTCTTCTTCGGCCTGTTCGCCATCGCCGGCACGGCGACGATGTGGCTGGGGCCGCTGCTGGTCGAGATCGCGACCGCGACGACCCAGTCGCAGCGCGCCGGGCTGCTGCCGATCCCCGGGCTGGTCGCCGCCGGGCTGATCGTTCTGCTGTTCGTGAAGGGCGGCGGCCGGCTGATCCGCTGAACGGGTCCGCTGTCCGGCACGCGGGGCGCGCTAGCCGATCGTCTCGACCGCCGACACGCCCCACAGCTGGGCGCGCAGGATGTAGCCCGACTTGCCGCCGCGATCGACCCGGCACCACGCCTCGCTGCACAGGACGACGCGGACGATGGCGCCGGGCGCGATGCGCCATACGGCCTTCCCCTGCAGATCGGGCGTCGCGTACATCGTCCGCACCGCGCCGGTGACGACGGCAGTGCGGTTGCCGCTGATCAGCTGCTTGTTCATCCAGCCGACCGAGCCGCCGATGTCGCGGATCTGCCGCCAGATGCCGTATTCGCGCACCACCTCGACCGGCAGCCCCTTGCGGACATAGATCCAGACGACCGGATAGCGGTCTCCGGGTCCGGTCCGCAGATAGGCTTTGTCCGACTTCAGGCTGACGAAGCGCGGTACCGGCAGGCCCGACAGTCCCTGCGTTGCATCGACGTCGACCGGCGCCTTGTGCGCCGGAGCGGCGGCGGGCGCGGCGGCGGCGAGCAGGAGAGCGGCGGCGAGCATCGGCGGCTGATAGCGCGATCGCTCCCAGCGTGCCACTTGTCATCGCGGCCCGGCGCCTCTAGCCCTCATGGCCATGCGCGCTCGTCCGAAGGTCATCGTCACCCGCCGTCTGCCGCAGGCGGTCGAGACGCGGATGGCGGAGCTGTTCGACGTCGAACTGAACTTCGACGACGTGCCGCTCGACGCCGCGACCCTGGCCGAAGCGCTCGGCCGCGCCGATGTCGTCGTGCCGACGGTTACCGACGATCTGACCGCCGAGGTCATTGCCGCGGCCGGGCCGCGGCTCAAGCTGCTGGCGAACTTCGGCACCGGCGTCGATCACATCGACCTTGCCGCGGCACGGGCGAAGAACATCGTCGTCACCAACACGCCCGGCGTCCTGACCGATGACACCGCCGACATGGTCATGGCGCTGATCCTGGCCGTGTCGCGGCGGATCGGCGAGGGGGAGAAGCTGCTCCGCGCCGGCGAGTGGCGCGGCTGGTCGCCGACGGGCATGCTCGGCCACCGCGTCACGGGGAAGCGGCTGGGTATCGTCGGCATGGGCCGGATCGGCCAGGCGGTGGCGATGCGCGCGCGCGCGTTCGGCTGCTCGATCCACTACCACAACCGCGAACGGCTGCCAGCGGCGGTCGAGGGCGCGGTCGAAGCGACCTACTGGCCGACGCTGGCGGCGATGCTGGCGCGGGTCGATATCGTCTCGATCAACTGCCCACTGACGCCCGAGACGCACCATCTGATCGACGACGCCGCGCTGCGCCTGATGCAGCGCCACGTCTACCTCATCAACGTCGCCCGCGGCGGCGTCGTCGACGAGGCGGCCCTGGTCGCCTGCCTCAAGCGCGGCGGCATCGCCGGCGCGGGCCTCGACGTGTTCGAGCGCGAGCCCGAAGTGTCCCGCCCGCTGCTCGACCTGCCCGGCGTCGTCCTCGTCCCGCACCTCGGTTCGGCGACGTTCGAGGGACGGCTCGACATGGGCGAGAAGGTTATCGCCAACATCCGCAGCTGGGCCGACGGCCACCGCCCGCCCGACCAGGTGCTGGAGGGCTGGGCCTAGGGCTCCCGCGCGACAGCACGACGGTTGCGCCGCGTTCACGGAACGTCGTCGGTCATCAACGGTTGTCTCCCCGCAACGAAAGTAAGGGAGTTTCAACCATGACGCGCCTGCCTCTCGTCCTTGTCGCCTTCGCGGCGCTCGGGACCACCGCCTGCACGACCGACCGCTACGGCGACCAGCACCTGAACGGCACGGGCAAGGGCGCCGTGATCGGTGCCGCCGGCGGTGCCGTCGTCGGTGCGCTGGCCGGCAATCCCCTGCTCGGCGCCGCGGTCGGTGCCGCGGCCGGCGGCGTCGTCGGCGCCGTCGCCGACGACCACAACCGCTACGAGGACCGCGACGGCCGCCGCTATTATTACGAGAGCGATAACCGCCGCTATCACTACGAAGGCGATCACCGCGTCTACGACCCGTACTGAGCGACGCCACCCTCTCTGCACCGACGGCCCGCTTCGGCGGGCCGTTTTGCGTTCAGCGACGAGCAAGCTAAGTCGCGCGATCTGCCGCTGGGACGCGCAGGCGCTTTGCGCCTAGGGTGCGCTCGGTAGATGCGGCAAGGGACAACGGCGACCATGCGAAACTCAGTGCTTGCGGCCCTTCTGCTCGCCGCTGCCGGGTCCGCTGCCGCCGTCCCGCCCCCGGTCAAGCCGCTGGTCTATACTGAACGCACGTTGCCGAACGGCCTGCGCGTCTTCGCCATGCCCGATCGGTCGACCGCGAATGTCGCCATCGAGGTGATCTACGACGTCGGCGCCAAGAACGACCCCGCCGGCCGCTCGGGCTTCGCCCACATGTTCGAGCACCTGATGTTCAAGGCGACGCGCAACCTGCCCGACGAGGCGTTTGACCGCCTGACCGAGGATGTCGGCGGCAACAACAATGCCTCGACCCACGACGACTTCACCGAATATCACGAGATCGTCCCCGCCAACCACCTGCAGCCGCTGCTGTTCGCCGAGGCCGAGCGCATGGGTGCGCTGGTCGTCGACGCGCCCGTCTTCGCCAGCGAGCGCCACGTCGTCGAGGAGGAGCTGCGCCAGGGCGAGGCGCGGCCCTACGGCAAGCTGTTCCAGGTCGACCTGCCGGCGGCGAGCTTCGCGCGCCACCCTTACGCCCGCTCGCCGATCGGCAGCATCGCCGACCTCGACGCGGCGACGTTGGACGACATCCGCGCCTTCCACGCGACCTATTACCGCCCCGACAACGCGGTGCTGGTGGTCAGCGGCAACTTCGATCCCGTCCAGCTGAACGCCTGGGTCGACCGCTATTTCGGTCCGATCCCGACGCCGAACCGGCCCATCCCGCGCGTCACCGTGACCGAGCCGCCACGCACCGCGCCGACGCGCGTGACCATCCACGCCGCCAACACGCCGTTGCCGGCGGTGGCGATCACCTGGGCGATCCCGCCCGCGCGCTCACCCGACGACCCCGCGCTGTCGGTACTCGACGCGATCCTGTCGGCCGGCGAGTCGTCGCGGCTGTACGAGGATATCGTCTACCGCGACCAGCTGGCGACGAGTGCGGGGAGCGATCTGAGCGATCGCCATGACACGGGGATGATGGCCGTCTATGCGATCATGGCCGGCGGAAAGGACGTAGCGGCGGGCGAGGCGGCGCTGCGCCGCGAGGTCGCGCGGCTGCGCGACTCAGCCGTCAGCGCGGCCGAGCTCGACATCGCCAAGAACCAGCTGCTGACGACCGCCATCAAGAGCCGCGAGACGCCGCTCGGCCGCGCCTCGACGCTGGCGCAGGCGGTGATCGTCGAGGGCGACCCCGCCGCCGCCGATCGCGACATCGCCGCGCTCGCGGCGGTGACGCCGGCCGACGTCCAGCGCGTCGCGCGCAAGTACCTGCAGGATGACGCCAGCGCGACGATCCGCTATCTCCCCGCCGCACCCGGCGCGCCGGCGGACCCGTCGCTGAAGGTCGCGTCGACCGTAGTCGTCGCGCCGCTCGCCGTGCCGCCGGACGTCCCGGTCGTCACCGCCGCGGCGCCGGACAAGCGGGTCGCACCGCCGCCGCCCGGACCGCCGGTTCCGGTACCTGTGCCCGCCGTCGCCGAGCGGACGCTGCCCAATGGCCTGCGCATCGCGGTCGCCAGCCGCCACGACGTGCCGCTGATCGCCGCGGTGCTCGTCACCCCGGGCGGTGCGGCGACCGACCCGCAGGGCCGCGCCGGCACCGCCGAGCTGATGGCGACGCTGCTCACCAAGGGCACGGCGACGCGGTCGGCGACCCAGATCGCCCACGAGGTCGAGGCGCTCGGCGGCAGCATCGGGGCCGGCGCGGGGTGGGACGGGACGACGCTCAGCCTGTCGGTCAAGGCCGACCGGATCGACCCGGCCATGGCCGTCTTCGCCGACGTCGCCCGTCATCCAGCCTTTGCACCGCAAGAGATCGAGCGCGCGCGGACGCAGGCGATCGACGACGCGACGATCGGACTGACCGACCCCAAGACTGTGGCGCGGATGACGGCGACCAAGCTGGTGTTCGGCGCCACGACCTACGGCCATGTCGCCAGCGGGACGCCGAAGTCGCTGAAGGCGATCACGCGGGCCGACGTCGGCGCCATCTACGCCGCCGCCGGCGACCCGCGCCGGGCCACTCTGATCCTCGCCGGCGACATCACGCCCGAGCAGGGGGTCGCGCTCGCGACGAAGGCATTCGGCGACTGGACGGGCTCGGCCGCCGCACCGCCGCCGCCGGTTGCCGCCGCCTACCCCGCCCCGCGCACGGTGGTCGTCGACATGCCCGACGCGGCGCAGGCATCGGTGATCGTCGCCGGCCCCGGCTTGGCGCGGAGCGATCCCAATTACTACCCGGCGATCGTCGGCAATGCGGCGCTCGGCGGCGGCTTTGGCTCCCGGCTCAATAGCGAGATCCGCGTCAAGCGCGGCCTTGCTTATGGTGCCGGCAGCGGCCTCGACGCGCGGCGCGGTGTCGGGTCGCTGACGGCGGCGACGGCGACCAAGAACGCGTCGGCCGCCGAGGTCGCGACGCTGATTGCGGCCGAGATGAAGCGGCTGGCCACGGCGCCGGTCGCCGGCGGCGAGCTGTCGGTACAGAAGGCGGTGCTGACCGGCGATCTTGCCCGGCAGGTCGAGACGGTCGCCGGGCTCGCCGGGCGGCTGGCCGGGCTGGCGATCGACGGCGTGCCGCTGGCCGAGCTCGCCGCCTTCTCGGGCAAGGTCGAGGCGGTTTCGGCGGCCGACGTGACGCGGGTCGCGACCACCCTGTTCGACCCGGCGCGGGCGAGCACCGTCATCGTCGGCGATGCGCGCGCCTTCACCCCGCCGGCAGGCGCGACGGTGATCCCGGCCGCCAGGCTCGACCTCGACGCGCCGCTCCTGCCGTGATCGGCGCCTTCGCCGTCCAGCAGCTCGGCCATGCGCCCGCGCGCGAGCTGCACAACGGCGGCTGGACCGATCATGCCGAGACGCCCGCGCGGGCAGCGTCGGTCGTGGACGCGCTGCCGCCGCTTAGGCCGACGATCGATCATGGCCGCGCACCGCTGCGCGCCGTCCACAGCCCCGAGTATCTCGACTTCCTCGAGACGGCGCATGCCCGCTGGCGATCCGCCGGACGCGACGGCGACGCCCTGCCCTATGTCTGGCCGGTGGTCGCGCGCAGGCCGCTGCGGCTGCAACGGATCGACGCGCTGCTCGGGCGGTTCAGCTTCGACGCGGCGACACCCATCGCGGCGGGGACGTGGGAGGCGGCGTACTGGGGCGCGCAGACGGCGCTGACGGCGCTGGACCTCGTGCTTGGCGGCGAGGATCACGCCTTCGCGCTATGCCGCCCGCCCGGCCATCACGCCGGGTCGGATTATTTCGGTGGCTATTGCTATCTCAACAATGCCGCCATCGCTGCGCGCGCGGCGCAGGCGGCGGGTCGGGGGCGCGTCGCGATCCTCGACATCGACTATCACCACGGCAACGGCACGCAGGACATCTTCTGGGAAGACGGCGGGGTCTTCTATGCCTCCATCCACGCCGACCCGGCGACCGACTATCCGTTCTTCTGGGGTCATGCCGACGAGACCGGCGGCGGTGCGGGCGCGGGCACGACGCTCAATCTGCCGCTGCCGCAGGGAACGGGGATCGAGGCGTATCTCCCGGCGCTCGACACGGCGCTGGCTGCGCTCCGTGGGTTTTCGCCCGACCTGCTGCTGGTGTCGTTCGGCGCCGACACGTTCATCGGCGACCCGATCTCGTCCTTTGCCCTGTCGACGAGCGATTACCGGACGATCGGCGAACGGATCGCGGCTAGCGGCTGGCCGGTCGTGGTCGTCATGGAGGGAGGCTATGCGACAGCCGAGCTCGGGGCGAATGTCGCCGCGTTTCTGAACGCGTTCGGCTGAGGGAGTCGGCGGCAGCGCCGCGCCGGCGGGCGGGTTCGGCGGCGATTGCTCCGCCGAATCGCCGTCCGGCTGAGCGCAATTCGGCGGCCAAGGGGAAAACGCGATGCGTTTTCCCCTTGGCCGCCCGCTGCCTTAAAGCACGTGCTTCGTGCCGTGGACGCGGTTGTGCTTGAAGCGGTCGATGTGGCGCGCGGCGGCGTCCTGCATGTCGTGGATCTTCTTCTTGTCGACAGCGGTCAGGTGGCCGCCGTGCTGCGCCTTCATGCGCACCTTCGCCCGCGTGATGAGGTTCTGCTCCTGGCGCAGGATGCGCGCCTCGTGGCCGCTGATGCGGCCGCTGCGGACACCGGCGTCGATCGAGGTGCGCTGCTGGATCTGGCGCGCATTGACCGCGGCGGCGACGGGCATGGCGGTGCCGAGCGCCATCAGGGCGGCCGTGGCGGCGAGGACGAACTTGTTCATTGGAAAGACTCCTGGGTGATGGAAGATCACGCGCCGCCCAACGCGTGGCGGGAGCGAAACGATCCTTCCCCTTGCCGATCCTTGTTAGCGGCGTCGCGGACCGATATGGATACGCCCTCATCCCCTTGATCTACCGGAGTCTTATGCGCGCATATCTGCTGGCCGTTTCGCTCGTCGCGCTGACCCTCGGCACCGCCGCGGGTGCGGCACCGTCCGCCGCGCCGCACTACGGCGACTTCGGCTTCGCCGCCGCCGGCATGGACAAGGGCGTCAAGCCCGGCAACGACTTCTGGACCTATGCCAACGGCACCTGGGACAAGCAGACCCCGATTCCGGCGGATCGCAGCAGCTTCGGCGCGTTCGCCCTGCTGAACGACCTGTCGCGCGAGCGCACCCGGGCGATCATCGAGGAGGCGGCGAAGGCCGGGCCGGGCGCCGATGCCGACACCCGCCGCGTCGGCACCTTCTACGCCGCCTTCATGGACGAGAAGGGCATCGAGGCGCGGGGCACCGCGCCGATCCAGGCCGACCTCGCCCGCATCGCGGCGATCCGCGACGTCCACGACCTCGCCACTGCGCTCGGGCGCGACGAGCGCGTCGGCGTCGACGGGCCGTTCGGCGTCGGCGTCGAGCAGGACCCGAAGAACCCGACGCGCTACATCGCCGGCATGCAGCAGTCGGGGCTCGGCCTGCCCGACCGCGACTATTACCTGCTCGACACGCCCAAGTTCGTCGAGACGCGCGCCAAGTATCTGACCCATATCGCGGCCATGTTCCGTCTCGCCGGCTTCGATCAGGCCGAGGCGCGGGCCAAGGCGGTGCTCGCGCTCGAGACGGCGATCGCCCGGGCTCACTGGACGCGCGTCGAGAACCGCGATCCGGTCAAGACCTACAATCCGCGGACGCCTGCGGCGCTGGCCGCCGAGGCGCCGGGCATGGACTGGCCGGCGTTCCTCGCCGCCGCCGGCATCGACCATGAGCAGACGCTCGATGTCGCCCAGCCGACCGCCGTTGCCGGCGCGGCCAAGCTGATTGCCGGCCAGCCGATCGCCGCGTGGCGCGACTATCTCGCCTATCGCCTGCTCAGCGCGCGCGCGCCGGTGCTGCCCAAGGCCTTCGTCGACGAGAACTTCGCCTTCACCGGCACCGTCCTCGCCGGCCAGCCGGAGCTGCAGGCGCGGTGGAAGCGCGGCGTCGACGCGGTCGACGAGGCGATGGGCGAGTCGGTCGGCAAGCTCTACGTCGCGCGCTATTTCCCGCCCGAGGACAAGGCCAAGATCGACGAGCTGGTCCACAACCTGCTCGCCTCGATGGGCGGCCGGATCGACGAGGCGTCGTGGATGAGCCCGGCGACCAAGGCGCAGGCGCACGCCAAGCTCGCCACCTTCGACCCCAAGCTCGGCTATCCGTCGAAGTGGCGCGACTACACGAAGCTCGTCGTCAGCAACGATGCGGTGGCGAACGATGCGGCGGCGGCGGTGTTCGAGTACGACCGCAATCTGGCGAAGCTCGGCGGCCCGCTCGACCGGACCGAGTGGGGCATGACGCCGATGACGATCAACGCTTATTACAACCCGCCGATGAACGAGATCGTCTTCCCCGCGGCGATCCTGCAGCCGCCGTTCTTCGATCCCAACGCCGACATGGCGTTGAACTACGGCGCGATCGGCGCCGTTATCGGCCATGAGATCAGCCACGGCTTCGACGACGAGGGCCGCCAGTACGACGCCAGCGGCGCTCTCCGCGACTGGTGGACGCCTGCCGACGGCACGGCCTTCACCGCCCGCGCGCAGCAGCTGGTCAAGCAGTACGACGGCTACGAGCCGCTGCCCGGCACCCACATCAAGGGGGCGCTGACGCTGGGCGAGAACATTGCCGACCTGTCGGGGATCCGCATCGCCTACGAGGCCTACCACCTGTCGCTGCACGGCAAGCCGGACAAGGTCATCGACGGCCTGACCGGCGACCAGCGCTTCTTCCTCGGCTGGGCGCAGGTCTGGCGCGGCAAGACGCGCGACGCGGCGCTGCTGGCACAGCTGACGAGCAACCCGCACTCGCCCGAGCGCTACCGGGTGTGGACGCTGCGCAACTTCGATCCGTGGTACGCCGCCTTCGACGTCAAGCCGGGCGACGCGATGTACCTGAAGCCCGAGGACCGCGTCCGCATCTGGTAAGGGAGCGCCTGGGGGAGCGGCGCCGCGCCGTTCCCCCCTACTCCATGGCCATATGCTCGGGGTCGACGGCGACTTTGCGCGGAGCCCTGAGCAGCAGCACCAGCGGCACGAGCGCGACGGACAGCCACATCATCAGCGTGAAATCGTCGAGATAGGCGATCATCGCCGCCTGGCCGTTGATCGTCGCATCGAGCAGGGCGAGTACGGTGTCGCCCGTGGCGCCTAGCGCGCGGGCGATGTTCGGATCGGCGCCGGGGAGAGCAAAGGGCGTCACCGCGCCGCCGATGTCGGCATGGGCGATCTGCGTCTGGCGGGCGAGGATGCCGACTGAAAGGCTGACACCGACCGAGCCGCCGAGGTTGCGCAGCAGGCTGTAGAAGCTCGACGCGTCGGTGCGGAGCGCCGGCGCGACGGTGGCGAAGACCAGCGTGTTCAGCGGCACGAAGATCAGCCCGACGCCGAACCCCTGGACGAAGCCGGTCGTCAGGAACGGCATCATGCCCATGACGGGCGAGAAGCCGGTCATCACCCCCATCGACCCGGCGACGAGCGCCATGCCGATCATCATCAGCATGCGCGCGTCGACCTTGCCGATGATCCGGCCCACAAGCAGCATCCCGGCCATCGTGCCGACCCCGCGCGGCGCCATGGCGAAGCCGGCGGTAACGACGGGGTAGCCGTACAGCTGCTCGAGCATCGGCGGCAGCAGCGCCGACGTCGCCACCTGCAGCATGCCGACGACGAAGATGAAACCGAACCCGGTCAGGATGTTGCGATCGCGAAGCAGTTCGGCGGGCAGGATCGTATCGCGGGCGGTGAAGATATGGACGCCGAACACCCACAGGCCGGCGACGCAGGTCGCCGCCTCGATCATGACCTCGCGGCTCGAGAACCAGTCGAGCTGCTGGCCCCGGTCGAGCATCAGCTGGAGCGCGCCGATGCCGATCCCCAGCGCCACGAAGCCGAAGGCGTCGAAGCGGCGGCGCAGCGACTCTGCGCTTGGCAGGAAGCTAATGGCACCGAACAGTGCCAGCAGGCCGAACGGCAGGTTGACGTAGAACACCCAGCGCCAGCTGTAGTTGTCAGTCAGCCAGCCGCCGAGCACCGGCCCCATCACCGGCCCGACCATGATGCCGAGGCCCCACAGCGCCATCGCTTGGCCGTGCTTCTCGCGCGGATAGGCGTCCAAGAGGAACGACTGGCCGAGCGGGATGATGAACGCGCCCGACGCCCCCTGCAGCAGGCGGAACAAGACCATCTCGTCGAGCGACTGGGCGAGACCGCACAGCATAGAGGCCCCGACGAAGCCCCCGATCGCCAGCAGAAACAGCCGCTTGCGCCCGAACTTGCCACCCAGCCAGGCGGTCAGCGGCGTGGCAATGGCGGCGGCGACGATGTACGAGGTCAGAACCCAGGTGACCGTGTCCGAAGCGGCGCCGAGGCTCGCCTCCATGCTCGGCAGTGCCACGTTGGCGATCGTCGAATCGAGCACCGTGATGAACGACGCCAGCATGATGACGCAGGTGATGACGAGCGGATTAACCGCCCGCGCCTGGGTCGGCGCGGCCGTCAGCGGAGCCGCGGTCGCCACTCAGATCCTTCCCCGCAAGGGGAGAGCGGCGTGGCTCACCGCCCGCTCCGCAGGTCGACCGTCACCGTCGCGCTCAGGCCCGCGATCGGCGGCAGGCCGCGGTGGTCGTCGATGGCGATGCGGACAGGCACGCGCTGGACGACCTTGACCCAGTTGCCCGTCGCGTTCTGCGCCGGCAGGACCGAGAACTCGCTCCCCGTGCCGCCGCCGATGCTCTCGACGTGACCGGAAAGCGGCGTACCGGGATAGGCGTCGAGCTTGACGCTCGCCTTCTGCCCGACGCGCATATGGTCGAGATCGGTTTCCTTGAAGTTGGCGTCGACCCAGTCGTGGTTCGAGACGAGCAGGCTCATCGTCGGGATGCCCGTCGCGACGATCTGGCCGGGCTGGACCTTGGTCGTCTGGCTGGCGAGCCCGTCGGCCGGCGCGCGCACCGTAGTCCGGCGGAGGTCGAGGGCGGCCTTGTCGACCGCCGCCTTCGCCGCGAGCACGAGCGGGTGCTGGTCGACCGATCCGCGCACGTCACCCGCCATCGCCGCGGCCGCGTTCGCCTGCGCCGCGACCGCGCTGTCATAGTCGGAGCGCGCCTGCGCCAGTGTATGCTGCGCCTGTTCCAGCCGCGCGCGGGTCGTGAAGCCGTTCGCCATCAGCTCCTGCTGGCGCTTGAGGTCGATCTCGGCATAGCCGATCGCCTCCCGCTTGCCGGCGGCGTCGGCGCCCTTGCCAGTGACGTTGGTACGGAGCGCGAGCACCTGCGCGCGGGCCCCGGCGAGGTTCGCCTGCGCCTGCTCGAGCGCGATGCGGAACGGCTCGGGGTCGATCGTGTAGAGGACGTCGCCACGATGCACGCGCTGGCTCTCGCCGACGTTCACCGCGACGACGCGGCCCGTGACGTCGCTCGAGATCGATACCTTGTCCTGCGCGACATAGGCGTTGTCCGTCGACACCGAGCGGCCGGCGGTGAGGAAATAATAGGCGGCGCCCGCCAGGATGATGAGCGGCACCAGTGCCATCAGGACCGGACGCCGCAGCCGCGCCCACAGGCTGCGGCGCGGCGCGGCGACCGCCTGGTCGCGTCCCACGACATCGTGCATCACGCTGCTCCTGCCTGCGTCGTCTCTGCCGGGTGAACGGGGGCGCGTCCCGACAGATTGGTCCTCACCATGTTCAACGCCGAAATCGCGGCTTCGAGCCGCGCCGGATCGACGCCGACGACGGCTTCCGCCACCACCTCGTCGCCGACGGCGCGCAGCTGATCGAGCAGCGGGCGCGCCGCGTCGGTCAGGTGCAGCCGCCACGCGCGGCGATCGGCCGGGTCGGGGCGCCGCTCGACCAGCCCGGCCTCGGCCAGCCGGTCGACCATGCGACACAGGGTGATCGTCTCGACCTCAAGGTAATCGGCGAGGCCGGTCTGGTTGATCCCCTCGTTGCGCGAGAGCGCGAACAGCACCCGCCACTGCGCGCGGCTGACGCCGAGCACGCGGGCACGCGCGTCGAAGCGCCGACGGATCAGCCGGCTGACGTCGCCGACGAGGAATGCAAGGGAGTCATCTGCCATGCGCAGCAGATAATAAGCATGGCTGTTATGTGCAAGGCCGTCAGTGCGGCGGCGCGTCGGCGGGTGCCCCCGGTGTGATCTCCGGAACGATCGCTTGCGGCACCTCGCCGGCTTTTCTCGCCGCGCGATACTGGTTCTGCATGGCCTGGTTGCACCCTGTGCCGCCACCGGGCCCGACCGCCGAGCAGCTGCCGATGCCGCCGCCGGCGCCGCCGGTCGCGTCGCCGAGCAGCGCGCTGCGGTTGGTGCCCTCGAACGGGCCATCGGGCTTGACGTCGCTGCGTACCGTCGGCGGGATGCGATAGCGATCCTCGTCCGGGCGGCGCGTGCAGACGATGATCTCGTCCGGGTCGGTCGACTTCGGGCAGGGATCGGTACCGAAGACGGTGACGAGCTTCTGCCGTGGCAGGCTGGTGTCGCTCGGCACCGGCTTCAGTGTCGAATAGGCCGGGCGCGCCGCCGCCGGGGCGGTCGCGCCCGAACCGGCGGTCTGCGCCGCAGCGGGCGCGGCGATCGCCAACAGCATCAGGGCAAGGACGGCACGCGGCATCGGTTCGACTCCGGCTGGACCGGTCACGTCTAGCAGACCGCGGTGAACGCTCAATGCGTGATGCAGATCACAGCGGACGGCGCCTCGCATCGTGGTTAAAGCGGCGGAACGACTGCGACGAACCGATGTTTATGTACGACGAGGAGAGTGCCAAATGTCGCCCCTTTTGATCGCCATGACGCTCCTCGGCTGCAGTGACGCCGGCGATCAGTGCCAGCAGATCCGCGTTCTCCCCGCTCGCTACGCCACGGTCGAAGCGTGCAACGCCGCGGCGGCCGACATCCTCACCCGCCTTGCCGAGGCCGACGCGCCGGTCATGGCGGTTCACTGCCAGAAGCTGCCCGAGCCGCAGATCGCCTCGCGCTAGGCTGGCGGCGGCGTCCCCGGATAGGTCGTTGCCCAGCTGCCGCCAAGCGAGCGGATCAGCGCCACCGCCGTCGTCTGCCGCGTCACCGCGGCCTGCACGAGCGTGCGCCGCGCGGTGAGCGCCGTCGTCTGGTTGGTGACCACGGTGGTGAAGTCCACCTGCCCCGCGAGGTATTGGTTCAACACCAGCTGCTCGGTCTGGTCGGCCGCCTGCGAGGCCGCCTGGCGCAGGGCATAGGTCACCGCCTCCTGCCGCGTGCCGGCGAGCTGGTCCTCGACGTCCTGCAGCGCGGCCAGCACGGTCTGGCGATAGGTCGCGACCGACTGCTGCCACGCCGCCCGCGAGGCCGCGACGCGGGCGCTGGTCAGGCCGCCGTTGAAGATGGTCTGCGCCAGCGACGCGCCGACCGACCACAGGAAGGCGCTGCCGCTGAACAGGTTGCCGATCGTCGTCGCCGACTGGCCGACCGAACCGGTCAGCGTCAGGTTCGGGTAGTAGCCCGCGACCTCGACGCCGATCCCCGCGTTCGCGGCGGCGACGCGGCGCTCCGCGGCAGCGATGTCCGGACGGCGCTCGAGCAGCGTCGAGGGCAGCTCGAGCGGGATCGACGGGACGACCGGGTTCCACTTGACGGGCTGAATGACGAAGACCGCCGGCACCTGGCCGGACAGGACCGCGACCGCGTGCTCGAGCACCTCGCGCTGGCGGACGAGCTCGGCGAGATCGCCGCGCGTCGTCGCCACCTGCGTCTCGGCCTGGAGCAGGTCGGTCTTGGCCGCGACGCCGGCGTTGTAGCGGTTGACGGTGATCTGCAGCGCGCGGTCGAACGACTTGCCGGTCGCCTCGACCAGCGCGATCTCGGCGTCGAGCGCCCGGACCTGGAGGAAGTCGCTGGCGAGTTCGCTCTGCGCCGACAGGCGGGCGTTGGCGAGGTCGGCGGCGCTCGCCGCTGCCGTGCCGCGCGCCTGCTCGACGCTGCGCCGGACGCGCCCCCACAGGTCGGGCTCCCAGCTGGCGCCGGCGGTGACGCGGTAGCGCGTGCCGCTGCCGGTCGAGCCGACCGACGAGCTGCCGGTGCCGGTGTTGCCCGTGCCGGTGCCCGTCCCGGTCGTGCCGGTGCCGCCAAAGCCGCCCACCGTGCCGCCGCTGGTGATGATCGTGCCGTTGCTGCCGCCGCCACCCGACTTGGTCACCGCCGGCGTCACGTCGAGCGTCGGAAAATATCCGGCCCGCGCCTCGCGGACGAGCGCGCGCGCCTGGTCGTAGGCGGCAGCGGCCGCGGCAACGTTCTGGTTGTCGACCTCGATGCGCGCGCACAGGTCGTTGAGCACGGGATCGCCGAACAGCGTCCACCACGCGCCCTTGTCGAGCGCGTCGCCGGGGGCCGCTGGCGTCCAGTTGATGCCGGCGGCCTCCTTGAACGCCGGCGGCGTGGCGTCGGCCGGGCGGCGGTAATTCGGGCCGACGGTGCAGGCGGCGAGCAGCGACGCGGCGGTGACGGCAGGGATCAGGCGCTTCATGCATACTCCGGGCGCAGCTGGGCGGCGCTGCGGACCGCGCCCTGCCGACGGAAGCGGTCGAGCAGGAGATAGACGACCGGCGTCGTCAAGAGCGTCAGCACCTGGCTGACCAGCAGCCCGCCGATGATGGCGATGCCGAGCGGGTGGCGCAGCTCCGCCCCCTCGCCCCAGCCGATCGCCAGCGGCACGGCGCCGAACACCGCCGCGAGCGTCGTCATCACGATCGGGCGGAAGCGAAGCAGCGAGGCGCGCGTGATCGCCTGCCGCGGGCTCAGCCCCTCCTCGCGCTCGGCAGCCAGCGCGAAGTCGATGATGAGGATGGCGTTCTTCTTGACGATGCCGATCAGCAGGACGACGCCGATCAGCGCGATGATCGAGAACTCGGTGCCCGTCGCCAGCAGGCCGATGACCGCGCCGACGCCGGCCGAGGGCAGGGTCGACAGCACCGTGATCGGGTGGATCAGGCTTTCGTAGAGGATGCCGAGCACGATGTAGATGGTGACGATCGCCGCCAGGATGAGCAGTGGCGTCGACTTCAGCGAGTCCTGAAAGGCCTTGGCCGTGCCGGCGAAGCCGCCGTGGACGGTGGCGGGTGCGTTCACCTGCGCCAGCGCGTCGGCGATGACCGGCGTTGCGTCGGACAGCGACTTGCCCGGCGCGACGTTGAAGCTGATCGTCGCCGCCGGCGACCCGGCCTGGTGGTTGATCGACGCCGCGGTGGCGCGCGTATCGTAGGACGCGATCGCCGCCAGCGGGACCATGGTCGAGGGCACGACCGACAAGGCGCTCCCCGAGGCCTGGACGTCGCCGTTCGAGCTGGCCGCCGGCGCGCTGGCGTTCTGCGGCGTGCCCGCGCCCGCGCCGATGACACCGCCGCCGACGCTTGTCGCCCCCGCGCCGCCGCCGCGCGTCGCCGCCGCGGGAGCGTTGGCGGGGACATAGATGGTGGAAAGCGCCTGCGGGTTCTGGCGGAACGGCGCGGCCGCCTCCATCACCACCTTGTACTGGTTGAGGTCGGAATAGATCGTCGCCACGCCCCGCTGGCCGAAGGCGTCGTAGAGGATGTTGTCGACGTCGCGCGCCGTGACGCCAAGACGCGCGGCGCGGTCGCGGTCGACGGTGACGAAGGTCTCGACGCCGTTCTGCTGCGTGTCGGCGTCGACATCCGTCAGCACGGGGGACCGCTTGAGGATCGCCGTCATCCGGTCGGCGTACATCGGCAGCGTCACCGGATCGTCGCCCGACAGCGTGTACTGGTAATTGGCGTTGCCGCTGACGGCCGCCGACTCGGACGTCCTGCACCGGCGACAGGAACAGCTGCGCGCCGGTGATCCGCGCCAGCTTCGGCCGCAGCCGGGCGATGACGTCCTTGCTGCCGACGCCCGGCCGCTGCGCCTTGGGGATGAGCGTCGCGAAGGCGAAACCGCCGCCGCCGCCGCGGCTGCCGCCGCCGCCGGTGAAGCCGACGATCGTCGCGACGTCGGGATCGCGCGCCACCGTCCGCGTCAGCTGCGCCAGCTTTTCCGACGAGGCGGCGAACGACGCCCGCTGGTCGAGCCGCAGCCCGCCGGCGAGCGAGCCCGTGTCCTGTTCGGGAAAGAAACCCTTGGGAATGGCGGCCCAGAGATAGACATTGATGCCGATCGTCGCGACGAGGATCAGCATGACCAGACCGGCATTGTCGAGCGCCCAGTCGAGCGCGCGGGCATAGCCGCGGATCGTCCGGTCGAAGCCGCTCTCGATCATGCGGCCGAAGCGGTTGGGCCTGGCGTCGTCCCGGTCGCGGAGCAGCAGCGCGGCGATCATCGGCGTCGTCGTCAGCGAGATGACGAGGCTGATCATCACCGAAGCCGACAGGGTCACGGCGAATTCGCGGAACAGCCGCCCGACGATGCCGCCCATGAACAGGAGCGGGATGAACACGGCAACGAGGCTGATCGAGATCGAGACGACGGTAAAACCGACCTCGCGCGCGCCGCGCAGCGCCGCGTCGAGCCGGGGCATGCCGTCCTCGACATGGCGGACGATGTTCTCGAGGACGACGATGGCGTCGTCGACGACGAACCCGGTGGCGACGGTCAGCGCCATCAGCGACAGGTTGTTGAGCGAGAACCCGGCCATGTACATCACGCCGAGCGTCCCCAGCAGCGAGACGACGACGGCGACGGCGGGGACGACGGTCGCGCGCCACGACCGCAGGAAGATCGAGACGACGATGACGACCAGGATGGTCGCGATCGCCAGCGTGATCTCGACATCGCGCAGCGAGGCGCGGATCGTCGTCGTCCGGTCGCTGGCGATATCCATCGAAATGTCGGCCGGGAGGCCGGCGCGCAAGCCCGGCAGCTGCGCCTTGACCGCGTCGACCGCGGCGATGATGTTCGCGCCGGGCTGGCGGCTGATGACCGCGACGATCGCCGGCCGGCCGTTGAACAGGCCGACGGTGCGCGCGTCCTCCGGCCCGTCAGTCACCTCGGCGATGTCCGACAGGCGCACCGCCGCGCCGTTGCGGTAGGCGATGATCAGCGGACGATAGTCGCTCGCCGCCCGGCGCGAGGCGCTCGTGTAGACCTGGAACGACTCGCCGCCGGCATGGACGGTGCCCTTGGGCCGGTTGGGGTTGGTCGCAGCCAGCGCGGCGCGCACGTCCTCGAGGCTGAGGCCGAGCCGCGCCAGGGCGAGCGGATTGACGTCGACGCGGACGCTGGGCAGCGAGCCCCCGCCGATCTGCACCTCGCCGACCCCGGGCACCTGCGACAGCTTCTGCTGGACGATGTTCGACACCGCGTCGAAGATCTGGAAGGCGCTGCGCGTCTTGGACGTCAGCGCGATGATCATGATCGGCGCATCGGCGGCGTTGATCTTGCGGTACGTCGGGTTCGACCGCAGCGTCGCCGGCAGGTCGACGCGCGCCGCCGCGATCGCCGCCTGGACGTCCCGCGCCGCGCCGTTGATGTCGCGGCCGAGGTTGAACTGCAGCGTGATCCGCGTCTGACCGGTGCCCGACTGGCTGGTCATCTCGCTGACGTCGGCGATCGTGCCGAGCCGCCGCTCGAGCGGCGTCGCGACCGACGAGGCCATGGTGCTGGGGCTCGCGCCCGCGAGGCTGGCGCTGATGGCGATGGTCGGGAAGTCGACCTCGGGCAGCGGCGACACCGGCAGGACGAAGAAGGCGGCGATGCCCGACAGGGCGATGCCGATGGTCAGGAGGATCGTGGCGATCGGCCGGCGGATGAACGGCGCCGAGATGTTCATGCCGCGGGTACCGGGCTGGCGATCGGGTGGCGCGGCTTCGCCAGCCGGTCGAAGGCGAGGTAGATCACCGGCGTCGTGAACAGGGTCAGCATCTGGCTGACGATCAGCCCGCCGAAGATGGCGAGCCCGAGCGGCCGCCGCAGTTCCGACCCCTCGCCCCAGCCGATCATCAGCGGCACCGCGGCGAACAGCGCCGCGAGCGTCGTCATCATGATCGGGCGGAAACGGAGGAGCGCCGCCTGGTGGATCGCCTCGCGCGGGGGCTTGCCCTCCTCGCGCTCGGCGGCCAGTGCGAAGTCGATCATCATGATCGCGTTCTTCTTGACGATGCCGATGAGAAGCACGATGCCGATGATGCCGATGACGCCGAGATCGTTCCCCGTGACGATCAGCATCAGCAGCGCGCCGATCCCCGCCGAGGGCAGTGTCGACAGGATCGTCAGCGGGTGGATGTAGCTCTCGTAGAGCACGCCGAGGACGATGTAGACGGTGACGACCGCGGCCAGGATCAGCCACAGCTGGTTCGACAGGCTGCGGGTGAAGGCGTCGGACGCGCCGAGAAAGGTCAGGCCGACTGTCGACGGCAGGTTGATCGCGCTCGCCGCGTCCTTCACCGCCTGCACCGCCGCCCCCAGGCTGACGCCCGGCGCGGGGTCGAAGCCGATGGTCGAGGCCGGGAACTGCGAGACGTGGGTAATCGCCAGCGGCACGCGCTTGGGCACGATCCGGGCAATGGCGGCGAGGGGCACCGGCTTGCCCGTCGATGATTGCAGCTGGAGCTGGCCAAGCCCTTGCAGCCCGCTCAGCTCGCCCGGCAGCGCCTCGAGAATGACGCGGTACTGGTTCGACTGGGTGAAGATGGTCGAAATGATGCGCTGGCCGAAGGCGTTGTAGAGCGCATCGTCCACCGCGCTCGCCGTGATTCCCAGCCGCGCGGCGGTATCGCGGTCGATGTCGACATAGGCCGACAGCCCGTCCGATTGGACGTCATTCACGACGGCACCGAGCTTGGGGCTCGTCCGCAGCTGCGCCGTCAGCTTCTGCGACCATGTCGAGACGTCGGCGGTGGTCGCGCCGGTCAGGCTGGCGCGATAGGTCGTCGGCCCGGTTTCGGCGTCGATCGACAGGTCCTGCACCGGCTGGAACCAGACCGTCGCTCCGGCGACGCCGGCGGCGCGCCGCTTGAGCCGGTCGAGCACCTCGCCCAGGCTGCCGTCGCGGTCGCCCTTGGCCTTGAGGTTGATCAGCAGCCGCCCCTCGTTCTGCGTCGCATTGACCCCGTCGACGCCGAGATAGGACGACAGGCTGGTCACCGCCGGATCCTGCGCCAGCGTGCGCGCGACGTCGTTCTGCAGGACCGCGGCGCGGTCGTAGGCGACCGACTGGGCGGTGCGGACGACCGCCTGCACCTGCCCCGTGTCCTGGACCGGGAACAGGCCCTTCGGAATCGCGATGTAGAGGATCGCCGCCACGGCGACCGAGGCCGCGAACACGATCAGCGTCAGGCCGCTATGGTCGAGCACCCACGTCAGGCCCTTGTCGTACCGCGCATTGACGCGGTCAAAGACGGTCTGCGCGCCGCGGGCGAAGCGCGAATCGCTGGCGTGGCTCTTCAGCATCCGGGCCGACATCATCGGCACCAGCGTCAGCGCGACGACCGCCGAGATGACGATGGTCACTGCCAGCGCCACGGCGAATTCGCGGAACAGTCGGCCGACGACGTCGCCCATGAACAAGAGCGGGATGAGGACGGCAATCAGCGAAACGGTCAGGCTGATGATCGTGAAGCCGATCTCGGCCGCGCCGCGCATCGCGGCGGCGAAGGGCTTCATCCCCTCCTCGATGTGACGGCTGATGTTCTCGATGACGACGATGGCGTCGTCGACGACGAACCCCGTCGCGATCGTCAGGCTCATCAGCGTCAGGTTGTTGAGGCTGTAGCCGAGCAGATACATGACGCCGCACGTGCCGATCAGCGAGATCGGCATGGCGATCGAGGCGACGAGCGTCGCCGGGAACGAGCCGAGGAAGGCGAAGATCACCAGCACGACGAGGCCGACGGCGAACACCAGCTCGAACTCGACGTCGCGCACCGACGCGCGGATGCCGGTCGTGCGGTCGGCGAGCGTGCGGATCGTGATGTCGGCCGGGATCGCGGCGCGCAGGTCGGGGAGGACGGCGTTGATCGCATCGACCGTCTTGATGACGTTGGCGCCCGGCTGGCGGCGGACGTCGACGACGATCGCCGGCTCGGTACCGACGAAGGCGCCGAGCTTCGTGTTCTCCGCCCCGTCGACGACCGTCGCAACGTCCTTCAGGAACACCGGCGCGCCGTTCCGGTAGGCGACGATCAGGTTACGGTACTCGTCGGCGGTCGACAGCTGGTCGTTGGCGTCGATGGTGAAGGCCTCCGCCGCGCCGTCGAAGCTGCCCTTGGCGCCGTTGGCGTTGGCCGCGGCGATGGCGGTACGGAGCGTGTCGAAGGCGATGCCGAACGACGCCAGCTGCTGGGTATTGGCCTGGATGCGGACCGCCGGCCGCGCGCCCCCCGACAGCGTCACCTGCCCAACGCCGCCGACCTGGGCGATCTTGGCGGCCAGTTGGCTGTCGACGATGTTCTGCACCTGCGTCAGCGGTCGCGTCCGGCTGGTGACGGCGAGCGTCAGCACCGGCGCGTCGGCCGGGTTGACCTTGGCATAGACCGGCGGCGCCGGCAGGTCGGCCGGGAGCAGCGACGTTGCCGCGTTGATCGCCGCCTGCACCTCCTGCTCGGCGACGTCCAAGGGCAGGCCGAGATCGAACTGCAGCGTCTCGACCGACGATCCCGCCGAACTGACCGACGACAGGCGCTTCAGCCCCTCCATCTGGCCGAACTGGCGCTCGAGCGGAGCGGTGACGGTTGCCGCCATGACGTCGGGCGAGGCACCCGGATAACCGGTCGTCACCTGGATCGTCGGGAAATCGACCTGAGGCAGGGCAGCGAGCGGCAGCAGCGTGAAGCCGACGATGCCGGCCAGCACGATGGCGATCATCAGGAGCGCAGTCGCCACCGGACGGGCGATGAACGGCGCCGATGGGCTCCCGCGCACGGAGGCGCCGGAGTCGCTCGCCGCGCCGCCCGGCAGCGCCTGGCTGTCGCCCGCGACGCGAGGGTCGGCGTCAGCCACCGGACGGGTCACGGGGTCGGTGCTGCCCGCCCGCGCCGCCGTGCCACCCCCCGGCCCCGCCGCGCCCGCCGTGGGCACCCGGCAGCATGACCTTGCCGCCGTCCTTCAGCTTGTCGGCGCCTTCGGTGATGACGGTCGCGCCGGCGGCGAGGCCGGTAACGGTGACGCTGTCGCCGTCGGCCGGTCCGACCGTCACTGGCGTCAGCTTGGCCGTTGACTGCGGCGTGACGATGAAGACGAAACTGCCTTGCGGCCCCTGCCGCACCGCCGTCGCCGGCACCGTCACGGCACCCCTCAGAGTGTCGAGCAGCAGCCGTGCGTTGACGAACTGGTTCGGGAACAGGGCACCGTCGGTGTTGGCGAAGCGCGCCTTGGCCCGGACCGTGCCCGTCGTCGTGTCGATCAGATTGTCGAGCGTCAGAAAGCGCCCCTGCGCCAGCACCGTGCCGCCGTCCCGGCTGAGCGCCGTCACCGGCAGCGCCGCGCCCGCCCGCCGCCGCGTCTCGATCGCCTGGACCTGGTCCTGCGGCAGCGTGAACAGCACGTCGATGGGCGCAACCTGGGTGATGACGACGATGCCGGTTGCATCGCCCGGCGCGACATAGTTGCCGACATCCACGCCGCGTAAGCCCACGCGCCCGCTGACCGGCGCGACGAGCGTCGTGTAGCCGAGATTGACCCTCGCCGCCTTCACTAGTCCGCGGTCGGTCTCAACCGTGCCGGTATACTGCTTGACCTGCGCCGCCTGCGTATCGACCGTCTGCCGCGCGATCGAGTCCTGCGCGAGCAGGGTCTGGTAGCGGGCGAGGTCGACTTTCGCGGCGGCGAGCAGCGCCTCGTCGCGCGCCAGCGTTCCCTGCGCCTGGGTGAGCGCCGCCTGGTACGGCGCCGGATCGACCTGCGCCAGCCGCTGGCCCTTGCGAACGAGCTGGCCCTCGCGGAAATCGATCGCCTGCAGCCGCCCCGCGATCTGGGTGCGCATCGTCGCCGTCACCGGTGAGACGACGGTGCCGAGCGCGTCGAGGGTGATCGGCACGTCCCTTTGCACGGCCTTGGCCGTGCCGACGGTGACCATCCCGCCGCGCCCGCCGCCGCCGCGGCCGCCCCGTCCGCTGCCCGGGGCACCGGCGGCAGCACCGGCCGGTCCGCCCGACTTGGCGCCGCTGGCGAGCTTCCACGCAACGAAGACCCCGAACGCGATCGCGAGCAGGACGAGGACGGTCGACAGCCAGCGCCGCCGCGGCCGTTCCTCGACGGCCGGGCGCTCGGCGGGCAGCGGCTCGGTCGGCCGGGGGTCAGCGTCGCTCATTCGGCCCCTTCAGTGGCGTCGTCGTGCCGCCCAGCAACGCCATACGACGGCCGCCGACGCAATCCCCCGTAACGGTTTGCAGCGCCGGCGGGATCAGGCGATCAGCTTGTCGATCGTGATCGGCAGATCGCGGATGCGCTTGCCCGTGGCATGATAGACGGCGTTGGCGATCGCGGCGTTGGTGCCGACGTTGCCGAGCTCGCCGATGCCCTTCGCTCCCATCGGCACTCGGTCGTCTTCCTCGGGCAGCATGATGACCTCGACCGAGCGGATATCAGCGTTTACCGGGATCAGATATTCGGCGATATTATCGTTGACGTAGCGTGCGCGCTTCTCGTCGATCTCGGTCGCCTCGTGCAGCGCCGAGGAGATTCCCCAGATGAGCCCGCCCATCAGCTGCGAGCGCGCCGTCCGCGGGTTCATGATCCGCCCCGCGGTGAAGGCGCCAAGGATACGCGGCACGCGGATCTCCTTCGTCCGCGCGTGGACGTGGACCTCGACGAACTCGGCGCCGTAGGCGAAGGCGAGCAGCGGCTTCTCCTCGCCCTCGGCCCCGCCCGACATCTTGCCCTTGTACAGGCGGCCGACGCTGCCCGGCGACTTCGGCGGGTTCCACTCGGCATATTCCTCGACGACGCCGACGTTCAGCTTCTCGAACGCCTTCGCCAGCGCGTCGCCGGTCGGCATGCGGTTGCCGAAGCGCGCGGCGATCTTGTCGCACGCCGCCTTGACCGCCGAGCCGCCGCTCGCCGTCGTCATCGAGCCGCCGGCGACCGGCCCCGGGGGCAAGCGCGAATCGCCCATCTCCACCTCGACCTTGTCGAGCGGCACGCCGAGCGCCTCGGCCGCGACCTGGCCCATGACCGTCGTCGCGCCGGTGCCGACATCGTGCGCGGCGATCTGGACGCGGACGTGACCGTCGGCCGACAGGCGGACGCGCGCCGACGCCGCCATCGTGTTTGCCGGATAGCAGGTCGCCGCCGTGCCGTAGCCGATCAGCCAGTCGCCGTCGCGCATCGACATCGGCTTGGGGTTCCGGTCTTGCCAGCCGAACGCCTTCGCGCCGGCGTCGAAGCACTCGACGAGGTGGCGCGAGGTGAACTTCTCGCCCGTGATCGGCGAGACCTTCGTGTCGTTCATTTTGCGGAACTCGACGGGGTCGATGCCGCATTTCTCGGCCAGCTCGTCGATCGCGCACTCGAGCGCGAACATGTACGGCACTTCCGGCGGCGAGCGCATGAAGCCCGGCGTCTGGCGGTCGGCGCGGACGAGGCGGACCTTCGACGTCACGTCGGGGACAGCGTACATCTGCGTCGTCGCCTCGGTGCCGCCGACCTTGTACGGATCGTTGCGGCTGGTCAGCTCCCAGCCATCGTGGCTGAACGCCGTCAGCTGGCCCTTGGCGTCGGCACCGATCTTGATGTGGTGGCTGGTCTCGGCGCGGAAGGTGGCGATGGTGAAACCCTGGTCGCGGGTGGCGATGAGCTTGACCGGGCGGCCGACGATCTTGGCGATGCGCGCGATGATCCCGGTGCGCTGGGTCATCATGCCCTTCGAGCCGAAGGCGCCCCCGACGAACGGGTTGATGACCGTCACCTTGGCCGGCTCGATCCCGAGGTTCTTGGCGACCGCGTTCTTCAGGTTCCAGACGAACTGGCTCGGCTCGTAGATCGTCAGCTGGTCGCCGTGCCAGACGGCGGTGGTGGTGAACAGCTCGATCGGGTTGTGATGCTGCGCCGGGGTCGAATAGTCGGCCTCGTGAGTGACGGCCGACTTCGCCCAGCCGCGTTCGAAATTGCCGGCCTTCTTGTCCTCCCAGCCCTTCGCCGCGTCGGCGGCATCCTCGGTGACGGTGCCGCGGCTCTTGAGGCTGGCCGACGGCGACTGCTCGGCATAGTCGACGCGGACGCGGTGGGCGGCGTCGCGGGCGATCTCGTAGCTTTCGGCAACGACGACGGCGACGATCTGCCCGTCGTGGACGATCTCGGCCGAACCGATCGGGTCGTGGCTGTTCGAGACATAACCCCCCTCGCCCGCGAACTTGACGTCCTCGCGCTTGGGCAGGTTCTGGTAGGTGAAGACCTCGATGACACCGGGCAGCGCCTTGGCCTCGGCGAGGTCGAAGCTGCGGATCGTGCCCTTAGCGATCGCGCTCGTCACCAGGAAGGCATAGGCCGGGTTCGCGACCGGCGTGTCGGAGGCATAGAGCAGACTGCCCGTGACCTTCGCCCGCGCCTCGATGCGCGGGTCGGGCGAGCCCATGTTGCGCGCGGGCGCGGGAACGGGGGAGGTGTAGTCGGCCATGGCTCAGACCCTCATCGCCTGTGCCGCGAGCAGGGCGCGGGCGACGGTCGCCTGGCCGAGCGGCACCTTATAGGCATTGTGCTGGTGGACGATCGCGTGGGCGAAGGCGGCGCGCCCGGCTTCGATCGCCGCCGCCTCGTCCAGCCGGCGACCGGCGAGCATCGCCTCCGCTTCGCGCGCCCGCCACGGTACGGTGGCAACGCCGCCGAGCGCGATGCGAGCGGTCCGCACGGTGTCGCCATCCATGTCGAGCGCCACCGCAGCACTGGCGAGCGCGAAGGCGTAGCTCTCGCGGTCACGAACCTTGAGGTAGGTTGAGCGGCGCGTCCACGCGCCCGCCGGCATGACGAAGCCGGTGATCAGCTCGCCGGGCTTGAGGCTGGTCTCGATGTGCGGCGTCCGCCCGGGCAGGCGGTGGAGGTCGGCGAAGGCGAGGCTCCGCGGTCCATGCTCGCCCAGTACCTCGACCGTCGCGTCGAGGGCGATCAGCGCCTGGGCGAAATCGCCGGGGTAGTGCGCGATACACGCTTCGCTCGTCCCGAGCACGGCGTGGAGACGGTTGAAGCCGTCGATCGCGGCGCAGCCGCTGCCGGGGTCGCGTTTGTTGCACTGGCTGTAGCTGGGATCGCGGAAATAATTGCAGCGGGTGCGCTGCAGTACGTTGCCGCCGAGCCGCGCCATGTTGCGGAGCTGCGCCGACGCAGCCTGCGCCAAGCTCTCGGCAATGACCGGATAGTCACGCAGCACGGCGGAATGCTCGGCCGCCTCGCTCATGCGGACGAGCGCGCCGAGGCGCAGACCCTGCGGTGTCGCCTCGATGCGGCCGAAGCGACCATCGAGCGCGGTGACGTCGACCAGCTTCTCCGGACGCATGACGTCCAGCTTCATCAGGTCGAGCAGCGTCGTTCCGCCGCCGAGCAGCTGGACGGGGGCGCGCTCGTGAGCGTCGGCGGGGATGGTCGCGGCGCGGACGGCCTCGGGCGCGTCGGATGCATGGCTGTAGGTGAAGGGGCGCATCTCAGGCAGCCTTCGGTACGGCGGTGAGGTCGCGCGCGGCCTGTTCGACCGCCGCGACGATGTTCGGATAGGCGGCGCAGCGGCATAGGTTGCCGCTCATCCCCTCGCGGATGCTGGCGGAATCGCCCGCGTGGCCCTCGGCGATCAGCGCCACTGCCGACATGATCTGGCCGGGCGTGCAATAGCCGCACTGGAAGGCATCGCAGTCGATGAAGGCCTGCTGCACCGGGTGGAGGTTCCCGCCCCGTGCCAGCCCCTCGATCGTCGTCACCGCCTTGCCCTGCGCCGCAACCGCCAGCGTCAGGCACGACAGCGTCCGCCGCCCGTCGACGTGGACCGTGCAGGCGCCGCACTGGCCCTGGTCGCAACCCTTCTTGGCCCCCGTCAGCCCGAGATGCTCGCGCAGCGCATCGAGCAGGGTCGTGCGCGGGTCGAGCGTCAACCGGTGCTCGCCGCCGTTGATCTTCAGCACGACCGGCACTCCGGTCGCCGCGGTTGTCGCTTGGTCCATCGCTCGTGCTCCCGGCCGTGCCTCGGCGGCAAGCGGGATAGCCGCCGCCGCCAGCGTCCCGGTCGACAGGAACGCCCGGCGCGAGAAGCCGCTCGCGGGTCGCTCGGTTCCCTCCATGGTGCGTATTTCCTGGCTACGGTGACCGGCGATCAACCCGCCGCCGCAACAAAGGTTCAGGCCCTAAGCGGACGGATCGCCGCAGGCGGGGCTCAGTTGGGCGAAGTGGCCGCCCGGGGATCGGTCACGGGCCGCGTCTCGTGGAGCCGGGCGAGATCGAGGTGGATGCTGCCGTCCTCGTGATAGTCGAAGATATCGACGAACTCGTGGCTGGGAAAGATGTTCTCGCGGCGATAGACCTTGGCGGCGACGACCGTGTTGCTGAGCAGCGTGTCGAGCCCGCGCACCGTCACCGTGATGCGCAGGTCGTCCTCGCTGTCGAGGAGCGGTGCGAGCGGGCTCGCTTCGTCGATCTCGTGGACGAGCGTCCAGGCGAGCAGCATCATCGAGTTCTGGTTGTTGACCAGCGGCAGGTCGCGGCTGCGGCGGAACTCGCGCCCGCCCGGCAGCTTGACCGTCTCGAGCACGCCGATGCGCGCGGTGACGTCGGCGAGCGGCCTTGCTCGGGTGCCGGCGAGGCGGATCATCGCCAGCCGCTTCTCGCCCGTGTCGACGATGACCAGGCTGTCGCTGAACATCATGCCGTCGCGCGGCCGGGCGAAGCGCTGGAAGATGAGCCCGGTCAGCGTCGCCGTCATGAACACGCCCGTCAGGATCTCGATAACGGCGACGAAGTGCCCGGGGAGCGTCTTGGGCGCCATGTTGCCGTAGCCGACGGTGGCGATCGTCTCGACCGAGAAGAAGAAGCCGTAGAACAGCGATCCCCGTGGCATCGAGTCGATCGCGCCGGGCATCAGCGCATAGATCGCGCCGAAGAACAGGTTGAGGGCGATGAACACGCCGACGACGACGACGATGAACGTCCGCCAGCGCATCTCCATCAGCTCGTAGTAAAAGTCGCCCGGCCCCCACGGCGCGTTGTGCTTGACCGCGCGCAGGCCACCGAACTCGATGTGCTGGTGCCGCGCGGGCGGGCGGAGCGGGCTGGCCATGGCGGGCTTGTTGCGCGCGCGTGCCGCCGCGGTCAACGCCGCCTGCCGACGCCGCCGGGCAGCGTCGCGGGCGAGCGCGGCGGCGGACGTTTCGCGGGCGCCCGGCTCAGCTGTCCTTGACCTCGACCTCCGGCCGGTCGTCGCCGTCGGCCGTTTCCTCGTGCCAGCGGCCGTCGGCGTCCTCCCAGCTGATCGGGGTCGTCTCGCCCGCCAGGCGGTGCTCGGTCGCGGCGGCCTTGGCGGCGGCGCTCGCTTCGTCATGCGTCCGGAAGGTTTCGGCGAAGACATCGCCGACCTTGTAGGTCCAGCCGCCGTCGTGCTCGACGACCTCATAGGCGATGCGCGTCATGGTCTTCCCTTCCTCGTGTCCGGCCCGGCGCAACGCACGCAGTCGCCGATAAGCCTCAGCCTAGCGCCGTCGCCGCCGCTTGCCCACCGCCCCGCGCCGCGCCAGCTTGCGCGGCGATCACGTGATAGGCGAGCACACCGGCGGCGACCGCGACGTTCAGGCTGTCGGCACGCCCGTGCATCGGCAGTTTGACGCGGACGTCGCAGCGGGCGGCATAGGCGGGGGGCAGGCCCGCCTGCTCGTTGCCCAGCAGCAGGAAGGTCGGCGGCGGATAGTCGACGGCGCGATAGTCGACCGCCTCCGTCAGCGCCGCCCCGGCGACGAAGCCGCGCCCCTTCGCCCAGGCGAAGAAGGCCGGGCCTTCCGCCAACGTCAGCGACTGGGTGAACACCGCCCCCATCGACGCGCGCACTGCCTCAACGCCATAGGGGTCGCAGCAGTCGTCGAGGAGGATGACCCCGCCCGCGCCGACCGCGTCGCCGGTCCGCATGATCGTGCCGAGGTTGCCGGGGTCGCGAACCTGCTGCAGCACCAGCCACAAGGGCTTGCCTTCCGGCTCCAGCCGCTCGAGCGGCGTCGGCCGGGCACGGAACACGCCGACGACCGCCTGCGGATTGTCCTTCAGCGTCAGGCGCGACAGCATCGCGGGCGTCGTCGCGATCGCCTGGCCGCCGGCCCCTTCGGTCGCCGCGATCAGGCGCTGGACGAGGGGGTGGCCGGCGTTCGCGTCGGCGAAGACCAGGACCTCGGGTACGACGCCGGCCTCGAGGGCCTCGGTGACGATGCGCAGGCCTTCGGCCAGGAAGCGGCCGTCGGCGCGGCGATGCTTCTTGTCGTGGAGCGCCCTGATGCTCTTCAGCGTCGGGTTGGCGGGGCTGGTGAGCGTGTCGACCATGGTCGCACCCTCTATCACCCCCGGCCGCCCCGCGCTAAGACCGCTGGGCAATGTTCCCCACGCGTGATCCCGATGGCTGCTGAGATCGGCCATTTCGCCCTGATCCTCGCCCTCGTCCTGGC
Organism: uncultured Alphaproteobacteria bacterium; assembly: GCA_963846485.1. Classification (GTDB taxonomy): domain Bacteria; phylum Pseudomonadota; class Alphaproteobacteria; order Sphingomonadales; family Sphingomonadaceae; genus Polymorphobacter_B. The sequence continues at coordinate 916,407 of CAWJWB010000008.1, read as the reverse complement.
CTTCGTCCAGGCGTCGGTGCCGATGGTGGGGGCCGGGCGTGGCGACCTGGCGCTGATGGCGGTCGGGAGAGCGGCGGCGACCCTGCAGGCGCTGTTCGTCACCGCCGCCTTCGCCGCGCTCGCCTTCGCCTTCGTCCGGCTCGACTTCAGCCTTGCGGTCGTCGCGGCCAACACCCACTCGACGCAGCCGCTGGTCTACCGCTTCGCCGGCGTCTGGGGGAACCACGAGGGGTCGATGCTGCTCTGGGTGCTGATCCTCGCATGGTTCGGCGCGGGCGTCGCGTGGTACGGCGACAACCTGCGTGCGTCGTTCCAGGCGCGGGTGCTGGCGGTGCAAGGGATGATCGGCGCGGCCTTCCTCGCCTTCCTGCTGTTCACCTCGAACCCGTTCGCGCGCCTGGTGCCGACGCCGGCCGACGGTGCCGAGCTGAACCCGCTGCTGCAGGACCCCGGCCTCGTCATCCACCCGCCGCTGCTCTACCTCGGCTATGTCGGCTTCTCCGTCGCCTTCGCCTTCGCCGCCGCGGCGCTGATCGAGGGACGGGTCGATGCCGCCTGGGCGCGCTGGGTGCGGCCGTGGGTCCTCGCCGCCTGGATCTGCCTGACGTGCGGCATCACGCTGGGGAGCGTCTGGGCCTATTACACGCTGGGTTGGGGCGGCTGGTGGTTCTGGGACCCGGTCGAGAACGCCTCGCTGATGCCGTGGCTGATGGGCACCGCGCTGCTGCATTCGGCGCTGGTCCTCGAACGGCGCGGCGCGCTGATCGGCTGGACGATCCTCCTCGCCATCCTGACCTTCTCGCTGTCGCTGATCGGCACCTTCCTCGTTCGCTCGGGCATCCTCACCTCGGTCCACAGCTTCGCCGTCGACCCGCGGCGGGGCATCTTCATCCTGGCGATCATCGTCGGCGCAACCGGCGGCGCGCTGGCCCTGTTCGCCGCGCGCGCGCCGGCGATGCAGTCGGGGGCGCTGTTCGGGCGCGTCAGCCGCGAGACGGGTTTGGTGCTCAACAACCTGTTCCTGATGGCGCTGACGTCGGTGGTGTTTCTCGGCACCTTCTATCCCGTCATCATGGAGGCCTTCTCGACCGACAAAATCTCGGTCGGACCGCCCTATTACGCCTTGACCTTCGCGCCGCTGGCGGTGCCGCTGCTGCTGCTCGTCGTTTTCGGGCCGATGCTGATGTGGAAGCGCGACTCGCTCGGCGCCCTCGTCCGGCGGCTGCGCGTGCCGCTGGTGGCGACCGGCGTCGCGCTCGTTGCCGGCCTCGCGCTGGGCGGCGGCAAGCAGATTGCGGCGGCGGGCGGACTCGCACTGGCGGTGTGGCTGGTGCTCGGCGCGGCGGCGATCCTCGTCCGGCGGTGGAACGGGAGCGACACGTGGCGCAAGGTACGCACCACGCCGATGTCGACCTATGGTCTCGTCCTCGCCCATGCCGGCCTCGGCATCCTCGTCGCCGGCGTGACGGCGATGTCGATCTGGCAGACGTCGAAGATCCTCGTCCTGCAGCCGGGCGAGCGGGTCACGGTCGGCCCGGCAACCGTCCGCCTCGACGGGCTGCACGAGGCGCTCGGGCCGAACTACGTGACGCTCGTCGCCCGGTTCACGATGGTGCGCGGCGGCGTCGAGCGGCCGCTGGTATCGGAACGCCGCTTCTACCCCGCCAGCCGCACGCAGACGACGCAGGCGGGCATCGCCTCGTTCCTTACCGGCAACACCTATGTCGCGGTCGGCGAGGTACAGGGCAGAGGCATCGTCGTGCGCGCCTACGACCACCCGCTGGTCGGCTGGATCTGGGCGGGCGCGGTGATGATGGCAGCGGGCGGAGCGGCGTCGCTCGCCGACCGGCGGTTCCGCCTCGGCGCAGCGCGGCCGGCGGCGGCGGGCCGGCTGGCGGCGGCATGAAGCGGCTTCTCTACCTCGTTCCGGTGGCGGCCTTCGTCGCGCTGATCGCGATCTTCGCGCATGGGCTGACGCAGGACCCGGCGCGCATCCCGTCGGTTATGATCGACAAGCCGCTGCCGCCGTTCCGGCTCGCCGGGCTAGATGGGCAAGGCGGGTTCGCGGCGAGCGACCTCGGCTCGGCCACGTCGCCGACCGAGCCGCACCTGCTCAACCTGTTCGCCTCGTGGTGTGCCGCCTGCCCGCAGGAGCACCCGATGCTGTTCGAGATCGCTGCCAGCGGCGTCCCCGTCTACGGCATCGACTGGAAGGACGATCCACAGGCGGCGAGCAAGTGGCTGGCGCAGCTGGGCAACCCCTATCGCCGCATCGCCGCCGATCCGACGGCGCGCACCGGCATCGATCTCGGCGTGACGGGCGTGCCCGAGACGTTCGTTGTCGATCGCCACGGCCGCATCCGCTACAAGCAGATCGGCCCGATCACGCCCGCCGATTGGCGCGGCACGCTGCAGCCGATGCTCGCCAGGCTCCGCGCCGAGGCATGACCAGGCTTCTGGCCGCGTTGCTGCTGGTGCTCGCCGTCCCCGCTGCCGCGGTGCTGCCGAGCGAGCAGCTGAAGGATCCCGCGCTCGAGGGCCGGGCGCGGACGGTCAGCGCCCAGCTGCGCTGCGTGGTCTGCCAGAACCAGTCGATCGACGACAGCGACGCGCCGCTGGCGCACGACCTCCGCGTCATCGTTCGCGAACGCATCACGGCCGGCGACAGCGATGCCCAGGCGATCCAGTATCTCGTCGACCGCTACGGCCATTATGTCCTGCTGAAGCCGCCGTTCGAGCGCGCCACGTGGCTGCTCTGGCTTGGGCCGGCGCTGGTGCTCGTGGCCGGCGGGGCCGCGATCGCGCTGTTCCTGCGCCGGCGCGCGGGCGCGACCGACGCCGAGCTCGACGCGGCCGAGCAGGCCGAAGTCGCGCGGCTCCTGGGCGAGACGCGGCGATGACCCTGCTGTGGATCGTCTTCGCGCTGATGGTCGCGCTCGCCGTCGCCGGGCTGACGATCCCGCTCGTCCGGCGCTACGACGGCCTGGCGCGCGAAGGCGAGACCGTCGCTGCCGTCATCCGCGGCCAGCTCGACGAGGTCGACGGCCAGCTGGCGAGCGGCCAGATCGACGGCGACGCGGCCGCCGCGCTGCGCACCGAACTCAAGCGCCGGCTGCTGGTCGAGGCGCGCGCCCGGCCGGTCGCGGTGCGCCTGCTGTCGGAACGGGCGAGCGCGCGGCGGGCGCTGCTGCTCGCCGGCGCAGTCGCCGTCGTCGCGACCGGCATCTATGCGGTGCGCGGCCGGCCCGACCTCGGCAGTACCGCGCCGCAGGTGCAGGCCGAGGTCGCAGCGGTCACCGGCGCCGGCGGCGGGGTCGACGGCGCAGCGGGTGCCATGCTGAAGCAGCTCGAGGCGCGCGCGGCGACGACGCCGGGGGATGCCGTGCTGTGGCAGACGCTCGGCTCGGCCTATTTCGCGCAGCAGCGGTTTGCCGAGGCGGCCGCCGCCTACGGCCGGGCCGCGGCGCTGCGCCCGCAGGATGCCGCGGCCCGCTCGGCCGAAGGCGAGGCGCTGGCGCAGGCGGCGGGTGGCGTCGTCACGCCCGAGGCGGCGAAGGCCTTTGCCGCCGCCCGCGTGCTCGATCCCGCCGACCCGCGGGCGCGCTATTTCCTCGCGCTCGCCCGCGACCAGAAGGGCGAGCACGCGCAGGCCATCGACGAGTGGGTCGCCCTGCTGAACAGCGCGCCGCCCGACGCGCCCTGGGCACCCGAACTCCGCAAGGCCGTGGTCCAGGCGGCGGCGGACGCGAAGATCGACATCGCCGGCCGGCTCAAGCCCGCGCCCGAGGCGCCCGCGGTGCTCGCCGGTGCCGCCAACGCGCGGGGCCCCGACGCCGATCAGGTCGCCGCCGCCGGACAGATGAGCGACGCCGGCCGTGCCGCCTTCATCAAGTCGATGGTCGACAATCTGGCGGCCAAGCTCGCCGCCAACCCGCGCGACGCCGACGGCTGGATCCGCCTGATCCGCGCTCGCAAGGTCATGGGCGACGAGGCGGCGGCCAAGGCGGCACTCGACAGCGGGCGCAAGGCCTTCGCCGACGATCCGGCGAGCGCGCAGACGATCGCTGCCGCCGCCGCGAGCCTCGGCGTGTCGTGACGCGGCTCTGCGCCTCGCCTGTTTACCCTCCGGTCCTGCCGGGCTAGGCTCGCCGCAACGGGGGGTCAGGCAGCTGCACAAAAGGGGCAGGAACCATGGCCAGCGAGTGGCTCGATCAAGTCCGTATCTACGCACCCGATGCCGATCCCGGCACCGTCGAGGGCATCGTCCGCTACTGCGGCATCGGCCTCCGCACCGCCGGCGCGGCCAGGATCGACTTCGCCGACCCGGTCGAGACGGTCCGCGTTCGCGACCATTATTGCCGCAACAAGCTCGGCGTGACCGCGGACGACACGACGATCGACTCGGCCATCCAGGCGGTGCGGCAGCGCATGGGCGACCCGACGAGCGCCGACCGGGTGCCCGTCTATTACCTGCTCGCCCAGCACTTCGGTAAGCTCGGCCTGTTTGCCGGCAGTGCGGCGGCCGCGGCGGCCGGCGGCGCGCCGCGTCGGGTCGAGGCTCGGCCGGTTGCCGCGCGGAGCGTGCCGGGCCGCCGCCGCGACAAGAGCGTCGCGACGGCCGCGATCGGCTGCGGCGCGCTGGCAGCGATCGTCGTCGCGACCGCCGCCGCAGCAATCTTCCTCGGCCATCCGCTCGACCCCGGCCCCGGCGTCCCGGCCTCGGTCGCGGTCGCCAACGGCCCGCCGCCAGTCTACGCTATCCCGCCCGCGGTCAACGCAGCGCCCGCCGCAGCCGCGCCGGCGGCACCAGTCGTCCCGCAGCCGGGAACCGCCGAGGCCAACGCCGCCGCGATCCCGACCGGCGCCGGAGTCACCGGTGCCACGGTCGGGGGCAAGCCGCAGCTGTCGGTCTATTTCGCCACCGCCAAGTCTGACCTCGCGCCTGATTTCGCGCAAGCCGCCGGACCGGTGAAGGCGTATCTCGACGCCCACGCCGGGGCGCGGCTCCAGGTGTCGGGGTTCAACGACCCTCGCGGCGACGCGGCATTCAACGCGGAGCTGTCGAAGCACCGCGCTCAGGCCGTCGCCGCCGCGCTCGCGAAGCTCGGCGTGCCGGCGGGGTCGATCGACCTCGTCAAGCCCGCCGACACGACCGACGCGGCCGCGAGCCAGGCCGGCGCGCGCCGGGTCGACGTGACGGTGATCGACGCGAAGTAGCGCGCGCCCGACCTAACGGGTGGAGCGATCGCCCGCGCCGCACCGGCTAACGCGCGAAGTAATGCGCGTAGGCGGGCAGCGTCAGGAACGGCTCGAGCGCGTCGGCGAGGACCAGCGTGCGGAACACGTCGGCGGCCTCGGCGAACTTGCCGGCGGTGAAGAAGTTGTCGCCGACGTCGGCCCGCCACACGTCCAGCTGCTCGGCGATCGTGCGCTCGATCAGTGCGGCATTCACCGGCTCGCCCGTGTCGAGGCGCGTCTCGGTCGCGCGCCACTGCCAGACCTGGGTGCGGCTGATCTCGGCCGTGGCGGCGTCCTCCATCAGGTTGTGCAGAGGGGCCGCCCCCTGCCCGCGCAGCCACGACGCGATGTAGCCGATGCCGACATTGACGTTCGACCTGAGCCCGGCGAGCGTCTTTGGCCCCTCCGCCGGCGTGGTCAGCGCCGCGGCCGTGACATCGCCGGGCGGGATGACGCCAAGCTGGTTCGGCCCCGGCATCGCCTTGTCGAAGACCTCCATCGCCACCGGCACCAGACCCGGATGTGCGACCCAGGTGCCGTCGTGCCCGAAGCCGACCTCGCGCTCCTTGTCGGCACGCACGGCGGCGAAGGCGCGCGCGTTCGCCTCCTCGTCACCCTTTACCGGGATGAAGGCGCTCATGCCGCCCATCGCGTGCGCGCCGCGCCTGTGGCAGGTGCGGATGACGTGGAGCGCATAGTCGCGCATGAACGGCACCGTCATGTTGACGCTCGCCCGGTCGGGCAGCACCTTCGTCCGGTCCGCACGGAAGGTCTTGATGAAGCTGAAGATATAGTCCCACCGCCCGCAGTTGAGCGCGGCGATATGGTCGCGCAGCTCGTAGAGAATCTCGTCCGCCATGAAGGCGCCGGGCAGCGTCTCGATCAGCACCGTCGCCTTGATCGTGCCGACCGGCAGCCCCATCACCGACTGGGCGTGGACGAAGACGTTGTTCCACAGCCGCGCCTCGAGATAATGCTCGAGCTTGGGCAGGTAGAAATACGGCCCCGTCCCCTTGGCGACGAGCGCCCGGGCATTGTGGAAGAAGTAGAGGCCGAAGTCGACCAGGGCGCCGGCGACGACTTCGCCATCGACCACGATGTGCGCCTCGGGAAGATGCCAACCGCGCGGGCGAACGAGGAGCGTCGCCGTCTTCTCGTTCAGCCGGTACGATTTGCCCTTGTCCTCGAGGGTGATGGTCCCCGCCACGGCGTCGCGCAGGTTGACCTGCCCCTCGATCATCGTCTCCCACACCGGCGACGAGGCGTCCTCGAAGTCGGCCATGAAGCACTTGGCACCGCTGTTCAGCGCGTTGATGACCATCTTGCGGTCGACCGGGCCGGTGATCTCGACGCGCCGGTCCTGGAGATCGGGCGGCGAGCCGGCGACCTTCCAGTCGCCCATGCGTACGCTCGCCGTCTCGGGCGCGAAGTCGATTGCGTTGCCCGCGTCCCACCACGCCGCGCGGGCCTCGCGTGCCCGCAGCAGGGCGAGGCGCGTCGGATCGTACTGGCGGTGGAGGTTGGCGACGAAAGTCAGCGCCTCCTCAGTGAGGATGGTCTCGAAGCCGGGCTTCATCGCCCCCCTGATCTCGACACCGGCGGCCATCAGTCGTCTCCCAGATTGTTTGCGCGTGGAGTGAAGCGGAAGGGGGTGAGCCCGCGACTGCGCTCGTCGACCGTCAGCCGCACACCGGCGGGCGCGAGGCTCCGCTGGCGGCAGGCGGGACGGTGGCAGCGGGCGCAGCCGAGCCCGATCGGGGTGGCGGCGCCGGGCCCCGTGTCGAGGCCGTCGGCGTAGACCATCGCCCGCGCCGACGCCAGATCGGCGGCGAGCAGGATGGCGAACTCGGGCCGCACCTGCCGGTACGGCGCGGCATAGGTCCGCACCGTCCGCGCGACCGACAGATACTGCTGCCCGTCCTCGGTCTCGACGAGCTGGCGCATGATCCGCCCCGGCCGGTCGAACGCGGCATGGAGCACCCACAACGGGCAGCCCCCGCCATCTGCCGCCAGGCCCGACCGGAAGGCGGCGAAGCGCTTGGAGATGTTGCCCGCCCGGTCGGTGCGGATCATCAGGAACGGGATGCCGCGCAGCCCCGGCCGCTGCAGGGTCGTCAGCCGGTGGGCGACCTGCTCGAACCCCGCGCCGAAGCGCGCCTGGAGCAGCTCGAGGTCGTAGCCCAAGGCCTCGGCGGCGGCGTGGAAGCGGCCATAGGGCATCATCGTCGCTGCCGCGGCATAGTTCGCCAGCGTCTGCACGGCGAAACGCTCGTGCGCCTTGCCCGGCAGGCCCGCCGAGGCGACGACGGCGTCGATCTGCGGCTTCAGCTCGATCAACGCCAGCTGATAGGCGATGGCGAAGGTGCGCGACGCCGCGTCGAGGCTTTCGTTCAGCTGCAGCTGGCGCGCGTGCAGGTCGAGGCGGCGCAGCGTTTCCGGCAGGACGGTGTCGGGCAGGATGCGGACGGCGATGCCGTGGCGCGCGCGCAGCCGCTCGGCGAGACCGCCGGCCAGGTCGGCGGCGGCGAGGCGCAGCTCGTCGGCGAGCGCCTCGGCGGCGGCATCCAGATCGGCGAAGTGATTGCGCCGGTCGAGCAGCAGCGTTGTCACCGCCTCGACCGGCCCTACCGCCTGGGCTTCCCCGGCCACCGGGGCGCCGCCGGCGCCGAGGCGGAGCAGCGCTTGTGCGACCCCGGGCGCGCTCGCCGCGACCTCGGCGAGTTCGGCCCGGCTGACATCGAGGTCGGCCAGCCGCGGGTCGGCGAACAGCGTCGCGAGTTCGGCGGTCAGCGCCGCGCCGTCGTCGCCGGTCAGCTGGCGCAGGTCGAGGTCGTAGGCCTCGGCGAGCTTCAGCAGGAAGGCGGCGGTCAGCGGCCGCTGGTTGCGCTCGATCAGATTGAGATAACTGACAGAGACGCCGAGGTCGTCGGCCATTCGCGTCTGGGTGACGCCGCGCTGCAGCCGCAGGCGGCGCAGCCGCGCGCCGGCGAAGAGCTTCCGGTCGCCGGTCACGCGCGCGGTCCGCCAATGCCGGCGCGGAGGGAATCCGAGACGTCGTTTGTCAATTGTTTCACAGAATGACAGCAGGCGGCGCGCGTCGCCGCACACAGTTCGACACGATTTCGACACAGCCACCATTGACCCCGGCCTAGGCCATCGGGCACTCCGCGGCAACAGCTTCTGGGGAGGAGCGCCAGCGCGGGCAGATCGAACGGTCGCCCGCGCCATTTGTAAAGACCGGTCAAAGGACGGACGCGATGATCTACGACGAGCAGGTGGCAAAGGTCGGACAGCTGATCGCCGGGCACGGCGGCACGTGGGACGGCATCAGCGCCGACGCCGTCGCCCGCATGCGCCTGCAGAACCGTTTCCGGACCGGTCTCGACATCGCCCGCTACACCGCGAAGATCATGCGCGCCGACATGGCCGCCTATGACGCCGACCCGGCCAACTACACGCAGTCGCTGGGTGCCTGGCACGGCTTCATCGCCCAGCAGCAGATGATCGCGATCAAGAAGCACTTCGGCGCGACCAAGGGGCGCTACCTCTACCTGTCGGGCTGGATGGTCGCCGCGCTGCGCTCTGACTTCGGTCCGCTGCCCGACCAGTCGATGCACGAGAAGACGAGCGTCCCGGCGCTGATCGAGGAAATCTACACCTTCCTCAAGCAGGCGGACGCGCGCGAGCTCGGCCTGTTGTTCCGCGACCTTGACGCCGCCCGCGACGCCGGCGACCAGCTGCGCGCGAAGCAGCTGCAGGCGGCGATCGACAACTACCAGACGCACGTCGTGCCGATCATCGCCGACATCGACGCGGGCTTCGGCAACGCCGAGGCGACCTACCTGCTGGCCAGGAAGATGATCGAGGCCGGGGCCTGCGCGCTGCAGATCGAGAACCAGGTCTCGGACGAGAAGCAGTGCGGCCACCAGGACGGCAAGGTGACCGTGCCGCACGAGGACTTCCTGGCGAAGGTCCGCGCCTGCCGCTACGCCTTCCTCGAGCTCGGCGTCGACGACGGCATCATCGTCACCCGGACCGACAGCCTTGGCGCCGGGCTGACCAAGCAGATCGCCGTCAGCACGACGCCCGGCGACCTCGGCGACCAGTACAACAGCTTCCTCGACTGCGAGGAGATCGATCCCGCCACGGCGCGCAACGGCGACGTCATCCTCAACCGCGACGGCAAGCTGCTGCGGCCGAAGCGCCTGCCGTCGAACCTGTTCCAGTTCCGCCCCGGCAGCGGCGAGGACCGCTGCGTCATGGACTGCATCGCGAGCCTCAAGAACGGCGCCGACCTGCTGTGGATCGAGACCGAGAAGCCGCACATCGCCCAGATCGCCGGCATGGTCGACCGCATCCGCGAGGCCGTGCCGAACGCCAAGCTCGTCTACAACAATTCGCCGAGCTTCAACTGGACGCTCAACTTCCGCCAGCAGGTGTTCGACGCTTGGGTCGCCGAGGGCCGCGACGTCAGCGCCTATGACCGTGCCCGGCTGATGAGCGCCGACTATGACGCGACCGAACTGGGCCAGGAGGCCGACGCGCGCATCCGCACCTTCCAGAAGGACGCGAGCGCGCGCGCCGGCATCTTCCACCACCTGATCACGCTGCCGACCTACCACACCGCGGCGCTGTCGACCGACAACCTCGCGCGCGAGTATTTCGGCGACGCCGGCATGCTCGGCTATGTCAAGAATGTGCAGCGCGCCGAGATCCGTCAGGGCATCGCCTGCGTCAAGCACCAGAACATGAGCGGGTCGGACATCGGCGACGACCACAAGGAGTATTTCGCCGGCGAGGCGGCGCTGAAGGCCGGTGGCGCCCACAACACGATGAACCAGTTCGCGGCGTAGCCCGGTTGACAGGTCGGCAAATCCCCCTCGCCGAGCCCGTTCGCCGACGCGGCTTCGCGGGATTGGCTCCGTATGCAGCTTCCACCGCCAGCCCGCGCCACGGAACACGCTGACGCACAACCCGTTGACTTGCCTCGATCATGGAGGCGGCAATGGCGCAGAAAGGTGCCGGCGGTAACGCCGGGGCGGTGACGAAGAAGGGCGGCGACGACGCGTCCGGTAGCACCGGCACGGGCCGCGGCGGCGGCAAGGGCGCCAAGGCGGGCAAGAAGGGATGAACGGGACCAACGCCCGACCGCTGGGCGAGACGATCGCCGGCACCGGCCCCGGTATCGCCGACGATGCACTCGCGCCGGGCGAAGCGCTGCCGACGCCGCCCAGCGACGCCGAAGTCGCCGCGACGGCACGGCGCCTCGGCGTCCCCCGCAGCGAGACCCGTCCCGGCGACGAGGCCGCTCCCGGTACGCCAGGTACGGGCGAGGATGTCTGCCGCACGTGCAACGGCAGCGGCATCGTCGATGGCGAGGATTGCCCGACGTGTGACGGCACCGGGGTCGTGACCGAGGGCATCGGCGGCGGCTGAGGTTCAATCGGGCGCGGGCGGTCGCGCCGGGGTGCGGCGGCACCCGGTTGGTCGCGGGCCGGGCGCGGCACCACGACGCCTTCGACATTGCGCGGCGGCTCGGCTAGGGTTGACGCCATGAATGCGCCTGTGCCGCCGCCTGCCCCGCCCGCTCGCTCGCGCCCGCGGCCGACGCGCCGTGGCTTCCTGATCGGCACCGGCGCGGTTGCCGGGCTGGCGATCGGTTATGCAGTGTGGCCGCGGTCGCACCCGCTGAACTGGGCGGCCGCGCCCGACGAGACGGTGGTCAACGGCTTCGTCAAGGTTGGTACCGACGGCCGTGTCGTCGTCGCCATCCCGCAGGCCGAGATGGGCCAGGGCGTGTCGACGGCGCTCGCGCAGCTCGTCGCGGGTGAACTCGGCGCCGACTGGAACACGGTCTCGGTCGAGCCGGCGCCGCTCAACCCAATCTACGCCAACCACGGCATGGCGCTCGATGCGACGGCCGGCCTGCCGCCGAGCCTGCAGGGCTTCGCCCGCTGGGGCATGGGCGGGATCATCGACCATTTCGACGTGCAGATGACCGGCGGCAGCACGTCAGTGCGCGGCTTCGCCAAGCCGATGCGACTGGCGGGAGCGGCGGCGCGCGAGATGCTGTGCAAGGCGGCGGCGCGGCAGTGGGGCGTCGACTGGCAGGCGTGCGACACGCAGGCGGGGTTCGTCGTCTACAAGGCAAACCGCGTCCGCTTCGCCGACATCGCCGGCAAGGTCGCGGCGAGTGACGCGCCCTCATCGCCGACGCTGCGCGCGCGACCGCCCCTGATCGGCGCGGCGGTCCCGCGTCTCGACATTCCAGGCAAAACCGACGGCAGCGCGCGCTTCGGCAGCGACGTCCGCCTGCCCGGGCTCGTCTATGCCGCGGTCCGGTCGGGGCCGGCCGGGGATCCGAAGCTCGAACGCGCCGACGACACCGCCGCCCGCAAGCTTCCGGGTGTGCTCGACGTCGTCCACGGGCCGACCTGGGTCGCGGTCGTCGCCACGACTTGGCACGGCGCGAACAAGGCCCTCGACGCGGTCACCGCCGAATTCGGAGCGCAGCCGCACCCCGCCGGCGCCTGGGTGTCCGACGCGCCGGCGCGGGCGCTCGGCGCGACCGACGCGAAGGTCGTGCGCAGCGACGGCGACGCCGCCGCCGTGCTCGCGCACGGCGCGGTCGTCACCGCCGACTACAGCGTCCCCTATCTCGCCCATGCCGCGCTCGAGCCGATGACCGCGACCGCGCGGATCGAGAACGGTCGCGCCGAGGTCTGGGCGCCGACCCAGTCGCTGACGCTGACGACCTGGGCGGCGGCGAAGGCGCTGGGGTTGGAGGACAGCGCCGTCACCGTCCACCCGACGCTGCTCGGCGGGGGCTTCGGGCGCAAGGCGGAGAACGATGCCGTCGTCCAGGCGGTGCTGATCGCCCGCGCGGTCAAGCGTCCGGTGCAGCTGATCTGGTCGCGCGCCGAGGACCTGGCGCAGGACCGCTTCCGCCCCGCCGCCGCCGCCCGGATGCGCGGCACGGTAGCGAACGGGCGCATCGCCGCGTGGGACAGCCGCATCGCCGTGCCCGACGTGACGGCGAGCTTCGCCAGCCGCAACCTCCCGGCGATGGGCGGGACGCCGAAGGCGTCGGCCGAAGGCGTCGACGGGGCGACCCAGCTGCCTTACGACATGGCCAACATCCGGGTCGAGCACGCACTGGTCGAGACGCCGGTGCCGCTCGGCTTCTGGCGCTCGGTCGGGCACAGCTTCAGCGCGTTCTTCGTCGAGAGCTTCGTCGACGAGCTCGCCCATGCCGCCAACACTGATCCCGGGCAGTTCCGCCTGGGCCTGCTCCACGGCAATCCGCGCCATGCCGCCGTCCTCAAGGCTGCGCTCGACGCATCCGGCGGCCTCGCCAGCCCGGGTGCCGGCATCGGCCGCGGCTGCGCGTTGCACGAGAGCTTCGGCTCGATCGTAGCGCAAGTCGCCGAGGTCGAGTGCAAGGCCGGGGAGCCGCCGCGCGTCCGCCATGTCTGGGCGGCGATCGACTGCGGCCAGGTCGTCAATCCCGACGGCGTCCGGGCGCAGGTCGAGGGGGCGATCGCCTATGGGCTGGGCGCGGCGCTGAAGCAGCGCATCACCTTCGCCGACGGTCGGGTCGAGCAGACCAATTTCGACGGCTTCCCCTCGCTGATGCTGGCCGAGGCGCCGGCGATCGACGTCGTCCTGGTCAACCCGACGGGAGCCGGCGGGTCGCCGCTCGGCGGCGTCGGCGAGCCGGGGACACCGCCGATTGCCCCGGCGGTCGGCAATGCCATCTTCGCGGCGACGGGCAAGCGCCTGCGTTCCCTGCCTTTCAGCGCGTGAAGCCGCTCGCCGCCCCGCTGCTCGAAGCGCCGCCGACCGCTGCCGCGGCGCTGCCGCCCGCGCACCCGCCGGTTGCCTTCGGCCGCGTCGGCGTGCTGCTCGTCAACCTCGGCACTCCGGACACGCCGGAAACCGGCCCGGTGCGCCGCTATCTCGCCGAGTTCCTCTCGGACCGCCGCGTGGTCGAGCTGCCGCCGATCCTGTGGCAGCCGCTTCTGCGCGGCGTCGTGCTGATGACGCGGCCGAAGCGGACCGCCGCCAATTACGCCAAGATCTGGGACCGGCAGGCGAACGATTCGCCGCTGCGCGTCATCACCATCGCTCAGGCGGCGGCGCTGGCGGCCGACCTGCCCGACGTCGTCATCGACTGGGCGATGCGCTACGGCGTCCCCTCGATCCCCGAGCGGCTGGCGGCGCTGAAGGAGGCCGGGTGCGAGCGCATCCTGATTGCACCTCTCTATCCGCAATATTCGAGCGCGACGACCGGCACGGTCAACGACAAGGTGTTCGAAACGCTGATGAAGTGGCGCTGGCAGCCGGCGCTGCGGACGTTGCCGCCGTACCACGACGATCCCGTGTTCATCGCCGCGCTGGCCGATAGCTTCGCCGCCGGCGTCGCCGAGCTCGGCTGGACGCCCGACGTGCTGCTGACCTCGTTCCATGGCATGCCGCGGTCGACGCTCGACAAGGGCGACCCTTATCATTGCCAGTGCCGCAAGACCGCGCGCCTGCTGGCCGAAAAGGTACCGGTGCCGGTCGAGGTGTCGTTCCAGTCGCGCCTGGGCCGCGCCGAGTGGCTCAAGCCCTATACCGACGCGACGCTCGCCGAGCTGCCGGGGCGCGGCGTCAAGCGGCTCGTCGTCATGGCTCCGGGGTTCAGCGCCGATAACCTCGAGACGCTGGAGGAGGTGGCGATGGAGGGGCGGGCGACCTTCCTCGCCGCCGGCGGCACCGACTTCGCCTACCTGCCCTGTCTCAATGCCGGCGCGATCGGCAACGCCGCCCTGGGCGCGATCGTGCGGCGGGAACTTGCCGGGTGGCTGCCGCCCGCATAGGGTCCGGCAAACGCTCTGGGGAGAGACGTCAATGGCACGGACTGCAATCGTCACCGGCGGCACGCGCGGTATCGGCGAGGCGATCAGCCTTGCCCTCCAGGCGCAAGGCGTCACGGTCGTGGCCAACTATGGCGGCGACGACAAGAAGGCGGCCGCGTTCAGCGAGCGCACCGGCATCGTGGCGAAGAAGTGGAACGTCGCCGACCACCAGGCCTGCCTCGACGCGGTCGCTGCGGTGGAGGGCGAGCATGGCGCCGTCGACATCCTCGTCAACAACGCCGGCATCACGCGGGACGGCACCTTGCTCAAGATGACCTACGAGATGTGGCGCGAGGTCCTCGACGTGAACCTCGGCGGCTGCTTCAACATGGCGAAGGCGGTGTTCCCGGGCATGCGCAACCGCAAGTTCGGGCGCATCGTCAATATCGGCTCGATCAACGGCCAGGCGGGCCAGTATGGGCAGGTCAACTATGCCGCGGCGAAGTCGGGCATCCACGGCTTCACCAAGGCGCTCGCCCAGGAGGGTGCGCGCGTCAACGTCACCGTCAACGCCATCGCGCCGGGCTACATCGACACCGACATGGTCGCCGCCGTGCCGGCCGACGTGCTCGAGAAGATCGTCGCCAAGATTCCCGCCGGCCGGCTCGGCCAGGCGCAGGAGATCGCCCGCGGCGTCGTCTTCCTGACCAGCGACGACGCGGGTTTCGTCACCGGCTCGACGCTGTCGATCAACGGCGGGCAGCACATGTACTGAGCGCCGGCCCGGTGGCATCCGGCGTGGGCGACAGCGACGGGACCGGCGCGGGGTCGCCGCCAATGACGGCCTTGCGCGCGCGCGGCGACGAGGGCCTCGTCAAGCACTCACTGACGATCACCGGGCATCGCACGTCGCTCAGCCTCGAGCCCGTCTTCTGGACCGCGCTCCGGGCCGCCGCGGCCGAGCAGGGGCGACCGCTCAATGCCCTCGTCGCCGAGATCGACGAGGCGCGCACCACCGGCCTGTCGAGCGCTGTCCGTGTCTGGCTGTTCGAGCGGGCGCTGGGCACCGGCAGGTAGCGCCTTCCCGCCAAGGCAAGCGGGTCTAAAGCGGTTTCGCCAGCACGACCAGTGACAGCGGCGTGTCCTCGATCAGCTCGGGCGGGAACGGCCGTTCCTCGCCGGTCGGCACGTAGCCGCGGCGGACGTAATAGGCGATCAATTCGGGGCGACGGTCGACGACCGTCATCTCCATGACGCGGGCGCCGTGCCGTCGGGCACGCTCCTCCCCCGCGGCGAGCATCGCCCGGCCGAGACCCGCCGCCTGCCGCGCCGGGTCGACCGCCAGCTGCCCGAGGTAACCGGCCGTGCCGCGCAGATCGACCTCGATGCAGGCAACGATCGCGGTGCCGTCGACGGCGACCAGGAACGCCCGGTCGGGGGCGGCGACGACCGCGGCGACACTGGCGGCATCGGTGCGGGGACCACGCAGCAGGTCCGCTTCATGCGTCCAGCCCGCGCGGGCGCCATCGCCGCGATAGGCGCGTTCGATCAGGGTATGGACGGCGGCAACGTCGGCAGGCGTCGCGGTTCGGATCGGCAGCGGCATGACCGCGGGGTAGCGGCGGCGGCGCGGTCTGCCAAGGCGTGAGTGGCGCTCCGCCGCCGCGCGTCCTAAGAGGGCGCCGTGAACCTTGCCCCACCCTGGACCGGCCCGCCGAGCACGACCGAGGCCGCGCTGCTCGACCGGATCGACGCGGCGACGGCGCTCGCGCGCACGCTCGACTGGGCGGCGATCAACTCGGGCAGCCGCAATCTCGCGGGGCTGGCGAGCATGACGGAGGCGCTGCTCCCTGCTCTGTCGGCGTTCGGTGACGTCGCCCGGGTCGCGCCGGCACCGGCGGGCAGCGTCGACGCCGCCGGCCGGCCGCAGCCGCTCGCGCACGGTGACAGCCTCCACCTCAGCCTGCGCCCCGCGGCCTCGACGCGCGTGCTGCTGACCGGCCACATGGACACGGTGTTCGCCGCCGAGCACGCGTTCCAGGAAGTCCGCTGGACCGACGCGGCGACGGTCAACGGTCCCGGCGTCGCCGACATGAAGGGCGGCATCGCCGTCATGCTCGCCGCGCTCGAGGTCGTCCTCGCCTCTCCCTGGGCCGAAGCGCTCGGCGTCGAGGTCGTCATCAATGGCGACGAGGAGGTGTCATCGCTCGGCTCGGCGCCGCTCCTCGGCGCCGCGGCCCGCCGCTGCCACCTCGGCCTGACCTACGAGCCGGCGCTCGCCGACGGGACGCTGGCGGGCGGGCGGCGCGGGTCGGGCAACTTCAGCGCCGTCGTCCGCGGCCGCGCCGCCCACGCGGGCCGCGAGCCCGAGGCGGGGCGCAACGCCGTCGTCGCGGCGAGCGACCTCGCCCTGCGGCTGGCGGCGCTGGCCGGGCCCGAGCTGTCGGTCAACCCGGCGAAAATCGACGGCGGTGGCCCGAACAACATCGTTCCCGACCTCGCCGTCCTGCGCTTCAACGTCCGTCCGGCGACGGTCGCGGCCCAGGCGGCGGCGGAGGCGGCCATCGGCGAGGCGGTGGCTGCGGTCGCCGCGGCGCACGAGGTCACGGTCACCCTCGACGGCGGCTTTGCCCGCCCGCCCAAGCCGCTCGACGCCAATCAGGGCCGCGCCTTCGAGCTGGTCCGCGGCTGCGGGGCGGCGCTGGGGCTGGCGATCGGCTGGCGCGACACCGGTGGCGTCTGCGACGGCAACAACCTCGCGGCAACCGGTCTCGCAGTCGTCGACACCATGGGGGTGCGGGGCGGCGCGATCCATTCGGCGGACGAGTTCCTGCTCGTCGACAGCATCGCCGAGCGCGCGCGCCTCTCGGCCCTCGTGCTGCTCCGCGTCGCGCAGCACGGCTTCGCCCGCGCATGATCCTCGCGCCGAGCACCCGCGCATGACCTGGTTCGTCCGCCCCGCCCGCGCGAGCGACCTCGACGTCCTGCTCGAGCTGTCGCACCTGACCGGCGGCGGCTTCACCAACCTGCCCCCCGACCGCAGCGCGCTGGCGCGGCGACTGGCGCGGTCCGAAGCCTCGTTCGCCGCCGAGCTCGCGGCGCCGGCCGACGAACTCTACCTCCTCATTCTCGAGCAGGCTTCGACCGGGCGGATCGGCGGGACGGCGGCGGTGTTCAGCCGCGTCGGGTCGGAGTGGCCGTTCTACAGCTACAAGATCTCGACCGTGTCGCAGACCAGCCGCGCGCTGCAGCGCACCTTCTCGATGAAGCTGTTGAATCTCTGCACCGACCATGACGGGGCGAGCGAGGTCGGCGGGCTTTTCCTCCACCCCGACCTCCGCACCGGCGGCCTCGGCCGATTGCTGGCGCGGAGCCGCTATCTGCTGATCGCCGCCAACCGCGCCCGCTTCGCCGGCACGCTGCTGGCCGAGCTGCGCGGGGTCATCGGCGACGACGGCGACAGCCCGTTCTGGGACAGCCTCGGCGCGCGCTTCTTCGGCATGGCCTTTCGCGAGGCGGACGAGTTCAACAGCATCCACGGCAACCAGTTCATCGCCGACCTGATGCCGAAGTCGCCCGTCTACGTCGCGCTGCTGAGCGAAGCGGCGCAGGCGGTCATCGGCAAGCCGCACCCGCGCGGCGTGCCGGCGCTGAAGATGCTCGAGGCGGAGGGCTTCCGCTATGACAACTACGTCGACATCTTCGACGGCGGCCCAACCGTGACCTGCCCGACCGACCAGGTCCGCACGGTCGCCGCGAGCCGCGCCGCCCCCATCGGCGAGCTGTCCGACGGGCCGGGCGGGATGCCGCGGGCGCTGCTCGCGGCCGGGCGGCTGGCCGATTTCCGCAGCTGGATCGGCCACGCCGACTGGTGCGCCGACGGGCTGGTGCTGCCGGCAGGCGAGGCGGAGCTGATGGGCGTGAAGCTGGGCGACGAGGTACGGCATGTCGGGTTCTGAGCTGATCTCGACCGATCCCTGCACCGGCGAGGTCGTGTGGCGCGGCGCCCCCGGCGACCCCGCCGCCGCGGTCGCGGCCGCCCGCGCGGCCTTTCCGGCGTGGGCCGCGACGCCGCTCGCCGCGCGCATCGCCATCGCCGAAGCCTTCGCGGCGACGGTCCGCGACCGGGCCGAGGCTTTCGCCGCGCTGATCGCCCGCGAAACCGGCAAGCCGCTGTGGGAGACGCGCACCGAGGTCGCCAGCGTCGCCGCCAAGGTCGCGATCTCGATCGCGGCGCAGGCCGAGCGGGCTGGCGAGCGCCACGGCGAGGTCGCGGGCGTGCGTCAGGCGGTGCGCCACAAGCCGCACGGCGTGCTGGCGGTGCTCGGGCCGTACAACTTCCCGGCGCACCTGCCGAACGGTCATATCGTGCCGGCGCTGCTCGCGGGCAACGCGGTCGTGATCAAGCCGTCCGAGCTGACCCCCGCGGTCGCCGACTTCATGGCGGCGTGCTGGGCGGCGGCGGGGCTGCCCGACGGTGTGCTGACGGTGGTCCACGGCACCGGTGCCGAGGGCAGGGCCCTGGCCGCTGCCGACATCGATGGGCTGCTGTTCACCGGTTCGGCCGCGACCGGGGCGGCGCTCGCCCGGCAGTTCGCCGAGACGCCGCACCGCATCCTTGCGCTCGAGATGGGCGGCAACAACCCGCTGGTCGCCTGGGACGTGCCCGGCGAGGCGCTCGACGCGGCGGCGGCCACCGTGGTGCAGTCGGCCTTTCTCTCCGCCGGCCAGCGCTGCACCTGTGCCCGGCGGCTGATCGTCGGGCCCGACGGGGACGCACTCGTGGCGCGGGTCGCGGCCCTCAGCGACCGGATCATCGTCGGCGCGCCGTTCGACACGCCCGAGCCGTTCATGGGGCCGGTGATCGACAACCGCGCCGCCGACGCGCTGCAGGCGGCGTTCACCGCGCTGATCGGTGCCGGCGCGGCCGTCGTCCGCCCGCTGGCACGCCGGGACCGCGAGCGCCCGTTCCTGCTGCCGGGCATCGTCGACGTCACGAATGTCGCCGATCGCGCCGACGCCGAGCTGTTCGGCCCGGTACTGCAGGTGATCCGCGTCCCCGACTTCACCGCCGCGATGCGCGAGGCCAATGCCACGCACTTCGGCCTGGCGGCGGGGCTGATCGGGGGCGACGCCGCGCTCTACGACCGCTTCTGGCAGGAGAGCCGCGCCGGCGTCGTCAACTGGAACCGGCCGACCAACGGTGCGGCCTCAAGCGCGCCGTTCGGCGGCGTCGGCCTGTCCGGCAATCACCGGCCGAGCGCCTATTACGCCGCCGACTACTGCGCCTGGCCGGTCGCGAGCCTGGAGGCCGACGCGCTCACCGGCAGCATCGCCACGGGGCTCCGGCTATGATCCGCGAGATCAACTTCGACGGGCTGATCGGGCCGAGCCACAACTATGCCGCCCTGTCGCCGGGCAACCGCGCGAGCGCGGCCAACGCCGGGGCCGTGTCGCGGCCGCGCGACGCGGCGCTGCAGGGGTTGGCGAAGATGCGCGCGGCGCTCGGGCTTGGGCTGGCGCAGGGACTGTTCGTGCCCCACGACCGCCCGGCGACCGGCTGGCTGCGCGCGCTCGGCTTCGCCGGGGACGACGACGCCGTGGCGGCGGCGGCGGCAGCCGACCCGGTCCTGTTCGCCCGCGCCATATCGGCCTCGCCGATGTGGACGGCGAACGCGGCGACGGTGTCGCCGGCAGCGGACACCGGCGACGGCCGGACGCATCTGACGGTCGCGAACCTGAGCGCCATGCCACATCGCAGCCACGAAGCGGCGGCGACGCTCGCCCAGCTCCGCCTCGCCTTCGCCGGCTCCGCCTTCGCCGTCCACGCAGCCGTGCCGACCTTCGGCGACGAGGGCGCGGCCAACCACATGCGGGTCGCCCCCGAGGCGAACGCGCCCGGCGTCGAGATCTTCGTCTACGGCGTCGACGGCGGCGGCTTTCCCGCTCGCCAGAGCCGCAGCGCCAGCGAGGCGGTCGCGCGCCGGCATGGGCTCGACCCGGAGCGGACCCTGTTCGTCGAGCAGGCGCCGGCGGCGATCGCGGCCGGCGCCTTCCACAACGACGTCGTCGCGGTCGCCAGCGGCCGCGTCGTCTTCGCCCACGAGCACGCTTTCGCCGGCGACTTCGCCGCCGACCTCGCCGCAAGCGCTCCCTGGGCCGAGCTGATCGTCGTGCCGGCGAGCGCGGTCAGCCTCGACGACGCGATCGCGTCCTACCTGTTCAACTCGCAGCTGGTGACGCTCGGCGACGGCGCGATGGCGCTGATCCTGCCGACCGAGTGTCGCGACACCCCGGCGGTCGCGGCCTATCTCGAGCGCCTCGTCGCCGGCAACGGCCCCATCCGCTCGCTCCACTTCGTCGAGGTCCGCGAGTCGATGCGCAACGGCGGCGGGCCGGCGTGCCTGCGGCTGCGCGTGACCTGCGACCCGGCGGCGGTCGACCCGCGCTTCCTGCTCGACGAGGCGAAGATCGCGCGTCTCGAGGCGATCGTTACCGCGCACTGGCCGGTGACGATCGCGCCGGCCGACCTCCCGCGCCCTGCGCTCTGGGCGCAGTGCCGCGCCGCCCGCGCCGCGCTGCTCGCCGAGCTTCAGCTGGACGAACTGACGAACCCCTAGTCCCCCTGGCGGGAAACGCACCTTCGCGCCGGCCAAGAAAGCCTTGCTTTCACGACCGCGCCGCACGTCCCATGTGCCGTCCATGGAGCAGCCCGCCCACCAGCCCGGCCGCGCGCCCGGGCGCGTCGTCCTCGTCGGCGCCGGCCCCGGCGCGCCCGACCTGCTTGACGGTCCGTGCGGTCCGCGCGCTGGCGGCGGCGACGGTCGTCGTCCACGACGGGCTGATCGACGCGAGCGTCCTCGACTTCGCGCCCGCCGCCCGCCGCATCGACGTGAGCAAGCGCCGCGCCCGACACACGCTGCCGCAGGCGGCGATCAACGCCCTTCTCGTCGCCGAGGCGCAGGCGGGCGAGACCGTCGTCCGCCTGAAGGGCGGCGACCCGTTCGTCTTCGGCCGCGGCGGCGAGGAAGTCGCGGCCTGCCGCGCGGCGAACGTGGCGGTCGAGGTCGTTCCCGGCGTCTCGGCGGCGCTCGGCGCGGCGGCGGAGGCGCTGATGCCGCTGACCCACCGCGACCATGCCTCGACCGTCAGCTTCGTCGCCGGCACCTGCCAGGCGCTCGGCGAGCAGGACTGGAGCGGGCTGGCCGGGCACGGCCGCACTCTTGTCGTCTACATGGGCGTGACCAACGCCGACGGCATTGCCGACAAGCTGATTGCCGACGGCCTCGCCCCTGAGACCGCCTGCGCCGTCCTCGAGCGCGGCACGCTGCCGGGGGCGCGCGTGGTGCGGACGCTGCTCGCCGACCTCGGCCGCACCGTCGCTGCTGCCGGCGTCGTCTCGCCCGCGCTCCTCGTCATCGGCGACGTGGCGCGGCTCGGCACGAGCGACGCGGCCCTCAAGGAGCTCGCATGCGCCTGCTGACCGGCAACATTCTCGAGACCGGCGACGTCGTCTGGTGGAGCGGCGCGGACTGGAGCCTCCACCTCGCCGACGCGGTCGACGTCGGCGCCGAGGGCGACGCTCTCCTCGCCGCGACGCTCGCCGCCGAGCGGATCAACGATCCCGCGCTGATCGACGCCGAGCCGACACCTGCCGGTCCGCGTCCGCGGACGATGCGCGAGCGCGTCCGCGGTGCCGGCCCGACCGTCCGCCCCGACCTCAACAGGGTAGCCGCCTGATGTACCGCTACGACGAATACGACCAGGCGATCGTCGACGCCCGCGTCGCCGAGTTCCGCGACCAGGTCGCCCGACGGCTGGCGAACGAAATCACCGAGGACCAGTTCAAGCCGCTGCGGCTGATGAACGGCCTCTACCTGCAGCTCCACGCCTATATGCTGCGCGTCGCGGTGCCCTACGGCACGCTGTCGAGCGCGCAGCTGCGGATGCTGGCGCACATCGCGCGGCGATACGACCGCGGCTACGGCCATTTCACGACGCGGCAGAACATCCAGTACAACTGGATCAAGCTGGCCGAGGCGCCCGATATCCTCGCTGACCTCGCCACCGTCGAGATGCACGCCATCCAGACCAGCGGCAACTGCATCCGCAACATCTCGAGCGACCAGTTCGCCGGGGCCGCCGCCGACGAGGTCGCCGACCCGCGCCCCTACGCCGAGCTGCTGCGGCAATGGTCGAGCTTCCACCCGGAGTTCAGCTTCCTGCCGCGCAAGTTCAAGATCGCGGTGATCGCGTCCGACACCGACCGCGCCGCGATCCAGCTCCACGACATCGGCCTGCAGCTGGTGCGCGGCGAGCAGGGCCTCGGCTTCAAGGTCTATGTCGGCGGCGGCATGGGGCGGACGCCGATGATCGGCCATGTCGTCCGCGACTTCATCCCCGTCGGGCAGTACCTGAGCTACTGCGAGGCGATCCTGCGCGTCTACAATCGCTACGGCCGGCGCGACAACATCTACAAGGCGCGGATCAAGATCCTCGTCCACGACCTCGGCGCGGCCGAGTTCACGCGCCAGGTCGAAGCGGAGTGGGCCGAGCTCGAGCCGCTCGCGCTCGATGCGCCCGCGGCGGAGTACGCCCGCATCGTCGCCCAGTTCCCCGAGCCGCCGTACGATCTGGCCGCGAACGCCAGCGTCGACCGCAGCGACCCCGACTTCGCCCTGTGGCTCGACCAGAACGTCCATGCCCACAAGCAGCCGGGTTACGCCATCGCCACGATCAGCCTGAAGCCGGTCGGCGGCATCCCCGGCGACGCCTCGGCCGAGCAGATGGACCTGATCGCCGACCTCGCCGAGCGCTATGCGTTCGGCGAGATCCGCGTCACGCACAGCCAGAACCTCGTGCTTGCGCACGTCCGCAAGGCCGACCTCCCCGCGCTGTGGACCGCGCTCGATGGCGCAGGGCTGGCGACGCCGAACCTCGACCTCGTCACCGACATCATCGCCTGCCCGGGCCTCGACTATTGCGCGCTGGCCAACGCCCGCTCGATCCCGGTGGCGCAGCAGATCGCCCGGCGCTTTGCCGATCTCGACCGGCAGCACGACATCGGCGAGCTGAAGATCAAGGTGTCGGGCTGCATCAACGCCTGCGGCCACCACCACGCCGGCCACATCGGCATCCTCGGCGTCGACCGGAAGGGCGAGGAGGCGTACCAGCTCTCGCTCGGCGGCTCGGGCGCCGAAGATGCGAGCCTGGCCAAGATCCTCGGGCCCGGCTTTTCGGAGGCCGGCGTGGTCGACGCGGTCGAGAAGGTGATCGAGGCCTATCGCACCGTCCGCAGCTCGCCCGACGAGCGCTTCCTCGACACCTACCGCCGCCTCGGCGACGCGCCATTTAAGGCCGCGGTCTATGGCGAGGCGGTGCGGTGAGCGAGGTTCAGGACCAGTCGCCCGTCGCCGGCGCGCCGCCGCCGCCCGAGACCGGCGCGGCGCAGGTGATGAGCTTCCGCGATGACCCGCTGTACGAAGGTCCGGTCGTCCCGCTCGCCGAGTTCGGCGCGGCGTCGAACACCGCCGCCGTCCGCCTCGATCCCGGCGACGACGCCCGCGCCCTGCTGCCACACCTCGCCGGGCTGCGACTGATCGAGGTCAGCTTCCCCAAGTACCGCGACGGGCGCGGCTATTCGTCGGCGCAGATCCTGCGCGCGGCGGGCTACACCGGCGAGCTGCGCGCCGCGGGCGACGTGCTGCTCGACCAGATGGTGTTCCTGCGCCGTGCCGGCTTCGACAGCTTCGCCCCCGCGCGGCCGCTCGACAGGGCGGCGGTGATGGAGGCGTTGGCGCGCTTTCCCTTCGTCTACCAGAAGGCGGCGGACGGGCGGGTCCCCGTCTGGGCGCTGCGGCATGGCTGAGGCGGCGCGCCAGCCCGACGTCATCGACGTCGCGCCGGCGTTCCTGCCGAGCGACGCGGCCGCGCTCAACGCGCACTTCGATCGCGTCGACACGCCGGGCCTGGTCGCGGCGATGCTCGCCGAGCTGCGCGGGCGCGTCGCCGTGGTGTCGTCGTTCGGCGCCGAGTTCGGCGGTGCTGCTCCACCTTGCCGCCCAGGTCGACCGGGCGGTCCCGGTGATCTTCGTCAACACGCAGAAGATGTTCGGTGAGACCCTGGCCTATCGCGACGCACTGGCCGAGCGGCTCGGCCTGACCGACCTGCGCGTCGTCCGCCCGGACCCGTTCCGGCTTGCGGCGCGCGACGCGACCGGGCTCAGATGGAGCTTCGACCCCGACGGCTGCTGCGAGATCCGCAAGGTCGAGCCGCTGCGCCGCGCCCTTGGCCCGTTCGACGCCTGGCTGTCGGGGCGCAAGGGCTTCCAGGCACGGACCCGCGCCGCCCTGCCCCGTTTCGAGATCGACGAGGGCAAGCTCAAGATCAATCCGCTCGCGGATTGGGACAAGGCGCGGATCGACGCCTATTTCACCGAGCACGACCTGCCGCGCCACCCGCTCGAGGCCCAGGGCTTCGCCTCGGTCGGCTGCGTCCCCTGCACGACGACGGTCAAGCCCGGCGAGGATCCGCGCGCCGGGCGCTGGCGCGGCTGGGACAAGACCGAGTGCGGCATCCATGCCCCCGGGCAGGCGCACGACCCGGCGTTCTGAGACGCGCGGGCGACTCGGCGCTTCACCCAAGCGGTACAGGAATGAAATCGGAAGTTGACGAAGGTAGCGCCACGCACCCCCGGGGATAGGCCCCCGTCGAACCTCTCCGGTTAGGATGGTCGAGCGGGCAGGGCGGGCGCCGGTCATTGCGCCA
The DNA here is from genome assembly GCA_963846485.1 of uncultured Alphaproteobacteria bacterium. Classification (GTDB taxonomy): domain Bacteria; phylum Pseudomonadota; class Alphaproteobacteria; order Sphingomonadales; family Sphingomonadaceae; genus Polymorphobacter_B. The sequence continues at coordinate 891,561 of CAWJWB010000008.1, read as the reverse complement.
CCCTGCCCCAACATCGCCGCGTAGGACAGCGCTTCCGCCGCCCGCCGTCCTAGAGGATGAACTTCGATAGGTCGGTGTTGCGCGCGATGTCGCCGAGCTCGCGCTCGACGTACGCGGCGTCGATCGTCACCGTCTCGCCGCCGCGCTCGCTGGCGTCGAAGCTCAGGCCCTCGAGCAGCTTTTCGCAGATCGTCTGCAGCCGCCGCGCGCCGATGTTCTCGACCGCATCGTTGACCTGCGCCGCCGTCGCCGCGATCGCCTCGATACCATCGGGCGTGAAGTCGAGGCTGACACCCTCGGTCGCCAGCAGCGCCGTGTACTGGCGGATCAGCGACGCCTGCGTGTCGGTCAGGATGTGGACGAAGTCAGCCTTGGTCAGCCCCTTCAGCTCGACGCGGATCGGCAGCCGGCCCTGCAGCTCGGGCAGCAGGTCGGCGGGCTTCGACACGTGGAAGGCGCCCGACGCGATGAACAGGATATGGTCGGTCTTGACCGGGCCGTACTTGGTCGCGACCGTCGTCCCCTCGATCAGCGGCAGCAGGTCGCGCTGGACGCCCTCGCGGGATACCGAGCCGCCGCGGATGTCGCTGACGGCGATCTTGTCGATCTCGTCGAGGAAGACGATGCCGTTCTGCTCGGCCGAGCGCACCGCCTCGCGGTTGATATCGTCCGAGTCGAGGCGCTTGTCGCTCTCCTCGTTGACCAGCACCTCCCAGGCGTTCTCGACGCTCATCTTGCGCCGCTTGGTCCGGCCGCCCATCGCCTTGCCGAGCATGTCGCCGAGGTTGATCATGCCGACCTGCCCCGGCTGCATACCCGGCAGCTCGAAGGCCGGGCCGCCATTATCCTCGACCTCGATCTCGACCTCGCGGCCCTTCAGCGCACCCTCGTGGAAGCGCTGGCGGAAGGCGGCGCGCGTCGCCTCGCTCGCGTCCTTGCCGACGAGCACGTCGAGCAGGCGCGCTTCCGCCGCCGCCTCGGCCTTGTCGCGGACGCTGGCGCGGCGGCTTTCGCGGACGAGGCGGATCGACTCCTCGACGAGGTCGCGGACGATCGAGTTGACATCGCGGCCGACGTAGCCGACCTCGGTGAACTTGGTCGCCTCGATCTTGAGGAATGGCGCCTCGGCGAGCTTGGCCAGCCGCCGGCTGATCTCGGTCTTGCCGCAGCCGGTCGGGCCGATCATCAGGATGTTCTTCGGCGACACCTCGTCGCGCAGGTCGTCGCCGAGGCGCTGCCGCCGCCAGCGGTTGCGGAGCGCAACGGCGACCGCGCGCTTCGCCTCGGCCTGGCCGACGATGAAGCGGTCGAGCGCGGCGACGGTCGCGGCCGGGGTCAGGGCGTCGAGGCCGGTCGGCGCGGCGGGAACCTCGATCTGGGGCATGGCGGTCATCCGATTGCGTCCTTGGCGATTGATTCCACGGTGAGATTGGTGTTGGTGTAGACGCAGATGTCGGCGGCGACCTCCATCGCGCGGCGGGCGATCCCCTCCGCGTCGAGATCGCCCGGTACCGACGCCAGCGCGCGGGCGGCGGCCAGCGCATAGTTGCCGCCCGAGCCGATCGCGGCGATGCCGTCGGTCGGTTCCAGGACGTCGCCGGTGCCGGTCAGGATCAGCGTCGTGTCCTTGTCGGCAACAATCATCATCGCTTCCAGCCGGCGGAGATAGCGGTCGGTCCGCCAGTCCTTGGCCAGCTCGACCGCGGCGCGCGTCAGCTGGCCGGGGTAGCGCTCAAGCTTGGCCTCGAGGCGTTCGAACAGGGTGAAGGCGTCGGCCGTCGCCCCGGCGAAGCCGGCGATGACGTCGCCGCTGCTGCCCAAACGGCGGACCTTCTTGGCGTTGGCCTTCATCACGGTCTGGCCCATCGTCACCTGACCGTCGCCGGCGACGGTGACGCGGCCGTCCTTGCGCACGGACACGATCGTCGTGCCGTGCCAGTCGGGGAAATCGCTCATTCGGTTGGTGTGCTTTCACGAGGATCGGGTTGATACGCCCAATGTAGGAAGCGCCGGCGCGCCGTGAAGAGCGGCATAATTCGCGCGGGCGCCGCCTTCCGGAATCGCTGTAAAGGCGCTACATTGCGGACATGACCGAACAGGAGACGCTGCCATACCCCCGCCCTTGACCCGCCGCCCGCAGAATGCGCCCGTGCCGATGAACGGCCCGCGCTACGACGAATTCATCACCGTGCCCAAGGTGCGCGTGATCGACCAGGACGGCGAGAACCTGGGCGTCCTGTACACCCGCGAAGCGATCGCGACCGCCCACGAGGCCGGGATGAACCTCGTCGAGGTCAGCCCGGGGGCCGATCCGCCGGTGTGCAAGATCCTCGATGTCGGCAAGTTCAAGTACGAGGCGCAAAAGAAGGCCGCTGCCGCCCGCAAGAACCAGAAGACGCAGGAGATCAAGGAGATCAAGATGCGTCCCAACATCGACGACCACGACTACGACACCAAGATGAAGGCGGTCCAGCGCTTCATCGAGGAGGGCGACAAGGTCAAGCTGACGCTGCGCTTCCGCGGCCGCGAACTGTCGCACGGCGAGCTGGGTCTCGCGCTGCTCGAACGCGTCCGCGACGATGCCATCGACTATGCGAAGGTCGAGCAGCTGCCCAAGATGGAGGGGCGCCAGATGCTGATGGTGATCGCGCCGCGGTGAGGCTGGCCCTGCTGCTCGCGCTCGTGACCGGCGTCGGCGCGGCCGGCGCGGTCCGGGCGGGCGAGCCCGTCTTCCCCGCACCGGCACGCCCCGTCGCGCCGATCGTCTCCGACCGCTGGTCGAACGAGCGGGCACGCAACGACGCCGGCGAGGCCCGCACCGTCATCGCCGCGCTGGGCCCGCTGAACGGCAAGACGGTCGCCGACATCGGCGCGGGCGAAGGCTATTACGAGGCACCGCTGTCGCGCGCGGTCGGCCCGCGCGGCCACGTCATCGCCGAGGACATCGACCGCGCCACCGTCGACCGCCTGGCGCGCCGGATGCGCCGGTACCGGAACGTCACCGCGCTGCTCGGCGCGCCCGACGACGTGCCGCTCTACCCCGGCAGCGTCGACGTGGTGCTGATGGTTCACATGTACCACGAGATCACCCAGCCCTATGCGCTGCTGTGGCGGCTGCGGCGGAGCCTCCGGGTCGGCGGGCGTATCGCCGTCGTCGACGCCGACCGTCCGACGCTGGCGCACGGCACGCCGCCGGCGCTGCTCGCCTGCGAACTGGGCGCGATCGGCTATGCCCGCACGGCCACCCGGCCGGTCGGACAGGGGGTCTATCTCGCGATCTTCGAACCGCGCGCGCTGCCCGACACGATTGCCGTCTGCCGCTGATACCATCACGGCGCACAGCCGATTGCGCGGCTTGACAAAAGCGGTAAGGTCGCCGCTTCGAACAAGGCCAATCACGGCCGGTTGCAGCAGGGTCCGACAGGGGACAAGGGGAGAACACGCCGATGGCAACGACACCGAAGACGGCCAAGCCCAAAGCCGAGACGCCGGCCAAGGCCGCTGCAGCCAAGCCCGCCAAGGCCGCGGCCGGCGAAGGCAAGACGACCGCCAAGGCCAAGGCGGCGACCGAGCCCAAGCCGGGCAAGAAGATGGACGCGCTGCAGAAGCCGCTGACGCCCTCGCCCGAGCTCGCCGTCATCGTCGGCAAGGACCCACTGCCCCGCGGCCAGGTGGTCAGCAAGGTGTGGGACTATATCCGCAAGCACAACCTGCAGAACCCCGCCGACAAGCGCGAGATCCTGGCCGACGCCAACCTCAAGAAGGTCTTCGGCCGCGACAAGTGCACCATGTTCGAGATGAACAAGTACCTGGCGCAGCATCTGAAGTAGGACGGCCGGCGCCTTAGCGGGGAACGCTCCTCGCGTTCGCCGCTTAGGCGCGGACTCGTCCGCCGGCCGGCGGGTCGGGCGGGCTCGACGCCCGATCCCGTCCGAGGGCGCGGCTTCGCCGCGACGCGCCGCCACCCGCTCACCGGGGTCGCCACCGCCCGCTCGCCGAGGGCTTTGGCTAGCCGCAAGCTGGAAACTGCGTCGCTCGACCTCTCCCTCAGGGGAGAGGCGTCTGAAGGTTGGCGCTCTCGAGCCGACCTCGCCGCCAGGATCGGGCGCGGCCCGGTGCGCCGACAACGGCCCGAGTAAGGGCTCAGCCCGCCAGCCGCCGCTCAATCGCGTCCCAGATCGCCCCCGCCGTATCCGTGCCGTTGAACCGGTCGATCGCCACGATCCCCGTCGGCGAGGTCACGTTGATCTCGGTCAGGTAGCCGGCGATGACGTCGATGCCGACGAACACCAGCCCGCGGCGCGCGAGCTCCGGCCCGATCGTGGCGCAGATCTCCTCCTCGCGCGGCGTCAGCAGCGCCGCCTCGGCCGCGCCGCCGGCCGCCAGGTTCGAGCGGATCTCGCCGGCCTTGGGGCGGCGGTTGATCGCGCCGGTCGGCACGCCGTCGACCAGCACGATCCGCTTGTCGCCGGCGCTGACGTCGGGAAGGAACTTCTGGACCATGAACGGCTCGCGCCAGACGTCGCTGAACAGCTCGACGAGCGCGGCGAGGTTGGCGTCGCCCTCGCGGATCTGGAACACCGCCGAGCCGGCATTGCCGTAGAGCGGCTTGACCACGATGTCGCCGTGCTCGGCGCGGAAGGCCTGGGCGTCGGCGAGGCTGCGCGTGACCATCGTCGGGGGCATCAGCTCGGGGAAGCCGAGGACGAACAGCTTCTCCGGCGCGTTCCGCACCTCGGCGGGATCGTTGACGACCAGCGTCTCGCCGTGGACGCGCTCGAGCAGATGGGTCGCGGTGATGTACGCCATGTCGAACGGCGGGTCCTGCCGCATCAGGACGACGTCGGTGTCGCGACCGAGGTCGAGGACCCGCGCCTCGCCGGTCCAGCGGAAATGCGCGCCGTGGGTCCGCTCGACGGTCAGCGGCCGGGCGCGCGCCGTGACGCGGCCGCCGACATACGTCAGGTCGGTACTGAGATAATGGTACAGCCGGTGCCCGCGCGCCTGTGCCGACAGCATCAGCGCGAAGGTCGAATCGCCGCCGACGTTGACGGTCTCGATCGGGTCCATCTGGACGGCGACAGTCAGCGACATAGGCGGCTCCCGGGGCTCTGCCGCCGGTTAGGCGCGCGGGCGCCACGGGGCAAGCGCCGCCGGCCGCCGCGGGGCACTAGCGGCCGCGCCCGGTCTTCTCCTGCAGCGCGTCGATCTTCAGCGAGGCGTCGGCCTTCGACAGCTCGGGGTCGAAGTCCTCGTGCGCCTCCTCGGACAGCGTCTTGAGGTACGACGCCTGCGCCCCGGTCATCGGCTCGTCGCCGGTGGTCCAGTCGTGCGGGTCCTTCTCGGCGTTGGACGTCGGGTGGGTCTTGGGGTTGGCGGCGTCGGCCATGATCGGTCTCCTTTCCCGCCAAACCCGTCAGCGGCCGCTGCGTTCCCTTTTCGTTCGGACGGGCGACGGGTTGCCGCGCCCAGGTGCAGCGGGCACAAGGCCCGGCAGCAGCGGGAGAGACGGCATGGCGGGACGGCTGGCGGGCAAGGTGGCGATGGTCACCGGCGGGGCGCAGGGGCTCGGCGCGGCGATGGCGGCGCGGTTCGTCGCCGAGGGCGCGCGCGTCGTCGTCACCGACATCAACGCCGCCGGGGCCGAAGCGACCGCCACGCGCCTGGGCGAGGCCGCGGCGGCGACCGGCCACGACGTCACCGCGCCCGAGGCATGGCAGGCGGCGCTGGCCTTCGCCGGCGAGCGCTTCGGGGGCCTGCACATCCTCGTCAACAACGCCGGCATCGGCACCGGCGGCACGGTCGAGAGCACGAGCGACGACGACTGGCGGCGGGTCCATGCCGTCGACCTCGACAGCGTCTTCTACGGCTGCAAGCACGCCCTGCCGATGATCGTCGCGACCTGCGCGCGCGACGGCTCGGGGTCGCCCCGCGGCTCGATCCTCAACATCTCGTCGATCGCCGGCGTCATCGCCGCGGCCAACATGGCGGCCTATAATTCGGCCAAGGCTGCGGTGCGCCACCTGTCGAAGTCGGTCGCGCTCCACTGCGCCAAGGAGCGCTACCCCGTTACCTGCAACTCGATCCACCCGGTGTTCATCGACACGCCGATCCTCGACAATCTGGTCGGCGGCATCGACCGCGAGGCGGGGCTGGCCAAGCTCGGCCGGCAGATCCCGCTCGGCCGCGTCGGCGAGCCGGACGACGTCGCCTGGGGCGCGGTGTACCTGGTCAGCGACGAGGCGAAGTTCGTCACCGGCACCGAGCTCTACATCGACGGCGGCATCAGCGCGACGTGAGGGTTGTTCCCGCGTCCGCCGCCCTCTACCCCGCGCGCATGACGCCCGCGCGCCTCGCCTTCCCCGCCATGCTGTGCGGGTCGGTCGCGCTCGCCTTCGGACCGTGGCTGGTGCGCTCGGCCGACGTGCCCGCGGTCGCCTCGGCCTTCTGGCGGATGACGCTCGCGGTGCTGCCGCTGGCGCTGCTGGCGGCGGCAGCGGCGCGGCGGGCGGGCGCGCCGGCGACGCGCGGCCTGTCGCGCGGGGCAGTGGCGGCGATCGCGGCGGCGGGCGTGCTGTTCGCGCTCGACCTCGCACTGTGGCACCTCGGCATCGTCCGGACGACACTCGCCAACGCCGCGCTGGTCAGCAACTGCGCCAGTTTCCTGCTGCCGGCCTATGGCTTCGCGGTGGCGCGGACCTGGCCCGGGCGGCGGGCGGCGCTGGCGCTGGTCATCGCCGCCGCCGGCCTCGCGCTGCTGATCGGGCGCAGCGCCGACGTCTCGGCGCGGCACCTCGCCGGCGACCTGCTCTGCGTCGGCGCCGGCGTCGCCTACACCGGCTATTTCATTGCCTTGGACCGCGTCCGCGGCTCGGTCGCGCCCTTGAGCCTGCTCGTCGTCGCCACCGTCTTCGGCGCGCTGGCGCTGCTGCCCGTCGCGGTGCTGGCGGGGCCGTGGTGGCCGCACGTCTGGTGGCCGCTGGTGCTGCTGGCACTCGGCAGCCAGGTGGTCGGGCAAGGGCTGGTGGTGTTCGCCGTCGGCCACCTGCCGCCGCTCGTGATCGGGCTGACGCTGCTCGTCCAGCCGGCGATCGCGGCGACGATCGGTGCGCTGCGCTACGGCGAGCGCCTCGGCCCGGCCGAGCTTGCCGGCATGGTTTTGGTCGCGGTGGCGCTGGTGCTCGTGCGGCTGCCGTCGCGGCAGGTGGCAGCCGTCGCCGAGAACGGCTGAGCCGTCAGATCACCCGCTTCGGGTTGCTGAACACGCGCGTCACCTCGGGGCGGAAGCTCTCGAGGCTGTCGGCGGGGAAGTTCGGATCGAACGCCGGGCAGTCCCACTCGTCGACCAGCTTGACCGCGAAGTCGTACCACGGCTCGTTCTTGAAATCGTCGCGCAGGTTCGGCGACTGGCCGAGGTATTCGTAGTAATAGCGCCCCTGGAACGCCTGGTGGTGCTTGACCGCGTGATAGATGTCCTCGCGGACATAGGGCTTCAGGATCTCGGCGGCGATCGCGCCGTGGTTGGGGATGCTCATCAGCTTGCCGAGGTCGTGGCAGAGCGCGGCGACCACTTCCTCGTCCGACGCGCCCGCGCGGCGGGCGAGGGTGCCGGCCATGAGGCTATGGCCGAGCTGCGTCGCGGCGAAGCCGACCTCGATCTTGTCCAGCCGGGCGAGCGACTCCATGATCTGCTCGACCGCCGCCGACTTCTGGTGGACGGCGTGCTCGCGGGCGATATGGCCCCAGTCCTCCCGCGTCCCCTCGGTCATGGTGGTGAACATCAGACGTGCTCCTGCGCGGCGTAGAGGGCGCGATATACACCGCGCAGCGCCACCTTGTCGATCTTGGCCGAGCCCAGCTTGGGCAGCGGCTGGTCCGCGAACCACAGGTGCGCGGGCACCTTGAAGCTGGCGAGGTCGCGGGCGACGAACTGGATCAGCGCCTCCGCCTCGAGCGCCGCGCCGGGCTTCCGGTAGACGACCGCGCCGACGATCTCGCCCAGCCGCTCGTCGGGCAGGCCGAAGACGCAGGCCTCGGCGACGGCGGGATGGGCGTAGAGCGCGCTCTCGACCTCCTGGCAGCTGATGTTCTCGCCGCCGCGGATGATGATGTCCTTCTTGCGGTCGACGATGAACAGATAGCCGTCCGCGTCCAGCCGCCCGAGGTCGCCGGTGCGGAACCAGCCGTCGCCGACGAAGGCGGCGTTGGTCGCCGCCTCGTTGCGCCAATAGCCGCGGCAGTTGGCGGCCGAGCGGATGCACACCTCGCCGACCGTCTCGGCGGGCAGCGGCGCGAACGGGCCGCCGGCCGGGTCGGCGATACCGATCTCGACCAGCGGCGGCGCGGCGCGGCCGGTCGACGCGGGCTTGGCGAGGTAGTTGTCGCGGAAGATGCCGGCGCCGACGCCGTTCGTTTCGGTCAGACCATAGCCCTGGACCGGGTGCTTGCCGGGAAAGGCGTGACCGATCCGCGCGACATGCTCGGGCGGGCGCGGCGCGCCGCCGCTGGCGATGTCGACCAGGCTCGACAGGTCGTACTTGCCCCGGTCGGGGTGGTTCATCAGCTCGAGGCCCATGGTCGGCACGCCGACGAAATAGGTCGCCTTCTCCTCGGCGATCAGGCGCAGCGCGTCGCCGGCGTCCCACTTGTGCATGATGACCATCTTCCGCCCGATGGCGATCGACACCAGCAGTACCGGCACCGAGCCGGTGATGTGGAACAGCGGCACGTTCAAGAGCATGACCTGCTGCGCCGGCTGCGGCAGCCCGGCGGCGCTCGCCAGCTGGAGCAGGGCGAGGCCCGTGACGAGATAATTGAGCGAGCCGCTGGCGATCCCTCGCTGCGTCGATACCGCGCCTTTGGGCATCCCCGTCGAGCCGCTGGTGTACATGATCGTCGCGTCGTCCTCGGGATCGACCGGCGGCAGGTACCACGGCGCGGCCGCCGCGGTCGCCAGCGCGTCGTCGAGGCGCTCGAGCCCGAGCCCGGCGGCGACCTCGGCCGAGGTCCGCACCGTCAGCACCGGCACGCCGAGCGCAGGGAGCGCCGCCAGCCGCCGTGCCCGCTCCTCGTCGGCGATGACCAGCCGCGTCCCCGAATGGGCGATGCCGTAGCCGAGCTCCTCGCCCTTCCACCAGGCGTTCAGCGGCACCGCGACCGCACCGAGATGGAGCGCGCCGCAGTAGCAGGCGATCCATTCGGGGTAGTTGCGCATGGCGATGGCGACGCGGTCGCCCTTGGCGATGCCGCGATCCTGCAGCACGGCGGCGACCTTCAGCGCCTGGGCGTAGACCTCAGCAAAGGTGGAGCGCTCGCCCTGGTAGACGAGGAACTCCTTGGGACCGTTGGCGGCGAAGAAGAAGGCGAGATAGTCGCGCATCGTCGCCGGGCCGCTCGCGAACACCGGCAGGTCGGCACCGCGGATCGTCGCCCGGCCGACGGCGAGCGGCCCGCCCGGCGCGGTGATCGCGGCGACGACGGCGTCGAGTTGGGCGTCAAGGGCGGATGGCATCGGCTCAGTACCCCATCAGCCCGGCGAGGCGGTCGCCGTGGAAGGCGAAGTCGCCGAACGTCTCGCGCGCCGCCCGCGCCCGCTTCATGAAGAAGCCGATGTCGAAATCGTCGGTCATGCCGATGCCGCCGTGCATCTGCACCGCCTCGTTGGTCGCGAGCTTCGCCACCTCGCCGGCCTTGGCCTTGGCCAGGCTGGCGAACAGCGGCACCTGCGCATCGTCGGCGTCGAGGGCGACGAGCGCGCGCAGCGTCGCCGAGCGCGCCAGCTCGACCTCGCAGAACAGGTGCGCGGCGCGGTGCTGGAGCGCCTGGAAGCTGCCGATTTTCACCCCGAACTGCTCGCGTTCCTTCAGATAGTCGACCGTGCGGCGGAAGCTCTCGTGCGCCACGCCGAGCATCTCGGCGGCGAGGCACGCGCGGCCGGTGTCGAGCACGCGCTCGAGCAGGCCCGCGCCGCCGCCGACCGGGCCGAGGACGTCGGCACCGTCGACCTGGACGTCGGTGAGCGTCACCCGCGCCGCGCCGCGGCTGTCGACCATCGCGCGGCGGGCGACCGTCACCCCGGGAGCCTTCGCGTCGACGAGGAACAGGGTGATACCCTCGGCCTCGTCGTCGGCCCCATTGGTCCGCGCGGCGACGATCAGCGTGTCGGCGGCCAGCCCGTCGAGGACAAAGCCCTTGGTGCCGTTCAGCGCGGAAGCCGTTGCCCGACGCCTCGGCGCGCGTCGCGATGTGGTGCGGCGCGTGGCGCGGGGCCTCGTCGGCGGCGAGGGCGAACAACCGCTCGCCGGCGGCGATCTGCGGCAGATACTGCGCCTGCTGCTCCGGCGTCCCGCCGCGGACCAGCGCCGTCGCCGCGAGGATCGCCGTCGACAGCAGCGGCGAGGCCGACAGGTTGCGCCCGATCGCCTCCTGCAGCAGCCCGGCGGCGACATGGCCGAAGCCCGCGCCGCCGTGCGCCTCGGGCACGAGCACGCCGGCAAAGCCCATCTCGGCCATCTTGCGCCACAGGCCGCGGTCGAAGCCGGTCGCGTCGCCCGCATCACGCAGCCGGCGCAGCTCGGCGACCGGGGCTTCGGCCGCGAAAAAGGCATCGGCCGAGTCGCGCACCATCGCCTGGTCGTCGGTCAGTACTAGAGCCAAGTCGTCGTCTCCTATTCCCCTCTCCCATCGGCGGGAGAGGGAACGCTACGCGCCCGGCAGCTGCAGCACGCGCTTGGCGATGATGTTCAGCTGCACCTCGCTCGTCCCGCCCTCGATCGAGTTGGCGCGGCTGCGCAGCCAGTGGCGGGCGGTGTCGACCTCGCCGGCGCCGTCCCAGGCGAGGCTGTCGCTGCCGCCGACGCTCATCAACAACTCCTGCCGCTGTTTGTTGAGCTCGGTCCCGTAGTATTTGAGCATCGACGACAGCGCCCCCGTGCCCTGGCCGGCGCGCGTCTCGTCCTTGACCCGCTCCATCGTCAGCCCGAAGGCGAGCGCGTCGATCTCGTGGCGGACGATGTCGGTGCGCAAGGGGGCGACGCCGCGCCTCGCCCAAGGTCTTGACCGCGATCTGCGCGAGCGACCGCCGGCCGTCGTCGAGGTCGCCGATCATCTCGCGCTCGTGCGTCAGCAGGTACTTGGCGATGTCCCAGCCCTTGCCCGGCGTGCCGACGAGATTGGCGGCGGGCACGCGGACGTCGTCGAAGAAGGTCTGGCAGAAGGGCGAGTAGCCGCTGATCAGCTTGATCGGCGAGGTCGACACGCCGGGCGACGCCATGTCGAACAGCAGGAACGAGATGCCGAGGTGCTTGGGCGCCGCCGGATCGGTCCGCACCAGGCAGAAGATCCAGTCGGCCTTGTCGGCGTAGCTCGTCCACACCTTCTGGCCGTTGACGACATAGTGGTCGCCGTCGAGCACCGCGCTCGTCCGCAGGCTCGCGAGGTCCGACCCCGCGCCGGGCTCCGAATAGCCCTGGCACCAGCGGATCTCGCCGCGGGCGATTTTGGGCAAATGCTCGCGCTTCTGGTCCTCGCTGCCGTACTTGAGCAGCGCCGGCCCCAGCATCCAGATGCCGAACGAGGCGAGCGGCGAGCGCGCGCGGATGCTCCGCAGCTCCTGCGCCAGCACCTTCGCCTCTTCCTTCGACAGGCCGCCGCCGCCGTATTCTTTCGGCCATTCGGGCACCGTCCAGCCGCGCCCGGCCATGGCGTCGAGCCAGGCGCGCTGCGGCGGCGTCAGCGTGGCGCCGCGGCCGCCCCAGACGACGTCGGCATCGCCGCGGATCGGCTCGCGCATCTCGGGCGGGCAGTTCGCCGCCAGCCAGTCGCGCGTCTCGGCGCGGAACGTCTCCAGATCGGCCATGCCCTCACCCAGATTGTCTTCTCGTTGTGCCCGACTATGGTGCGCGCCGCGCGCGGCGCACAAGCCCTTTGTGAAGGACAGCCATGCTCGGACACGCCCAGGTCGCGCTCGACTGGACCAGCCTCCACCTGTCGCCGACGCTGTTCGAGTTCCACGGGTTTGCGCTGCGCTGGTACAGCCTCGCCTATATCGGCGGCATCCTCGGCGGCTGGTGGCTGCTGGGTAAGATGCTCGACAGCTGGGCGCCGCCGATGACGCGGGCGCACGCCGACGCCTTCATCACCTGGGCGACGGTCGGCATCATCCTCGGCGGCCGCATCGGCTATGTCCTGTTCTACGACTTCGCCCGCTTCGCCGCGCACCCGATCGACATCCTGAAATTGTGGGAGGGCGGCATGTCGTTCCACGGCGGCGTCATCGGCTCGCTGATCGCCATCGTCGCCTTCGCCCGGGCCAACGGGCTGAACTGGCTGCGCATCGCCGACTATGTCGCCTGCGTCGAGCCGATCGGCCAGTTCCTCGGCCGCTGCGCCAACTTCATCAACGGCGAGCTGTGGGGCCGCGTCACCGGCCACGACTGGGGCATGATCTTTCCCGGCGGCGGGCCGCTGCCGCGCTACCCGAGCCAGCTGTTCGAGGCGGCCGGCGAGGGGCTGCTGCTGTTCGCGCTGATGACGTGGCTGTTCTGGCGGACGCGGGCGCGGCTTCACCCCGGGCTGCTCACCGGCGCGGCGGCGGCGGCGTTCGGTGTGATCCGCTTCGGCATCGAGTTCTTCCGCGAGCCCGACGCGCAGGTCGGCTATCTCGCCTTCGGGCTGACGATGGGCCAGTGGCTGTGCCTGCCGATGATCGTCGCGGGGCTCGGCCTCGTCCTGTGGAGCCGGCAGCGGACGGCGGTGCCGCAGGCGGCATGACCTTCGCCGCGCGCTTGGCCGCCGACCTCGCCGCCGCGCCGATGTCGGTCGCGGCGTACATGGCGCGGTGCAACGCGCATTATTACGCGACGCGCGATCCGCTGGGGGCGGCGGGGGACTTCACGACCGCACCCGAGATCAGCCAGATGTTCGGCGAGCTGCTCGGCGCCTGGCTCGCCGACCGCTGGCAGGCGGCGGGTGCCCCGCCCGGCGCGCGGCTGGTCGAGCTCGGGCCGGGGCGCGGCACGCTGATGAGCGACGCGCGCCGCAGCCTCGCCGCCGCAGGCTGGGGGCCGCAGATCGCCTTCGTCGAGACCAGCCCGGTGCTGCGCGCGGCGCAGGCGGCGCGGCACCCGGACGCCGCGTGGTTCGACGCGCTCGAGGCGGTGCCCGACGACGGGCCGCTGTTCCTCGTCGCCAACGAGTTCTTCGACGCGCTGCCGGTACGCCAGCTGGTCCGCACCGGCCGGGGGTGGCGCGAGCGGATGGTGGCGGCGGACGGCGGCGCGCTCGTCTTCGCGGCCGGGCCCGCCGACGTCCTGCCGCTGGTCCCGCCGCCACTCGCCGCCGCCGCGCCGGGGAGCGTCGTCGAGCTGTCGCCTGCCAGCACCGCCATCGCCGCCGAGATCGGCGCGCGCCTGCGGGAGCGGGGCGGCGCGGCGCTGATCGTCGACTATGGCTATGCCGGGCCGGCGACCGGCGAAACGCTGCAGGCGATTCGCGGCCATGCGCCCGCCGACCCGCTCGCCGACCCGGGCGAATCGGACCTGACGGCGCACGTCGATTTCGCTGCGCTGGCGGCGGTGGCGGGCGGACGGGCCTGGGGACCGGCCGGGCAGGGCGACTTCCTGCGCGCGCTCGGGATCGAGGCGCGAGCCGCAGCGCTGAAGCGTCGGGCGACCCGGGCGCAGGCGGCGGCGATCGACGCTGCGGTGGCACGGCTGACGGAGGGAACGATGGGAAGCGTGTTCAAGGTCATGGCGCTGACCGCCGGCGGCGACTGCCCGCCGGGGTTCGCATGAGCGTCACCTACCGCGATGCGACCGTCGCCGACGCCGGCGTGGTGGCGGCGATCGGCGCGCGTACCTTCACGGCGACCTTCGGCCACCTCTATTCGCCGGCCAACCTCGCCGCCTTCCTGGCCAATCATGCGCCCGACCGCTGGGCCGCCGCGCTCGCCGGCGACGCGAGCGTCCGCCTGGCCGAGGCCGACGGCGGGGCGATCGGCTATGCCCGCATCGGCCCGCTGACCTTCGACGTCGACGCCGAGCGCGGCGGGCGGGCGGGGCTCCAGCTTTACCAGCTGTACGTCGATCCCGAGTACCACGGCACCGGCGTCGCCGGCGCCCTGCTCGACTGGGCAGCGGCGCACGCGCGCGAGCGGGGCGCGGCCGACCTGTGGCTGTCGGTCTTCGTCGACAACCCGCGCGCGCGGCGCTTCTACGCCCGCGGCGGGTTCGAGGAGGTCAAGCCGTACACGTTCATGGTCGGCGACCATGCCGACGACGACATCCTCTGCCGGCTGGCGCTCGACCGGTGAGCCTGCCCTTTGCCACCACCCCGCTGCTCGCCGGCACGCGCCACGGCTTCTGCGGCCGCGCCGGCGGCGTCTCTGCCGGCATCTTCGCCAGCCTCAACACCGGCCTCGGCTCGAGCGATGCGCCCGCAGCCGTCGTCGAGAACCGCAGGCGTGCCGCGGCGGCCGTGGCCCCCGGAGCGGCGCTGGTCACGGTCCACCAGGTCCACAGCCCGGTGGTCGTCGTCGCCGACGCCGCCTTCAGCGATGCCGCCGACCTCGCGGCGCGGCCGCAGGCGGACGGCCTCGTCACCGGCGACCGCCGCCTCGTCCTCGGCGTCCTCGCCGCCGACTGCGCGCCCGTCCTGTTCGCCGACGTCGCGGCCGGCGTCGTCGGGGCGGCGCACGCCGGGTGGAAGGGCGCGCTCTACGGCGTGCTGCCGGCGACCGTCGCCGCCATGGAGAGCCTCGGCGCGCGGCGCGAGCGCATCGCCGCCGCGGTCGGGCCGTGCATTGCCCAGGCGAGCTACGAGGTGCAGGACGCCTATGCCGCGCCGTTCCGCGCCGTCGATCCGGCGTTCGACCGCTTCTTCCGCGCCGGCCGGCCGGGGCACCTGCACTTCGATCTCGAAGGCTTCGTCGCGGCGCAGCTCGCCGCCGCGGGCGTGCAGCGCGTCGCGTGCCTGGGCATCGACACCTATGCCGGCGACCACTTCAGCTATCGCCGCTCGGTCCACGCGGGCGAGGGCGACTATGGCCGCAACCTGTCGCTGATCGCGCTCGCCTAGCGATGTTGCCGATGTGTGACCGGTTCGGCTAAGACCGCCAGCGTCAGCGGGGGAGCGCCATGAAAATCCTGTCGGGGAACTCGAACCCCGAGCTTGCGGCGGCGATCGCCTCCTATCTCGACCTGCCGCTGACCAAGGCCAGCGTCCGCCGCTTCGCCGACGAGGAGGTCTTCGTCGAGATCCACGAGAACGTCCGCGGCGAGGACGTCTTCGTTGTCCAGCCGACCAGTGCGCCGGCGAACGACAATCTGATGGAGCTGCTGATCTGCATCGACGCGCTGAGGCGCGCCTCGGCCAAGCGGATCACGGCGGTCGTCCCCTATTTCGGCTATGCCCGGCAGGACCGGAAGCCCGGGCCGCGGACACCGATCTCGGCCAAGCTGGTGGCGAACCTGATCACCAAGGCCGGTGCCGACCGCGTGCTGTCGGTCGATCTCCACGCCGGGCAGATCCAGGGCTTCTTCGACATCCCGACCGACAACCTGTTCGCCGCCCCCGTAATGCACGCCGACATCGTCGCCCGCCTGCCCAAGACCAACCTGACCATCGTCTCGCCCGACGTCGGCGGCGTCGTCCGCGCCCGCGCGCTCGCCAAGAGGCTGGGCAACGCGCCGCTGGCGATCGTCGACAAACGCCGCGAGAACCCGGGCGAATCGGAGGTGATGAACATCATCGGCGACGTCACCGGGCGCGCGTGCGTGCTGGTCGACGACATCATCGATTCGGGCGGCACCCTGTGCAACGCCGCGGCCGCGCTGATGCAGTCGGGCGCGACGAGCGTCACCGCCTACATCACCCACGGCGTCCTGTCGGGCGGCGCGGTCGCCCGCGTCGCGGCGTCGGAGCTGACCGAGCTGGTCATCACCGATTTCGATCGCGCCGCTCGAGGTCGTGCGCACGGCGAAGAACATCCGCATCATCACCATCGCCCCCCTGCTCGCCGAGGCGATGCGGCGGACGAGCGAAGAGAGCTCGGTCTCCAGCCTGTTCGACTAGGCCGACAGCGCGGCGCGCGCCTGCGCCGCGAGGTGGGCGAGCATCGCCGTCGTCACGCCCGCCCCCGTCCGCGCCCGGCCTACCGCGGCGGCGATGCGGGCCACGGCGGCCGCGTTCGCCGCCTGCCACTCGGCGAGCGCTGCCCGCGGGTCGCCGGCGGCGGGCACGATCCGGCGCAGCAGGTCGAGGCGCAGCGCCTCGAAATCCCGCACCAGCCCGGCCTTGAGCAGCCGCTCCCACGGATCGGAGGGTGCCAGCCCCGCCGCCGCACCCTTGGCCCAGTCGAGCCCCGTCGCTGCGCCGAGGTCGGTGTACGCCGCGGCCAATCCGGCCTCGCCGACCCCGAGGTCGGCGGCGAGCAGGCCGACGCCGACCGCGCCGTCGAGCGACTCGATCCGCACCAGCCAGTCGGTGATCGCCGCCGGCGCGCCGAGCGTCGTCAGCGCGGCGGCGAGCCGGTCGAGCTGCGCCTTGGGCTCGGGCCGCAGCAGGTCGGTCAGCGCGTCGCCGAGGCGGGCGATGCCGGGGCGGAGCTTGGTCACCAGCGCCGTCGGGCTCATCCCCGCGCCCGAGCGCAGCAGGTCGGACATCTGCGTGCCGAGCGCTGACACCGCCTGCACGTGGAGGTCGAGGTGGACCGGCCCCGGCACGTCGGCGGCGTCGATCGCATCCCACAGCCCGCGGAAGTCGAACAGGTGGCGCGCCGCGACGAAGGCCCCGGCGACAGCGGCGAGGTCGACGCCGAACTCCTCGGCCAGCTCGAACGGCAGGGTCAGGCCGCCGCGGTTGACCAGCGCGTTGACGAGCTTGGTCGCGATCAGCTCGCGGCGCAGGCGGTGGTGGTCGATGGCGGCGGCGAAGCGCTCCTGCATCGCGCGCGGGAAGGCCGCGTGCAGGACGGGGACGAGCAGCGGATCGTCGACGAGGTCGCTGGCGACGACCGCGTCGTACACCGCCATCTTGGCATAGGCCATGACGACGGCGAGCTCGGGACGGGTCAGACCCTGGCCGCTGCGCCCGCGCTGGATCAGCGCCTCCGACGACGCCAGCCCCTCGACCTGGCGATCGAGCTCGGCGGCCGAGTCCTCGAGCATCTCGATCAGCCGGACATGGCCGGGCAGCGCCGCAACGCCGCCGCGTTCGGCGATGCTCAGCGCCTGCGTCTGCAGCGTGTTGTCGCGCAGGACGAGGGCGGCGACGTCGTCGGTCATCTCGGCCAGCAGCGCGTTGCGCCCGTCCTCGCCCAGCCGCCCGGCGGCGACCTCGGCGTTCAGCGCGATCTTGATGTTGACCTCGTTGTCCGAGCAATCGACGCCGGCCGAATTGTCGATGAAGTCGGTGTTGAGGCGGCCGCCGTGCATCGCATACTCGATGCGCCCCGCCTGCGTCAGGCCGAGGTTCGCGCCTTCGCCGACGACCTTCGCGCCGATGTCGGCGCCGTCGATGCGGTGGGCGTCGTTCGCCCGGTCGCCGACGTCGGCGTTCGCTTCGCCCGCGGCCTTCACATAGGTGCCGATGCCGCCGAACCAGAGCAGGTCGACGCGGGCCTTGAGGATGGCGGTGATCAGTTCGGACGGCGACAGCGCTTCGGCCGTGATGCCGAGCGCGGCCTTGACCTCGGGCGTGACGGGGATCGTCTTCTGGCTGCGCGGGAAGACGCCGCCGCCCTGCGAGATCAGCGACTTGTCGTAGTCGTCCCAGCTCGAGCGCGGCAGGTCGAACAGCCGCTTGCGCTCGGCGAAGGACGCGGCCGGATCGGGCGCGGGGTCGAGGAAGATGTGGCGGTGATCGAAGGCGGCGACGAGGCGGATGCTCTGCGACAGCAGCATGCCGTTGCCGAACACGTCGCCGCTCATGTCGCCGACGCCGACCACCGTCACGGGGTCGCGCTGCACGTCGACGCCGAGTTCGCGGAAGTGGCGCTGGACCGAGATCCACGCCCCGCGCGCGGTGATCGCCATCGCCTTGTGATCGTAGCCGACGCGGCCGCCGCTCGCGAACGCGTCGCCCAGCCAGAAGCCGTGGTCGAGCGCGATGGCGTTGGCGGTGTCGGAGAAGGTCGCCGTCCCCTTGTCGGCGGCGACGACGAGGTAGGGGTCGGCGGCATCGTGGCAGACGACGTGCGCGGGCGGCACGATGCTGCCGTCGGCGGCGTAGTTGTCGGTCAGCGACAGGAGCGCCCGGATGAAGACCTTGTACGCCTCGGTGCCCTCGGCCAGCCAGGCGTCGCGGTTTGCCGGCGCGGGCAGCTGCTTGGGGTAGAAGCCGCCCTTGGCCCCGGTCGGCACGATGACCGTGTTCTTGACCTTCTGCGCCTTGACCAGCCCGAGCACCTCGGTGCGGAAGTCGTCGCGCCGGTCGGACCAGCGCAGGCCGCCGCGGGCGATCGGGCCGTAGCGCAGGTGGATGCCCTCGACCCGGTTCGAGAACACCCAGATCTCGCGGTACGGCACCGGCCGCGGCAGGCCGGGAACGGCGCGGCTGTCGAGCTTGAACGCGAGCGCCTCGGGCCCGCCGGGCACGAAGGCGTTGGTCCGCAGCGTCGCCAGGATGACCGCGCGGTACAGGCGGAGGATGCGGTCGTCGTCGATCGCCGCGACGTCGGCCAGCGCGGCGTCGATCGCGCTGGCGTCGCCCGCGCCTGAGCCGGTGAAGCGTGCCTCGAACAGCGCCACCAGCGCCCGCGTGATCTCCGTATAGCGGCGCAGCGCGTCGACGACGGTCATCAGCCCGTAGGTAACGCCGGTCTGGCGGAGGTAGCGGAAATAGGCGCGCAGCCAGCCCGCCGCCTCGGCCGACAGCCCGCAGGCGACGACCAGGGCGTTGAACCCGTCGTTCTCCTGGCTGCCGAGGAGCACGGCAGTCAGCGCCGGCTCGAGCCGCGCCTTTAAGGCCGGCAGGTCGGCGACCGCGGCCGGGTCCCCCGCCTCGAGCAGGAAGTCGTGGATCCAGGCGGCGCCGCCGTCGAGGTCGAAGGGGAACTCCTCGATCACGCGCAACCCGAAGTTCTCGAGTACCGGCACGGCGTCGGACAGGGCGATGATCTGCCCCAGCCGGTAGATCTTCAGCCGCAGCTGCCCGGGCGCGTCGCCCGCGTTGCGGTGGAACTGGACGGCCCGGCCGGTCGCGTCGCCGAGGCCGCTCAGCGCGACGAGGTCGGCGGCCGCCTCCTCGGCGCTGTACTGGGCACGGTAGCTGGCGGAGAAGCCTTCGCCGTGGGACAGCATCAGCCGCGCCGCCCGCGTCGCGCCGACGGCGGCGACGAGCGCCGTCTCCAGCGCCTCGTCCCAGCCGCGGACGAGGGCGTCGAGCTGCGCATCGAGCGCCGCCTCGTCGATCTCGCTGCCCTCGCCGTCGGGCCGGCTGAGCACATAATGGACGCGCGCCAGGCCCTCGGCGCGGAGCTCGACCTCGTAGCGTGTCAGCGTCCCGCCGAGCGCCGCCCTGAGCATCGCGCCGACGCTCGCCCGCACGCCGCTGGTGTAGGCGTCGCGCGGCACATAGACGAGGACCGAGACGAACTGCCCGAAGGCATCGGCGCGGGCGAACAGCTTGGGCCGCGGCCGGTCGAGCAGCGACAGCAGCCCGAGCGCCATCGTCCTGAGGCGGGCCGGCGTGACCTCGAACAGCTCCTCGCGCGGGAAGCTCTCGATGACGTGCGCCAGCGCCTTGCCGGTGTGCCCCTTGGGATCGAAGCCGAGCGCGTCGACGACGCCGGCGACCTTGCGGCGGAGCAGCGGCACGTTCCGCGGGCTGGTCGCCAGCGCGGCGCTGGTGAACAGGCCGAGGAAGCGCGTCACTGCCACCGCCCGCCCGTCGCCGGCGAAGGTCTTGACCGCGATCAGGTCCGGGTTGGCGCGCCGGTGGACGGTCGACAGCGTCGCCGACTTGGTGATCAGCAGCGGCTCGGGCGAGACGAGGAAGCGCTGCAGCGCCGCCGCCGGCGGGGTGCCGCCCCCGCCTCCACCGCCGCGGCACAAGCCGAGGCCGGTGCCCGCGGGAGTCTCGTTGCCCGCCTCGTCGAGGCTGGACACGGCGACGCCGAGCAGCGTGAAGCGGTCGGCGGCGAGCCATTCGAGGAAGGCCATCGCCTCGGCGGCGGCGTGCGGCGCGATCGGCGGCGGGTTGTCGCCCAGCGCCCGCGTCGTCGCGCCGAGCTGCGCCAGCATCGCCGGCCAGTCGCCGACCGCGGCGCGGACGTCGGCCAGCACGCGCTCGAGGTCGGCGATGAGGTCGGCGCGGTCGCGCGCGGCCGCACGCTCGAGTTCGATGTAGATGACCGATTCGCGCGTGACGCCGGGAGCGACCGGGCCCGCGCCGATGCCGAGCACCTCGACCAGCCGCCCCGCCTCGTCGCGGCGGAGATCGATCACCGGGTGGAGCAGCCGGTCGATGCGCAGCCCGGCGGCGGTGATCGCCAGGCTGACCGAATTGACGAGGAACGGCATGTTGTCGTTGACGATCGCCAGCGCCAGGCGGCGGCGGACCTGCGCCGAGCCTGCCGGCGCGGGTTCGAGCACGATCGCCGCGGTACCGGGCTGGCGGACCGCGGCGGCGGCGGCGACGAAGCGCCGGATCGCGGCCGCGGCGGCGGCGTCGATGTCGTCCGCCTCGCCAGGCAGCGCGCTGTCGAACAAGGCGGCGGCGAAGGCGCGCTCGACACGCTGATCCGCGTCGTCTCCCTGCGGCCGCACTGTCGCCATGGCTGGCCCTCTTCGCTCGTTGCCGGGCGGCTTATGCGTCGCCGCGGCCGCCGCGACAACCCGTCCGCCCGCGCTTGTGTCGCCCCTCGCACGCTGCTAAGCCGCGCCACCGTGCCGCTTTAGCTCAGCCGGTAGAGCACATCATTCGTAATGATGGGGTCAGGTGTTCGAGTCACCTAAGCGGCACCACTCCCTCCTGAATTCGGGGCCGAGGCGGTGCCTCAGCCGGCCGCCGGCGGCTCCCCGACGACTGTCCGGCGCCTAGCCTCAGCCGCTTCGCCCATCGCGGACCGTTGTTGCGCCGGTCTGATCATCTCCATCGCGCCGCCGACGCGATGATCCCGGGCCGGCTCATCACTGGCGGGTGAATAGGTCCTTGGCGAGTTCGACGTGGACGCCCTTGTTGCGGTCGACCAGTTCGGTGATGACGACATTGCCAGCGACGCTGATCAGCATGTAGGCGTCGTCGCGGGTCATGCCCTTCTTGGCCACGAGAAAGTCGATCATGTTGCGCAGCGCCTTGCGGGTTGCGTTGCTGAGATCGTCGTCGAAGCCCATCGCGATATACTGCGTCGGCGTCTCCGCACGCGGATAGGCCGACACCTCGCCCTTGTGGAGGATGAACTGGAAGGTTCCGGTCAGCGAGGTTTCGAGCGCGGTGATATCGACCTCGCCGTTGCCCTGGCCGGCGTGCCCGTCCCCGACCTGAAACAGGGCGCCGGGGGCATGGACCGGCAGGAACAAGGTCGTTCCGGCAACGAGCGCCTTGTCGTCCATGTTGCCGCCGTTGATCGTCGGCGGCGCACTGTCATAGCGGCCGAAGGCGGCGGGCGGGGCGTCGCCCATGCTGCCGAAGAAGGGCGCGAGCGGCACGGAGATGCCCGGCGCGAACCGCGCCATCATCGCTTGCCTATCGAGCGGGATGATCTTGACCTTCGCGTAAGGAAAATCATCCGTCAGGAAGCCGATGCCGTAGCGGAAGCCATTATAGGCATAGGGGATCGCCAGATCGACCTTGAGGATGCGAACTTCGAGCGTATCGCCGATCTCGGCACCCTCGATCGCAATCGGGCCGGTCAGGATGTGGCCGCCGGGTCCGCGTTCCAACTGCGGGACCCCGGCGAAGACGGCCTTCAGCGCGGGCTCGATATCCGCCTCTGCGACGCCCGCACTCGCGAGGCCGGCCGGACTGTTGGTGAGCAGCGTATGGATGACGACCGTGTCGCCGGATTTGACCGTCAGGACGGGTTTGGACTTGGCGTCGTAGTGCCCCCATGCGACGGTCTGCGGCGTCGGTGCGAGCTCGTAGGCCGCGGCCTCGGCGCGCATCGGCAGGATCATCAGCGCCGCCACGAGGCCAAGTCGCTTCATTTGCTGCTTCCCGGTGCCGGGCGCGGCGGCACGCCGGCAAAGGTGACCAGGCTCTCGGCGCCCGCCGCGCCGAGCGCGGATACGCCGAAGAAATGATCGTCGATGTTGACGTGCGAAAGATCCAATGAAGTTTCCGATGCCGGTACATCGCGCCTATCCGTCCACACGAAGCCGTCGGCGCGTCGCCAGTGTACCCGATAGCCTGCGGCACCCGGAACGGCCTGCCAGCTGACCCGCGTGTCGTCGCTTACTGCCCCCGCGATCGAGACATCGGTCGGTGCGGCCGGAGCGCTCGCCAGCTCGCGCAGAACAGCGACGTTCAGCGCCGTCACGCGGGCGAGGTACGGGAAATCGACGAAATCGATCGTGTCGCCGTAGCGATGACCATTTTCGGTGCGGACCGTCTGGTGCTGGCGATCATAGTTCTCCGTGGCTTCGGTGAAACGCACCGCGGGATAGCCCGCCTCGAGAAAGGGAATGTGATCGCCGCCACGCTGGAAGCGATCGGGCCGGCGGACGGCGATCACGTCGAGGCCGATCGCTGGCCGTGACGCGGCGATCCGCACGACCGTCTTTGCCAGCGCGCGCGACGGTGAATCGTCCTCGCCGCCGATCGCGCGCATCTGCGTCACGCCTGCGGGATCGGCCGACGCCTCGATGCCCTCGCTGAACACGCGCACTCGGTCGTCGATATGCTCGCCGCCGATGCCGTGCGTGTTGCCCACGATATCGTTGTTGAGGACGGCGGCGACCTTCCAGCCGCGCGCCCTGGCGGTGTCCGCCAGCAGCTTGCCGCCCCACAGGCCCTGCTCCTCACCCGAGAGGACGGCGTAGACGATCGTGGCCCGGAGCTTCTCCTGCGACAGTATACGCGCCGCTTCCATCACCACCGCCACGCCCGACGCATCGTCGTTGGCGCCGGGAGCGTCGGCGGTCGCGTCCATGACATCGTTCACGCGGCTGTCGATATGCCCTTGCACGATGACGACCCGGTCGGGATCCCCGGTGCCCTTCTGCACGGCGATCACGTCTTCGACGCGAACGCCTGCCGGCGCGCGCGGGCCGGACGCCATCGTGCCGATCGTCTCGACCGCCAGGCAGCCGCTGCAGGTGCGCCCGATCTCGGCGAAGCGCCCGGCGACCCAGCGACGAGCCGCACCGATGCCGTGTGCAGGATCCGTCGTGGTGGACAGCGTATGGCGCGTACCGAAGCTCACCAGCTTCGCGATCGTGTCGTGGAGTGCCGCCGGAGCCGGTGCGGGAGCGGGCGCTGCGGCCATGAGCAGCGCGGCGAGCAGGAGCTGTTTCATTGCCCCTGTGTGTTTCATGCCCGGTCGATCTGCAAGGATAACCGCCCGTCGGTGCGGAGCAGACCATTGTCGAGCTAACGCCGCGCCCGATGAGGTCCGCTACATCTCGTCGGCTGCTGCGACAAATGGCTCAGGCTGGCGCCCCTCAAAGGTCTTCGAGCTGGCGAAGACACAAGGCCGACCCCTGGACGTTGACGCAGGAAGTGATCTGCCAGTCTATCTGCAGGCGCGCATTGGAGTACCGGATGAGTGTAGCGTTCACCAAGGAAAGTGACGCCGAGGCGGTCGCCGCCGACCTGCCCGACCGGCCGATCTCGCCGCATCGAAACCTCGTCACCGCGTCTGGACTCGCCCAGATCGACGCCGAGTTGTCGGCGGCGCAGGCGGCCTATGGGCTCGCTCAGGCAGCGAGCGGTATCGCCGCGGACCGCACGGAAATGGCCCGGGCAACGCGCGACCTGCGCTACTGGTCGTCGCGGCGGGCAACCGCGCAGCTGGTCGAAGGCGGCGACGGTGGCGCGGTCCGCTTCGGCTGCGCCGTGACGATCGCTCGCGACGACGGCTCGACGGCCACCTACCGCATCACCGGTGAGGATGAAGCCGATCCCGCCGCTGGCCGGATCGCCTACGTCGCGCCCGCCGCGCAAGCCCTGCTCGGCAAGGGCGTCGGCGACGGCGCGACGATCGCCGGCCGGGATGTGGAGATCATCGCCGTCGACAGGCAGTAGCGATCCGTCAATCTGGCTGGCCGAGGGGCCGTTACTGCCAAGATCAACTTCGCCCGAGTGTATCCCCGGACAGCAGTTGCCGATGACGGTCGCCGGGCGGGAGGTCGCACTGCGGTCGACACCCGCCGCCGCGGTTCGGACCTCAGCCCGAGCAGCCGTCGATCCGATCCGCGCCGGCATAGTCGCGTGGCAGCGGCATCCGCAGGGTGTCGCGAACCGCAAGATCGACGTTGCAATACTGCTTGGTCGTCTGCGTCGTCGCCAGCGGCACGAAGCTCTCCGTCGTTTCGCCGACGGTTCCGGGATGTCGCCGAAGCACAGACAGGTGGACCACGGCGGTGGCGTGATCCGCCAGAACGCCGCTCGGGCTCGCAACGAGATGCGCCTGAACGAGCAAGGATTCGACCTTCCCGGCGATGCGGCCGCGGGCAAAACGAACGGTGCCGATCACCCGTTCGCCATCGAACGGCTCATCGCGCAGTTCGTCGGTCGACCGGCTGCCCTCGACGGGAACGACGCCGAACCGCTGGCCCTCCGACGGGCCGCCCAGCACCATCCAGTCGTGCCAGCCATGCGCGTTGCCGTTTGCGTGCCACCCTTGCACGATGATCGCCGTGCGCCCGCCGGGGAGGAAACCGGCGACACGGTTGACGCCCGGATGCAACGTGATCGGCTGCCAGCCGGTGACCGCACCCGGCTCGATGATGGCGGTCGCGAGCGCAGCGGCGGCAAGCAGATGGACAGGCATTGGGAACGCGCCCCGATGATTTCGAACGGGAGACGTCTGTAGCCCTTGTCCCGGGCGGTGCGGAAGTTGCCGCAGCGACCGTGCGACGGCAGATCCCGCGCAACCGGGACCACGGCCTCGATGTCCGAAGGCGAGCCCTCACGCCGCGCGAGCGACAGCCTTGCTCGATAAAGTGGCGACCGCGCTAGCGAGACTCGAGCCTCGCGATGCAGGGGTCAGTTCAGCGCCAGCAGAGCCGTCGCCAGCTCGGCACCGCGAAACGGCTTCGCCAGCCGCGGCAGATCCGGAGCGATCCCGGCCCCGCTCGCGTATCCCGACACGATCAGGACCTTGATCGACGGTCGTTCCCTGCGGAGCAGGCCTGCAAGCTCCGTTCCCGACATTCCGGGCATGAGGTGATCGGTCACGACCATGTCCGGCGCCGTGCCGCGGGCGAGAAGCCGCAACGCTTCCTCGGCCGACGCCGCCTCCAGGACGGTGTAGCCGGCCTCGATCAGCATGTCGGCCGTGCTGAGGCGGACGAGGTCCTCGTCGTCGACCAGCAGCACCGTTCCCTTGCCCCGGGCAGGCTCGCCGGCAGTCGTCGCCGTTGTGGCCGCCGGCCCCGTCTCGCCCTGCGGCAGCCAGAGCTCGACATTGGTTCCGAGCCCGGGCGTGCTCTGGATGGTGAGCGCACCGCCGAGCTGGGCGGCCAGCCCGTGCGCCATCGAGAGCCCGAGGCCCGTTCCCTTGCCGACGCCCTTGGTCGAGTAGAAGGGCTCGACCGCGCGGGCGAGCGTTGCGTCGTCCATGCCGACGCCGGTGTCGGCGACCGACAGGTGCAGGTAGCGGCCGGGCGGCAGCTGCGAACGATGCTGCCGGCCGACCGTCGCTGCGTCGACCGAGATCCGCAACGTGCCCCCCTCCGGCATCGCGTCGCGCGCGTTCACCGCCAGGTTCAGGATCGCCATCTCGAGCTGGTTGGCGTCGGCGCGGGCCGACGGGAGTTCGCCCGGGGCGTCCACCACGACCCTGATCTGCGGTCCGGTGGTGCTGGCGATCAGCTCGGCCATCCCGCGGGTCAGCTCGCCCACGTCGACCGAACTCGGCTGGAGCGGCTGCCGCCGCGCGAAGGCGAGCAGCCGCTGGACCAGCGTCTTCGCCTTCTCCGCGGACTGGACGGCGCCGCTGATGAGCCGCTGCTCGCGCTCGCCGCCCAGCCCGCGGCGCTGGAGCACGTCGAGCGCACCGACGATGGGCGTGAGCAGGTTGTTGAAGTCGTGCGCGACGCCGCCGGTGAGCTGGCCCATCGCCTCCATCTTCTGGCTCTGGCGCAGCGCCTCCGCCTGCTCCTTCTCGCGCGTGATGTCGCGGCCGACGGCATAGAAGAGGTCTCCCTCCGGCACCGCCGCCCAGGCGATCCAGGCGACGGTTCCGTCCGCCTTCATGACGCGGTTCTCGAACTGCTGCAGCGCGGCGCCCGCCTGCATCGCTGCAACAAATTCACCGACGGCGCGGAGGTCGTCCGGGTGGATCCACGTCGAAAACCGCTTGGCGAGCAGCGCCTCGCGGGGATGGCCGAGCAGACGCTCCCAGGCCGGGTTGATCGTCTTGAGGTAGCCGTCGAAACCGGCGACGGCGAACAGGTCGTTGCTGAGCTCATAGATGCGGTCGCGCGCCTTCTCGCTCGCCTCCACCGCCGACCTCAGGTCGCCCGCGAGCGCGCGCAGCTCCTGCTCGCGCCGCCGCTCCTCGGTGATGTCGAAATTGACGCCGACGACCCGGCCCGGCCGGCCGTCGGCGTCCAGCACGGCGACCCCGTGCGAGCGCACCCACCGCTGCTCGCCGGAAGGGCCGTGAGTGATGCGGAAGTCGATCGTGAACGGGTCACCGTGGGAGACCGCGCGCTGGGCGGCGT
This sequence comes from uncultured Alphaproteobacteria bacterium, assembly GCA_963846485.1. GTDB lineage: Bacteria > Pseudomonadota > Alphaproteobacteria > Sphingomonadales > Sphingomonadaceae > Polymorphobacter_B. The sequence goes on along the minus strand of CAWJWB010000008.1, from coordinate 864,733 downwards.
CGTTCGCGTACCCTCGATCGTCGGGGTGCAGCACGTCGAGCCACGCCGCATAGGGAGCCGCGGCGTCGCGGACCGGATCGAGGCCGAGGATCTCGAACATCTCGGGCGACCAGCTGATCGCGCCGGTCTCCACCTCCCAGTCCCAGACGCCGATCCCCGCCGCCCGCTGGGCGAGCTTCAGTCGCGCCTCGCTCGCCCGCAGTGCTTCCTCGGAGCGCCGGCGCTCCGTGATGTCGCCGATGACGCCAAGCGCACGAACGGGAACCCCATCTGCGTCGACGATCATCTCGGCCCGCAGCCACAGCCAGCGCACCGATCCATCCGGCCAGACGTAGCGGTACTCGGCCTCCAGCGTCCGCTCGCCCCGCGCGAGGGCTGCCTGACCCAATGCTCGCAGGCGTTCGCGCTCGCCGGGATAATAGCGCGCCCGCATCTCCTCGGCCGTCGGCGTCGCATCCTCCGGGAGGCCGAGCAGCCGATTGAGCTCGGGCGAGCCCGTCACCCGGTCGGCCGCAATGTCGACTTCCCACACCGCCATCCGGCTCGCCTGGATCGCGAGCGCCAGCCGCGCCGCGCCCTGCCGCTCGGCCTCCTCCAGCCGCACGCGTTCCGTGATGTCCTGCAGCGTGCCGACATAGCGGACGGCGCGCGCCTCGCCATCGACGTCGGCGAAGACCGCCTCGCCGTGCGCGAGGACCCAGCGCAAGGCGCCATCCGGGCGGACGACCCGGTATTCGTAGGGCGCGCGTTCGCGCACCGCCGGGTCGAGCGCGCGCCGCGCCAGGGCGGAGGTTTGCGGATAGTCGTCGGGATGCGTCACCCGCCGCGCATCGTCGTAGGTGACCTCCCTGTCCGGGGCGAAGCCGCAGATCTCCTTGGCACGCGCCGAGTAGCGCATGCGGCCGGACGGCACATCCCAGTCCCAGATGCCGATCTCGGCAGCTTCCGTCGCGAGCTGCAAGCGCGCGCGGCTCTCCTCGAGCGCCGCCAGCGCCGCCTTCTCGTCCGTCACGTCTTCCTGGATGCACAGCCAATAGGATCGGCCGTCGAGCACGACCGCGCTGATCCGCGAGGTGGTGACGAACGTCGCGCCGTCCTTGCGCCGGTTCAGCCACTCGCCCCGCCACGAGCCGGAGCGTTTCAGCTCCGCGATGACCTCGCTGACGAGGCGGGCGTTCTCGTCGGGAGGGTAGGCGTTCTGAACGGACACGTGCTGGCCGATCAGCTCGCCGGATCCGTAGCCGAACATCCGGTCCTCAGCCGAATTGGTATAGACGATCGTGCCGTGCTCGTCGGACAGGCTGACCCCTTCCGTCAGGTTCTCGAGCAGCGTCCGGTAGAGATCGGCCGACATCGCGGGGATCGGTCGCTCGGTCGGGCTCGATCGAGGCTGCGAAATTGCAGCGTCCGGCGACGCGCCCTCGCTCCGCACGTTCACCGGCTCGCTCATCTCGCCTCTTGCAGTCGCCGGACGAGGCTAGCCGAACAGGCGGCGCGAACCAACCCGTTGCCGTCAGCCGGAACGGATGCGGGATCGGGAACGATGGCGGGCCGCGAAGGCTTCGCAACGCCGATTGCCATCTTGAGCGGTCACGCCGCACAAGGCGAGCCGGTGCACCGGATCAGGTTGGGGTTTGCGTCGGCGCGGTCAGTGCTGCCTTCAGCCGTGGCGCCGCGAAGTCGAGGAACGCCCGCAGCTTGAGCGGGAGGAACGAGGTCGCAGGATAGACGAGATGCACCGGCAGCGGCTCGGGCTCGACATCTTCGAGCAGGAGTTCGAGCTTGCCCGCGCCGACGGCTGCGGCGACCTGGTAGGACAGCACGCGTGTGATCCCCGTCCCGGCAATGGCCGCCGCGATCGCCGCGTCGGCGGTGTTGACCGCGAAACGTGGGCGGACCGGCACTGCGACCGCCTGCTTGCCGCGTCCGAACTGCCACCTGTTACTGGAGTACAACCCTTCGAACATGACGCAGTCGTGGTCGCCGAGCGCGTCCAGCGTCGCGGGCCGGCCCCGTGCCGCAAGGTAAGCGGGGCTGGCGCAGGTCACCCAGCGGATCTCGCCGAGCCGGGTCGCGACCATGGCGCTGTCGGGCAACTGGCCGACCCGGATCGCGACATCGACCTGGTCGTCGACGAGATTGACCACGTGGTCGGCGAGGACCAGCCGGGCGTCGATCTCCGGATACGCCTGCAGGAAGGCCAGGATCACCGGCTCGACATGCAGTCGCCCGAACATGATCGAGGCGGTGATCGTCAGGTGGCCGCGCGGCGCACGATACTCGCCCGACGCGGCGCGCTCGGCCTCGTCGAGCTCGTCGAGGATGCGGCGCCCCGCGGCGACATAGGCGCGGCCGGCTTCGGTCAGCAGCAGCTTGCGGCTCGTTCGCACGACGAGCTGCGTGCGCAGGTGCGCCTCGAGCTCGGACACTTTCCGGCTGACCGTCGCCAGCGGCATCCCGAGCGCGCGGGAAGCGGCCGACAGGCTGCCGCCGTCGACGGCCGCGATCAGCGTCGTCATCGCGTCCAGCCGGTCCATCGACGCTTCCACCAAACGGAAGGGAGATTACCAAATCTACCGGCTGCAGCGCCGGGATGGAAGCCTCTACCTGTTCGTCACCGGGCACACCCGCCCGCTAGCGATGAAAGGAACGCTGCCATGCCCCGCATCCCGACCCCCGCCACCGTCGCCGCCGCGCCCGAGAAGGCCCAGCCGCTGCTCGATGCCGTCAACGCCCAGCTCGGCTCGGTGCCGAACATGTTCCGCCTGATCGCCACCAGCCCGGCCGCGCTCGAGGGCTACCTCGGCATGTCGGGTGCGCTGGGCAAGGGCAGCCTGCCCGCCGCCACGCGCGAGCGGATCGCGCTCGCCGTCGCCGAAATCAACGGCTGCGACTATTGCCTGTCGGCGCACAGCTATCTCGGCAGGAAGCTCGCGAAGCTCGACGACGCCGAGATCACCGCCAACCGCAGCGGCGCGTCGAACGACCCCAAGGCCGACGCCGCCGTCCGCTTCGCCGCCGCCGTGGCGCGCGCCCGTGGCCATGTCGGCGACGCCGACTTCGCGGCGGTCAAGCTCGCCGGCTACAGCGACGCGCAGATCGTCGAGATCGTCCAGCACGTCGCGCTCAACACGTGGACCAATTACGTCAACGAGGTCTTCAAGACCGACATCGACTTCCCGGTCGTCACGGCTCGCAAGGCCGCCTGACCTCCGGCGTTCGATCCCGCGCGGGGCAGGCCTGTCGTGCCGGCCCCCGCCCCCCTCCTCCGCAAGGATTACGCCATGCCCCGCAAAGCCCGCCTCCTCGCGGCCGCGTTCAGCGCCGCCGTCGCCCTCTCCACCCTCGTCCAGTCGGCCGCGGCCTATGCGGCGCCGCCGGTCTTCACCACACCCGTCGCGCCGCAGCAGGTGCGCTACGGCACGATCAAGGTCGACGGCCTCGACATCGCCTATCGCGAAGCCGGTGATCCGGCGCTGCCGAAGCTCGTGCTGCTCCACGGCTGGCCGTCGTCGTCGCACCAGTACCGCAACCTGATTCCCGCGCTCAGCAGCCGCTTCCATGTCATCGCCCCCGATTACCAGGGCTTCGGCAACAGCGCGCACCCGGACCCGGCGACGTACCCCTACAGCTTCGACGCCATCTCGGTGACGGTCGAGAAGTTCCTCGCCGCCAAGGGCTTCGACCACTACGGCCTGTTCGTCCAGGACTATGGCGGCCCGGTGGGTTTCCGCATCGTCGGCCGCCACCCGCAGGCGCTCGACTGGCTGATCGTCCAGAACACCAATGCCTATGAGAACGGCTTCACCCCGGCCTGGGATGGGTTCCGCAAGGCGCTGTGGATTAACCGCACGCCCGAGAGCGAGAAGCCGCTCGCGGGGTTCAACACGCCCGCGGCGATCAAGGACATCGTCTATCTGGGCGGCGCGGGTCACCCCGAGCTGATCGCGCCGGAAAGCTATCAGACCGACGCCGCCTCGGTCGCCGGTCCGACCAACCTGCGCATCCAGCTCGACCTGTTCTACGATTACCGCAACAACGTCGCGCTCTACCCGACGTGGCAGAAGTTCCTCCGCGACCGCCAGCCGAAGACGCTGATCTTCTGGGGCCAGCACGATCCGTTCTTCACGCCGGAAGGCGGCGAGGCCTACCTACGAGACCTGCCCAAGGCGGAGATCCACCGGCTCAACGCCGGGCACTTCGCGACCGAGGACAATCTGCCCTTCATCGCCGAGCACATCATCGCCTTCTACGACGCCCACGTGAAGGCGGGGCGATAGGCGGCAAACCCGAAGCACGGAGGCGGCAATGCCCAGTCCATCGAGCGATATCGCCTTCACGCCGACGGTGAAGGCGATCCAGACGGAACGCGGATCGCGCGACGCCTATGCGCGGCAGGAAGCGCGCGGGGGCTTCCGCACGGCCATCGACGCCGATCTGACCGCCTTCCTCGCAGAAGTCGACACCGCCTATCTCGCCACCGCCAACGCCGCGGGGCAACCCTATGCGCAGCATCGCGGCGGACCGAAGGGCTTCATCCGGCTCGTCGACGAGCGGACGCTCGGATTCGTCGATTACAGCGGCAACAGGCAGTATATCACGACCGGCAACCTGCTCGAGAACGACCGCGCCTTCCTGTTCCTGATGGACTATGCGCATCGCCGCCGCGTCAAACTGTGGGGTCGCGCGCGTGTCGTGACCGATGACGCGGCGCTGACCGCTAAGCTGATGCCCGGGGGCTACCGTGCGCGGCCCGAGCAGGCGATCCTGTTCGCGGTCGATGCGTGGGACATCAACTGCCCGCAGCACATCCCGCAGAAGATCGACGCCGCCGATGTCGCCGCCGCGCTCGCCGAGCGGGACGCGCGCATCGCGGCGCTCGACGCCGAACTCGCCGCCCTCAAAGTCCGCCTGGGAGATCGCCCGTGAGCCGTCCGCCGCTGCCGCCCTTCACCGACGACACCGCCGCGGCAAAGGCGCGAGCCGCCGAAGACGCGTGGAACAGCCGCGATCCCGCGCGCGTCGCGCTCGCCTATACGCCGGACAGCCGCTGGCGGAACCGGGCCGAGTTCGTCAGCGGGCGCGCCGAGATCGAGGCCTTCCTGACGCGCAAATGGCAGCGCGAGCTCGACTATCGGCTGATCAAGGAGGTCTGGACCCATGGCGGCGACCGCATCGCGGTGCGCTTCGTCTACGAGTACCGCGACGACGGCGGCCACTGGTTCCGCGCGCACGGCAACGAGAACTGGCAGTTCGCTGCCGACGGCCTGATGGCGCGCCGCCTCGCCAGCATCAACGAGCACCCGATCGCCGAGCGCGATCGCCTGTTTCGCTGGCCGCTCGGCCGGCGGCCGGACGAGCATCCCGGATTGAGCGCGCTGGCGCTGTAGGGTCGTGCCCGACAGCGGCGCCGCCGTTCCGCCGGCGAGCTGCACCCCGACCGGCGACGGACCTGCCCTACCTCAGTGGCGATCGATCGCCAGCGTCGCCGTGCCCGCCGGCTCGGCTGCCATTGCCGCCGCGACACGCTCGGCCGCGGCCATGACGCGCAGGATGTTGCCGCCGGCGAGTTTCGCCAGGTCGGCGTCGCTCCAGCCGCGGCGGGCGAGCTCGGCGAGCAGCGCCGGGAACGTGTCGACGCCCGACAGTCCCTGCGGCAGCGCGTTGCCGACGCCGTCGAAGTCGGCACCCAGGCCGACGTGGTCGGCACCGGCGACGCGGGCGATATGATCGACGTGGTCGGCGACCATCGCCAGCGTCACCGACCGGTGCCGGGTGCGCCGCCTCCCACGCCGCCAGCGCCGCCGCGGCCTTGTCGGGCTGGCCGATCAGGGCGCCGCCGTAGGGCGGGCTGTTGAGCCGCGCCTGCTCGGCGGCACGCTCGTTGCTCCAGCGGCGATAGTCCTCGGACACGTAGGTGCGGGCGAAGTTGACCATGACGACCCCGCCGTTCGCCGCGACCAGCCGCAGCACGTCGTCGCTGACATTGCGCGGGTGGTCGTCCAGGGCCCGGGAACTCGAGTGCGAGAACATGACCGGCGCCTTCGAGGCGGCGATCGCCGCCCGCATCACGCCCTCGCTGACGTGGCTGAGGTCGACCAGCATGCCGAGCCGGTTCAGTTCGTGGACGACGGCCAGCCCGAACGGCGTCAGCCCGCCGTGCACCGGATTGTCGGTCGCCGAGTCCGCCCAGGCGATCGTCCGGACGTGCGTCAGCGTCAGATAGCCCGCACCGAGGTCGTGGTAGGCGCGCAGCACCGACAGGTCGGCGTCGATCTGGCCGCCGCCCTCGACGCCGATCAGCGAGGCGATGCGCCCCTCCCGGTGGATGCGGCGGACGTCGGCGGCGGTGCGGGCGAGCGCGAAGGTGTCGGAATAGCGGGCGACGATCTGGTGGACGAGGTCGATCTGGTCGAGTGTCGCCTTGACCTGCTCGAGCGGGGGCAGGTCCGCCGACACATAGACCGACCAGAACTGCCCGCCGACCTGGCCCGCGCGCAGGCGGGCGATGTCGGTGTTGTACGGCACGGGGCGGCGGTCGAGGCCGGCGCGCAGGTCGAGCGTCCAGCGGCCTTCGCCCTCCCGCTCCGCCAGCAACTCGGCCCAGTCGTTATGGCCGTCGATCAGCGGGGTCGCCTTGAGCACGGCGGCGACCCGCGCCTCGGGCGACGCCGCAGAGGCACCCGCCGCCGCCGCGATCGCCGCCGCCGCCGCCAGTCCGATGGTCAGTAGGTGTCGGATCATCGCTCGCGCGCCCCCCCTTGCCAAAGGGCAGACATCGCAGAAGCCGGTGCCGAATACAAAGGCGCGTGGAGGGGTATGGGGCGGGCGCCCCCATCGGCTGCTGGCGGGCCGCTCTCCCTTACCGACCCGCTCGATTGCGTCCGCCCGCGAGTGCCGGCGCGAGCCTGGCGTCGCCGCCGCTCAGTCGTGGCGACCGCCCGGCAGGACGCCGGCGAGGACCTGCCCGACCGCGCCCTTGATCATGCCGACACCGTCGGGGTCGCCGTGGAAGAAGGTCGACATGAAATTCTTCGCCTGCTTGAAGTCGATGTGCGGCGGCAGCGGCGGCACCTCGGGATCGGTCTTGACCTCGAGCACGACCGGCCGGTCGCTCGCCAGTGCTTCGTCCCACGCCGCGCCGAGCCGGTCGGGATCGTCGCAGTAGATGCCCTTCAGCCCGATCAGCTCGGCGAACGTGTGGTAGGGCACGTTCGGGATGTCCTGTGTCGCGGCGAAGCGCGGGAAGCCCTCCATGACGCGCTGCTCCCACGTCACCTGGTTCAGATCCTCGTTGTTCCAAACGCAGCAGATCCAGCGCGGGTCGGCCCACGTCCGCCAGTATTTGGCGACGGTGATGAGCTCCGCCATGTTGTTCATCTGCATTGCGCCGTCGCCGACCAGGGCGATCGCCGGCCGGTCGGGATGCGCGAACTTGGCCCCGATCGCATAGGGCACCGCCGCGCCCATCGAGGCGAGACCGCCCGACAGCGAGTACATCTGGCCGCGGCGGACCTTCAGGTCGCGCGCGAACCAGTTGGCGCAGCTGCCCGAATCCGACGCGATCATGGCATCGGCGGGCAGGCGCGGCGACAGCTCGTGGGCGACGCGCTGCGGGTTGACCGGGTTCGCCGGACGGAGCGCGCGCTCCGCCATCAGCGCCCACCACTTGGTCATCGACGCCTCGATACCCTCGCGCCACGGTCCACGTTCGTTCGGCGTGAGCAGCGGCAGCAGCGCCTGCAGCGTCTCGGCGCTGTCGCCGTGGAGGTTGACCTCGGTCGGATAGCGGATGCCGAGCATCGTCGGGTCGATGTCGATCTGGACGGCGCGCGCCCGGCCGGTCTTCGGCAGGAACTCCGACCAGGGAAAGCCGGTGCCGATCATCAGCAGCGTGTCGCAGTCGTCCATCATGTCCGACGACGGCTGCGACCCGAGCAGGCCGATCGTGCCGGTGACCCACGGCAGGTCGTCGGGCAGCGCCGCCTTGCCGAGCAGCGCCTTCGCCGCGCCGGCCTGCAGGCGGTCGGCGACGGCGATAACCTCGTCGGTCGCGCCGAGCGCGCCGGCACCGACGAGCAGCGCGACCTTGCTGCCGGCGTTGAGCACGTCGGCCGCGCGGCGCAGGTCGGCCTCCTTCGGCACGACGTGCGGCTTCTGATAGCCCGGCCCCGAGCGCGTGTAGCCGTGCGACCGCGCCGGCGCCTCGTAGGGGCTGTCGGACAGGTCGTTGGGCATGATGACGACGCCGACGCCGTTGCGCGCCTTGGCCGTGCGCACCGCCCGGTCGAGCATGACGCCGACCTGCTGTGGCGTGCGGCCCTCGGCGACATAGTCGGCGACGTCGGCGAACATGCGGTCGAGGTTGATTTCCTGCTGGTAATGCGCCCCGCGCACGGAGCGGGCGGCGCCGCCGCTGATCGCCAGCACCGGCTGGTGATCGGCCTTGGCGTCGTACAGCCCGGTGATCAGGTGCGTCGCGCCCGGCCCGCCGGTCGACAGGCAGACGCCGATCTCGCCAGAGAATTTGGCGTAGCCGACCGCCATGAACGCGGCCATCTCCTCGTGGCGCGCCTGGATGAAGGTGAACGCGTCGCCGGCCTTCTCCAGCCCGCGCAGCACGCCGTTGATGCCGTCGCCGGGATAGCCGAAGATGAGGCGGATGCCCCATTCCTGAAGCCGCTCGACGAAGAACTCGCCCGTGGTCTGGCTCACCGTCGCTGCTCCTCCGAGTCGGCCCGGGTGCGGTCCGCCGGCGTAGCGTCGGCACCCCAGAGCAGAAGCCCGTCAGAATGAGGAGGTTCCCCGCGCGCCGGGCGATCTGGCGGGGAGCGCCTGCCTCAGCGCAGCCAGCCGCCGGTAAATCCGGCGCGGGCGAGGCCACGTCGCAGCACCGGGCTCCGCCGCATCGTCCGCCAGACGAGGCCGTCGCGCGCGTTGGCGAGCATCGCGAGGATCGGTCCCTGATCGATGCCGAGGCGGTCGCTGTCGACCCAGCCGTGCCGGGCATCGACCGTCCCGCGGGCGAGGGTCGCGGCGGCGTCGCGGAAGCTGGGGTTGAAGGCGTCGACGAAGCCGTGCCGGCCGTAGACGTGCTCGCCATAGGTGCGGACGAGCGCGGCGGCGCCGGGGGCGACGATCTCGGGGGCGAAGGGCAACGAGGCGAGCATCGCCGTCGGCGCCAGCGTGCCGTCGTCGAAGCCGTCGGGAAAGCCGACCGGTCCCCGCGCCGAGTAGCCGTGGAACTGGCGACCGTCGGCAAGCGTCGCCCAGCCCGGTCCGTCGCAGGCGGTCAGGCCCCAGATCCGGTCCGAATAGCCGCGCCAGCGCCCGGGATTTGCCGCGGCATAAGCCCGCTGCGCATAGGTCGCGCGGCGACTGTTGACGAAATAATCGAGGCCCGCCGCGCGCATCGCGGGGTCCCGAATGCCCCGAAAATCGACCCAAACGTGACTGTAATGGTGACCAAAATGTGGCGCAAACGCGAGATGGCGGGTGTCGCCGCTGCCGCGCCAGCTGATCTTGTAGCCGCCGCACCACGCGGCCCAGGCCTCCGCGGGCAGTGCGTGCTCGCCCGCGCCGAGCGCCAGCAGATAAAGCAGCATCGCCTCGTTGTAGCCGACCCAGTCGCGGCCGATGAAGCCCGTCTCGGGCCGCCAGCCGAGCGCGAGCAACGGCGGCCGCGGCGCCATCCAGCGCCACTCGACGCGCGCGTACAGGTCGTGCGCCAGGCGGCGGATCCGCTGCTCGTCGGGATGCTCGCCAATGAACCAGGCGCCGGCGAAGAGCACGCCGCCCAGCAGCAGCGCGGTGTCGATCGACGACAGCTCGCACGCGCCGGCGCGGAGGGCGGTGACGGGATCGATGAAGTGATAGAAGAAGCCGCGGTTTCCGGACACCCCCTCGGTGCCGTCCCCCTGCGGCGCCGCCCACAGCAGCTCGAGGGTCGCCAGCGTCCGGACGCGCGCCTGCTCCCGCGTGATCCAGCCACGGGTCACGCCGATCGGCCAGGCGGTCAGCGCGAAGCCGGTCGCGGCGATGCTGGTGAACGGAGCCGAAGGCCAGCGGTCGGGGGCGAGCCCGGTCCGCGCGTCGCACGTTTCCCAGAAGTAGCGGAAGGTGCGCGCTTCGGTGTCGTGGAGCAGCGCGGAACCCGGTCGCGCGGTTGCGGCGCTGCCGAGCGAAGCTCCCGCCGCCAGCGATAGCAGCGCCGTGCGGCGGGAGACGATCATCAGAAGCTGGTGTGGATGCCGAACTGGAAGGTGCGCGGCGGTCCGGCGAGGAAGTTGGGGTTGCCGTAGTTGCTGTTGACCGCGGGCAGCGGCGGCTTGAAGCCGTCGTAGCCCTGGTAGTTGGCCTTGTCGAACAGGTTGAAGACCTCGGCCTGGAGCCGGACCGCGACGCCCCGGATCTTGATCGTCTTCGCCAGCCGCGCGTCAACCTGCGCAAAATAGCCGGTGTCGCCGACGTTCGACAGGACGATGTCGCGGCCGCCGAAGCCCTTGCTCGCATCGATGACGAAGAACGGCACGCCCGAGGAGACGGTGATCAGCGTCGACGCCTGCAGGCCCCACGGCAGGTCGGTCAGGCCCGAGACGACGAGGCGGTGCCGCTCGTTGCCGGAGTTCGGCAGGAACGGCTGGGCGGCGATGTTCGGGTGGTCGAAGTTGAACGGATAGCCGCGCTCGCTCGAGAAGCTGAGCGTGTAGGCGGCGGTGACGCTCCACGGCGAGCCCGCCGTGTACGGCTTCTCGGCGCTGAAGTAGACGCCGTCGTAGCGCGTCTCGCGCGCCTGGCTGAGCGCGACGACGTTGCCGAAGCCGTTGATCAGCGGGATGAAGTCGTAGAAGCCGGTAGCGTTGTACTGGACGCTGCGGTTCGCCGGGAAATAGCCGATCTGGTCGTGGCCCCAGATGTGGGTGTAGCTCAACGACGTGTTGAACGGCCCGATCTTCTGGCGCACGCCGAGGGTCGCCTGGTCGGTGTGCGGCGGCTTGGTGTCGTTGCGGGTCACGCGCAGCTCGCCGTTGGTCCCGAAGCTGGTCGCCGCGAGCGCGAGCAGGCCGTCGCGGGTGAGGTACTTGGGATCGAACATCACCGTCGGCTGGCCGTTGCGTGGCAGGCCGTCTTTCGAGAACTCGAAGGTGCTGACGACCTGGTTGCGGAACAGCTGTTCCTCGGCGGCATTGCGGAACAGGGTGCGGTCGTAATAGCGCCCGACGCCGCCGAACAGGACGGTGCGCTGGTCGGCGAAGACGTCGTAGCTGAAGCCGACGCGCGGCGCGAACGCCCCGTAGAACGGCGAGCGGTTCGATCCCGTCGAGATATAGTCGTTGGGATTGAAGAAGTTGCCCGGCTGCGTCGCCAGCGTTGCGCCCAGCGCCTGCAGCGCGGCGACGGCGTTCGGCGGGGTCACGAAGCTGTTGTTGTTGGCGTTGGTCTCGACGTCCCAGCGGATGCCGAGGTTCAGCGTCAGGTGGCGGTCGACCGCCCAATCGTCCTGGATGAAGACACCGATCTGCGTCTCCTTCTCCTTGACCAGCGGGTTGCCGGTGCCGAGCTGGGCCTCGAACGGCTGGGTGAAGTCCTCGTTCTGGGTGGGATCGATGTTGTAATTGTACAGCGGCACCTGATGGATCTGGTCGAAGACGCTGTAGTCCTGCAACGAGACTTTAAGTCCCGCCTTGAAGACGTGGTTGCCGTGGAACTCGATGTCCTTGAGCGTGACGTCGTCGCGGAAGGTCAGGCCCTTCTGCTTGACCTGCTGCGAGTCGGTCGGGCTGCCGACGATGATCGTGCCGAAGTAGTTCTGGGCGATCGTCCCCGGCGAATTGGGGCCGGTGGTCAGCGTGCTGTCGAGGTAATCGATGGTGAATTCGTTGAACAGCGCGCCGGCGGTATGCTGCCACTTCAGGTTGCCGGTGTAGATGTCGTTGGCGATGTTGTCGGCCGCCTCGAACGACCGGTTCGGGCCGAAGTTGGTGATGTGCGTCTCGCGGCGGATCGATCCGGACAGCTCGATCGTGTCCTCGACGTCGGGCTGCCACTGCAGCTTGGCGAAGCCCAGATGCTCGCGGAACGGGGCGGAGAAGGTGCCGACATATTTGCTGAACCGAGCGACATTGTCCGGTGTCGGGTTGCCGAAGGTGACGTTGTTCGACTGGGTGATGAAGTTGCCTTCGTAGCTGGCAAAAAAGTTGAGCTTGTCCTTGATGATCGGGCCGCCCAGCGAGGCGCCGAACTGCTCCTGCTCGTAGGGCGGCTTCTTCTGCTTGTTGAGCTTGGTGATGGCATCGGTCGTGCGCAGCGCATCGCTCGAATAGTCGATGAAGGCGCCGCCGTGGAACTCGTTGCCGCCGCTCTTGGTCACGGCGGTGACAACCGACGTGCCGGCGTCCTCGTACTCCGCCTTGAACTGGCCGGTAAGGACACGGAACTCCTGCACCGCGGTCTGAGGGAAGGGGTTGCCGGGGCTCGAATCCTGCCCGACGATGCCGCCCTGCTGAATGTTCGACTTCAGGCTGACGCCGTCGATGAAGACGTTGGTCTGCGGGCTGCCCAGGTTCTCGCCGTTGGGATCCTGGCTGACGCCGCCGCTCGAGAAGGTCGAGCGATTGTTGCCGGGGTTGAGGTTGGCCTTGATGCCCGGCGCGAGCGCGGTGAAGTTGAGGAAGTTGCGCTGGCTCTGCGGCAGGTTCTCGATCTGGCGGGTGGTGACATTGGTCGCCACCTCCGACGTCTTGACCTCGACCGGCGAGCGGGTGCCGCTGACGATGATCTCCTTGGCGCCGTTCAGGGCAATGTCGAGGAACAGGGTCTGGCCGACCGCGACGGTCACGTCGCGCTCGACGGCGGCGGCGCCCGGCGGTGTATAGGTGATCGCGTAGCGGCCCGGCTGCAGTCCGGGCAGCGCATATTCGCCCTCGCTCCCTGCCGTCGCCTGGGTGACGAAGCCGGTCTGCGCCGCGCGGGCGACGACCGTCGTGCCGGGCGCGGGCGTCGTGCCGTCGGTGGTGACGGCACCGCGCACCGTCGCCGTCGACAGCTGCGCCATGGCCGGCGCCGGCATCAGGGCCGGCGGCAGCGCTGCCGCGCAGAGCAGCGCGATCCGGATCCGTCGTGCGTGGTCGATCATCCTGTTCACTCCCCTTGGTTTATTGCGGTGTCGCCCGCGTCGTTGCGCGGACGATCAGTTGTGGAACGAGAACGGCGCTCATGTCGTCGGTGACGGCCGGGTCCAGCCGGCTGACCACCCGCCGCACCGCCCGCGCCCCCAGCCCGGCCATGTCGACGCGCATCGTCGTCAAGCCCGGCGAGACGTAGCGCGCCGCCGGGATGTCGTCGAAGCCGCCGATGGCGATGCGGCCGGGAACGTCGACGCCCGCTTCCCGCAGCGCGAGCAGGCAGCCGATGGCCATCATGTCGTTGGCGGCGAAGACGGCGTCGACGTCCAGGCCCTGCGCGAGGATCTGCCTGGCGGCCGCGGCCCCGGTCGCCTCGTCGAAGTTGCCGGCGATGACCCGTGGCGTGGCACCGGCGGCCGTCATCGCCGCCTCATAGCCAGCGCGCCGCTCGTCGGCATCCTTGTTGCCGTGCGGGCCGGCGAGGTGAACGACGCGCGGGCCCGCGGCCTGCTGCAGGTGCACGGTCATCGCCTCGGCAGCGGCGACGTTGGCGACGTTCAGCACGTTGCCGCCGTCCGCGGCGCGGCTGTTGACGAGCACGGCGGGCGCTGCCCGGGAGAGGGTGGCGGCGAGCACGTCGGGCGACAGGCCCGGGGCCATGACGACCAGCCCGTCGACGCGGCCGTGGAGGGCGCGCAGGGCGGCCGCGGCTTCGCTCGGCGCGGCGTGCATGTTCGACAGCAGCAGCTGGTAGCCCAGCCGGTGCGCCTCGCGGTCCATGCCGCGCACGACCTCGGAGAAGAACTCGCCGTGGAGGTCGGGCAGGACGACGCCGATGGCGTTGGTCCGCGCCAGGCTGAGGCTGCGTGCGCCGGCGTGCGGCACATAGTCGAGCGCCCGCGCCGCCGCCCGGATCCGCTCGCGCGTGCTGGGACGGACCGAGGGATGGCCGCTCAGCGCGCGCGACGCCGAAGCGACCGAGACGGCCGCCGCCTGCGCTACGTCGCGAATTGTGGCGTGCCCCATGCCTTCCCCAGCGCATCCGATCTGCACCGCCGGACTTTGCCGGTCTTTCATTGTGATGTAACCGGTTCCAATCTAGCATCAAGCGTAAAAGATGCGCCTTTCGCGGGCGGTCGACACGCGAAACGTGGCGTGGGCGGGGACAGGTCGGATGAAGCAGTCGGGGAACGGCGCCGCGCTCCAGGTCAGCCGGCGTGCGGCGCTGCTCGCGGGCGGGCTGGTCGGCAGCTGGCTGGCCAGTCCGGCGCGGGCGCTGCTCCGCGACCAGCCGGCGCGCAGCGATGCCGCCATCTCCAGCCTGCTCGGGCGCATGACGCTGGAGGAGAAGGCGGGACAGTTGACGCTCATCGCCGCCGCGCTCGGCGGCTCGGCGGCGACCGCGCTCAACCCGGCGGGAGTTCCGGCCGACTACCCGCAGCAGCTCGCCGACGTCCGCGCCGGGCGGCTGACCGGCGTCTTCAACGGCCATGGCGCGGCGATGGCGCGCGAGATGCAGCAGGCCGCCATCCGCGGGTCGCGCCTGGGCATCCCGCTGCTGTTCGCCGCCGACGTGATCCACGGCCACCGCACGGTCTTTCCCGTGCCCGTGGCCGAAGCCGCGAGCTTCGAGCCCGATCTTGCCGAGCGCACCGCGCGCGCCGCGGCGACCGAGGCGGCGGCGGCCGGCATCGACTGGACCTTCGCGCCGATGGTCGACATCGCGCGCGACCAGCGCTGGGGCCGCAGCGTCGAGGGCGCCGGCGAGGATGTGCTCCTCGGCCGGCGCTTCGCCGCGGCGCGGGTCCGCGGTTTCCAGGGCCGCGCGCTCGACGCCGACGACGCGGTGATGGCCTGCGCCAAGCACTTCGCCGGCTATGGCGCGGCCGAAGGCGGGCTCGACTACAACAGCGTCGATGTCTCCGAGCACACGCTGCGCGAGGTGTATTTCCCGCCGTTCGAGGCCGCTCTCGACGCGGGCGCGGGATCGGTCATGGCCTCGTTCAACGAGATGTCCGGCGTGCCGGCGACGGGAAACCGCTGGCTGCTGACACGGTGCTGCGCGACGAGTGGCGCTTTCGCCGGCGTCGTGGTCAGCGACTACACCGGCGACGAGGAGATGATCGCGGCCGGCTTCGCCGCCGACGGGCGCGACGCCGCGCGGCTCGCCTTCCTCGCCGGCGTCGACATGAGCATGCAGAGCCGCCTCTACCTCGATCACCTGCCGGGGCTGGTCCGGAGCGGCGCGGTGCCGCTGGCGCGCGTCGACGCCGCCGTCCGCCGCGTGCTGGCGACCAAGGCGCGGCTGGGGCTGTTCGACGACCCCTTCCGCCGCATCGACCCGGCCCGCGAACGGGCGCGCGTGCGGACCCCCGCCAACCGCGCGCTGGCGCGCACCGCGGCGCAGCGGTCGATCGTTCTCCTGAAGAACGAGGGCGACCTGCTTCCCCTCCGCCCGTCGGGCCAGCGCATCGCCCTGATCGGCCCGTTCGCCGCCGGGGCGCACGACCTGATCGGGCCGTGGAACGTCTATGGCGACGATGCGGAGGCGGTCGACCTCGCGACGGGCCTGCGCGCGGCGATGGCCGATCCGGCGCTGCTCAGCGTGACCGCCGGTAGCGGTGTCGAAACGCCGCTCGCCGGCGGCATCGAGCGCGCCGTCGCCGCCGCCCGCGCCGCCGACGTCGTTGTCCTCGCGATCGGCGAAAGCGCGGCCATGTCGGGCGAGGCGCAGTCGCGAACGTCGATCATCGTGCCGCCGCCGCAGCAGGCGCTCGCCGAGGCAGTGGCCGCGACGGGCAAACCGCTGATCGTTCTGCTCAAGAACGGCCGCGCACTGGCGCTCGAGGGCGCGGTGCTGGGCGCCCCGGCGATCGTCGTCACCTGGTTCCTCGGCAGCGAGACGGGCCCGGCGATCGCCGATGTCCTGTTCGGCGCCGTCGGGCCGTCGGGGCGGCTGCCGCTCAGCTTTCCGCAGGAGTCGGGACAGGAGCCCTATCACTACGACCACAAGCCCACGGGCCGACCGAACCCGCCTGGGCCGGCGGAGCCGTACAAGGCGCACTACCGCACCGCGAGCAACACCGCGCGCTTCCCGTTCGGCCACGGGCTGACCTACGGCGCCATCGACTACCGTGACCTGCGCGACGGCGGCGGCGTCCTGTCCTGGGACGGCCGGCTGACCTTGGGCGCGACGCTCCACAACAGCGCTCGTCGCGAAGCCCGGGAGGTCGTGCAGCTCTACCTGCACCAGCGCGCCGCCAGCGTCACCCGGCCGGTTCGCACGCTGGTCGATTTCCAGAAGATCAGCCTCGCGCCCGGCCAGACGGTCGCCGTCGAGTTCGTCCTGACCCGCGCGGCGCTCGCCTTCGTCGGCCAGGACCAGCGTCCGCGGGTGGAGCCGGGCGTGGTCGACTTCTGGATCGCCCCGTCGTCGGCCACCGGCCTGGCCGGAACCTTCACGCTGCACCCAGCCGCCGGCTGAAGGGCGCGATCCGCTTGGTGCGGGACTACCTCGCTACCGCGCCCGCACGGGCGACGTTCAGCGGTCGATCGTGGCCAGCGACGCCTGCGGATAGCGCGTGCCCTCGGCCGCGCCCGGCGGCAGGACCGCGTCGATGCGCGCACGATCGTCGGCGGTGAGCTCGACGGCCAGCGCGCCGAGGTTCTCCTCGAGATAGCGCCGCCGCTTCGTGCCGGGGATCGGCACGACGTCCTCGCCCTGCGCCAGGACCCAGGCGAGCGCGAGTTGCGCCGGCGTGCAGCCCTTGTCCCGCGCCATCGCCTCGATCGCCGCGACGAGCTCGAGGTTCTTGCCGAACGCCGCGCCCTGGAAGCGCGGATGGTTGCGCCGCGTGTCATCGCGGTCGAGGTCGTCGGCGGTCCGGATCTGGCCGGTAAGGAAGCCGCGCCCGAGCGGACTGTACGGCACGAAGCCGATGCCCAGCTCGCGGCAGGTCGGCAGGATCTCCGCCTCGACGTCGCGGCTCCACAGCGAATATTCGGTCTGCAGCGCGGTGATCGGGTGGACCGCGTGCGCCCGCCGGATCGTCGCCGGCGCTGCCTCGGACAGGCCGAGATAGCGGACCTTGCCCGCGGTCACGAGCTCGGCCATCGCGCCGACCGTGTCCTCGATCGGCACCTGCGGGTCGACGCGATGCTGGTAGTAGAGGTCGATGACGTCGAGACCGAGCCGCTTCAGGCTCGCGTCGCAGGCGGCGCGGACATAGTCGGGTCGGCCGTCGATGCCCTTGAAGCTGCCGTCGGCGCCGCGGACATTGCCGAACTTGGTCGCGACCACGACCCACTCGCGCCGCGCGCGCACGGCGCGTCCGACCAGCTCCTCGTTGGCGCCGACGCCGTACATGTCGGCGGTGTCGAGGAAGGTCACGCCGAGGTCGAGCGCGCGGTTGATCGTCGCCAGCGACTCCGCCTCGTCGCGGCTGCCGTAGAAGTCCGACATGCCCATGCAGCCGAGTCCGAGGACCGAGACTTCGAGGCCCTGCCGGCCGAGCTTGCGTGTCTGCATCGGGTCAATCCTTGCTGGTCGGAACGGCGGCGTCGGGGTGGAGGATGCCCGCCGCGCGGAGATCCTCCCAGAATTCGGCCGGGATCTTCGCGTGCAGCGCCGCGTGGTCGGCGAGGATATGGCTCGGCAAGGCGGTGCCGACGATGAGCGCCGAAGCGACGTCGGGCGCGAGGCTGAACTGGAGCGCGGCGGCGACCAGGTCGACGCCGTGACGGGCGGCGACGGTCCGCAGCGTCGCCAGCCGCTCGCGCTTGTCGTCGGGGATCAGCGTGTTCTCCTCCCCGTAGTTGTAGCGCGGTTCGCCGCCGAGGAAACCGGCGTTCAGCGCCGAGCCGACGACGAAGCTGACGCCCTTGTCACGTGCGGCGGGAAACACCTGCTCGACGGCGTTGGCGTGGTCGACGAGGGAATATTGGCTGGCCAGCAGGTGGACGTCGCTGTCGGCCTGCTCGAGGCAGCGCAGGATCGGCTGCGGGCAGTTCACGCCCATGCCCCAGGCGTCGATCACCCCCTGCTCGCGCAGCCGCGTCAGCGCGGGGAAGGCACCCTTCTCCGCCACCGGCCACAGCCGCTCCCAGTCGTCGGGCAGGTACTTGTTGTCGGGCGACAGGTCGTGGACGAAGACGATGTCGAGCCGGTCGAGCCCGAGCCGCTGCAGGCTGTCCTCGATCGAGCGCAGCACGCCGTCCGCCGTATAGTCGAAGTGCGGCGTATTGGGCGACGGCGTGAAGGGGAAATACTTCTTGGCTTCGTGGTCACGGCTCGCGCGCAGCAGCTTGCCGACCTTGGACGAGATGACGAACTCGTGCCGCGGCTTGCGCGCGAGGAAGCGGCCGAAGCGCCGTTCGGCGAGCCCAAGCCCGTACCACGGCGACACGTCGAAGTAGCGCACGCCCGCGTCCCACGCCGCCGACAGGGTCGCTTCCGCCTGCTCGTCGGTCGCGAACTGAAACTCGTTGCCGATGGCGACGCCGCCCAGGCCGAATTGGTGTGGCGGACGGTAACGCTGCGGTGCCATGGCGATCCCTTCCCGAAGACGAGCGCCTGTAACTCGGCTGGGCAGCCTTGTTTCCCGCCGCGCGGGCGAAGCGGCGACGGCGCGCGGGCTATGCGGCGAAGCGCAGCTATCGTGCGGTCAAAGTTTTCGGCGATTGCCTACCTTCCCGCTCGGAATACGTTGTGCGTTGTTCAGGCGGGCTGAGGAGGACGGCGTGCGCGCGATCATCGGGCTGGCGATGCTTCTCGGCGTCATCGCCGCAACGGCGCCGGTCCACGCCGCCGAGAGGACCATCCTCAACGTCAGCTACGACCCGACGCGCGAACTGTACAAGGACATCGACGCCGCCTTCGCCGCCGACTGGAAGGCGAAGACGGGCGAGACGGTGACGATCAACCAGTCGCACGGCGGTTCGGGCAAGCAGGCGCGGAGCGTCATCGACGGGCTCGAGGCCGACGTCGTCACGCTGGCGCTCGCCTACGACATCGACGAGATCGCCGCCAAGTCGCACCTGTTGTCGCCGGCCTGGCAGAAGCGCCTGCCGAACAACTCGACGCCCTATTACTCGACGATCGTCTTCCTCGTCCGCAAGGGCAATCCCAAGGGCATCCACGACTGGAACGACCTGGTGAAGCCCGGCGTCGCCGTCATCACCCCCAACCCGAAGTCGAGCGGCGGCGCGCGGTGGAACTATCTCGCCGCCTGGGGCTATGCCACCAAGACCTATGGCGCGGGCAAGGCCAAGGACTTCGTGACCAAGCTGTATCACAACGTGCCCGTGCTCGACTCCGGCGCGCGCGGGGCGACGACGACGTTCGTCCAGCGCGGCCAGGGCGACGTCCTGCTCGCCTGGGAGAACGAGGCGTACCTGGCGACGCACGAGGCCGGTGGCGATCAGTTCGAGATCGTCACGCCGTCGGTCAGCGTGCTGGCCGAGCCGCCGGTCGCCGTCGTCGACAAGAACGCCGAGAAGCACGGCACGACCAAGGTCGCCGAGGCGCTGCTGCGCTACCTCTACACGCCGCAGGCGCAGGAGATCATCGCCAGGAACTACTACCGCCCGCGCGATCCCGCGGTCGCGGCGAAATACGCCAGCCAGTTCAAGCCGCTGCAGATGTTCACGATCGACCGCAACTTCGGCGGCTGGGCGCGGACGCAGAAGGCGCACTTCGACGACGGCGGCATCTTCGACCAGATCTTCGAGGCGGCCAAGCGCTGACCGCCACCGTCGCCTTGCCCAGGCCCTGGAGGCCGCGCTCGATCATTCCCGGCTTCGGCCTGACGCTCGGTTTCACGCTCTTCTATCTGGCGGCGATCGTGCTGATCCCGCTGTCGGCGATCTTCCTCAAGACCGCCGGGCTCGGCCTGCACGACTTCGTGAGCGTCGCCTTCTCGCGCCGTGCGCTTGCCGCCTACCGGCTGAGCTTCGGCGCGGCGGCGCTGGCGGCGGCGATCAACAGCGTCTTCGGCCTGCTCGTCGCCTGGGTGCTGGTGCGGTATGCCTTCCCGGGCAAGCGCATCGTCTCGGCGCTGGTCGACCTGCCCTTCGCTTTGCCGACGGCGGTCGCCGGCATCGCCCTGACCGCGCTCTACACGCCGGGCGGCTGGATCGGGCAGCTGCTGCCGCTGAAGGTCGCCTTCACCCCGTGGGGTGTCGTCGTCGCCCTGACCTTCATCGGCCTGCCGTTCGTCGTCCGCACCGTCGAGCCGGTGCTCGCCGACCTCGGCGTCGACGTCGAGGAGGCGGCGGCGAGCCTCGGCGCACGGCGCAGTCAGACCTTCGCCCGCGTCATCCTGCCGGCGATCGCCCCGGCGCTCGCCACCGGCTATGCGCTGGCCTTCGCCCGCGGCGTCGGCGAATATGGCAGCGTCATCTTCATCGCCGGCAACCTGCCGTTCCGCTCGGAGATCGCGCCGCTGCTCATCATCCAGCAGCTCGAGCAGTACAACTACGCCGGGGCGACGGCGATCGCGGCGACGATGCTCGCCGCCTCCTTCGCTGTGCTGCTGGCGATCAACCTCGTCCAGGCCGTCGAGCGTCGGCGGATGGCGCCGCTTTGAGCCGTGACGAGCCACCCTGGCTGCGCTGGACGCTGATCGCCGTCGCGCTCGCCTTCCTGCTGGCGAACCTCGCCCTGCCGCTCGCCGCGGTGTTCGCCGGGGCGCTCGCCAAGGGCCTCGCCGCCTATCGCAGCGCCATCGCCGAGCCCGACGCGGTCGCCGCGATGCGCCTGACGCTGACCGTCGCCGCCATCGCCGTGCCGCTGAACATCGTCTTCGGCCTCAGCGCGTCGTGGGCGGTCACCAAGTTCGACTTTCCCGGCAAGAGCCTGCTCATCAGCCTGATCGACCTGCCGCTGTCGGTGTCGCCCGTCGTCTCGGGGCTGATCTACGTCCTGCTGTTCGGGCTGCAGGGCTGGGCCGGCGGGTGGCTGCGTGACCACGACGTGAAAATCATCTTCGCCGTCCCCGGCATCGTGCTGGCGACGGTCTTCGTCACCTTTCCCTTCGTCGCCCGCGAGCTGATCCCGCTGATGCTCGAACAGGGGCGGAGCGACGAGGAGGCGGCGCGGTCCTTGGGCGCGAGCGGCTGGCAGACCTTCGTCCGCGTGACGCTGCCCAACATCCGCTGGGGGCTGCTGTACGGCGTGCTGCTGTGCAACGCCCGCGCCATGGGCGAGTTCGGCGCAGTGTCGGTCGTCAGCGGGCACATCCGCGGCCTGACCAACACCCTGCCGCTCCACATCGAGATCCTGTACAACGAGTATAATTATGTCGCCGCCTTTGCCGTCGCCTCCATCCTCGCCGGGCTCGCGCTTGTGACGCTGGTCGCGAAGTCGCTGCTCGAGTGGCGCTTCGGCGACGAGCTGGCGGGAAGCGGGCATTGACGGTTGCCGTCGCCGGGCTGACCAAGCGCTTCCGCGACCACACCGCGCTCGACGGGGTGACGCTCGAGGTTCGCGAGCGCGAGTTCCTGGCGCTGCTCGGCCCGAGCGGCTCTGGCAAGACGACGCTGCTGCGGATCATCGGCGGGCTTGATTTCCCCGACGCCGGCAGCGTCACCTTCGCCGGCGAGGACGTCGCCGGCCGCGCGGCGCGCGAGCGGCAGGTCGGCTTCGTCTTCCAGAACTACGCGCTGTTCCGCCACATGCGCGTCGCCGACAACATCGCCTTCGGCCTGACGGTGCGCCCGCGGCGCGACCGGCCGAGCGCCGCGGCCATCGCTGCAAGGGTCGAGGAGCTGCTGGCGCTGGTCCAGCTCCCCAAGCTCGGCCGCCGCTACCCGGCGCAGCTGTCGGGCGGGCAGCGGCAGCGCGTGGCGCTGGCCCGCGCCCTCGCCGTCGATCCGACCGTGCTGCTGCTCGACGAGCCGTTCGGCGCGCTCGACGCCAAGGTCCGGAACGACCTCCGCCGCTGGCTGCGCGGCGTTCACGAGGCGACGGGGCTGACGTCGATCTTCGTCACCCACGACCAGGACGAGGCGCTCGACCTCGCCGACCGCGTGGCGGTGATGAACGCCGGGCGGATCGAGCAGATCGACACGCCCGACGCCGTCTACAACCGCCCGGCGACCGCCTTCGTCGCCGACTTCATCGGCAATGCCGCGCGCTTCGACTGCAGGCTCGCGGGCGGCACTGTCGAGCTTGGCGGCGTCCGGCTCGACAACAGCGCGCCGGCAGCCGCCGACGGCCGCGGCATCGCTTTCGTCCGCCCGCACGAGTTCGCGCTGCACCCGGCGGGCGGGCCGGGCCTCGCCGCCACCGCCCGCCGGGTCGCGCACACCGGCGCGCGGGCAAGCGTCGAGTGCATCCTGGGCGACGGGCGTGTCATCGACGTCAGCGCCCCGCTCGATACGACCGTCGCCGCGGGTGCGACCGTGACGCTGGTACCGACCACGGTCCGAGCCTACCCCGCGGCAGGTACCGACCGCTCGCCACCGGCGGGTACTTGAAAGACTCGATTGGCACCGCGCGCGCCGGCGGCCGAGCTCGGTCCGCAGCGTGAGCGGGAGGTCGTCGCCCCCGCGAGCATGGTGAAAGCAGGCATTGCACAGTTCGGGCAATCGGCTATGGACGCCCCCTTTCCGAGGTGACGGCGCTCGCATCCGGCGGGCGGCGCTTACGTGATTGGCTTTACTGAAGTTGAGGTTGCTTATGCGTGATGTCCGGTCGGCCGTATCCACGGTCGCGATCGTCGCCGGCCTGCTCGCCGCGCCGGCGCTCGCCCAGTCCGCCGCCAACCCGGCGCCGCAGCCGTCTTCGACGCCGGTCGACCAGGCCGCGCCGAGCGAGACGACCAGCACGACCCAGTCGGGCGTGGCCAATGCCGGCACGTCGCCCGCAGCCACTGCCGCGGGCGCGGGCGTCGACGAGATCATCGTCACGGCGCAGAAGCGCAGCAACAGCCTGCAGAACGTGCCGATCGTCGTTACGGCGATCAACCGCCAGCTGCTGCAGGATACCGGCGTCCGCGACATCAAGGACCTGGCGGTCCTGACTCCGGGCCTGCTCGTCACCTCGACGACGAACGAGGGCTCGACGACGGCGCGCATCCGCGGCGTCGGCACGGTCGGCGACAACCCCGGGCTCGAGTCGTCGGTCGGCGTCGTCATCGACGGCGTGTACCGGCCGCGCAACGGCGTCGGCTTCGGCGATCTCGGCGACGTCGACCGGATCGAGGTGCTCAAGGGTCCGCAGGGCACCCTGTTCGGCAAGTCGGCGACCGCGGGCGTCATCAACATCCTGACCGCCGCACCCGAGTTCAAGTTCGGGGCGAGCGCCGACCTGACCGGCGGCAACTACGGCGCCTACGGCGGCGCCGTGCAGGTCACCGGGCCGCTCGTCGCCGACAAGGTCGCGGCGAGCCTGTACTTCGCCGACCGCCAGCGCGACGGCTACTTCACCGTCAACACCGGCCCCGGTCCGCGCACGGCGACGACCGACACCAACCGCAACTTCTACACCGTCCGCGGCCAGCTGCTGATCGAGCCCTCGGACGACTTCAAGCTCCGTATCATCGCCGACCATTCGCACCGCAACGAGCTGTGCTGCATCGCCGTCATCACGCGGGCGAGCCAGGCCGAGGGGCCGGGCCTGCCGGGCGCGAACCTGGCGAACAACCTCGTCGCTGCGCTCGGCGGCAACGACGGCAACCCGGCGACGCCGTACAACCGCAACGCCTACGCCAACCGGCCCGACGGCCAGCGGGTGAACGACAGCGGCATCTCGGCGCAGTTCGACTGGCAGGTCGGACCGGGCACGCTGACGTCGATCACCGCCTATCGCGACTGGAAGAACACCGCCGGCTTCGACGCCGACTTCTCGACCGCCGACATCGACTATCTGCCGGCCGACGACAGCAACTCGTCGCAGTTCCGCACGCTGAGCCAGGAGGTCCGCTACGCCGGCACCGCGGGCAAGCTCGACTATCTCGTCGGCGCCTTCTTCGCCGACGAGAAGCTGCGGCAGAACACCAGCGTGCTCGTCGGCAGCCAGTTCACGCCGTACCTCAGCCTGCTGTTCTCGTCGCTGGTCGAGGGCCGGCCCGATCCGACGTTCCTCCAGACCGGGCTGACCTTCCCGTTCGTCGGCGGCGTCAACTTCGCCAGCGGCTCGGGCTCGGTCGACCGCTTCCGCCAGCGCGACGACACCTATGCGCTGTTCACCGACAACACGCTGCACTTCTCCGATCAGCTCAGCCTCAACGTCGGCGTCCGCTACACGCTCGACGACAAGGAGCTGCAGCAGAACAGCAGCAACATCGGCAACGGTGCGGGCTGCGCCGCGTCGAACGCCGCCTTCGGCATCCTGAACAGGGTCAACCCGGCGGCGGCGGCGCAGCTTGCGGGCGTCAACGGGACGCTGTGCCTGCCGTTCCTCAGCCCCGGCTACAACAACTTCGCCAACCACCAGTCGAAGAGCGAGAACGTCCCCTCGGGCACGGTCAAGCTCGTCTACCGCTTCAGCCCCCAGCTCCTGACCTATGCGTCCTACGCACGCGGCTACAAGGCGGGCGGGTTCAACCTCGACCGCGTCGAGTGCACCGTCGGCGCCCCCGGCTGCGCGCCGGGCAGCGCGGCGGTCGTCACGCCGATCCTCGACACGGCCTTCGGCAAGGAAACCAACGATTCGTACGAGATCGGCGAGAAGGCGACGCTGTTCGACCGCAAGGTGCTGCTGAACGCGACCGCCTTCTACCAGAAGTACAAGGGGTTCCAGCTTAACACCTTCACCGGGCTGGTGTTCGTCGTGACGTCGGTGCCGCAGGTCGTCAGCAAGGGCGTCGACGCCGACTTCGTCTGGCTCGCGTCCAAGGCGTTCAACGTGCAGGGCGGCGTCACCTATGCCGACACGCGCTATGACCTGAGCGCGGCGCAGCTGGCGACGCTGCAGTCGCAGACCGGCTTCCTCGGCGGGCAGCATTCGCGGCTGAGCCTGGCGCCGCTGTGGTCGGCGTCGCTGTCGGGCACCTATACGCTCGACCTCGGCAGCACCTACATGGCGCGGCTCAACCTCGGGGCGAAGTACTCGAGCGGGTACAACACCGGGTCCGACCTCGATCCCGGCAAGTACCAGTCGGGCTATGTCGTCGCCAACGGCCGGATCGCCTTCGGTCCGAAGGACGGCCGCTTCAGCGCCGAGATCTGGGCTGAGAACCTGCTGAACACCAACTACCAGCAGATCGCGTTCAACTCGGGCTTCCAAAATGTGCCGACCAACGCGACGGGCGTTCTCGACGCCTTCCTCGGTGCGCCCCGCACGTTCGGCGGTACGCTGCGCATCAAGTACTGACGCCGATTGCATCCCGGCTGTGCTCGCAGCCGGGATGCGCCTCCTGACCGGCGAGCCGCGAAACCGCTTGGCCGAAACCGGCGGCCTGTCCTATCCCGCCCGCTTTGAGCGGAGAGGTCCGGACCATGCGTGAAGCCGCCATCATCGCCACAGCGCGGACGCCCGTCGGGCGTGCCCACCGCGGCGCGTTCAACGACACCGACGCACCGGTCCTCGCCACCCACGCCGTGCGGGCGGCGGTCGCGCGCGCCGGCATCGACCCGGCGCGCATCGACGAGGTCATCCTCGGCGCCGGCAATCAGTGGGGCACGCAGGCGAGCAACATTGCCCGCACGACGATCTTCGCGGCCGGGCTTCCCGACACTGTTCCCGGCACCAGCGTCGACCGCAAGTGCGCCTCGGGCCTGACGGCGCTGGCGTTTGCCGCGCGCGGGATCATCGCCGGCGACATCGACGTCGCGGTCGCAGGCGGGGTCGAGTTCGATCAGCCTGACGCGGAACGCCCATAGCCCGACCTACCGCGCGCAGTCGGCGGCGGTGATCGCGGCGCAGCCCCACGCCTATATGGCAATGATCGAAACCGCCGAGATCGTCGCCGAGCGCTACGGTATCGGCCGCGAGGTGCAGGACGCGCTCGCCGCCGAAAGCCACCGCCGCGCCGCCGCGGCCACCGCCGAAGGGCGCTTCGCCGACGAGATCGTGCCCATCGAAGTGACGCGGAACATCGTCGAGAAGGACGGCTCCGTCTCCGGCCGGGAAACGCTGACACTTGCCGCCGACGAGGGCATCCGCGCCGGGACGACGGTCGAGCAGCTGGCCAAGCTGAAGCCGGTGTGGCGCGACGGGCAGGTGGTGCCCGAGGGGCGCTTCGTCACCGCGGGCAACGCCAGCCAGCTGTCGGACGGCGCCTCGGCGCAGGTGGTCATGGAGCGGGCGGCCGCCGAGCGCGAGGGGCACGCGGTGCTCGGCCTCTACCGCGGCTTCCAGGCGGCCGGCTGCGCGCCCGAGGAAATGGGCATCGGACCGGTCTTCGCCGTGCCCAAGCTGCTCGCGCGCGCCGGCCTCACGGTCGACGACATCGGCCTGTGGGAGATCAACGAGGCCTTCGCCAGCCAGCTCCTCTACTGCCGCGACCGGCTGGGCATCGATCCGGCGAAGCTAAACGTCGACGGCGGGGCGATCGCGCTCGGCCACCCGTTCGGCATGACCGGCAGCCGCCTGGTCGGCCATGCCCTGATCGAGGCACGCCGCCGCGGCGTGCGCTGGGCGGTCGTGTCGATGTGCGTCGCCGGCGGCATGGGCGGCGCCGGGCTGTTCGAGGTGGCCGGCTAAGCGGCGCGATCCGCGGCGACGGCGAGGCCGCGGTCGAGCCGCCGCGAATCGGGGCAGGCCGCGTCCGCGGTGTCGGCAGGCGTCTCGGCTTTGGCGACGCCGGTACCGCCCGTCAGAAGGGGTAAGGCGAACGAGAAGACGGTGTCGCCCGGCGCGCTCCGGAACTGGATCGCGCTGCCGTGGTGCCGGACGATCGCCTGCGAGATGTTCAGCCCCAAGCCGCTGCCGTTGAAGCGCCGGTCGTCGCCCGATCCGGCCTGCGCGAACTTGCCGAAGATGCGGTCGTGGAACTCCGCCGGGATGCCGCTGCCGGCGTCGTGGACCGCCAGCACCGCCATTGTCGGTGACTGCTCGACGGTGATCGTGACAATGCCGTTTTCGGGCGAGAACTTGGCGGCGTTGGAGATAAGGTTGGTGATGACCTGGTGCAGGCGCGGCCCGTCGCCGGCGACGATCGCCGGTTGCGCGGCACAGCCGACCGCCATCGTCACCTGGCGCTGGACGGCATAGCTCCGGTTCGCCTCGGCGGCCTCGAGCGCCAGCAGGTTGAGATCGACCGGCGCGAGCGTAAGCGTCATGCGCCCCGCCTCGATCTTGTCGATGTCGAGCAGGTCGTTGACGAGCCCCGTCAGGCGCAACGCATTACGATCGGCCGTGGCGATAAGCGTCGTCGCCACTGGCGGCAGCTGGCCGGCGAGCGGCCCCGACAGCAGGCCGAGGGCGCCGCGGATGGCGGTCAGCGGCGTGCGCAGCTCGTGGCTGACGGTCGACACGAAGTCCCGCTTCAGCCGGTCGCTGCGCTCGCGGTCAGATAAATCGGTATAGGTCAGGACGTAGAGGTCGTCGGCCGCCGGCCGGCCCTGCACCTCGAGCGGCAGGTTCTGCCCGCCCGGGCGGCGCAGCACGATCGGTCGGCGCGCGAGCGCCGCCGCACGCTCCTCGACGGTGATGCCGCGCGCGATCGCCTCGTCGCCGGCAACACCGAAGAGATCGGCGAGGCGGGCATTACGCTCGAGGAGCTCGCCGCCGGCATCGAGCAGCGCAACGCCGCTACCGACATTCTCCAGCGTGGCGCGCAGCAAAGCCATGTGCTGGCGCGCCAGAAGCTCGGCCCGGCGACGGCGGCGATTGTACAGGACGAGCAGCGCGCCGATGGCGAACGACAGGAGCTGGGCCACGGCGAGCGTGACATAGACGACGACCTCGGTGCGCCGCTGCGCCGCACGCCGAGCCGAGGTCCGGGCGCCGAGGTCCGCCCGCTCATGCGCAATAACCATCGCGAAGCGGCGGCGGGCCACGTCCATTTTCTGCTTCCCGACGTGGGTCGCCGCTGCCGCCGCGACGGAAGACAGCCTGCCTTCGCCGCGAAGCCGCACGACGTCGCGCGCATGGACGAGCTTGTCGCGGGCGCTGTCGGCGAGCGCGCGCAGCGCCGGCACGCGGGTAGCGGCGAGCCGGTCGAGCTCCGTGCCCAGGGGTCCGAGCGACCGGTTGTAGGGGTCCAGGAACAGCGGATTGCCGGTGATGACGAAGCCGCGCTCGCCGACTTCGACGTTCTGGAGCAGCTGGAAGGTGCGGTTGATCTCGTCGAGGCGCTCGTAGCTTTCGACGACCGCGCGCCGGCTGCTGTCCTCCTGGCGCAAGCTATGGCGCACGAGAAGGATGGAGAACAGGCCGAGCAGGAGGAGCTGGCACAACCCGAAGCTGGCCAGCGCGGTCAGTGACAGCCACGGCCTGCGGGCACTGGTCATGCGCGGGCCACCACCGCAACGACGGCGTCCAATTCCCTCGCGCGGCGATGGACGGCGTCCGCATTCCCGCCCGTCACCGCCGCTTCCAGCGCCGCGGCGACGCGACTGAGCTCGGGATAGCCGAAGGTTCCGCCGCGCCCGGCCAGACAATGGGCGAGCGATGCGACGGCAGCGGTATCGCCTGCCGCCACGGCGTCGCGCAGCGCTGCCGCCTGCGCCGGCAGCCCGGCGCGGAAGCGGTCGCCGAGGGCCGCGAGCCGCTCCGCCACGCTGCTATCCGGCATAAGCGTGCCACGCCGCGCGCAGTTCGTCGGACAGGGTGTTCGGGTCGAAGGGCTTGGCGACGACGCCGATCGCCCCGAGCTCGCGCAGCCGGGCGACCTCGGCGGGCTGGACCTTGGCGGTGATGAAGATCGCGGGCGTGTCGGCGAAGGCCGGCAGGCGCCGAAGGTGCGCGAGCGTCGCCGGGCCGTCCATATCCGGCATCATGACATCGAGCAGCAGGAGGTCCGGCGCGAACGACGTCGCCGCCGCCTCGACGCCCGAAGCGAAGGCCTTGACCTCGAAGCCGCCGACGAGCTCCAGCGTCATCGTCGCCACCTGCCGGATGTCGGGATCGTCCTCGACATAGAGGATGCGGCGGAGGCCGATCATGCGACCCTCAGCCGATCGAGCCGCGCCATGACCATCGCCCCGAGGGCGACGAGCTGCGCGACTTGGTCGGTGTCGAAGCGGCGCGCTGCGGTATCGAGCAGGCACAGCGTGCCGATCGCCGCCCCCTCGGGGCTGATCAGCGGCACACCGGCATAGAAACGCACGAAGGGCGGTCCGAGCACGAGCGGATTGCCGGCGAAGCGCGGGTCGGCCGTCGCATCGGCGACAATGAAGGGGCCCGGCTCGAGGATCGCGTGGCCGCAGAAGGAAATGCTGCGCGGCGTCCCCGACAGCTCGACACCGAGGCAGGCGCGGAACCGCTGCCGATCCTCGGTGACGATGGACACCAGCACGATCGGCACGGCGAAGCGCTCGGCCGCCTCACCGACCAACGCCTCGAGTTCGGGATCGGACGGAAGATCGGGGCCGTCCAGCCCGTAGGCGCGGATGACGGTCAGCCGCGCGGCTTCGTCGGCGGGGAGCGGTGCGAGGGTGAAGGTCGCGATCGTCACGGCGCGTTGGACGCGGCGGGGCAGCGCGCAGCGGACGCGTGCAGGTGCGGGAACCCCGACTGCCGGAAACGCACGGCTTCCAGAACGAAGGCGTTGGTCGCCGCGGACTGGAGGGTGTCCTCGCCGCTGCCGTTCTCGTAGCGTCCTTCGATATAGCCTCCGGGCCGGCGGAAGCCGTCGGTCGCCGCGACCGCCTGCGCCGGATAGGCGGCGGCGGGATCGAGCACGCGAAGGGCGAAGGCGGCGCGGGTCGAGAACAGGGCCAGTGCCGGCTGCGGCCGGCCTTCAGCGTCGAGCGTACTCCACGGGTAATTGCCGCCGAGGATGGTGTCGGCGACGAGATAGGGAGCCGAATCGCGACGATAGTCGCTGCGCGCGGTGAGAATGCCGGTCGTCGCCGCCCGTCGCGCCTGGACGGCGACGACGACGCTGCCCGGCGCGGTCTGGGCTGGCGGTGCCGCGTTGCCAGTGGCCGGCGGCCCGAACTCCGCCGCCGCCAGCGCAACCGGCACCGTCATCAGCGGCTCGCCCGGACCGGAGGCGCTTGCCGGGATGTCGATGCCCTCGACGGCGATGGTGAAATCGCCGGCCGGCGCCGCCGGCGCCGCAGCGCCGATTCCCCACAGGCGATAGGCCCGGACCGCGTAGGCGTCATAGCCGCTGTTCGTGTCGGCGGCGACGTCGCGGCTGGGAAGGTGCTGCAGCAGATGACCTGCCGCGTCGACGGTGGCGCACAGCCGCCACGATCCGACCAGCTGCGCGATCACCGGTTCGCGCTCCGGAAGCTCGGCGCCAACCAGCTTCAGCGCGACCAGCAGCCGCGCCAGTTCGACGCTCGACCAGCCGGGATCGGCGGCGGCACCGGTAGCCGGATCGAACAGTCGGGCGGTCGGGCGGGCGTAGAAGCGTCCCGGAACTACGCCACCGGACAGCGGTACGCGCGCGAGGAAGGCGAGCGTACGGTCGACGCGGCGGGTCAGCTCGGGCCGGCCGATCAGGCCGAGGCGCCACGCCGTGTCCGTCGCCACGAGCTCGTCGCCGAGCGTCGTCGGCGTGGTGAAGCGGGCACCGCGGCTGACTTCGGCAACCTGCGCACCGTCGGCGAAGTACGACCAGGCGGTGCGGGCGCGGACCAGATCGCTCGGCGGTGGCGCGGCGAACCCGTGCTGGCGGCGAACCTCGCGGACGATGGTGCCGCAGCCCGCCAGGGCCGCAGCCACCAGCATCAGGCCCGCGACGGCGAGGGGAGCGCGGCGAGGCATCAGAACTGCCGGTTCCAGGTCAGGAAGAGTCCGCCATCGCCGAAGGTGCCGGTGTTCGCCGCGCGGTGGCGGCCGGGAAAGCGATTTCCCGAATAATTGGCATAGGTCAGCGAGAAATGACCCGAGCGATAATCGGCGAAACCGAAACCGTAGGTGAAATCCGGATCCCACGGCTGCTGGCCGTGCGCGTAGCCGAACACGTTGAGGTCCACGAAGAGATAGCGAGTGAACGGATAGCGGCAGCCGAGATTGACCGACTCCTTGCCCGAGCCGACGCTGCCGTCCTGCCGTTCGTACCGGGGGCTGACGTTGACGCCGACGCGGCAGTTGATCGCGAGGTCGCGGTCGAACAGCAGATGGCGGCCGCCCGGCAGCGGCGCCTTCCAGCCGAACGAGACGGTGCCGCGATCGAAGAACGTCACCGGATCGCCCGGCCGGGGGCTGAAGCGGTTGTTCGTGTAGTTCGAGTAGACGAGGCTGAAGGTATAGGGGTGCCAGTCGTCGTAGCCGAAGCTGTAGGTGAAGTCGCCGTTCCACGGTGCGCGCTTGCTGGGCTGCAGATACCCGATCAGGTTGATCTCGCCGAACCAGTAGCCGACCGGCTGATAGCGGAAGTCGAGCGTCACCGCGGTACTGCCCGACAGCGCCGAACCGCTGCTGCCGGCACCCGTGCCGCGTGAGTTGAAGGGCACGATGAGCCCCGGCGCGACCGTCAGGCCGTCGAGCAGCTCGCGCGCGGCGGACTCGTGCCGGCGCGTGTAGAGATCGGCGAGCGGCAGGGCGAAGCTGCTCCGGATCCCCGCGCGGACGGGGTCTTCGGCGGCCGCTGGCGGCGCGACAGCTACCGTCGCGACCGCACCCGCGGGCGCAGCCGATGCCTCCTGCGCCGCCGCGGTGCCCGAGATCAGCCCGGCCGATGCGCTCGCCAAACTCCCCGCCACGCTGAGAATAAAAAAGAGATTTCCCCACCCGTTACGCAATTTACCCGCCCGCTGTGCCGCTCTACACCCAACACGACAGAGCGTGGGGGCAAATGTCTTTCCATTTTACTAAATTTGAGTCCCGGCTGCCGCCCGAACCTTTGCCCTATAATGCCCGCGTGGAGACACTGTGGCAATTTCTTGCAACCGTCAATCTGACATTAGGGTTCTGGTATCTGAATTGGCGCTGGTTACATTCCATTAACTACGCAGCGCTATGGTTCTCGCTGCCATTGGTGATTGCCGAGACGCTCGGCTACGTCGGGCTGATCTTGTTCACGATCAATCTGTGGAAGGTACAGGACTACGAACAGCTGCCGCCGCCGCGCTCGATCCGCGACTGTGGCGGCGACGAGGATCGCCCGGTCAGCGTCGACGTCTTCATCACCACCTACAACGAGGACGAGGAGATCGTCCGTCTCAGCATCCGCGATGCCCGTGCGCTACGCTGCCCGCACGGCCTCGACCTGCGCATCCACGTGCTCGACGACGGCCGCCGGCCGCTGATGCGCGCGATCGCGACCGAGGAGGGCGTCGGCTATATTTCGCGCGAGAACAACGTCGGCTTCAAGGCCGGCAACCTGCGCAACGCTATGGAGCAGACGTCGGGCGATTTTCTGGTGATCTGCGATGCCGACACCCGGGTCTTCCCCGGCATGCTCGAGAATGTCCTCGGCTATTTCCGCAATCGCGACGTTGCCTTCGTCCAGACCCCCCACTGGTTCTACGACATCCCCGCGGGCCGCTCGCTGACCGACTCGCTGGGCCGGCGACTCGGTCGCGCCGGTCGCAGCGCCGGCCGGCTGATCGAAGGGCTGGTCGGCGAGATCCGGCTCGGCGAGGACCCGTTCGTCAACGATTCGCGCATGTTCTTCGACGTCATCATGCGGCGACGAAACTGGGCCAATGCCGCCTTCTGCTGCGGCGCCGGCTCGATCCACCGGCGCGAGGCGGTGATGTTCGTGGCGCTGACCGCATACGGCGCGTCGATCGCGCAGCACGCGCGCCGGCGCGGCCGCGGGCTTCGTGCGTTTCCCCTGCCAGGCAGCCGGCCGTCGACCGACCGGCAGGCGCTGCAGGCGTGGCAGGCGGCGCAGAGCCATGAGCTGACGCCGTACAAGTTCCACGTGTCCGAGGACATCTACACGACCATCTTGCTGCACCAGACGCGCAGCCGGCGCTGGCTGTCGGTCATGCACCCGCGGGTCGA
The DNA here is from genome assembly GCA_963846485.1 of uncultured Alphaproteobacteria bacterium. Lineage (GTDB taxonomy): Bacteria > Pseudomonadota > Alphaproteobacteria > Sphingomonadales > Sphingomonadaceae > Polymorphobacter_B. The sequence continues at coordinate 831,592 of CAWJWB010000008.1, read as the reverse complement.
ATCGCGCATGCTGTCGCCGCAGGACCTGCTGTCGTGGACGGTCCAGCGTTTCAAATATGCCGGCGGCAGCCTCGACATCTTCTTCCACGACAATCCGATCATCCGCGGTGGGCTGACACTGCCGCAGCGCCTGATGTACCTGACGACCTTCTGGTCGTATCTCGCCGCCGTCTGGAACCTGGTCTTCCTGGTCGCACCGATCGTCTTCATGCTGACCGGCATTCCACCCGTGACGACCTACGCCGCCACCTACTTCGCGCACGCGCTGCCGTTCCTCGTCAGCAACGAGCTGGCCTTCCTGGTCGGGACGTGGGGGGTGTCGGGCTATCGCGGCAAGGTCAGCTTCCTCGCCTCCTTCCCGCTGTCGCTGCGGGCGATCTGGGCCTGCCTGCGCAACCAGCAGATCAAGTTTCCGGTCACTCCCAAGCTGCGCCAGGAGGGCAGCTTCGTCCGCCTCGTCTGGCCGCAAATCGCCATCATCGTCCTGTCGCTGATCGCCTTGGCCGTCGCGGCGGTGCGCTGCGCCCAGGGTGCGCCCGGCTTCACCGTCGGCGGGCTGATCGCCAATGGCGGCTGGTGCGTGTTCAACATCCTGGCCATGACGATCATGGTCAGCGCCGCCTTCTGGACGCCCGACGCGGAGGCTGCCTGATGCCCGTGTCGCAAGGCTTGGTCCGCGGACGCAGCCACCTCGTCATGATCGCCGGCCTGCTCGCCGCGGGCGGCATCATCCTGTCGCTCGAGCGGTCCGCGCTGGCGGATGATCCGGCCGCTCCGGCCATCGCGGCCAGCGACCGCCGCGAGGCCGCGGAGGTCGCCTGGAATGCCGCGCGGACGGACGATCCCCGCATCGTGGCGCTCGCCCGCCGCCTTGGCGTCGACACCCGCGCGCCGGCGCGGCCGCCGGCAATGAGCGCGGGCGCGGGGCGAGCGGTGCTCTGGGCCCTGGCGCGCCAGCAGGCCTCCAGCGCAGCCGCCAAGCGCTGATGGCGGGTCTCGTGCTTGCCGCCGCGGCCCTGGCGCTGGCGGCGGCGACAACGGTGACGGCGCCCGCACCGGATCCGATCGTCGCTGGTGCCTGGCGTTCCCCCGGTAGCGCCGCCCTCAGCCCCCACCCCGGTCGGGCCGGTCCCCTGTCGGCCGACGAGCGAGCCATGGCCGAGGCCGCCTGGCGCTACCTGAGCAACAACACGCAGCCGGCGACCGGCCTGATCAACGCGGTCGAGGGCTATCCGTCGGCGACGCTGTGGGACACGGGCTCGGGCATCGCCGGGATCATCGCCGCGCATGGCCTCGGCCTGATCGACCGCGCCGAAGCGGTGCGGCGGCTCGAGGCGATCCTGATCACCGTCGCGCGCCTGCCGCTGTTCCACGATCGCTGCCCGAACAAGGCCTATGACACGAGCAGCGCGGCGAAGGTCGGCTACGACAACAAGCCAGGGGAGATCGGCTGTTCGGCGCTCGACGTCGGTCGGCTGCTGGCGGCGGTCCGGATCGCGGTGCAACGCCTGCCCGAACTCGGGCCCGCGGCCGACGCGGCGGTGGGCCACCTCAATGTCGCGGCGTTCGTCGACCATGGCCAGCTGCAGGGGCTGCAACCCGGCCCCGACGGCGGCGTCGCCCTGCTGCAGGAGGGCCGGCTCGGCTATGAGGAATATGCGGCCAAGGCCTTCCGCAGCTTCGGCCTCGACGTCGGCGAGGCGGCCAGGCCCCAGCCCTATGGCACGGTGACCCTGAACGGCGTCCGCATCGCCTATGACGCGCGCGATCCCAAGGTGTTCGGCGCCCATAATTACGTCGTCAGCGAAAGTGCCGTCCTCGACGGGGTCGAGTTCGGCTGGAACGAGCCCGACGACGTCGAGCCGGACGCCTATGCGCACCGGGTCGGCTGGTACGCGTCGCTGGCCGACGCGCTCTACCGGGCGCAGGCGGCGCGCTACCAGCGCACCGGCATCCTTACCGCGCGAACGGAGCACCAGCTGCTCGGGCCGCCCTACTTCGTCTATGATTCGCTGTTCTCGGACGGCCAGGCCTGGGCGACGATCACCGACACCGGCCAGTCGGTGCCCGCGGCCGCGGCCATGGCGAGCAAGGCCGCGGTCGGCCTGTGGGCACTGTGGGCGACCGACTACACCGGCAAGCTGTTCGCCGCGACGCAGTCGCTGGTCCGTCCCGAGCGCGGCGTCCTCGAGGGGCGGCTCGAGAGCGGTGCCACGATCGAGACCGCGACGCTCAACACCAACGGCATCATCCTCGAAAGCCTCTTCTACAAGGTCGGCGGCCCACTCGCGCGGCCCGAGCGCGCGCGCCGGCTGCCGGCGGCAGCTGCTGCGGCGGCCATCACCCCTCCCGTCACGCCGCTCGCCGCGCCGCCACCGGGGTCGGCCAATGCGGAGCCGGGCCGCCCGCGCCACGGTGCCCTGACGCCGGCCGAACTCGAGGCCGCGCGGATCGCCTGGCGCTATTTCGAGAATAATACCCAGCCCCGCACCGGCCTCGTCAACGCCGTCGACAACTATCCCTCGACGACGATGTGGGACACGAGCGCCGCCCTCGCCGCGATCGTCGCCGCACGCGAGCTCGGGCTGATCGACGCCGGCGATGCCGAGACGCGCCTCCGCCGGATCGTCGAGGCGCTCGGCCACCTCCGGTTGTTCCGCGACCGCTGCCCGAACAAGGCATATAACACGGCCACGCTGGTGCCGACCGACTATGGCAACGTTCCGGCCCAGATCGGCTGCTCCGCGATCGACGTCGGCCGCGTCCTGGTCTGGATGCACGTCGTCGCCGATCGCTATCCGGCGCTGCGCCCGGCGGTCGCGACCGCCGTGGCGCACTTCAATGCCGGAATGCTGGTGCGGAACGGCGAGCTGTGGGGCGCAACCCTGGTCAGGAACCAGATCGAGCTGCGCCAGGAAGGACGCCTCGGCTATGAGGAATACGCCGCCAAGGGCTTCGAGCTGTGGGGCCATCGCGCCGCCAAGGCCGCCAGCCCGCAACCCTATGACATCGGCATGGTCGAAGGCGTCCCCGTCGCCCACGACCGGCGCGACCTGCCGACGACGGGCGGCAACAATGCCGTCGTCACCGAGAGCGCCGCGCTCGACGGCATCGAGTTCGGCTGGGCCAGTCCAGGCGCGTCGGCACCCGACCCGTGGACCGTCACCCAGGCGCGCGACGTCTTCCTCGCGCAGCAACGGCGATACGAGCACAGCGGCGTGCTCACGGCGCGGACCGAGCACCAGCTGCTCAAGGCGCCGCACTTCGTCTACGACAGCATCTTCGCCAACGGCCGCACGTGGCCGACGATCGACGTTTCCGGAGCCGCGGTGCCCGGCGCGGCGGCGGTCGCGACCAAGGCGGCCGTTGCGATGTGGGTGCTCTGGCCGGACGCCTACAGCGACCTGCTGTTCAGGACCGTCATCCCCGGCCGCGACCCGGCGCGCGGCTTCTATGAAGGCTTCTTCGAAGCAGGCGGTACGTTGAAGGCCTTCACCGCCAACAACAACGGCATCATCCTCGAAGCGCTGCTGTTCAAGGTCCGCGGACCGCTGATCACGCTCGGTCAGCCGCGGCCGTAAGCCGCTTCACAAGCAGCAGCCGGTTGCCCGTGGCGAGCCGGCGGTAATCGAGCCGGTCCGTACACGCGCGCATGATCGCCAGCCCGCGCGCGGACTCCTTGTCCGCGTCCCATCGCGGCAGCGCAGCCAGCGCCTCGGCCGGAATCGCCGCGCCCTGGTCGCACAGCTGGACCTGCACCTCGCCGTCGCGCACCGCAGCGGCGAGCGCGACGGGGAAGCCGGCGGCGCGCGCAAAGCCGTGGATGACGATGTTGTTGGCCGCCTCGACCGTCGCGAGCTCGAGGTCGGCGGCCGCGAGCGGCGACAGGCCCGCGGCGACGGCGAACGCCCGCACCGCCTCCCCGGCCGCGGCGACGGCATCGAGCCGGCTGTCGAACGACAGCGCAAGCGGCGGCACGGGATCAGCCGGCGAGGACAAGCGCCGCCGCCTCCCGGTCGGCGGTCAGCCGGAAGACGGTGTCGAGCCGGGTGATCTCGAACAGGCGCCGGACATTCGGCTTGGCGCCCGAGACTGCGACCCGGCCGCCCTCGCCCATCAGCTTGAGCAGGAACACCAGCGTACCGAGCCCGGTACTGTCGATGAAGTCGAGGTTACCGACATCGATCAGGACGCGCGTCGGCCGCTCGGCGAGCCCGGTGCGGAGCGCGGTCTTGACGTCGGGCGCCCGAACCGCGTCCAGCCGGCTGCCGGCGAAGCGAACCACGACGATCCCGCCGTCGGTCTCGATCTCGGTCACGGCTCCTCCCCGGCGCGTTCGATGATCAGCAGCGACACGTCGTCGTCGAAGCCGACCGTGCCGCGGAAGCGGCGCAACCTATCTTCGAACCGCGCGACCGCCACGTCGAGGGGCAGGTCGGCATGATCGGTGAAAAACGCCTGCAACCGCTCGGTACCGAGCTCCTCGCCCAGCCGGTCGGTGCATTCGCTGACGCCGTCGGAGTGGACGATCAGCCGGTCGCCCGGTGCGAGGTCGAGCGACGTCGCCTCGTACCGCTGCCCGGGAAGCAGCCCGATCGGCAGGTTGCCGGCGGGCAGCGGGTGACATTGACCGCCCTGGATCAGCAGTGCCATCGGATGACCGGCCCGGATCAGGCTGACCCGCCCCGTCGGTTCGATCAGGCCGCACGACAGCGTATAATAGCTGTCGGCGGTGTCACTCTGCGCGTCGCGGTTGAGCGCGGCGAGCATGGCCTGCAGGGTCGGGACGTCGCGCGGCGGGCGGGCCGACAGGCGGTGGTGGAGCGAAAAGGACCGCAGCGCCGCCGGGATGCCGTGCCCGCAGACGTCAAGCTGGAAGAAGAAGGTCGGCCCGTCGCCGCCGGGACAGACGTTCAGCGTGTCGCCGCCGATGCCGGTCGCGGGAATGAACAGCCACGCGTGCCGCAGCGCGCCGCCGAGCCGCCACGGCGGCAACAGCGCGCGCTGCGTCGCGGCGGCGGCATCGAGGTCGCTGCGGATGCGCCGATACGCGTCGCGCGTCCGGGTGTTGGCCGCAGCCAGGTGGTGATTGCGCCGCGCCAGGCGCCGCTGCAGGCCGACGACACGGCGCGCGGTGGCGATCGCGAGTTCGAGACGCACGGGGTCGACGGGCTTGAACAGGAAGTCGTCGACCTCGACGGCCAGCGCCTGCCGCACGGTGCGCCCGGCTTCCTTGGTCGTCATCATGACGATGTGCAGGTAGCGTTCCGTCGCAGTCGCGCGGAGCCGTCGCACGAGCTCGATCCCGTCGACGCCGGGCATCTGCCAGTCGGTGATCAGCACGTCGACCGGCGTGCCGTCCAGCCGCGCCAGCGCCTCCACCCCGTCACTGGCCGTCGCCACGTCGCAGCCCATCGCCGCGACCTGCAGCGCGACGAAGGCGGAGACGAGATCGTCGTCGTCGACGACGAGGACGCTGAGCGGGCGCGGCGACGCGGACATCGGCGCTGGCTTAGTCGATCCGCATCCGTCCGACTACGCACGCCGCTGCGGCCGCCGCATGGCCTACTCGAGGTAGAAGCGCGCCGTCGGCTGCAGGGCATCGTCGAGCGTGTAGACGATCGGTGCGCCGGTCGGGATCTCGAGGCCGGCGATCTCGGCATCGCCGATGCCTGACAGGTGCTTGACCAGCGCGCGGAGCGAATTGCCGTGAGCGGCAACGACGACCCGCTCGCCCGCCCGCAGCGCCGGCGCGATCACGGCCTCCCAGTACGGCAGGACGCGGGCGATCGTGTCCTTCAGGCTTTCGGTCGCGGGCACCGTGACGCCGGCGTAACGCCGGTCGGCGGTGAGATCGAACGGCCCGCCCGGCACCATCGGCGGCGGCGGCACGTCGAACGACCGGCGCCAGACGTGGACCTGCGCCTCCCCGTGCGCCGCCGCCGTCTCGGCCTTGTCGAGGCCGGTCAGCCCGCCGTAGTGGCGCTCGTTCAGCCGCCAGTCCTTGACGACGGGCAGCCACAGCCGGTCCATCGCCTCGAGCATCAGGAAAGCGGTCTTGATCGCGCGCGACTGGACGCTGGTGAAGACGCGGTCGAAGTCATAGCCGCGCGCTTTCAGCAGCACACCCGCCGCCGTCGCCTCGGCGATGCCCTTGTCGGTCAGCGGCACGTCCCACCAGCCGGTGAAGCGGTTCTCCAGGTTCCACGCCGATTGGCCGTGGCGGATGAGGACAAGGGTTGGCATGGCTAGAGGTCCAGGTGCATGAAGGTGAGGAACGGGTCGGCACCATAGTCGCCATAAGTTTCGCCGACGACGAAGCCGTAGGCGCGGTAGAGCGCCAGCGCGCCGGCAAAGGCTGGGCCGATGCCGGTTTCGAGACTCAGCCGGCGATAGCCGCGAGCACGGGCGACGGTGACGACGTGATCGAGCAAGGCGGCGGCGACTCCGCGGCGGCGGTAGGCGTCGGCAGTGCGCATCGACTTGACCTCGCCGTGCCCCGGGCCGAGTTCGCGCAACGCGGCGCAGCCCATCAGCCGGTCGCCGTCCCAGGCGGTGAAGAAGTCGACGCCCGGTGCACGCAGCTCGGCGGCATCGAGGGCGTAGACGCTCTCGGGCGGCGACGTCGCCTGCATCTCGCGGAGGTGCTGCGCCAGCAGAGCGTGCACGTCGGGGTGGCTGAAGTCGTCCGCGACGATGCGCATCGCCGCCGCCTAGCGCAGCCGGTCGACCACCTCAAGCAGCGCGGCGAGGCAGTCGCGGCCGAGCTGCTTCGACCGCTCGGGCGACCAGCCGTGGACCGTATCGGGGTTCTCGGCGGCATCCTTGAACGGCATCTCCAGCGTCATGGCGAGGCAGCCGAAGCGGTTCGCCAGCTGATTGGTGCTCATCGTCAGGTTGGCCTTGCCGGGAGCGGAGATCGGGTAGCCGACGCGGGTCTGGAAATCGGGACTGATCCGCGCGAGGATCCGGCGGTACTCGGCAAGCAGGCCGAGCTGCCGGTCGGTGATGTTGGGGATGCCCTCGAAGCCCGCGATGAAGTTGTGCGGCAGCGTCTCGTCGCCGTGGACGTCCATGGCGAAGTCGACCCCACTCGCGTCCATCGCCGCAAGCACGTGCAGTACCTCGGGCGAGCGCTCGGGCGTCGGCGCCGCCCATTCACGGTTGAGGTTCGCTCCGGCGGCGTTGGTCCGCAGGTGGCCGCGGCGGGATCCGTCGGGGTTCATGTTCGGCACGAGGTGGATCCGCGCCCGCGACCGCAGCCCGATGGCGACGGCATCGTCGGGTTCGACCAACCTCTCGAGCGCGCCCTCCATCCACCACTCGGCCATCGTCTCGCCGGGGTGCTGGCGCGCGTAGAGCCAGACCTGCACGGGCCCGTCGCCCATCTCGATGACATCGACGTCCTGGCCGTCGAGCGTCTGGCCGAGCACGCGCGTCTCGACCCCCGGGGCCTGGGCGACGCGCGCGGTCAGGTCGTGGTGACGCTCCATGCTGTACGGGGCAAAATAGGCCAGCCACAGGCTGTCGCCCGCCGGCGTCACGTCGATCGTCAGCACGCCGTCCGCATAGTGCGTGTCGACCCGCGTCCAGTGTACCCGGTCGGCCGACGCGACGGCGCGGTAATCGGGCCAGCCGCCCGGATAGGCGGAGCCGGCGCAGTTGACGATCCGCAAGCGACACCGCTCGCCGGCAGCCCCGGTCAGGCGGAAGTAGAACCACTGGTAGAAGTCGCTGGCGTGGTCGCGCCGGATCGCCAGCTCGATGTCGTCGGGGCCGGTGCAGCGGCGGACGTCGATGTTGCCGCCGTCGAACCCGGCGCTGACCGCCACCGCCATCAGCGCAGCGGCACGCGCTGGGTCACGCCCGAAGGTCCGGGAAAGCCGGCGAGGAGGACATGCGCAAGTGCCGGCACCGCCCGCGCGAGCGACGCCTGCGGCGACCGCGTGTCGAGTGCGGCGGTCGCGCTGCCCTCCCAGATCAGCGACTGGTCGGCGGCGCGCTTGATCTGCAGCCCGACTTGGTCGAACTCGACCGCGTCGCGCCGCCCCTGGCCGACCGGGACCGCCGCGGAACCGCCGAAGCCGACCCCGCCGCCGCGCCCGCCCGAGAAGCCGAAGCCGCCGATACCGATCGTCACCGGCGACGGCCGGCGCGGACCGACAGCGACGTTCTGGATAATCGTCAGCGTGCCGATGTACGCCGCGCCGCTGCCCGGTGCGACCGGCGCGAAGCCCTGGGCGCGGAGCTCGTTGGTGACGGCCGCGGCATAGGTCTGGAACTCGAGGCCACCCGGCGCGCCGGGAGCGGGCTCAAGGCTGATCGAGCTGCGCGCGACCGGCTGGCCGAGGTGGAAGCGCTTGACGTCGGCGGTCGGCGTCGTCGCGCAGGCGGAAAGCGCCAGCAACGCGGCGGCGGGAACGAGCAGGCGGATACGCATTGGAACGAAAACCCTCTTGCGAACCTTGTCGCGGCGAAACAACGCTCAGTCGCACTCTTTTGATGCACCGATACGCCCGGAGTTAGCAATGCCCCCCGCCCCGACCGCCGCCGCCGGAACCGTTCTCGTCACCGGCGGTGCCGGGTATATCGGCAGTAATGCCGTGCTCGCCCTGCGCGACGCCGGGCGGTCGGTGGCGGTGATTGATACGTTGGCGACGGGCTTCCGCTGGGCGGTGCCCGACGACGTTCCCTTCTACCACGGCGACGTCGCCGACGGCGCGCTGATCGACCGCATCGCCGCCGAGCAGGGCATCACCGCCATCCTGCACTTCGCCGGCTCGCTGCTGGTGCCCGAATCGGTGACGAAGCCGCTCGACTATTACCGCAACAACGTCGTCGCCAGTCGCAGCCTGATCGAATCGGCCGTCCGCAACGGCATCCCGCGCTTCGTCTTCTCGTCGACCGCAGCGGTCTACGGCACGCCCGAGATCGTCCCCGTACCCGAGGACGCGCGCAAGTCGCCGATCAACCCCTATGGCAACAGCAAGCTGATGACCGAGATCATGCTCGCCGACGTTGCCCACGCCTATCCCCTGAGCTTCGGCATCCTCCGTTACTTCAACGTCGCCGGGGCCGACCCGCAGGCGCGCAGCGGTCAGTCGACCAAGGGTGCGACCCACCTGATCCACGTCGCGGCCGAAGCCGCCCGCGGCCTGCGTTCCGAGGTTATGGTCTACGGCACCGACTATGACACGCCCGACGGCACGGGCGTGCGCGACTATATTCACGTCACCGACCTGGCCGAGGCGCACGTCGCCGCGCTCGACTGGCTGGAGGCGCATCCGGGCGAATCGTTCACCGCCAACTGCGGCTACAGCCGCGGCTTCTCGGTGATGGAGGTGCTCGATGCGGTCGACCGGGTGACCAACACCAAGCTCAAGCGCACGATTGCGCCACGCCGTGCCGGCGATCCGGCGACGTTGGTCGCGGCGACCGACCGCATTCGCGGACTGCTCGACTGGACGCCGAAGTACGACACGCTCGAGACGATCGTCGGCCACGCTCTCGAATGGGAGCGCGCGCTCGACGAACGCGGCCTGCGTCCGCGCTGACCGGCCTTGACTTCGCGCGGCGTTACCCATAGGCACCGCGCTCGCTCGAACGCCCCGAACTCGCTTGGATGTCCGATGAAGGTCCGTAACTCGCTCAAGTCACTGAAGGCGCGCCACCGCGACTGCCAGATCGTGCGCCGCCGCGGCCGGACCTATGTCATCAACAAGACCAACCGCCGCTTCAAGGCGCGCCAGGGCTGATTTCCGGCCGGTGACGTGAGTCGCGCGCGACAGCCGCGGGCTGTCGTCTTCGACGTCGGCCACGTCCTCTACGACTGGGACCCGCGCTACCTCTACGAAAAGATCATCGCCGATCCCGTCGAGCTCGACTGGTTCCTGGCGAACGTCGTCACCCGCGAGTGGCATTTCCAGCACGACGCCGGTCGGCTGTTCGCCGAGACCTCGGCCGAGCTGATCGCCCGCTTCCCCGACCAGGCCGACCGCATTCGCGCCTTCGCCGATCGCTGGAACGAAACCCTTCCCGGGCCGATCGCCGGGATGCCGGAGTTGGTGGCCGACCTCGACGCCGCCGGCGTGCCGCTGTTCGCCATCACCAACTACAGCGCCGAATTCTGGGCGCGGTGGCGACCGACCGTTCGCCTGATCGATCGCTTCGCCGGGATCGTCGTTTCGGGGGAGGAGCGCTGCGTGAAGCCCGCGCCCGAAATCTATGCCTGCGCCCTCAGACGCTTCGGCCTCGCGCCCGGCGACGGCGCGTTTCTCGACGACCGGGCAGATAACGTCACCGCCGCCGAGGCTGCTGGTCTGATCGGCCACGTCTTCGTCGACGCCGCCGACACCCGCATCTGGCTGTCCCAGCTCGAGATGCTGTAGAACGCGGCGCGACCGGCGGAGCGTTTCTCGCGCCGAGCCTCTTCATTACGGAACAGCAACGTGATGTGAAGATCACTTGATCGGATACAGCACTCGTTTTGTCGAATAGGTGCAGATTCTTCCGACCCAGACGTTATTTCTTAATCGACAAGCGTCACAGACGGGCTGCGATCACTGCTTTGGGGATAGGGCAGTCCAGCGTGGGGCTGGTTGATCGCGAGTGGGTGGGAGATTTACATGTTGTTTGTTACAACCGGCGCGCGCCGGCTGCTGGCGCGTGTGCTCATCACGGCGACCGTTACTGCATCGTCGACCGCTTTCGCACTGCCGACGCAGTCGTGGAACGGTTACCACTGGAACCGGACCGGACCGCTGGCGATCGCGCTCGGCAGCAATGTCAGCGCGGCGTGGAGCAGCTATGTCTCGACCGCCGCGACGCAGTGGAGCGCGGCCAACAACATCGACTTCGTCAAAGTCGCGGGCACGAGCTCGTCGCCGACGTGCAGCGCCGTCTATGGCACCGTGCAGGTCTGCGACGGCAATTACGGCGCGAACGGCTGGCTTGGCTACGCGACCGTGTACACCAGCGGTACTGTGATCGTGGAAGCGACGGTCAAGCTAAACGACTATTATTTCAGCGGCGGCAACTTCGACACGCCGGCGTGGCGGGCGATGACCGCCTGTCAGGAGATCGGCCACACGCTCGGTCTCGCGCACAATGACACGATCAAGACCGACCTGAACAAGGGTACCTGCATGGATTACACGAACGATCCGACGGGCACCAAGGGCGGCCCCAATGGGAAACTCGCCAACCTCGCGCCGGCCGCGTCCGATTTCGCCGCGCTGAACACGATCTATGCCCATGTCGACGCGACGCAGCTGCCGCAGACCAAGCCCGGCTACTGGACGGGCGATGCGCTCAGTGTCGGCGACGGCGACGGCCCCGACACCGTCCACGCGCTGCCCGAGCCGACGACCTGGGCGCTGTTCATCGCCGGCTTCGGCGGGGTCGGCGGTGCCCTGCGGCGGCGGGCGAGCGTCGCTTACGCCTGACGCTCCGGCGGGGCGCGCCCTTGCCGCGGGCGCGCCCCCCGCTATGACGGGTCGATGGACAAAATCGTCATCCGCGGCGGCCGCCGCCTTTCCGGGCGCATCCATATCTCGGGAGCGAAGAACGCGGCGCTGACGCTGATGCCGTGCGCGCTCCTGACCGAGGAGCCGCTGACGCTCCGAAACCTGCCGCGCCTCGCCGACATCGACACCTTCGGCCATCTCCTTAACGGCCATGGCGTCTCGACGACGATCGAGGGTTCGCATCCCGGCGAGTTCGGGCGGGTGATGACGTTGCGCGCCAGCCGCATCACCTCGACCGTCGCGCCCTACGACATCGTCCGCAAGATGCGCGCGTCGATCCTCGTGCTGGGCCCGCTGCTCGCGCGCACGGGCGAAGCGACCGTGTCGCTGCCCGGCGGCTGCGCCATCGGCAACCGGCCGATCGACCTCCACCTGAAGGCGCTCGAAGCGCTCGGCGCCACGATCGACCTCGCCGCCGGCTATGTGAAGGCGACGGCACCCAAGGGCCTGCGCGGCGGCCGCTTCACCTTTCCGACCGTGTCGGTCGGCGCGACCGAGAACGTCGTTATGGCCGCCGTCCTCGCCGCCGGCACGACGGTCATCGACAATGCTGCGCGCGAGCCCGAGATCGTCGACCTCTGCCGGTGCCTCGTCGCCATGGGCGCGCGAATCGACGGCATCGGCCGCGAGCGGTTGACGATCGAGGGCGTGGCGCGACTCCACGGCGCGACCTACGCCGTCATGCCCGACCGGATCGAAACCGGCAGCTACGCCTGCGCGGCGGCGATCACCGGTGGCGAGCTCGAGCTGGTAGGGGCCGAGGGCGCGCACCTCGGTGCAACCTTCGACGCCCTGCGCGAGGCCGGGCTGGCGTGCGAGGCGACGAACGACGGCATCAAGGTCAGCCGGGCGAACGGGCTGCACGGCGTCACGGTTTCGACCGCGCCCTATCCGGGCTTCCCGACCGACATGCAGGCGCAGTTCATGGCCATGCTGAGCATCGCCGACGGCGCCTCGCTGCTGACCGAGACGATCTTCGAGAACCGCTACATGCACGTCCCGGAACTCGCGCGCATGGGCGCCGACATCACCGTGCGCGGCCGCTCGGCCGTGGTCCGCGGCGTCGAGACGCTCGTGGGGGCGCAGGTGATGGCGACCGACCTCCGCGCGTCGATGAGCCTGATCCTCGCCGGCCTCGTTGCGAGCGGCGAAACGGTCGTCAGCCGTGTCTATCACCTCGATCGCGGCTACGAGCGGCTCGAGGAGAAACTGAGCGCCGTGGGGGCCGACATCGAACGGCTGTCCGATGGCTGAGCACCGATCGACGCCCGCCGCCGGCGACGATGCGCGCCTGCTGCTGCTGGCGAACGAGCCGGGCGAGGTGCCGGTGATCTCGGCGCTGCTCCAGGACGCGCTGGTCCGCGCGCAGGACGTCGCCTGGGAGCCCCGAGCACGCCGGCTGGTCCTGCTCGTCAACCGCTTCCGGTGGGAGGCCGATGCGACGCGCGTCCGCGCCGCCTTCCGCGTCCAGAGCGTCTTGCGGCTGCAGCGCAGGGGCTGGGCCGACGAAGCCGTACTCGACCTGCTCGCCTGCACGGTCGACGGCGACGACATTCACCTGACGTTCGCCGGCGGCACTTCCATAAAGGCGAAGGTAGAATGCGTCGACCTCGTCCTCGAGGACCTCGGCTCGCCGTGGCCCGCGGCGCGCGTGCCGGCGCACGACGACTGATGGCACCGACCTCGCATCATTTCATCGCCCAGCGGCTGCGGCTCCACTATGTCGACTGGGGCAACCCGAGCGCGCCGCCGCTGGTCCTCGTCCACGGCGGCCGCGATCACTGCCGCAACTGGGACTGGTTGGCGCAGGATCTCGCCCGCGACTGGCACGTCATCGCCCCCGACCTCCGCGGCCACGGCGACAGCGAGTGGGCGAGCGACGGCCAGTACGGCATGGCGGCCTTCGTCTACGATCTCGCCCAGCTGGTCCATAGTCTGAACCTGGCCCCCGTCACGCTCGTCGCGCACTCGCTGGGCGGCAACATCGCACTGCGCTTTGCCGGGCTTTACCCTGAGCAGGTGGCGCGGATCGTCGCCATCGAGGGCCTCGGACCCTCGCCCAAATGGCGGGCGGAGCGCGAGGCGGTGCCCGCCGACGCGCGCCTGCGCCAGTGGATCGAAGAGGTCCGCGGCCTGGCCGGCCGGCTGCCGAAGCGCTACCCGACGGTCGACGCCGCGCTTGCCCGGATGATGGCCGAGAACACGCGGCTGACCGAAGCGCAGGCGCGCCACCTGACGATCCACGGCGTGCTGCAGAACGAGGACGGGAGCTTCAGCTGGAAGTTCGACAACTACACGCGCAGCTGGTCGCCGGTCGACCTGACCTACGCCGACCTGGAGGCGCTGTGGGGGCGGATCACTGCGCCGACGCTCCTCGTGTACGGGGCGGAGAGCTGGGCGTCGAACCCAGCGAGCGACGGGCGGCTGGGCGCCTTCCGGAACGCCCGCGTCGAGCTGTTCGACCGCGCCGGCCACTGGGTGCACCACGACCGCACCGACGACTTTGTGCGCGTCGTCCGGCAGTTCCTAGGGGAGTGAGGCAATGACTGATTTCACCGGCCGCGTGGCGCTGGTCACTGGCGCGGCGAGCGGCATCGGGCGCGCGGCGGCGCAGCTCTATGCCCAGCGCGGCGGCACCGTCGTCGCCTTCGACCGCAGCCAGGCGGTGCACGAGACGGCCGCCGGACGCGAGCGCATCACGGCACTGACCGGCGACGCCGGCGACAAGGCCGACATCGACCGCGCAGTCGCCACGGCGGTCGCGCTCGGGCCGCTCGATTTCGCCTTCGCCAACGCCGGCGTCGGCGGCGGACTGTCGCCGCTCCTCGACCTGACGGTCGCGGAATGGGAGCAGGTGCTCCGCGTCAACCTGATCGGCGTGTTCCTGACGGTGCAGGCGGCGGCACGGGTGATGGTGCCGCAGGGGCGCGGGTCGATCGTCGCCACGGCGTCGGTCGCCGGCATCCGCTCGGGCGCGGGCGGCGTGCCGTACAGCGCGTCGAAGGCGGGCGTCATCAACCTCGCCGCGACCGCGGCGAACCAGCTCGCCGGCAGCGGCGTCCGCGTGAATGCCGTCTGCCCGGGCCTGACCGAGACCGGCATGACGCAGGCCTGGTTCGACGGGGCCCGCGCGCGCGGTACCGAACACAAGCTGGGACAGCTCAACCCGCTAAGGCGCGCGGCCGGGCCGGAGGAGATCGCCGAGGTGGCGCTGTTCCTGGCGAGCGACGCGGCGAGCTACGTCAACGGCCAGGCGATCGCCGTCGACGGTGGCCTTTCGAGCTCGCACCCGACAGTGCCCGGCCGCATGGCCTGACGGAGCCGCCGCCGCTGCTGCGCGTTACAGGTCCACTACACGGATCGGGGAAGCCACCATGAAGACCATCCTTGCTGCTCTTGCCGCCGCCACGCTGGCCGCAGCCCCCGCTTCGGCCGGATGCCTGACCGGCGCGGCGGTCGGCGGTGTCGCCGGGCACGTAGCCGGCCACCACGCGCTCATCGGCGCGGCGGCCGGCTGCTGGTACGGACACCACCGGGCCGTCATGGCCAAGCGCAAGGCAGCCGCCGCGACGCAGACGACGACGACATACCAGCATTCCGGCCCTGCCCCGGCGCACAACTAGGGCCGAACAGAAAAGGGGCGGCCAGTTTGCCGCCCCTTTTCCGATCCGCAGGACTGGATTAGGCGAACGCGACCGTGCGGCGGCGCAGACCCATGCCAACCAGACCGAAGCCCGCGATCATCATCGCCCAGGTCGCCGGCTCCGGCACGGCGCGCAGAGTGACGTCGTCGATGCCGAAGTCGTTGCCGCTCGGCTCCAGGTTACGATCGATGAACGACAGCGTCACCGAAGTCGCGGTGCCGGAGCCGAACGTATACGCCGCGCTGTTCCACACCCCCGTGCCATTTGGAATGGTGTACATGCCGATCGACGTCGCCGGCCCACCGTTGAGCGAGACGAGGAAGTCGATGTTCGCGGGGCTCGCCGGGTAGGCGTTGGCGAAGTAGGCACCGAACGAATAGGTCTTGCCGGGCGTCACCGCGATGTTCGACGACCGGTAAACGGTGGCATCCGCCACCGTCGCGCCGTTGGCGACGAGATACAGGCCGCTCCCAGTGGTGTGGTCACCGAAGCTGGTGAACGACGGATGATTGAAGTTCGCGTTGCTGGTGACCGCGTAATAGCCGGCCCCCTGCTGCGGCGGGCCGGTCAACAGCTCGCCGGCGGCCGGTCCGTAGACATAATCGGACGTAAACCCGGTGTTCCCCGCCGAGAAGTCGCCGTTGGGCACGACGGCCGCCGAAGCGGCAGTGGCAGCAACCAGTCCGATAAGCCCGAACGCAACCTTCATGCTACATCTCCTAATGTTGATTAACGGTCTGCAAGGAGTATGCCAGTTCGTTAGCCTTATGATTTCGTTACCGAGGGGCCCACAGACGCCCGGGCGCTTGTAAACTAATCCGACACCTTTCGGCCGGCTTCCGTCGGCGCGCGAACGGCGCTAGAGTGCGATCGACGCCTCGGTACCGGGAAGGCAGTGCGGGGAACCGTCCCCAATTCTGCCGCTATCCTTGTAACTGTAAGCGGCGAGCGGCGGCGTGCGCGCGGGTCTTTTTCCCCGCAGCCACTGGGGGTGACCCTGGGAAGGTAAGCACGGCGCGGCGACGACCCGCGAGCCAGGAGACCGACCGGGGCGTGTCGCTCGTGCTGGGGCTCAAGGATTGGCCGCGGCGACGAAACCGATCTCGTGGAGCGACGAGCCGAGCGGCCGGGGCCGCTGCGGCCGTTCGCCGGCGGCTCGGGGTCCGCCACCGGCGCGCGGCCGGCCGTGCGCGCACGGTGTCCCGGCCTGTCGCCGCCGCGCCCCGGGATTGCCGTTCATGCCTTATCGCCACGTCTTGATGCTCGGGGTTGCGCTGGCCCCCGCTATACATGCCGCCGCCCAGACCGACCCGACGCTCCCCGCCGCCACGCCAGCCGGCGAGACGATCGTCGTCACCGCCACCCGCGCCGAGGGCGGCGTGCCGCTCGACCAGGTCGCGGCGTCGGTCACCGTCCTCGACGCCGCGGCGTTCGACCTGCGCCAGGTGCGCACGGTGTCGGACGGGCTGCGCGACGTGCCCGGCGTCGCCGTCAGCCGCGCCGGCGCGCCCGGCGGGCTGACGTCGGTTCGCATCCGCGGCTCGGAGGCCGACCACGTCCTTGTCCTGATCGACGGCGTCGAGGTCAGCGATCCCTTCCAGGGCGCCTACGACTTCGCCGGCCTGCTCGCCGACGAGGGCGCGCGGGTCGAGGTGCTGCGCGGCCAGCAGTCGTCGCTCTACGGCTCCGACGCGATCGGCGGCGTCGTCCAGTATCTGACCGCGACCGGCCGCGACGCGCCCGGCGTATCGGTCCGGGTCGAAGGTGGAGCGCTCGGCACCGGCGCGGGCGCGGTTCGCGCCGCGGGGGTCGCCGGCGCACTCGACTATGCGCTGACCGGCACGTTCCTCCACAGCGACGGCTATCCGATCGCACGCGGCGGCACGCGCGACATCGGCGAAGACAGCGGCGCGGCAGCGGCCAAGCTGACGTGGGCCGTCGCGCCGAACGTAAAGCTGACGGCGGTCGGTCGCTACACGCGTACGGACGCGGCCTACGACAACAGTGACGCCGATCCCGCCAGCGCGACCTATGGTCAGATCATCGACTCGCCCGGCGTGCGGTCGCAGACGGAAGCGATCTACGGCCTGCTGCGCGGCGAGGCGTCGTTCCTCGACGGGCGCTGGACCAACGCGCTCGGCGTCCAGGTCGCCGACAGCCGCCGCGACAGCTTCGATCCCACCGGCCGGACCTCGGGCGACACCGGGCAGCGGGTCAAGGGATCGGCCGAATCGACGCTGCGCTTCGCTGCCGGCGGCATCGACCAGCGGGTGACGCTCGCGCTCGACCTCGAGCGCGAGAGCTTCCGCAACCGCGATCCCTCCGGCTTCGCCTTCAACGGCTGGCGGCACGTCACCGATACCGGGCTAGTCGCCGCTTATGACGCGACGCTCGGGCAACGGGCGACCTTTGGAGCGTCGGTCCGACGCGACCTCAACTCGCAGTTCGCCGACACTACGACGTATCGGGTCCAGGGCAGCGTGACGGTCGTCCCCGGCACGCGGCTGCACGCGGCGGCGGGGTCGGGGGTCAAAAATCCGCTGTCGTACCAGCTCTACGCCTACGATTCGGGGCGCTACGTCGGCAATCCGAAGCTGAAGCCCGAGCGGTCGGAGGGCTATGAGGTCGGCGTCGAGCAGACGCTGCTGCCCGGCACGAGCGCCGGCGTGACCTGGTTCGACAATCGCCTGCACGACGCGATCCAGGTCGATTACCTGCCGCCCGATTTTGCGGGCACGCCGGTCAACATCGCCGGCGTGTCGAAGCAGCAGGGGGTCGAGGCCTTCCTGACCTCGCGCATCGGCGAGGCCTGGCGGGTCGACGCTGCCTATACCCACCTTCACGCCCGCACGCAGGGGGCCGAGGCGGTCCGGCGCGCGCCCGACATCGCCAGCCTCGCCGTCAGCTGGTCGGCTCCCCGCGGTGCCGGCAGCGTGACCGGCACCGTTCGCTACAACGGCCCGCAGACCGACGTCACCTTCACCGACCCGACCTTTGTCACGACGCCGACGGTTACGCTCCACGGCTTCATTCTGGTCGAGCTGGCCGGGGAGCTGCGCCTGACGCCGCACCTGTCCGCCTTCGCTCGGGTCGAGAACCTGCTGGGCGAGCACTACGAGGAGGTGTTCAGCTACCGCGGCCAGCCGCGGACCGGCTACGCGGGGGTGCGGGCGCGCTTCTGAGGCGGCGCGTCAGTGGAAGTCGCGCGACGCCGGCAGGACGCGGACGTTGCGCGGATGGCCGTGCGTCTGCGGGTAGCCGGGGTGAAGATCCTCAAGTCCGCGCGACGCCGGCGGCTCGGTCGCGTGCGTCGCCGACAGGCGTCCCAGCTCGGTCGAGCGGTCGTGGACGCGGCTCGCCATCAGGTGGACGACGCCCTCGGGGCTGCGCTGGACGACACCGTCGACCAGCATCAGCCGTGAAGCCATGATCTGCCGCCGGTCGCGCTCGAACAGGCGCGCCCAGATGACGACGTTGACGATGCCGGTCTCGTCCTCGACGGTCACGAAGATGGCGTTGCCGTTCCCCGGCCGCTGGCGGACGAGGACGATGCCGGCGGTCCGCACCCGCCGGCCATCGGGGGCAGCGGCGGTGGCGGCGCAGGTCAGGACCCGTTCGCCCGCGAAGCCGGAACGGGCGAAGGCCATCGGGTGGCCTCTCAGCGACAGCCTTGTCGTCTGATAATCGGCCGCGACCTGCTCGCCGGGCAGCAGCGCCGGCAGGGCTGCGTCCGGCTCCTCGCCGAGCTCGCGCGCCTCGGCCGAGGCGAACAGAGGCAGCGCATCGACCGGCGTCCGCCGCGCCTCCCACAGCGCCGTCCGCCGGTCGAGCCCGAGCGAGCGGCAGGCGTCGGCATCGGCCAAGAGGTCGAGGGCGCGGCGCGGCACGGCGGCACGGCGGGCGACCTCCTCCAGGCTAGCGAAGGGGCGTGCAGCGACGAGGGCGGCCGCCCACGCCTCGCGGAAGCCGGTGATCTGGCGCAGGCCGAGGCGCAGGGCATGGCCGCCGCTTATCGGCTCGAGGCTGTTGTCCCAGCCGCTGGCGTTGACGTCGAGCCCCAGAACCTCGACGCCGTGCTCGCGGGCATCGGCGACGATCTGCGCCGGCGCGTAGAAGCCCATCGGTTGGCTGTTCAGCAGCGCGCAGGCGAACACCGCCGGGTAGCGGCACTTGAGGTAGGACGAGACCCACACCAGCCGGGCGAAGGCGAGCGCGTGGCTTTCGGGAAAGCCGTAGCTGCCGAAGCCCTCGATCTGGCGGTAGCAGCGGCGGGCGAAATCCGCATCGTAGCCGCGCGCAACCATGCCGCCGACGAGCTTCGCCTCGAACTGGTCCATCGTGCCGACGTTCCTGAAGGTCGCCATGGCGCGGCGCAGCTGGTTCGCCTCGCTGTCGGTGAACTTCGCCGCGGTGATGGCGAGGTTCATCGCCTGCTCCTGGAACAGCGGCACGCCGAGCGTCTTGCCGAGCACGCCGCGCAGCTCGTCGGGATCGTGCGGCGGGGCGGGCGAGGGCAGCTCGACGGGCTCGATCCCCTGGCGGCGGCGGAGATAGGGGTGGACCATGTCGCCCTGGATCGGCCCGGGCCGCACGATCGCGACCTGAATGACGAGGTCGTAGAACTCGCGGGGCTTGAGGCGCGGCAACATGTTCATCTGCGCCCGGCTCTCGACCTGGAAGACGCCGACGCTGTCGCCGCGCTGGAGCATGGCGAAGACGTCGTCGGCGTCGGGCGGGACGTTCGCCAGCGTATATTGCTTGCCGAGGTGCGTTTCGATCAGGCGGAACGCCTTCTCGATGCAGGTCAGCATGCCGAGCGCGAGCACGTCGACCTTCATCAGCCCGAGCGCGTCGATGTCGTCCTTGTCCCACTCGATGAAGGTCCGGTCGGGCATCGCGCCGTTGAGGATCGGCACCGTCTCGTCCAGGCGGTCCTGGGTCAGGACGAAGCCGCCGACGTGCTGCGACAGGTGGCGTGGGAACTTCATGATCTCCCCCGTGAAGCGCGCCAGCCGGGCGACCTCGGGGGCGTCGGGGTCGAAGCCCGATTCGACGACGCGCTCACGGTCGTGCTTGTCGGCGAAGCTGCCCCAGACGGTGCTGACCAGCCGGGCGGTGACGTCGCGGGTCAGGCCGAGCGCCTTGCCGATCTCGCCGACCGCGCTCCGCGGGCCGGTAGTGGATGACGGTGGCGGCGATGCCGGCGCGCTCGCGGCCGTAGCGGCGGTAGATATACTGCATCACCTCCTCGCGCCGCTCGTGTTCGAAGTCGACGTCGATGTCGGGCGGTTCCTTGCGCTCCTCCGAGATGAAGCGGGCGAAGAGCAGCTTGAAGCGCAGCGGATCGACCGCGGTGATGCCGAGCAGGAAGCAGACGAGGCTGTTCGCCGCCGAGCCGCGCCCCTGGCAGAGGATGCCGCGGCTGTTGGCGAAGGCGACGATGTCGTGGACGGTGAGGAAATAGGCGGCGTAGTTCGCCTTGCCGATCAGCCCGAGTTCCTTCGCCAGCAGCGCCTCGGCGTCGGCGGGCAGGCCGTCCGGCCATTTCTCGGCCGCCCGCTGGCGGGTCAGCGTCTCGAGCCAGGCCTGCGGCGTATAGCCGGGAGGGACCGGCTCGTGCGGATATTCGTAAGCGAGCTGGCCGAGGTCGAAGCCGACGCGGGCGAGGAGGTGCTGCGTCTCGGCGATCGCCTGTGGCGCGTCGGCGAACAGGCGGGCCATCTCGGCCGCGTCCTTGAGGTGGCGCTCGGCGTTGGCGGCGAGGCGCCTGCCGGCGGCGTGGATCGTCGTCTTCGTGGCGATGCAGGTGAGCAGGTCGTGCAGCGGGCGCTGCTCGGGGCTGGCGTAGAGCGCGTCGTTGACCGCAATCAGCGGCACGCGCGCCGCCGCCGCCTGTGCCTGCCGTAGGGCGAGGTCGCGCCGGTCGGAGCCCTGCCGCAGCATCGTCGCGCCGCACCAGACGCCGGCGGCGGCCTCGTTGAGCGCGGGCAGGCAATCGACCGCGCCGGGCAGCACGATCAGCAGCAACCCCTCGGCATGGTCGAGCAGGTCGGCGAGGTGCAGCCGGCACTCGCCCTTCTTCGCGCGGAGATTGCCGGCCGTGAGCAACCGCGTCAGCCGCCCCCAGCCGCGGCGGTCGACGGGATAGGCGATGATGTCCGGCGTCGCGTCGGCGAAGACCAGTCGCGCGCCGGTGACGAGCCTGAAGTCGATCGCCCCCTCGCCGGCTTCGGCCAACTTCGCCCTGGCCTGCCTGAGCGCATCCCAGGCGCGGACGACGCCGGCGACCGTGTTGCGGTCGGCGATGCCGAGCCCGGTGTGGCTGAGCTCGAGCGAGCGCGCGACCATCTCATGCGGATGCGACGCGCCCTCCAAGAACGAGAAGTTGGTCGCCGCGGCGAGCTCGGCATAGGCCGTCATGCGAATAGCCCGTGGACGAACCAGCCGGGGGGCGAGGCGTCGCCGAACAGCCCGTCGCGGAACACCCAGAAGCGGCGGCCGTGGACGTCCTCCAGCCGGTAATAGTCGCGGGGGCACGCCGCCTCGCCCTTCCACCATTCGGGCGCGATCCGCTCGGGCCCCTCGGCGCGGGCGACGTCGTGATGCCGCCGCTGCCAGCGGAAGGCGCGCGGCGGACCGTCGGGCACCTCGGCGATGACCTGGATCGGCTGCGGCGGCGTGAACAGGGCGAGCGGGCGGAGCGGAGGTTCACCCGGAGCGGGCGGCCGCCACGCGCCGACCGTCGCCGCATGGACCGGCAGGTCGAACGCCGCCTGCTCGGGAATGTGGCTGTCGCCGCTCGTCAGGCGGCGGACGCGCGCGTTCCCGAGTCGCGTCGTCAGCCGCGCGACAAGGTCGCCAACGGCGTCGCTCGGCGGGGCCGCGTAGAGGTCGGGCTGCACCGTCGCCAGCGGCTCGGCATCGGCGACGGCCAGGCGGATCAGGTCATAGCCGAAGCCTGGGTCGAGCGGATCGGCCAGTCCGTCGATGCGCTCGCGGAACAGGCGAGCGATAAGCGCGGCATCGCGCGTGGCCCGGCCGGCGGCGACCTCCAGGCGGGCGACATGGCCGTCGCAGCGGAACAAGGCGAAGGCGAAAGCGCGCCCGCCCGCCCCGCGCTCGGCCAGAGCCACGACGGCGCGCGCGATCAGCCGGTCGAGCGTCGCAGTGACCGCCGCGCTCGTGGCGACCGGCTCGGCGAAGCGCTCGTCGACCTGGATTGCCGGCGGGGTGCGGCGCGCGACGAGCCGGCGATCCTCGCGCCCCATCAGCCGCGCCACCGCCGTCGGCACGTCGGCCCCGAAGCGTGCGGCAAGGCTCGCGGCCGGGCGGCGGGCAAGGTCGCCGATCGTCCTGAGGCCGCTGCGGCGGAGCGCGACCTCGGTTTCCGCCGGGCTGCCGAGCGCGGCGAGGGGCAGGGCGGCGGGCGATGCGACGCCGAAGCGGGCGAGCGCGGCGGCGGCATCGGGCGTGACCCCGAGCGCCGGCCGCGCCGTCAGCCCGCCACGCGCAGCCAGTGCCACCGCCTCCTCGGCCACCACCGCTGCGTCGCCGTGCGCGACACAGCCGGTCAAGTCGATCAGCACGGTCGCCGGCGGCCAGACCGCAACCGTCGGCGAGAAGCGGTCGCAGGCGTCGGCGAAGGCCGCGACGAGCGCGGCGTCGGCGGCGGGATCGTCCTCGACGGTGACAAGGTCCGGCACGCGCGCACAGGCGTCGGCAAGGGTCAGCCCGACCAGCCCGTCGCCCGCCCCCGGCGACACGGCAGCGACGCGTCGGGTACCGCCGATGCTCGCGACGACGGCAAACGCAGCGTCAGGCGGCGCGGCGCTCGCCCTGATCGCGCGCTCGGCCTGCAGCCACGGCAGGTACAGGGCGAGATAGTGGCGGCTCGATGAAGCGATGCTGGTCACGGTTCCACTCCAGCCGGGTGTCGAACCCGGCGACGCCCCGGCGGTGGCGGAGCAGGCTGAGATCGAACGCCGGCGGTCCGGGCGCGTTGGCGGCGAGCGCGGTCGACGGCGCAGCCCGTACCTGCCAGCGGGTCATCGCCGCGCTCGGTTGCGGCGCCACGCCGATCCGCACGACGACGGCGAAGCCCCGCGTCCGCTCCAGCCGCAGGGCAAGGCGGCGCGACGCGGTCAGGTCGAACGCCGGCGCGGCCGCCCACGGCTGGACGACGACCGCTCCGAGATCGGGACACTGCACCGCGTCGCCGGCGGCGCGCAGCACGCCGGTGACATCGGCGGCGTGGACGACGACGAGTCCCGCAGGGTCGATGCCGAGCGCGGCGAGCCCGTCCCCGTACAGCCGGCCGTATTCGCGCACGGCGCGGTCGTCGCGGACGACGCCGATCGTTCCCCCTGCCGCCGTCCGCACCGCGAGCAGCAGCGCGAAGCCGAGGGCGGCGGCGGCATCCTCGGCACCGGCATAGACGTCGTGCAGCGTGCCGCGAGCGAGGCCGCCGGGCAGCCGCCGGTCGAGCGCGTCGCCGCGACGGGCCGGCGACGCGTCAGCGCAGGGCGAATCGGTGTTCATGCTATGTTCTACTTGCAAACTCGCCTCTCGGCGAGTCAAGCGGGCGACTCGTTCCCGCGTCTCAGCGCGCGCAGGCGACCATCGTCTCGGCCTCCGTACCCAATGCGACGCGCGCCAGGCTGACCGATGCCCCCCGCGTCAGGTCGAGCCGCAGCGGGCTCTCGATCCGCGCCATGTCGCTGCCGCGCGCCGCAAAGCATTTGAGCGGGATGCCGACCGTCCGCCACTCGCCCGCGCCCAGCACCGCGACGGGCAGCGCGACGGCCCCGCCGCAATGCTCGCCGCAGCCCATGCTGATGCTTACGCCCTCCCCGGCGTCCCGCCGGATGGTCACGAGCAGCACTAGATCGCCGTTGGCCTGCCGGGTCAGATCGAGCGGCACCGGTGCGGTGAGCTCGACCCGGGCCGCCGTGCCGACGGCCGTGATCCGCCGGGCACCCTCCTGGACGACGTGATCGGTCGCCGTCACCGTGACCCGGCCGCCGAGTGCGCGTGCCGGCACGGTCGTGATCCGCGTCGGATCGGCCCCGCCGTCGCTTACCATCAGCGATGTCCCCGCCGTCGGCAGCCCCTTGTCGAGCCAGACGCCGCCGGCCCCGCTCTCCGCGACTCCGGCCTCCTCCGGCACCGGCCGCCACGCCTCGCGCTTCGCCGGGCCAAAGCCACGTGCGAACAGCACCGGCCCGTCGGCGCGCGCGGTCAGCGGCCACGCCGCCGGGAGCCGGCCGGTGAAGGCGTACCGCGGGGCGCCCGGCGGCGGCGCGACGAGCAGGTCGGCGACGCCCTCGCCCTCCGATCCCGGCAGCCAGGCGACGACGAAGGCGTCAGCGAGGTTGAGCGCCGGGTTGACGAACAGCGGCCGGCCGGTGAGCATGACAGCGACGACGGGCACTCCCGCCGCCTTCAGCCGCGCCATCGTCGCCCAGGGCGCCCGCAGCTCGGGTCGGAGTTGCAGCGACGGCAGGTCGCCCTGGAACTCGGCATACGGCGTCTCGCCGAAGACGACGATCGCGACATCGGGCTTACGGGTGTAGCTGCCATCGGGCGACAGCACCGCCGTGCCGCCGCTCGCCGCCACCGCCGTGCGCAGCCCCTGCCACAGCGAGGTCGCACCGGGGAACATCGCCGGCGTCAGGCCGGTGCCCTGCCAGCTGATCGTCCAGCCCCCGGACTGGCGCGCGACATCGTCGGCGCCGTCGCCGGCGACGAGCACATGCGCCCCCGGCCGGATCGGCAGCACGCCGGTGTCCTTCAGCAGCACCAGCGACTCGCGCACGGCACGGCGGGCGAGCGCGCGGTGGTCGGCGCTGCCGAGCCGGTCGAACTGGCCGGCGAGCGGACGCGCCGACGGCGGCCCGGCGTCGAACAGACCGAGACGGAACTTGACGCGCAGGATCCGCGCGACGGCGTCGTCGAGGCGGGCAAGCGGCACGGTGCCGTCCTTCACCTGCGCGAGCAGGCTGGCGTAGAGCGGCTTCCAGCTGTCGGGCGCCATGACCATGTCGATCCCGGCATTGAGCGCCTGCGGGCAGCTGGCGTTGCTGCAGCCGGCGATCTGGCCATGCGCGTTCCAGTCGGTGACGACGAGGCCGCCGAAATCGAGCCGGCCCTTGAGGATGCCCGTGACGAGACCGCGATTGCCCGCGATCTTGGCGCCCTGCCAGCTCGAGAAGCTGGTCATCACCGTGCCGACGCCCGCCGCGATCGCCGGCACGTAAGGCGCGCCGTGGACGGCGGCGAGTGTCGCCTCGTCGATCTTCGCGTCGCCCTGATCGCGGCCGCCGTCGGTCGCGCCGTCGCCGACGAAGTGCTTCGTGCTGGCGAGCACGTGCGGCCCGGCGAGCAGCGGCCCGCTGTCCGGCGGCCCCTGCAGCCCGCGGATCATCCGCCCGGCATAGGCGGCGACGAGGGCGGGATCGGACGAATAGCCCTCGTAGGCCCGGCCCCAGCGATAGTCCTGCGGCACGGTCAGCGTCGGCGCGAAGGTCCACTCCTGACCCGTCGTCCGGACCTCTTCGGCGGTCGCCGCGCCGATCGCCTCGACAAGGTCGGGGTCATGCGCCGCGCCGAGGCCGATATTGTGGGGAAACAGCGTCGCGCCGATGATGTTGCTGTGGCCGTGGACGGCATCGGTGCCCCACATCATGGGCACGCCGGCCCCGCCGCCGCTGCGGTCGATCGAGGCGGCGTAGAAGGCGTCGGCGAGCGCCAGCCACTTCGCCGGCGGGGCGAAATCGTCGCCGGCCGGCCCGCTGTTGCCGCCGTTCAGGACCGAGCCGAGGTGATAGCGGCGGACGTCGTCGGGGGTAACGCTGGCAATGTCTGCCTGGATCACCTGGCCGACCTTCTCCGCAAGCGTCATACGCGCGAGCAGGGCGGCGATCTTCGCTTCGGTCGCAGCGTCGCGGGCGATCGGCCAGTGCCCCCGCGGCCATAGTGCCGGGTGCACCGCCGGCGCAGTGGCCGCACCGCCCGCGGCCAGCGCCAGCGACAGCAGCCCCAGCGCCGCCACTCTCGAACTCAATCGCGCCACATCCATCCCCACCTGCCGCGCCCGCCGATTTCGCTTCTCCGGCCGGCTTCCAATAGCACTTGACAACGTTGACAGCATCGGAGACTTATCGTCAAGCGCCGTGGCATCGCCGCGACACGAACAGGCGAGAAAACCGCCGAACAGGGGAAGGGTCATCATGCCGAGTCGAATCCGCAATCGCCGCGCCGCACTGTTCGCCGCGGCTTCGACGCTGTCGTTGTGCCTGGCCGCGGCGGCGTACGCGCAGGACACGCAGTCGCCCGGCGTGCCGCCGCCCGCGGCTGCGCCCGCCAGCGACGGCTCCCCTTCGGACGAGATCGTCGTGACCGGCTACGGCGCGTCGCTCCAGTCGGCCTTGAACGCCAAGCGCGCGTCGACCCTGCCGATCGAGTCGATCGCGCCCGAGGATGTCGGCAAGTTGCCCGACCAGAACGTCGCCGAATCGCTCCAGCGCCTACCCGGCATCCAGATCAACCGCACCGGCGGCCGCGGCACCGCCGTGCTGATCGACGGCCTGCGACAGAACCTGACAACGCTGAACGGCGACATTTTCCTGACCGGCAAGGAGTTCTACGTCTCCGGCGAGGCGTCGGGCGGCGGCAACGGCGCCAACAGCCAGTACAACTCGCTCGAGGGCATCCCGAGCGAGGAAATCTCCGGCATCGACGTCTACAAGAACCCGCAGGCGTCGATCACCGAAGGCGGCCTTGGCGGCACGATCAACCTGAAGACGCGCGATCCCCTGGCGCAGCCGATGGGCTTCACGCTCGGTGGCAACGCGCGCGCCTCGAACGGCCAGCGCGAGGACAGCTGGACGCCGAACGGCACGCTCGTCGCCAGCTACAAGTTCAGCGACCGTTTCGCCGTCACCGCCAGCGTCTCGTACGATAGCGAGGACACGCACACGCTCGAGTTCCAGAACCAGAACCGCAACCAGTGGCTGATCACCGACAGCGCCACCGGCCCCTACGTCGGGCCGCTGCAGCCGTCCGGCCTCAGCCACCTCGGCAAATATTACATCGAGCCGCAGCTCGACTATTTCACCGACCGTTTCGACAAGTTCCGCACGCTCGGAGCGTCGGTCGGGGCGGCATACAAGTGGGCCGACAGCGTCACCTCGAGCTTCGTCTGGTTCCACAGCCACGAGAAGGAGACGTCGGTCGACTACACCGACAAGGTGTGGTTCAACGGCCAGGGAACCTCGCCCGGCAGCCTGCTGCCGGCGATCGACCCCAGCCAGCCTTACGCCATCGACAGCAACGGCGTCGTCCAGAACGCAACCTTCAACGCCAACGGCGCGGAGACGGCGACGCTGTGGCAAAGCGTGTCGACCAACACCAACAATTACCAACTCGTTACCAAGTTTGACAACGACGGACCGTTCAAGGCCAGTCTCGACGGTGCCTACTCCAAGGCCAACTCGACGCTGCAGTCGGCGCAGGCCGACGTCGAGCACGGCCTCTACAACAACTTCGCCGGCCAGGCGACGTCGCCCGCCGCGCCGGGGTGCAACAACGGCGCCTCGACCTGCACCACCGGCAACCACGGTTACGAGTTCGCCTATACCAACGGCGGGAGCTCGGGCCTGCCGAGCGTGCAGTATCTCGCCCCCTATGCCGACGTCCTCAACAACCCCGCCTACACCACCTTCAAGTCGAACTGGGCCTGGTCGAACCGCGCGCGGCAGGAGCAGTGGTCGATCAAGGGCGACGCCAGCTACGAGCCCGATTTCCTGAAGAATATCAGCGCCGTGCTGTCGGGCGGCTTCCGCGTCGCCGACCGCATCGTCGACGAGACCTTCGGCCGCTACCTGATCAACGGCGTCGATGCCGCCGGCCAGCCGATCGGCAACTGCTGCGCCGATCCCAACGGCGGCACCTACCTTTATTATCTCGACCCGGGCTATGCCTCGATCCCCTATTCGACGGCGGCGTCGAACCCGGGGCTGGTCAAGACGGTGTCGAACTTCGGCGTCGGCCAGATCATCGTCAAGGATCCCGTCACCGGCGGCATGACCGATCCGGCGACCTATCTCAACAAGGTGTGGAACGGCGGCAGCAATCCGGCGAGCACGAACAACAGCGAGAAGTTCTTCGTCGATAACCTGAGCTCGTTCCGCGTCCACGAGCGGACCTATGCCGGCTATCTGATGGCCGACCTCGGCGGCAAGGACGACCGCTTCCACGCCAACTTCGGCCTGCGCCTGGTCAACACCCAGCTGACGATCGACAACGGGCAGACGGCGGCGGTGCCGACATACTATGGCACGGCGTCGTGGAACGGGGTCGATTCGAACGTCGTGCCGGTGACGACGAGCCGCAACTACATCGACGTCCTGCCGACCTTCAACTTCGTCCTCGACGTCAGCGAGACGCAGAAGGTCCGCTTCGGCGCGGCACGGGTCGTCGCGCCGCAGGATCTCTATTCGCTGGGGCTGGGCAACTCGTACAACTTCACGCGCCAGACCAACGACCGGACCAACATCCACACCGGGCAGAAGGACGGCTTCGCCTTCGCCGGCGGCGGCTCGGGCAACCCGCAGCTCGACCCCTATCGCGCGACGCAGTTCAACGCTTCTTACGAGAATTATTTCGCGCCGAGCGGGCTCATCAGCGTCGCCGGCTTCTACAAGCAGGTCGACAATTTCGTCGAGACGCAGAACATCGCGACGCTGGTCAACGACGACTTCGGCGGCACGACGGCCAACGTGTCGAAGCCGGTCAACGCGGGCAAGGGCAAAATCTACGGCGTCGAGCTGGGTGCGCAGTACGCCTTCCGCAACGCCGGCTGGCTGACCGGCTTCGGCTTTGCCGTCAACTATACGCGCTCGGAGTCGGAAAGCGACCAGGTCACCTACTTCACCAACCATTCGGCGATCCCCGGCGTCGCCAAGAACGCGTTCAACGTCACCGGCTATTACGAGCGCTACGGCTTCTCGCTCCGGGCGAGCTATTCATGGCGCGACAAGTCGGTCAACGATTCGCTCGTCGGCTCGACCTTCGCCTTCCCCGACCAGAACGGCGTCAGCCGCGTCTACCAGGTGTTCCAGGCCCCCTATGGCCAGCTCGACGGGCAGATTGCCTATGACATCACCAAGAACGTCGGCGTGGTCGCCCAGGTGCAGAACCTGACCGACTCCGTGCAGCACACCTACCTGCAGTACGCGAACGAGCCGTTCACCTACGACCGCAGCGGCCGCCGCTACTGGCTGGGGGTCAAGTTCAAGCTCTGACATGATAGGCTGCCGGCGATGACCCCCGCCGCGTCCGTCTCCGCCGCTCCGCCGAACGACCGCCGCATCCGCCGGGTCGCCATCGTCGGTGGCGGCACGGCGGGATGGCTGGCGGCCGCCATGCTGGCGCGGGCGTTCGCCGGCACGATCGCCATCACGGTCGTCGAAGACCCCGAGATCGGCACCATCGGCGTCGGCGAGGCGACGATCCCGCCGATCCTCGACACGTTGCGCTTCCTCGGCATCGACGAGGCGGATTTCGTCCGCCATACCCAAGCGACGTACAAGCTCGGCATCGTCTTTGCCGACTGGGGCGCGGTCGGCGAGCGCTATTGGCACCCGTTCGGCACGTTCGGCGCGGCGATCAATCGGCGCCCCTTCTTCCACGCCTGGCAGCGAGCGCGGGCGGGCGGCCTTCAGCCCCGCTTCGTCGACTTCAGCCTGTGCGCGGCGCTCGGCGATGCCGGCCGCTTCGCTTTCCCCGATCCGCGCAGCGAGGGGCCCGCGGCGGGGCTGCGCTACGCGCTCCACTTCGACGCCGGGCTCGTCGCCCGCTACCTGCGCGCCTATGCCGAGCGGCTGGGCGTCGCCCGCCTCGAACGCCGGGTGGCGACGGCGCGGCTGGGTGCGGACGGCCTGGTCGCGGCGCTGGTCTTCGCCGACGGTGGCGGGCTCGACGCCGACCTGTTCATCGACTGCAGCGGCTTCCGCGGTGTCCTCATCGAGCAGGTGCTGGGGACCGGCTACGTCGACTGGGGCGACCTCCTGCCGTGCGACCGCGCCGTCGCCCTGCCGACCGCCAACGGGCCGACGCGGCCGCCGTTCACCGCCGCCCACGCTCTGTCGGCCGGCTGGCGCTGGCGCATCCCCCTGCAGCACCGCGCCGGCAACGGCTATGTCTACAGCAGCCGCCACCTGAGCGACGACGCGGCGCTGGCCGAGCTGCTCGCCGCGGTCGGCCAGCGCCCAGAGGCCGAGCCGCGCGTCATCCGCTTCACCACCGGGCGGCGGAAGCAGTTCTGGAACCGCAACGTCGTCGCGCTGGGCCTCGCCTCGGGCTTCCTCGAACCGCTCGAATTGACCAGCATCCACCTGGTGACGAGCGGGATCTACAACCTGCTCGACCGCTTCCCCGACCGCGACTTCGCGGCCGCCAACATCGCCGCCTACAACGCCGAGCTGACCGACGAGATCGAGGCGATCCGCGACTTCATTGTCCTCCATTACTGCACTGACGCGGCGCGAAGACACGCCCTTCTGGCGCGCGTGCCGGGCACTGCCGCTGCCGCCGCGGCTGGCGGAGCGCATCGAACTGTACCGCGCCACCGGACGGGTGCGCCCCCGCGCCGGCGAGCTGTTCACCGATCTCAGCTGGTTCTACGTCCTCGACGGCATGGGCGTCGTGCCGGCGAGCGACGACCCGCTGCTCGACGTTGTCAGCGACCGTCAGCTCGGCGAGGCACTCGCCGGGCTGGCGGCGGCAACGGCGCGCGCAGTCGCCACTGCGCCCCCGCACGACAGCCGCTTCGCGCCAATGCAGCTGCGCGCCTAGTTCTAGGACCTCTGCGGGCGGTCAAACGACTGCCAGACGAACTTGAAGCCGAGGTCGCCGGCGGTAAAGCTTGCGCGCTGGCGGGCTGCGATCATGCGGCGGACGTGGTCACGGCGAGGGCGCCGCGGTCGAGTCGCGCAGCACCAGGCTGTGCCGGTGCTCGACGTCGGGCAGCCGGGGCCGCCGTTCGAGCTGCGCGATGAGCATGTCGGCCGCGCCGTGCGCCATGTCGAACACCGGCTGGCGGACGGTGGTCAGCCGCGGCCAGACCATGCGCGAGAACTCGCTGTCGTCGAAGCCGGTGATCGACAGGTCGCCCGGCACCACCAGTCCCGCCTCGCGCGCCGCCATCATCACGCCGGCGGCCATGTCGTCGTTCTGCGCCAGGATTGCCGTCGGCCGGGCACGGCCGGCAAGCAGGCGGCGGCCGGCATTGAGGCCCGAATCGAAGGTGTAGTTGCCCTGCTCGACCCATTCGAGGCGGATCGGCACGTCGTGCGCCTGAAGCGCGGCCGAATAGCCGATCATTCGCGCCTCGCTCGACCGGTGCGTGGCGTCGCCCTTGACGATGCCGATGGCGCGGTGGCCGAGGGCGAGGACGTGCTCGGCGATCTCGCGCGCCGCCGCGACGTCGTCGACGAGGTTGTTGTGGCCGAGGTCGAGCAGGCGCGTCGGCGCGACGCGTGCGAAGGGCAGGCCGGCCGCGCGCAGCTCGTCGAGGATCAGCGGATGATCGGTGATCGGCGGGGCGAGAACCACGCCGTCGAGGGCTGCCGCGCGCAGGATGCCGACGACGTCACCGGCATGTTCGGCGGTCGAGCCGACCGGCACCACCAGCAGGCGGTAGCGTTCGGTCTTCAGCCGCTCGAGCACCCCCATCTGCAGGTCGTAGCCATAGCTCGAGCTCGGGTTCTCCGACACCAAGCCGATCAGGTACGAGCGCTGGCGGACGAGGCCCTGCGCGAGCACGTTCGGGTGGTAGTTAAGCGCCTTGGCGGCGCGGGTGACGCGCTCGCGCAGTTCGGCGGTGACGTGGGGTTCGCCGTTCAGGACGCGCGACACGGTCTTGTACGAGACGCCGGCGGCGCGGGCGACGTCGATGATCGTGGTCCGCCGCGCCTCCGCCGTCACGCCTGTCCCCGTCCGCCCGTGTCGTTGACAACCCTAGACAAGGCCGCGGCGGCTGAACAGGTGCCGCGGCTCAGCCGGCGAGGGGGGCGGCGTGCGGTGCCCGCGCGCGCGGCGCCCGTTCGGCAAAGCGGGCGATCAGCCAGCTGCGGACCAGCGCGATAGCGGGGTCGGCGAGGTCCTCGGCGCGGAGCTTCAGGTAATAGCCGAAGCCGTCCTCGATCACCGCGTCGAACGGCACGACCAGCCGCCCGTCGGCGATCTCGCGCGCGAACATGTCGACGTCGGCCAGCGCCACGCCGTCGGCGGTCATGGCGTACATCGTCGCCAGCAGCGCGGTGTCGAAGGCGAGCCCGCGGTCGACGTCGAGGTCGATGCGGCACTGGCGCGCGTACAGGCCCCACAGTAGCCCGCGCGGCTCCCCCTCCAGGGTCACGTGGAGCAGCAGGTTGTCGGCGAGGAACGCCGCGAGCGGCTTGCCCGCGTGCCGGGCCGCCGTCGCCGGCGCGCACACCGGCGCGACGCGGACCAGCCCGAGCAGGTCGGTGACGCGGTCGTCGACGTGCGGCAGGTCGAAGACGATCGCCATGTCGGTCTCGGTCGCCGGCAGGCCGGTGACGGGCGAGCTCGACACGTCGATGACGATGTCGGGGTGGTCGGCGTGGAATTCGTGGAGCAGCGGCAGCGCCACCTGGTGCAGGAACGACGGCGGGATGTGGATGCGGATGGGCCGCGTCCGCGGCGCGTGGCCGGAGACGTCGTTGACCGCCGCCTCGATGCGGTCGAAGGCCTTGCTGACCTCGGGCAGCAGCGCCTCGCCCGCCGCCGTCAGGACCAGCCGCGGCCCCGACCGGTCGAACAGCTTGCGCCCGATCAGCTCCTCGAGGCTGATGATGTGCCGCGACACCGCGCTCTGCGAGACGTTCAGCGCCTGCGCGCCCGCGGTGAAGCTCAACCGCTGGCCGACCGCGTCGAAGGCACGCAGCGCATTGAGCGGCAGCCAGCGGCGGTTGATCGGATGGGGCTTGGAAATCGTGTCGCCTCCGGCGTCCCGCTGTCGCGAACGTCGCAGGCCGCGCGGCGCTTGTCGAGCGCCGCGCCGGCCGTCGCCGCCCCGTTCCGCTTTTGACATGCCGCCATGCGCAAATGCTATTTCAAGCACCTGCGGCTTTCGTGCCAGTCCTCTCGGCCTTGCCCGGGAGAGTGGCCTTGGATCTGAGCATCGTCGCGGCAGCGCTCGACGCGCGCGAGGCCGGGCACGCGCTGCCGCAGCCGCTTTATACGAGCACGGCGGCGTTCGACTTCGATCTCGAGGCGGTGTTCGGCCGCGCCTGGCTGTTCGCCGGGTTCGAGGCAGAGGTCCGCGAGCCGGGCGATTATCTGTCGTTCAGCGTCGGGCGTTCGCCGGTGCTCATCGTCCGCGGCCGCGACTCGGTCCTGCGCGCGTTCCACAACAGCTGCCGCCACCGCGGCTCGGTTCTGTGCAAGTCGGGCAGCGGCACGGTCGCGCGTCTGACCTGTCCGTACCATCGCTGGACCTATGGCCTCGACGGCGCGCTGCTCGCCGCCGGGCGCATGGGTGCGGACTTCGACAAGAGCCGCTACCCGCTCGTGCCGGTGCGGCTGGAGACGGTCGCCGGCGCGATGTTCATCAGCCTCGCCGACGATCCGCCGCCGTTTACGACCCTGCGCCGTGAACTGACGCCGCTGCTCAGCCCCCACCGGCTCGACCGGGCCAAGGTCGCGTACCAATCGACGCTGGTCGAATACGCCAACTGGAAGCTGGTGATGGAGAATGCGCGCGAGTGCTACCACTGCGCGACCGGCCACCCCGAGCTGTCGCTGACCTTCCCGGTGCAGGCCTCGGCGCATTTCGACATCGAGGGCGAGCACGCCCACGCCTTCGACGCACGCATGGCGGCGCTCGGCCTCGCCGT
The DNA here is from genome assembly GCA_963846485.1 of uncultured Alphaproteobacteria bacterium. Lineage (GTDB taxonomy): Bacteria > Pseudomonadota > Alphaproteobacteria > Sphingomonadales > Sphingomonadaceae > Polymorphobacter_B. The sequence goes on along the minus strand of CAWJWB010000008.1, from coordinate 797,503 downwards.
CGGCCCGGCCGAGGAGGACTGGTGGCAGGCGGTGCGCTTCCCGCTCAACCCGGCGCAGAAGTCGATGACCCTCGACGGGACTTTGAGCGTCGGCAAGCTGATGTGCCGAATCGGCGACGGCGACATCGGCTCGCTGCGCTGGGCGGTCGAGCCGAACAGCTTCTGCCATTCGACTGGCGACTACACCTTTGCCTTTAGCGCGCTGCCGGTCGGGCCGAACGAGACCCACGTCGTGTCGAAGTGGCTGGTCGACGAGGAGGCGATCGAGGGCGTCGACTACGACGTCGCCGAGCTGTCGGCGCTGTGGACGCGCACCAATCTGCAGGACAAGGAGCTGGCCGAGAACAACGCCGCCGGCGTCGCCTCGCCCGGCTATCGCCCCGGCCCCTATTCGACCGAGGCGGAGGCACTGACCATCCGCTTCGTCGACTGGTACTGTGCGACCGCCCGACACTATCTCGACGCCACCCGGTGAGACGGCCGCTCCACCCCGACACGCTCGCGGTCCACGCCGGCTACGACCCGGCGAGCGCCTTGAACGCGGCCAAGCCGCCGATCTTCATGACCTCGACCTTCGCCTACGCCGGGGCGCAGGCGGCGAAGGACATCCACGAAGCCTATTTCGATGGCACCGGCCCGGCGGTCGGCGGGCCGGGGCACATCTACACGCGCCTCGGCCACCCCGGGCTCGACATGGTCGAGGCACGGCTGGCGGCCTTGGACGGGGCGGAAGCGGCGGCGGTGTTCAACACCGGCATGGCGACGCACAGCGCCATCGCGCTCGCCCACCTGCGGCCCGGCGACAGCGTCGTCCACAGCCGGCCGATCTATGGCGGCACCGACGGCCTCTACAACCAGATGCTGATGCCCGGCCTCGGCGTCGCCAGCGTGCCGTTCAGCGACGGCTGCGACGAGGGCGCGATCCGCGCGGCGATCCACGCGGCGCGGGCGGCGGGGCCGCTCAAGCTGATCGTCATCGAGACGCCCGCCAACCCGACCGCGGCGATCGTCGACATCGCGCTGGTCGTCCGCCTTGCCGCCGAGCTCTCGCCGCGGCCGCTGGTCGTCGTCGACAACACGCTCTTAGGGCCGATCTTCCAGCGGCCGATCGCGCTCGGGGCGGACCTGTGCATGACGTCGCTAACCAAATATTGTGGCGGGCACAGCGACCTCCTCGCCGGCGGCGTCAGCGGGCGGGCCGAGCTGATCCAGCCGCTGCGGCTGCTGCGGACGACGCTCGGCAGCCACCTCGACCCGTTCACCTGCTGGCTGCTGCTCCGCTCGTTCGAAACGGTCGGCCTGCGCAGCGAGCGGGCGATGGCCAATGCCGCCGCCATCGCCACGTTCCTGCGCGACCATCCCAAGGTGGCGAGCGTCACCTACCTCGGCTTTGTCGAGCCCGGCACGCCGCAGCACGCGGTGTTCGCCCGCCAGTGCACGGCGGCGGGATCGACCTTTGCCTTCCGCGTCCACGGCGGCGAGGCGGCGGCGTTCCGCTTCCTCGACGCGCTGACAGCTGCTGCGCTTCGCCGTCAGCCTCGGCGGCTCGGAGACGCTGATCACCCACCCGGCGACGACGACGCATTATGCCGTCGACAAGGCGACGCGCGACGCCGTCGGCATCGACGACGAGCACGCTGCGCCTGTCGGTCGGCATCGAGCACGCCGGCGACCTCATCGCCGACCTCGCCCAGGCGCTCGAGCAGGCATGAGGGACGGCTTCGCGCTCACCCCCGGCGACGGCAAGATCGCGTCGCCGGCCGAGCGCTTCGACACCGTCGTCGTCGGTGCCGGGCCGGCGGGGACGGCGGCGGCGATCGCGGCGGCCGCCACGGGCACGGTGCTGCTGGTCGACGAGCACCCGCTGCCCCCCACCCTAATCGGCAGCGACGTGCCGCTGTTCTGGGGCGGGCGGGCGACGCCGGCGGTGCAGCAGCCGGCGCGGCTGGTCGAGACGCTGCTCGCAACCAATCCGGCACTCGAGGCGGCGCTCGACGCCGGAGTCGACGTGCGGCTCGGCACCATGGCCTGGGGCCTCTACGCCAACGGCCCGGGCCTGCGCGCCCTTCCCGAGCCGCTGCTCGGGCTCGCCGACGCCGAGCGGGCGTGGTTCACCGGGTTCGGCCAACTGGTGCTGGCGACGGGCGCGCGCGACGTCGTCCTCGGCTTCCCCGGCTGGGACCGGCCCGGCGTCATGGGCGCGCAGGCGTTCCACGCGCTTCTGACGCGCTACCGGGCGCTCGCCAGTCGCCGGATCATCGTCGTCGGTTCGGGCGCGCTGGCGGCGGCGACGGTGGCGCTCGCGGCGGCGCACGGCATCGAGGTCGCGGCCGTGGTCGAGTGCGGTGCCGCGCCGCGCGCCGATCTCGCCGGCGTGCTCACCGGCACGACCATCGTACGGGCGGAGGGCGGCGTCGACGGTGTCGAGCGCGTCACCCTGCGGGGGCCGGACGGCGAGCGCACGCTCGCCGCCGACACGGTCGTCCTCGCCGTCGCCGTAGAGCCCGCGACCGAGCTGCTGTCCGCCGCCGGGCCGGTGCCGGCCGTGCGCCTGGTCGGTGACGCGGCCCTTCCCGCGCCCGACGGACAGGAGATCGCCCGCTGGGCGGCCGCGCTCGCCGGCCCCGACGACACGATCGTCTGTCAGTGCGAGGGCGTGACGCGCGGCGACCTGCTCGGCGTCCAGCCGCCCGGCTACCTCGCCCGGCCGCCGGCGCTCGCCGCGCGGAATCTCGCCGGCCTCGGCCGCGGCCGCGCACCCGATCCCGACCAGATCAAGCGCCTGACGCGCGCCGGCATGGGCGCCTGCCAAGGCCGCCGCTGCCGGAGCCAGGTCGCCGCCCTGCTCGGCGCGGCGAGCGGCCGGCAGGTCGCGCCGGCGACGTGGCGCGCGCCGGTACGCCCGGTGCCGCTCGCCCTGCTCGCCGACTGGGCCGAGCCGGCGGCAATGGCGGCCGGCTGGGACGTCTGGTTCGGCATCCCGACGCAATGGACGCCCTACGCCGACATCGGCACCGCGGCCGAGCACGTCGGCGGCAACCGCCATGTCTGAGCGAGCGCCCGTCCAAGGCGCGCCTGACCTGCCGGCCGGCGCCGACGTCGTCGTCGTCGGCGCCGGCGTCACGGGCCTCAGCGCCGCCTGGTGGCTGGCGCGGTCGGGCGTGTCGGTTGTCGTCGTCGACAAGGGGATCGTCGGCTGGGAGGCGTCGGGGCGCAACGGCGGCGGCGCCTCGCACTACCAGAGCCCGCTCTTCGCCGAGGAGCAGCGGCTGTGGCCGCAGATGGACGACCTGCTCGGCTACCCGACCGAGTACCGGCGCGAGCGGATCATCATCCAGCGCGACCCCGCGTTGCTCGCGCACTACCGCGCCGTCGGGCGGATGTGCACGGCGATGGGCTGGCCGGTCGACGACCTCGACAGCCGCCAGGCGCAGGAGCTGGTGCCGCTGACCGACGCCACCTGTCTCGGCGGCATCCATCTGCGCTTCGGCGGCCACGCCAACCCGCAGCGGACGGTGCAGGCCTATGCCTGGGCGCTCGAGGACCTCGGCGGGACGGTCGTCGAGACCTGCCCCGTGACCGGCTTCGTGCAGGCCGGCGGGCGCGTGCGTGGGGTCGTTACCGCTCGCGGCACGATCGCCTGCGATCACCTCGTCGTCGCCGCCGGGCCGCAGGCGGAGGCGCTGCTGGCGCCGCTCGGCATCGCCTTCCCGCTGGCCGCGGCGCGGGCCGAGATGCTCGTCACCGAGCCCGCGCCGCTGATGCCGGTCGGCGGGGTCGACGGCAACGGGCTGTACGGGCGGCAGACGCTGCGCGGCAACCTGGCCTTCGGCGGCGGGCCGCACGAATGGCTGGCGACCACCCCCGACGGCCCAGCGGCGCGTCCCGCCTCGCCGCTGATCCGCAGCCTCGCCCGCCGCGTCGCCGAGATGTTCCCGCGCGCCGCGCACCTCAACGTCATCCGCAGCTGGGCGGGCGTCGTCGAGAACACGCCCGACGGCCGGCCGATCCTCGACCGCGTCGGGAACGTCACGGTGGCCACCATGTCGGGCGTCGGCTTCGGCCTGTCGCCGGCGAGCGGGCATGCCATCCGCGACCTGGTGATCGACGGCGCTTGCTCGTTCACCGACATCGCCAAGCTCGGCCTCGCACGCTTCGCCGGGCTCGACCCCGACTGGCGCGAGGCGCGCGGCTGGCGCGTCGACCCGGAACCCGCGGCATGACCCGCTACTCCGCCCTCGCCCTGCTGCGCGGCGCGCTGGGCGGACAGCGTCACTGGGATCGTGCCTGGCGCGATCCTGAACCGCAGCGGCACTATGACGTCGTCGTCATCGGCGGCGGCGGGCATGGGCTGGCGACGGCCTATTACCTCGCCAAGGTCCACGGCGTGAATCGCGTCGCCGTGCTCGAGCGCGGCTGGATCGGCGGCGGCAACACCGGGCGCAACACGACGATCGTCCGCTCGAACTACCGCCAGAAGCCGCTTCACGACTTCTTCGAGATGGCCTTGAAGCTGTGGGAGGGGATGAGCGACGAGCTCAACTTCAACGTCATGTTCAGCCCCCGCGGCGCGCTGTTCGTCGGGCATTCCGACGGCGACATGCGCCAGCTCGCCGAGCGCGGCGACGCGCTGCGGACCTCGGGCATCGACGCCGAGCTGCTGACCCGCGCCGAGGTCGGCCGCCTCGTGCCGCTGCTCGACCTGTCGCCGGGCGCCGCGCTTCCCGGTCCATGGCGGGCTGATCCAGCGCCGCGGCGGCACGGCGCGCCACGACGCCGTCGCCTGGGGCTATGCCCGCGCCGCCGACGCGCTCGGCGTCGACGTCATCCAGAACTGCGAGGTCACCGGCTTCGATATGTCCGGCGGCCGCGTCACCGGGGTGCAGACCTCGCGCGGGACCATCGCCGCGGAGCGCGATCGGCATCGCCGTCGCCGGCAACAGCGGTCCCGTCGCGGCGCTGGCGGGGATCAAGCTGCCGATCGAGGCGCAGACGCTCCAGGCCTTCGTCACCGAGCCGGTCAAGCCGATGATCGACACGGTGATCATGTCGCAGTCGCTCCACTGCTACATCAGCCAGTCGGACAAGGGCGGGATCGTCCTCGGCGGCGACCCCGACCAGTTCCCGAGCTATGCCCAGCGCGGGCTACCGGCGCGGCTCGAGAAGGCCGCCGCCGAGGCCATCGCGCTGGTGCCGGCGCTCGCCCGCTTAAGGATGGTCCGCTGCTGGTCGGGGACGACCGACATGAGCTTCGACGGCGCGCCGATCATCGACGCCTTGCCCGTCGACGGCCTCTACCTCAACGGCGGCTGGTGCTACGGCGGGTTCAAGGCGACGCCGGGATCGGGCCTCGCCTTCGCCGACCTGCTGGCGACGGGCACGCCGCACCCGCTCGCCGCCGCCTTCCGCCTCGACCGCTTCGCCACCGGCGCGACGATCGACGAGGCCGGCGCCGGGCCGAAGCCGCAGGACCGGTGACGCATCGATGCTGCTGATCGCCTGCCCCCACTGCGGCCCGCGCGCCCAGGTCGAGTTCGCCTACGACCGGACGCTCGACGCGCTCGTCCCGCTGACGGCGACACCCGGCGAGGCGGTCGCCGGCCTCTACGCGCGCGAGAACCCGAAGGGTTGGTCCGACGAGCTGTGGCATCACCGCTTCGGTTGCCGCCGCTGGCTGGTCGTGCGGCGGCATACGGCCACCCATGCGGTTCAGAGCGTTGGCGAGTACGAACCGTGACGGCGCTTCGCTTCACCTTCGACGGGCGGACCATGACCGCGCAGGCCGGCGACACGCTGGCGGCGGCGCTGCTGCGGAACGGCGTCCGCGTCGTCGGGCGCAGCTTCAAGGTTCACCGCCCGCGCGGGGTGATGACGGCGGGCGTCGAGGAGCCGAACGCGCTCGTCACCGTCGGCGAAGGCGGGCGGGCGGAGCCGAACACGCGGGCGACCGACGTCTTCGTCTACGACGGGCTGATCGCGACGAGCCAGAACCGCTGGCCGAGCCTGCGCTTCGACGCGGGCGCGGTGCTCGGGCTGGCGGCGCCGCTGTTCGCCGCGGGCTTCTACTACAAGACCTTCTTCGGCCCGCCGCGGCGCTGGCTGCGGTACGAGCATTTCATCCGCCGCGCCGCCGGATTGGGGCCGGCGCCGGCGCAGGCCGATCCCGATGCCTACGAGCACCGGGCGCATTTCTGCGACGTCCTCGTCGTCGGCGGCGGCCCGGCGGGGCTGGCGGCGGCGGAAGCGGCGGCGCGGGCGGGGGCGAAGGTGCTGCTGGTCGAGCAGGACGCCGTCCTCGGCGGCACGCTGCTGAGCGACGGCGGCGACCTCGCCGCGCGCGAGCGGGCCTGCGCCGCCGTCGATCGCCGCAGGCGGGCGGGTGCTGACGCGGACGACGGCGACCGGCCTGTGGGACGACGGCTTCGTCCCCTGCGTCCAGCGCCTTGCCGAACCGGGACAGGCGGCGGCGCTCAGCCAGCGGCTGTGGCAGGTGCGGGCGAGGCGGGTGGTGCTCGCGAGTGGGGCGATCGAGCGGCCGCTGACGTTTGCCGGCAACGACCTGCCCGGCGTCATGCTGGCGCGGGCCGTGCGAACCTATACGACGCGCTTCGCAGTCCTGCCTGGAACGCGGGTGGTGATCGCGACGAACAGCGACGACGCTTACCGCACCGCCGATGCGCTGGTCACGGCGGGGGGCAGCGTCGTCGCCATCCTCGACGCGCGGGCCGATCCGGCCATTGCGCGCCAATCCTCCCACCGAGTGTACACCGGCGCAGTCGTCGTCCGCGCTCGCGGGCGGGGCCGGGTGACCTACGTCGAGGCGCAGTTCGGCGACGCGCGACAGACCTTCGCCGCCGACCTTCTCGCCATGTCCGGCGGCTTCACGCCCGCGGTCCACCTCTACAGCCACGCCGGCGGGCCGCTCGCCTGGCGCGACGACATCCAGGCCTTCGTCCCCGCCGCCGCTTCGGCCGAACTGAGCGTCGTCGGCAGCGCCGCGGGCGAGGTCGATCCCGCGCCGCCCGTCGCGCAGCCGCTCGACGCCAAGGCCGCCTTCATCGACTTCCAGAACGACGTCACCGCCGCCGACATCGATCTCGCCTGGCGGGAAGGCTATCGCTCGGTTGAGCATCTCAAGCGCTACACCACGCTCGGCATGGGCACCGACCAGGGCAAGACGAGCAACCTGGCTGCGCTCGGCCGCCTCGCCGCGACCGCCGGGGTCGGCATCCCCGAGGCGGGACTGACGCGCTTCCGCCCGCCGTACACGCCGCTGACGCTCGCCGCTCTCGCCGGGCCTGACGCGGGCGGCCATGCCGCGCCGGCGCGTCGGCTGGCGCTGGCCGACGCCCACGCCGCGCTCGGCGCGGTGTGGCAGCCGCTCGGGCTGTGGCACCGGCCGCGCGCCTATCCGCGCGGGGGCGAGAGCATCGCCGAGGCCGCGCTGCGCGAGGCGCGCGCCGTCCGCACCAGCGTCGGCATCGCCGACGTCGCGACCCTGGCAAAGTTCGTCGTCAGCGGTCCCGACGCCCCCGCCCTGCTCGCCATCGTCTGCGCGACGGGCGTCAAGCTCGCGGTCGGGCGGGGGCGCTACACGGTCATGCTGCGCGAGGACGGCATGGTCATGGACGACGGCACGGTCTGGCGGCTGGGCGAGGAGCGCTGGCTGCTGACCAGCTCGACCGGCGGGGCCGAGCGGATGGAGGCGCACCTGTCCTATTGCCGGCGGGTGCTGGCGCGCGGACTGCGGGTCAGCGTCGTCGCGGTGCAGGAGGCGTGGAGCGGCATCGCGCTGGCGGGGCCGCGCAGCCCGGCGATCCTGGCCGGCCTCGGCGTCGCGCCGCCCGCGCACATGGGCGTTGCCGCGGGCGTCGTCGCCGGCGTGCCGGTCACCGTGCTGGCCGCCAGCTACAGCGGCGAGCGCGCGTTCGAGCTCTACAGCCGCGGCGACGCCGCGGGGCCGGTCTGGGCCGCGCTGCTGGCGGCGGGCGCGACCCCCTATGGCATCGAGGCGATGGAGTTCCTGCGCATCGCCAAGGGGCACATCGTCGTCGGCGGCGAAGCCGACGGGCGAACGACGCCCGCCGACCTCGGCCTGGCGAAGATGCTGCGCAAGGACGGCGGCTTCGTCGGCGCGTCGGCACTGCACCGCCCGGCGCTGGCGGCACCCGACCGCCTGCAGCTGGTCGGGTTGCGCAGTGCGCCGGCGATTCCCGAAGGCGCGATGCTCGTCGGCGGGGCCGGAAGCCCTGCCTGCGGCCACGTCACCGCCGCCGCCCCCGAGGTCGACGGCAGCGGCCATGTCGCGCTCGCCCTGCTCGCCGGCGGGGCGGGACGGCTGGGCGAGGCGCTGCTCGCCACCTCGCCGACACGCGGGGCACAGGCGGCGGTGACCGTGACCGCGCCGGTCCACTACGACGCCGCGGGAGCGCGCTACCGTGGCGAATGAGGTCGCGCTCTCGGTCGCGCCCGCGGGCGAGGTCGCGGTGCTCGACCGCTGGCCGGGCGCGGCACCGCCGGACCTGTCGGGCCTCGACGCGGTACCGGTCGAGCCCGACCGCTGGTGGCTGTTCGGATCCGTCGACCCCGCGATCGGGGCGGAGCCGATCGGCGGCGGGCTGGTCCGCGCGACGCTGACCGGCCCCGGCTGGCGCGCGCTCTTGATGATCGCCGGCGTGTTCGACGCCGAGGACCCCGGCTTCGTCCCGGGCCGGTGCGCGGCGACGGTCATCCACCACGTGCCGGTATGGATCGTGCCGCGCGCGGCGGATTGCGCCCACGTGTTCTTCGCCGCAAGCTATGCCGACGGGCTCGTCCGCTTGTGGACCGCCGCGGTTGACCGGGGGGTCGCATGAACCACGCCGTCGCGTCGCCCACCGCCGCCGAGTCGCTGCCCGAGGCGACGCTCGAACGCGCGCGCTGGTACGTCGTCCTCGTCTGCGCGCTGGTCTATGCGCTCAACATCGCCGACCGCTACGTCGTCTCGACCGTGCTCGAGCCGATCCGCCTCGAATTCCACCTCAGCGACACCGGCGTCGGTTGGCTGACGGGGGTCAGCCTGGCCCTGTTCTACATCACCGTCGGCCTGCCGATTTCGCGGCTCGCCGACCGCGGCAACCGGCGCAACATCGTCGCGGCGGCCATGATCCTGTGGTCGGCGGCGACGGCGGTGCTCGGCCTGACCCAGAGCTTCGCCCAGTTCCTCGTCGCCCGCATCGCCGTCGGCGTCGGCGAGGCCGGGGGCACGCCGCCGTCGACCTCGATCATCGCCGACTATTTCCCGCGGTCGCGCCGCGCCTTCGCGCTGACCATCTATGCGCTCGGCCTGCCGCTCGGGGCCTGGCTCGGGTCGAACGTCGCCGGGATGGTTGTCGACCGCTTCCACAGCTGGCGGGCGGCGTTCATCGCGCTCGGCATTCCAGGCGTTGTGTTCGGTCTGCTGATCCTGCTCACCGTGCGCGAGCCCGTGCGCGGCCGCTTCGAGACGCTCGAGCCCGACACCGAGCCGCCGGCGGCGCTCGGCGATACGCTGCGCCACATGTGGCGCTGCCGCTCGGTCTGGCACGTCAACGCCGCCGGCACGGTCATCTGCCTGTGGGGGTGGGGGCTGATGTACTGGACGCAGACCTATCTCCAGCGCGCCTACGGCCTGTCGACCGCCGAGGCCGGCGCGCGGCTGGGGACGATCTATCTCTGGGCCGGGATCGCCGCCACCCTGGCGACCGGCGCGATCCTGGCCCTGCCGGCGATGCGCCCGCCGCGGCGGATCGCGCACTTCCTCAGCCTCATCGTGCTGGTGTCGACGGTGCCGTCGTTCATCGCCTATTGGACGCATTCGCTAAGCGTCGCGACGGCGATGCTGTGGCTCGTGGTGCCGGCGATCTACCTCTACGTCGGGCCGACGATGGCGCTGCTCCTGAATTTCCTGCCGCCGGCGATGCGGGCGCAGGGCATGGCGGTCAGCCTGCTGACGGCGAACGTCGCCAATCTGATCGTAGCGCCGCTGGCGGTCGGAGCGATCAGCGACGCCCTGACTCCGCGTCTCGGCAACGCGGAATCGCTGCGCTACGCGCTGCTGGCGCTGTCGCTGACCGGGCTGTGGGCGGCGTATCACTACTGGACGGGCATCCGCAGCTATGCCCGCGACGAGGTGCGGCTGACGCGGGCGGTGCCGGCGTGAGCGTGTTCGTCCTGACCTTCGCCTGCGCCGACCAGCCCGGCATCGTCGCCCATGTCGCCAACCACATCTTCATGAGCGGCGGCAACATCGTCGAGTTCGAGCCAGTACCACGCCCCCGAATCGGCACGCTTCTTCATGCGCGTCGCTTTCGCGCTCGCCGATCCGGCGGCGGAGGGCGCGATGCGCGGCGGGTTCGACGCGCTCGGTGCGCGCTTCGGCATGACCGCCCGGCTGCGGCGCGCCGACGAGCGGCCCGCGGGTCGTGATCCTGGTGTCGAAGTTCGACCACTGCCTGATCGACCTGCTCTACCGGCGGCGCATCGGCGAGCTAGACATGGACGTCGCGGCGATCGTCTCCAACCACTCAGCGCCGACCGCCGGCGGCTTCGGCGGCGACGACATACCCTTCCACCACCTGCCCGTGACGGCGGCGACCAAGGCCGAGCAGGAGGCGGCGGTCTGGGCGATCATCGCCGCGGCAGAGCCCGACCTGATCGTGCTCGCGCGCTACATGCAGATCCTGTCCGACGACCTGTCGGCCAAGCTCGCCGGGCGCTGCATCAACATCCACCACAGCTTCCTGCCGGGCTTCAAGGGCGCGAAGCCGTACCACCAGGCCCATGCGCGCGGCGTCAAGCTGATCGGCGCGACCGCGCACTACGTCACCGCCGACCTCGACGAAGGCCCGATCATCGAGCAGGACGTCGAGCGGATCAGCCACGCCGACACCGCCGACGACCTCGTCCGCAAGGGCCGCGACATCGAGCGGCGGGTGCTCGCCCGCGCGGTCGCGCTGCACCTCGAGGGGCGGGTGGCGGTCAATGGCGGGCGGACGGTGGTGTTCCGCGACTGATGCTGCCGCTTATTGCCCTCGCCGCCGCTGCCGCCGCCGCCCCCGATTACCGCGACCCAGCGGTCTGGCTGTGCCGGCCGGGGCGCGTCGACGCCTGCACGCCCGATCCTGTGCGGACGGTGGTCAGTGCCGATGGAACGACGGACACCGAGGCGGTCCCCGCCGCCAAGGACCCGCCGGCCGACTGCTTCTACGTCTACCCGACCGCCTCGCTCGACCCCGGCGCTCAACAGCGACCTCGTCCCCGGCCGCGAGGAGCAGGGGCAGGCGGCGTCGCAGGCGGCGGCGTTCGCGTCCGTCTGCCGGGTGTTCGCGCCGGTCTACCGCCAGGTGACGCTGACCGCGCTCCGGGCGGGAAAGATGGCGGCAGCCGACTGGGGGCTGGCCTATGCCGACGTGAAGGCCGCTTTCGCCAACTATCTGGCGCGCGACAATGGCGGCCGGCCGTTCGTCCTGATCGGCCACAGCCAGGGGTCGCTGCTGCTGAAGCGGCTCGTCGCCGAGGAGATCGACGGCACGCCGCTCAGCCAGCGGATGCTGTCGGCGATCCTGCCGGGAACGGCGGTGCTGGTGCCCCGGGGCAAGGACGTCGGCGGCGACTTCAAGGCGCTGCCGCTGTGCCGCGCGCCGAGCGCAGACCGGCTGCATCGTCACCTGGGCGAGCTACCGCGACGCCGGCCGGGCCGCCGGCGAACGGCCTGTTCGGGCGGGACGGCGCGGCGCGGGCAGCGGCCTCGCCGCCGGGTGCACCAACCCCGCCGCGCTCGCCGGCGGCAGCGCGCCGCTGGACGCCGTCCTCGGCTTTCCGTGGTGGGACCAAGGGCTTCGTCCAGTACCGCGCGCCCGCGCCTGGACCGGCCGACGCGCTTCGCCCGCGTTGCCGGCATCTGAGCGGCGAATGCGTCGCGAGCGGCGGCTTCAGCTATCTCGCCGTCACCGTCGCGCGCGGCGCGGCCCGCTCGCGCGCTAGCGCCGTAGACCCGGCCACGGTCGGCGACGCCGCTTACCCCGAATGGGGGCTGCACGTCATGGACATCCACCTCGCGGCCGGCGACCTCGTCCGCCTCGTCGCGGCCGAGAGCGCGGCGTGGCGGCCTAGAAGCGCACCTTGACGCGCCCGCCGATGGTCCGCGGCCGGGCATAGGTGACGCGGCTGCCGGCCTGATAGATCTGGTAATAGGTCGCCCGGGCGATGTCGGTGACCTTGACGCCGTTGGCGAGGTTGTTGCCGAACACGCCGAACTCGAAGGCGCCGATGTCGTAGGCGGCCGACACGCTGACGTTGTGCGTCTCGGGGATCGTCGCGAAGGTCGAGCTGAGCCCGTTCTTGCGTCAGCACGCCGCCGACGATCTTCGTCGCATAGCGGTTGAAGGTCGTGTTCTGGTCGGACTGGTACTGGTAGTTCGCCTGCAGGTGCAGCTCGCCCTGCGCCGACGGCGACGTCGTAGAAGGCGCCGAAGTTGAACACCAGTTGCGGGAAGTACGGCGTGCGGTCGCCGTCGAACGCCCCGACCGTCGGGATGTCGCCGTTGGCGTGGCTGTCGTTGTACGAGCCGCCGATGCTCAGGGTCACCTCGGGGCTGAGCTTGACCATCGATTCGAGCTCGAGACCGCGGCTGGTGATCTTGCCCTTGTTGGCGGTGAAGAAATACGAGCAGTTGAGCAGCAGGCGCGTCTGCACGTCCTGCCAGTCGATCCAGTAGGCGGTGGCGTCGATCGTCACCCGTCCGCCGGCGAGCTTCGCCTTTTCGCCGACCGTGTAGTTCCACAGCTTGTCGGGCCCGAAGGTCAGCGGCGCCTGCGTATAGCCGTATGAGGCGAGGTTCGCCGCGCACTGGCCGGCGACCCCGGTCGTGCCGATCGGCACCGGCTGGTTGGCGCCGCCGTAGCGGAAGCCCTTCGCCGCCTCGGCATAGACCAGCAGGTCGTCGGTCGCGTGATAGCTGATGTTCGCGCGCGGGTTGACGCCGCTCGAGTGCAGCGTGGCGTTGGTCGTCAGCGGTACATGGTTGATGACGCCGTAGACGCCGCTCTCGAACAGATAATATTTCTCGTGGAAGTCGAAGTACCTGAGGCCCGCGGTCAGGTCGAGGCGCGGCGTCGCGTGCCACGTGCCGTCGGCATAGACCGCGACCTGGTGCTCGTCCTCGTCCTGCAGGCCGGAGAAGATGTCGTCGGTGTTGAACGCGGCGTCGACCGTCTTCGAGTTGTACAGGCCGTTCGGCGTGTTGAACGGGCCGTAGAAGTAGTTCTCGTAGGAGACAGTGTCGAAGCCCGGCGTCGGGATGTCCTGGAACAGGTGCCGCTGCTGCGTCTCGTAGAACACGCCGGCGGTCCACTTGACGAGCTCGTTGTCGTGCGAGGCGAGGCGTGCCTCCGCCATGAAGTCCTTGATCTTGTTGTTGATCGTGTACATCTCGGCGGGGATCGAGTTGGTGACCGCCTGGTTGTACTCGCCGGCTGCGTGAACAGCGGATAATGGCCGGGGCCGACCGGCAGGCCCGAGCCATAGTCCTGGAAGAAATAGCCGATCTGCGGCTCGGGGCTGGCATTGAAGCCGATATTGCGGTCGGTATAGGCCGCGGTCGCGATGAAGTCCGCGAAGCCGAGGTTATACTGGCCGCCGAGCTGGTACAGGCGGAACTTGTCGCTTGTCCCCTCCGGGCTGTTGGTCGACACCGTGTAGCCCGGCAGGCCCGACAGGCCGGTGTTGAGGCCGTGGGCGCGGCTCTGCTCGTAGGTGAAGGCGGCGTCGATCGTCAGGTCAGGCGTGGGCGTCCAGCGCGCGGCAATGCGCGCCTGGGTCGTGCGGTTGCTGTTGACGTCCTTGCGGTTGTACGCGCCGATGTCGTCGATCCAGCCGCCGTCCCTGCCGATGTAGAAGTTGCCGCGCAATGCGAGCGTGTCGCGGACGACCGGAAGGTTGACCATGCCGCGGAAGTTGTAGCTGCCGTCGCCGTGCTCGGTATAGGCGCCGTCGGCCTCGGCCGAGCCGAAGAACTTCTTGGTGTCGGGCTTGGCGGTGACGAAGCGGATCGTGCCCGCCATCGAGCCGGCGCCGAACAGCGTCCCCTGCGGCCCGCGCAGGATCTCGACGCGCTCGAGGTCGTAGACCTTGAGGTCGGGCGTCTGCCCCTGGACCGAGATCGGCGTGTCGTCGAGATACACCGCGACGAGGCTGCGGTCCGACGTGTCCGACGTGCGGTAGCCGCCGGTCGCCAGCCCGCGCATGTTGAACTTGTTGAAGCCCGGCGCGCCCTCGGTGATGGCGAGCGACGGCGTGAACTTGGCGAGGTCGACGAGGTTGCCCTGGTTCGACTTGGTCACCTGGTCGATGTTGACGACCGAGATCGCGATCGGGACGTTCTGCACCGACTCCGCGCCCGAGCGGGTGGCGGTGACGACGATGTCGGCGAGTTCCGGGTTGGCGGTATCGCCGGCCGGCTCGGCGGCGGCGACGGGCACGGCCAGCGCGATGCCGCCAGCGAGCAGCGCGTGGTGGAGCGGACGGCGGCGCGCGAAACGATGGCTGGTCATATCAGTCCCCCTGTCGTCGGCCGGCCCGCGTTTCGTGGTGCCGTCCCGTAGCTCGTGCCGCGGCGCTGGCGCCGCCCTGTCCCGTTGGAGGCAGCGTCACCCTGTTCCCCGGACGCGGAAAGCAGAATAATCGAATGGCGTCATGCCTTATTCGCATCACGCGCCCGTTCGGAGCCGGCACCCCGGTCAGACCGCCGCCGATGGCTTGACCGCGGCCGGGCTGGCGAGGCACAGCCGCACGCGGGGAGAAACCGCGCATGAAAACCCGCGCCGCCGTCGCGTTCGAGGCCAAGCGGCCCTTGGAGATCGTCGAACTCGACCTCGAGGGGCCGAGGGCGGGCGAAGTGCTGGTCGAGATCATGGCGACCGGCATCTGCCATACCGACGCCTACACGCTAGACGGCCTCGACAGCGAGGGCCTGTTCCCGAGCGTGCTCGGCCACGAGGGGGCGGGGATCGTCCGCGAGGTCGGCGCCGGCGTCACCTCGGTCGCGCCCGGCGACCACGTCATCCCGCTCTATACGCCCGAATGCCGCCAGTGTAAGTCGTGCCTGTCGGGCAAGACCAACCTGTGCACCGCCATCCGCGCGACGCAGGGCAAGGGCGTCATGCCCGACGGGACGAGCCGCTTCAGCTATCGCGGCCAGCCCGTCTTCCACTACATGGGCTGCTCGACCTTCTCGAACTTCACCGTCCTGCCCGAGATCGCGGTGGCGAAGATCCGCAAGGACGCGCCGTTCAAGACCAGCTGCTACATCGGCTGCGGCGTCACCACGGGTGTCGGCGCGGTGGTCAAGACGGCGAAGGTCGAGCCGGGCTCGAACGTCGTCGTCTTCGGGCTGGGCGGCATCGGGTTGAACGTCGTCCAGGGCGCGAAGCTGGTCGGTGCGAACCGGATCGTCGGCGTCGACATCAATCCGGCGCGCGAGGAGTGGGGGCGGCGCTTCGGCATGACCGACTTCGTCAACCCGAAGGACGTGCCCGACATCGTCGCCCACCTCGTCACCATGCTCGACGGCGGCGCCGACTACACCTTCGACTGCACCGGCAACACCACCGTCATGCGCCAGGCGCTCGAATGCTGCCACCGCGGCTGGGGCACGAGCGTCATCATCGGCGTTGCCGAAGCGGGCAAGGAGATCAGCACCCGCCCCTTCCAGCTCGTCACCGGGCGCAACTGGCGCGGCACGGCGTTCGGCGGGGCGAAGGGGCGGACCGACGTGCCGAAAATTGTCGACTGGTACATGGACGGCAAGATCGCCATCGATCCGATGATCACCCACGTCCTGACCTTGGACGAGATCAACACGGGCTTCGACCTGATGCACGCCGGCGAGAGCATCCGCAGCGTCGTCGTTTACTAACCGGAGGGAGAGACACGATGTTCAGTCACATGATGGTCGGCAGCAACGACCTCGAGCGGTCGAAGAAGTTCTACGACGCGACCTTCGGCGCGATCGGCGGCAAGCCGGCGATCACCGACGACAAGGGCCGGCTGATCTACATGGTCAACGACGGTATCTTCCTGGTGACGAAGCCGATCGACGGCCAGCCGGCGACGCACGGGAACGGCTGCACGATCGGGATTGCGGTCGACGGCCCCGAGCAGGCGCACGCCTGGCACGAAGCGGGCGTGGCCAACGGCGGCACGGCGATCGAGGACGACCCCGGCGTCCGCCAGGGCCCGATGGGCGCGCTGTACCTCGCCTATCTGCGCGACCCCGACGGCAACAAGCTATGCGCGCTGCACCGGATGCCGGCCGCGGCGTGAGCCTGGAGACGGTCAGCACCGCCAAGGCGTTCGGCGGCATGCAGGGCGTCTATCGGCATGCGTCACGGGCGACGGGGACGGCGATGACCTTCAGCGTCTTCGTCCCCGACCATCCGCCCGGCGCGCGGCTGCCCGTCGTCTGGTACCTGTCGGGGCTGACCTGCACCCACGCCAACGTCACCGACAAGGGCGAGTACCGCCGCGCCTGCGCCGAACTCGGGCTGATCTTCGTCGCCCCCGACACCTCGCCGCGGGGCGACGGGGTCGCCGACGCGCCCGAGTACGACCTCGGCCAGGGCGCCGGCTTCTACGTCGACGCGACGCAGGCGCCCTGGGCACCGCACTTCGCCATGTGGTCGTACGTCACCGACGAACTGCCGGAGGTGGTCGCCGCGACCTTCCCCGTCGATCCGGCGCGCCAGGCGATCATGGGCCATTCGATGGGCGGGCACGGCGCGCTGACGATCGGGCTGACCTTCCCCGGCCGGTTCCGCGCCGTCTCCGCCTTCGCCCCGATCGTCGCGCCCGCCCAGGTGCCGTGGGGCGAGAAGGCGCTGTCCGCCTATCTCGGTCCCGACCGCGCGGCGTGGCGGCGGCACGACGCCGTCGCGCTGATCGAGGACGGCGCGCGGGTGCCGGCGCTGCTCGTCGACCAAGGCGACGCCGACGTCTTCCTCGACCGCGAGCTCCGGCCGCACCTGCTGGCCGACGCCTGTGCCGCCGCCGGCATCGACCTGACGCTGCGGCTGCAGCCGGGCTACGACCACAGCTACGCCTTCATCTCGACCTTCATGGCCGACCATCTCGCCTGGGCGGCGGCGCGCCTCTAGCTCGTCTTTTCGAAGGCGGCGTTGATGTGGAGGTCGACGTCGTCGCCAAGCGCCGGCAGCAGGAAGGTCATGCCGAAATCCGACCGCTTGACGTGCGCAGTCGCGGCAAAGCCGACCGTCGCCTTCTTGGTCAGCGGGTTGGTCCCGGCGCCGACGAAGGTCGCGTCGAGCACGACCGGCTTCGACACGCCGTGAAGCGTCAGCGTGCCGGCGATGCGCGCCTTGGTGCCGTGCGCCGTGACGCCGGTGGAGACGAAGGTCGCCGTCGGATATTTGGCGGCGTCGAAGAAGTCGGGCGACTTCAGGTGGTCGTTCAGCGCCGGGACCGTCGTCACCAGCCCGGCGATGGGGATGGTGATCGACACCGTGGTCGCGCCCGGCCGCGCCGGATCGAGCGTCAGTGTCCCCGTGGCGCCGCCGAACAGGCCGTCATAGGTCGAGAAGCCGAAGTGATCGAGGCTCCACGCGACCTGCGTATGGCCGGGATCGGCGGCGTAGCTGCCCGCGGTGACGCGGGCGAGGTCGGGGGCACCCGGAGCGAGCATCTGCGCCGCAGCAGGCAGCGCGACGGTGACGGCGGCGGCGGCAAGGGCGAGACGGAACGGGGACATGGCAGCTCCTAGAACGTGTGTGAACGCGCGCCCATCTATGGTCCCGCCCTTCCGCCGCCAACGCGGGCGCGGGCGCACCATTTCTTTGACGTTCCGAACCTCGGCTTGGTCGCCGCCGCCGCGCGGGACCGGCCGACGCGCCGTTGACCTCCGCGTCCGCGCGACTAGGGTCGCGCCGACGATGACCGAGCATGATCCCAACGACGCCCGGCGTCTGCGCGACGCCTTCGGCGCGTTCGCCACCGGCGTCACCGTGGTCACGGCCTGCAGCGGCACGGAGCGCGTCGGCCTGACCGCGAACAGCTTGACGTCGGTGTCGCTCGACCCGCCGCTGCTGCTGTTCTGCCCGGCCCGCAGCGCGTCGGCCCTGCCGACGCTCCGCGCCACCGGGCGCTTTGCGGTCAACGTCCTGGCGAGCGACCAGACGCCGGTCGCCGAACGCTTCGCCCGCAAGGGCGTCGACCGCTTCGCCGGGGCGACGTGGCACGAACTGGGCGGCCTGCCGGTGCTCGACGGGGCGCTGGCGAGCTTCGCCTGCCGGCTCGAGGCCGAGCACGACGGCGGCGACCACGTCGTCATCATCGGCCGGGTCGAGGCGATGCGCGCCAGCGGCGGCGAGGATCCGCTGCTCTATTTCCGCGGTGCCTACCGCCGGGTCCACGTCCCGACGTGAGCCCCGCAGCGGGTGCGGGGGACGAGACCGAAGCGGCGACCGCCGTTCTTGCCCGCGGCGGCCGGACGAGCTTCGGCGGCTTCGTCCTGCGCCTGCTCGCGCGCATGCCGTTCCTGTTCATCGCCGGGCGGCTGTACGGGTCGGCCGAGCTCGGGCGCTTCGGCTATGCCATCCTCGTCGTCGAGCTGACCGCGCAGCTGGCGACGATCGGGTTGAAGCGCGGCCTCGCCGACGCGCTCGCCCGCGAGACGCGCCATGCCGCGACGGTCGCCGACGCGGTCCTCCTCGGGCTGCTGCTGGCGGCCGCGGGGGCGGCGCTGCTGGTCGCGTGGCCGGCGCTCGTCTTCCCCGGCGGCGACGTCAGCGGCGGCGACCGGCTGTTCCCGCTGGTCGCGCTGGCAGTCGCGACGTCGGACATCAGCCTCGCCGCGCTCGCCTTCCGCCACGACATCGCCGCGCAGGTGCGGGCGCGGTCGATCATCGAGCCGTGGACGCTGACGCTGGTCGCCGTCCCGGCCTTCTGGCTCGCCGGCCGCGACGAGGGGCTGCTCGTCGCCTACGCCGCCTCGATGCTCGCCGCCGCCGCCGCCAGCCTCGTGCCGTGCCTGCGTAGCTTCGGCCTGCCGCACCGCTGGCGGCCCTCGGCGGGGCGGCTGTGGCGGCTGGCACGCGACAACGCCCCGCTGGCGGGCGCCGACCTTGCCGACTGGGGGTCGCGGCGGCTCGACTTCTTCATCCTCGGCCGCTTCGCCTCAGCCGACGTCGTCGGCATCTATTTCGTCGCACAGAACATCGCCTCGCTGCCGGCCAAGCTGAAGAACAGCTTCGACCCCATCCTCGCGCCGCTGCTGGCGACCGCCATCGCCGCCGGCGACCGGGCGAGCGTCGCCGCCCATGTCCGCCAGGTCGCCTTCTGGGTGCTCGCCGCACAGTTCGCCGTCGTGCTCGCGCTCGGCATGACGGCGCGGGCATCGCTCGGGCTGTTCGGACCGGCGTTCGTCGCGGGCGCGACCGTGCTCGCCATGCTGCTGACCGTCGAGCTGCTGGCGAGCCAGGGCGCGGTGGCCGAGGCGGCGCTGATCTACCTGCGGCCGCGGACCAACCTTGCGGTCGCCGCCGCCGGCCTCGTCGTGCAGGCGGCGCTGACGCTGGCCTTCATCGGCCGCTTCGGCGCGCTCGCCGCGGCGGGAGGGCTGGCGGCGGCGGTGCTGGCCGTATCGGTCGTCAAGTCCGAGCTGCTCGCCCGCGTCGTCGGTGCGCGGGTGTCGGGCTGGCGGCCGGCGCTCGCCGTCGCCGCGGCGGGCGCGTTCGCCGCCGGGCTCGCCGTCCAGGCGGTGCCGCGCTGGCTCGCGGCGGCGGCGGGACTGGCACCGGCGCGGGCGCGGACGATCGCCGAGGTGCTGCAGCTGTCCGCCGGGCTGGTCGTGATCCTCGGCGTCTTCGCCGCGCTCGTCTGGACGCTCGGCTTCCGCGGGCCCGACCGGCTGCTCTTCCGCCGGCGGCGGGAGCGCGCCTGACGCCCTAGTGGCGGAAGTGGCGCATGCCGGTGAAGACCATCGCGATGCCGCGCTCGTCGGCGGCGGCGATGACCTCGGCGTCGCGGATCGAGCCGCCCGGCTGGATCACCGCCGTCGCCCCCGCCTCGGCGACCGCGATCAGCCCGTCGGCGAAGGGGAAGAAGGCGTCCGAGGCGACCGCGCTGCCGACCGTCCGCGGCTCGGCCCAGCCCGCCGCGGCGGCCGCCTCGCGGGCCTTGGCGGCGGCGATGCGCGTCGAGTCGACCCGGCTCATCTGCCCGGCGCCGATGCCCGCCGTGCTGCCGTCCCTCGCGTAGACGATGGCGTTCGACTTGACGTGCTTGGCGACGACCCAGGCGAATTTCAGGTCGGCCATCTCGGCCGGGGTCGGCGCGCGGCGGGTGACGACCTGCAGCATGTCGTCGGAGAGCGTGCCGAAGTCGCGCTCCTGCACGAGCACGCCGCCGGCGATGATGCGCGTGTTGAGCCCGCGCCGTGCCGGGTCGGGCAGGCCGCCGGTCAGCAGCAGGCGGAGGTTCTTCTTCGCCGCGAACACGCTGCGCGCCGCGTCGTCGGCGTCGGGAGCGGCGACGACCTCGGTGAAGATCTCGGTCATCGCCCGCGCGGTCGCCTCGTCCAGCGGGCGGTTGACGGCGATGACGCCGCCGAAGGCCGACACCGGATCGGTCGCCAGCGCCGCGCGGTACGCTTCGAGCAGTGTCGCGGCGCTGGCGACCCCGCAGGGGTTGGCGTGCTTGACGATGACCACCGTCGGCGGCCCGTCGCGGAACTCGGCGGCGAGCTCGAGCGCCGCATCGGCGTCGTTCAGGTTGTTGTAGCTCAGCTCCTTGCCCTGGACCTGCGTCGCCTGGCCGATGCCGCTCGCCGCCGGGCCGGCCGGCACGTACAGCGCCGCCGCCTGGTGCGGGTTCTCGCCGTAGCGGAGCGTCGTCACGCGCCGGGTCGCCATGACGCGGAGCGGTGCGAAGGTCTCGCCCTGGTCGACGCGGCTGAACCAGCCGGCGATGGCGGCGTCATAGGCGGCGGTCGCGGCGAAGGCATCGGCGGCGAGCCGCCGGCGCGTGGCGAGTGTCGTCGCCCCGCCGTGCGCGTCGAGTTCGGCGACCAGCGCCGGATATTGCGCCGGGGCGGTGACCACGGCGACGAAGTCGTGGTTCTTGGCGCCCGAGCGGATCATCGCCGGGCCACCGATGTCGATGTTCTCGATGACGTCGTCGCGCCCCGCACCGCGCGTGACCGTAGCGGCGAACGGATAGAGGTCGACGACGACCAGATCGATCGCGCCGATGACGTGCTCCGCCATGGCGGCGACATGGTCGGGGACGTCGCGCCGCGCGAGCAGGCCACCGTGGACCGCCGGGTGGAGCGTCTTGACGCGCCCGTCCATCATCTCGGGAAAGCCGGTCAGGTCCCCGACATCGACCACCGCCAGCCCCGCCGCGCGCAGCGCCGCCGCCGTGCCGCCGGTCGAGACGAGCTCGACCCCGTGGCGGGCGAGCGCGCGGCCGAGGTCGACGAGGCCGCTCTTGTCGCTGACAGACAGGAGCGCGCGGGTGATGCGGATGGTGTTCATGGCGCGGGCGTGTAGCGGGCCGGGAGCGGTGCGTCACCCCCGGTACGGGCGCCCGCCGGTGCGCAGGACGACCGGACTGCCTGGTCGCGGACGCCGTTGGGCGTGCTACCTGCCCATGCGCTTCAGCGACCAGCTGACGCTGTCGGTCGTGCCGGCGGCCGTCACGACGAGCTGGCGAGTCGGTCGCGGCGCCCCGCCGGACGCGATCCAAACCGAATCGTCGATCGTCAGCGGCGCGCCACGGGCGCGGAACTGCCACAGCCGGCCGTCGGGCAGGCGCACGAGCGCGCCCTGCCCGTCGGCGGTCGGCGTCGCCTCGACCCCGGCGCCGAGATGGAAGCGGAGATCGAAGCCGCCGCGGCTGCGCCGCCGCCGGGCGCCGCCGGCGGGTTCGAGGCTGTCCTCGCCGCGCAGGTCGGTGCCGCCCGCCGACAGAAACAGGCGGCGGCGGTGGCGAACGCCGAAACGGCGGACGTAGCCGTCGTGGGCGAGGTCGAGCCACACGCCCTCCTCGCTCTCGTGGCGATTGACGACGACCTCCTCGACGCCGCGGCCGAGCGCGCCGTCGGGGCGGATGCGCGTCGAATTGCTGTTGCCCAGCACCAGCGTCGAGTGCGCCGCCGTGGTGCGCAGCCCGGCAGCGAGCTCGGCCGGCAGCGGCTGCAGGCCCGGGGCGCCGCAGTTGACGACGAGGCGCTGGGTGCCGTCCGACAGTTCGAAGGCGAGGGTCGCCGCATGGCCCGTCCCGCCGGCCCGGGCCTGCGGCGGCGGCGCGGCGTCGACGACGAGGATGCTGCCGCCGCCGGTCACGCGCTGATAGCCCGCCGGGCCGGCCGCCCGCGGCGGGCGGGCGACGACCCCCGACGCCGCGAAGGCGGCCTTCAGCTGGGCCGGCGCGATGCCGCCGCCGCCGTGCCACGCGCCGACGCCGCCATCACCCATGACCACCGTCGCCAGCGCCGGCACCAGCCGGTCGAGCGCCGCCACCAGCGCACCCGCGGGCGCCCGGCCGCGCACGGCATAGGCCGCGCGCACCTGGAGCAGCAGTTCGACGAGCGCGAGCTGGGTCGAGGCGGCGCGATCGGTGACGCCGCCGTCGCCCGCGACGACGGCCGCCAGCGCGCGGTCGAGCAAGCCCTCGGCGCGCGCCAATCGCGCGTCGACGCCCGGGATCAGCAGCGCGGCGACGTTGAGCCCGGCGGCGGCGGCGATGCGCGGCACGCCGTCGGGCAGCCGCTCGATCGTCCGGTCGAGGTGCCGCGCCATCCGCGCCAGCGCGTTCAGCACCTGCGAGCGGTAGACGAGGTCGGGCGACGACAGGATGTAGGGCGCATAGGCCGTCCAGAAGATCAGCCGCCGGGCCATGACCTCGGGCGCCCAGGCGACGGCGTCGAACTCGGCATGGTCGGCGAGCCAGCGGGCGACGATCGGCTCGGCGACGGCGGCGCCCGCCGCGCGCTCGGTCGCCGCCGCGAGGTCGCGCAGCCAGGCGAAGCTGTGCGCCCAGTCGCGCCACGCCGGCGGCGCCGCGGGGTCGGCGAAGCGGACCGTGTACGGCGGGTTGAACCCGGCGTGCGGCAGGCGCCCGGCGGCGATCCGCGCCCCGACCGCCGCGTCGCCGGGCAGCGGATCGGGCGGCACGGCGAGGAGCTTCAGCGGAAAGTGACCGCGCAGGCGGATGCGGTGGAGCGCGGTGCGGTAGCTGAGGCGGTGCAGCCCGGCCGCCACGCGCTCGGCGAGGCTGACGCCCTTGTCGGCACCGCCCGCCGCGGCGCGCCGCAGCCGGTCGCCGGCGCCCGCCCCCCGCGGTGCGAACAGGTCCGGCTCGGCCGGCTCGATGTCAGCCTCTCCGGGGGTTTTGTCGCTCACCGGCCGCGCAGCGCGGCGATGTTGGCGGCGTAGGCGCCCGGTCCGCCGCGGAAGGTGGCGGTGCCGGCGACGAGGACGTCGGCCCCGGCCTCGACCGCCTGCCGCGCGGTGTCGGGATCGATGCCGCCGTCGACCTCGAGATCGATCGCCCGCCCGGTCGCGTCGATCATCTTGCGGATCGCGGCGATCTTCTTCAGCTGGCTGGCGATGAACCCCTGGCCGCCGAAGCCGGGATTGACGCTCATCACCAGCACGAGGTCGACCTCGTCGAGCAGGTAGTCGAGCATCTTCGCCGGCGTCGCCGGATTGAGGGAGACGCCGGCCTTCTTCCCCAGCGCCTTGATCCGCTGGACGCTGCGGTGGACGTGCGGGCCCGGCCTCGGGATGGACGGTGATGATGTCGGCCCCGGCCGCGGCGAAGGCGTCAAGGAACGGGTCGACCGGCGCGATCATCAGGTGGACGTCGAACGGCAGGTCGCTGTGCGGGCGGAGCGCCTTGACCACCGCCGGGCCGATCGTCAGGTTCGGCACGAAATGCCCGTCCATGACGTCGACGTGGAGATAGTCGGCGCCCGCGGCGGTGACCGCGCGCACTTCCTCGCCCAGCCGAGCGAAGTCGGCCGACAGGATCGACGGCGCGATGCGGATCCCCTGCTGCATGGCCAAGCGGTCTATCAGCCGGGCCGAATCAACAAAAGATGAAAGGCCCGTGCGCTCGTCTGCCGCGCACGATTTCATCGTTAACCGGCGGGCGTCAGGCGGCGGCGGTCCAGCCCGCCTCCTTGGCGGCGGCGCGGCGGTCGAGTTCGGCGCGGCTGACCTTCTCGCTCGCGCTCTTCAACTGGCCGCACGCCGCCATGATGTCGCGGCCGCGCGGGCGGCGGACCGGGGCGCGAGATGCCGGCCCTGAAGACGATGTCGCTGAACCGCGCGATGCGCTCGGGCGTCGAGCACTCATAGTCCGACCCCGGCCACGGGTTGAACGGGATCAAATTGACCTTGGCCGGCAGCTTGTAGGCGCGGATCAGGCGGACGAGCTCGCGCGCGTCGGCGTCGCTGTCGTTCTTGTCCTTCAGCATCACGTATTCGAACGTGATCCGCCGCGCGTTGTTGGCGCCGGGATAGGCGGCGCAGGCGGCGAGCAGCTCATCGATACCGTAGCGCTTGTTGATCGGCACGATCTCGTCGCGGACCGTCTTGGTCACGGCGTGGAGCGAGACGGCGAGGTTGACGCCGATCTCCGCGCCGGCGCGCGCCATCATCGGCACGACGCCGCTGGTCGACAGCGTGATCCGCCGCTTCGACAGGCCGAGCCCGCTCGCGTCCATGACGATGCCCAACGCGTCGCGGACGTTGTCGAAATTATAGAGCGGCTCGCCCATGCCCATCATCACGATGTTGGTCAGCTGCCGCCCCTCGAGCACGTTGTCGCCCGGCCCGTTCGGCCACTCGCCGAGCGCGTCGCGCGCCAGCATGACCTGGCCGACGATCTCGCCGGCGGTCAGGTTGCGGACCAGCTTCATCGTACCGGTGTGGCAGAAGCGGCAGTTGAGCGTGCAGCCGACCTGGCTCGACACGCACAGCGTGCCGCGGTCGGCGTCGGGGATGAAAACGCACTCGGCCTCGTTGCCGTCGGCGAAGCGCAGCAGCCACTTGCGCGTGCCGTCGCTCGACACCTGCGCCGTCGTCACCTCGGGCCGGCCGACGACGAACTGGTCGGCGAGCAGCGCCTGCGTGTCGCGGGCGATGTTCGACATGGCGGCGAAGTCGGCCGCGCCGCGGTGATAGACCCAGTGCCAGACTTGGGCGGCGCGCATCTTCGCCCCCGGGATACCGGCGGCGGCGAAGGCGGCGGCGAGTTCCGGCCGCGTCAGGCCGATGACGTCGGTGCGGCCGTCGGCGCGCGCCGGGACGGCACGCGGCACGGGCACCGGATCGATCAGGCCGGGGATCTGCATCGGGGGGATGTAGGCGGTGGCCGCGGCGAAAGAAAGGCTCAGGCGCGGCTCCACGACACCGGCGCGATGCGCGGCAGGACGAACCACCACGCCAGCGCCCCGGCCGCGACGATGCCGGCGGCGAGCAGGAACGGCGCGGTGTAGCTGCCGGTTGCGTCGATCAGCACGCCGGTGATCACCGGGCCGATGATGCCCGCGAGGTTCCCGACGCTGTTCTGGATGCCAACCCATTGCCCTGCGGCGCGCGGGCCGGCGAAGATCTGGCTGATCAGGAACAGGCCGCTGGTACTGATGCCGACGAAAAAGCCGGTGACGACCAGCCGCACGATAGTCGCCGCCGGCCCGTCGGCCCCGACCACCGCGGCGATGCCCGCCGCCGCCGCCAGGCTGCCGGCGACCATCACGCCCCTGCGCACCCTTGCCTCGTCCGCGCCGCGCGCGATCGCGCGGTCGCTCAGCACGCCGGCGAGCAGCGCGCCCGCCGCCTGCGCGGCGAAGGTCGCCGCGGTGATCCACGCCATGTCGACGAGCGCGAAGTTGCGGCTCTTGACGAGGTACAGCGGCAGCCAGTTCTGCAGGAAATAAAGGCCGTAGTTGTTGGTGAAGTGGCACACGGCGATGATCGCCAGCGCCGGCTGCCGCAGGATCGCCGCCAGGGGCACGCCGTCGCCCCGCCGCTCGCCGCCGCGTTCGGCGACGCCGCGCGTCAGCCGCCGCCACGGCAGCAGCCACAAGAGCGTGCCCAGCCCGAAGACGGCGAACATCGGCCGCCAGCCGTAGCGCGCCATGATCAGCCCGCCGACCAGCGTGCCGAACGCCGGGCCGAGCGCGACGCCGACGCTGACCCCGGCGTTGGCCTTGCCGCGGTGCGCGGGCGGGATGTCGCGCGCGATCATTTTCGACGCGCCGGGAAAGCCGAAGCTCTCGCCGATGCCGAGGACGACGCGCAGGGCGACGAGCGGGGCGAAGCCACTGGCGAGCGCGGTCGCCGCGGTCGCCAGGCCCCAGACGCCGACCCCGCCGGCGAACAGCCGGTAGACGCGGAAGCGGTCGACCGCCCAGCCGACCACCGCCTGCGCCGGCGCATAGATCCAGAAGAAGGCGGAGACGATCAGGCCGAACGCGGTCGCCGACAGGTGCATGTCGTGCTTGATCAGCGGTCCGGCGACGCCGACCATGCCGCGATCGGCGTAGTTGAGGAAAATGGCCGCCGCGATCATCAGGCTGAGCGGCAGCGCGGGTGTGGGGCGATCGCCAGTCACATCGGCCTGATGTCGCGCTGGTCGTCCCCCGTCGTGGTGGAGCCTAGGGGGATCGAACCCCTGACCTCTACAATGCCATCGTAGCGCTCTCCCAGCTGAGCTAAGGCCCCGTACCACGTGTGTCCGCCGGATGGGCCCGGCGGAGGTGGGCAATTACGCGATGCCGATGGGCGACGCAAGGCGCAAGCGCGCGCTTCGGTCGCCGGCCGTCACGGCTACGCGGCGGCGACGCGCCGGCAGCTACGCCTCGTCCTCGTCCTCACCCGGGACGACCACGGCGAGATCCTCATCGTCGCCGATGTCGACATCGGGCTCCTCGGCATCCTCGGCGACGTCGAGATCGTCATCGGCCTCGATGATCTCGCCGTCCTCGTCGGTCTTCGGCGTCGGCTTGGCCGCCTCGAAGGGCAGCGGCTGCTTCGACTTCAGCATCGACTCGGGCACCCAGGTGTTGCCGCAGTTGATGCAGACGACAGGATCCTCGTTGCCGAGGTCGTAGAAGCGCGTGTTGCACTTGGGGCAGGCACGCTTGGTGCCCCATTCAGGCTTGACCATGTCGAACTCCGGTGGCGCTCGTCTGGCGCGATCAGGGGCGGGTCATTGCCACAGGCCCTGCACGCTGTCAAAACGCGCCGCCGATGACCCCGCTCGCCCTTTTCGCCGACGGCCCGCTCGCCGGCACGGTCACGGTCCCGGGCGACAAGTCGATCAGCCACCGCGCGCTGATGTTCGGCGCGCTGGCGGTCGGCGAGACGGTGATCGACGGCCTGCTCGAGGGCGAGGACGTCCACGCCACGGCGGGCGCGCTGCGCGCGATGGGGGCGGAGATCGGGCGCGAGGAAAGCGGCCGCTGGCGGGTGCACGGCGTCGGCGTCGGCGGCCTGTTGCAGCCGGCGCAGGCCCTCGACATGGGCAATTCGGGCACCTCGACCCGGCTGCTGATGGGGCTGGCCGCGTCGCCACCCGATCACCGCGACGTTCGTCGGCGACGCCTCGCTGTCGGCGCGGCCGATGGCGCGGGTGACGACGCCGCTGGCGCTGATGGGCGCGCGTTTCGTCACCGCGCCCGGCGACCGCCTGCCGCTGACGATGACCGGGCGCTGCCCGGCGGTGCCGCTGACCTACGGGCTCCCCGTCGCCTCGGCGCAGGTCAAGTCGGCGGTGCTGCTCGCCGGGCTCAACACGCCGGGTCGGACCACGGTCATCGAGCGCGAGGCGACGCGCGACCACAGCGAGCGGATGCTCCGCGGCTTCGGCGCGACCGTCACGGTCGCGGCGACGCCCGAGGGCCGCGCCATCTCCGTCGAGGGCGAGGCCGAGCTGCGCCCGCAGGCGATCACCGTGCCCGGCGACATCTCGTCGGCCGCCTTCCCGATCGTCGCCGCGCTGATCGCGCCCGGCAGCCGGGTGACGCTCACCGGCGTCGGGGTCAACCCGACGCGCGACGGGCTGCTGCGCGTGCTGGCGCTGATGGGCGCCGACGTCGCGCGCATCAACCCGCGCGAGGTCGGCGGCGAGCCGGTCGCCGACCTCGTCGTCACCGCCGGCCCGCTGAGCGGCATCGAGGTGCCGCCCGAGATCGCGCCGAGCATGATCGACGAGTACCCGGTCCTGTTCGTCGCCGCCGCGCTCGCCCACGGCCGCACCGTCATGCGCGGGCTGGCCGAGCTGCGCGTCAAGGAGAGCGACCGCATCGCCACCATGGCGGCCGGGCTGGCGGCGTGCGGGGTGCGGGTCGAGGAGCTGCCCGACGGGCTGATCGTCCACGGCTCCGGCGGCGAGGCGGTGCCGGGCGGGGCGACGGTCGCGGCGCGGCTCGACCACCGCATCGCCATGAGCTTCGCCGTGCTCGGCCTGCGGGCGCGGGCGCCGGTCACGGTCGACGACGCGGCGCCGATTGCGACGAGCTTCCCGGGCTTCGTCGCCCTCATGCGGACGCTCGGCGCCTACACCCGGGCGTAGTCGCGGAACCAGTCGACGAAGCGGGGGATGCCCTCGTCCAGCCGGGTCGTCGGCCGCCAGCCGAGCGCTGCCGTCGTCGCGCCGATGTCGGCCCAGGTCGCCGGCACGTCGCCCGGCTGCATCGGCAGCAGCTCGCGGATCGCCTCACGCCCGGTCGCCGCCTCGATCAGCGCGACGACGCGCTCCAGCGGCTCGGGCGTGCTGTTGCCGAGGTTGTAGACCGCATGGCCGTCGGGCGGCCGGTCGAGCGCGGCGAGCGTGCCGGCGACGATGTCGGCGATGAAGGTGAAGTCGCGCCGCATGTCGCCGCGGTTGAACAGCTTGATCGGCACTCCCGCGAGGATCGCCGCGGTGAACTTCCACATCGCCATGTCGGGCCGCCCCCATGGGCCGTAGACGGTGAAGAACCGGAGGCCCGTCGCCGGGAAGCCGAACAGGTGGACATAGGCCGCCGTCATCAGCTCGTCGGCGCGCTTGGTCGCGGCGTAGAGCGACACCGGCGTGTCGGCGCGGTCGCCGAGGCCGAACGGCAGGGTCGTGCTGCCGCCATAGACCGACGACGACGAGGCGTAGACGAAGTGGCCAACCCGCCGCGCCCGCGCGACCTCGAGCAGGGTCAAGTGTCCGGCGAGGTTCGCGCGGACATAGCTGTGCGGATCGACCAGCGAATGGCCGACGCCCGCCTGCGCGCCGAGGTGGACGATGCGGTCGACGGCGTGGCCGGCGAGCGCCCGGTCGAGCGCGACGGCGTCGCTGAAGTCCTGCTCGACGAAGGTGAAGTCGCCGTCCAGCCGCGCCAGCCGGTCGCGCTTCAGCTGCGGATCGTAATAGGGGTTGAGGTCGTCGACGCCGACCACCGCCTCGCCGCGGGCGAGCAGGGCCTCGGCGACGGCGGCGCCGATGAAGCCGGCGACGCCGGTGACGAGGACGGTCATGCGGCGAGCCGCTCGAGGTCGCCGGCGATGCGCGCCGCGGCTTGGCCGTCGCCGTACGGCAGGGCGACCGCGGCCATCGCGGCGTGGGCGCTGTCGTCGTCGATCAGCCGGGTGGCCGCGGCGACGATCGTCGCCGCGTCGGTGCCGACCAGCCGCGCCGCGCCGGCGGCGACGCCTTCGGGCCGCTCGGTCGTGTCGCGCAGCACCAGGACCGGCGTGCCGAAAGCCGGCGCCTCCTCTTGCACGCCGCCCGAGTCGGTCAGGATCAGCCGTGCCGCCTTGAGCAGGGTGACGAAGGCGAGGTAGCCGAGCGGCGGCACCAGCGTGACGCCCGCGAGGCCACTCAGCGCCGCCGCGAGGACGGCTCCGGCGGCGGGGTTCGGGTGCAGGGCGACGACGACCTCGACCTCGCGGGTGCGGGCCAGCGTGGCCACGGCCCCGGCGATGGCCGCCATATGGGCGTGGTTCTCGCGGCGGTGGGCGGTGACCAGCACCAGCGGCCGGCCCGACGGCGGCGGCAGCGCGGCGGCGACTTGCGCCCGCAGCCCGGCGTCGGCCGTCAGCCGCGCGTCGGCGAGATGGAGCGCGTCGATGCCGGTGTTGCCGGTGACCGCGACCGTGGCCGCCGCCACCCCTTCCCGCGCCAGCGCCGCCGCTGCGCTCGCGGTCGGGGCGAAGTGGCGCTGGGCGAGCTGCGCCACCAGCCGACGGTGCATGTCCTCCGGAAACGGGTCGGTGCTGCCGCTGCGCAGGCCGGCCTCGACATGGGCCACGGGCAGTCGCGCATAGGTCGCCGCCAGCGCGCCGGCGAGGGTCGACGCCGTATCGCCCTGGACGACGACGCACGCCGGCCGGAGGCGGTTGATCGCCTCCCCCAGCGCCGGCAGCGCGGCCGCGATGAAGCCGGCGGGCGTCTGCCCCGGCTGCATCAGGTCGAGGTCGAGGTCGGCGGCAAGGTCGAAGTCGGCGAGCGCAATCCGGGCGAGGTCGCGGTGCTGCCCGGTGCTGAGCAGCGTCACCGCCTGGCCGCGGGCGGCGAGCGCGGCGACCACGGGAGCGAGCTTGATCGCCTCCGGCCGCGTACCGAGAACGCACATCGTCCCGCCTGTCGCCGCAGCCATGCCGCGCATCGCGCACTCCCCCCGCGCCCACTATCGGCGAGGAGCGGGGTCGACACAACCGCGGCCCGTGCTTAAGCGCCGGAAAGTGAACGCCCGTCCCCTGATCGCCGTCGACGGCCCGGCCGCGAGCGGCAAGGGCACCGTCGCCCGGGCGCTCGCCCGCCACTTCGGCGTCGCCCATCTCGATACCGGCAAGCTTTACCGCGCGGTCGGGCTCGCCCTGCGGCTGGCGGGGCACGACCCGGCCGATGCCGCCGCCGCGACCGCCGCCGCCGAGCACCTCGACGAGGCCTTGCTCGACGACCCCGACCTGATGAGCGCGGCCAACGCCCAGAGCGCGTCGATCGTCTCGGCGCATCCCGGCGTCCGCGCGGCCCTGCTCGCGCGCCAGCGCGCCTTCGCCGCCGCGCCGCAGGGCGCCGTGCTCGACGGCCGCGACATCGGCACGGTGATCGTGCCGCACGCCCCCGCCAAGCTGTTCGTCACCGCCGCGCCCCACGTCCGCGCCGCGCGCCGCGCCGCCGAGCTCGCGCGCGCCGGGAACCCGCAGCCGGAGGCCGCCGTGCTCGCCGACATCCTCGCCCGCGACGCGCGCGACACCGGGCGCGCCGATGCGCCGCTCGCCCGCGCGCCCGACGCCTGCTTGCTCGATACTTCGAACTTGACTATAGACGCGGCCGTCGCCCACGCGATCGCGCTCGTCGAAGCGCGGCTGCGCGGGGACTAAGCAGACATTGCGGTCGGGCGAGGCGGGGGCTTCGTCCGCCTTAACGCCTGTGACAAGGCCGGCGGGCATGGTGCCTCCGGTCGGCGCTGAACGGGCGGCACGGTGCCGGACCCGACGACACAAGGTATTCAGATCTATGGCAACTGCAGCCCAACCGACCCGCGACGATTTCGCGGCGATGCTCGAAGGCTCGCTCGGCAAGAACCAGTCCTTCGAGGGACGCGTCGTCAAGGGCCGCGTCACCGCCATCGAGAACGACCTCGCGGTGATCGACGTCGGGCTGAAGTCGGAAGGCCGGGTGCCGCTGCGCGAGTTCGCCGGCCCCGACGGCAAGGCGAACCTCTCGGTCGGCGACGAGGTCGAGGTGTTCGTCGACCGGGTCGAGAACGCCATGGGCGAGGCGATGCTGTCGCGCGACCGCGCCCGCCGCGAGGCCGCCTGGGACACGCTCGAGACGCAGTATGCGGCGAACGAGCGCGTCGAGGGCGTCATCTTCGGCCGCGTTAAGGGCGGCTTCACCGTCGACCTGTCGGGCGCCGTCGCCTTCCTGCCGGGCAGCCAGGTCGACATCCGCCCGGTGCGCGACGTCACCCCGCTGATGAACCTGCCGCAGCCCTTCGTCATCCTGAAGATGGACCGGAAGCGCGGCAACATCGTCGTCTCGCGCCGCTCGATCCTCGAGGAAACCCGCGCCGAGGCCCGCACCGGCCTGATCCAGAGCCTGCACGAGGGCCAGATCGTCGACGGCGTCGTCAAGAACATCACCGACTACGGCGCCTTCGTCGACCTCGGCGGCATCGACGGCCTGCTCCACGTCACCGACATGAGCTACAAGCGCGTCGGCCATCCGAGCGAGGTCCTCAACATCGGCGACACGCTGCGCGTCCAGATCGTCCGCATCAACCGCGAGACGCAGCGCATCAGCCTCGGCATGAAGCAGCTCGAGCAGGACCCGTGGGTCACGGCCGCGGCCAACTATCCCGTCGACAGCCGCCACAAGGGCCGCGTCACCAACATCACCGAATACGGCGCCTTCGTCGAGCTGGAGCCGGGCATCGAGGGCCTGGTCCACGTCAGCGAGATGAGCTGGGTCAAGAAGAACGTCCACCCGGGCAAGATCGTCAGCACGAGCCAGGAGGTCGAGGTCATCGTCCTCGAGGTCGACGAGGAGAAGCGGCGCATCAGCCTTGGCCTCAAGCAGGCGCAGCGCAACCCGTGGGAGGTCTTCGCCGAAGCCCACCCGGCCGGGTCGATCGTCGAGG
Organism: uncultured Alphaproteobacteria bacterium; assembly: GCA_963846485.1. GTDB lineage: Bacteria > Pseudomonadota > Alphaproteobacteria > Sphingomonadales > Sphingomonadaceae > Polymorphobacter_B. The sequence goes on along the minus strand of CAWJWB010000008.1, from coordinate 764,840 downwards.
GCGAGGTCAAGAACGCGACCGAGTTCGGCCTGTTCGTCGGGCTGGACGGCGACGTCGACGGCATGGTCCACATGAGCGACATCGCTTGGGGCCTGTCGGGCGAGCAGGCGCTGGCACTGCACCACAAGGGCGAGCGCATCCGCGCCAAGGTGCTGAGCGTCGAGGTCGAGAACGAGCGCATCTCGCTGTCGATCAAGGAGCTCGACGACAGCCGCGTGTCGCAGCCCGCCGCCGGCGCCGACGGCAGCCACGACCTCCGGAAGAACCAGATCGTCACCGCGACCGTCGTCGACAACCGCGACGGCGGCATCGAGGTCCAGGTCGGCGAAGGCGGCCCGACCGCGTTCATCAAGCGCGGCGACCTGTCCCGCGACCGCGACGAGCAGCGGCCGGAGCGCTTCCAGATCGGCCAGAAGGTCGACGCGATGGTCATCGGCTTTGAGCGCGGCAAGAAGCCGATGCTCAGCATCAAGGCGATGCAGATCACCGAGGAGAAGCAGGCCGTGGCCCAGTACGGGTCGAGCGACTCGGGCGCGAGCCTCGGCGACATCCTCGGCGCGGCGCTGAACCGCGCGAAGGAAAGCGACAAGGCCTGACGCGGCGCGCGGCACGGCGCCTCCCGAACTCCGGGAAGGGCCGTGCCGCGTCCGCTACTGCCGGCGCCCCGCGCCGAGCTCGGGTCAGAGCGGCGGGCTGACCCGTTCCACCTGACCGGCCACGGCGGCGTCGCGATGTTCGAGCGCGACGCTGGTCCCCGGACGGCGGTCGGTGACGACCGTCCGCGCGCGCAGCTGCCTCGCCAGCGCCTCGACGATGCTCGTCCCCAGCCCGCCGGCCACGCCGCTTGCCGCCGCCGGCATGCCGACCCCGTCGTCGCTGACCGCCAGCGTCCAGTCGCTTCCCGTGGCGCGATAGTCGACGCCGATCGTGCCGGCGCGTCCGCCGGGGAAGGCGTGCTTCAGCGCATTGATCACGAGTTCGGTGACGACCAGCCCCAGGCTGATCGAGATTGTCGGTGCGACATGGCTGCCGTCGACCGTGACTTCGATCGCCAGCAGGCCGTGATCGGCGATCATCGAGGCGCCGATGCTCGCGCACAGCTTCGTCAGATAGGGCTTGAGCGCCACTTCCGGTCCGGCGGCATGGGCCAGCTGCGCCTGCACCGCGGCGATCGACATGACGCGGTGGTGGGCATCGTGGAGATGGCCGCGCGCCTCGTCCGAGCCGACGGTGCGGGCGCTCTGCATCAGCACGCTGGCGATGATCTGCAGGCTGTTGGCGACACGGTGCTGGATCTCCTGGATCAGCACGCCCTTCTCGCGGATCAGGTCGTCCTTCAGCCGCTCGGCAAGGCGCGCCTGGGTGACGTCGCTGATCGTCAGCAGCAGGCGCACCGGCGCCGCGGCCGCATAGGTGACGAGCTGGGCGTTGAGCACCAGCCGGCGGACGGCCGCGCCGAACGCCAGGTCGAATTCATAGGCGTCGATCACCGCGCCGGCGTTCAGCGTCGCATCGAGCAGCGAATGCAGGCGCGGGTCCTCCCACGCGCCGTCGCCGAGATCGAAAAGGCTCTGACCCACGACCGCCGCCGGATTGACGGCGAAGGTCCGGCAGAAGGACGACGAGGCGGCGACGACCCGCGCCTCGCCGTCGAGCAGCAGCAGCGGCACGGTCGACGCCGTGACCACGGCCAGCGCGAGGCTCAGCGCGACATCGGCAGGGTGCTCGGCGGGCCGCGGCAGTGGAGCCACAGGCGGCCCTTTCGACGACCGGCGGCTCGCAGGAGCGCGAGGTCAGCCGGCAGAACGTCCCGAGTTCGCTTGGGTGCGGCAGCAATGCAGCGCACGCCCCGTAGCGGGAAAGGTTCCGCGCGGCCAACACTATCGCGGGCGGCAGTGTCACGGCCCCGCCGGAACGGGTCCGGCGGGGCCGTCGGGTCAGCAGCCGCTGCGGGCGATGGCGCTGCCGGCGATCGCGCCGCCGCCCGCGCCGAGCACCGTGCCGACGCCGCGGTCGTGGCGGCCGCTGAGCCCGTTGCCGATCAGCCCGCCGGCGATCGCGCCGATCACCGCGCCGGCGGTGCCGTCGCTGCGGCAGCGGTCGCCGTAGCGGTAGGCTGGCCGGTAGCTTTCCTGGTAATAGCCGTAGGCCGGGTAGGACGGGACGGCGTAATAGCCCTGGTAGGCGGGCGCATAGCCGTAATAGCCGCTGCCGTAGCCGTAATAGGACGGGGCGTAGCCGTAGCCGCCATAGGCGCGACCCTCGTAGCCGCGGCGGTACTCGCGATGTTCGTAGCGGTCGCGGTCATAGCCGCGATGCTCGCCGCGGTCATAGCCGCGGTCGCGCTCGTAGCTGCGGTCGTAGCCGCCGCCCCGCCACTCGTCGGCCGACGCCGCGACCGGCGCGACGCCGGCCGCCAGCGTTGCCGCCAGAACCGCGGTCGTCATCCAGATGCGTGCCATTGTGCCTCTCCTCGTTCACCGCCGAGTCGTTCGGTGGTGCTGCCGGTATAGGCCGAGTCGGGTGCCGCTAACCTGAATGGCGAACTTAGCCGCGGTTCAGCTTGCCGGAGCGGCGAACGTCCTCAGGCCGCCTTGCGCGCGGCGATCCACGCGCTCATCCGGCTTTCGAGCAGGTCCATCGGGATCGCGCCCTGCTCAAGCACGGCGTCGTGGAAGGCGCGGAGGTCGAACTTCGGCCCCAGCTCGGCCTCCGCGCGGGTGCGCAGGCGGCGGATGGTCAGCTCGCCGATCTTGTAGGCAAGCGCCTGGCCGGGGTCGGCGATATAGCGGTTGACCTCGGCGTCGATGTTGGCCGCGCTCAAGGCCGTGTTGTCGGCCATGAACCTGACCGCTTGGTCCTTGGTCCAGCCCTGCGCATGGATGCCGGTGTCGACAACCAGCCGGCAGGCGCGCCACATCTCGTAGGACAGGCGCCCCATCTGCTTCTCGGGCGTGTCGTAGAGGCCGATGTCGAGGCCGAGCCGCTCCGAATACAGGCCCCAGCCCTCGACGAAGGCGGTGAAGAAGGTGGCGAACTGGCGGAACGGCGGCAGGTCGAGCTCCTGCTGCAGGCTGATCTGGTTGTGGTGGCCGGGCACCGCCTCGTGCAGCGTCAAGGCCGGCAGCTCGAACAGCGGCCGCTGATCGAGGTGGGTGGTGTTGACGTAATAGGTGCCGGCGACGCCCGCCGCGGCGCTGCCGTCGTTGTAATAGGCGGTGGTCGTGCCGTCCGCGGTCGCGGCGGGGATCTCGCGCACCGTATAGGGCAGGCGCGGCAGGTGGCCGAACAGCTTGGGCATCTGCCCGTCGATGGTCTTCGCGATCAGCGCCGATTCGGCCATCAGCTCGTGCGGCGTCTTGGCGTAATAGCGCGGATCGGTGCGCAGCATGGCGATGTAGGCGGCGCGGTCGCCCTTGAAGCCGGTCGAGGCGACGAGCGCGTCCATCTCGGCGCGGATGCGCGCGACCTCCGACAGCCCGAGGTCGTGGATTTGCGCTGGCGTCAGGTTCGTCGTCGTCTGCTCGCGGACCTTGAAGGCGTAATAGGCCTGGCCGTCGGGCAGCGCCGAGGCGCCGATCGTCGCCCGGCACTTGTACTCGCGCGTGTAGAAGTCGGCATAGGCGCGGTAGGTCGGATTGATCCGGTCGCGGATCGTCGCCGCCGCGCGGGCCTGCAGGGCGCTCCAGTCGGCGGCCGGGACGGTCGCCGGCCGCGCGCCGGCGAAGGGCGCGTAGAAGCGCGACGCCGCCGGCTCCTTGATCTCGCCGGTGATCGTCTCCCGGAAGCCGTCGAGGACGATGCACGGCAGGACGTTGCCGTGCGCCACCGCAGCCCGCGTGATCGCCATCGACGTCGCGGCATAGGCCGGCACCTTGTCGAGGCGGGCGAGATACGACTCGTAATCGGCGCGGGTGAAGAAGGGCAGCTGCAGGGGCAGGTCGGCGAAATAGGTGTGCCAGCCGGCGCGGTTGGAGAACTCGATCTCGCGCTCGGAGAAGCGGTTAGCCTCGACCGCGGTCGCCAGCGAGCGGCGGAGGATCGCGACGTTGGTGCGGTCGGCCTCGGTCAGGCCCGCCGCCGGCAGCGCGTCGAGCCGGGCGATGAAGCGCGCCGCCTCGGCCGCCTGCCGGTCCTGCGCCGCCAGGCTGTTGTCGCCGAGCTCGCTGTCATAGGTGTGGACGCCGACGCGCGTGGCGAGCAGCGGGCTGTTCTTCAGCGTCCACGCCCAGTGATCGGCCAACAGCTGCGCGAGATCGTCGTGCGGCGTGGCGGCGGCGGGGGCGGCGAGCGCGAGGCCGGCGGCGGCAAGCAGGCAGGCGAAACGGCGCATCATGGTCCCCCCAAGGTCGTCGCCGGACGCTAGCGTCTGCCGCCGCGGCGCGCTAGCCTGCGGGGCAGGAGGGGGCTCATGGCGACCGTAGCCGCGCACCGTGGACCGACGCGCCTCGACCGAGTGTTGCCGGACAGGATGCTCGCGGTCGCCGCGATCGTGCTCGCCGCGCTGGTCGCCGCCGCCGTGCTGCGCGGGCGGAGCCAGTGGGCGGCGATCCCCGCGATCGTCTGGCTGCACCTGACGACGGTCGCGGCGGCGCTGCTGCTGACCCCGGCGATGCTGCTGCGGCGCAAGGGGACGCGGTCGCACCGCGCGCTCGGCTACGGCTGGGCGACGGCGATGGTAGCGACGGCGGCGCTGAGCCTCGCCTTCAACACCCACGCGCTTTCGGGCCACGGCGTCTTCAGCGGCGACGTCTCGCCGATCCACGCGCTGTCGCTCCTCGTCCTCGTCATGGTGCCGCGCTTCGTGCTGGCCGCGCGCCGGCACGACGTTATCGCGCATCGCAGCGGGGCGCGGGCGGTGGTGATCGGCGCGATCCTCGTCGCCGGCTTCTTCACCCTGCCCTTCGACCGCCTGCTCGGCCATTGGCTGTTCGGCTGAGGATCGTGCGACCCGCCCGCGGGCAGCGTCGCCATGCCGCTTACCGCTGGCCGATCAAAGCCTTATGTTGGCGCCATGGCTGACTTTCGTGACGTCATCGCCGGCCACGTCCACAAGATGGTCGGCGCGCGCGGCGACGCCCCCGACATCGTCCGCGCGCCGGGCGAGGCCGGGCTGGTCCCCGAGGGCGGGGCGGCGTGGGCGGTGCACGGCGACTTCTCGGCGATGATGGTCGGCGGCGTCGCCGCGCTGTTGACGCAGATGCTCCACCCGGCGGCGGCGGCGGGCGTGTGGGACCACAGCAATTTCCGCCGCGACATGACCGGGCGGCTGAAGCGGACGGCGCAGTTCATCGCCGGCACGACCTATGGCTCGACCGCGACCGCGGGCGCGATGATCGCGCGGGTCCGGCGCATCCACGATGCCGTCGGTGGCGTGCTGCCCGACGGCACGCCCTATGCCGCGAACGATGCCGCGGTGCTGACTTGGGTCCATGTCGCCGGCGCCGACGCCTTCCTGCGCGCCTATATCCGCTACCGCGATCCCGCCATGCCGGGGCGGCAGCAGGACCGCTATTACGCCGAGACCGCCGCGGTCGCGCGGGCGCTGGGCGCGACGCACGTGCCCGAGGACCGGCGCGCGGTCGCCGCCTATTTCCGCGCCGTGCGTCCGGCGCTCGTCGCCGACGAGCGGGCGCGCGAGATCGCCCGCATCCTGCTCGAGGCGCCGCCGCCGCTGCCGAGCGCGGCCATGGCGACGCGGGTGATGATGGACGCGGGCATCGACCTGCTGGCGCCGTGGGCAGCGGCGATGCACGGGCTCAGCGTGCCGCTCCACCGCAAGCCGCTGGTCCGCGCCGGCGCCGCGGGCATCAGCGCGGTGCTCCGCGCCTCTCTCGACCACGCCCGGCGGCAGCGGCTGGCGGCGGCCTGAGAAACCGCTTGCCGCGCGGCGCTGCCGGCGGCACGGCAGGCGGATGAAGGCCGCCACGCAACGCTCGCTCCGCCGCGTCCACCTGTACCTCGGCATGTTCTTCGCGCCGGCGATCCTGTTCTTCGCGATCAGCGGCGCGATGCAGACCTTCCGCTTGAGCGAACTGCCGGGGGCGCCGGCGTGGACGCAGTGGCTGGCGAGCATCCACAAGGACCAGGCGGCGCCGCGGCCGAAGCCGCCGCGGGATGCGGCCGCGCCGGCGCGGGCGAGGCCCGACCGGCCGCGCGCGCCGCGGCACGACCCGCTGGCGCTCAAGATCTTCGTCGCGGTGATGGCGCTCGGGCTGACGCTGTCGACCGGGCTCGGCATGGTCATCGCCCTGTCGCTCCCGGCCCTGCGCCGGGGCGCGACGATCGCGCTCGCCGCGGGGACGCTGCTGCCGCTGGCGCTGCTGCTCGCCTGACTGCGACACCGCCGCCCTTGCCGCGGATGCGACACGAACATAGAAAGAACGGATGTCGCATCTCGACACCCGCGCCAAGCTGGCGATCCTGGCCGACGCGGCGAAGTACGACGCCAGCTGCGCCTCGTCGGGGACGACCAAGCGTAACTCGGCCGGCGGCAAGGGGCTGGGCTCGACCGAGGGCAGCGGCATCTGCCACAGCTATGCTCCCGACGGGCGCTGCATCAGCCTGCTCAAGATCCTGCTGACCAACAGCTGCGTCTTCGACTGCCATTATTGCATCAACCGGCGGTCGTCGAACGTCCGGCGCGCGCGCTTCACCGTCGACGAGGTCGTCGCGCTGACGCTCAACTTCTACAAGCGCAACTATATCGAGGGGCTGTTCCTGTCGTCGGGCATCATCGGCAGTAGCGACTATACGATGGAGCAGCTCGTCCGCGTCGCGAAGGTGCTCCGGACCGAGCACGACTTCCGCGGCTACATCCACCTCAAGACCATCCCCGACGCCGCGCCCGAGCTGATCGAGGAGGCGGGCCTCTACGCCGACCGCCTGTCGATCAACGTCGAGCTGCCGACCGAGATCGGCCTGTCGGCGCTCGCGCCCGAGAAGGACGCGGGCCGCATCCGCACGGCGATGAAGGGGCTGAAGGCCGGCATCGACGACAACCGCGACGCGCGCGCCAAGTACCGCAGCGCGCCGAAGTTCGCGCCCGCAGGCCAGTCGACGCAGATGATCGTCGGCGCCGACGCCGCGACCGACAGCGACGTGGTGGCGAGCGCGTCGTCGCTCTACGGCAAGTTCGGCCTGCGCCGGGTCTATTACAGTGCCTTCTCGCCGATCCCCGACGCGAGTGCCGTCCTGCCGCTCGTCCGCCCGCCGCTGATGCGCGAGCACCGGCTGTACCAGGCCGACTGGCTGATGCGCTTCTACGGCTTCGGCGCGAGCGAGGTGGCGGCGGCCACCGACGGGGGGATGCTGCCGCTCGACATCGACCCCAAGACGGCGTGGGCGCTGAAGCACCGCGACGACTTCCCGGTCGACATCAACCGCGCGCCGCGCGAGCTGCTGCTCCGCATCCCCGGGCTCGGCGTGAAGTCGGTCAATGCCGTGCTCCGCGCGCGGCGGCAGCGGCGGCTGGCGCTCGCCGACCTTGGCCGCCTGACGCGCAGCATCGACCGGCTGCGCCCGTTCGTCGTGGCAAGCGACTGGCGCCCGCGCGCGCTCGCCGAAAGCGCGGTCCTGCGCCCGACGCTGGTCAAGGCGGAACGGAGCCAGCTGGAGCTGTTCGGGTGAGCGGGATTGGCCCCTCTCCCGCCTGCGGGAGAGGGCGAGAGACGCGCCGCCAGGCGCGGCCCGGGGTGAGGGTGTGGGGTCGTGTCACTGACCGCCGTCGCCGTGGGCGCGCGTGGGGTACACCCTCACCCGCCGCGCTGGCGCGCGAGTCGCCTCTCCCGCAAGCGGGAGAGGGTTGAGATGCCCACCGCCGTCCTCGCCCGTCCCGACGACTTCGACGGCTGGCGCGCGGCGGCCGCGCGGGCTGGCGGCGGCGGGCGTGCCGGGGGAGGCCGTCGTCTGGCAGGTCGGGGAGGCGGCGACCGACCTCCTCGCCGGCGACCCCGCGCCGCCCGCGACGCCGCCGATGTTCAGCGTGCCCAAGGCGTTCCTCGAGATCGCCCGGCGCGTCGTCTGCAACGCCGACCCCGAGCGCTTCGCCCTGCTCTACGCCGCGCTGCTGACCCTGCGCGAGCGGCCGAAGCTGTTCGACGACCCGGCCGACCCGCTGGTGCGGCGGCTGTACGACCTCGACAAGAGCGTGCGCCGCGACGTCCACAAGATGCGCGCCTTCGTCCGCTTCCGCGAGGTGCCTGACCCGGAGGGCGAGCGCTTCGTCGCCTGGTTCGAGCCCGAGCACCACATCGTCCGCCTGAACGCCGGCTTCTTCGCCCGCCGCTTCGCGCAGATGCGCTGGTCGATCCTGACCCCGCGCGAGTGCGTCCACTGGGACGGCGAGCTTGCCTTCACGCCGGCCGCGACGCGCGCCGACGCCCCCGAGGGCGACCCGCTCGAGGTGACGTGGCGGACGTACTACGCGTCGATCTTCAACCCCGCGCGGCTGAAGGTGAAGGCGATGACGAGCGAGATGCCGCGGAAATATTGGAAGAACCTGCCCGAGGCGTCGCTCGTTCCGGGCCTCGTGGCGGGTGCCGAGGAGCGGACGCGGATGATGATCGAGGCCGGGGCCGCCGCGGGGCGGAGCAACGATGAGGTGCAGGCCGGGGCCGCCGGCGACACGGCGCCCGTCCCCGGCGGCGATGCCCCCGCCGATCGCCTCGCCGGCCTGCGCGACGAGGCGCTGCGCTGCAAGCGCTGCCCGCTCTACGGCCCGGCGACGCAGACGGTGTTCGGCGAGGGGCCGGCGCAGGCGCGGCTGATGTTCGTCGGCGAGCAGCCCGGCGACCAGGAGGACCTCGCCGGCCGCCCCTTCGTGGGACCTGCGGGGCAGGTCTTCGACCGCGCGCTGGCGGCCGCCGGCATCGACCGGACACGGGCGTACGTCACCAATGCCGTCAAGCACTTCAAGTTCGAAAGCCGCGGCAAGCGGCGCATCCACTCGAAGCCCGACATCAGCGAGATCGACGCCTGCCGCTGGTGGATCGAGCACGAGCGCGGGATCGTCCGGCCGGCGGTGACGGTGGCGCTCGGCGCGACGGCGGCGCGGTCGCTGACCGGCAAGGCGGTGACGATCGGGCGCGAGCGCGGCCGGCCGCTGACCCTTGCCGACGGCAGCGAGGCGTGGATCACCGTCCACCCGAGCTTTTTGCTGCGGATCGAGGACCGGGCGGCAGCGGAGGCCGAGTTCGACCGCTTCGTCGCCGACCTGACCGCGGTCAGGGAGCGGCTGGCGGCGCTGAGCGCGTAGCGGGCGACGCGGACCGCCGCGCGGCGACCGCGGCGATGGCGGCGCGGACCGCCGGCAGGCGCTTCGCATAGACCGCCTCGACGGTCGCCAGCACCTCGGGCCGCGCCGTCGCCGGGGTGCCGCCGGCGAGCGGCTGAGGATCGTACTCGAGCCCGAGCTGGACCGCCTCGGCGACGTCGCGGCCGTGCGTCTCGGCGATCAGGCGGAAGGCGAAGTCGATGCCGCTGGTGACGCCGCCGGCGGTGATGCGGTTGCGGTCGACGACCGTGCGCTCGGGCACATAGGTCGCACCGAAGGCGGCGAGCTGGTCGCCCCACGCCCAGTGGCAGCCGGCGCGGTAGCCGTCGAGCAGCCCGGCGGCGGCGAGCACCAGCGACCCCGTGCAGACGCTCGTCACGTAGCGCGCGCCCGCCGCCTGCGCCCGCAGCCAGTCGAGCACCGCCGCGTCGCCCATCAGCGCCGTCGTGCCGTAGCCGCCGGGCACGCAGACGATGTCAAGCGCCGGGCAGTCGGCCAGCGTCACCGTCGGCACCAGCGCGAGCCCGCAGTCGGACATCACGGGGTCGAGCGTCGCCGCGACGAAGTGCAGCTGCGCCCCCGGCATCCGCGACAGCACCTGCGCCGGCCCGGTCAGGTCGAGCTGGGTGATGTCGGGAAACAGGAGGAAGCCGATCTTCACGCCACAAATTCCATGCCCAGCGCCTCGGCGACGGCGGCGTGACGGATCTTGCCGGCCATGACGTTCAAGCCCGCCGCCAGGTGCGGGTCGGCGGCCATCGCGCCCTCCGCCCCCAGCTTCGCCAGGCGCAGCGCGAAGGGCAGCGTCGCGTTGTTCAGCGCGAAGGTCGAGGTCCGCGCGACCGCGCCCGGCATGTTGGCGACGCAGTAATGGATGATGCCGTCGACCACATAGACCGGGTCCTGGTGCGTCGTCGCGTGGCTGGTCTCGAAACAGCCGCCCTGGTCGATGGCGATGTCGACCAGCACCGAGCCGCGCTTCATCAGCTTCAGCATGTCGCGGGTGACGAGCTTGGGCGCGGCGGCACCGGGGATCAGCACCGCGCCGATGACGACGTGGGCGCTGGCGACCGCCGCCTCGATCGCCGCCTTGCTGCTGAACACGGTCTTGACCCGGCCTTCGAACATCTCGTCGATTTCGGCCAGGCGCGCGGTCGAGATGTCGTAGATGGTGACATCGGCGCGCAGGCCCACCGCCATCTGCGCCGCGTTGACGCCCGAGACGCCCCCACCGAGGATCGCCACGCGCCCCGGGGCGACGCCGGGCACGCCGCCCAAGAGGATGCCGCGGCCGCCCTGTTCCTTCTCGAGGTAGTGCGCGCCGACCTGCACCGCCATGCGCCCGGCGACCTCCGACATCGGGCGGAGCAGCGGCAGGCCGCCGTTGCGGTCGGTGACCGTCTCATAGGCGATGCACGTCGCGCCGCTGGCGATCAGCGCCTTCGCCTGCTCGGGATCGGGCGCGAGGTGGAGATAGGTGAACAGCACCTGCCCCGGACGGAGCATCGCGCATTCGTTCAGCTGCGGCTCCTTGACCTTGACGATCATGTCGGCACGACCGAACACCTCGGCGGCGGTGGCGGCGATCGTCGCGCCGGCCGCGACATAATCGTCGTCGGTGAAGTCGATGCCGGAGCCGGCTCCCGTCTCGACCGTTACGGTGTGGCCGCTGGCGGTGAGTTCCGCAACCGACGGCGGCGTCAGGCCGACGCGGTATTCGTGGATCTTGATCTCTTTGGGTACGCCGACGTGCATCGCTGGGTCCTCGGTTTCGCGGATGCCGCGCTATAGCGCGCCGCCGTCCGGGCCGCCACGTTGCGGCGCAGCACCCACCGTGGTAACGCCCGCGCCTTCGCATCCGATGGGCAGACGCCGCGTGATCCCGATTCGCCGACCGAGCCGCGCGCGCGGCGGCCATCCGTTGCCATGAGTGCCGACCTGACCGCGTCCGCCGTGGCGGCGCCAACCGCCGACGCGCGCCCGGCCGTCGCGCTCGCCGGCGCGCCGCACGTCGCCGACATGCACGCCCATCCGCACAAGGACAGCTTCGCCAAGCTGGCCGTCGGCGCGGTCGGCGTCGTCTTCGGCGACATCGGCACCAGCCCGCTCTACGCCATGAAGCAGGTCTTCGTCGGCCCGCACCCGCTCAACGTCGACCGGCTGCACATCCTCGGCGTCGTCAGCCTGATCTTCTGGACGATGATCATGGTGGTGACGGTCAAGTACGTCTTCATCGTCATGCGCGCCGACAACCGCGGCGAGGGCGGGTCGATGTCGCTCCTCGCCCTCATCTCGCGCCTGTCGCCGGGCGCGGGCCGGTCGCGCTACCTCGTCCTCCTCGGCGTGCTGGCGACGGCGCTGTTCTTCGGCGACGCGATCATCACGCCCGCGATCTCGGTCCTGTCGGCGGTCGAGGGGCTGGAGGTCGTCCAGTCGGGTCTGGCGCGCATCGTCCTGCCGCTGGCGATCGCCATCCTCATCGGCCTGTTCCTCATCCAGGCGCGCGGCACGGCCAAGGTCGGGGCGCTGTTCGGGCCGGTGATGCTGTTCTACTTCGCCGTCATCGCCGTCCTCGGCGTGATCCAGCTCGTCCAGCACCCGGCGATCTTCCTCGGCCTGTCGCCGCACTGGGCGGTGCTGTTCTTCGCCGCCGACCCGGTATTGGCCTTCCTCGCGCTCGGCTCGGTGGTGCTGGCGGTGACGGGTGCGGAGGCGCTCTACGCCGACATGGGGCATTTCGGGCGCAAGCCGATCGCCGTGTCGTGGCTGTACCTCGTCCTGCCGGCGCTGATGCTGTCGTACCTCGGCCAGGGGGCGATGCTGCTCGGCACGCCGGCCAGTGCCGTCAACCCCTTCTACCTGATGGCGCCCGAGTGGCTGCGGCTGCCGCTCGTCGTGCTCGCCACGGTGGCGACCGTGATCGCCAGCCAGGCGGTGATCTCGGGCGCCTTCTCGGTCGCGCAGCAGTCGGTGCAGCTCGGCTTCCTGCCGCGGCTGAAGATCGTCCACACCAGCGCGCGCTCGGCCGGGCAGATCTACATCCCGATGATCAACTGGACGCTGCTGATCCTCGTCATCCTGCTCGTCCTCGGCTTCCGCACGTCGGACAACCTCGCCGCCGCCTACGGCATCGCGGTGACGGGGACGATGCTGATCACGACGATGATGATCGCGGTGCTGGTGCTGACGATCTGGCGCTGGCCGCGGTGGTGGGCGGTGCCGCTGCTCGGCGTGCTGCTGGTCATCGACACGGCCTATTTCGCCTCGAACATGACGAAGATCCCCGACGGCGGCTGGTTCCCGCTGCTGGTCGGCGCGGTCGCCTTCACCCTGCTGACGACCTGGGCGCGCGGCCGGCACCTGATGATGCTGCGCCTGCGCGAGAGCGCGATGCCGATCGAGGTGTTCATCAAGTCCGCCGCCAGCGCCGCGACGCGCGTCCAGGGCACGGCGGTGTTCATGACCAGCAGCCCCGAAGGCGTGCCGCACGCGCTGCTCCACAACCTGAAGCACAACAAGGTGCTCCACGACCGCGTCCTCATCCTGACGGTTGTCATCGACGAGGTGCCCTTCGTCGACGACGAGGACCGGATGGAGGTGCGGCCGCTCGGCTCCAACTTCTACCGCATGATCATGCGCTTCGGCTTCATGCAGGAGATCGACATCCCCGCGACGCTGAAGACGGTCGAGAACTGCGGGCCGAAGATCAAGATGATGGACACGAGCTTCTTCCTCGCGCGCCAGACGCTGCTCGCCAGCGACCGGCCGGGCATGGCGATCTGGCGCGAGAAGGTGTTCGCCTGGATGCTGTCGAACAGCGAGAGCGCGATGGAGTTCTTCAAGCTGCCGACCAACCGCGTCGTCGAACTGGGCAGCCAGGTCGAGATCTGAACAGGGGTGGCCGCGCCGTTGGCCGCACATCTGGCGCATTCTGCCGCCCTCTAAGTCTCTGTTAAGATTGGTCCGGCACCTTGCGGTGTGCCGGCACCTGTCGCGGGGATGGGGGCGCTGTTCAGGGATTTCACGTGAAGATCATCGATCGTGCGGCGGGTTTGGCGCTGCCGCTGCTTGCCACGCTGGTCGCCGCTCCGGCGGCAGCGCTGACCATCACGCCGGTGTGGGATAGCAGCATCACCGCGCTGGCGAACGCCAGCACGGTCGAGAACGCGTTCAGCGCGGTGCTTGCCGACTACGATTCGGCGCTGAGCGCACCCGTCACGGTCTACATCAACGTGGGCTGGGGAGAAGTGCGCGGCACGGCGCTGCCGACCAATGCCGTCGGCGCGAGCAGCAGCAACCTTTACGGCTATTTCACCTATGCGCAGCTCAAGCCGCTGCTTCCCGCCGGCGACGTCCTGCCCGCAGCGACCCCGTCGGGCGTCAGCCGCTACGTCGTCACCTCCGCCGAGGCCAAGGCGCTGGGCATCGTCCCCGCGACGCAGACCAATGCCGACGGCTACATCGGCTTTGCCGGCAGCACGTCCTCGTACGGCTTCACCACGGGCACGACGACCGCCTCGCTCTATGACTTCCGCTCGGTCGCGGCGCACGAGATCGCGGAAGTCCTCGGCCAGATCAGCGGCGTCGACAGTGGCTCGTACCGCACGCCGTTCGACCTGTTCCGCTACTCGTCAAAGGGCGTGCTCAGCTACAACTACAACAGCTCGGCCTATTTTTCGCTCGATGGCGGGGCGACCAAGCTCGCCAGCTTCAACTATTCGACGAACGGTGGCGACCGCGGCGACTGGGCGACGACCTCGACCACGTCCGACGCGCGCGACGCCTTCATCGGCCGCGGGCAGCACAAGAGCATCACCGGCGTCGACCTCGCTGCGCTCGATGCGACCGGTTGGGGAAGCGGCTATCTCGCGCAGTCGCCGGCGGCGCTGCACGGCGTGGCCTTCAGCCTGGTGACCCCGGGCGTGCCGGAGCCGTCGTCGTGGGCGCTGCTCGTCAGCGGCTTCGGCCTGGCCGGCACCGCCCTGCGGCGGCGCCGGCTGGTCGCCTGACGGTCACGGCCGCGGGGCATTCGGCCCCGCAGCGGGCACGTCGAGCATCGCCTGCTGCTCGACGCGCTGGCCGCGCACCAGCGCCATCTGCCGTGCGGTGGCGATGCTCGCCCGCGCGGCGTCGATGCAGTGCGCATTCTCGAGCGAGCCTGCCGCCGTCCCGTCGGCGAAGCCGCAGACCCGCCGGACCGCACCCTGAAGCCGCCGGTCGAGCGTCGTGACGCCGGCCCGGGTACTCAGGTCGAGATCGGCATAGGACACCCTGACCTGCGCCGGGGCGGCCCCGGCTGCCGGGGCGGCGAGCAGCAGCGCTGCTCCCAGTAACACGCGTAACATTGTCTCCTCCTTCGTGTGCCGGTCGCCCCAATGGCGGCCGGTACGCTCGCATTCGCACTCCCGGCGGCGGCCGAGATCACACGATCGGGTGAGAGGGGCGAAAAAGTTTCCCCGAATGTTACACTATGTTAATCATCGCGTCGCGCAGGGGAGGCGATGGGCCAGCTGGCGGCGGACACGTTCGACATCATCGGCGACCTCCACGAAGGGGTGGCCGACCCGGAATGCTGGACCCGCGGCCTCGACCGGCTGAGCGCGATGTTCGGCAACAGCGTCATCATGTTCGGCACCTTCGGAATCGACCGCAAGGTGTTCAACCTGTCCGGCCACGGCATACCCCGGAAGATGCTCGAGGCGCTTGCCGGCCCGCTCGCCGACGTGGAAGCCAATCCCTGGATACCCGCGGGCTGGAGCGCGCCGCTGCGCCGGTTGATCACGATCGACGACATCGGTGCCGACCGGATGCGGCAGAGCCGCGTCTGGGCCGACGTCAACGTCGCGGGCGGTATCCCGGACGCGGTTGGGACGGTGCTCGAGCGCTGGCAGGACCGGGCCGAGTTCGTGCTGTTCGGCGCGACGACGACAACGACCTATTCGCCCGCGATGCACGCCCAGATCACCGAGCTGATCCCGCACCTCGCCCGCGCCTGGCGCGTCCATCGCGCGGTCGCCGCCTGGCAGCAGCGGGCGAGCGACATGGCGGCGGCACTCGACCGGCTCGACCGCGGCGTCATCGTCACCGGCGCCGACGGCCGGGTCCGCTACGCCAACCGCTCCGCCGAGCGCCTGCTGGGGTCGGGCCGCGGGCTCGACGCGACACGGGGGCGACTGCGGGCGGCCCGGTCAGCCGACACCTCGGCCCTGACGGCGATCATCGACGGCGCGACGCGGACGGGCATTGGCAAGGGCAACGCCGCGGTCGATGCGCTCGCCCTGCCGCGCGGCGACGACACCTCTCCGCTCGCGGTCGTCGCCGAGCCGCTGAGCCCGGCCCACGCCGACCGGCTCGGTCAGACGCAGGAGCACGGCGCGATCCTGTTCGTCAGCGAGGCCGAGTCCGCCTCGCGTCCTCCGCCGGCGCGGCTGGCGGCGGTGTACGGGCTGACGCCGGCCGAGGCGCAGGTCGCCGCCTATCTCGCCTCGGGCGAGGGCGTGCCGGCCGCGGCGGCCGAGCTCGGCATCACCGTCAACACGGCCAAGACCCACCTCAAGGCGGTGTTCGAGAAGGTCGGCGTGACGCGCCAGGCGCAGCTCGTCCGGCGCATCGTCGCCGACGTCGGCGGGCTGGCCAACGACAGCCTGCACGGCGCCGGCGGCTGATCACGCCGCCGCGCGGCGCGCTTCAGTTCCGCCGCACCACCAGCCCCGCCAGCCAGCCCGCGAGCAGGGCCAGCGCCACCGCGACGAGACCGTACCACAGCCCGTTGGTCTGCGCTGCGACATAGACCCACCGCTCGAAGCCGCTCTTGTCGATGGTGATCGGGGTAGCGGCGCGGGCGATGACCTTGCCGTGGCGGATCAGGTAGATCTCCGCCGTGTACGACCCGACCGGCACCGCCGAGGGGATGGCGATGCGCGCCTGGTAGAGGATGTTCTGGGTGATCCCGACCCGCCCCTCCTGCTCGCTCCACAGCCCGCTGCGGCGGCGGAGATCGACGAGGCCGCGCGTGAACTCGGCGACTTCGGCGCTGTCGTCGCTCGTCGGCGACAGCTGGAGATAGTCGAGGCCGATCTCCCAGATCGAGGCGGTCCGCTCGTCGACCAGGCTCTTGATCGGGGCCGAGGTGGCGACGGCGTAGAAGCCGGGCGCGGTCTCGAAATGGACGCTGTCGGTGTTGATCCAGATGCCGGCGACGCGCGCCTTCTTCCTCAGCGTGATCGGCTGCGCGGGGCCGCGGACGACGATCGCCAAGCCCGGGCGCTCGTCGGGCACGGCGCCGCGCGGGTACTGGATCGCGCCGAAGACGATCAGCTCGGCACCCTTGAAGGTATAGATGATGTCGATGCGGTTCTGGCTGATGTCGGTGATCAGCCGGACCGGAGCGACCGCCTGCGCCGGCGTGCCGGCGAGCAGCGCCAGCACGAGGAGCAGCGCCCGGATCACGCCGGCCCGAAGACCGAGAACAGCTCCGCCGGGCGCAGCGCCAGCCCGATCGCCAGCCGCCCGGCGACGCCCAGCAGGATCAGCGCGAGGCCCAGGCGCAGCCGCACCGGCGACACGCGCTGCGCCGCCCGCACGCCGAGCTGCGCGCCGATGACGCCGCCGATCAGCAGCAGGCCGGCGAGGATGATGTCGACCGTATGCGATTCGACCGAGTGGAGCAGCGTCGTCGCTGCGGTGACGAAGATGATCTGGAACAGCGACGTGCCGAGCACGCTCGAGGTCGACATGCCGAGCAGGTAGATCATCGCCGGCACCATGATGAAGCCGCCACCGACGCCGAGGCTGACGGTCAGGATGCCGACGATCGCGCCGAGCGCCAGCGGCGCCAGCGGCGAGATGTAGATGCCCGACTTGTAGAAGCGCGTCTTCCACGGCAGCGCCGCGATCAGCGGATTGTGCTGGTGCAGGCGCGTCCGCTTCACGCCCTTGGCGGTGCGCCGCATCGTCTGCACCGATTCGCGCAGCATCAGCCCGCCGACCGTGCCGAGGAGCAGGACGTAGACGAGGTTGATGGTGATATCGATCTGGCCGAGCTGCTGCAGCCAGGCGAACAGCAACGAGCCGAGGCCGGCGCCGATGAAGCCGCCCGCGACGAGCACGCCGCCCATCTTCAGGTCGACCCCGCCCCGCCGCCAGTAGGCGAGCGCGCCCGAGACGCTCGCACCGGTGATCTGCGTCGCCGACGACGCCACGGCGACCGCCGGCGGGATGCCGTAGAAGATGAGCAGCGGCGTCGTCAGGAAACCGCCGCCGACGCCGAACATGCCCGAGAGGAAGCCGACCAGCCCGCCGAGGCCGACGATGACCAGCCAGTTGACCGACAGTTCGGCGATGGGAAGGTAGAGCGTCACGGCCGGCAGTGATAGCGGCGCGGACCGCGAAGCGCGACCCCCGGGTTCCCCGCGCGCGGCGCGCAATGGTCAGGGGGCGGACGATGGGGCGGCTGGTGGTGGGTGGGGGCTGCGCGGGGAGGGGTTGATCCGAGCGGCTACGGCAGGGAGCGGCGCCGCGGCGGAGCCGCGCCGTCGGACGGGTTCGGGCGCGAAGGCCGCCCGACCCGCCGGCCGGACTTCGCGCGAGTCGGGCCGCTGCTCCGCGCGCCTGCGGCGTGCTCGCTGCGATCGGCCGCGCTCAGTCGTCCTCGTCGTCGAAGCCGGCGAGGTCGAGTGCCCGTGCGCGCATCTGGCGGGTCTGGCACCAGTGGACCAGCGCCTCCTCGCGGCCGTGCGTCACCCACACCTCGGACGGCGCGAGTTCGACGCAGGTGCTGGTCAGCTCGTCCCAGTCGGCGTGGTCGGAGACGATCAGCGGCAGCTCGACCATGCGCTGCACCGCGCGCTGGCGCACCCGCATCCACCCGCTTGCCATCGCCGTGACCGGATCGGGCAGGCGGCGGCTCCAGCGGTCGTTCAAGGCGCTGGGCGGCGCGATCACCACCGCCCCCTTCAGCTCGGCCGCCTTCAGCCCCGTCGCCGGGCGCAGGTCGCCGAGGTCGACGCCGAGCGCGACGTACAGGTCGCACAGCCGCTGCACCGCGCCGTGGAGGTAGATCGGCGCGTCGTGGCCGAGCGCGCGCAGCTCGGCGATGACGCGCTGCGCCTTGCCCAGCGCATAGGCGCCGACGAGCACGCAGCGGTCGGGGTTGGCGGCGAGCACGGTCTCGACCTTGGCGATCTCCTGCGCCGTGTCAGGGTGGCGGAAGACCGGCAGGCCGAAGGTCGCCTCGGTGACGAAGACGTCGCACGGCACCGGCTCGAAGGCCGCGCAGGTCGGGTCGGGCCGGCGCTTGTAGTCGCCCGAGACGACGATCCGCTCGCCTTTGTGGTCGAGGACGATCTGCGCCGAGCCGAGGACGTGGCCCGCGGGCACGAAGGTCGCGGTGACGTCGCCGACCCGCACGCTGTCGCCATAGGCCGCCGCCTGGCCGTTCTGCTCGCCGTAGCGGACGCCCATGATCGCCAGCGTCTCGCGCGTGGCGAGCACATGGCCGTGGCCGCCGCGGGCATGGTCGGCGTGACCGTGGGTGACGAGCGCGCTGGTCCTTGGGCCGCGACGGATCGATCCAGAAGTCGCCGGGCGCGACGTAGATGCCCTCGGGGTGGGGCTGGAGCCAGGAACCGAGAGCGGGCACCCCGGGCACATGGGGTGCCCGCTGCCGAGGCGCCAGTGCCTTGGCCGCGCGCTACCGCGCCAGCCCGGCGACAACCGGAATGGCGAGGGCGCCGAGGATCATGCCGACGAATAGCGGCACCGCGGCCGGCCGGCCGAAGTTGATCGTCCAGCCGAAGCCGGGATTGCGCTTGGGCACGATCAGGCGCGGGTCGTCGGGGGCGACGTAGAAGGGGCCCCGCCAGCTGCCGGGATGGTGCGGTTCGGACATGGTCGCCTTGCCTGACTACGATGGCCGCGTCATACACCTTTCCCCACAGGGCCACTATATCGCCGCCGTGACCCTGCCCGCCCCGATCACCGACTGGTTCGACCGCCGCGGCTGGGCGGTGCGGCGGCACCAGCGCGAGATGCTCGCCGCGGCGCGGGCCGGCGACCATGCCCTGCTCGTCGCGCCGACGGGGTCGGGCAAGACGCTGGCCGGCTTCCTGCCGAGCCTCGCCGAGTTGGCCGAGCGGCCGAGCGAGGGGCTGCATACCGTCTATGTCTCGCCGCTGAAGGCGCTGGCGGTCGACGTCCAGCGCAACCTGCTAACGCCGATCACCGAGATGGGGCTCGACATCCGCGTCGAGACGCGCACCGGCGACACGCCGTCCGAGCGCAAGGCGCGGCAGCGCGCGCAGCCGCCGCAGATGCTGTTGACGACCCCCGAATCGCTGTCGCTGCTGATCAGCTATCCCGATGCGGCGCGGATGCTCGGCAGCCTCAGGACGATCATCGTCGACGAGGTCCACGCATTCGCCACGACCAAGCGCGGCGACATCCTCAACCTCGCGATGAGCCGCCTGTCGGCGCTGTCGCCGGGGCTGCGCCGCGTCGGCCTGTCGGCGACCATCGCCGATCCCGAAGCCTACCAGGGCTGGCTGGCGCCCGACGCCGACGCTTCCGCCGTGCGCCTGGTCGAAGGCGACGCCGGCGCCGAGCCGGTGATCGACATCCTCGTCCCCGACGGCCGCATCCCCTGGTCCGGGCACAACGGCCGCTATGCCGCGCGGCGCGTCATCGAGCTGATCGCCGCGCACAAGCTGACCATCGTCTTCGTCAACACCCGCGCGGTCGCCGAGCTGATCTTCCGCGACCTGTGGGCGGAGAACGACGACGCGCTGCCGATCGGCATCCACCACGGCTCGCTGTCGCCCGAGGCACGGCGCAAGGTCGAGAGCGCGATGGCCTCGGGCAAGCTGCGCGCGATCGTGGCGACGGCGAGCCTCGACCTCGGCATCGACTGGGGCGACGTCGACCTCGTCGTGCAGATGGGCGCGCCCAAGGGGTCGAGCCGCCTCCTTCAGCGCGTCGGCCGCGCCAATCACCGCATGGACGAGCCGAGCGCGGCGGTGATCGTGCCGGGCAACCGCTTCGAGTATCTGGAGAGCCTCGCCGCGCGCGACGCGGTGGCGGCGCACGAACTCGACGTCGACACCTTCCGCCCCGGCGGCGTTGACGTGCTCGCCCAGCACGTCATGGCCTGCGCCTGCGCCGCGCCCTTCGCGCCCGACGACCTCTACGCCGAGATCCGCACCGCCGCGCCCTATGCCGGGCTGCCGCGCGCCGAGTTCGACCGCACCCTCGCCTTCATCGAATCGGGCGGCTACGCGCTCAAGGCCTACGACAAGTACCGACGCCTGACGCGGGGCGACGACGGCATCTACCGCGTCAGCCACCCGCGCATGGCGGTGCAGCACCGGCTGAACGCCGGCACCATCGTCGAGGCGGCGGCACTGAACGTCGTCTACGGGCGCAAAGGCGGGCGCGGACGCAGCTTCGGCAAGGTCGAGGAGTGGTTCGCGTCGCAACTGCGCGTCGGCGACAGCTTCATGTTCGCAGGGCAAGTGCTCGAGGTCACCGGCTTCGAGGGGCCCGACCTGTTCGTCAAGCTGTCGCGCGGCGATCCGCGGGTGCCGACCTACGTCGGCGGGCGGATGCCGTTGTCGACCAACCTCGCGCGGCGGGTGCGCGGGCTGTTCAACGCCCCCGACCGCTGGGGCGAGATGCCCGACGACGTCCACGAATGGCTCGACTACCAGCGCCTGCGCTCGGCGCTGCCGGGCATGGACGACCTGCTCGTCGAGACCTTCCCCGAAGGCGGGCGCAACTTCATGGTCGCCTATGGCTTCGAGGGGCGGAACGCGCACCAGACGCTCGGCATGCTGCTGACCCAGCGGATGGAGAAGGCGGGGCTCGGGCCGATGGGCTTCGTCGGCAGCGACTATATGGTCGCGACCTGGAGCCTGGCGCCCGTCACCGACCCCAAGCCCTTGTTCTCGCCCGACGTCTTCGAGGACGAGCTGGCGCAGTGGATCAGCGATTCGCCCTTCCTGCGCCGCGCCTTCCGCGAGGTGGCGGTCATCGCTGGGCTGATCGACCGCGTCCACCCGGGGCAGCACAAGACGGGCAAGCAGGTGACCTTCTCGTCCGACCTGATCTACGACGTGCTCCGCCGGCACGAGCCGGACCACCTGCTGCTGAGCGCGGCCTGGGCCGACGCCCGCACCAAGATCACCGACATCGGCCGCCTGGCCGGGCTGCTCGAGCGGTCGCAGACGAACCTTCGGCACGTCGCCCTCGACCGCGTGTCGCCGCTCGCCGTGCCGGTGCTGCTCGAGGTCGGCAAGGAGCGCGTGTTCGGCGCGGTCGACGACGCCCTGCTGGCCGAAGCCGACGCTCTGGCGCAGGAGGCGATGCGGCTCGACGAGCCTACATCGCTTCCTTGACGCCGGCCTTGATCAGCCACCAGTTGACCGGATAGCTGGTGGCGAAGCCGGCGAGCATCGCCAGCTGCATGGCGAACCAGAACTCGACGCTGTCGACCGGCGCGATGCCGCCGTAGCTGGGGCGGAACCAGCCGAACTGGATCAGCGCCATGCCACCGTACATGCCGACCTGCCAAGCCGTGATCGAGGCGGCGTCCGCCTTGACCGCAGCCATGATCCCCGCGCCCGGCGACAGGTGGCGCATCGGTGCGATGGCGAAATACTGGAAGACGATGCCGATCAGGAAGGCGACGAGGAAGTCGGGGATCCAGACGGCGAACATCTTCTCGCCGAACCAGCTGTGCCAGCCGAAGGCGACGGGGATGGCCGGCACTGCAAACGCCGCACATTCGACTAGGATGTCGGCCAGGGTGCAGCCCGCCCCGCAGTGGCTCGACCCCTTGAACACGCTGACGGCGAACGGTGTGTCCCCGTCGCCGCCGCGGCCCCAGGCGCGGTAGGCGGCAAACCACATCGGTCCACCGAACAGCGCGGTGAGCGGCCAGACAAAGGCCATGACCGCCATCTTCGGCGGCTGGCGCACGACGGCGACGGCGACCACGGCCGCGCTGACGATCCCGAGCCCAATCGAGACGAGGGCGAGGGCATGGAGCCACGGCGGAAAGGCGAGCATGGCATCCTTTCGATCACTGCCACGACAAACGCCGCCCGGCGCAGGATCGCTCCCGACTTGCCCGAGGTCGCGCGGCACGGCATAGCTGCGCCTATGTCCGTTGCCCTTTCGTTCGCCGGCGAGACGTTCGTGCCGCAGCCGTGCGGAGCGCTGTTCTGGCCGGCGCGCGGCGCGTTGCTGCTCGCCGACCTGCACCTCGAGAAGGCCAGCTTCTACGGGGTGCACGGGCAGTTCCTGCCGCCGTACGACAGCTTCGACACGCTGACGTGCCTGATCGACGCGGTCGAGGCGACACGGGCAACGCGGGTGATCTGCCTCGGCGACAGTTTCCACGATACCGGCGGCGCGGCGCGGCTGCCCGACGCCGCGCTGGCGACACTCCGGCGGCTGGCGCACGACCTAGACTGGCTGTGGCTGACGGGCAACCACGACGACGGCAGCGCCGGCGTGCTCGGCGGCCGCGTCGCCGCGGAAGCGCAGATCGCCGGCATCCACCTGCGCCACGAGGCGGTGCCCGGAGCCGCGGAGCCCGAGATCTCCGGGCATTTCCACCCCAAGCTGCGCCTGAAGCTGCGCGGGCGGCGCGTCGTCCGCCGCTGCTTCGCGCTGACGCCGACGAAAATCGTCCTGCCGGCCTATGGCGCGCTGACCGGGGGGCTGGATGTCGCCGACCCCGATTTCGCCCGCGCCGTCGGCGGCCCGCTGGCGGCACTCGTCGCCACGCGCGCGCGCCTGCTGCGCTTTCCGATTGCTGCCTGAACCTAAAACAACAAGCGCAGGCGGCGGGGGAAGCCGCTGCGGTGACGCGTTGACCGTGCAGACGCCGCTGGCGGCTACGGATCGGCCGTGCCGCGCGGGCGTTGGACGGGTTCCGCCGAGGACCCGCAACGGAGAGGAAAGCTCGATGAAGACGATCCTGACCCTCGCTCTTGCCGCCACCGCGCTTGCCGGCGCGACCGCCGCCGACGCCCGCGACGGCTGCGGCCGCGGCTTCTTCCGCGGACCCTATGGCCACTGCCGCCCGATGCGCGGCCCCGGCTATGGCCCGGCCGTGGTCGCCCCCGGACTGATCGTCGGCAACTTCTATGCCGGCCGCGGATACTGGGACGGCCACCGCTACTGGCGCCACCGCGAGCGCTTCCACGACGGCTGGCGCTACCGCTAGGACGCCGGCGGGCGGCGGGCGACCCCGCCGCCCCCACGCCGCCGGCCAAGCGCGCCGGCGGTCAGTCTTCGCCGAACTTCGCCTCGACGAGGCTGACCAGCGCCGCCACCGCCTCCGCCGCGGCGGCACCCTCGGCGCTGATCACGATCGAGTCGCCGGGGGCGGCCGCGAGCATCATCAGGCCCATGATCGAGGTGCCGGCGACGCTCGTGCCGTCGCGGCTGACCGTCACCTTCGCGTCGAAGCCGTCGGCGCAGGTGACGAAGCGGGCGCTCGCCCGCGCATGCAGCCCGCGCTTGTTGCGGATCAGGACCGTGACGGGGCCCGCCGCGCTCAAGCCGCCTCGCCCAGGATCTTCGAGGCGACCGAAATATACTTGCGCCCCGCCTCCTGCGCGGCATCGACCGCGGCGGCGACCGGCATCCGCTCGCGCACCGAGACCAGCCGCACGAGCATCGGCAGGTTGACGCCGGCGATGACCTCGACCCGGCCCTGGACCATTAGCGAGATCGCCAGGTTGGACGGCGTGCCGCCGAACATGTCGGTCAGGACGATGACGCCGCTGCCCTGCTCGACCCGGGCGATGGCGGCGGCGATATCGGCGCGGCGCGCCTCCATGTCGTCGTCGGGGCCGATGCAGATGCCCTCGAGCGCCGTCTGCCGGCCGACGACGTGCTCGACCGCGGCGACGAATTCCGCCGCCAGCCGTCCGTGCGTCACCAGCACCAGTCCGATCATCGCGTTCCCATTCCGGCGCCCCCGTCAGCCGAGCGCCGGTAGCGCGAGATCGATGTCGGCGCCAGTGGCCGTGTCGGCCGGCGGATCGAGGCCGACGCCGGCATCGGCGGCGCTGCCCGGGCTGCCCTTGTCGCGGTGGACGACCGATCCGGCCCAGCCGGCCGCGGCGAGGCGGTCGGCCATCGCCTGCGCGACGAAGACCGAGCGGTGCCGCCCGCCGGTGCAGCCGAAGGCGACCGTCAGGTACGATTTCCCCTCGGCGCCGTAGCGCGGGAGGAGGAGCAGGAGCAGCTCGTAGATGCGCTCGAACGCCGGCGCGAAGGCCGGGTCGGCCGCGACATAGGCCCGGACCTCCGCATCCTCGCCGGTCAGCGGCCGCAGCGCGACGTCCCAGTGCGGGTTGGCGAGGAAGCGCATGTCGAACACGAGATCGGCGTCGCGCGGCAGCCCGCGGGCGAAGCCGAAGCTCATCAGCGTCAGCGTCAGCGGCTCGACTCCGGCCCGCGCGAAGCGGCCGGCGAGCGCCCGGCGGAGGTCGCGGACGGCATAGTCGCTGGTGTCGATGACGATGTCGGCGGCCCGCCGGAGCGGCGCGACGATCTCGCGCTCGCGCGCGATGCCGTCGGCGGCGGGGCGGTCGGTGGCGAGCGGATGGCGGCGGCGCGTCTCGGAGAAGCGGCGGGTCAGCTCGGTGCCGCTGCAGTCGAGGAACACGAGCGTGATCTCGACGCCCTCGGCGCGCAGGTCGCCGATCCGCTCGACGATGGCATCGGCGTCGAAGGCGCGGGTCCGCGAGTCGATGCCGATCGCCAGCGGCCGGCCGCCGTCGTCGCCGTCGCCGGTCGCCAGCAGCTTGTCGAACAGGCCGAGCGGCAGGTTGTCGACGGCCTCGTAGCCGAGGTCCTCGAGGATCTTCAGCGCGCTCGACCGCCCCGCGCCCGACATGCCGGTGACGAGCAGGACGCGGTGACCCGGCGGCGGCAGGTCGGAGAGCTGGGCGAGCATGACCACGGCCTCATGTCTCTACGCCGCCGCCGAAGCGGGTCAACGCCCGTTCGACCTTGATCGCCGCCGAAGCCGCGAAGGCGTCGAGAGCGATCGCCGGCACGGCGACGCCGGCGAGGTCGCGCGTCGCCGGCTCGGGCAGCCGCTCGGAGACGCCGTCGAGGTCGACGACCAGCGCGATCGGCACCCGCGACGTGAACGGCACGGCCAGGATGCCGACGCCGCGGACCTCGAGCAGCCCGGCGAGCGGCGGCGGCGGCGAGGCGAGCACGCGCTCGCCCGTCGCGCTCGAGCACCACCCGGTCGTCGGCGATCAGCACCGCCCCCCGGTCGATCAGCCGCAGCGCGAGGTCGGACTTGCCCCGGCCCGGCGGCCCGACGAGCAGCACGGCGCGGCCGCCGATCGCCACCGCCGTCGCGTGGATCGTCACGCCGCCGGCAGCCGGACGACGAAGCGCGCGCCGCCTGACGGGCGCGTCGGCGACGGCGATCGTGCCGTCGTGCGCGTCGACGATGGTCCGGGCGATCGCCAGGCCGAGGCCCGGAGTGGCGGCCGAAGTCCTCGCCCGCCGGACGCTCGGAATAGAAGCGGCGGAAGATGTCCTCGCGGTTGTCGGGCGGCACCCCCGGGCCGCTGTCGTCGACGGTCAGGACGACCTCGCGGCCGGAGCGGGCGACAGCGGCGGCGACCTGTCCGCCGGGCGGCGAGAAGGACACCGCGTTGTCGATCAGGTTGCGCGCGACCTGCGCCAGCCGCCCCGCCTCGCCCCAGACCATCGCCGAGCCCCCGGAGGCGCAGCCGACGCGTGACCCCGCGCGCGTCGGGCGCGGTCGCATAGCCGGCGCACAGGCGGGCGACCTCGGCGGCGAGATCGACCCGCTCGAATCGGCTGCGCGACAGCTCGGCGTCGAGGCGGCTGGCGTCGGCGATGTCGGTGATCAGCCGGTCGATGCGCCCGACGTCGGCGCGGATGACGTCGAGCAGCTGCGCCTGCAGCGCCGGATCGTGGACGCGGGCGAAGCTGTCGACCGCGCTCGACAGCGAGGCGAGCGGGTTCTTGATCTCGTGCGCGACGTCGGCGGCGAAAGCCTCGGTCGCGTCGATCTTGTCGCGGAGCGTCAGCGTCATGTCGGACAGCGCGCGCGCGAGCTGCCCGATCTCGTCGCGGCGCTGGTTGAAGCGCGGCACGGTGACCTCGCGCGCGCGCCCGAGGCGCACGCGGACGGCGGCGCCGGCGAGCTGGCGCAGCGGCCGGACGATGGTCGAGGCGAGATAGTTCGACAGCAGCAGCGATGCCGCCAGCACGCCCAGGAAGACATAGAACACCGACGCGCGCTCGTTCCGGACCAGGCTGGTGATGTCGCGCGTGTCGCGGGTCAGCTGGACGGCGGCGAAGGGCGCAGTGCCGGTCGCCGTGGGCAGCGGCGCGGCGGCGCTGATGATGACGATGCGGTCGGGCGCGGCGCGCATCCGGTCGGCCGCCCGGCCCGTCGCTGCGGCGGCGACGACTTCCGGCCAGGCGCTCGCCTCGTCGACCTTCGGCCTCAGCATAGTCGCCGATGCGCGGGAAGGTGCCGACCGCCTCGATCATGCGGTCGAGGAAGCGCGCGACGTCGCGGCGGAACGGGTCCTCGCGCGGGTCGCGCAGCTCGAAGGTCGGGCCGGTCGCGCGCCAGCTGTCGGCGATCAGCCGCCCGTCCGCGGCATAGACGCGCAGCCGCGCCCCGCCGATCCGGCCGTAGCGGGCGGCGATCGCCGGCAGGCGCCGCGGGCTCGCCTCGGCCATGAAGCCGCCGATCAGCACCGCCTGCATCCGCATCTCGGCGCGCCGCTGCTCGATCAGCCGCTCGCGGAACGAGTCGAGATAGAAGATGCTGCCCGTCAGCGCGAGGATGGCGAAGACGTTGACCGCGAGGATGCGGCTGGCGAGGCTGAAGCGCCGGTCGAGCTCCGGGGCGGCGGGCGGCGTCGTCACGGCCGTGCGGCGGGCCGGGGCTGCGGCCTACTCCTCATTGAAGCGGTAGCCGACGCCGTACAGCGTCTCGATCGCCTTGAACGCCGGATCGACGACGCGGAACTTCTTGCGCAGGCGCTTGATGTGGCTGTCGATCGTGCGGTCGTCGACATAGACGTCGTCCTGGTACGCCGCGTCCATCAGCTGATCGCGCGACTTGACGAACCCCGGCCGCGCGGCGAGCGCCTCGAGGATCAGGAACTCGGTCACGGTCAGCGCGACGTCGGCCTGGCTCTCGCCCCAGGTGACGCGGTGGCGCGCCGGGTCCATGCGCAGCCGGCCGCGGACGATCGCCGGCCCGGGCGCGGTCTCGCCGTCGGCGAGCGGCAGTCCCTTGCGGCTGGCGGCGCGGCGCAGCACGGCGCGGATGCGCTCGATCAGCAGGCGCTGGCTGAACGGCTTGCCGATATAGTCGTCGGCCCCCATGGCGAGGCCGAGTGCCTCGTCGATCTCGGTATCCTTCGACGTCAGGAAGATCACCGGCACGTCGACCTTTTCGCGCAGCCGGCGGAGCAGCTCCATGCCGTCGAGGCGCGGCATCTTGATGTCGAGCACGGCGAGGTCGGGCGGCGCGTCGGTCAGCGCCTTCAGCGCCGCCGCGCCGTCGGCGTACATGCGCACGGCGAAGCCTTCGGCCTGCAGCGCGATCGAGACCGAGGTCAGGATGTTGCGGTCGTCGTCGACAAGGGCGATGGTGGCGGTCGTTTCGGGCATGCCGGAGCCTGGCGGTTTTCCCTGCTGTGCCCTGTCGGCCGGAGCCGCGCAAGCGACCCCCCTTTGACGCTGCCGCACGCGGTGCGTAAGCACGATGGCAATCCGCGGGCGGTACAAGCCGCCCCGCAGCCCATGGAGCAGCCCCGGTGAACACGCCTCCCGCCTCTCGTCATGGTCTTGAAACCGTCGGCTTTCCGACCGCCGCCGCCCTCCACTGGAACCTCGCCGCCGCGCCGCTGATCGAGCAGGCGTTGGCGCGCGGCGAAGGGTTGCTGTCCGAGCACGGTGCGCTCGTCGTGGCGACGGGGCCGCATACCGGCCGCTCGGCGAACGACAAGTTCATCGTCCGCGATGCCGAAACCGACTCGGTCATCTGGTGGGGCAAGACCAACAAGGCGATCACGCCCGAACAGTTCGCCGCCCTGCGGGCCGACTTCGCCGCGGCGCTCGCGGCCAAGCCCGAGCTGTTCGTCCAGGACCTCTACGGCGGCTCGCAGCCCGAGCACCGCGTCAACGTCCGCGTCATCACCGAGTTCGCCTGGCACTCGCTGTTCATCCGCACGCTGCTGGTGCGCCCGGAGACGAGCGCGCTCGCCGACTTCGCGCCCGACTTCACCATCGTCGACCTGCCGAGCTTCAAGGCCGACCCCGCCCGCCACGGCACGCGCGGCGAGACGGTGATCGCCGTCGACTTCACCGGGCGCACGATCCTGATCGGCGGCACGCGCTACGCGGGCGAGATGAAGAAGAGCGTCTTCTCGATCCTCAATTACCTGCTGCCGCCCAAGGGCATCATGCCGATGCACTGTTCGGCGAACATCGGCGCCGACGGGCGGACGGCGGTGTTCTTCGGGCTGTCGGGCACGGGCAAGACGACGCTCAGCGCCGACGCCTCGCGCACGCTGATCGGCGACGACGAGCACGGCTGGTCGGACACCGCCGTGTTCAACTTCGAAGGCGGCTGCTACGCCAAGGCGATCCGCCTGTCGGCCGAGGCCGAGCCGGAGATCTACGCCACCACCCGCCGCTTCGGCACGGTGCTCGAGAACGTCGTCATCGACCCCGTGACGCGTGCAATCGACCTCGACGACGCCAGCCTCGCCGAGAACAGCCGCGCCTCCTACCCGATCGACTTCATCCCGAACACGTCCGCTGCGAACCTCGGGCCGGTGCCGGCGAACGTCATCATGCTGACCGCCGACGCCTTCGGCATCCTGCCGCCGATCGCCAAGCTGACGCCCGAGCAGGCGATGTACCACTTCCTCTCGGGCTACACCGCGCGCGTCGCCGGCACCGAGATCGGCGTCACCGAGCCCGACGCGACCTTCTCGACCTGCTTCGGCGCGCCGTTCATGCCGCGCCACCCGAGCGTGTACGGCAACCTGCTGAAGGAGCGCATCGCCAAGGGCGGCGTCGACTGCTGGCTGGTCAACACCGGCTGGACCGGCGGCAGCTACGGCACGGGCAGCCGCATGCCGATCCGCGTCACCCGCGCGCTCTTGAACGCCGCGCTCGACGGCAGCCTCAACACGGCCGAGTTCCGCACCGACCCCAACTTCGGCTTCCAGGTGCCGGTGTCGGTGCCCGGCGTCGAGCCGCGCATCCTCAACCCGCGCGAGACCTGGGCCGACAAGGCGGCCTACGACGCCAAGGCGAAGGCGCTGGTCGGCATGTTCGTCGCCAACTTCGCCCAGTTCGAGGATCATGTCGACGCCGGCGTCCGCGACAGCGCGCCCAAGGCCGCCTGAGCTTCGAGCCACGCTCAAATCCCTCGACCGGCGCCCGCCGCCGCGCTAAGAAGCGGCGGGCAGATGGGAGCAGGCGATGAGCAAGGGCACCGTTCTCGTTACCGGCGCGTCGGGGTATATCGCCGGCTTCGTCATCAAGGACCTGATCGCCGACGGCTGGAGCGTGCGCGGCACGATCCGGTCGCTGGCCAAGGCGGACGCGGTGCGCGCGGCGCTCGGCCTGACGGCGGAGCAGCTGCCGCTGGTCGCCGCCGACCTGACCGCCGACGCGGGCTGGGCCGAGGCGGCGGCGGGCTGCGACCTATGTCCAGCACATCGCCTCGCCGCTGCCGATGGGGGTGCCGAAGAACGACGACGAGTTGATCGTGCCCGCGCGCGACGGTGCCCTGCGCGTGCTCGCCGCGGCCAGGGCGGCGGGCGTCAAGCGCGTCGTCATGACCTCGTCGGTCGCGGCGATCGCCTACGGCCACCCGATGCCGCCGGGCGGCTTCACCGAGGCCGACTGGAGCGACGTCGGCTCGGCCGACAGCTATGCCTACGTCAAGTCGAAGACGATCGCCGAGCGCGCCGCGCGCGACTGGATGGCGGCGAACGGCGGCGGAATGGAGTTCGTCACGATCAATCCGGGCCTCGTCCTCGGCCCGGTCCACGGCAGCGACTTCTCGGGCTCGCTCGCCGTCGTCACGCAGCTGATGAACGGGGCGATGCCGGGCGTGCCGCGGATCGGCTTCCCGGTCGTCGACGTCCGCGACATCGCGGCTGCGCACCTCAAGGCGATGACGCAGCCCGGCCTCGACGGCGAGCGCTTCATCGCCGCCGGCCAGTTCCTGTGGATGGGCGAGGTCGCCGCCGTCCTCAAGGCGCGCCTCGGCGACCGCGCCAAGCGCGTGCCGACGCGGCGCCTGCCCGACTTCCTCGTCCGGCTGAGCGCGATCTTCGACCCCGTCATCCGCACGGTGGTGTCCGAGCTCGGCCGCGAGCGCGCGTGCAGCGCCGCCCACGCCCGCGAGGTGCTCGGCTGGGTACCGCGCCCGGCCGAGGAGTCGATCGTCGACACCGCCCGCAGCCTGATCGCCGCGGGGCTGGTCAAGGGCTGACCGCGCCCGCTAGAACGCCCGCGTCACGGCGGGGACGGCAGATGCAGACGATCGGCGTTATCGGCGCAGGCTTGATGGGGAACGGCATCGCGCACGTCGCGGCGCTGGCCGGCTATGACGTCATCCTGTCGGACGTCGCGCTCGACCGCGTCGAGGCGGCAAAGGCGACGATCGCGACGAACCTCGCCCGCGCGGTCAAGAAGGGCACCGTCGCCGCCGCCGACGTCGACCCGGCGCTCGCCCGCATCGCGCTGACGACCGACGCCGCCGCCTTCGCCGCCGCCGACCTGGTGATCGAGGCGGCGACCGAGAACGAGGCGGTCAAGGCGAAGATCTTCGCCGGCCTCTGCCCGCACCTCGCGCCGCATGCGCTGGTCGCGACCAACACCTCGTCGATCTCGATCACCCGGCTGGCGAGCGCCACCGACCGGCCCGACCGCTTCACCGGCGTCCACTTCTTCAACCCCGTGCCGCTGATGAGCCTCGTCGAGATCATCCGCGGCCTGGCAACCTCGGACGCGACGGCGGCCGCGATGCACGCCTTTGCCGCGCGGCTCGGCAAGACCGCGATCGAGGCCGCCGACGCGCCGGCGTTCATCGTCAACCGCGTCCTCTGCCCGATGATGAACGAGGCGATCTTTGCGCTGGGCGAGGGCGTCGGCTCGGTCGTCGACATCGACAACGGGCTGAAGCTCGGGGCGAACCACCCGATGGGGCCGCTGACGCTCGCCGACTTCGTCGGTCTGGACACGCTGCTGTCGATCATGCGCGTGATGCAGGAGGCGACCGGCGACCCCAAGTATCGCCCGGCGCCGCTGCTGGTGAAATACGTCGAGGCCGGCTGGTACGGGCGCAAGACCAGGCGCGGCTTCTACGACTACACGGGCGCCGAGCCGGTGCCGACGCGATGATCGAGGACCCCGAGGGCCCGCACCCGCACCACGGCAGCACCGGCATCAAGTGGCTCGACCTGGCGCTCGCGCTCGCCGTCGTCGCGCTGTCGGGCGCGTCGCTGATCACCGCGCAGCACACCGGCCAGACGATGGAGCGGCTGGTCGACGCCAACAGCCGGCTGGTGCGGGCGAACGCGACGCCGATCCTGCAGTTCGCCACCGGCAACGTCCAGCCGCCCTCGACGCGCGCCATCACCTTCGAGCTGTCCAACGTCGGCACGGGCACGGCGCGGCTGATCTGGTTCGAGCTGGCGCTCGACGGCAAGGCGATGCCGAACATCAACACGCTGATCGGCTACACGCCCAGGGCGGCCGAGCACGACTATATCACCACCAACCAGTCGGGCGGCACCTATGTCCCGGCCGGCGAGCGGCGGCTGCTGATCACCTGGCCCTACCCGTCGTCGCCGGCGGCGCAGACCGCGTGGGACCGGCTCGACCACGCGCGCGCCCGGCTGAAGCCGTCGGCGTGCTTCTGCTCGGTGCTCGGCGAGTGCTGGACCTCGCACCTCGGCGCCGACCTGCCGCAGCCGGTCGCGTCGTGCGACGTGCGCGGCCACCTCGGCTTCTACGGCTGAGCCGCGCGCCGCGCCGCGCCGGCGGCTTGCACGAATTCCCAGACGTCGCGGGTGAAGCCCGGCGAGACCTCGCCCGACCATTCGTCCATGCGGTCGTACAGCGCCGCCGTGCCCGCCTGCATCCGGTCGTCGGCGACCCGGGTGAACGGGGCGAGCAGCGCCTGCCATTCGGCGAGATAGGCCTGCGCCTTCGCTGACGCCGGGTCCATCGGCAGGTCGGCGGCGATGCGTGTGCCGATGTCGGCCCACTTCGCCTGGTAGCCGGCAAAGTCGAAGTCCGGCGGCAGCAGCGCGCGCTTCGCCTCCCACCGCGCCTGCTCCTCCTCGGTAAAATAGCGGTCGGCAACCTTCTTCCACGCGGCTTCGTCGCTCATGGTCGTCTCTCCCTGTCGGATGAGGATGCAGAAGCCGTCGAGGTCGATCGCCTCGCCCCGCGCCAGCGCCGACCGCGCCGCGCGCAGGCCGGTCAGCGCCTCGTCGATCGCCGCCCGGCGCTCGATCAGCGCGTCGAGCTGCGCCGCGATCAGGCGGTCGAGGTCGAGCCACGCCTCGCCGGTGAGCGCGCCGATCTGCGCGAGGCTGAAGCCCGCGCGCTTGAGCACGGTGATCTGGTGGAGCCGCGCGACCTCGGCCACGCCGTAGCGCCGCTGTCCCGCCGCCGACCGCTCGGCCCGCACGAGCCCGCGCGTCTCGTAGAAGCGCAGCGCGCGGGCGGACAGGCCAGTGCGGCGGCAGACCTCGGTGATCGACAGCGTCGTCATGCCCCGAGTTGTAGCCGATGACGCTACGTCAGGGGCAAGGGCCTATTCGTCGTCAGTCGCGCGCCGGTGCGCCCAGCGGGAAGAAGGCGCGGTACGGACGGGCTTCGTCGACCACCCGGGCGATCGACGGGCGGCGCAGCAACCGCTCGCGGTAGCCCCGCAGCCAGCAGTGACCGTCCGGGATCGGTCGTGCCCAGTCGGCGTAGAACAGCGCCGGGGCGGCCGCGCAGTCGGCAAGGCCGAAGCGGTCGCCCGCCGCCCACTCGCGCCCCGCCAGCCGTCGCTCGAGCCAGTCGTACGCGCGCTCTAGCCCCGCCGCGGCGGCGGCGACGCCGGTGGCATCGCGCTCGGCGGCAGGCCGCATCGCGTCGCCGACGATCCGCTGCATCGGCGCGGCGACATAATCGTCGAACACGTCGGCCAGCATGCGTGGCTCGACGGCCGCGCGCGGGTCGGCGGGGATCATCGGCGGTGCGCTGCCGTGGTGCAGGTCGAGATAGTCGATGACCGCGTTGCTTTCGACGACGGCCCGGTCACCGTCGACCAGCACCGGGAACTGGCCGGTCGGCGACAGCGCGGCAAGGCGCTCGCCGATCTCCGGCGCGCTGCCATCGACCACCCGGAAGACGAAGGGCACATCGCGTTCGTACAGCGCGATCAGCGGCTTCCAGGTGAAGGCCGAAAAGGGATGGCCGAACAGCTCGATCATCGGCGCCGCTCCGGGCGACGCGGCGTCACACCCGCGTCCCGTCGGCCTCGATCAGCACCTCGCGCCGCCCGACGTGGTCGGCCGCGCCGACATAGCCGTCCTTCTCCATGCGCTCGATCAGCCGCGCGGCGTTGTTGTAGCCGACGCGGAGCTGGCGCTGCAGATAGCTGGTCGAGGCCTTGCGGCTTTCGGCGACGATCTGGATCGCGCGGCGATAGGTCTCGGCCTCCTCGCCGCCCGCGCCCTCGCCGCCGCCGAGGTCGAGGCCGAAGCCGCCGTCCCCGTCGGCCGGCTCGGCGGTGACGGCGTCGACATAGTCGGGCCGCCCCTGCGTCCGGCAATAGTCGGCGACCGCCTCGACCTCCTCGTCGCTGACGAACGGCCCGTGCACGCGGATCACCTGCTTGCCGCCGGGCATGTAGAGCATGTCGCCCTTGCCGAGCAGCTGCTCCGCCCCCTGCTCGCCGAGGATGGTGCGGCTATCGATCTTCGACGTCACCGAGAAGCTGATCCGCGTCGGCAGGTTGGCCTTGATGACGCCGGTGATGACGTCGACCGACGGGCGCTGCGTCGCCATGATCAGGTGGATGCCCGCCGCGCGCGCCTTCTGCGCCAGCCGCTGGATGAGGAACTCGACCTCCTTGCCCGCGGTCATCATCAGGTCGGCGAGTTCGTCGACGACGACGACGATCAGCGGCAGCGTGTCGTAGTCGAGCGTCTCCTCCTCATAGACCGCGACGCCGTCGTCGTCGTAGCCGGTGTGGACCTTGCGGACGAAGGGCTTGCCGCTGGCCTTGGCCTCGCGGACGCGCTGGTTGAAGCCGGACAGCGAGCGGACGTTGATCGTCGCCATCATCCGGTAGCGATCCTCCATCTGCTCGACCGCCCATTTGAGCGCGCGGATCGCCTTGGGCGGCTCGGTGACGACGGGGCTGAGCAGGTGCGGGATGCGGTCGTAGACGCTGAGCTCGAGCATCTTGGGGTCGATCATGATCATCCGGCACTGCTGCGGCGTCAGCCGGTAGAGCAGCGACAGGATCATGCAGTTCAAGCCGACCGACTTGCCCGACCCCGTCGTGCCGGCGATCAGCAGGTGGGGCATCGGCGACAGGTCGGCGATGACCGGCTCGCCGCTGATGTCCTTGCCGAGCACCAGCGGCAGCGCCGCCTGCTGGTCCTCGAAGCGCGCGCTGGCGAGGAGTTCGCTGAGCGTCACCATCTGCCGGTTGGCGTTGGGCAGCTCGATGCCGATGACGTTGCGCCCCGGCACGACGGCGACGCGGGCGCTGACCGCGCTCATCGAGCGGGCGATGTCGTCCGACAGGCCGATGACGCGGCTCGCCTTCAGCCCCGGCGCGGGTTCGAGCTCGTACATCGTGACGACCGGCCCCGGGCGGACGTCGCCGATGCGTCCCTTGACGCCGAAATCCTCGAGCACGCTCTCGAGCAGGCGCGCGTTCTGTTCGAGCGCGGCGCGGTCGATCTTCGCCACCGGTCCGCGCGGGACCGGCTTCAGCAGGTCGAGGCGCGGCAGCTCGTAGACGTCGCCGAGGCCGAGGCTCGGCTGCCGCTGGCGCTCGCGCCGCTTGGCCGAGACAGCGGGCGTCGCCGCCGGCGCGACGATCGTCGCGCGCGGGGCGGCGGCGGCCTCGGGCGCGACCGCGGGAAGCGCGCTGCGGCGCGGCGGCGGCGTGACCTCCGCGTCGACGGGATCGCGGTCGCGCGGGCGGAACAGGGCGGCGACCGCGGCGAGGTCCCGCCGGTCGAGGCCGCAGCCCAGTGCCAGCAGCGCCGCGCCGGCCAGCAGCAGCAGGGCGGCGGCGAGGTCGGCGAGCGGCAGCGCGCCGAGGCTGAACCCGTCGCCGGCCTCGCCGAGCGCGGCTGCCGCCAGCCCGACGATGCCGCCGTTGCCAGCGGGCAGCGCCGCATCCGGATCGGGCAGCGCGAGGCCGATGCCGGCGGCGAGCAGCACGGCCCCGCCGACGACCGCGGCGAGGTTCCGCCGCCACTTTGCTGCACCTTTGCTGCGCAGCATTCTCACCCCGATCGCGACCGGACCGACGAGCAGCGCGGCCGCCGCCCAGCCGAAGCCCGCGAGCAGGGCGTCGGCCAGCCACGATCCCGGTTCCCCGAGCAGGTTGCGGGCAGCGGCCGTGGTCGCCGTGTCGAACGACGGGTCGCCGGGATGGTAGCTCGCCAGCGCGACCGCGACGAGCAGCGCCGCGACGAGCAGCGCCGCGCCGCCGGCCACGCGGCCGGCCCGCCGCGCCCGCGCCATCAGCGCGGCCGAAACGATGCCCGGGCGTGTCGCCGCCTTCGTCGCCATGGCCCCTCCGCTCGCGCCGTACCGGCCGGGTTGTGCCGCGAAGGCCCGGGGCCGGTCAAGAACATTGGCGGAACCGAGCGCGGGCTGCGCGCGCGCCGGCGACCGCCCGCGCCGCCCCCGCGACGGCGAGGCCGCTTCGCTTCCGCCTTTCGCCCGGCTATGACCGATCCATGGACCATGACGTGATCATCATCGGCGGCGGGCTCGTCGGCATGACGCTGGCGCTGGCGCTGGCGCACCACGGCGTCGGCAGCGCGGTCGTCGACGCCGCCGACCTCGACGCGACGCTGACCGCCGCCTTCGACGGCCGCGCGTCGGCCATCGCCAGCGCCTCGGCGGCGATGTTCCGCACCATCGGGCTCGGCGCGATGCTCGACGCGCACGGCTGCCCGATCCACCGCATCCGCGTCAGCGACGGCACGGTCGGCCGCCCGCTGGTGTTCGACGCCCTGGAGAGCGACGGCCCGGCGGCGCCGAGCGGCGGCGCGCTCGGCTGGATGATCGAGAACCGGCACCTGCGCGCCGGGCTGCTCGCCGCCGGCCGGGCGGCGGCGGAGATCGCCCTGTACGCGCCGGCGAGCGCGACGGCGATCGACCGCGGCGCGGCGGGGGTGACGGTCACGCTCGGCGACGGCACGGTGCTGACCGCGCCGCTGCTGATCGCTGCCGACGGCCGGCGGTCGAAGCTGCGCGAGGCCGCGGGGATCACGGTCGCGCGCTGGTCCTACCCCCAGACGGCGGTCGTGACGATGATCGAGCACGAGGTCGCGCACGGCAACACCGCCTACGAGCTGTTCTACCCGACCGGGCCGTTCGCCATCCTGCCGATGCTGGCGAGCGACAGCGGGGCCAACCGCTCGGCGATCGTCTGGACGGTGGAGAACGACGCCGCCGCCGGCACGCTGAAGCTCGGGCCGCGCGCGCTCGCCGCCGAGATCGAGAAGCGCATCGGCGGGCTGCTCGGCCCCGTGACGGTCATCGCCCCGGCCGCGTCCTATCCGCTCGGCTACCACCACGCCTCGACCTACGAGGCCGAGCGGCTGGTCCTGATCGGCGATGCGGCGCACGGCATCCACCCGATCGCGGGCCAGGGCCTCAACATGGGGCTGCGCGACGTCGCGGCGCTGGCCGAGGTGCTGGTCGACAGCGCCCGGCTCGGCCTCGACCTCGGCGCGCCGGCGGTGACGGCGCGCTATTCGGCGTGGCGGCGGCTCGACAACTCGATGGTCGGCGCGGTGACGGACGGGCTGAACCGCCTGTTCGCCGTGCCCGGCCGCGTGCCCGCCGCCGCCCGCCGCTTCGGCCTCGCCGCGGTCGAGCGCGTGCCGCTGCTCAAGCGCCGCTTCATGGCCGAGGCGCGCGGCGAGACCGGCGACCGGCCGAAACTGCTGCTCGGCGAGGCGCTCTAGCCGCTTGACCGCGGCGGCGCCGCCGCCATCCTGCGGGCGGACGAGCGACTCGGGAGCCAGGGCATGGGCGTGACCGGCATCGGCGGCTTCTTCTTCCGCGCGCGCGATCCGGCCGCGCTCAAGGCGTGGTACAAGGAGCACCTCGCGGTCGGCGCCGGCTGCGGCGTCGGCGAGCCCGACCCGTGGACGTGGAACACCGCCGGCGGCGCGACCGTGTTCAGCCCGTTCAAGGCGGACACCGACTATTTCCCCGCCGACAAGGCGTACATGCTCAACCTGCGGGTCGACGGGCTCGACGCGCTGATCGAGCGGCTGCGGGCCAGCGGCATCGCCGTCGAGACCCGCGCCGAATGGGACAGCCCGGAAACCGGCCGCTTCGCCCGCGTCCACGACCCCGAGGGCAACCCGGTCGAGCTGTGGCAGCCGCCCGAGGACTGACGCCGCTACAGCTCGCGCGCTTCCTCGATCAGCAGGATCGGCACGCCGCCCCGGATCGGATAGGCGAGGCCGGCGACGTCGTTGACCAGTTCCTGCGCGGCTTCGTCGTAGCGCAGCGGCATCCGCGTCAACGGGCAGACGAGAATCGCCAGCAGGCGCGGATCGGGACGGGGCGGGGCGGCGGCATCGGCCGCCGGTCCGCCGACGTTCTCGTCAGCCGCGGTCACTGCAGCGTCGGCGCGTCGCCGGGCCCCTGCGCGAAGGTCATCAGCGCGTTGAGCGTCGCCGCCCGCGCCGGCAGGTCGCGCGCCTCGAGCAGCGCCTGGCGTTCGACCGGATCGAACGGGCAGACGGCGGACAGCGTCGTCACCAGCGAATTGTCGTCGGCCTCGCTGACCGCCTTCCAGTCGGCGCTGAGCCCCTGCGTCTCGAGATAGGTGCGGAGCGTCGTCTCGAGCGCCGAGCGGGCGGCGGGCGCGAGCGGCTGCGGCTCGGCGGCGTCGGCGGCGAAGACGTCGAAGTCGGGCTGGACCTGGCGGTAGGGCGTCGTCACGTCGAGCTCGCGCGCGACGGCGAAGCGGGCGACGCCGGTCAGCGCGATCAGCACGCGCCCGTCGCCGGTCTCGCGGTGCTCGGTGATGCGCCCGGCGCAGCCGACGCCGAACAGCCCGGGCGGGTCGCCGTGCCCGCGCGGCTGGATCATGCCGATCAGCTTGTCGCCGGCCATCGCGTCGCGGACCATCGCCAGGTAGCGCGGCTCGAAGATGTTCAAGGGCAGCACGCCGCGCGGCAGCAGCACGGCGCCGCCCAGGGGAAACACCGGCAGGACCAGCGGCAGCATCGGGTTCTCGCTCGCCATCGGTGCCTTATACGGTCAGGAGAAGAGGATCGTCGACAGGCGGCGTCGAACCGCCGCTGCCCAGGGGTCGGCGAAGCCCGCCGCCTCGAGCAGCTTCAGCAGCTTCGCCCGCGCCGCGCCGCCGTTCGCGTCGCGGTCGCGGGCGATCGAGGCGAGGAGGACGTCGGCCGCCGCGTCGCGGTCGCCCGCCGCCGCGCGGCCGCCGGCGAGCTCGACCGCGGCCGCGTGGTCGTCGGGGTTCGCCGCGACGCGGGCGGCAAGCTCGGCGAGGTCGTCGGCCGCCGGCGCGTCTTTCGCGAGCGCGATCGCGGCGCGCGTCTGGGCGAGCGTCGGCTCCTTGGCGTCGGCCGGCAGCACGGCGAGCGCGGCCTCGGCGGCGGCGATCTGGCCGAGCGCGACGAGCGCGCGGGCATAGCCGGCGACGACCTCGACCCGGTCGGGGAACTCCTGCGCCAGCGCGCCGAACATCTCGGCCGCCTCGGTCGCCGCGCCCTCGTCGAGCGCGGCGTTGGCGGCGGCGATCATCTCGGCGACCTCGGCCTCGGGATCGCCCGGCGCGGGCGGCACGGCGGCGAGCAGGCGGTCGACGAAAGCCTTGACCTCGCGCTCCGACAGCGCCCCGGCGAAGCCGTCGACCGGCTGGCCGGCGATGAACGCATAGACGGTCGGGATCGACTGGATGCGGAATTGCGCGGCGATCGCCTGGTTCTTGTCGACGTCGATCTTGACCAGCTTCGCCTTGCCGGCGCTGGCGGCGACGACGCGCTCGAGGATCGGGGTCAGCGTCTTGCACGGGCCGCACCATTCGGCCCAGAAATCGACGAGGACCAGCGCCGTCTGCGAGGCGTCGATGACGTCGCGGCGGAACGCCTCGATGCTCGCTTTGTCGGTCTGGGGCGATGACAGGCTGGCCACGCGGCTCTCCGGGTTCGGGTCGACGGCGCATATGGGGGCGGCGGCGGAGCCTTGCCAAGCCTGTGCCGCCGCCGGTGTTTTCGGACTTGCGCCGGCGCCTGCCCTTGTGTAGCGAGCCGTCTCCCGGAGCGGTGCCGCGCGCGCCGCTTCTGCCCGAGCGGGCGTAGCTCAGGGGTAGAGCACGACCTTGCCAAGGTCGGGGTCGAGGGTTCGAATCCCTTCGCCCGCTCCAGTTTCCAGCCAGCGGAGACGGCGTGATCGTCCTCGGCCTGACCGGCTCGATCGGCATGGGCAAGTCGACGGTCGCCGCCATGTTCCGCCGCCTGCGCGTCCCGGTGTTCGACGCCGACGCCGTCGTCCATGCCCTGCAGGGCCCCGGCGGCGCGGCGCTGCCGGCGGTCGCCGCGGCCTTTCCGGGCACGGTGCGCGACGGCGCGCTCGACCGCGCCGCGCTCGGTGCCGCGGTCTTCGGCGACGATGCGGCGCTGAAGCGGCTCGAGGCGATCGTCCACCCGCTCGTCGGCGCGGCGCGGACCGCCTTCCTCCGCCGCCATCGCCGCCGCCCGCTCGTCGTCCTCGACGTGCCATTGCTGTTCGAGAGCGGCGGCGCGGCGCTGTGCGATGCGGTCGCCGTCGTCTCCGCGCCGCCTGCGGTCCAGCGCGCGCGGGTGCTCGCCCGGCCGGGCATGACGGCGGAGAAGTTCGCCGCCATCCTCGCACGCCAGGTGCCGGACGCGCGCAAGCGGCAGCTCGCCGACATCGTCATCCCGACCGGCGGCACGCGGGCGGCGACGGCGCGGGCAGTGCGCAATCTTGTGCGCGCGCTGGCCCGCGCTAGATAGGGCCATGCGCGAAATCGTCTGGGATACCGAAACCACCGGCATCATGCCCGGGGATGGCCACCGCATCGTCGAGATCGGCGCGGTCGAGCTCGTCGGCCGCGTCGCCACCGGGCGCACGTTCCACACCTATGTCGACCCCTGCCGGCCGATGCCCAAGGACGCCGAAGGGGTGCACGGCCTGTCGACCGCCTTCCTGACCGGGCAGCCGGTGTTCGAGGCGGTGATCGACGACTTCCTCGCCTTCATCGCCGATGCGCCGCTGGTCGCGCACAATGCCGCCTTCGACATGGAGTTCCTGAACTGGGAACTGCGCCGCGCGCGGATGCCGGTGATCCCTGCGCACCGGGCAGTCTGCACGCTCGAGCTGTCGCGGAAGAAGCACCCCGGCGCCAAGCACACGCTCGACGCGCTGTGCAACCGCTACGGCATCGACCTGTCGGCACGCACCAAGCACGGCGCGCTGATCGACGCCGAGCTGCTCGCCCGCGTCTATGTCGAGCTGATCGGCGGGCGGCAGATCGGCTTCGACCTGGCCGAGGCGACCGTCGCCGCCGAGATCGCCGCGGTGCGCCACGAGCGGACGCCGCGCGTGCACGCCGCGAGCGACGCCGAGCTCGCCCGCCACGCCGCCTTCGTCGCTGGCCTCAGCGACCCTGTCTGGCTCGCCTGAGGAGCAAATCCCACCGCCCGGGGGTTGATTGACGCCTGCCGAGCGCGCGCCTAGAGCGACCGCCCGACGATCAGGAGGACGAGCGATGGACATCCGCGTTTCAGGCCACCAGGTCGACGCCGGAGCCGCCTTCCGCGAACACGTCCAGACGCGCCTCACCGCGATCGCCGACAAGTATTTCAGCCGGGCGATCGGCGCGACGGTGACGCTCGGCCGCGGACCGCACGGCGACTTCGTCACCGACATCGTCATGCACGTCATGGCCGACCTGCTGCTGAAGGGCTCCGGCCGCGCGGGCGAGGCGCACATCGCCTTCGACGGCGCCGCCGACCGCATCGAGAAGCAGCTGCGCCGCTACATGCGCCGGCTGAAGGATCGCCACGGCCCCGGCACCAACCGGCCGGCCGCGGTCGACGGCGCGGCGGTCGACAACGCCGGCTACACCATCTTCGCCGCGCCCGCCGAGGAGGAGCCGGCCGACAACCCGCCGGTCATCGCCGAGACGCGGGTCGACGTGCCCGACGCGACGGTCAGCGACGCGGTGATGATGCTCGACTTGCGCAACACGACCGCGCTCCTGTTCCGCAACTCGAAGTCGGGCGTCCACAACATGGTCTACCGGCGCGAGGACGGCAGTATCGGCTGGGTCGAGCCGCAGGCGTGAGCGGCCACGATCTCGGCGACCTGATCGCCCCGGACGGGGTCGTCTTCGGCCTG
The DNA here is from genome assembly GCA_963846485.1 of uncultured Alphaproteobacteria bacterium. GTDB lineage: Bacteria > Pseudomonadota > Alphaproteobacteria > Sphingomonadales > Sphingomonadaceae > Polymorphobacter_B. The sequence continues at coordinate 722,845 of CAWJWB010000008.1, read as the reverse complement.
GGCGGCAGCAACAAGCGCGCGGTGCTGGCGGCGCTCAGCGCCCGCGCCGCGGCGCTCGCCGGGCGCGACGCGGCCGAGGTGACCGACGTCATCCTGGCCCGCGAGGCGCTGGGCTCGACCGGTTTCGGCGCCGGCACCGCGATCCCCCACGGCCGCCTCGACGGGCTGAGCGGCATTGTCGCGGTGGCGGCGAAGCTCGCGGTGCCGGTCGATTTCGCCGCGCTCGACGGCATGCCCGTCGACCTCGTCGTCCTGATGCTGGCGCCGAGCGGGGCCGGGGCCGAGCACCTGAAGGCGCTCGCCCGCGTCAGCCGGGCGCTGCGCGACGCGGCGCTGTGCGACAAGCTGCGCGGTGCCGCCACGAGCGACGCCTTCTACGCGCTCCTTTGTGGCCACCGGCGGAGCAAGGCCGCCTGACGCCGCGGCTGGCGACCGGCGTCTGGGTCGGCGCGCTGCTCCGCCGCGTCCATGCCGCGGGCGACTTCGCCACCGTCGTGCGGCGCGGCGACGACAGCGCGGGCAGCGTCGTGCTGGTCCACCGGGCGCGATCGGGCGAGACGCGGGCGCTGACCCGGGCATTCGGCGACGGCGACCGCTGGCAGGTCGCAGCGGGCGGCGACTCGCTCGAAACCTGGCTCGCGCGGCAGGTCGGCTATGACCCCGACCTGTGGGTGATCGAACTGGACACCCCCGATCTTGCACGGTTCATCGACGAAACGATCGTCTGAGCTTGCGCCGGGCACCCTGGCTTGTCACCGCCCTGTCATACGAATGCCGGGACCGTGGGCGGAGCCGGCGACCATTAATCCAAGCGGACTGAACCGGGTTCAGCCCAGCGATCCGCGGCCCGACGATCGGCCGCAGCGACGCGGACCCGGGAATGCCGTGGGTGACAAGCCAACGCATGACCTTTTCCTCGAAGACGTTGTTCCAGGCCGCCGCCCTTGCCGGCGCCGCCACGCTCCTGATCGCCGCCGGCGAGTTTCCGGCCGCTCCCACCGCCGCCGTTCAGCTTGTCGCCGCCCCGGGCCTGCCCGCCGCGCCGCCGGCCGCCGAAGCGCCGGCCCAGACCGCGGCCCCGGTCGCCGCCATCGCCGACGACGAGGTCGTCACCGCCCCGCGCCCGGCCCGCCTCGCCACCCTCGTCGCCGACATCATCGCCGCCGCGCCCGCGCCGTACGGCGACCGCGAGTGCCTGGCGCGCGCCGTCTATTTCGAGGCCCGCGGCGAGCCGCTCGAAGGCCAGCTCGCCGTCGCCCAGGTGATCCTCAACCGCGTCGCCTCGGGGCGCTACGCCCGCACGATGTGCGGCGTCATCGACCAGCCGAAGCAGTTCAGCTTCGCCCACGACCGCACGCCGCTGAACGGACGCGACTGGCAGGTCGCCAAGGCCATCGCGACGATCGCCGCCACCGCCGCCTGGGAACCCATCGCGCCCAAGGCGACGGCGTTCCACGCCACCCGCGTCAGCACCGGCTGGGCGATGCACAAGATCGGCACCATCGGCAACCACGTCTTCTACCGCTAGGCCGCGGCGCCGCCCCTTCCGTTCCCCGCCTGTTCTGCTATCGTCGCGCCGGTGGCGACGGCGCTCTCCCCGGTCGAGACGATCACCGCGCAGGACGTCGCGCGCGGCGTGTCGCGCCTGCTGTGGCGCGCCGGCATCGCGCCGCTGACCGAGGTGCCGCTGGGCAACGGCCGGCGCGCCGACGTCGTCGGGCTGGGCCCCGACGGGCGGCTGACGCTGGTCGAGGTCAAGGTGGCGCTCGCCGACCTGCGCGGCGACGCCAAGTGGCCCGAGTATCTCGACTACTGCGACCGCTATTTCTGGGCCATCCCGCCCGGCTTCCCCGACGCCGACCTGGCGACGGCGGCGTTCCGCCCCGACCGCGCCGGGCTGATCGTCGCCGACCGCTGGGACGGGGTCGAGGTCCGCGCCGCCGCCTGGGTGCCGCTCAGCCCGGCGCGGCGCAAGGCCGAGACGCTGCGCTTCGCCCGGCGGGCGGCGCAGCGGCTGCTGTGGCTCGGCGACCCCGGCGCCGACGAGGCGATGCGGCTGCCGTAGCCGGCGGCTAGCGCGGCGAGCGCTTCGCCAGGATCCGCTGCAGCGTCCGCCGGTGCATCTTCAGCCGCCGCGCGGTCTCGGAGACGTTGCGGCTGCACAGCTCGTAGACCCGCTGGATATGCTCCCAGCGGACCCGGTCGGCCGACATCGGCTCGGCCGGCGCGTCGGGGCGGCTGCCGGGCAGCGCGTTCAGCGCCTGGACGATGTCCTCGGGGTCCGCCGGCTTGGCGAGATAGTCGACCGCGCCCGCCTTGACCGCGGCGACGGCGGTGGCGAGGTTGCCGTAGCCGGTCAGCACGACGATCTTGATGTCGGGGCGCAGCGCGCGCAGCTCGCTGACCAGATCGAGGCCGTTGCCGTCGTCGAGCCGCATGTCGATGACCGCGTGGCCGGGCTTCAGCGCCGCGTGCTGGCGCGCCTCGGCGACGCTGCCGACGCCGGTGACGGCGAAGCCGCGGCGTTCGAGCGTCAGGGCGAGGCGTTGGCGGAACGGCGCGTCGTCGTCGACCAGCAGGAGCGGCAGCGGCGGTGTCGCCGCCTCGGCAGGGTGCGTATCCATCATCATTCCACTTCCTGTATTTCGATATGGTCCCGCGGCCAGCGGATGTCGACCTGTGCCCCGCCTTCGGGACGGTTGCTGAAGATCAGGTGCCCGCCGGTGCGCTCGAGCAGCGTCGTCGCGATGAAGATGCCGAGCCCGGTGCCGCCCGAGCCCGACACCGACGGCCCGAGGAACGGCTCGCCGAGGTGCGGCAGCACGCCCTCGGCGAAGCCCGCGCCGTCGTCGGCGACGCTGACGGCGACCTCGCGCGCGGTCGTCGCGGCGGTCAGCGTCACCTCGGATCCGGCATGGCGGACGGCGTTCGCGACGAGGTTCGCCAGCCCGTGGAGCAGTTCGGGCGTGCGGCGGATGACCGGCAGCGGCCCGTGCGCCTCGACGCGGATCGGCACGCGCGTCGGCCCCATCGGGTGGGCGACCTCGTGCAGCAGCGCATCGAGCGGCAGCTTGGGAAACGGGTCCTCGGCCTCGGCGCGGCGGGCGATGCCGACCAGGATCGAGCGGCTGCGCGCGGCCTCGGCGTCGAGCAGTCGGACGTCGGCGCCCCACTGCGGATCGTCGCCGAGCGCCGTCGCCAGCTCGCGCGCGACGAGCGTGATCGTGCCGAGCGGCCCGCCGAGCTCGTGCGCCGCGGCCGCCGCGAGGCTGCCGAGCGCGGCCATCTTCGTCTCGCGCTCGAGCGCGGCCTGCGTCGCGATCAGCGCATGCGCCCGCCGCCGCGCCTCGGCCGACACGGTCCAAGCGTAGCCGGCGAGGAACACGCCCGCCAGCGCAACCGCGACAACGACCCCGATGCGGTAGATCGGCGGCAGGTCGACCGGCGCGCCCTGCCACGGCAGCGGCAGCGCCCAGCGCCACAGGATGACCAGGATCGCCGCCGCCATGCCGAGGAGGAGGATCGTGCCGCGCGCCGACAGCAGCGTCGCCGAAATGGTGATCGGCACGATCAGCAGGATGACGAACGGGTTCTTCAGCCCGCCGGTCAGGAACAGCAGCACGCCCGCCTGGACGAGGTCGAAGGCGAACTGAAGGAAGGCGTCCCGCCCGTTGAAGCGGGCATTGCGCGGGTAGAGCGTCGCCAGCCCGAGGTTCAGCGCGGCCGCGGCGGCGACGGCGGCGACGAGCGACGCCCAGGCGAGGGGAAAGCGGAAGTAGAGCCCGACGACAATCAGGGTGACGAACTGGCCGCCGATCGCAATCCAGCGCAGCGCGACGAGCGTGCGCAGGCGGACGCCGGGGCGTTCGATCGCGGCGATGACGAGGGAGCGGGCGCTTTCCACCGCCGGGACGTTACGCCACCGCGCCCACCCGGACCATGCGGCAGAAACGTTAGCGCACCGGCCCCTGCACGGGCGCCTTCGGCTTCTGCGGCGCTTCCGCCAGCACGCGGGCGATGGCGCCGCCGCGCTGCGCCGCATAGTCGCGCGCCGAGCGGCCGGCGAGGTTGTCGGTCGCGTCGGCGTTGGCGCCGGCGTCGAGCAGCAGCTTGGCCCCGGTCGTGTCGCCGACCTGCACCGCCTTGATCAGCGGCGTCTCGCCGGCATTGTTGCGCCGGTTGACGTCGGCATGGACGGCGATGAGCAGCTGCACGCCCTCGTCCCAGCGGCTCGTCGCGGCGAGGATCAGCGGCGTGTTGCCGTCGCGGTCGCGCGCGTTCGCATCCGCGCTCGCCTGCAGCAGGAAGCCGAGCCACGGCAAATCGCGGTCCTTGACGACGATGTGGATCGGCGCGTCGCCGGTCGACTGCTCGCGGGCGTTGACCGCGGTCGAGCCGGGCTTGTCGAGGATCTCGCGCGCCTTGGCGATGTCCTTGTCGTGGACCGCCTTGATCAGGTTGTACGAATCGGAGAACTGCGCCGCCGCCGGTGCGGCGACGAGGGCGGCGAGCAGGACGACAGCGGTGATGCGCGGGCGCATGGAACATCCTATGTGCAGGGGCGCGGAACGCCCGAGCCGCCGGTTTAACCAGAAGACTGCAGCCATGAACAGGCGTCGCCTGCTCCACCTCCTCCTCGCCGCCCCCGCGCTCGCGATCGCCGCCTGCCACGGGGCCGCGCCGCGCCGGGCCGCTCGCCGGCTCGGGCGTCGGCGGACCGTTCGCCATGGTCGACCAGGACGGCCGCGCCGTCACCGACCGCACCTATGCCGGCAAGTGGCGGCTGATGTACTTCGGCTATACCTTCTGCCCCGACGTCTGCCCGGTCGACGTCCAGAAGATGGCGCAGGGCATGAAGCGGTTCGCCGCCACGGACCCGGCGCGGGCGGCGAAGGTCTTGCCGATGTTCGTCACCGTCGATCCCGAGCGCGACACGCCGGCGGTGCGTGAAAACCTTCGTCCGCGCCTTCTCGCCGACGATGGTCGGGCTGACGGGCACGCCGGCGCAGGCGGCGGCGATGCGCCGGGCCTTCCGCATCTACGCCGCGAAGCAGGGCAGCGGTCGCGACTATCTCGTCGACCATTCGGCGACGATCTACCTGATGGATCCCGACAACCGCCCCGTCACCTTCCTCGAGCACGACGCGACGCCGGCGGCGATCGCGGCCGAACTGGCGACCTATGTCCGCTAACGATGACCCGCGCCCGTTCTGGGAGACGGTCCCGCTGCCGGCGATGAACCGCGAGCAGTGGGAGAGCCTGTGCGACGGCTGCGGGCGCTGCTGCGTCCACAAGCTGGAGGACGAGGAGACGGGCGAGCTCATTCCGACCAACGTCGCCTGCCGCCTGCTCGACGGCGCCACGGGGCGGTGCAAGGACTATCGCAACCGCCGCGCGCACGTGCCCGAATGCGTCCGCCTGACGCCGGCCAAGCTCGAGACGATCGACTGGCTGCCGTCGACCTGCGCCTACCTGCGCGTCCACCGCGGCCAGGGGCTGGCCGACTGGCACCCGCTCGTCTCGGGCGACCCCGACAGCGTCCACAGGGCCGGCGTTTCGGTCCGCGGCTGGACGATCAGCGAGGACGTCGCCGGCGATCTCGAGAACCACATCATCGATGAACCGCTTTAGCACCGCCGGCCGCGAGGTGCCGGTCGAGCTGGTCCGCTCGCCGCGCGCGCGGCGGCTGACGCTGCGCGCCGATCCCGTCGCCGGCGTCGTCCGCGTGTCGCTGCCGCCGCGGGGCAGCGTGCGCGAGGCCGAGCGGTTCGTCGCCGCGCACGCCGGCTGGATCGCCGCGCGCGTCGCCCGCTGGCCGGCGGCAGTGCCGTTCGTGCCCGGCGCTGCGATCCCCTTCGACGGCGGCGTGCTGCGGCTCGACTGGGCCGCGACGCACCCGCGGGTAGCGCGGCGCGACGGCGACCGGCTGCTGCTCGGCGGCGACGAGGGAACGGTCGCCGGGCGGACGCTGCGCTGGCTGCGCGCCGCGGCGCTCGCCGACCTCGCGCCGGCGACGGCGGCGCTGGCGGCCGGACCTCGGGCGGACGGTGACGGTCGGCGTCGGCGATCCGGCGACGCGCTGGGGCAGCTGCGCGACGACCGGCGCGATCCGCTACAGCTGGCGGCTGATCCTCGCCCCGCCGGCGGTGCGGCAGAGCGTCGTCGCGCACGAGGTCGCGCACCTCGTCCACCCCAACCACGGCCCGGCCTTCTGGGCGCTGGCGGCCGAGCTGACGGCCGGCGACCTGACGGCGGCCCGCGCGTGGCTGAAGGCGCACGGCGCGGCGTTGCACTGGATCGGGCGCGCGGCCTAGGTTGGCGGATGCCCGCCGCCATCGCCTTCGACCGGGTCGTCAAGCGCTTCGGCGCGCACCACCGCCGTCGACGGCGTGTCGCTCGAAGTACCCGCGGGCCAGTTCGTCGCCCTGGTCGGCGCCTCGGGCTCGGGCAAGACGACGCTTGCTGAAGCTGGTCAACCGCCTGGTCGAGGCCGACGCGGGCACCGTCGCGGTCGACGGCGAGGACGTCCGCGCCGGCCCCGCGCCGGCGCTGCGGCGGCGGATCGGCTATGTCTTCCAGGGCATCGGCCTGTTCCCGCACCTGACGGTCGCCGCCAACATCGCCGCCGTGCCGCGCCTGCTCGGCTGGCCGCAGGCCGAGATCGACGCGCGCGTCGCCGAGCTGCTGGCGCTCGTCGACCTGCCCGCCGCGGTCGCCTCGCGCCTGCCGGCGATGCTGTCGGGCGGGCAGCGGCAGCGCGTCGGCGTCGCCCGCGCGCTCGCCGCCCGGCCGCGAACCGTGCTGATGGACGAGCCGTTCGGCGCGCTCGACCCGCTGACGCGCGACGCGCTGGCGACGCGCACCCGGGCGCTGCACGACGAGCTCGGGCTGACCACCGTCATGGTGACCCACGACATGGCCGAGGCGCTGCTGATCGCCGACCGCATCCTCGTCGTCGCGCGCGGACGGATCGCCGCCGACGCGCCGCCGGCCGAGCTGGTCCGCGGCCACGCCGACCCGGCGGTGGCGGCGATGATCGCGACGCCGCGGCGGCAGGCCGAGCGGCTGGCGGCGCTGTGAGGCGGGGCCGGTGAGCGTGTGCGGAAACCGCCGGTGAGCCCGCTCGCCGCCGCGCTCGCCGAGCTGCCATACCGGCTGGCGGCGCACGTCGCCTTGAGCGCCGCGGCGCTGGCGCTGGCGCTGCTGGTAACGGTGCCGCTGGTCCTCGCCAGCCGCCGCAGCCGCGGCGTGCAGGCGGCGCTGCTCGGCGCCGCCGGGCTGGTCCAGACGATCCCGGCGCTGGCGCTGCTGGCGCTGTTCTACCCGGCGCTGCTGGCGCTGCGCGGGCTGGCGGGCGTCGAGCTGCCGGTGCTCGGTTTCGTCCCCGCCCTGCTGGCGCTCGCCCTCTACGCCCTGCTGCCGCTCCTCCGCGGCGGGATCGGCGGGCTGGCGAGCGTCGACCCCGCCGTCGTCGAGGCCGCCGACGGCATCGGCATGACGCCGCGCCAGCGCCTGCTGGCGGTCGAGCTGCCGCTGGCCGCTCCGGTCATCGTCGGCGGCGTGCGGACCGCGGCGGTGTGGACGATCGGCGCGGCGACACTGGCGACCGCGGTCGGGGCGACGACGCTCGGCGACTTCATCTTCGCCGGGCTGCAGACCGAGAATTGGGTCGCGGTGCTCGTCGGCTGCGGCGCGGCGGCGGCGCTGGCGGTCGCCGTCGACGCCGCGCTCGGGCTGGTCGAGGCCGGCCTCGCCCGGGGATCGCGCCTGCGGCTGGCGGCGGGGGCGGCGGTGCTGGCGGCGATCGCCGCGGCGGCACTGCTGCCGGGCGCGCTCGCGCCGGCGGCGGGCACGGCGCGGCCGGTCGTCGTCGGCGCGAAGAACTTCTCGGAACAATATATCCTGGGCGAGCTGATCGCCGCCCGGCTGGCGCCGCGCCCGGTGACGCTGCGCACCGGCCTCGGCTCGGCGGTCGCCTTCCGCGCGCTCGCGGCGGGCGACCTCGACACCTATGTCGACTATGCCGGGACGCTGTGGACCGGCGTCCTCGGCGAGACCCGCCGCCTGCCGCGCCCCGCCCTGCTCGCGGCGCTGACCCGCGAGCTCACGGCGCGCTTCGGCGTCGGCGTCGTCGGGCCGCTGGGATTCGAGAACGCCTATGTCCTCGCCGTCCGCCGCGACACGGCGGCAAAGTACCACCTGGCGACGATCGCCGATCTCGCCCGCGCCGCGCCGGGGCTCGTGCTGGGCAGCGACATCGAGTTCCTGTCGCGCCCCGAATGGGCCGCGCTCGACAGCGCCTACCACCTCCGCTTCAAGGCGAGCCGGCGCTACGAACCGACCTTCATGTACCGCGCGCTGGCGAGCGGCGAGGTCGACGTCATCAGCGCTTTCTCGAGCGACGGCCGCATCGCGGCGCAGGACCTCGTCGTGCTGGCCGATCCCGCCGGCGCGATCCCGAGCTACGACGCGCTGCTGCTCGTCTCGCCGGCCCGCGCGCGCGACCACGGGCTCGACGCGGCGTTGCGGCCGCTGGTCGGCCGGATCGGCATCGCCGCCATGCGCCAGGCGAACTGGCGCGTCGACCGCGAGCGCGATAAGGTGTCGCCGACCGACGCCGCCCGCCGGCTCGACGGGGAGCTGCCGAAATGATGCTGTGGAGCGCCGCGCCGCCGGCACCCAATCCGCGCCGGGTGACGATCTTCGCCGCCGAGAAGGGCCTCGGCCTGCCGGTCACCGACCTCGCCATCCTGCAGGGCGAGCACAAGTCGCCCGCGCACCTCGCGCGCAACCCGCGCGGGCAGGTGCCGGCGCTCGAGCTCGACGACGGCACGGTCATCGCCGAGTCGATCGCCATCTGCCGCTACCTCGACGCCCTCCACCCCGATCCGCCGCTGTTCGGCCAGGACGCGCTCGACCGGGCGCACGTCGAGGTCGCGCTGCGCCGCGTCGAGTTCGTCCTCGGTACGCCGCTGGCGATGGTCTGGGTCCACGACCACCCGCGGACGGCGGTGATCTTCGGCAGCGAGTTCAAGGCCTTCGGGGCCGCCAACCGGCCGCGGGTGGGGGCCGCCCTCGACTGGTTCGAGGTGCAACCCGGGCCGTTCGCCGCCGGCCCGGCCTTTACCATCGCCGACATCGCCTTGTGGTGCAGCCTCGACTTCGGCCGCGCCGTCGGCATCGTCGACCTCGCCGGCCGGCCGCGGCTCAGCGACTGGTTCGCCCGTGTCGCCGCGCGGCCGAGCGTCGTCGCCACCGGCGGCGCGGTATCGGGCGCCTAGCGGCCGCCGCTGAGGAAGGGCCCGATCCAGCGGTAGTAGGTGGTGGGGAAGACGCGGGTGAGGATGTCGATCAGCCGCGCGTCGGGGCCGATCAGGACACGGTGCTTCCCCTTCTCCATGCCCGCGACGATCGTCGCCGCCGCCTGTTCGGGCGTCGTCTTGGCCGCCTTCTCGAACTCGTCGCCCGAGTTCGAGCGCGTTCACCGTGCCCGGCATGCCGGCGATGAACTTGGCGTTGCGCGCGACGTTGGTCTTGATGCCGCCCGGATGGACGCGGATGACGCGGATGTGCGGGTCGGTCTGGGCGAGCTCGAGCGCCAGCGCCTCGGTCAAGCCGCGCACGGCATATTTCGAGGCGTTGTACGCCGTCTGCGTCGGATAGCCCATCATGCCGAAAACGCTGGAGATGTTGACGATCCACGCCGCGTCGCGCTTCCTGAGGTGGGGCAGCGCCGCGCGGCAGCCGGCGACGACGCCGCCGAAGTTGACCGCCATGACCCGGTCGAAGTCGGCCTCCGGACAGTCGGCGAAGGGCGCGACCACCGACAGGCCGGCGTTGTTGATGATCCCGTCCAGCCCGCCGAACTCGCGCGCCGCCTCGTCGACCCAGGCGTTGAGCGCCGCGGTATCGGTGACGTCGAGCACCGTCGCCGTCGCCGGCGCGTTGCCGAGCAGGCGCTTGGTCTCCTCCAGCCCGGTCGCATCTTTGTCGGCCAGCGCCAGCCGCACGCCCTTGCTCGCCAGCAGCCGCGCCAACGCCCGGCCGATGCCGCTGCCCGCGCCCGTCAGTGCGACCGCGCGTCCGTTGAGATCCGTCATGCGCGCCAGCCTCCCCGTTCCTATCTTGTTATCCGACGCCAGCAGGAGACGCGCAATGGCCACGATCCCGACCCCCGACGGCGAGCCGCAAAGCCCCGCCGAGCAGCCGCCCGAACTGCCCGTGCCCGGCGCGCCCGAGCCGGAGATGGACCCCGCCGCGCCGGTGCCCGAGGTCGGGGGCCGCGGCGGGCTCGATCCCGTCCGCTTCGGCGACTGGGAGCGCGCCGGGATCGCCGTCGACTTCTAGCCCCCGGCTAGCCCTCGCCGCGCAGCGGGCGGTCGAGCAGCCGCGTGACGACGGCCGCGACCGTCGCCCGGCCCGCGACGAGGTCGGCGACGGCGGCGGCGATCGGCAGCTCGATGCCGCGCTGCGCTGCCGCCGCGGCGAGGATCGGGGCCGTCGCTGCGCCCTCAGCGACGCCGCGGCTGGCGGCGAGCGCGTCGGCGGCGCTGCGGCCCTCGCCCAGCGCGACCCCCAGCGCGAAGTTGCGCGAGGTGGCGCCGGTGCAGGTCAGCACGAGGTCGCCGAGGCCCGACAGGCCGGCCAGCGTCGCCGGATCGGCCCCCAGCGCCGCGCCGTAGCGCCGCATCTCGGCAAAGCCGCGGGTGACGATCGCGGCGCGCGCATTCTCGCCGAGACCGCGCCCGGCGGCGACGCCGGCGGCGATCGCGAGCACGTTCTTCAAGGCCCCGCCGAGCCCGACGCCGACGACATCGCCGCTGGTGTAGAGGCGGAAGGTCGGCCGCCCCAGCCGCGCCGCCAGCGTCGCCGCCACGTCCACGTCGGCGCAGGCGAGCGTTGCCGCCGCCGGCAGCCCCGCCGCCACTTCCTCGGCAAAGGTCGGGCCGGACAGCAGCGCCACCGGCCAGCCGGGCAGCGCCGCCGCCGCGACCTCGGCCAGCGCGACGCCGCCGGGCGCGAAGCCCTTGGCGGCGAGCACCAGCGGCCGCGGCCGCCAGCCCGCCAGCCGCCCTACCGTCGCCGCCGTGGCCGCCGCCGGCACGGCCGCGATCAGCACGTCGCAGCCGGCGAGGTCAGCGAACTGCGCGGTGGCCCGGACCGCCGCGTCGAGCCGCACGCCCGGCAGCCGCGGCGCGCGGCCCGTGGCGGCGATGGCCGCGACCGCCACCGGGTCGCGCGCCCACAGCCGCACGGGGCCGCCGGCCGCCGCCACCCCCGCCAGCGCACAGCCCCACGCCCCCGCGCCGATGACACCGACGGTACTCATCTTGCGCCTCCGACGCGCGCTAGCTCGGGCGTGTGCGGCGAGCCTGCCCTGTGCAACGGGGACACGCGGGTGACGCCGCCTGCCGGGCAGGGGGCGACCCGGCGCGTGTTCCCGGGGCAGAGAGCGGAGCCAAGCATTCGACGACGCTGGCGCAAGACAGCGCGGCGCGACAGGATTTTCTGATCGTCCGGCACGGACGCCTGAGGCTCAGCCCGTCGTCATCGCCGGTCTTCCCGGCGCGGGCCGGCTGGCGACCGAGCCGCGCCGTGACGGCGTTCCCCGCCATCGCGGTGACGACGGAAGCGCCCGTCAGGGATGGTCGGGCTGCTTGTCCTTGTGGTCGGCCTTGGCGCGCTCGGCGTCGGCCCGGGCCTTGTCGCGCTGGGCCGCGGCCTGCTGCTGCGCCGCCTGGCGCTGCGCCTCTGCCTGCTGACGCTGAGCCTCCTGCGCCGCGCGAGCCTTGTCGCGCTCGGCGGCCGCCTGCTGCGCGCGCTGGGCCTCCCCCTGCTGGCGCTGCGCCTCGGCCGCGGCCCGGGCCTTGTCGCGTTCGGCCGCGGCCTGCTGCTGCGCCGCCTGCCGCTGAGCTTCCTGGGCCGCGCGGGCCTTGTCGCGTTCCGCTGCGGCCTGCTGCTGGCGCTCGGCTTCAGCGGCGGCGCGCGCCTTGTCGCGCTCGGCGGCGGCCTGCTGGCGTTGGGCGTCGGCCGCTGCGCGGGCCTTGTCGCGCTCGGCGACAGCCTGCTGCTGGCGTTGAGCCTCGACCGCCGCACGCGCCTTGTCGCGCTCGGCGACAGCCTGCTGCTGCGCGGCCTGCCGCTGTGTCTCGGCCGCGGCGCGGGCCTTGTCGCGTTCGGCCGCCGCCTGTTGCTGGCGCTGGGCTTCGGCTGCGTTGCGCGCCTTGTCGCGCTCGGCCACCGCCTGCTGCTGCGCCGCCTGGCGCTGCGCGTCCGCGGCGGCGCGGGACTTGACGCGGTCAACCTCGGCCGCTTGCTGGCGCTGGGCCTCCACCGCCTGCCGCTGTGCGTCCGCCGCGCCGCGGGCCTTCGCGCGGTCGGCCGCCACCGCCTGCTGCGCCGCCTGGCGCTGCGTCTCGGCGAGCTGGCGCTGCGCCGCCTGCGCCTGGGTGCGCGCCGCGGCCGCCGCCTGCTCCTGCTGCACGCGGGCCTGCTGCCGTTGCGCCTCGGCGGCGGCGCGTGCCCGGTCGCCGGCGGTCAGCGCCTGCTGGCGCTGCGCCTCGGCGGTCGCGCGCAACCGGTCGCGCGTCGCCTGGTCGGCCTGCGCCTGCGCCGCCCGGGCGGCGTCGGCGCGAGCCTGCTCGCTCGCGAGGCGCGCGGCGTCGGCCGGGTTCGTTCCGGACAGTGCACGGTCGTCGCGGCCGCCGCCAGAAAAGCTGCGGTCACCCGAGGAACCACGATCGCCATAGACGCCGCGGTCGCCCGCATCGCGGTGATGTTCGCGGGTCAGCGCCACCGCCGCCGCGCCGGCCGCCACGCCGATCGCGGCGGCGTAGGTCGCGCGGCGGTCGCGCTCGTCCTGCCAGCGCTGCCGCTCGGCGTCGGCGTGGGCGTCGTGCCACGCCTGCCAGTCGGCATCGCGCGCCCGCGCCTCGTCCCACGCCTGCTGCCGCGCGGCGAAGTCGGCGCGCCGGGCCTGCCACTCCGCGGCATAGGCCGCCTGGCGCCGGTCGTAGTTCGCCGCGCGGTAGAGCGCCCGCGCCCGCGCGAGATAGGCCGATGCCTCAGCGGCCCGCCGCTCGGCCTCATAGTCGGCGAGCGGTACGCCGTCGGGCCCATAGACCGCGACCAGCTCGCCGCCGTCATAGGCATAGCCGCCCTGCGGATCGGCGACGTAGAACGGCTGGTCGCTGCCGGCGTCGTAATAATAATAGCGCTCGCCCTGCGGCAGCTGCTCGGCGACGCGGTAGGCGCCGCTGTCCGCGCGCCAGATCCACGGCCGCGTGCCCTGGTAGTCGACGGTATAGTCGGGCGGCGTGTCACCGAAGGCGAGGTTGTACTGCGCCGCCCGGTCGACGTAGCGGTAGCGCTCGCGCGGCCGCGGCGCGACGCGGACCCGCGTCGCCGGCGGCGGCAGGACGGCAGGCGCCGGCGCGAGCGGCGGCGGCGCGGCGGTCGCGAGCGGCAGCGCCGCGATCGGCGCGGCGGTCACCGGCTGCGTGCCCGCCTGCGCGGTGGGTGCCGCGGGTGTCGCCGGCGTCTGGTTGCACGCGGACAGCGCCAGGGCGGCGGCGACGCCGGTCAGCGCCAGGCGGGAAGCAGTCGAGCGGATCTCGGGCATCGGTCGTCCTCGTTCAGCCGTCGGTGCACTCTGCGCGGCAGCGGCTGAACGCGCGGCAAACGATCTTGTTACGGGGGCGTCCGCGCCGGCCCGGGCGCCGCTCGCCGCGCGCGGCCCGGACGGTGCCGGTCTCGCCGTGACGTACCGGCGCGCTAGGGGTTGAGGGCGGCGGCGGCCGCGGCGATCGTCGCCACGCTGGCCGTCGCCGTAGCGGCATCGGCGATCGCGAGGTCGGCGGCGTGCAGCGCGTCGGGCGTCGGCGGCTGATCGGTGGTGTCGACGGCGGCAGCGAGCCCCTCGAGCCGCGCCGCGAGGCCGCGCAGACCGGCGGGGTCGGTCGGCGGCGCCGTCGGCTGGGCATAGGGCGTGTCGTCGGTCAGCGCCTTCAGCCGCACGGCGAGCGCCTGCGCCGCCGTCCGCGCGTCGCCGCCGAGTTTCGCCAGCAGATGCTGCGCCCGGTCGGTGTCCGCCGCGACCGCCGCCCGCGCCGTCTCGATCCGCCGGGCAGTCGCGAACTGCAGCGCATAGTCGGCCGGCGCTGCCTTGGCGCGGGGGTCGGGCGCGACCACGAGCGGCTGCGTCGAGCGCTGTCCGTCCGCCTCGAGGGTCACCAGGTAGCGCCCGGGAGGCGCCCAGACGCCGGCACTGCCCGCGGCCGGATCGGGTGCCGCCGGCGCATAGTGCAGGTCCCAGACCAGCCGGTGCATGCCCGCGGTTGTCCGCGGCGGCGTCGGCGCGGTCACCCATTCGGGCGCGACGTCGATCTTGGCGAGGTCGGCGGCGGGCGCGGGGTCGCTCGCCGCGAACCGGCGCACGACGAGCCCCTGCGCGTCGGTGACGGTGATCGTCAGCCCCGGCGCGTCGCGCGCCAGGACATAGTCGAGATAGGCGCCCGCCGGCGGGTTCGGCGCCATCGGCTCGTCCTTGGGCATCGGCGAGCCGGTGAAGCCGCTCGGGCGGACCCGGATCGCCGGGGCGAGGGCGAGGAGGCGGGTGCCGCCGGCGGGCTGTGCCGCCAGGTCGCGCAGCGGCGCGATGTCGTCGAGGATGTAGAAGCCGCGGCCGTGGGTGGCGATGACGAGATCGTCGCCGTGCACCTCGATGTCGCGGACCGAGGTCGCCGGCAGGCCGTTCGGCAGCGGCTGCCAGCTCCGCCCGGTATCGAAGCTGACGAAGACGCCGCGTTCGGTGCCGGCGAACAGCAGCTCGCGCCGCCGCGGGTCCTCGCGGACGACGTTGACGCTGTTGAGCGGGCCGTCGCCGGTCAGCCCGTCGCTGATCGCGGTCCACGTGCGGCCGCCGTCGCCGGTCCGCACGACATAGGGCGCGAAATCGTCGAGGCGGTGCCGGTCGATCGCCGCATAGGCGACGTCGGGCGAGAAGTGCGACGGCTCGATCGCGGCGATCTTCGACCAGGGGCGCAGGCCCGCCGGGGTCACGTCGCGCCAGTGGCGGCCGCGGTCGTCGGTGCGCCAGACCAGCCCGTCGTCGGTCCCCGCCCAGATCGTCGCCTCGGCGAGCGGCGAGGGCGCGATGGTATAGACCACGCCCTGGCGCGGCCCGGGGTTGTCGCGCCGGGCGGCGGTGACGGGGTCGAGGTTCGGCGGCGAGCCGGGGTCCGGCCGCGTCAGGTCGGGGCTGATCGGCGTCCAGTGGCGGCCGCCGTCGGTCGTGCGGAAGATGCGCTGGTTGCCGAAATACAGCGCCTTCTCCCCGCGCCGGCCGAAGATCAGCGGCAGCGTCCACTCCGCCCGGTACACGCCGGGATAGGCGAGCGTCGGATCGACGTTGCGCGTCGTGCCGGTGCGGACGTCGAGCTTTTCGACCGTGCCGCCGAAGATCGTGTCGGGGTCGTCGGGATCGGGGGCGATGTTGCCCGAACTCGCCGCCGGCCGTCACCTCGTGGAACTGCGTCAGGTTGATGCCGTCGAAGCTGTTGGTGCGGCTCGGCACGCCGGCGGCGCCCGAATCCTGCTGCGCGCCATAAACCATGTACGGGAAGCGGTTGTCGGTCACGACATGGTAGAACTGGCCGGTCGGCTGGTTGAACCAGCTGCTCCACGTCGCCCCGCCGTTCAGGGTGACGACGGCGCCTTGGTCGACGCCGAGGATGCGCCGGTCGGGGTTCGCCGGATCGATCCACAGCGCGTGATAGTCGTCGCCGCCGGGCGCGCCCTTGACCGGCACGAACGTCCGGCCGCCGTCGCGGCTGCGGTAGAGCGCCGTGTTCATCACGTAGAGCGTCTCGGGATCGCGCGGATCGACCGTCAGCTCGCCGAAGTACCAGCCGCGGCCCCACACCCGCTTGTCGGCGGTCGTCCGCCGCCAGGTCGCGCCGCCGTCGTCGGAGCGGAAGACGCCGCCGTCGACCGCGTCGACGACCGCGTACATCGTGTCCGGCCGGCTTGGCGCGATGGCGAGGCCGATCCGCCCGGGCGCCGCCGGCAGGCCGGTCGCCGGCAGCCGCGTCCACGTCCGCCCGAAGTCCGGCGACCGCCACAGGCCGCTGCCCGGCCCGTTCGACGGCGGATAGACGCTCCACGGCGGCCGCCGCGTCTGCCACAGCGCGGCGAAGACGATGTCGGGCCGGTCGGGACGGACGGCGAGGTCGATCGCGCCGGTGTCGGCGTCGCGGAACAGCGTGCGCTGCCACGTGCGGCCGCCGTCGTCGGTGCGGAAGATCCCCCGCTCCGCATTGGCGCCGTAGGGATGCCCCAGCACCGCGGCGAGCACGACGCGGGGATCGCGCGGATCGACGCGCAGGCGGGCGATCGACTGCGAGTTCGCCAGGCCGGCGGCCTGCCAGCTGCGCCCGCCGTCGGTCGAGCGGAACGCCCCGATCCCCTGCGAGATGTCGGAGCGCATGTCGGCCTCGCCGGTGCCGACGTAAATCGTCCGTGCGTCGCCCGGCGCGACGGCGATGGCGCCGATCGAGCCGTTGGGGATGGCATCGGCGATCGCCGCCCAGGTGCGGCCGGCGTCCTTCGTCTCCCACACGCCGCCGTTGACCGAGCCCATCAGGAAATGCGCAGGCTGGTCGGGGACGCCGGTGACGGCGAGCACGCGCCCGCCGCGATAGGGGCCGATCGAGCGCCAGTGCAGCTCCTGGAACAGCGACGGATCGACCTTGGCGGCGAGCGGCGACGCGACCGCGGCCGCCAGCAGCAGGAGGCACAGACGGACGCGTAAGCCGATGTCGAAGCCGCCGGAGCGAGGTGCCATCGGAGCAGGGTGCCGTTGGAGCGGCAGCCGCGTCAAGGCCGTGGCACGCCCCGGCCTCACGCCTTGACCCCCGCGCCGCGGACCGGGTCGGCGGCCGGATCGAGCGGCCAGCGCGGCCGCGCGGGGGCCTCGAGACCGTCGGCGGGCAGCCCGGCGGCGAGGCGCTCGGCGCCCGCCCAGGCGATCATCGCCGCATTGTCGGTGCACAGCCACGCCGGCGGGGCGATGAACGGCAGGCCGTGCGCGGCGGCGAGCCGGTCGAGCGCCGCTCGCACCGCGCCGTTGGCGGCGACGCCGCCGGCGACGACGAAGGCGGTCGCCTCCGGCACGCGCACGAGCGCCCGGCGGCTGCGGTCGGCGAGGCAGTCGACGACCGCGGCCTGGAACCCCGCGGCGAGGTCGGCGGCGTCGCGCTCGCCCAGCGCGCCCAGCGCGTCGCGCGCCCGCAACACCGCCGATTTCAGCCCGGCGAAGGAGAAGTTCGGGTCGTCGCCGCCGACCAGCGGCCGCGGCAGGGCGAAGCGGGCGGGGTTGCCGCCCGCCGCCGCCCGCTCGACGGCCGGGCCGCCGGGGAAGCCGAGGCCGAGCAGCTTCGCCACCTTGTCGAACGCCTCGCCAGCGGCGTCGTCGATCGTCGTCGCCAGCCGGCGGTAGCGGCCGACGCCGGCGACGGCGAGCAGCTGGCAGTGCCCGCCCGACACCAGCAGCAGCAGGTAGGGAAAGGCGAGACCCGGCGCGACCAGCCGCGGCGACAGGGCGTGACCCTCGAGGTGGTTGATCGCCAGCAGCGGCTTCTCCGCCGCGAACGCCAGCGCCTTGGCGGTGACCAGCCCGACCATGACCCCGCCGATCAGCCCGGGCCCGGCGGTCGCGGCGATGGCGTCGACCTCGGCCAAACCGATGCCGGCCTCCGCCAGCACCGCCGCGATCATCGGCGTCAGCACCTCGACGTGGGCGCGGGCGGCGAGTTCGGGGACGACGCCGCCGAACGGCCGGTGCGCCGCGTCCTGGCTGGCGATCCGCTGCGCGACGATGGTGCGATCGCCGCGGACGAGCGCGACGGCGGTCTCGTCGCACGACGATTCGAGGCCGAGGATCAGGGTCATAGCGGCGGTGTAGCGGGGCCGGGCCGCTTGGGCGAGGGCGCGGGGCGGCCGCCATCGCCGCCGGCAGCCCGCCCTGGCCAGCCCCTCGCCTTGCCAAGCGCGCCGCGGCTTGCACAAGCCATGGCGATGGAGATTCCCTCAAGATCGGAACGCGCGGGTCGCCGCTGGCGCTGGCGCAGGCGAGCATGGTGGCGGCGTCGCTGGCGGCTCGCGGCCTCGCCACCGAGATCGTCGTCGTCGTCACGACCGGCGACCGCGTCCAGGACCGGCCGCTGGCCGAGATCGGCGGCAAGGCGCTGTGGACCAAGGAGCTCGACGCAGCGCTGCTCGACGGGCGCATCGACCTCGCCGTCCACTCGATGAAGGACGTCGAGACGCATCTTCCCGCCGGTATCGCGCTCGCCGCCATGCTGCCGCGCGCCGACGTCCGCGACCGGCTGATCGGGGCGACTTCGCTCGACACGCTCGCGCGGGGAGCGAAGCTCGGCACCTCGTCGCCGCGGCGGGCGGCGCAGGTCCGCAGCCTGCGGCCCGACGTGACGATCGTGCCCCTGCGCGGCAACGTCGCCACGCGGCTGGCCAAGATCGCCGTCGGCGAGGCCGACGCGACGCTGCTCGCCGCCGCCGGGCTCGACCGGCTGGGACTGGCCGAGGGGCACGCGATCCCGCTGGCGACGATGCTCCCCGCGCCGGCGCAGGGCGCGGTCGGCATGACCTGCCGTGCCGACGACGCGGCCGTGCTGGCGCAGCTCGCCGCGATCGACGACGCGCCGACGCACGCCGCCGTGCGGCTCGAGCGCCGCTTCCTCGCCGCGCTGGGGGCGGACTGCCACAGCTCGGTCGCGGCGCTGGCGACGATCGCACCCGGGGAAGCCGGCTTCCGCGCCGAGATCCTGTCGCCCGACGGCAGCGAGCGCGTCACCGGCGACGGCCGCTTCGCGACCGAGGCGGCCGCGGCCGGCGTCGAGGCCATCGCCGCCGACCTGCTCGCCCGCGCCTCGCCCGCCCTGCGCGCCCTGTTCGGCTAGGCGGTGCACGTCGTCGTCACCCGGCCGCAGCCCGGCGCCACGGCCGCGCGCTGGCGCGGGCGGGGCGCGACCGTCACCGTCGCCCCGCTGCTCGACGTCGCCGCGCGGCCGTGGACGCCGCCCGAGGGAGTGCCGGCGGCGATCGCCTTCACCAGCGCCAACGGCGTGCGCCTCGCCGGGCCGCAGGCCGACCGCTACCACGGCCTGCCGGCCTTTGCCGTCGGCGGCGCCACCGCCGCCGCGGCGCGCGCGGCGGGCTGGTCCGACGTCCGCGAGGGCGGCGGGACGGCGGCGAGCCTGTTCGCGGCCGCCGCCGCAGCCGGCATCGGCGACCTGCTCCACCTCGGCGGCGTCGACCGGGTCGCGGCGGCGGTGCCGGCGGGACTGACGGTCACCGTCCGCGAGGTCTATGCCGCGGCGCTGCTCGACCTGCCGGCGCATGTCGCCGGCCTGCTCGCCGACGGCGGCGCCGACGCGGTGCTGCTCTACTCGCCGCGGACCGCCGGGCATTTCGCGCGCCAGATCGACGCCGCCGGCATATCGCGCGGGCGGGTCGCCCTCGCCGCGCTGAGCCCGGCGGTCGCCGCGGCTGCCGGCCCGGGCTGGCGCGCGGTCGGGGTCGCGGCCACGCCCGACGACGCCGCGCTCTTTGCCGCCGCGCAGGCGCTGTGCGAAAAGCGCCGCGCCGACCCCGGCGGAGGATGACGATGGAGCCGTTCGACCCGCGCCCCGACGCGACCCGCGCCGACCTGAGCGCCGCCCGGCTCGACCGGCTCCGCGCCGGGCGGGTGCCCGCGACGGCATCGCCGCCCCGCGCCGTCCTCGCCTGGACGCTGACCGCCGCGTTACTGGCGTTCGCCCTCGGCCTGATCGCCAATCCCTGGTTCGAACGGTCGGTGCGCAGCCACCTGCCCGGTTTCGCGCCGACGGTCACGCCGACGATGGCCGACGTCACGGCGCTCGAGACGCGGATCGCCGCGCTCGAAGCCCGGCCGCTGGTCAGGGCGGTGCCGGCCGGCGCGCCCGCCGACCCCGCGGTCGGCGAGCGGGTCGCCCGCGTCGAGGGCGCGATGGCGACGCTCAGCGCGGCGCTGCCGGCGGCGACGGCGCGCAGCGACAAGCTCGCCAGCGACCTCGCCGCGCTCGCCGCCCGCGTCGATGCGAACGCCGGGGCGACGGCGGCGGCGCTCGACAGCGCGACGGCGACCGCGGCGCGGGCCGAGGCGATGCTCGTCGCCGCCGCCGTCCGCCGCCAGCTCGCCGCCGGCGCGCGCCTCGGCCCGCTCGAGCTGACGCTGCGCCGCGACTTCGCCGCCCATTCCGCGCCGCAGGTCGAGGCGATCGCCGCGCTCGGCACGGCGCCGGTGACGCTCGCCTCGCTCCGCGCCGGGCTGGCCGCGCTGCGCCCGGCGCTGACCGGCAGCAGCTCGGCGCCCGGCAGCGCGCGCGACTGGTGGGACAACCTGCGCGACGGCATCGCCGGCTTCGTCCGGCCGGCGGCGGCGACGAGCGGGACCGATCCCGCCGCCCGCATCGAGCGCGCCGACCGCGACCTTGCCGCGGGCGACGTCGGCGCGGCCGTGGCGGAGATCGCGGCGCTGCCGCCGGTGCTGAAGACCCGCGCCGGGCCCTGGCTCAGCGCCGCCGACCGCTATCAGGCCGGCTGGCGCGCGCTCGCCGAGCTCGACACGCTGCTGCTCGACCCGCTGCCGCCCGCGCCGGTGACGCCGCCCTCGCGCTGAGCCGCCGCGTGCGCTTCGCGGGCGCCGGCGAGGATGGTGCCGGCGACCAGCGCCGGGACCACGGCCCCGACCGAGCCGCGGACGAGCATGCCCGCCAGGCTCGCCCACGCCGCGGCGAGCGCGATCTCGCCGACGCCGACGACGAACGAGCCCGACTGGCGGCGGCGGAAGGCGCTGCGCGGGGCCGGGCGCGCGAACCAGCTCTGGATCACGGCGGCGCTCGTCGCGGCGAGGGTCGCGGTCGCCACCATCACCGCCGCCGTCCAGGCGCTCACCGGCACCAGCGCCAGCGCCGCCGCCGCGACGACGCCGACCGGCACGACGCAGGCCGCCAGCAGCTTGGCCCGCGCGACGAGGGCCGGTGACCGCGGGGCGGCGGCGAGCAGGTCGGGCGCCTCCTCGGCGCTGACGACGATCCAGGCGAGGCTCGCGGCGAGCAGCCCGGCGAAGCCCGTCGCCGCCGCCGCCGCCGCGGGCAGCGCTGCCGCCTCGCCGGCGCGCAGCAGGAGGAGGGCGAGCGGGATCAGGTAGATCAGCCGCAGCGCGACCTGGGCGATCAGCTCGGGGTCGCGGGCGATCAGGCGCAGTTCCTTGACGACGATCGCCGTCGTCGTGCCGCTGCGGAAGCGGACGTGGCGCGTGCGCGGCGCCGCCGTGCCGCCCTCGCGCTCGCCGGCGCGGAGCAGCCGCCGGCCGCCCGCCGCCGCGGCGAGGCGGAGCAGCAGCGCCGCGACGGCGACCATCGCCAGCAGGGGCAGCGGCTCGCCCCGCGCCGCGCGCGCCGGCCAGTCGAGCGGCGGCGGCCAAGGCGAGGCGATGGCGGCGTAGAGCCGGTCGGCCGCACTTGCCGACAGGCTCTGCACCTGCGTCGACAGGAAGACCGCGGCCCCGGCGACCGCCGCCACCAGCTGCAGCGCGACGCGCGCGCGCCGCGCGCCGAGGACCGCGAACAGGCCCGCGGCGAGCGCCAGCGCCGCCGCCGTCGCCAGCGCCGCGTCGACCGCGATGATCGCCAGCCCGCCGAGCCAGCGCGGCGCGCCGAGCACCGCCGACGTCAGGGCGAACGGCGCGTAGATGACCAGCAACGGCGCCGCCACGCCGACCGCGACGCCGACCGCCTTGGCCGCCAGGACCCGGTCCGGCGGCAGCGGCGCGGCGAGGAGCAGGTCGAGGTCGTGGCGATCGTGGAAGGTGCGCAGCACGGCGAGCGTCGCCGTCGACAGCATCAGCACGAGGAGGACGACGACCGCCGTGCCGATCAACCCGAGCTCGGCGCTGTCGGCCCCGCGGTGCGGCGGCGGACCGCCGGCATGGGCAAGCACGACGGCGAGGGCGACACCCGCGACCGCGGGCACGGCGGCGAGCAGCAGCCGCGGGCCGAAGCGCGCCAGCCAGCGGCGCGGGACCCAGGTGCCGCGCACCGCGAGCCGCAGCTCGTGGCGCAGCAGCCAGGCGAAGCTGCCCGGCGCGAGGCTCATGCCTCGGCGAGCGCGAGGAACAGGTCTTCGAGGCTCGCGCCGGCGCTGCCGCGGGCATCGCGCAGCTCGGCGAGCGTGCCCTCGGCGACGAGGCGGCCGGCGCGGATGATGCCGATGCGGTCGGCCAGCCGCTCGGCGACCTCGAGGATGTGCGTCGTCAGGATGACGGTCCCGCCTTCCTGCACGCGGGTACGGAGCAGCGCCTTCACGTCACGCGCCGCGCCCGCGTCGAGGCCGGTCAGCGGCTCATCGAGGATAAGGAGCGCGGGATCGTGGATCAGCGCGCCCGCCAGCGCCGCCTTCTGCTTCATGCCGCGCGAGAAGGTCTCGGTGCGGGCGTCGCGCGCCTCCCACAGGTCGAGGCGGCGCAGCAGCTCCTCGGCGCGGGCGGCGGCGACACCGGCGGCGATGCCCCACAGGCCGGCGACGAACTCGAGATATTCGAGCGGTGTCAGCTTGTCGTACAGCAGCGGCTCGTCGGGCACCCAGGCGACCTTCGCCTTGGCCTTGAGCGGCTCGGCCAGCGCGTCGATGCCAAGGATGTGAATCGACCCCGCATCCGGCGGCAGCAGCCCGGCGACCATCCGCAGCGTCGTCGTCTTGCCCGCGCCGTTAGCCCCGAGCAGCGCGTACAGCTCGCCGCGCCGGACCGTCAGATCGAGGTCGTCGACGGCGACGCGCGCGAAGCTCTTGCGCAAGGCGCGGATGGTCAGTGCGTCGGTCA
Organism: uncultured Alphaproteobacteria bacterium; assembly: GCA_963846485.1. GTDB lineage: Bacteria > Pseudomonadota > Alphaproteobacteria > Sphingomonadales > Sphingomonadaceae > Polymorphobacter_B. The sequence goes on along the minus strand of CAWJWB010000008.1, from coordinate 699,924 downwards.
TCGTCCCCCCGCGGCAGGCCGATAGCACGGCGCACGGCCGCTGCGAACGGGGTTCAGGCGGTCAGCAGCGCGCGCAGCTCGGCATCGTGCTCGCGCGGAGCCGGCGCACCGAAGAACAGCTCGAAGGCCGCGGCCGCCTGCCCGATCAGCATGGCGAGGCCGTCCACCGTCCGCAGCCCACGCTCACGCGCGGCCCGCAGGAGGGACGTCTCGAGTGGCGCGTAGACCATGTCGAAGACGACCGTGTCGCCGGGGAAGGGCGCGAGGTCGATCGCGAGCGGCGGCTGACCCGCCATACCGAGCGTGGTGGCGTTGACGACCACCTGCGAATAGCGCGGGTGAGCGCGGCTGTCGCGCGGCGTGCCGGCGATCTCGCCGTACCATCGCACGTCCGCCAGCTCGGCAATGTCGCGGCTGAAGCCGTAGGCCGAGCCTCCCCCGAGTGCGAAGGTGTCGGCCAGCTCGGCTGCCTTGGCGAGGTCGCGGCCGTAGACCGTGACCTCCTCGCCGGAAAGCGCCTGCGCCGCGGCTCGCGCCGCCCCGCCGGTGCCGATCAGCGCGTAGCGCGTCGCCACGCGGTCGTTCGCCAAGACCGCCAGCGGCGCCCGCAGCGCGTCGGCGATTCCCTCGACGTCGGTGTTGTACCCGACCAGCGCGCCGTCCTCGACGACAACCGTGTTCACCGCCCCGACCTTCGCTGCCAGCGGATCGACACGGTCGAGAAACTCCATCACCGCCACCTTGTGCGGCACCGTCACGTTGACCCCCGCCAGCCCCAGCGCCGGCAGCGCCCGGATCGCCTCGGCCAGCCGGTCGGGGTGCACCGCGAATCGCCCATAGTCCCCGTCCAGCCCCAGCTTCGCCAGCCAGAAGCGGTGAATCAACGGCGACTTCGAATGCGCGACCGGCCAGCCGATGACGCCCGCCGACCTCATGCCAGCAGCTCCCCGCGCACCCGCAGATAGTCGAGCACCGCCAGCAGCGGCAGCCCCTGGATGACGAACGGGTCGCCGGTCACCCGCGTGAACAGCTGCGCGCCCAGCCCCTCGATCCGGTAGGTGCCGACGCAGCCGAACACGGCGTCGCCTTCGCGGTCGAGATAGGCGGCGATGAAGGCGTCGGACAGCGGGCGCACCGCCAGCCGCGCGCTGTCGCTCGCGCGCCACACGGCGACGCCGTTCTCGGCGACGACGGCGGCGCTCACCAGCCGGTGTTCCGACCCGGCGAGGCGGCGCAGCTGGCGCTCGGCCCCGGCACGGTCCTCCGGCTTGTCGAGCATCTCGCCGCCCGCCGTGACGAGGACCTGGTCGGCGCCGAGCACGAGCCCCGGGGTGCGCCGCGCGACCTTGACCGCCTTGACCTCGGCCAGCGCCTCGGCGACGCGCTCGGGACGGGCACCCTCGGCGGCGAGGCCGGCCTTGACCGCGCTCTCGTCGACCTGCGGCGCGACCGCGGCGAAGTCGACCCCTGCCGCCGTCAGCATCGCCGCGCGCGCGGGACTCGTCGAGGCGAGCGTGATCACGCTTCCGCGCCCGCCTCGCTGCCGTCGCGTTCCTGCGCCAGGTTGATGATCGCCGCCGCCGTCTCCTCGATCGAGCGGCGGGTGACGTCGATGACCGGCACGTCGTGGTCGGCGAACAGGCGCCGGGCGAAGGCGACCTCGGCCGACACCGTCTCGCTGTCGACATAGGCGGTGTCGGCGGTCTGGCCGAGCGACAGCAGGCGGTTGCGGCGGATGGCGATCAGCCGGTCGGGCGAGGTCGTCAGGCCGACGAGCAGCGGCTTCTGCAGCCGGAACAGCGACGGCGGCGGCGGCGACTGCGGCACCAGCGGGATGTTCGCCGTCTTGTAGCCGCGGTTGGCGAGATAGATCGACGTCGGCGTCTTCGAGCTGCGCGAGACGCCGGCCAGCACGATGTCGGCCTCCTCCCAGTTCTCGGCACCCGCGCCGTCGTCGTGCGCCATGGTGAAGTTGATCGCGTCGACCCGGCGGAAATAGGCGGCGTCCATGACGTGCTGCCGCCCGGGCCGCGTCACCGCCGCCTGGCCCAGGAAACCGGACAGCGCCGCGATGATCGGATCGAGCACCGACACCGCGGGCAGCGACAGCTGATCGCAGCGCAGTTCCAGCCGGTCGCGGACCGCGCCGTTGATCAGCGTGTAGAGGACGAGCCCCGGCCGCTTGGCGATCTCCTCGACAACTCGGTCGAGATGGCCCTCCGAGCGGACCATCGGCCAGAAATGCTTGATCGTGTCGGCCCCCTCGAACCGGCCGAGCCCGGCCTTGACGATCAATTCGAGCGTTTCGCCGGTCGAGTCGGACACGAGATGGAGATGCAACCGTGCCATGACCGAATTATTTCATTCGCCCAAACCCTGGGGATAACCGCGGGACCGAGGCCTATCGGATCGCTGCGGCAGCGGCAAGTCACGGTCCTGCCGCCCTTTGTCCACAGCTCATCGACAGGGGGACAAGTCACGCGGCCGGGCTGTTAAGTCCGGGGATAACTCGCGCAACTCGTGACGAACGACCCGCTTGGCCGCCCGCATCCGGCCGCCGGCGCGGTGAAGATCGCGCATCACCCGGGATTCACAGCACTACAACTCCCAGATTCTCTCAAGAATAAGGAAGGAAGGAAGCGGTGTGCCCGTGCCCGACCCGGGGCTTGACGCCGCGCCGCCGAGCCTGCTTGCGTGTCGTCGATGCACGCTCCTTTGCCGCTTCCGCCGCTGCTGTCCGTCCTCGCCGGCGAACGCCGCGACCCGCCGCCGGTCTGGCTGATGCGCCAGGCCGGGCGCTACCTGCCCGAATATCGCGAGCTGCGCGCGATCAAGGGCGGCTTCCTCGAGCTCGTCTACGACAGCGAGGCGGCGGCCGAGATCACGCTGCAGCCGATCCGCCGCTTCGGCCTCGACGCGGCGATCCTGTTCTCCGACATCCTGATCGTGCCGCACGCGATGGGCATGGACCTGAGCTTCGGCGTCGGCGAGGGGCCGCGGCTGGTGCCGCCGCTCGCCGACGGCCGCTTCGAGGCGCTGGTGCCGCAGCTCGACCGCTTCGCCCCGATCTACGAGACGGTGCGGCGGGTGCGGGCGGCGCTCGACCCGCACGTGGCGCTGATCGGCTTCGCCGGCAGCCCGTGGACGGTCGCGACGTACATGGTCGCCGGCCAGGGCAGCAAGGACCAGGGCGAGGCGCGCGACGCTCGCCTACCGCGATCCGGGCGCGTTTCAGGCGCTGATCGACCGTATCGTCGCCGTCACGGTCGACTATCTGTCCGGGCAGATCGAGGCGGGCGCGCAGACCGTCCAGCTGTTCGACAGCTGGGCCGGCAGCCTCGCGCCGGCCGAATTCGAGCGCTGGGTGGTCGCGCCGACCGCGGCGATCGTCGGCCGGCTGATGGTCCGCCACCCGGACGTGCCGATCATCGGCTTCCCCAAGGGGGCGGGAGCCAAGCTCGCGACCTATGCCGGCGAGACCGGCATCGACGCCGTCGGCCTCGACGAGACGGTCGACCCCGCCTGGGCCGACGCGATGCTGCCGCCGGGGATGCCGGTCCAGGGCAACATCGACCCGCTGGCGCTGCTCGCCGGCGGCGAGGCGCTGCGGACGAGCGTCGCCCGCATCCGCGCCGCCTTCGACGAGCGGCCGCACGTCCTCAATCTCGGCCACGGCATCCTGCAGCAGACGCCGATCGCGCACGTCGAGGAGCTGCTGGCGATGGTCCGCGGGGACGCCTGATGGACGTCGGCTCGACCGCCTATCTGTGGGTCAAGGCGCTTCACGTCATCGCCGTCATCTTCTGGATGGCCGGGCTGTTCATGCTGCCGCGCTTCCTCGTCTACCACATGGCGTCGCCCGTCGGCTCGGCCGACGATGCCGCCTGGATCGAGCGCGAGCGCCGGCTGAAGCGCATCATCCTGACGCCGGGGCTGATCGCTGTCTGGATCCTCGGCCTGACGCTGGCGGTCAGCTACGGGCTCGCGGGGAACGGCTGGCTCCACGCCAAGATCTTCCTCGTCCTCCTGCTGTCCGGCTATCACGGCTGGGCGTCGGCGGCGGCGTCGAAGTTCGCGCGCGGCGAGCGCCCCTACGCCGAGCGCACGCTCCGGCTGCTGAACGAGGTTCCGGCACTGGCGACGATCCTGATCGTTGTGCTGGTCATCGTCAAACCGTTCTAAAGGGAGGACAATCATGGCCAGCGGCGAGCAGAAATCGAACAAGGAAGCGCGCAAGCCCAAGGCGAAGAAGCCGAAGACGATCGCCGCCAACCCGTCGACCAAGGGCACCGCGCCCAAAGCCTGAGCCGTTTCGCCCCCGCTTGACCGGCGTGGGCGGCGGCCTTAAGTCTCACTCTCGGCACCGCCATCCCGGCGCGTTGCTGCTGCCGTCCGCCATCGCTGTTCCCCACCGCGACAGTGCGCGACTCTACGAAGTAGAACTCCATGCATCTCAATGACTTGAAGAAGAAGACGCCGGCCGAACTGGTCGTCATGGCCGAGGCGCTGGGCGTCGAGAACGCGTCGACGCTGAGCAAGCAGGACCTCCTGTTCGCCATCCTCAAGACCGAGGCCGACAACGGCACGACGATCATGGGGACCGGCACGATCGAGGTGATGCACGACGGCTTCGGCTTCCTGCGCTCACCGGAAGCGAACTATCTCGCCGGTCCCGACGACATCTACGTCTCGCCCAACCAGGTGCGGAAGTTCGGCGTCCGCACCGGCGATACGCTCGAGGGCGAGATCCGCGCCCCCAAGGACGGCGAGCGCTATTTCGCGCTGACCAAGCTGACGGCGATCAACTTCGACGAGCCCGACGTCGTCCGCCACCGCATCAATTTCGACAATCTGACGCCGCTCTATCCGAACGAGAAGCTGCGCCTCGACACGATGGACCCGACGATCAAGGACAAGTCGAGCCGCGTCATCGACATCGTCGTCGCCGCTCGGCAAGGGCCAGCGCTGCCTGATCGTCGCGCCGCCGCGCGTCGGCAAGACGATCATGATGCAGAACATCGCCCGCGCGATCTCGGCGAACCACCCCGAGGTCTACCTCATCGTGCTGCTGATCGACGAGCGGCCCGAGGAAGTCACCGACATGCAGCGCACCGTCAAGGGCGAGGTCATCAGCTCGACCTTCGACGAGCCGGCGACGCGCCACGTCCAGGTCGCCGAGATGGTCATCGAGAAGGCGAAGCGGCTGGTCGAGCACAAGCGCGACGTCGTCATCCTGCTCGACAACATCACCCGGCTCGGCCGCGCCTACAACACCGTCGTGCCGTCGTCGGGCAAGGTGCTGACCGGCGGCGTCGACGCCAACGCGCTGCAGCGGCCCAAGCGCTTCTTCGGTGCCGCGCGCAACATCGAGGAGGGTGGCTCGCTCACCATCATCTCGACCGCGCTGATCGACACCGGCAGCCGCATGGACGAGGTCATCTTCGAGGAGTTCAAGGGCACCGGCAACGCCGAGATCGTCCTCGACCGCAAGATCGCCGACAAGCGCGTCTTCCCGGCGATCGACATCGGCAAGTCGGGCACGCGCAAGGAAGAGCTGCTCGTCGACAAGAATACGCTGTCGAAGATGTGGGTGCTGCGCCGCATCCTCATGCAGATGGGCACGATCGACGCGATGGAGTTCCTGCTCGACAAGATGAAGGATTCCAAGTCGAACGAGGACTTCTTCGACGCGATGAATCATTAGTCGCGAATACTTGGGCAGTAGTGCTGCTGACAGCCGGATATTCGTCGTCCCTGCCGATCAAGGGACTAGGATAGTCGACCCCGTCGTTTCCCTCGCCTCGAGCGCCCGGTGCGCCGCGGCGGCGTCGGCGAGCGGGAAGCGCTGGCCGATCTCGACCTTGAGCTCGCCGTCGACGATGCGGTCGAACAGCTTGGCGAAGCCGGCGCGGCGCTCCTCGACCGTGCCGTAATAATCGAACATCGTCGGCCGGGTGACGAAGAGCGAGCCCGAAGCGGGCGAGGATGCCGAGGTCGACGTTGGCGACCGGTCCGCTGGCGTTGCCGTAGCTGACGAGCAGGCCGCGGCGGCGCAGCGACCTGAGCGAGCCTTCCCAGGTGTCGCGGCCGACGCCGTCGAACACGACATCGACACCCGTGCCGTCGGTCAGGTCGCGGACGCGGGCGGCAAGATCCTCATCGCGATAGAGGATGACCTCGTCGGCCCCGGCGGCGCGGGCGATCTCGGCCTTCTCGGGGGTGCCGGCGGTAGCGAGGACGCGCGCCCCGGCGGCGCGCAGCCACTGGACGAGCAGCTGCCCGACCCCGCCGGCGGCGGCGTGGACGAGCACCGTCTGCCCAGCCTCGACCTTGGCGCAGCGGTCGACGAGGAACTCGGTGGTGCCGCCCTTCAGCATCACGGCCGCGGCGGTCTCGTCGCTGACGAGGCCGGGGAGCGCCACGGCCATGTCGGCAGCGATGACGCGGCGCGTGGCGTAGGCGCCGATCGGACCGAGGCCGCAGCCGACCCGGTCGCCGACGGCGAAGTCGACGACCTCGGGTCCGATCGCTTCGACGACCCCGGCGGCCTCGAGGCCGATGCCGCTCGGCAGCGCCACGGGATAGAGGCCCGAGCGGTGATAGGTGTCGATGAAGTTGACGCCGATCGCGGTGTGGCGGACGAGGATCTCGCCACGGCCGGGATCGCCGACCGCGACCTCCTCCAACGCGAGCACGTCGGGGCCGCCGGTTGCGGCGAAACGGATGGCGTGATCGGTCATGACGGTCTCCAGCTTGGCGTCGCCCGGGAACAACGCTAAACTTGGCGGACCGGGCACAAAAGGCGCGTGCATGAAGATCAGCTTCGATATCGAGTGTACGCCGGTTGAAGCGCGGACCTTTCTCGGCCTGCCCGACGTGACGCCGCTCCACCAGGTCTATCTCGACAAGATGAGCGGCCTGATGACCGACGGCATCGGTGCCGCCGATGTCGAGCGCATGATGCGCCTGTGGATGCCGGGGTTCGGCGAGGGCTTGGAGCAATGGCGGCAGGCGATGTTCGCGACGCTGCGGCAGAAGAGCGACTGAGCCGCCCGACGATCTTCGCCCTGGCGAGCGGGTCGCCGCCTTCGGCCATCGCCGTCGTCCGGGTTTCGGGGCCGCGGGCGTTTGCTGTGCTCGAGGCGCTCACGGGCGGGACGATGCCGCGGCCGCGCCGTCTCGTGCGGCGGACGTTGCGCTGGCACGGCGAGATCCTCGACGCGCCGCTGGTTGCCGTGTTCCCCGCACCGGAGAGTGCGACCGGTGACGACGTCGTCGAGTTGCACCTTCACGGCGGGCGGGCGGTCGTTGCCGCGGTCCTGCGCGCGCTGCTCGACGCCGAGCTGACACCGGCGCGGCCAGGCGAATTTACCCGCCGCGCCTTCGACAACGGCAAGCTCGACCTCGGCCAGGTCGAGGCGCTCGGCGACCTGGTCGCGGCCGAAACCGAAACGCAGCGGCGGGCCGCACTCGCACGCACCGGGACCGACCTCGCGCAGCGGGTCGACCGATGGCGCGCAACCCTGCTCGACCTCCGGGCCGACCTTGAGGCGGTGCTCGACTTCTCGGATCAGGACGGTGTCGAGACGGGCCTTGGCGCCACGTCGCGGGCGGAGCTTGCGCGGCTGATCGCGGAGCTCAGGCAAGCGGAAGATGACGGGCGTCGCGGCGAGCTCCTGACGCGCGGTATCACTGTCGCGATCGTCGGGCCGGTCAATGCGGGCAAGTCGAGCCTGTTGAACGCGCTCGCCCGCCGCGACGTCGCCATGGTCTCGGCGCATCCGGGAACGACGCGCGACGCGCTGGAGACACGGCTGAACCTCGGCGGCAACTTGGTCACGCTGATCGACACGGCGGGATTGCGAGAGAATGTCGACGGGCTGGAGGCGGAAGGGATCGAGCGCGGCCTCGCGCTGGCGGCCGCGGCGGACCTCGTGATCGATTTCGGCGAGACGCCGCCGCCGCATCATATCCATGTCGCCGGCAAGGGCGATCTGACCGGAATGACAGGGTGGCAGGGCTCGACGCTGCATCTTTCGCCGCGGACGGGAGCAGGTCTTGCCCTGTTGGAGCAGAATCTCAGGGAACGAATCGACCGTCTGGCGCGCCCGGCCGATGTGCCGATGCTCGCCCATCGCTGGCAGACGGAAGCCGTGGCGGCAGCACGCCAGGCGCTTGTGGAAGCGGTGGAGGAGCCGTGTATCGTCCTTGCCGCCGAGCTGCTGCGACAGGCCAATCGCGCTCTCGGTCGATTATTGGGACAGGGCTCGAGCGAGGAACTGCTCGACCACGTCTTTGCGCGGTTCTGCATCGGAAAGTGATGTTCCACGTGGAACATTGTGCGGGTCGCCCGCGCCAGATCCTCCACGATTGGCCAGGCTCGATGTTCCACGTGGAACATTTTGACGCCGGAACTCGCGTGAGCTAGCGCAAAAGCATGTCGTCCTATGATGTCATCGTGGTCGGCGGCGGCCATGCCGGGTGCGAAGCGGCCGCGGCGGCGGCACGGATCGGAGCACGAGTTGCGTTGATCTCGCGGTCGCGCGGCGATCTCGGCCGAATGTCGTGCAATCCGGCAATCGGCGGGCTCGGCAAGGGGCATCTTGTCCGCGAGATCGACGCGCTCGATGGGCTGATCGGCCGGGTCGGCGATGCGGCGGCGCTGCAGTATCGCCTGCTCAACCGCAGCCGTGGCCCGGCGGTTCAGGGCCCCCGCGCGCAGATCGATCGCCGGCTTTATGCGCGTGCCATGCAACAGGCGATTGCCGAATTGCCGATCGCGGTCATTGAGGCCGAGGTTCTCGGCTTCTCGGATGATGGTCGCACCGGTGTCCTGACGACGCAGGGCAAGCTGATTGCGGCGGCGATCGTCCTCACGACGGGAACGTTCCTCGCCGGCACGCTGCACCATGGCCGCGAGATCACCTCGGGCGGCAGGCGCGGGGACGCCGCGTCGCGCCCGCTGGCCGATGCGCTGGGGCGGCTGGGGCTGCCGCGCGGCCGCTTCAAGACGGGGACGCCGCCGCGGCTCGACGGGCGGACGATCGACTGGGCGGGCCTTGTCATGCAGCCGAGCGACCCGCAGCCGACCTTGTTGTCGGACGCCTCGAGGCCGCCGTCGCGCCCGATGCTCGACTGCGCGGTAACGCGGACGACCACGTCCAGCCACGATCTCGTTCGCGCGCATCTCGGGGAAACGCCGACCTATGGCGGCGATTTCGCCGGGCGCGGCCCGCGCTACTGCCCGTCGCTCGAGGACAAGGTCGTCCGCTTCGCCGAGCGGGACAGCCACACCATCTTTCTCGAGCCCGAGGGCTATGACGACTTCACCGTCTACCCGAACGGCATCTCGACCGCGCTGCCGCCGGCCGTGCAGGCGCGGCTCGTCGCGACCATCCCGGGCCTGGAGCGCGCTACGATCCTGCAGCCCGGCTATGCGGTCGAGTACGATTATGTCGATCCGCGCGCGCTGACCTCGGCGCTCATGGTTCGCAGCCGCTCGGGCCTGTTCCTCGCCGGCCAGATCAATGGGACGACTGGCTACGAGGAGGCCGCCGGGCAGGGCGTCGTCGCCGGCATCAACGCCGCGCGTTTCGCCGGCGGCTCGCCGCCGGTCGTGCTTGACCGCGCCTCGTCGTATCTCGGGGTGATGATCGACGATCTGACGACGCAGGCGATCAGCGAGCCGTACCGCATGCTGACCTCGCGGGCCGAGTACCGGCTCAGCCTCAGGATCGACAATGCCGGCGAACGCCTGACGCCGCTCGGCGTCGCCTGCAGCGTGGTCGGGCGCGACCGGGCGGAGCGGTTCGCCGCCCGGCAGCGGCAGCGCGAGACCGCACGCGCGCTGCTCGAGCGGCTGCGGGCATCGCCGGCCGAGTTCGCCCGCGCGGGGGTGAGCGTCGGCCAGGACGGCATCGTGCGCTCCGCCGCCGCGTGGCTCGCCTTTCCCGCGGTCGACTGGGAGGCGGCGCGGCGCGTCTGGCCCGAACTCGGCGGCGTCGCCCCCGACGTCGCCGCGACCGTCGCGACCGATATGCGCTACGCCGTCTATCTCGAGCGTCAGGCGAGCGATATCGCCGCCTTGCGCGCTGAGGAGGCGCTACGGCTGCAGGACGGCATCGATTATGGCGCCGTTCCGGGCCTGTCGACCGAGATGGTCGAGCGGCTGACCATCGCCCAACCGCAATCGTTCGGCGCGGCCGCCCGCGTCGCCGGCGTGACCCCGGGCGCATTGGGCGCCCTCCTCGCCTATGTCCGCCGCGCCGCGTGAACGGCCGCGAAAAGTTTGCCGCCGAGTACGGCGTCGCCGACGACGTGCTGTCGTCGCTCGACCGCTACGTCGACCTTCTGGGCGAATGGCAGGCGCGCATGAACCTGGTCGCGGCCTCGACGCTGCCGGCGGTGTGGGATCGCCACGTCGCGGACAGCGCGCAATTGGCGGGACTGGCGAGCGCGGCGGACACGGCGACCTGGCTCGACATCGGTAGCGGAGCGGGTTTCCCGGCGCTCGTCCTCGCGCGGCTGCAGCCGGGGACCTTCCACCTCGTCGAGGCTACCGCCAAGAAGTGCAGCTTTCTCGCCGCCGCGGCGGAGGCGCTGGGAGTGGCCGACCGGGTCGTCATCCACAACCGCCGGGTCGAGGACCTGCCGGCCTTCGCCGCCGATATCGTCACCGCCCGGGCCTGTGCGCCGCTGGTTCAGCTGTTTGCCTGGGGCGAGCGCTTCGCGCGAGGCGAGTGGCTGCTGCTCAAGGGCAGGACGGCCGCCGCCGAAGTCGCCGCGGCCGAGCAGCAATTCCGCTTCGTGCACGACCTTGTCCCTAGCCGCACCGACCCCGATGCGCGTATCGTCGTCGCGCGGGGCGTCAGGCGGAGGCGGGGATGAGGATCGCGATCGCCAATCAGAAAGGCGGCGTCGGCAAGACGACGACGGCGATCAACCTCGCCACGGCGCTGGCGGCGACGGGCAAGTCGGTGCTGCTACTCGACATGGACGCGCAGGGAAATGCGTCGACGGGACTGGGCATCGACCGCCGCAGCCGGACGCGGTCGATCTATGAGGTGCTGCTCGGCGATGCCACCGTTGCCGAGGCGACGATGGCGACGGCGGTGCCGGGGCTCGCCATCGTGCCCTCGACCGCGGCCCTCGCCGGGGCCGAGATCGAGCTCGTCAGCTACGACCGGCGCAACCGCCGGCTCGCCGACGCGCTGGCGGCGGCGCCGGCTTACGATTTCATCCTGACCGACTGTCCGCCTTCGCTCGGACTGCTGACGCTGAACGCGCTGGTCGCGGCGGCGCGCGTGCTCGTGCCGCTGCAGTGCGAGTTCTTCGCCCTCGAGGGGCTGAGCCAGTTGCTGAGCACGATCGAACACGTCCGCGCTGGCCCCAACCCCGGCCTGCGCCTGCTCGGCATCGTGCTGACGATGGCCGATCGTCGCAACCGCCTGTCGGAAGCCGTCGCCGCCGATGTCCGCGCGGTCATGGGGGCGCAGGTGTTCGACACGGCCATTCCGCGCAACGTCCGCCTGTCGGAAGCGCCGAGCCACGGGCTGCCGGCGCTGGTCTACGACATGCGCTGTCTCGGTTCTGCGGCGTATATAGAATTAGCCAAAGAGGTTCTTGACCGAGCCAGCCGGGCGGGAGAGAGGGTGGATGCCTGAGAAAAAGCGCGGCCTCGGCCGCGGCCTGTCGGCGCTGATGGACGAGGTCGCGCCCAGCGCGACCCGCACGGTGCTGCCGCTCGCCGACATCGTCGCCAACCCGCGCCAGCCGCGGCGGCGCTTCGACGCGGGCGCGATGGAGGACCTGATCGAGTCGGTCCGCGCGCGCGGCGTGCTGCAGCCGATCCTCGTCCGGCCGGTCGCCGACCGCCGCTTCGAGATCGTCGCCGGCGAGCGCCGCTGGCGGGCGGCGGCGGCGGCGGCGCTGCACGAGATCCCGGTCGTCATCCGTGAGCTCGACGAGAGTGCCGCCTTCGAGATCGCGCTCGTCGAGAACATCCAGCGCGCCGACCTCAACCCGATCGAGGAGGCCGAAGGCTATCAGCGGCTGATGACCGAGCATGGGCATACCCAGCAGACGCTGGCGCAGATCGTCGGCAAGGCGCGCAGTCACGTCGCCAACCTGCTCCGCCTGCTCGACCTGCCCGCGCCGCTGCGCGAGATGGTCGCCGCCGGCGACATCGGCACCGGCCACGCCAAGGCGCTGATGACGGCGGCCGACCCCGTGGCGCTCGCGCACCGGGTCAAGGCGGGCGGGCTGTCGGTCCGGCAGGCCGAGGCGCTCGCGCGCGAGGCGGGCCGCAAGCGCAACCACACGTTCCAGGGCCGCGATCCCGATCTCGCGGCGCTCGAGACGCGGCTGGGCGACGCGCTCGGCATGACGGTGTCGCTCGCCGTTGCCCGGCCGCCGGGGGGAACGCTGGCGATCGTGTTCTCGACGCTCGACCAGCTCGATCTGCTCTGCCGCCTGCTCGAGGCGGCGCCGCCGCCGATCCCGCCCGCCTAGCCCCGGCCGCTGCTGCGTCCCGCCTGGACGGCGAGGCTGAGGAGGAGCTGGTCGACCGCGACGTCGCCGGCCGAGCCGCTGCGCTTGACCGCCCGTTCGGCGGCGAGCAGGCGGGCCAGCGCCGCGCGCGTCGCCGCGGTCGGCCAGCGCGCGAGCTGCGCGGCGATGGCGTCGTGATCGCGCCAGAACAGCGGCGGCCGCGCGGACTTGACGGCGACGACGCGCTGGCGCCGCCGTCGACCGCCGCGCGCAGGTCGAGGAGCAGCAGGAAGCGGCGCGTGACGGCGCGCAGGGCCGTGATGCGGGGAATCGCGCTGGCGTCGAGCTCGACGAGCTGCCGTCCGGCCGCCGTCGCGCTGCCACCGGCAACGCCGTCGACCAACGTGCCCAGATCGAGGTCGGCGAACTCGGCCCCGACGGCGCGGACCTCGGCGACGTCGGCACTCCGCGGCGCCGCCGGGGTGGCGTCGACGAACACGGCGAGCTTGGCGATCTCCTGGCGGACGATGCCGCGCTCGCCGCCGGTCGCCTGCGCCAGCAGGTCGACGGCGTCGCGGGTCAGCCGCAGGCCGTGCTCGGTGCCGATCTCGGCGATCACCCGGGCGGTGCCGCCGGCGTCGAGGGCATGGTTGACGACCGCCAGCGCGTCCGGGGCCGCCTCGACGCGGGCGACGAGCTTCGATCCCTTCTTCAGCGCGCCGGCGACGATGACGACCGGGTTGCCGGTGACGCGCGCGTCGAGCACCTGCGCCACCGCCGGCAGCACCTCCTCGCCGGCGTCGTCGACGCGGACCGGGCGCACGCCGCCGAACATCGGGATCTCGCTGGCGGCGGCGAGCAGCGCGCCGGGATCGCCGGTCAGCGCCGCCGCCGGCAGGATCGTCTCGCCGTCGCTGCCGGCCAGCCGGTCGATCAGCCCGCGGGCGAGGTCGGCCGACGCCGAGGTGTCGCCGCCGTAGAGCAGCACCACGCGCGTCGCGGCGTCGAGCCGCTTCAGCGCCCGGGCGTCGCCCTTCACCGGGGCATCTTCCCCTCGTGGGCGAAGCGCGCGAGGCGGATGACGATCTGCTCGGCAAGGTTCTGCGCCAGCCGCTCGAGGGCGGTGTTCTCGGCGGCGACGACGGCATAGTCGGAGCTGACCCGGTCGATCCCGGCATCGCTCGACGCCGTGGCGTCGATGACGATATCGCCCGTCGCGTTCGCCACCAGCTTATAGCGCGCGCGAAGAGTCCGCCGCTCGCGGGTCACCGAATTGTCGCCGCGGATGCCGAAGCCGAGGATCTGGTCGTCGAGCTCGACCTCGAGGCGGTAGCGCGGATGCTCGGTGGTCGTGCCCATGCGCTGCTCGAGCTCGCCGCGCAGCAGGAAGCCGGCGCGTTCGGGGATCGGCGCGATGGCGATGTCGGCGAGGCCCTGCGCGGCGACCCCGTGGCTGCCGCCGGCATAGACCGGCTGCAGGCCGCACCCCGGCAGGGCGAGCACCGCGACGAGGGCGCCGGCCAGCAGCAGCGCGCGGGGAGCGCGCGGCCGCGCGCCGGCATGGCGGAGGGCGGCGCCCGTCATGCGACGCAATTGACCAGCCGGTCGGGCACGACGATGATCTTGCGCGGCGGCTTGCCGTCGAGCGCGCGCCGGACCTTCTCGCGCGCCAGCACCAGCGCCTCGACGTCCTCGCGCGGCGCGCCCTTCGCCGCCTCGACGCTGTCCTTCAGCTTGCCGTTGACCTGGATGGCGATGGTCACCGTGTCGTCCACCAGCAGCGCGGGGTCGGCGACCGGCCAGGCGGCGTCGGCGATCAATCCGTCGTGCCGGCCAGCGGCCGCCGCGCGCACCGCCCATGCTTCTTCAGCCAGGTGCGGGATCATCGGCGCGGCGAGCTTCAAGAGCGTGTCGATCGCGGCGTCGCGGCTGGTCGACGGCGCGGCGCGCTCGAGCGTGTTGACCAGCTCGTAGAGGCGGGCGACCGCCTTGTTGAACTGCAACCGATCGATGTCGCCGCTGACGCCGTCGACCGCCCGGGCGGCGGCGCGATCGACCGCGGTGTCGGTCCCCTCGCCGCGCTCGCCCAGCGCCAGCCGCCACACGCGCTGGACGAAGCGCCAGGCCCCGTCGATGCCCGCCTCCGACCAGGCGAGGTCGCGTTCGGGCGGCGAGTTCGGACAGCATGAACCAGCGCAGCGCGTCGGCGCCGTGGCGCGCGAGGATGGCGTCGGGGTCGACCGTGTTCTTCTTCGACTTCGACATCTTGACGACGCGGCCGACCTCGACCGGCGCGCCCGTCGCCGTCTCGACGACGAGGCCGCCGCGCCGCTCGACCTCGCCCGGGGCGAGCCAGGTGCCGGCGGGTTCGTTGTCGCGCTCGAAATCGCCTTCGTCGGCCGGCGCCGTGTTGGCGCGGGCGCGGCGATACGTTTCGTGCGTCACCATCCCCTGCGTGAACAGGCCGGTGAACGGCTCGGCGAGGTCGATGCGGCCGACGCGGCGCAGCGCGCGCGTCCAGAAGCGGGCGTAGAGCAGGTGCAGGATCGCGTGCTCGACGCCGCCGATATACTGCGCCACCGGCAGCCAGGCGTCGGCGACCGCGCGGTCGAACGGCGCGGTGGCGGGGGCGCTGGCGAAGCGGATGAAGTACCACGACGAATTGACGAAGGTGTCGAGCGTGTCGGTCTCGCGCGTCGCCGCGCCGCCGCACTGCGGGCAGGTCACGTGCTTCCACGTCGGGTGGCGGTCGAGCGGGTTGCCGGGCGCGTCGAAGGTGACGTCCTCGGGCAGGACGACGGGCAGCTGCGCGCGCGGCACCGGCACCGCGCCGCAGCCTGCGCAGTGGATGATCGGGATCGGCGTGCCCCAGTAGCGCTGGCGGCTGACGCCCCAGTCGCGCAGTCGCCACACCGTCGTGCCGGTGCCCCAGCCCTCGGCCTCGGCGCGGGCGATGACCGCGGCCTTGGCGGCGTCGACGCTCAGGCCGTCGAGGAAGCGCGAGTTCACGATCGCGCCCGGGCCGGTATAGGCGACGTCGGCGATCGCCGGTACCTCGCCGTCGGGGGCGACGACCGGCAGGACCGGCAGGCCGTATTTGCGCGCGAAATCGAGGTCGCGCTGGTCGTGCGCCGGGCAGCCGAAGATGGCGCCGGTGCCATAGTCCATCAGGACGAAGTTCGCGACATAGACCGGCAGCGTGATGGCGGGGTCGAGCGGATGCGCGACGCGCAGGCCCGTGTCGCGCCCGAGCTTCTCCTGCGTCTCGATCTCGGCCGCCGCCGTGCCGGTCTTCAGGCAGTCGGCGGCAAACGCGGCGAGCGCCGGGTCCTGTTCGCCGAGCCGCTTCGCCAGCGGGTGGTCGGGGGCGATCGCGGCGAAGCTGGCGCCGAACAGCGTGTCCGGGCGGGTGGTGAAGACGTCGAACGCCTCGCCAGTGCCGACGACGTGGAAGGTGAAGCGCAGGCCCTGGCTCCGCCCGATCCAGTTCTCCTGCATCAGCCGGACCTTGTCGGGCCAGTGGTCGAGCGTGCCGAGGCCGTCGAGCAGCTCCTCGGCGAAGTCGGTGATCTTCAGGAACCACTGCGACAGCTGCCGCCGCTCGACGAGCGCGCCCGAGCGCCAGCCGCGGCCGTCGATCACCTGCTCGTTGGCCAGCACGGTATGGTCGACCGGGTCCCAGTTGACCGCCGACTGCTTGCGGTAGACCAGCCCCGCCGCCATCAGGTCGAGGAACAGCGCCTGCTCGTGGCCGTAATAGTCGGGCTCGCACGTGGCGAGCTCGCGGCTCCAGTCGAGCGCGAAGCCGAGCCGCTGGAGCTGGCCGCGCATGGTGGCGATGTTGCTGCGCGTCCAGTCGCCGGGATGGACGCCGCGCTCGATGGCGGCGTTCTCGGCCGGCATGCCGAACGCGTCCCAGCCCATCGGGTGGAGCACCTCGTACCCCTGCATCCGCCGCGCGCGGGCGAGGACGTCGCCCATCGTGTAGTTGCGGACGTGGCCGACGTGGATCTTCCCCGAGGGATAGGGGAACATCTCGAGGACGTAGGTCTTGGGCCGCGGGCTGGCGTCGTCGGCGCGGAAGGTGCCGGCGTCGCTCCACGCCTGCTGCCAGCGCGCCTCGGCGGCGGCGAAGTCGAACTTCGCCGGGCGTGCCGTGTCGCCGCCGCGCGCCGCCGGCGGGACCTGGTCGGTGCCGCTCACCCCGCGATCGAGGCCCGGCGCAGGTCGCGGGCCCGGCCGAGGATCGTCTCCTCGAGCTTCTGCACGGTGCCGGCGCGGACCGGCACCTCGACCCAGCCCGCCGGCCCCAGCTCTTCGCGGTTGGCGCTGACGCGCACGGCGTCGGCGCGGAGGACCGTGTCGAGGATGGCGACGCTGACCTTGATCCGCTCGTTCGGCGTCGACGGGTTGATGTACCAGTCGGTGACGATGACGCCGCCGTTCGAATCGACCGAGGCCTTGGGCATGAACGCCAGCGTGTCGAGGCTGGCCTGCCACAGATAGGCGTTGACCCCGATCGTCGTCAGCCGGGCGGGGGCGAGCGGCACCGCCTTGACGTGCTTGCCCCGGGCGTGGTGGCTGCAGCCGGCGAGCGCCGCCACGACCGCGAGCCCCGTCATCGCCCGTCCGAACCGACCCATCAAAACCACTCCGCGCGCCATTGCGGCGCCCTTATAGGAGCCGGGGCGGTCCACGCAAAGGGCGATGCACTTCGGCAACACCCTAGGATGATTCGCGCTTTTGGCGCGGAAATCGGCCCGCTGCGTCTTAAATCCGCAAGGTTCTTGAAGTCTCTGGCGCGTAGGGCGGATGGACAGGACTGGGCGAAGCCGCAGCAGGTTGGTATTCGGGCAGCGAATCATGGGGACGGAACGGATCACCTGGCCGGCTCGTACCGGCGCCATCGGCCCGGCGGCGCTGCTGCTGGCGGCGGCGCTCGCGTGCCCGGCGGCGGCCGCGACCAAGGTCGTCAAGAAGCCGGCGGTGGTCAGTGTCGACGCCGAGGGCACGGCCGAGCACCTGCGCGCCAACACGCTCACCTCCTTCGCGCCGGGTCTGACCGACTCGGCGAAGTTCAGCTTCACCGCACCCGGGCAGACCGGGGTCAATGCGCGCATGGCGACCGCCGAGCGCGCGTTCCGCTTCACGCCGTCCGGCAAGATCGACAGCCGCCGCGCGTTCAGCGTCGGCGTCACCTCGCGCGTGACCGCGCCGGCCGTCGACACGACGCGCGCCGCCGCGGTCCCGGTCGAGGTCGCGTCGACCGCGCCGGCGGCCTACACCGTCGACATGGCGGTCGGCTGGCGCAACTTCGCGGTCTCCGGCGGCTACGGCCGCGCCGACACGGCCGACAGCGTGCCGACGGCGCTGGCGCTGTCGCTCGCGCCGCGCCGCGAGGCGCTCGACGCGGGCCTCAGCTATCGTGGCGCGAGCTGGAAGACGAGCCTGCAGGTCGCCGCCGAAGAGGGGCCGCCGCTGCTGCTCGGCGGCCTGACGCCGTCGCCGTCGCTGACCGAGCGGCGCTACTCGGTCGAGGTCGGCGGCGCCTATTCGCTGACGCCGCGCCTGTCGGTCAGCGGCGGCCTCAAGTACAAGGAGACGCTCGGGCCGAGCGATCCGCTGCGGCGCGACCAGGCGGTCTATCTCGGCACCGCGTTCACCTTCTGACGACGTGACGGCGTGACCGGGACGGCGGGCGAACGGCTCGCAGCGGTGCGCGGCGGCATCGTCCGCGCCGCGCGCCGCGCCGGCCGCGACCCTGCCGCCGTCGAGCTCATCGCCGTGTCGAAGACCTACGGTCCCGAGGCGATCGTCCCGCTGATCGCGGCGGGCCAGCGCAGTTTCGGCGAGAACCGCGTGCAGGAGGCGGCGGCGAAATGGCCGGCGCTCAAGGCGGCGACGCCCGGCCTCCGCCTCCACCTCGTCGGCCAGCTGCAATCGAACAAGGCGCGCGAGGCGGTCGAGCTGTTCGACGCCGTCCACTCGGTCGACCGGCCGTCGCTGGTCGCGGCGCTCGCCGCTGCGATGGCCGCCACCGGCCGGCGCCCCGCCTGCTTCGTCCAGGTCAACATCGGCGACGAGGCGCAGAAGGGCGGCGTGGCGCTGGCCGACCTCGCCGCCCTGCTCGCCGCCGCCCGCGCTGTCCTGCCGGTCGCCGGGCTGATGGCGGTGCCGCCCGCGGGGATCGAGCCCGCGCCCTTCTTCGCCCTGCTCGCCAAGCTGGCGCGCGAGCACGGCCTGGCCGAGCTCAGCATGGGCATGTCGGGCGACTATGAGACGGCGGTCGAACTCGGCGCGACCTGCATCCGCGTCGGCACCGCGCTGTTCGGCGCGCGGGACTTTCCGGCGGCCGGCGAAACCGGCTAGGGCAGCGACGATCCTTGGGGGAGAAGAGATGACACGGCTCCTGTTCGCCGGCGCGTGCGCCGCCGCCCTGACCACCGCCCTGACCACCGCCGCCGGTGCCGCTCCGGCCGACCTGCTCGCGCCGTGGACCGGGCCCTATGGCGGCGAGCCGAACTTCGCGGCCGTGCGCGTCGCCGACTTCACGCCGGCGCTCGAGGCGGCCATGGCCGACGAGGCGCGCGAGATCGCGGCCATCGCCGACAACCCCGCGCCGCCGACGTTCGACAACACGATCGTCGCGCTCGAACGCGCTGGCGACGAGCTGACCCGCGTCGGCACGATCTTCGGCATCTGGAGCGCGAACCTGAAGACGCCCGAGGTCGCGGCGGTCGAGACGGCGATGGCGCCGAAGCTGAGCGCCTTCGACGATGCGATCACCCAGAACCCCAGGCTGTTCGCGCGCATCGACGCCGTCTATTCCTCGCCCGCCAAGGCGCGGCTGACGCCCGAGCAGCAGCGGCTGGTGTGGGTCTACTGGCATCGCTTCAGCCAGCGCGGAGCCAAGCTGTCGCCGGCCGACAAGGCGACCTTCGCCGCGAACAACGCGAAGCTGGCGACGCTCTATGCCCGCTTCGCGCAGAACGAGCTCGCCGACGAGGAGCATTATGTTCTCCGCCTCGACACCCCGGCCGAGGTCGCGGGGCTGAGCCCGGCGCAGGTCGCCGCCGCCAAGGCGGAGGCGGTCCGGCGCGGCGAGCCGACGAAGTGGATGATCGCCAACACGCGCTCGGCGATGGAGCCGTTCCTGACCTACGCCAGCGACCGCCACGCGCGCGAGCTGGGCTTCCGCATGTGGACGATGCGCGGCGACAACGGCGGCGCGACCGACAACAACGCGATCGTCACCCAGATCCTGCAGCTGCGCGCGGCGAACGCGAAGCTGATCGGCTACCCGACCTTCGCCCACTGGGTGCTCAGCGACCGCATGGCGAAGACGCCCGAGAACGCGATGGCGCTCGAGCTCGCCGCGTGGAAGCCGGCGGTGGCGCAGGTGAAGCAGGACGTCGCCGTGATGCAGGCGGTGGTCGATGCCGAGACGGCGCGCGGCCTGCACCCGGCCTTCCGCATCGCGCCGTGGGACTATCGCTATTACGCCGAGAAGGTCCGCAAGGCGAAGTACGACCTCGATCTGAACGAGGTGAAGCCGTACCTCCAGCTCGACCATGTCCGCGAGGCGATGTTCTTCGCCGCCGGCAAGGTCTACGGCTTCACCTTCACCAGGGTCGACGGCCTGCCGGTCTTCCACCCCGATGTCACCGTCTACGAGGTCAAGGGCCGCGACGGCCGCCACGTCGGGCTGTGGTACTTCGACCCCTATGCGCGGGCGGGCAAGAACTCGGGGGCGTGGATGAACGCCTATCGCGAGCAGAGCCGGATCGACCGCGAGGTGCCGACGATCGTCTCGAACAACGCCAACTTCATCAAGGGCGAGAGCGGCCAGCCGACGCTCCTGTCGTTCGACGACGCGCGGACGATGTTCCACGAATTCGGCCACGCGCTGCACGGATTGAACTCGAACGTCACCTATCCGACGCTGTCGGGGACCAACACCGTCCGCGACTTCGTCGAATTCCCGAGCCAGTTGAACGAGAACTGGTTCACCACGCCCGAGGTGCAGCGGATGCTGGTCAACGCGCAGGGGCAGCCGCTGCCCCGGGCGCTGGTCGACAAGATCAAGGCCGCGGAGAAATTCAACGAGGCGTTCGGCGTCGTCGAGGCGCAGGCGTCGGCGATCGTCGACCTCGAGCTCCATCTCGCCGGCTCGACCCCGATCGAACCGCATGCGTTCGAGACGAAGGCGCTCGCCGACCTCGGCATGCCGGCCGAGATCGTCATGCGCCACCGCATCCCGCAGTTCGGCCACGTCTTCTCGGGCGACGGCTATTCGGCGGGGTATTACGGCTACCTGTGGGCGGCGGTGCTCGACTACGACGCCTTCGCGGCGTTCACCGAGGCCGGCGGGCCGTACGATCCGGCGGTGGCCAAGCGGCTCCACGACACGATCACCAGCGTCGGCAACACCGTCGATCCGGCGATCGCCTACCGCAACTTCCGCGGCCGCGATCCCAGGGTCGACGCCTATCTCCGCGCCAAGGGGTTCCCGGTGCCGGCCGCGGCGACCGCGGGGGCGGGCGGCAAGTGACGGCGGGCGGTGCCGGGCGCCGCTGGGCGCGAAGCGAACGCGGCGGGTGATCGATCGCGCGGAGCGGGCCGGCCCGACCTAATCCGCCCGCGCCGGCCACGCGGTCCGGACCACCGCGGCGATGAGCAGCGCAGCCGCGACCGCGGCGGTGTCGGCGTACCAGTCGGCCCACTCGGCGTCGCGCGCGACCAGCGGCAGCGCCTGCAGCGCCTCGATCAGCGCGCCGAGCGCCGACAGCGCGACGCCGATCCGCCACAGCGCCGCGCGCGGCCACGCCCACGCCGCCAGCAGGCCGAGCGTGACGAACGCGGTGACGTGGTTGACCTTGTCGCCGTGGCCCAGGTCGGGAACCGCCGTGTTCGGCCCGAGCGCGGCGAACAGCGTGAACAGCAGGACGGCCGTGAACAGCCAGCGACGCCAGGTCATCGGATCTCCAGGCGGTCCGTCGGACCGAGCAGGGGCAGCAGCGCGAGCAACGCTTCGCGGTCGATCGCGACGCAGCCGGCGGTGACCGGGTGCGCCGGATCGGTGCAGTGGAGGAAGATCGCGCTCCCCCGGCCGGGCACCGGCGGCGCGTCGTTGTACCCGAGCGGGACGATGACGTCGTACAGCCCGTCGTCGCGCCATAGCTGCTCGGCGGAGAAGGCGTGCGGATGGCGGACCGGGCGGTTGTACGCCGGGTCGGCAGGGTCGTCGGACCAGCCGTCGTCCCGCGCGAGCCAGCGCCACGGCAGCGCGGTCACCGGCGGGTCGAGGCCGCGGTCGGGCCGCAGCAGCACCTCGCGGAGCGCGAAGCTGCCGAGCGGCGTGCAGCCGTCGCCCTCGCGCTTGGCGCCCGCCGCCACCGCCCCGGCGCGACCGATGCGGCACGGCGCGACCGCGCCGTCGGCGGACAGCGTCCGCGCCGCGGTGTCGACGACGAGGATCACAGATAATGGCCGCTGCGGTCGCGCTTCGTCGCGAGATAGTCGGCGTTGTGCGGGTTTGGCGGCATGGCGTGGCCGACCCGCTCGACGACGGCGATGCCGTGCGCGGCGAGGCTCGCGACCTTGTCCGGGTTGTTCGTCAGCAGGCGGACCGCGTCGACGCCGAGCAGGCGGAGCATCGTCGCGGCGATGGCGAAGTCGCGCTCGTCGGGCTCGAAGCCGAGGCGGAGATTGGCGTCGACCGTGTCGAAGCCCTGGTCCTGGAGGGCGTAGGCGCGCAGCTTGTTGATCAGGCCGATGCCGCGCCCCTCCTGCTGCAGGTAGAGCAGGATGCCGCCGCCGGCTGCGGCGATCGCCGCCAGGCCGGCGCGCAGCTGCGGGCCGCAGTCGCACTTCAGGCTGCCGAGCACGTCGCCGGTCAGGCAGGCCGAGTGCAGGCGGGTCAGCACCGGCGGCCGCGTCGACTGGCGACCGATCAGCAGTGCGAGGTGCTCCGGCCCGCCCTCGGCCGGGCGGAAGGCGACGACCTCGGTGTCGGGCGCGTCGGCGAGCGGCAGCCGGGCGCGCGTGACGATCCGCAGCCGGTCGGCGCGGGCGTAGGCGAGGACGTCGGCGGCGGCGACGGCAAGCGCCTCGCCGTCGCCCGCGGGGACTGCGAACACCGCCGGCAGCACGCCGCCGAGCTTGGCGAGCCGGATCCCGGCGGCCGCCGCTTCCGCCGCCGGCCCGGCATTCCGCGTGCGGAACGGGCCCTTCAGCGGCATGGCGAGATCGAGCGCAGGGTCGGCGGTGGCGATGCTCGCCGGCAGGTCGAGCCACGGCGGCCGCTCGATCCATACCACCTCGCCGCCGGCCGCCGGCAGCTGGTTGACGAGATGGAGGATCGCCGCGCGCCGCGGCGTCACGACGAGGCCCGCGCGCTCCGTCGCCTCGAGCCGGGCGAGCGTCGCCTCGTCGGCCAGCTCGACGGCGAGCACGTCGAGGTCGCCGCCGAGGCCGCGCACGCGCACGACCTGCCCGCGGCGCAACTCGTCGACGGCGCGGAGGACGGCGGTGGCGGCGGCGGTCACAGCGCGAAGGTCGCGATCTGGGGCACGTGGTCGGACGGCTTGGTCCACAGCCGCGCGTCCTCGAGCACGGTGAAGCCGCTCGCCGCCTGCCCGACCGCCGGCGATGCCCAGATGTGGTCGAGCCGCCGGCCGCGGTCGTTCACCGTGTGGTCGGCGTTCCGGTAGCTCCACCAGGTGTAGAGCCGCTCGGGCGCGGGCACGAAGCGGCGGCCGATGTCGATCCAGTCGTGGCTCGCGGCGAGCGCGTTCAGCCGGTCGACCTCGACGGGGGTGTGGCTGACGACGCCCAGCAGCGCCTTGTGGCTCCAGACGTCGCACTCGAGCGGCGCGATGTTGAAGTCGCCGACGATCACCGTGTCGTCGCGCAGGCCTTCGGACCAGCGCGTCATGCGGTCGACGAAGGCGAGCTTCTGCGCGAACTTGGGGTTGAGTTCCGGATCGGGCAGGTCGCCGCCGGCCGGGACATAGACGTTCTCGAGCAGCAGCCCGTTGGGCAGGCGCGCGCCGATGTGCCGCGCCTCGCCGTTGTCCTGCCAGTCGAAGCGCCGCTCCTCGGCGAGCGGCAGCTTCGACAGCGTCGCCACGCCGTGGTGCATCTTCTGCCCGCAGACGAGCCGGTGGTGGTAGCCGAGACGCTCGAACAGGGCGTGCGGGAAGTCGTTGTCGACGACCTTCGTCTCCTGCAGGCACAGGATGTCGGGGCTGTGCTTTACGAGGAAGCGCTCGACGATATCGAGGCGGAAACGGACCGAGTTGATGTTCCAGGTGGCGATCGACAGCGGCATGGTGCGCGTCATGTAGGGAGGAGATCGCCGAAGCCCAAACGAATTAGGCCCCCGCTCCGGGGGCATGGAGCGGGGGCCCGTTTGCGCTCGTCACGCAGCGGAAGCGCTCGATTGCCCGGACAACAGGGGGCAAATTCCGGACAGCGAGCATCGACCGCCGACCGGTTATAGAACGGCGACATTGACCCTGCCTGAACAGAATAAGGCGTTAACCCGACTTACCCGGCAGGCCGCGGGCGCGGGGATCGCGGAAGGCGAAGCTCGATCCGGCCACGGGCACGTTGTAGCGGACGTCGCTCAGCGCGATCTCGGTGCGGTTGTTCTGCGCGTCGACCGACGTCCAGCCGGTCAAGGTCAGCCCCGCCGGCGCTTTGGCATCGCGCGCGAAGACCAGCGTGATCGCGCCATATTCGGGGTGCCGCGCGTCCTTCGCCTCGACCAGCACGCCGTTCGCGACGATGCCGACAACCCGCGCGTACTTCGCGAGGTCGGCGTCGCTGTCGAGCAGGACGCCGAGCGGCGTCGACTTGATCGGCCACTGCGACACCTGCGCCACCTCGTAATCGACGACGCTCAGCCGCTTGCCGTCGGCGACGACCAGCAGCGGCGCATGGTCGTACTGGAAACGGATCTTGCCCGGCCGCGCGAGCAGCAGCTTGCCGGTCAGCGTCGCGCCGTTCGCCGCGGTCTGGGTGAAGGTCGCCGTCATCGTCGTCGTCGCCGCCAGCGCCGCCTGGACGTCGGCGAGCGTCGCGGGGGCGGCGACGGCGGGCGCGGCGGCGACCAGCGCACAGGCAAGGATGGGCAGTCTCATCGTCGGCTCCTCGCCCTGCCCTTGACCACCGCCGCCTTGAACGACGACTGAACCGTCACGCGCGCGGGTGCGCGTGACGGTAGACGTCGAGCAGGTGGGCGGCATCGACTGCGGTGTAGACCTGCGTCGACGACAGGCTGGCGTGGCCGAGCAGCTCCTGGATCGAGCGCAGGTCGGCGCCGCGGGCGAGCAGGTGCGTCGCAAAGCTGTGGCGCAGCGCGTGCGGCGTCGCCGACGCCGGCAGGCCGAGCCCGGCGCGCGCCGCCGCCATCGCCCGCCGGACGATCGCCGCGTCGAGCGCGCCGCCGCGCACGCCGCGGAACAGCGGCGCGCTTGCGGCGATGGGCCACGGGCACAGCCGGACATAGGCCTCGATCCCGTCGCGGACGACCGGCAGCAGCGGCACGACGCGCGTCTTGGCGCGCTTGCCGGTGACGACGAGCGTCGCCCCCAGCGGCAGGATGCTGCCGGTCAGCGCCAGCGCCTCGGCAATGCGTAAGCCCGCGCCGTAGAGCAGCAGCAGCACGGCGGTGTCGCGCGCCGCGACCCAGGGCGCGCTCGCCGCCTCGCCGATGTCGTCGATCAGGGCCCGCGCGTCGCCGGGCGCGACCGGGCGCGGCACGCGGGCGGCGCGTTTCGGCGTGGCGAGCCCGCTCAGGCCGTCGTCGCGGACGCCGTGGCGGCGGGCGAAGGCGAAGAAGGTCCTGAGCGCCGCGATCTCCCGCGCGACCGAGGCGTTGACCAGCCCGTCGCCCCGGCGCGCGGCGAGATAGGCGCGGAAGTCGGCAAGGCTCAGCGCCGACAGCGTCGTCGCCGACACCGGGCCGCCGATGTGCCCGGCGACGAAGCCCAGGAAACGGTGCAGCGTCGCCGCATAAGCCTTGACCGTCAGCGGCGACAGGCGGCGGGAGTTGGCGAGGCTCGCGGTCCAGGCGGTGACGAGCGCCGCCGCCTCGCCGCCGGCGGTCACAGGATCGACTGGCCGGTCTTCGCCCAGTCGGCGGCGAAGCCCTCGAGACCGCGGTCGGTCAGCGGGTGCGCCGCCAGCGCCCGGATCACGGCCGGCGGCATGGTGGCGACGTCGGCGCCGATCTTCGCCGCCTGCAGGACGTGGACCGGGTGGCGGACGCTCGCGACCAGGATCTCGGTATCGAAGGCGTAGTTGTCGTAGATGGTGCGGATATCCTGGATCAGCGCCATGCCGTCGAAGCCGACGTCGTCGTGCCGCCCGACGAACGGCGAGACGAACGCCGCGCCCGCCTTGGCCGCGAGCAGCGCCTGGGTCGCCGAGAAGCATAGGGTGACGTTGACCATCGTGCCGTTGTCGCTCAGCGTCTTGCAGGCGCGCAGGCCGTCCATCGTCAGCGGCACCTTGATCGTGATGTTGTCGCCCAGCGTCAGCAGCCGCTCGGCCTCGCGCAGCATGCCGTCGGCGTCGGCGGCGACCACCTCGGCCGACACCGGCCCGTCGACCAGCTTGGCGATGGCGGCGATGACTTCGAGAAAGTTCTTGCCCGACTTGGCGATCAGGCTGGGGTTGGTCGTGACGCCGTCGAGCAGCCCGGTCGCGGCCAATGACTCGATCTCGCCGGTGTCGGCGGTGTCGACGAAGAACTTCATGGCGCTCGGCTCCGGCAGGGTCGCCGCCGCTCTAGCCCAGCGCCGGCCCGGCGTCACGCCCGCGCCGGCGAGCGCGCCTATTTCTTCTTCGCCGCCGCGCCCTTCTTGCCGAGTTCGCTCTGCGCGGCGCTCGACTTGCGCGGGTTCTTCTCGCCTTCGGCGGCGGCCTTCGCGTTCGCTCTTTGCGCGGTGGCGCTGCCCTTGCCCTGCTTCTCGGCCATGGCCGGTCTCCCTTCCTGCGGCAGGAAAGCCGTGGGCGGGCGCGCGGTTCCTCAGGCGGTGCGCGCCTTCATCGTCACGGGGACGATGGCAGTGAAGTTGGCGACGTCGGCCGCGACCGCCGCCGCCTCGGGCGCGCCCAGCGCCGCCGTGAACGCCGCCTCGTCGCGGAAATCGAGCGTGGTGATCGCGGCATAGGGCGCGTCGGGCTGGTCGGGCAGCAGGACCCGCGCCGCGGTCAGGCCGTGCGGGCCGAGGTGCGCGTGCACCAGCGGCATGTGGGTGGCGAGGTAATAGTCGGCGTCGAAGGTCGCGCCCGCGGCGGCCGGATAGGTGACGACGAGGCTGACCATGATCTTCTCCCGCCGGCCGCCCAGTTGCCCGCGCGACCGCCGGTGGAATCGCGCGCGCCCGACCGTAGCGCGCAAGGCCGGCGGCAGGTAGCCCCGGCCGTGCCCGCACCCTATCTGCAGCCGCCATGGCCCGTGTCCGCGTCCTCGTCCTCCAGCCCGGCCTCGGCGCGCTCGACTATGCCGTGCCCGACGGGCTCGAACTCGGCCCCGGTGACATCGTCGAGGTGCCGCTCGGGCCGCGGACGATCACCGCCGTGGTCTGGGAGGCCGAGCGCTGGGCGGCGCGCGAGGTGCCCGACGCCAAGCTGCGCCCCGTCGCCCGCCGCTTCGACGTGCCGCCATTGGGCGCGGGCCTGCGCCGCCTGATCGAGTGGACCGGGGCCTATTATCTGTCGCCGCCGGCCGCCGTCCTGCGCATGGCACTGCCGGTATCGTCGGCCCTCACCGCCGCCCCCGACGTGACCGAGTACCGGCTGGCGGCGAGCGTTCCCGAGGGGTTGACCCCGCTGCGCGCCGCCGCGGTCGAACGGCTCGCGGGGCGGCAGGGGGCGGTGCGCGAGCTGGCGCGCCACGCGCAGGTCTCGGACGGCGTCATCCGCGGCATGACCAAGGCCGGGCTGCTGACGCCGGTCGCGGTCAGCCCCGACGCGCCGCCGCCGCTGCCGCGCGCGGACTTCGCGCCGCCGGTCCTGAGCTACGAGCAGGCGGTCGCTGCGGAGGACATCGCCCGCGCCGTTGTGGGGCGGGGCTTCGCGCCCTTCGTCCTCGACGGCGTGACGGGATCGGGCAAGACCGAGGTCTATTTCGAAGGCATCGCCGCGGCGCTCGGCGAGGGCGGGCAGGTGCTCGTCCTGCTGCCCGAGATCGCGCTGACGGCACCGTGGCTCGCCCGCTTCGCGCAGCGGTTCGGCTGCCCGCCGGTCGCCTGGCACTCCGACCTGCGCGGCAGCGAGCGGCGGCGGGCGTGGCGGGCGGTGGCGGACGGCAGCGCGCGGGTCGTCGTCGGCGCGCGCTCGGCCCTGTTCCTGCCGTTCGCCGACCTTCGCTTGATCGTCGTCGACGAGGCGCACGAGGCGAGCTTCAAGCAGGACGACGGCGTCCAGTACCACGCCCGCGACGTCGCCGTGATGCGTGCCAAGCTCGAGGACGCGACGGTCGTGCTGGCCACCGCGACGCCGTCGATCGAGATGCGCGTCCAGGTCGAGCGCGGGCGCTACACCGAGCTGAAGCTGCCGGCGCGGTTCGGGGGTGCCAGTCTCCCGCGGATCGCGACGATCGACCTGCGCCGCTTTCCGCCGCCGCGTGGGCACTGGCTCAGCCCGCCGCTCGTCGCCGCGCTCCGCGAGACGCACGTCGCCGGCGAGCAGTCGCTCCTGTTCCTCAACCGCCGCGGCTATGCCCCGCTGACGCTGTGCCGGGCGTGCGGCGAGCGGATCGAGTGCCCGCAGTGTACCGCCTGGCTCGTCGAGCACCGGCTGACCGCGCGGCTGCAGTGCCACCACTGCGGCTTCCAGCGCCCGGTGCCGCCGCGCTGCCCGGCGTGCGACGCGGAGGCCAGCCTGGTGCCCTGCGGCCCGGGCGTCGAGCGGCTGGCCGAGGAGGTCGCGCGCGTGCTGCCCGACCTGCGGGTGGCGCTGGCGACGTCGGACACGATCTTCTCGCCGGCGCGCGCCGCGGCGCTCGTCGCCAGTGTCGAGGCGCGCGAGGTCGACCTGCTGATCGGCACGCAGCTGGTGACCAAGGGCTATCACTTTCCCGACCTGACGCTGGTCGGCGTGGTCGATGCCGACCTCGGGCTGGCCGGTGGCGACCTGCGCGCGGCCGAGCGGACCTTCCAGCAGATCGCCCAGGTCGCCGGCCGCGCCGGGCGGGGCGCGAAGCCGGGGCGCGTGCTGCTCCAGACGCATGCCCCCGAGGCGCGGATCATGCGCGCGCTGGTCGAGTATGATGCGGAAGGGTTCTACGCCGCCGAGACCGAGGCGCGCGCCGAGCTCGGCCTGCCGCCGTTCGGCCGGCTGGCGGGGATCGTCGTCTCGGGGGAGAACGAGGCGGCGGTGACGGCGGCGGCGCGCGACCTCGGCCGCGCCGCGCCGTCGGCGGACGGGCTGGCGGTGCTCGGCCCCGCGCCCGCGCCGCTGGCGATGCTGCGCGGCCGCCACCGGGTGCGCCTGCTCGTCCATGCCCGGCGCTCGGTCGACCTGCAGGGGATCATCGCCGCCTGGCTCGAGGCGGTGCCGGTCCACGCCAGCGTCCGGGTGACGGTCGACGTCGACCCGTACAGCTTCCTCTAGCCGAGCCGCATCGTCACCGACCGCGCGTGGGCCGGCAGCCCCTCCGCCGTCGCCAGCGCCGCCGCCGCCGGGCCGATCGCCGCCAGCCCGCCGGCGCCGCAGTCGAGGAAGGTCGTGCGCTTCATGAAATCGGTGACGCCGAGCCCGCTCGAGAAGCGCGCGCGGCGCCCGGTCGGCAGGACGTGGTTCGGCCCGGCGGCATAGTCCCCCGCCGCCTCGGGCGTGTGGCGGCCGAGGAAGATCGAGCCGGCGTGGCGGACGCGCGCGAACAGCGGCGCCGGGTCGGCGAGCATCAGCTGCAGGTGCTCGGGCGCGAGCGCGTCGATCAGCGGTGCCGCGGCGGCGAGATCGGGGACGAGGATCGTCGTGCCGTGCGCCTCCCAGCTCGCCCGCGCCGTCGGCTCGGTCGCGAGGTCCGCCAGCTGGCGGAGGACCGCGGCGTCGACCGCGTCGGCGAAGGCGGCCGAGTCGGTGATCAGGATCGACTGCGCCGTGGGATCGTGCTCGGCCTGGGCGAGGAGGTCGGCGGCGACCCACTCCGGGTCCGACGCGGCGTCGCTGACGATGACGACCTCCGACGGGCCCGCGACCATGTCGATGCCGACGACGCCGAACAGCTGGCGCTTGGCCTCGGCGACCCAGGCGTTGCCGGGGCCGGTGACGACGTCCACCGGCGCGATGGTCGCCGTGCCGTAGGCGAGCGCCGCCACCGCCTGCGCGCCGCCGATGCGGTAGACGGTGTCGACGCCGGCCAGCTCGGCCGCCGCGAGGACCAGCGGGTTGACCGCGCCGCCGGGCGTCGGCGTGACCATGACCAGCCGCTCGACGCCTGCGACCTTGGCGGGGATCGCGTTCATCAGCACCGACGACGGATAGGCCGCGCGCCCGCCGGGCACGTAGAGGCCGGCCGCGGCGACGGGGCTCCAGCGCCAGCCGCTGCGGATGCCGCTGGCGTCGGTCGCGTCGTGCCCGGCGGGGCGCTGGCATTCGTGGAAGGCGCGGATGCGGTCGGCGGCGAGCTCGAGCGCCGCGAGGACGGGCGCGGCGATCGCGGCGCGGGCGGCGGCGATCTCGGCGCGGCCGATCTCCATCCCCACCGCCGCGAGGTCGACCCGGTCGAGGCGCAGCGTCAGCTCGGCGAGCGCCGCGTCGCCGCGCGCCCGGACGTCGGCGACGATCGCGGCGACGGTTTCCGCCACGCCGCCGTCGCTCTCGCGCCGCGCGTCGACCAGCGTGCGGAAGGCGGCGGCGAAGCCCGGGGCGCGCGCGTCAAGCCGCTGCGGCATGCGGCTCCCCGGCGGCGGCGCGGAACCGCTCGACCCACGGCACGACCTGGGTCGCCCGCGTCTTGAAGGCGGCGCGGTTGACGATCAGCCGCGAGCTGACGTGGGCGATCGTCTCGACCTCGACCAGCCCGTTCTCGGCGAGCGTCCGGCCGGTCGAGACGAGGTCGACGATGCGGTCGCACAGCCCGAGCATGGGTGCGAGCTCCATCGCGCCGTTCAGCTTGACGCACTCGGCCTGGACCCCGCGCGCGGCGAAATGTGCCTGCGTCACGTGCGGATACTTCGTCGCCACGCGGACGTGGCTCCACGTGCGGGGATCGTCGCTCGCCGCCTGCGCCGCGGGCTCGGCGACGGCGATGCGGCAGCGGCCGATGCCGAGATCGACCGGCGCGTAGATCTCGCTGAAGTCGTGCTCCATCAGCACGTCGTTGCCGGCGATCCCCAGCTGCGCCCCGCCGAAGGCGACGAAGGTGGCGACGTCGAAGGCGCGGACGCGGATCAGCTCGACGTTCGCGAGGTTGGTCGCGAACTTGAGCGCGCGGCTGCTCTCGTCGCTGAACGCGGCTTCGGGCACGATGCCGGCGCGGGCGAGGACCGGCAGCGCCTCGGTCAGGATGCGGCCCTTGGGCAAAGCGATGATCAGCGGCGCGTTCACCGGCGCTGCCGTACCGGCGGCGTCGTTGCGCGGCAAGCGTGGTGCTGTCACAGGGCCGGCATGACCGGGAGGAGCGAGGAACGATGAGCGAAGCCGATGTCCGCGCCGCCTTCGCCGTGCAGGCCGACTGGGCGCGGCGGCTGGGGACGCCGTTCACCGAGGCGCTGTGCACGGCGCTCGGGCAGCGGCTCGACCGGTCGACGGCGGTCGGGCGGCGGGTGCTCGACTGGCCCGGCGACCCGGTCCGCGATGCGTTGGTCCTCCGCCTCCTCGGCGGGCTGCACGCGCTGGTGCGCGGGGGCGAGCTGCCGGCGCTGGCGGCGTGCTATCCGCCGCAGCCGCCGTGCGCCGACCTCGCCGGCCGGCTGGCGGCGGCGCTGGCCGACGCGCGGCTGCTCCCGTGGCTCGAACTCGGCGCCGCAGACCAACGAGGTCGGCCGCTCGGGCGTCCTGATGGCGGGGCTGCGCGCGGTCGCGGCCGCCTTCCCGCTGCCGCTGCGCACCGTCGAGCTCGGCGCGAGCGGCGGGCTCAACCTGCGGCTCGACGCCTATGCCTACGACCTCGGCGGCGACCGCTTCGGGCCGGCCGACGCGCCGGTGACGCTCGCCCCCGACTGGACCGGCCCGCCGCCGCCCGCGGCCGACGTGCGGATCGCCAGCCGTATCGGCGTCGACATCGCGCCCCTGGACGTCGCGCGCGACCGTGACCGGCTGCTCGCTTACGTCTGGCCCGACCAGCCCGCGCGCGCGGCGCGGCTGGCGGCGGCGATCGATGCCTTCGTCGCCGACCCCGCGCCGCTGGTGCCGGGCGACGCGGCCGACTTCGTCGAGGCGGAGGTCGCGGTGCAGGAAGGCGTCGTGACGGTCGTCCTGCACTCGATCGCCTTCCAGTATTTCCCCGCCGCCGCCCGCGAGCGGATCGCCGCCCATCTCGCCGGCGTCGGGGCGACGGCGACGGCGAGCGCGCCGCTGGCGTGGCTGCGGTACGAGTTCGACGGCACCGACGCTGCGACGGCTTCGCTCCGCCTGCGCCTGTGGCCCGGCGACGACCGCCTGCTCGCCCGCGCCCATCCCCACGGCGCGCGGGTCGAATGGCTCGGCTGATCCTCGCCTCGGCGAGCCCGCGCCGGCTCGCCCTGCTGGCGCAGATGGGCGTTGTCCCGGACGGCGTCGACGCCGCCGACCTCGACGAGACGCCGCTGCCGGGCGAGCGCGCCGCCGACCACGCCGCGCGGCTGGCCGCCGCCAAGGCGACGCTCGTCGCCGCGCGCCACCCGGGCGCGGTCGTGCTCGCCGCCGACACGGTGGTCAGCGCCGGGCGCCGCATCCTGCCCAAGGCCGAGACCGAGGCCGCGGCGCGGGCGTGCCTTGCTGTGCTCTCGGGCCGCCGCCACCGCGTCGTCACCGCGGTCGCCGTGGTCGATGCCGGCGGCCGGCTACACACCGCGCGAGCGAGGCGACCGTCACCTTCAAGCGGCTCGAGCCGTTCGAGGTCGAGCGCTACGTCGCCGGCGGCGAATGGCGCGGCAAGGCGGGCGGCTATGCCGTCCAGGGCAGCGCGGCGGCGCTGATCCGCGCCTTCAGCGGCTCGTGGACGGGCGTCGTCGGCCTGCCGCTGTTCGAGACGCGGCGCCTGCTCCGGCGCGCGGGCCTTGATGCCTGAGGCGTACCTCGAGGCGGGGATCGGCGAGACGCGCGCGCTGGTCGTCGCGGACGGGGCGGTGGTCGAGGCGCACGTCGAACGCGACGACGGCGGCTGGCGCGCGGGCGACGTGCTCGCGGTCAGGCTGCGGACGATCCTCGTACCCGGCGTCCGCGGCATCGTCGCGGCGGGCGGTGTCGAAGGGCTGCTGACGCCGCTGCCGCCGCACCTGACCGAAGGCGCGCCGGTGCGGGTCGAGGTCGTGCGCGAGGCGCTGAGCGAAGCCGGGCGGCCGCGGCTCGCCAAGGTCGTCGCCGCCAGCGGCGCAGGAACGCCGGGGACCGACGCTCGTCGAGCGGCTGCGCGCGCGGGGGATGGAACCCGTGGTCGGCGACCTCGACGCGCTCGGCTGGGGCGAGCTGGTCGAAGCGGCGGCGACCGGCCACGTCGCCTTCCCCGGTGGCCTGCTGACGATCAGCCCGACGCCGGCGATGACGGTGATCGACGTCGACGGCAGCCTCGCGCCGGTGCCGCTGGCGACCGCTGCGGCGGGGGCGGCGGCGGCGGCGATCCGGCGCTTCGACCTGACCGGCTCGATCGGCATCGACTTTCCGACCGTTGCCGACAAGGCGGCGCGGAGCCGCCTCGGGGCGCTGCTCGACGCGCAGCTGCCCGCGCCGTTCGAGCGCACCGCGGTCAACGGCTTCGGCTTCGTCCAGATCGTCCGTCCCCGCGTCCGCCCGTCGTTCCTCGAGGCCGTCCGCGGCGATCCCGTCGCGACCGCGGCCCTCGCCCTGCTGCGCCGCGCCGAGCGCGACGGGATCGGCGGGGCGACGCTGGTCGCGGCACCGCGCGTGACGGCGTGGCTTACGGCGCGGCCGGACCTGACCGCCGCCCTCGCGCGCCGTCGCGGTGGCCCGGTCGAGTTGCGCGCGGACGCGGGGCTGCCCATCTCTGGCGGCCATGTCGCGCCCCGCTGAACCCCGCTGTGTCCGCTGCCGCCGCCCGCAGGCTGCCGCCTTCCGCCCGTTCTGCTCGGCCGGGTGCAAGGACCGCGACCTGCTCGACTGGCTTGGCGAGCGCCACGTCTTGCCCGGCGAGCCGGTCGCCGACGATGCGCTGGACAACGGCGGCACGCCCGACTAAATCCGCCGCTCGCTTCGGCGCGCCCGGGTAGCTCAGGGGTAGAGCAGGGGATTGAAAATCCCCGTGTCGGTGGTTCAAATCCGCCCCCGGGCACCACGCGCTGATGGCTCTAGCGCCTGCATCCTCCGCGTGTCGCAGGTGCCCGTCACCGAGCTGGACATCGATGATCGCAGGCTTCGCCTGATCGGCGCGACGCCGCCAACCCCTATCCGTTACCGGCCCGTTGCCCCCCGGCCGACGTCAGGGATGGGGCGTCTTGCACTGCGAGGCGGCGCGCAGATAAGCGATGATGCGCCAGATGTCGTCGTCGGGGATCGCGCCGTCGAAGGCGACCATGCGCGTGCCGTCGACCCCCTTCTTGATCGTGTGGAAAACCTGCGCGTCCGAGCCGCCGTGGATCCAGTCGCAGTCGAACAGCGACGGCGCGTCCGACACCGCCTCGCTCGACCCGCCGCTGCTCGGCCGGTGGCAGTAGGCGCCGCACGTCCCGGTGAACAGCGCCTTGCCGCGCGCGACATCGGCCGGCGACCGCAGCTCCGCCGGGATCGTCAGGGCCGCGGCCGGGGCGGCGCGGTCGGCCGGCGCCGGCTGCGTATGGCCGACAGCACCGATCAGCCCGGCGAGCGTCGCCGCCGCCACGACGGCGATCCCCAGCGGGCGCCAGCGGCTATGCTTCATCGTTCACCTCACCAAAACGCACGCGGTTCACTGCGTTCAATCCAGCGCGAAGACGAACAGCTGCCCGCCTTCGGGCAGGTTCGAGCCGGCACCGGCGAAGCCGTCGAGGCCGGTGAAGCCGCCCGAGGGAACCGCGACATAGGGCTTGCCGTCGACCTCGTAGACGACCGGCTGGCCGCGCCCGCCGCCGCCCATGCGGAACGACCACAGCTTCTTGCCCGTCGCCTGGTCGAAGGCGAGCGCCTCGCCCTGCTGGTTCGAGGTGAACAGCACGCCGCCCGCCGTCGCGGCGACGCCCGCCATCATCGGCCGCGTATCGCGGTAGCGCCACTTGACCGCGCCGGTGCGGACGTCGATCGCGCTCAGCAGGCCGTACGCCTTGCCGGCGTTGGCATCGACCGTGTTCGGCATGCCGCCCATGAACGGGATGCCCTTGACGTAGACCGCGAGGCCCTTGGCGTACTGCTGGCACGCCTCGATCGAGGGCGCGTAGACCAGGCTCGTGGCGGGATCGTAGGCCCCGGTCCAGGCGCCGTTCATGCCGCCGAGGTTCGAGGGGCAGACGCGGGCCGAGGGGTTCTCCTGCGGCATGGCGGCGGGGTCGACCATCGGCCGGCCCTTGGCATCGACGCCCTTGGCCCAGGTCAGCTGCTCGACATACTGGGTGGCGCGGAGGAAGCGGCCGCTCGT
Organism: uncultured Alphaproteobacteria bacterium; assembly: GCA_963846485.1. Classification (GTDB taxonomy): domain Bacteria; phylum Pseudomonadota; class Alphaproteobacteria; order Sphingomonadales; family Sphingomonadaceae; genus Polymorphobacter_B. Next base: position 664,709 of record CAWJWB010000008.1, on the reverse strand, counting down.
GCGGTCGAGCAGGTAGAAATAGCCGTTGCGGTTGGCCTGGGCGATCGCCTTGACCGGCTTGCCGTCGACGACCGTGTCGACGAGGAAGATCTGCGTGTTGCCGTCATAGTCCCAGACGTCGTGCGGCGTGAACTGGAAGTACCACTTCATCTTGCCCGTCAGCGGATCGAGCGCGAGCAGCGAGTTCGAATAGAGGTTGTCGCCCGCGCGCTTGTCGCCGTTCCAGTCGGGCGACGGGTTGCCGACCGTCCAGAACAGCGTCTTCGTCTCCTGGTCGTAGGCCCCGGTCGTCCAGCTCGGCGCGCCGCCCGATTTCCACGATTCGCCCGCCCAGGTCTCGACGCCGGGCTGCCCGGCGCTGGGCACGGTGTTGATCCGCCACGCGCGCTTGCCGGTCTTGAGGTCGTAGGCGTCGATGAAGCCGGGCGCGCCGAACTCGCCGCCCGCGACGCCCGTATAGACGAGGTCGCCGACGACCAGCGGCGCCGCGGTGATCGAATAGCCGTCCTTGTAGTTGGCGACGACGACGTTCCACGCGACCTTGCCCGTGGTCCGGTCGAAGGCGATCAGGTGGCCGTCGAGCGTCGCCATGAAGACGAGGTCGCCGCCGATCGCCACCCCGCGATTGGCCGGGCCGCAGCACAGCCGGAGGTCGCCCGGCAGCTGGACGTCGTAGCGCCAGAGGAACTGGCCGGTCCGGGCGTCGAGCGCGATCAGCCGGTTGTACGAGCTCGTGATGTACATGACCCCGCCGTAGACGACCGGCGAGGTTTCGAACTGGCCGGTCGTGCCCGTCGGCGCGGCCCAGGCGACGTGGAGCCGCTTGACCGTCGCCGGCGTGATGCCCGCGACCGGGCTGTGGCGGAAGTTGCGATAGTCGCCGCCGTAGGTCAGCCAGCTGCTGCGGTCGGGGCCCTTGGCCAGCTGCGCGGCGGTGACCGGCCCGGCCGACGTGCCGACCGGCTTCGCGGCGTACCATGCCGTCGGCGGCGGCGGCAGCTTGACCTCGGCGTCGGCGACGCCGGCGGGCTCGGCCGGCGCGGCGTAGGTCGGCGACCCGCCGATCGCGAGGCACGCGGCGAGTGCCCAGGCTGCGATTGCCGGACGGTAACGCGAGGTCATTGCTATCCTCCCCATGAAGGTATCGGCTGCGCCTTGAATTCTGTGGCGAGGCCTGCCGGCCGCCGAGCGCTTAGGCGGGACGTTACGGACGCGTCGGCGTGCTCGCAAGGTGCCAATCGGTCACGTGCCGTCACGACGAAGCCTCCAGCAGCGACAGGCGCAGTTCGCGCTTCAGGATCTTGCCACTGGCGTTGCGCGGCAGGGTGTCGACGAAGACGACCCGCTTCGGCGTCTTAAAGCCAGCGAGGTGTTCGCCGCAGTGGTCGAGCACGGCGGCGGCGTCGATCGTGTGTCCGTCGCGCAGCACGATCACGGCGGTGACCGCCTCGATCCACTTCGGGTCGGGCAGGCCGATGACCGCCACCTCGCTGATCGCCGGATGGCGGTAGAGCGCCTCCTCCACCTCGCGCGAGGCGACGTTCTCGCCGCCGGTCTTGATCATGTCCTTCTTGCGGTCGACGACGGTCAGGTAGCCGTCGGCATCGACGACGCCGAGGTCGCCGCTGTGGAACCAGCCGCCGGCGAAGGCCTCCGCCGTGCGCCCGGGGTCGTGCCAGTAGCCGCTGAGCAGCTGCGGCGAGCGGTGGACGATCTCGCCGACCTCGCCCGGCGCGACGGGGTTCATCGCCTCGTCGACGACCTGCGTCTCGACATGCAGCGCCGGACGGCCCGCCGAGCCGAGGCGCGCGGCGTGCTCCTCGGGGAACAGGATCGTCGCCACCGGAGCGATCTCGGTCTGGCCGTAGAGGTTCCACAGCCGCAGCCGGGGCAGCCGCTCGCGCAGTTCGCGGAGCACCTCGACCGGCATGATCGACGCGCCGTAATAGCCCTTGACCAGCGCCGTCAGGTCGCTGGCCGCGAACCCGGGCGAGCGCAGCAGCGCGATCCACACCGTCGGCGGCGCGAAGAACGAGGTGATCCGGTGCCGGGCCAGCAACCGCAGCAGGTTGTCGGGCGCGGGCGAGCCGGTGACGACGTTCAGCGCGCCGACGTGCAGCGCCGGGCCGATCATGCAGTCGAGCTGCGCGCAGTGGAACAGCGGCATCGCGTGCAGCGCGACGGTATCGGCCGTCCACTCGCAGTCGATGATGCAGCTCTGATATTCCCACAGCACGCTGTCGTGCGACAGCATCGCCCCCTTGGGCCGGGCTTCCGTCCCGCTGGTGTAGACGATCTGGAGCAGGTCGCCGCCGCCGCGCGTCGCGGGCGGCAGCGGCTCGTTGAGCCGCAGCTGGGTCCACGGCGGGACGCCCGGCGGCGGCGGCACGTCCTCGCCCGGCAGGCCGATCACCTGCTCGACCCGGGCACCGCCGGCGCTCAGCGCCGTGTCGATCGTCGTCGCATCGGCGAACACGATCCGCGCCCCCGAATGGTCGAGGATGTAGCGGACGTCGTCGGCGGTCAGCATGAAGTTGATCGGCACCAGCACCGCGTCGGCGCGGGCGATGGCGAAGCGCAGCGCGACGAAGGCGTGGCTGTTGCGCGCGAGGATGGCGACCCGGTCGCCGGGTACCAGACCCAGCGCGCGGAGACCGGCGGCGAGCCGCTCGACCTCGCGGGCAAGCGCGGCATAGCTCCACGCGACGTCGCCGCAGACGATCGCGGTGCGGTCGCCGTGCCGGAGCGCGGCGCGGCGGAGCATCGCCGGCAGCGACTGGGCGCGGGCCTGCGCGATCGTGTCCGGGCGGTCGGGGTCGGCGAAACTCATACGCTACCTGCCACGTCGGGCGACGGGGCCGCAGGGAGGTGCGCTCCAGAGGGCACCTCTCCGCGGCACCGCGCGCCTATTGCCAGCGGACCCGGAGGGAGACGCCATAGGTCACCGGCTGGCCGGTCGCCTGGGTGATGATGTTGTTGTACGAGATCACGTTCTGGACGTTGAACGTGTTGAAGATGTTCTTGCCATAGGCCGACAGCGTCAGCCGCTCGCCCGGGAAGGTGTAGCCGATCCGCGCGTCGACCAGCGCATAGCCGTCGATCCGGAAGGGCACCCGGTTGAGCCAGCGGTTGACCCCGTTGTCGGGGATCATGAGCTGGCTGCCGCCGATATAGGCGTCGACATAGCTGCGGTAGTTGACGTCGGCGCCGACGAACATCTCGCCGCCCGACGCCGTCGGCATCCGGTAGTCGACGTCGCCGACGAGCGAGATCGTCGGCGCGAACGGCAGGCGGCTGCCGGCGAAGTCCTTTTGCGCGCCGAATACGGTGATGCCCGAATACTCGTCGACCTTGGTCTCGAGGTAGCTCGCCGAGCCCGACAGCGTCAGGCCGCGCATCGGCCGGATGGCGACGTCGCCCTCGATGCCGAAGATGTGCGACTTCGGCACGTTGTCGAGCCGCTGCAGCAGGCCGAACAGCGCCGTGTTGACCGTCCCCTGGATCTGCTTGTTGCGATAGTCCTGGTAGAAGATCGCGCTGCTCAGCGTCACCGCATTGTCGGCGAAGCGCGTCTTGATGCCCGCCTCGTACGAGGTGACCGACTCCTGCTTCGCCGGCAGGAACACCGACTGCGTCGCGCCGGTGATGACCGGGAAGGCACCCGCCTTGTAGCCGCGCGAGACGTTGGCATAGAGCAGGGTCGTCGACGACGCCTTGTAGTCGACGCCCGCCCGCCACGACACGTTGTCCTCGGCCAGCGTATAAAGGAACGGGTTCCCCGGCAGGTTCTGCGCGTCGAGCGAATAGCACTGGTGCGGCGCGAGCGGGATCGTCTTGCCGCCGATCAGCTGCCCGAGGATCGTGAACAGCGTCGACAGGTTCTGGTCGCCCGTCGTGTCGGAGTTGCACATCGAATTGCGGTTGCGCGAGTTGGTATAGCGCACCCCGGCCTTCAGCGTGATCCGATCGCCGACGTCGTACTCGCCGTTGGCGAACACGGCATAGGTGTTGATCCGGCCGCTGTTGTCGACCGTCGAATTGTGGATGAAGTTGGTGCCGGCGTTGCTCAGCGAGTTGTCGCCGTAGGTGATGATCTGCGTCTCGTCGATCTCGCTGTGGTTGTAATTCGCGCCGAGCGTCCAGCGGAACCCGGCCCCGGTCGCGGACGCGTTCGACAGCCGCAGCTCCTGGTTGAAGTCGGAAATGGTGCCGTCGTCGTGCGGATTGTCGACCAGTTCGTACTGCGAGCCGTCGAGGTCGAACGACATCTTCTGCTTGAGCCGGTTGTAAGTCGTGATCGAAGTCAGCGAGATCTGATCGGTGACGTCGAGGTCCGCCCTGAGGAAGGTCTGGAACAGCCGCCGGTTGCCGCGCGGCCGCGGTGAATCGGTTGCCGATTGGTTGGCGGTCGCGCCGCGCCCGGTGTTCGACCAGTTCGCCGCGCGCAGGTTGCGCGGCGTCAGCGGCGCGCTCAGCTCCTGCGGCGTCGGCGCGGCAGGGTTCGACGGCAGCGAGGCGATGATCTGCAGCGCCTGCGGGTCCGACCGGTCGACCGAGCCGTTGACGTCGAGCTCGAACTTGAGGCGGTCCGACGCCTGCCAGTCGGTGATCAGCCGCGCCGCGATATAGTTCTGCTCGCCGTTCGAATCCGGCCGCGTGAAGTTGTACTGCCAGTCGTCGCGGTGGGCCGCGTCGATCGCCAGGCGCATGCCGACGGTGTTGCTGATCGGGCCGCTGAGATACGCGGTGCCGTGCACTTCGTTGAACCGGCCGTAGTCGAGGCTGAAGCCGGCCTGCATGTCCTTGGTCGGCTTGTTGGCGACGAAGTTGATCGCGCCGCCGGTCGAGTTCTGCCCGAACAGCGTGCCCTGCGGGCCCTTGAGCACCTCGACGCGCTCGAGATCGTAGAGCGAGTGGCCGGCGAGCACCGGGAACGGCATCGGCGCCTGGTCGAGCGACAGGCTGACGGCGGGATAGACGCCGAGCGAGTCGGCGTTGAAGCCGATGCCGCGCAGCGTGAACACCGGGGTGCCGTGCGTCGAGGGGGCAAGCGCGAGGTTCGGCACCGACCGGGCGAGCTCGTCGATCCGCACGATGTTGCGCTGGACCAGCGAGGCGTTGTCGAACGCGGCGATGCTCGCGCCGACCTTGCTCAGGCTCTCGTTGCGCTTGTTCGCGGTGACGGTGATCTCGCCGTCGGGGACGACCACCGGCTCGTCGGGACGCGAAGCGGGGGCGTCGGCGGCGACGGCCATGGTCGCCGCACCCAGGGCGGTTGACGCAACCAGAACGGCACGCAGGACGATCCTCATTCCCCTCTCCTCTTGTTGTCGTTCTCGTTGGCGGGACGGCCCGTCGTCTCAGCTCATCGGGGCGCCCCGCGGTCGATGGCAGCGGCGAAGGTGGCGAGCACGGCCCGGAGCAGGCGATCGCCGCTGGGCAGCGCCGCCCGCATCGTCACCAGCCCGTGGATCAGCCCCCTGGCCTCGAAGAAGTGCATTTCGGTGCCGGCCTGCGCGAGCGCGGCGGCGATGGCCCGGCCCTGATCGCGCAGCGGGTCGAGCCCCGCCGTCAGGATCACCGCGGGCGGCAGGTCGGCGGGCAGCGGGTGGAGCACGGGCGAGGCGGCAATCCCCCCCGCGTCGCCGGACCCCGGCAGATAGTCGCCGATGAAGCGGTCCATCAGCTTGCGGTCGAGGAGATACCCCTCGGCGAAGTCGCGGTACGATCCGGCTGCCGGCCCGGTGCTGTCGCCGACCGGGTAGAGCAGCAGCTGCGCCGGCACGGCTTCCGCCCCGAGCACCCGGGCGACGTGCAGCGCGAGGTTGCCGCCGGCGCTGTCGCCCGCCACCGCGACGCCGGTCACCGGAGCCTCGAGCTCCGGCGGACTGCCGGCGACGAAGCGAGCCGCGGCGACGCAGTCGTCGTGGGCGGCCGGATAGGGATGCTCGGGCGCGAGCCGGTAGTCGACCGCCACGACGCGCAGACCCGTCGCGCTGGCGATCAGCGTGCACAGCGAATGGTGCGTGTCGAGATCGCCGATGACCCAGCCGCCGCCGTGCATGTAGAGGATGACCGGCCCGGCGGTGGCGGCCGCGGGGAAATAGGCGCGCAAGGGGCAGCCGCCGCCGGCGAGGTCGGCCGTCCGGACGCCGGCCTCGGGGACGGCGTCGAAAAGCGCGCCGAGCTGCAGATAGGTCGCGCGCATGTCGGCGGCGGACATGTCGGCGAGGTGCGGGCCCTCCAGCGCCGCGAGGCCGGCGAGCACGGCGGCGGTTTCGGGCAGGACGAACGGCTCCGCCATCATCCGCGCTCCGCGGACGGCGGCATGCTTACCGGGTCGGAAATGACCGGCCTGAGTGACGGCACCGCACGGCACACAGCGACAAGTGCATCCGAAATCACGATACCCCCAAGTTTCTTAAGATCTTGGTCGAAAGCTGCCGGGTCGCGGTCGAACGCGCCATGACGCCGCGCGCCAACTTGTTGACGCCTGCGGCCACGGCTCGCTACGCTCGACCTAAATTGCCGGCGGATAAGCCGGCTTGGGGAGGCACGGCGTCATGGACTCCAATGCACTCTACGCGGCTCTGCCCGATCTCAGCGCCCGCATCATGCGGAACGCGCTGGTCAATGATTTCAGGGTCAACTGGGATTCATTCTGCCGCAGCAGCCGGATCCGTCCGGTTTGTCTTGACGAGGAATTGAGTGAACTTCTCGCGCAGGAAGAAATGCTGCTGCAGCAGGGTTTCGCCGAATGTACTGCCGCCGCGCCGGTCGTCTGGTTCGACATCGGCCTGCGCTATCGGTCGATCAAATACGGTGCGCTCGGCCTCGCCATGATGACCGCGCGGACCCTGGGCGACGCGCTCGACATCGCCTGCCGCTACCAGTCGCTGACCTATTCGCTGATCAACTACCGCTTCGCCGTGGCGGGGAACGGGTCGTGCGCCCTGATCGGCAGCTGGACCTCGCCGCTGCTCCACGTCCGCAACTTCACCCAGCACCGCGACCTCGGGGCGATCCGCACCCTGATCGCCGACCTGATGGGCGGCGAGCTGCCGCTCGAGCGCGTGACCGTCGCTGCGCCCGCGCCCGCCAACTGGGCGACGCTGCGCAGCTATTTTCCGTGCCCGGTCGAGTTCGACGCCGAGCGGACGCAGTGGCAGTTCCTGCCGGGCGCGGCCGACCGGGCGCTGCCGCTCGCCGACGAGGACCTGGTGGCGCTCTACAATTCACGATGCCAGGCGCTGCTCGGCGGGGCGAACGCCGGCAGCGCGATCAAGGTGCGGCTGGCGGCGCGGCTCCGGCGCAGCGACGGCGCGTTCCTCAGCGCGGGCGAGGCGGCGCGGCAGTTCGCGCTGTCCGAGCGGACGCTCCACCGGCGGCTCGCCGAGGAGGGCACGCGCTTTTCCGCGATCGTCGACGAGGCCCGCTACGCGCGGTCGCGCGAACTGCTGATGGACCGCCGCATGACGATCGAGCGGATCGCGTCGGCCATCGGCTTCGCCGAGCCGTCGAGCTTCTCGCGGGCGTTCAAGCGGTGGTCGGGGATGAACGTCCTCGAATACCGCCGCCGTCACTTCAGCCGGGACGGGTGCTAGCGGTAGGCGAATTCCTCGCCGGCGAGGTCGATCGCCGGGATGTCGAGCGTCTCGCGGACATAGTCCTGCGTGTGGCGCCATTCGGGCCGCTCGCCGAGGCGCTTGGGCATGTCGCCGAGGCCGCGCATGAGGTAGCCGGGGTTGAAGTTGTCCTCCTCGATCCACGGCATCAGCGTCTCGCCCTGCAGCTGCTCGGGGACGACGATCTCGACCTGCTTCGCCTGCTGCTCGTCCATGTGGTGCAGCAGCTTGCAGACGAAGTCGCCGACGAGGTCGACGCGCAGCGTCCACGACGCGCGGAAATAGCCGAAGACCCACGCCATGTTCGGCACGCCGGGGAACATCATGCCGCGATAGGTCGGCGTCTGCGACCAGTCGACCGGCTTGCCGTCGACCTCGAAGGCGATCCCGCCCATGACGAGCAGGTTGAAGCCGGTGGCGGCGACGACGATGTCGGCCTCGAGATCGGCACCCGAGGTTAGGTGGATGCCCGTCGGCGTGAAGTGGTCGATGGTATCGGTGACCGTCGATACCTTGCCCTCGCGCATGCGCCGTGAACATGTCGCCGTCGGGGATGAAGGCCAGCCGCTGCTGCCACAGGCGGTACCGCGGCGTGTAGTGCGGCTCGAACTCGAAATCGGGGCCGGCATACTGCCGGATGAGCTCCTTCAGCTCCTCGAAGACGATCTCCGGCTCCTCGCGGGCCCGGCGGTCCAGCATCTTCTGCAGGTGGATATAGTCGAGCCGGGCGCAGCGATGCACCGTCTCCTCGTCGACGCCGATCTCGCGGAGCTTGTCGGCGAGCTCGCTGCGGTTGGGATAGCAGAAGAAATAGGTCGGCGACCGCTGCAGCATCGTGACGTGCGCCGCCCGGTCGGCCATCGCCGGCACGACCGTCGCTGCCGTCGCGCCCGAGCCGATGACGACGACGTGCTTGCCTTCATAGTCGATCGCCTCGTCCCACTTCATGGCGTGGACCAGCCGCCCCTTGAAGTCGTCCTTGCCCGGCCAGTCGGGCAGGTAGGGGTTTTCGTGGTCGTAATAGCCCTGGCACATCCACAGGAAGTTCGCCTGGTACGTCGTGCCCGGGCTGCCGTCGGTCCGGCGGGTCTCGACGGTCCACAGCTTGTCCGCGCTCGACCACGAGCAGCGGGTGATCCGCGTGCCGAAGCGGATCGCCTCGTCGAGGTCGTTCTCGGCAACGACGGCGCGCAGGTACTTGCGGATCTCCTCCGCCGCCGCGATCGGCGGTCCGATCCACGGCTTGAAGCGGTAGCCGAAGGTGTAGAGGTCCGAATCCGACCGGACGCCGGGGTAGCGATGCGTGTGCCACGTCCCGCCGATGTCGTCCTTGGCCTCGAGGATGGCGAAGGTCCGGCCCGGCAGCTGCATCTTCAGATGGCAGGCGCTGCCGATCCCGGAGATGCCGGCGCCGACGATGAGGACGTCGAACGTCTCGACCTCCGCCTTGTCATCGACTCGCTGCCGTTCGAGAACACTGGCCACGTCGGCTTCCCCTTCGACACCGTTCCATCGCAGACGCCGCGATCGCGGCGCTGGGCGAGCGTCTTCGCCCATGATCGCCACGGTCGCAACGTCGTCGCCCGCCAACAATCTGGCCGCTTGCGCCACGGGTCAATTCCGAAGTGCGATCCGCGCGCCGCCAAAGCGTCACGGCGATGCCGAGCGGAACCCGTGCTTCAGAGCCCCCCGGGATTCGCCCCCGCCCAGCCGGGCAGGCTCTTCGCCTGCGCACTCTTCGCCAGCGCCATCGCCTTCTGGACCGCCTTGTCGAAGTCGTCGGCGACGAGCGCAGCGTCGATCCGGTGCCGGAGGAAGTCCGCCCACAGGAATTCGGCGAACGGATGGCTGCTCTTGGCGCACCCGCCATCGCGGATCAGCGCCCCGGCCAGGCTGCGGTAGGGATCGTCGGCGAGGTCGCTCAGGCGCTTGGGGATATCGCCGAGCGACTTCCGCTCGCCCCGCGCGTCATAGGCATGGCACCAGCCGCTGTTGTCGAGGTACGTCCAGAACTCGGGCTTGGGCAGGTCCGACAGGTCGGCGAGGACGAACACGGCGACGCAGCCTGCCTTCTCCTCGAGCAGCGCGCGCGCGAAATGATGATGGTCGACGATGTACGGCCGGTGCTTCGGTCCGATGACGGCGGGCAGGACGTGCCGGCGCAGGAGCTTGGACCGCTCCTCCCGGTCGCCGTCGCGCCACTGACGGCGCTTGGCGTCGACCTCGCGCAGGCCGACGGTCATCTGGGTCGGCCGGAGGTCCTCGACCGCAATCCCGATGGGAACCGAGTTCGACATTGTGCGCGACTCCCTGAAAAGGCCCTTCCGACGACGACGTTACGGAGCCGATCGTCGACCAGCCCACCGGCAGCGTCAAGCCTGACGGGTCGACGGCGGCGACGCGGGCGCGGACGGCAGTGCCCGGCCGGCCCCCCGAAGACGACGCTTGTCCGGGCGGGCCGGCCGCGCGAAGAAGCCCGCATGACCAGCGTGACCGTCGCCGCCCTGCAGATCGGGTCCGACTATGCCGGCACGGCGGCGACGCTGCGGAACGTCCTCGACTTCGAGGCTCGCATCGCGGCGTCCGGCGCCCGGCTGGTCGTGATGCCGGAAGCGCTGCTGGGCGGTTATCCCAAGGGCGAACAGTTCGGCACGCGGCTCGGCTACCGCCTGCCCGAGGGGCGGGAGGCGTTCGCCCGCTATCATGCGAACGCGGTCGATATGGAGGGGCCGGAACTGGCCGAACTCGCCGCCCTGAGCGACCGTACGCGCGCGACGCTGGTCGTCGGCATCGTCGAGCGCGCGGGCTCGTCGCTGTTCTGCACGGCGGTGTTCATCGCACCGGGCCGGAGCGTGATCGCGAAGCACCGCAAGCTGATGCCGACCGGCACCGAGCGGCTGATCTGGGCCCAGGGGGACGGTTCCACCATGCCGGTGGTCGACAGCGCGGCGGGCCGGCTCGGCGCGGCGATCTGCTGGGAGAACCACATGCCGCTGTTCCGCACCGCGATGTACGCCAAGGGCGTCGAGATCTGGTGCGCGCCGACCGTCGACGAGCGCGACATCTGGCGCAGTTCGATGCGCCACATCGCCCACGAGGGCCGCTGCTTCGTGATCAGCTGCTGCCAGGTCCAGCCGTCCCCCGCCGAACTCGGGACCGTCGCGGACGGCTGGGACGCCGACCGCCCGCTGATCGGCGGCGGCAGCATGATCGTGGGTCCGCTCGGCGACGTGCTCGCGGGCCCGATGGAGCGGCAAACGGGACTGCTGACAGCCGAAATCGACCTCGCCGAGCTGATCCGCGCGCGCTACGATCTCGACGTGGTCGGGCATTATGCCCGGCCCGACGTCTTCAGCCTGCACGTCGACGAGCGCGCGCGCAGCACAGCCATTTTCAGCGATTGACCCGCCACGCCGGGCGGTCCTGTCAGGAAATGGCGCACCCGAAGGGATTCGAACCCCTGACCCCTGCCTTCGGAGGGCAGTGCTCTATCCAGCTGAGCTACGGGTGCGCAGAGGGTGGCGTCTAGCAGGCCGGGGCCACGCGCGCCAGCGGGCTATTTGGCGGGCGGCGTGTACGGCACGAAGCTGCCGAGGCCGCAGCTCGCCCCTAGCCGCGGACCGCCGCCCTGCTGGACGACGGTGATGATGTCGACCGAGCACAGCCGGCTGAGCGAGGTCGAATAGGTGAAGGCCTTCTCGAAGCCGAGCTGCGGGCACGCGTTCGGCAGCGTGTTCCGCAGCACCTGGCCGCCGCCGAGATAGAAGTCGATCGTATGGTCGTCGACGACCCGCGCCTCGCGGATGCGGCCGAGCTCGACGCACGACCGGGCGCTTGTGGGGATTGGCGAGGCCTTCGGCGGGACCGGACCCGCCGCCGCGACCGGCACCCGTGCCGGCGGCGTACTGCTGCACCCGGCGACGGCAAGGACGAGGAACGACAGCCAGCGCTTCACGGGCGCATCTCCGGCGGGTAAGGATAAGCAACGCAACTAGATACTGGATGAGACCGCTACACAACCGGCACTGAACGCCTTCTTAACCCCCACGCCGCGTTTAGGTTGCGGCCGTCTTGGGGGTGAAGGCGCACAGGTCGGCAATGACGCAGGCCGCGCAGCGTGGCGTGCGGGCGAGGCAGACGTAGCGCCCATGCAGCAGCAGCCAGTGGTGCGCGTGCCGCAGATAGCCGGGCGGGGTCACCGCCATCAGCCCGTCCTCGACCGCGCGCGGTGTCTTGCCCGGTGCCAGGCCGGTGCGGTTCGCCACCCGGAAGATGTGCGTGTCGACGGCGATCGTCGGCTCGCCGAACAGCTCGTTCAGCACGACGTTGGCGGTCTTGCGGCCGACCCCGGGCAGCGCCTCCAGCGCGGCGCGGTCGGCGGGAACCTCGCCGCCGTGCGTGGCGACCAGCGCGGTGCTCAGCGCCAGCACGTTCTTCGCCTTGGTGTTGAACAGGCCGATGGTGCGGATGTGCTCGCGGATGCCGTCCTCGCCGAGCGCGACCATGGCGGCGGGCGTCGGCGCCGCCGCGAACAGGCCCCTGGTCGCGCGGTTGACGCCGGCGTCGGTCGCCTGCGCCGACAGGACGACGGCGACGAGCAGCTGGAACGGCGTGGCATAGTCGAGCTCGGTCGCCGGTGCGGGATCGGCGGCGCTCAACCGGGCGAACAGCGCCTCGACCGCCTCCGGGCTCATCCTGCGATCCCGCCGCACAGGGCAGCACCGTTGGAGCGGGCGCGACATGGGCTGGGGCGGCGGCGGACAGGCATCACCGCCTGCTGATGGCACGCCGCCTGCCGCCGGCAAAGCGGGCTCGGTGTCCCGGCCGCACTGTAAGAAATACCGACGCATCGCGACGGACAGCGGCGGTTGGTCGTTCCGGGCTCTACCCGCAATCCGTTGTTATGGCACCGTAATGGGCGTGGGTTCCGCAATTGGCACGGTGCTTGCTCACAACTCTGTTGTGCCCGTGGGGGGCAGGCTAACATATTGGGGCTATTAAGAAATGCTGAAAATTGTTGTTGCTGGTACGGCTGCCAGCCTTGCTTTCGCGTCGCCTGCCGCCGCCCTGGTCGACCTGACCAAGGTCTCCGCAAAGACGTTTGCGACCTTCGCGCCGCTGCCGGTCAAGCGGGGGTGGGCGCCCAAGCTGGCGCTCTACCTCAACCAGGATACGGTCAGGACCACGGCCATGACCGTCCGCACGCCGCACACGGTGACGACGCCGGCGGTGTACAAGACGGTCAGCACGCCGGTGTATGCGACGAGCAGGAACGCGACCACGGCCACCTACTACAAGCAGACGCAGGTGCTGGTGACGCCGGCCAAGACCGTGACGACCTACACCTCGGTCACGACCTATGCGACCAAGATCACGCCGAAGGCACAGATCTTCCTGACGTCGCGCGGCTCGGGATATAGCGCGGCAAGCCCGCTCTTTGGCTTCCAGTACGAGACCTCGGTCGCACCGTGGGCGCAGTCTGCGCTGACCGGCATCCAGAATGCGAATGTTACCCTGTCGGCGCTGTCGACCTCGGCCGCGGTGATCGACGGCGATGCGTTCACGCAGGCGTTCGACGGCTCGATCTCGTTCACCCGGGCGACGCCGTTCGTCGTCCCGGCACACGGCTACTCGCCGGCGAAGCCGCTGACCAACCTGCTGACGATCTCGTTCACCAACGCGGTGCTCAGCGGCTTGCTCAACTCGTCGACCTTCGCCCTGCACGTGGCGAACCCGAGCGGGACGGTGCACTACACCTCGGACTTCCTCAACTTCATTAACGACTATAACGACGACGTTAGTCTCAACTTTACCGCGGTGTCGCCGAACGCGTCGCTCGTGCAGCTCGCCCAGACGACGACGACCGGGGCGGTCAGCGGCAGCCACTCACTGGCGACGATGCGTGCGATCGTCGGCGGAGAGTTCGGTGCCTCGTCGGTGCCCGAACCGGCGGTGTGGTTGCTGATGGTCGCAGGCTTCGGCATGATCGGCCTGCGCGGCCGCGGCGCCGGGACGGTCGCCGACTGATCGCTCCCCCGCCGCCGGTGGCTCAGCGGCCCGCGCGGTAGCGGTCGCGGTAATGGTCGAGCGGGATCATGCCGTCCTCGACCAGCCAGAAGGTCCAGCCGTTGCACGACGGGGCGCCGATCGCCGCGGCGCCGACCTGGTGGATCGAGCCGGCGGTGTCGCCCATCGCCAGGCTGCCGTCGGCCCGCACTCGCGCGCGCACCCGCCGCCGGGCGTCGGTCAGCATCGTACCGGCGCGGACCAGCCCGGTCTCGACCAGCGCGCCGAAGGCGACCCGGGGTGCTGAACGCTTCGACTCGGTGACCGCCATGTCGCCGCCCGACAGCGGCAGCAGCTCGGCGATACGCTTCTCGGCGACGTGGACGTAGCGGGGCTCGCGCTCGATGCCGAGCCACCGCCGGCCGAGCAGCTTCGCCACCGCGCCCGTCGTGCCGGTGCCGAAGAAGGGATCGAGGACGAGGTCGCCGGGCTGAGTGCAGGCGAGCAGCACGCGGTACAGCAGCGCCTCGGGCTTCTGCGTCGGGTGCGCCTTGATGCCGTCGGTCCTGATGCGCTCGACCCCGGTGCAGATCGGCAGGTGCCAGTCGGAGCGCATCTGCAGCTCCTCGTTCAAGGCCTTCATCGCCTGGTAGTTGAAGGTGTAGCGGGCTTGCGGAGACTTCGCCGCCCAGATCAGCGTCTCGTGCGCATTGGTGAAGCGCGTGCCCTTGAAGTTCGGCATCGGGTTCGCCTTGCGCCAGACGATGTCGTTCAGCAGCCAGAAGCCGGCGTCCTGCATCAGGCTGCCGACGCGGAAGATGTTGTGATAGCTGCCGATCGTCCAGATCGCGCCGTCGTCCTTCAGGACGCGCCGAGCCTCCGCCAGCCAGGCCCGGGTAAAGACGTCGTAGTCGGCGAAGCTGTCGAACTTGTCCCAGGCGTCGGTGACGGCGTCGACCTCGCCGCCCTCGGGCCGGTGCAGCGCGCTCGCCAGCTGCAGGTTGTACGGCGGGTCGGCGAAGATCAAATCGACGGACCGCGCCGGCAGCGTCGCCATGGCGGCGATGCAGTCGCCAGTGATGATGCGGTCGGTCTCCACGCGCGCCCCTGTGCCGGAGGGCACCGCTGCCCCTGTGCCCGGAAGCGGCTGTGAGTCCGCGGGGAGTCCGCGTCAAGCGAGGGGTCGTCGCGGCGCGCGGCAGGCTTGGGCACCGCGTGTCCGGTGCAGGCGGCGCGACGCAACCGCTTGAGTCCCCGGCCTGTGGATAACCACCAGCGGTGGCGGTGTTGCCGAAAGGACTCAGCCGGCCGCCATTTGCAGCGCCGCGGCGACGGGGGCGAAGCTGCGGCGATGGTGCAGACACGGCCCGTGGCGGGCAAGGCCGGCGAAATGCTCGGGCGTCGAATAGCCCATGTTCGTCGCCCAGCCGTAGCCGGGATGGTCGCCGTGCAGCCCGATCATGGTCGCGTCCCGCGTCACCTTGGCGACGATCGAGGCGGCGGCAATCGACAGACACAGTGCGTCGCCGCCGACGACGGTCTCGGTCGACCGGCTCCAGCGTGGCTTGCGGTTGCCATCAACCAGCACGTGCCCCGGACCGCGCGGGAGGGCGGCGACGGCGCGCTCCATCGCGAGCATCGTCGCCCAGTGGATGTTGAGCCGGTCGATCTCCTCGACCGAGGCGACACCGACGCCGATCTCGGCACAGTCGCGAAGCATCGCCAGCAGGGCCTCGCGCCGCGCAGCCGTCAGCTGCTTGGAATCGTTGAGGCCCTCGGGATAACAGTCGGGGTCGAGCACGACCGCGGCCGCCACCACCGGCCCGGCGAGCGGCCCCCGCCCCGCCTCGTCGACCCCGGCGACGATGCCGCCGCGCGCGCGTTCGCGGGTGAGACAGGGGCTCACCGGACCAGGCTCCAGTTGTGACCGAGCGGCCCGTGCCCTCGCCCGAAGCCCGGCGAGTGGGCGATCGCGCCCATCAGATACGCCCGCGCCGCCGCAACCGCGTCCGCCAGCGGTTCGCCGCGCCCCAGCCCGACGGCGACGGCCGAGGCCAGCGTACAGCCGGTGCCGTGGGTGTGCGGCGTCGCGATCCGTGGGGACGCGAAGCGAGTGTGGCCACCGCGCGTCACGAGCCAGTCGGCGACCTCGTCGCCGCCCAGGTGCCCGCCTTTGGCCAGCACCGCGCGCGCGCCCTGCGCGACCAGCTCCTGGGCGGCCAGCAGGGCGTCGCCCTCGTCCGCGACCTCGGTTGCCGTCAGCGCCGCGAGTTCGGGCGTGTTCGGCGTGACGACCGGCGCTCAGCGGCAGCAGCGCCATCAGTGCCTGCACCGCGTCGTCGTCGAGGAGCGACGCGCCCCCCTTGGCGACCATCACGGGATCGAGGACGACCGGCACGCGCACCCCCCGCAACACCTCGGCGACGGCGGCAATGACCTCGGCCGAGCCGAGCATCCCGAGCTTGACCGCGTCGACGCCGATGTCGTCGATCACCGCCTGCATCTGCGCCGCGACCATCGCCGCCGGGATGGGGTGGACGTCGTGGACGCCCGTCGTGTCCTGCACCGTCACCGCCGTGACAGCCGTCGCGGCAAAGCCGCCGAGCATCGTCACCGTCTTGATGTCGGCCTGGATGCCGGCTCCGCCCGAGGAGTCGGAGCCGGCGACGATCAGGATGCGGGGGATCACCCCTTGTACCGGCGCCGGGTTCCCGCCGGGAAGCGGGCGAGGGCGGCCGCCGGGCGCACCGGACGCGGCTGAAAGTTGCCGCCGCAGTTCGGGCAGACGCCGCCGAGGGGCCCGTCGACGCACTCGGGACAGAAGGTGCACTCGAAGGTGCAGATGCGCGCGTCGGCGTCCGGCGGCAGGTCGCGGCCGCAGCGTTCGCAGTCGGGGCGCAGCTCGAGCATCTATGCCGCCGCGACCACCGCCGCGCAGATGTCGTCGACGACCTGCGTGACGAGGCCGATGTCCTCGCCCTCGGCCATGACGCGGATCAACGGCTCGGTGCCGCTCTTGCGGATCAGGACGCGGCCCGTGCCGTTCAGCCGCGCCTCGCCCTCGGCGATCGCCTGCTGCACCGGCAGCGTCTCGAGCGGCGCGCCGCCGGCGAAGCGAACGTTCTTCAACAGCTGCGGCAGCGGATCGAACAGGTGCAGCAGCTCGCTCGCCGGCTTGCCCGCCTGGATCATCACCGCCAGGATCTGCAGCGCCGCGACCAACCCGTCGCCGGTCGTCGCATGGTCGGCAAGGATGATATGCCCCGACTGCTCGCCGCCGACGTTGAAGCCGCGCGCGCGCATCGTCTCGAGCACATAGCGGTCGCCGACGGCGGTGCGCTCGAGCGACAGGCCGTGGCCGGCGAGATAGCGCTCGAGCCCCAGGTTCGACATCACCGTCGCGACCAGCCCGCCGCCCTTCAGCTTGCCGCGCCGCGCCCAGTCGCCGGCGATCAGCGCCATCAGCTGGTCGCCGTCGACGAGCGTGCCGTTCTCGTCGGCGACGAGCAGCCGGTCGGCGTCGCCGTCGAGGGCGATGCCGAGGTCGGCGCCGCTGGCGACCACCCGCTCCTGCATCGCCTGCGGGTGGGTCGAGCCGATGTCGGCGTTGACGTTGAAGCCGTCGGGGTCGACGCCGATGGGGACGATGTCGGCGCCGAGCTCCCACAGCGCGGCGGGCGCGACCTTGTACGCGGCGCCGTGGGCGCAATCGATGACGACCTTCAGCCCGTCGAGGCGCAGCCGCTCGGGGAAGCTCGACTTGGCCGAATGGATGTAGCGTCCCTGCGCGTCGTCGATGCGCCGCGCGCGGCCGATGGCGGCGGGCGCGGCGAGCACCGGGGGCACGTCGAGCAGCGCCTCGATCTCGGCCTCGTCGGCGTCGGACAGCTTGTAGCCGTCGGGACCGAACAGCTTGATGCCGTTGTCGTGGAACGGGTTGTGGCTGGCCGAGACCATCACGCCGAGGTCGGCGCGCATCGACCGGGTCAGCATCGCGACCGCCGGCGTCGGCATCGGCCCGACCTGGACGACGTCCATGCCGACCGAGGTGAAGCCGGCGGTCAGCGCGCTCTCGATCATATAGCCCGACAGGCGGGTGTCCTTGCCGATGAGCACGCGGTGCTTGTGCGCGCCGCGCAGGAACCGCGCGCCCGCCGCCTGCCCGACGCGCATGGCCATCTCGGCGGTCATCGGCGCGGTGTTGGTCAGACCGCGGATGCCGTCGGTGCCGAAATATCTGCGCGCCATTGCACCGTCTCCTGCCGCCGTCTTACCGCCGCGCCGCGCACGGCGGCAAGCGTCAGCCGTCGAGTGCCTGGCGCACGCGAAGCGCGAGCTGGTCGACGGTGAACGGCTTCGGCAGCACCGGCTGGTCCGGCTCGAGCGCCCGCTTGTCGGCCTCGGCGGTCCGGATGTAGCCCGTGGTGTAGAGCAGCTTCATCTCCGGACGCAGCACGAAGGCGCGCTCGGCCAGTTCGCGACCGGTCAGGCCCGGCATGACGACATCGGTCAGCATCAGGTCGATCCGCTCCGCCCGGTCGAGGATCGCCAGCGCCGCCTCGGGCTTCGCCGCTTCGAGGACTGTGTAGCCGAGGTCGGCGAGCGCGGCCGTCGTGACCGCCCGCACGCCGTCGTCGTCCTCCACCGCCAGCACGACCTCGCCCGCGTTCGCCCGCGGCAGGCTGGCCGGCACGACGGGGACCGACGGCGCGTCGGGCCCGGTCCAGCGCGGCAGGTACAGGCTGACCGTCGTCCCGCGTCCGACTGCGGAGTCGATGCGGATGTGTCCGTGCGACTGGCGGACGAAGCCGTAGACCTGGCTCAGCCCGAGCCCGCTGCCGTGGCCGACCGCCTTGGTCGTGAAGAACGGCTCGAAGACGCGGGCGCGGACCTCGTCCGTCATGCCGCTGCCGGTGTCGGCGATGTCGATCCGGACATATTGCCCGACCGTGGCGCCGTCGGCTGCGGCCGCTTCGTCGACGGTGGCGTTGGCCGTCTTGATCGTCAGGCGGCCGCGCCCGGCCATCGCGTCGCGGGCGTTGACGGCCAGGTTGATCAGCGCGTTCTCGAGCTCGCCGGCGTCGGCGCACGTCCGCCAGAGGCCCGGGTCGAGGTTCTTCTCGACGTCGATGGCGCCCCCGAGCGCGCGGCGGAGCAGTTCGCCGATGTCGCTGACGAAGGCGTTGGCGTCGATCACCTTCGGCACCAGCGCCTGCTGGCGCGAAAAGGCGAGCAGGCGCGCGGTCAGCGTCGCCGCCCGCCGCGCGCCGTCCATCGCGTTGTCGATATGGCGCCGCATGACTGCGCTGGCGCCCTCCGACCGCCGCTGCGCGAGGTCGAGACTGCCGATGACGATCGCCAGCATGTTGTTGAAGTCGTGGGCGATGCCCCCGGTCAGCTGGCCGATCGCCTCGATCTTCTGCATCTGCCTGAGCTTTGCCTCGGCCTCGGCGCGCGCCTCGGCCGCCTGCTCGAGCGCCGCCGTGCGCTCGGCGACCCGCGCCTCCAGCGTGGCGTTGGCCTCGATCAGGTCGGCCTCGACGCGCTGACGCGCGCGATCGGCGGCCACGACCCCGCGCATCAGCAGGATGACAAGCCCGGAACCGCTGAGGAACAGGGCGAGCGCGATCCAGCCGTCGGACGCGCCCGGGGCGAGCTTGCCCGCGGGACCGATGAACAGCACCGCCGCAGCGAGCGCGGACAGCAGCGCCGCCAGCACGCCGGCGCCGCTCCCGCCGAGGAACGAGGCGAGCACGATCGCCCCGAAGAAGGTCAGGAACGGGAAATCGTGCAGCGAACCGGCAAGGAGCAGGCGAATGGCCAGCGCCACGCCGACCAGCGCCACGGCAACCGCGTACGCCAGCCAGCGGCGGCGACGGATCCACTCGGTTCCCCCCACGAGCCCCATGATCGACCTATACGCGCGCCGCCGCCGTCTGGCGAGCCGGCGTGGCGGGGTAGCGCCTCAGACGACCGTCGCGCCGCCGTCGATGACGAAGCTCTGACCCGTCGTGAACCCCCCCGCCTTCGCCGCCAGGAAGACCGCCATGCCGGCGATCTCGTCGGGCACGCCGATGCGGCGGAGCGGCGCACCGCGCGTCGAGGCCTCGAGCGTGGCGGGATCGTCCCACAGCGCCTTGGCGAAGTCGGTCTTGATCAGGCCGGGGCAGATCGCATTGACCCGCACGTTCGCCGGCCCGTACTCGGCGGCGAGATTGCGCGCGAGCTGCATGTCGGCCGCCTTGCTGATGCAGTAGGCGCCAATAATCGTCGACCCCTTAAGGCCGCCGATCGACGAGACGATTGTGATGGTGCCGTCCTTCCGCGCGATCATGGCCGGCGCCACCATGCTGATCAGCCAGTGGTTCGAGACGATGTTGTTCTGCAGGATCTTGTCGAACTGCTCGTCGCTGATTCCCGCCTGCGGACCGTAATAGGGGTTGGAAGCCGCGTTGCACACCAGCGCGTCGATCTGCCCGAAGCGGGCGAGCGTCTTGTCGACCAGCGCCTGCAAGGCTTCCTTGGAGGCGATGTTGGCGGGGATGGCGACCGCCGCCTCGCGGCCGACGGCGGCGTTGATCTCGGCGACCGCGGCGTCGCAGGCATCGGCCTTCCGGCTGCTGACGACGACGTTGGCGCCGTGCTCGGCCATGCGGTGGGCGATCGCCTTGCCGATGCCGCGCGACGAGCCGGTGATCAGCGCCGTCTGGCCGGTCAGGTCGAACAGTTCGGGCATCGGCATCGCGGTCACTCCCCAAGGCATTGTTGCCGCGACCTTAGGGCAGGCGGCGGAGGCGCGGCAACCGAGCCGGTGAAACTTCCGCGGCGCTCGCGCGAATGGTAGCGGACGGCGGGGAGGCGGCGATGCGCGAGAAGGAACTGCGGCTGGCGCTCGTCTGCTACGGCGGCATCAGCCTCGCGATCTACATGCACGGCATCACCAAGGAGGTGTGGAAGCTGCTCCGGGCCTCGGCCGCGCGCCGCCGCGGCGAGCCGGCGGGCGGCGACAGCGAGGCAGTCTATGCCGAGCTGCTCGACCGCATCGGCGACACGCTCGACCTCCGCGTGATCGTCGACATCATCGCCGGGGCCTCGGCCGGCGGCATCAACGGCATCCTGCTCGCCGACGCGATCGCCGGCGGGCGCGACATGGAGCCCTTGCGCGAGCTGTGGCTGAAGGGGGCGGACGTCGATGCCCTGCTCGACGAGGGCGGGGCGGCCGGGCGCTTCACCAAATGGTGGGCGACGCCGCTCGTCTGGTACGCGCGGAAGCACGGGCTCGGCATGGCCGACACGGTCGTCGATACGGCCGCGCGGGCCGAGGTGCGGGCCAAGCTGTCGCGCTTCATGCGCTCGCGCTGGTTCCGGCCGCCGTTCTCGGGGCTCGGCTTCACCGCCATGCTGTACGATGCGCTCGAATCGATGGCCGCCATGCCGGCGCGCGCGCCGCTGATCCCGCCCGGTTTGCCGCTCGACCTGTTCGTCACCGTCACCGACTTCAACGGCCGGCCGGAGCGCCTCGCGCTGCATTCGCCGCAGGCGATCGTCGAAACCGAGCACCGCCTGGTCATCGACTTCCGCTCGAGCGGCGAGGAGGACGGCGCCCGGTCGATCGGCGACCCGGCCGAACTCGCCTTCGCCGCGCGCGCCACCGCCTCCTTCCCCGGCGCCTTCCCGCCGGCGCAGGTCGGCGAGATCGACGCCGTGCTCGCCGCGCGCGGCCGTGCCTGGCCCGGCCGCGCGGCCTTCCTGCAGCGCGTCTTCCCGCGCCGCGCGGCAAGCGGGCGCGTCGAGGACGCGGCGCTGATCGACGGCAGCGTCCTCAACAATCGTCCCTTCGGCCCGGCGATCGAGGCGCTGCACCGCCGCCCGTCGCACCGCGAGGTCGACCGCCGCTTCGTCTACATCGACCCCAAGCCGGGGATGCATGGCCAGGACGATCCGGTGGCAGCGCCGGGCTTCTTCACCACCGTGCTCCGGGCGCTGGCCGACATCCCGCGCGAGCAGCCGATCCGCGACAACCTCGAGGCGATCGCGGCGATGAGCGCCAACATCCGCCGTCTCCGCGGGGTGATCGAGGCCATGACGCCCGAGGTCGACGCCGCGGTCGAGGCGGCGGTGGGCCTGCGCTTCTTCCTGATGCCGCTGAACCCCGTCCGGCTCGGCGCCTGGCGGTCGCGGGCGCAGACGGCGGCGGCGCGCGGTGCCGGCTTCGCCTATGCCGCTTACGGCGCGCTCAAGCTCGCGCAGGTGACCGAGGCGGTCGCCGCCCAGATCGCGGCGCAGGCCGGCGGCGCGGCGGGGGCGGCGGTCGTCCGTTACATCGAGGAGCAGCGTCTGACGGTCGCCGGGGCGAAGGCGCGCGGCGGGGCCTATTCGGCCTTCGTCGACTTCCTCCGCCGCTTCGACCTGGAGTTCCGCATCCGGCGCCTGCGCTTCCTGTTGCGCCGGATCAACACGCTGACGGTGGCGCTGGGCGACGACGAGCGGCCGACGATCGATGCGTTGAAGGCGAAGACGTACGACCTGCTCGCCCCTTATCTCGCGCGGCGGGTCGTGGCGGCCGAACCCCTGACCGCCGCCGCCGCGAACGGCCCCCTGGCGGCTCTGCGCGCGCTCGACCGGGCGCTCGATCTGAAGGCGCTCGACGCCGCCACCGACGCGGCACTGGTCGAGATGCTGGCAATGGACGTCGCCTCGCCGCTGCGCCGGGCGCTGCTCCGGGCGTGGCTCGGCTTTCCCTTCTACGACATCGTCCTGCTGCCGCTGCTCCATGGCGACGGGCTCGACGAGTTCGACGAGATCAAGGTCGATCGTATCAGCCCCGACGACGCCGTCGCGATCCGCCAGGGCGGCCACGCCGCGACCCTCAAGGGCACGCAGTTCAATTCGTTCGGCGCCTTCTTCAGCCGGGCCTACCGCGAGAACGACTATCTGTGGGGCCGCCTGCACGGCGCCGACCGCCTGATCGACATCGTCGCCTCGACCGTGCCGCCGGAAACGTTCGGGCCGGAAACCGTGGCGGCGATGAAGAAACAGGCGTTCGCGGCAATTCTCGCGGCCGAGCGACCCCGCCTGACCGCGGTCGCCGACCTGATCGCGACGATCGAGCGCGAGATCTAGGCGGCGACCGCCTGCCGCCGCCGTGCCAACCCGACGAGACCGAAGCCGGCGACCATCAGGACCCAGCTCGCGGCCTCGGGGACCGCACCGAACGGCAGCGCGACGCCGGGGTCGCTCTCGAAGCGCAGGCCGTAGAGTGTCGAGCCAGCAATGTCGGCGTAGCCATACTGATAGCCGCGGCCGAGGTCGAAGCGCAGCCCGACCAGTCCCTCGCTGATCGAGTAGGGCACGGCCGTGGGCGTCGCATAGGAGACGAACTGCGCCGTGTTCGCGCCCGGCCCGAAGCTGCCGCCGCGGTTGGTGAAGTACGAGGTCGGCTGCGGCGTGGCGTAGAACGGCGGCCCGAGGCTGGCGATCTGGACCGTCCCCCCGGTCGAGACGCCGGCCGGGTCATAGGCGAAGAACGACTTGTCGACGGTGGTGAAGGTGATGCTGTTCCCGCCGCCGAAGTCGTAGGTGTAGGGCTGGTCGAAGAAGCTGACGCCGCCCAGCGGCACCGTCACCGGCGACGCGAACGCCGGCGCGGCCGCTCCGAGCAGTACCGCCAGCAGACCGAATCGATGCATCGCAACCTCCTTCAGTGTCCTCCAGCCGCAACGGGGCGAGGACACAAGGGTTGCGCGCGGTTCCGGGCTGCGACAATCGACCGATGGCCCTTCGATCAGGTCGTCGTCGACAAGATGAGGGCGCGGCAACTTTGCGGCTGCCGCGCCCCCCCCGTCCGTCCGCCCGCTTACTGGTTCTTGGCGGCCGCCGGAGTCATCCCTTCGACCATCGTCAGGTGGCTCTGCACCACCGGCACGATCTGGGCGGCGGTCGACTTCAGATTCGGCTTGTCGCCGGCGCGCGCATACTCCTGCTGGAAGGCGAGCGTCTCCTTGTGCGCCATGACCTGCTGCTTCTTGTAGAGCAGGTCGCGCTTGCTGCCCGTCGCGTGCTTCAGCGCGTCGACCATTCCCTTCTGCTTCGGCGTCATCGCCGGCGGCGGCGGGTTCAGCCCGTCGGCCTTGGCGGCGGCGACGACATCGTTGGTCGACTTGGTGTGGTCGGTGATCATCTGCTGCGCGAACTGGCTGACCTGCGGGTCCTTGCTGTCCTGCATGACCTTGGCTTCGGTGATCTCGAACAAGTCGCTTGCGCCCGCTTTCGACACATAGGTCGCCGCGGGAAGCGGAATGGCCGAGGCCGCGACCGGCACCAGCGCGACGGCGGCGGCGGCAAACATCGTCAACGTTTTCATGGGTAAGACACTCCCTGCATATTCGGCTGACAATGCCTCGCGCTCTGCCAGGTTCCGCCGCCGGCCCGAACGCCTTGCACCGCGGGGGGGCACATGCTAACGCCCCGCTCGCTTGACCGCCCGGGGCCGGCCCCGCGGCGCGGATCGGCATTTCGGGCCATCATCGGCGCTGTGGGCGAGTTTCGTGGAAACATCGGGCGGTAGAGTTGCGGGACTGTCGGGGCGCTATGCGACGGCGCTGTTCGACCTCGCGCGCAACGCGCGGCAGACCGACACGGTCGCCGCCAGCCTCGCCGGCCTCAGGACCGCCCTCCGCGAATCGGACGACCTGCGGACGCTGACGACGAGCCCGGTCATTGACCGCGCGGCGGCGACCCGGGGGATCGATGCGGTGGCGACGTCGTTGGCGCTCGACCCGCTGACGCGCAACTTCCTCGGCGTGCTCGCGCACAATCGCCGCCTGTCGGCGCTGCCCGCGATCATCCGCGACTTCGACCGGCTGGCAGCTGCCGAGCGCGGCGAGATCACCGCCGAGGTGACGAGCGCCCACCCGCTCGACGCCGAGCAGCAGGCGGCGCTCAAGGCCAAGCTGCGCGCCGGCCTCGGCGCCGATGCCGCGCTGGTCCTGAACGTCGATCCCGAGATTCTGGGCGGCCTCGTCGTCCGTGTCGGCAGCCGGATGATCGACAGCTCGCTCCGCACCAAATTGAACAGCCTCGCCACGGCGATGAAGGGTTAGACGATGGACATCCGTGCCGCTGAAATCTCGCAGGTCATCCGCGACCAGATCGCCAATTTCGGCACCGAGGCCCAGGTCAGCGAAGTCGGTCAGGTGCTGTCGGTCGGCGACGGCATCGCCCGCGTCTTCGGGTTGGACAACGTCCAGGCGGGCGAGATGGTCGAGTTCCCCGGCGGCATCCGCGGCATGGCGCTGAACCTCGAGGCGGACAACGTCGGCATCGTCATCTTCGGCTCGGACAGCGCGATCAAGGAAGGCGACACCGTCAAGCGCACCGGCACCATCGTCGACGTCCCCGTCGGCAAGGGGCTGCTCGGGCGCGTCGTCGACGGCCTCGGCAACCCGATCGACGGCAAGGGGCCGCTGACCGACGTCAAGCGCAGCCGCGTCGAGGTCAAGGCACCCGGCATCATCCCGCGCCAGTCGGTCCACGAGCCGATGCAGACCGGCCTCAAGGCGCTCGACGCGCTGGTGCCCGTCGGCCGCGGCCAGCGCGAGCTGATCATCGGCGACCGCCAGACCGGCAAGACCGCGGTCGCCATCGACACCTTCATCAACCAGAAGGCGCCGAACGCCGCCGCCGGCGACGACGACACGAAGAAGCTGTTCTGCATCTATGTCGCCGTCGGCCAGAAGCGCTCGACGGTGGCCCAGATCGTCCGCGCGCTCGAGGAAAACGGCGCGATGGAATATTCGATCGTCGTCGCCGCGACCGCGTCGGAGCCGGCCCCGCTCCAGTTCCTCGCCCCCTACACCGGCTGCACGATGGGCGAGTTCTTCCGCGACAACGGCATGCACGCGGTCATCGTCTACGACGACCTGTCGAAGCAGGCGGTCGCCTATCGCCAGATGTCGCTGCTGCTGCGCCGCCCGCCGGGCCGCGAGGCGTACCCCGGCGACGTCTTCTATCTCCACAGCCGCCTGCTCGAGCGCGCCGCCAAGATGAGCGACGCGCACGGCAGCGGCTCGCTGACCGCGCTGCCGATCATCGAGACGCAGGCCGGCGACGTCTCGGCGTACATCCCGACCAACGTGATCTCGATCACCGACGGCCAGATCTTCCTCGAGACCGAGCTGTTCTTCCAGGGCATCCGCCCGGCGATCAACGTCGGCCTGTCGGTCAGCCGCGTCGGTTCGGCGGCGCAGACCAAGGCGATGAAGAAGGTCGCCGGCTCGATCAAGCTCGAGCTTGCCCAGTACCGCGAGATGGCGGCGTTCGCCCAGTTCGGCTCCGACCTCGACGCCGCGACGCAGCGCCTGCTCAACCGCGGCGCGCGCCTGACCGAGCTGCTCAAGCAGGGCCAGTTCAAGCCGATGCCGTTCGAGGAGCAGGTCGTCAGCATCTTCGCCGGCGTAAACGGCTTCCTCGACAAGGTGCCGACACGCGACGTGACGCGGTTCGAGAGCGCGCTTCTTGCCGATGTGCGGGCGAACCACGCCGACCTGCTCGCCGACATCCGCACGAAGAAGGACATCAGCGACGACACCAAGAAGGCGCTGACCGCGATGCTGACCGAGTTCGGGCGGACGTTCGCGTAAGCGGGCGGCGTAAGACATGGCCAGCCTAAAAGCTCTCAAGCTCCGGATCGCGTCGATCAAGTCGACGCAGAAGATCACCAAGGCGATGAAGCTCGTCGCCGCGGCCAAGCTGCGCCGTAGCCAGGAGGCCGCCGAAGCCGCGCGGCCCTACAGTGAGCGCATGGCGGCGGTGATGGCGAGCCTCGGCAGCCGCGTCGTCGTCGGGCCGGAGTCGCCGCGGCTGCTGACGGGCACCGGCGCCGACCAGACCTACCTGCTCGTCGTCGTCACCAGCGAGCGCGGGCTCGCCGGCGGGTTCAACTCGAACATCGTCCGTCTCGCGCGGCGGCGTGCCGACGAGCTGATGGCGGCGGGCAAGACGGTCAAGCTGCTGCTGGCCGGGCGCAAGGGCCGCGCCGCCTTCGTCCGCACGCACCGCAGCGCCATTCTCGACACGCTCGACCTCGTCCACGGCAAGGCGCAGCGCTTCGAAGACGCGCAGACGATCGCCCAGAACGTCATCGACCGCTTCAATAAGCGGCGAGTTCGACATCGCCGAGCTGTTCTTCGCCACCTTCCGCTCGCCGCTGGTGCAGGAGCCGACGCGCGTCCAGCTGATCCCCGCCGCCCTGCCCGAGGCGGCGAAGCCCGAGGCGACGACGGCCGGCGGCCCTCCGCCCGCGGCGATCGAGTACGAGCCCGACGAGGAGTCGATCCTCGCCGACCTGTTGCCGCGCAACCTCGCCGTCCAGGTCTTCCGCGCCATGCTCGAGAACCAGGCGAGCTTCTTCGGCGCGCAGATGACGGCGATGGACAATGCCACCCGCAACGCCGGCGACATCATCACGAAGCTGACCATCCAGTACAACCGCACGCGCCAGGCGGCGATCACCACCGAGCTGATCGAGATCATCGCCGGGGCGGAGTCGCTGTGATCGGCCGCGGCCTCCTCACGCTCGCGGCGCTGGCGAGCGGCGCGGCCGCGCCGGTCGGCCCGACGATGCGCCAGTTCAACGACCTGCGCACCGCCACCGGCGAGAAGTGCCCGGCGATCCGCAACCTGTCGTGCGCTGTGCTCGGCGACGCGACCGAGTTCAAGTGCAGCTACGAAGAACATTTCCCCCGCAAGCAGTGGACGGCGAGCACCGCCCTCGTTGGCCGCAACGGCAGCGGGTGGGACTGGCTTGACGGCGGCCCACGGTGCTCGCCGCTGCCGCAGTATTGATCGATTGACCGAAGGACACGCCATGGCCACCACGCCCACCACCAACAACATCGGCCGCATCGCCCAGGTCATCGGCGCGGTCGTCGACGTCCACTTCGATACCGAGCTGCCGGCGATCCTGTCGGCGCTGGAGACGAAGGTCGAGGACCGGCGGCTGGTGCTCGAGGTCGCGCAGCACCTCGGCGAGAACACGGTCCGCACCATCGCCATGGACTCGACCGACGGCCTGACCCGCGGCCAGACCGTGACCGACACCGGCGGCCAGATCCGCGTGCCCGTCGGCCCGAAGACGCTCGGGCGCATCCTCAACGTCATCGGTGAGCCGATCGACGAGCGCGGGCCGGTCGGCGCCGAGACGACGATGCCGATTCACGCCGAGGCGCCGCTGTTCCTCGACCAGTCGACCGAGAGCGCGATCCTCGTCACCGGCATCAAGGTCATCGACCTCATCGCGCCCTACGCCAAGGGCGGCAAGATCGGCCTGTTCGGCGGCGCCGGCGTCGGCAAGACCGTGCTCATCCAGGAGCTGATCAACAACATCGCCAAGGGCCACGGCGGCACATCCGTCTTCGCCGGCGTCGGCGAGCGGACGCGCGAGGGCAACGACCTCTACCACGAGTTCCTCGAGGCGGGCGTCATCGCCAAGGACGCCGACGGCAATGCGGTCAGCGAGGGCTCGAAGGTCGCGCTCGTCTATGGCCAGATGAACGAGCCGCCGGGCGCCCGCGCCCGCGTCGCGCTGTCGGGCCTGACCAATGCCGAGTATTTCCGCGACGTCGAGGGACAGGACGTGCTGTTCTTCGTCGACAACATCTTCCGCTTCACCCAGGCGGGCTCGGAAGTGTCGGCGCTGCTCGGGCGCATCCCCTCGGCGGTCGGCTACCAGCCGACGCTCGCGACCGACATGGGCGCCCTGCAGGAGCGGATCACCAGCACCAACAAGGGGTCGATCACCTCGATCCAGGCGATCTACGTCCCCGCCGACGACCTCACCGACCCGGCGCCGGCGACTTCGTTCGCCCATCTCGACGCGACGACGACGCTCAGCCGCTCAATCGCCGAGCTCGGCATTTACCCGGCCGTCGACCCGCTCGACTCGACCAGCCGCGTCCTCGAGCCGCGCACGGTCGGCGAGGAGCACTACGCCGTCGCCCGCTCGGTCCAGGAAATCCTGCAGAAGTACAAGAGCCTGCAGGACATCATCGCTATCCTCGGCATGGACGAGCTGTCGGAGGAGGACAAGCTCACCGTCGCCCGCGCGCGCAAGGTCCAGCGCTTCCTCAGCCAGCCGTTCCACGTCGCCGAGATCTTCACCGGCACGCCGGGCGTGTTCGTCCAGCTCGAGGACACGATCAAGGGCTTCAAGGCGATCGTCGCCGGCGAGTACGACCACCTGCCCGAGGCCGCCTTCTACCTCGTCGGCACGATCGAGGACGCGGTCAAGAAGGGCGAGAAGCTGGCGCAGGCGGCGGCGTAAGTGGCCGACCTCCTCCACTTCGAACTCGTCAGCCCTGAAAAGCTCCTCCGTTCGGGCGAGGTTTTCATGGTCGTCGTGCCGGGCACCGAGGGCGACTTCGGCGTCCTGCCCGGCCACGCGCCGCTGGTGTCGACCATCCGCCCCGGCGCGATCCATGTCTTCCCGCAGTCGATGAGCGACGTGCCGGAGCGCATCTTCATCGACGGCGGCTTCGCCGAGGTCGGGCCGGACGGGCTGACCATCCTCGCCGAGAGCGCGATGCCGGTCGCCGAGATCGACGTCGAGGGCACCGCCCGCCACCTCGCCGAGGCGCGCGAGGCGCTGCGCGGTGCGACCGGCGACGCGGCGGCCGCGGCCGAGAAGCGGGTCGCGCGGTTCGAGGCGATGCAGGCGGTCGCGGTCAACTGACGGACCTTGGCGCTGGGTCAACGGGTTAGTGGTCAAGGCAGCGACGTTTTGGTAATTGTCCCGTAATGACCGGCTGGACGCTCGACGACATTCCCTGGCACCGCTTCGACGCCGCGGCAGTCGATCCCGACCTGCTTGCGGTGGTCAAGACCGCGGCGCTCGTCGAGGCGAATGCCGCCGACTATGTCGCCTATCTCACCGGGGTGTTCGCCGACGACCCTGCCTTCCTTGCCGAGGTCGCGCGCTGGGGTGTCGAGGAGCAGCAGCACGGGGCGGCGCTCGGCCGCTGGACGGAGCTGGCCGATCCCGGCTTCGACTTCGCCCGCGCGCTCGCCGACTTTCGCGCCGGCTTCCGCGTACCGCAGGGGGTCAGCCAGTCGATCCGCGGCAGCCGTGCCGGCGAGCTGGTCGCCCGGCAGGTGGTCGAGACCGGCACTTCGTCCTTCTACTCGGCGATCCGCGACGCGACGCCCGAGCCGGTGCTGAAGGCCATCGCCGGGCGCATCGCCGCCGACGAGTTCGCCCACTACCGCCTGTTCGCGACGCACTTCGCCCGCTACCAGGCCGCGCGGCCGTTACCGCTCCGCACGCGCCTGACCGTCGCGGCGACGCGGTTCAGCGAGGCCGAGGACGACGAGCTCGGCTGGGCCTGGTTCGCCGCCAACGTCCTGCCTAACGACCCGGCGGCGGCGTATCGCAGCGGAGTTCACACCCGCGCCTATACCGCGCGGGCGCTCCGCCTGTACCGGCGTCCGCATGTCGACAACGGCGTCCGCATGCTCCTGCGGGCGGTGCGGCTGCGGCCGGGCGGCTGGCTGTTCCGTCTCGCCTCGGGCGGGCTGTGGCGGCTGCTGCAGTGGCGGGTCAGCGCCCTGCCGGTCTGATGACCCAGCATAGCCGCGGCGATCGGGCGTCGCCCGGTTCAGCGCTCAGCGGCGCAGGATGACGTACCAGGCACCGCCGCCGCCGTGGCGCGGGTGGGCCGGGCGCAGTGCGGCGATATAGGGGCGCAGCTCGGGCGCGTGCAGCCAGTCGCGCAGTGCGGCGCGGATGACGCCGCCGGGGCGCTCGTCGCTGCCGCGCGAGCCCTTGCCGGTGATCACCAGCAGCACGCGCGCGCCCGACGTGGCCGCCTCGACGATCATCCGCGCGAGCAGGGCATGAGCGCGGTCGCGCGTGTAGCCGTGGAGGTCGACCGTCAGGTCGGGCTGGAGCCGGCCGCTGCGGATCGCCCGGTCCCAGCTGCCGTCGAGCGTCGCCGCCTCGACCGCGACCCGGTTGGCGGCGGGCGCGCGCTTCGGCGGCGGCGGCGGAGGAGCGGGAGCGATCTCCGCAGCAGGCCGCCGCACCGGGAGCGGCAGCGGCCTGACCCGGCCGGGCAGCGGGCGCACCGTCGCGGCGACCCGCGCCCACAGCGCGGCTTCGTCAGGGGCGAGGCGGCGCGGCGGCATGGTCGGGTTGTCGGGCGGCGGCCGTCGTGCTCGCCAGGCGGGCGGCAGCGGCGGGAGGCAGCAGCAGCGTGACCCTTCCCGTCGCCGCGATCCCGCCCGCGACCGCGCCGGCGTCGTCGCCCGACCCCCAGAACAGGTCGAGGCGGTTGGCTCCCTTGATCGCGCCGCCGGTGTCCTGCGCGACGACCAGCCCGCGGAACGGCGCGCCTGCGACGGTCGTCTCGAGCCACAGCGGTGCGCCGAGCGGGACGAAGGCGGGATCGGCGGCGGCGCTCGCCCGCGGCGTCAGCGGCACGCCGAGCGCTCCCGGCGGCCCGAGCGCGGCCGGCGTCGACAGAACCTTGAAGAAGACCTTGCTGCGGTTGGCGTGGAGAACGTTGGGCGCCTCGGCGGGGTGGGCGCGGAGCCAGGCGATGATGCCGGCCATCGTCGCCTGACCCGCGGCCAGCTCGCCGCGATCGCGCAGCAGCTTGCCGATGCCGGTATAGGCATGGCCGTTCTGCCCGTCGTAGCCGACGCGGAGCACCGTGCCGTCGGTCAGCCGCAGCCGTCCCGATCCCTGGATCTCGAGGAAAAACGCCGCATACGGATCGGCCGCCCAGGCGAGCTCGAGCCCGCGCCCGGCGAGCGCGCCGGCGTCGATCGCGGCGCGGTCGTAATAGGGCACGAAGCCGCCGCCTGCGATGCGCCCGCGGATGTGCTTGCCCGTCAGGCTCGCGTCGAAGCGGCCGAGGTCGAGGTCGATCAGGTCGGGCGGCCGCCGGTAGATCGGCACGGCGAAGCCCGGGGCGGGAACGGCCGAGGCGGCCAGGTCAGGCTCGTAATAGCCGGTGTCGAGCCCGCGGCCGTCGCCGATTTCGACCGCGACGAACTCGTCGGCGAAGAAAACGCGCGCATTGCCTGCCGTCGCGGCCGCGGTGCATGGGCCGGCCCAGTCGCCCGGCTGGGTCAGGCCGGACGGGTCGCTGCGCCGGAGGAGCGCGGGGCATGAGGCGCGGAAGGCTGTGAGCGCCGGGCCGATGTCGGCGTCGGCGAAGCCCGGCCGGTTGGCGAGCGGCGCCGCGGCGTGCGCCAGGTCAACCGCGGTGCGAGCCGTGGCGGCTGGCGAGGTGGGGGTCCCGGTGGTCGGTGTCACGGGAGCCGGCGGAGCCGGCACGGCCGCCGGTCGCGGGGTGCACGCGGCGAGCAGCCCGGCCAGCGCGACGACCCGCCGCGCGCCGGCGGGCCGGCTTCGCCGCCTCACGCCTCGGCGTCGGTCGCGATCAGCAACCAGGCGGGATCGTGCGCGCCGACGTGGCGGCTGAAGGTCCAGACGTCGTGCGCCGCCGCCTGCGCTTCGCCGGTGGCGATGACCGCCTCGAAGCGGACGGTGACCTCGGCCATCTGCCCGACGAGCCGCGCCGCCGTGATCGCCGCCCCGTCGACCGAGACGAGCTTGTGCGGCAGGCTCTCCTCGCGGTGGGCGACCGCGACGCGGAAATGCTCGAGCACCTCGTCCGACACGAGGCCCGCCATCGCCGCCATGTCGCCAGCCCAGAAGGCGTCGAGGATCAGGCGGTAGGCCGAGCGCGCGCCGGCGACGAACTTGCCAGGTTCGAAGGCAGGATCGGCGTCGGCGAGCGCCTGCAGCGCCGGCGCCAGCCCGGAGTCCGTGCCGGCGGGAACGTCGACCGCGCGGCGGACCGGCGCCTCGACCCGCGCCCGCGCGGGGTTGGCGACGCCGGCGGCCGCGCGGAACGTCTCGACCGCGCGCTCGCCGCCGCTGCGCTTGCCGAGCACGCTGACCAGGCGCAGGCCGATGAAGCCGGCAAGCATCGCCAGCAGCACGATTTCGATCCAGGTTCCGTTGTCGGACATGTCGTTCGCCTTGAACTCCAACGAGGACCATAGCGGAGGGAGCACCGCCGGTCCATCGCGACATATGGGTACGAACGGCCGCCGCAATAGTGCCGCCTTGCCGCGGCCGTTCGCGCCTGCTAGCCGGCTGCCGCACCCTGCATTGATGTGAGAGACGAAGATCATGGCCAGTGAACCCGGCGCCCTGCCCGCCGACGCCCCGAGCAACGGCGTCGACACCGGCCAGCCGCAGGTCAGCATCCTGACCCAGTATACGAAGGACCTGTCGTTCGAGAACCCGAACGCGCCGCAGTCGCTGCAGATGACCGAGCAGCCGCGGATCGAGATCAACGTCAACGTCAATGCCAAGCGTGCCGGCGACGACCTGTACGAGGTCGAGCTGAAGATCGAGGCGCGGGCGACTGCGGGCGAGCAGACCTCGTTCGTCGTCGACCTTCTTTACGGCGGCCTGTTCGGCATCCGCAACCTGCCCGACGAGGCGCTCGAGCCGTTCCTGGTCGTCGAGGCACCGCGCATCCTGTTCCCGTTCGCCCGCCGGATCGTCGCCGATGCAACGCGTGACGGCGGCTTCCCGCCGCTGCTGCTCGAGCCGATCGACTTCGGTTCGCTGTACATGGCGCAGCAGGCCCAGGCGCAGGGCGCGGCCACGCTCAACTAAGCGATTGTGCAGCCATCGCCAGGTTGAGCGCCGACCCTCGCCCGAGCGGCCGACGGCGCGGGCGAGCACCTCGCCTGGTCCCTTGCGACCACGCAGCTTCGCCGCGACGCCAGTGAGGCGCTGACATGGCGAACCTCGTCCGCGCCACGGGCACCATCGGCGGGCTGACGCTGGTCAGCCGTATTCTCGGCCTCGTCCGCGACCAGCTGTTCGCGCTCGTCGTCGGGGCGGGGCTGGCGTCGGACTGCTTCCTCGTCGCCTTCCGCCTGCCCAACCTGTTCCGCGCGCTGTTTGCAGAAGGCGCGTTCTCGGCCGCCTTCGTGCCGATGTTCAGCCGGACGATCGCCGTCGGCGGCGCGTCCGCGGCAGGGGCGACGGGCGACGACCTCGCCCCCGGCCGCGCCTTTGCCGAGGCCGTCCTCGCCGTCCTGCTGCCGCTGCTGGCCTTGTTCACGTTGGTGATGGTGGTCTTCGCCGGCCCGGTGGTCTGGGCGATGACCGGCGGCTTCCCCGGCGCGCCGGCCGAGAAGGTGGCGCTGTCGATCGAGTTCACCCGCATCACCTTCCCCTATCTGCTGCTGATCAGCCTAGTTTCGCTGCTCGGCGGCATCCTCAATTCGATCGGGCGGTTCTGGGTCAACGCCGCCGCGCCGATCCTGTTGAACATCGCGCTGATCGCGGGCCTCGTGCTGTTCCACGGCGCGACGCCGGTCGCCAGCGCCCGCGTCCAGTCGGCCGCGGTCACGGTTGCGGGTATCCTGCAGTTCGCCTGGCTGGCCTGGGCCTGTCACCGCGCGCGCCTCGACCTCCGCCTGCGCCTGCCGCGGCTGACGCCCGAGGTGCGGACGCTGCTGCGCCGCATCGGCCCGGCGGCGCTGGGGGCGGGCGCGGTGCAGATCAACCTCGTCATCTCGACCGCGCTTGCCGCGCGTTTCCTCGGCGAAGGCGCGATCAGCTACCTCTATTACGCCGACCGGCTGAACCAGCTGCCGCTCGGACTGGTCGGCATCGGCATCGGCACGGTGCTGCTGCCGACGCTGTCCCGCCAGCTCGCCGGCAAGCTCGACGCCCAGGCGCTGCACACCCAGAACCGGGCGATCGAGCTCGTCCTGCTGCTGACCC
Source organism: uncultured Alphaproteobacteria bacterium (assembly GCA_963846485.1). Lineage (GTDB taxonomy): Bacteria > Pseudomonadota > Alphaproteobacteria > Sphingomonadales > Sphingomonadaceae > Polymorphobacter_B. The sequence goes on along the minus strand of CAWJWB010000008.1, from coordinate 630,260 downwards.
TGCCAGCGGCGGCCGCGCTCGTGGTCAGTTCTCTGCCCATCGTCCGCACGCTGTTCGAGCACGGGCGCTTCACGGCGAGCGATTCGGTGGCGACCGCGGCGGGGCTCAGCGCCTTTTCGCTCGGCTTGCCGGCGTACGTGCTGATCAAGGTGCTGACGCCGGGCTTCCACGCGCGCGGTGACACGTCGACGCCGGTGCGCATCGCCGTCGGCTCGATGCTGGTCAACCTGGCTGGCAACGTCGGCCTGATCTGGCCGCTCGGGTTCGTCGGCATCGCCCTGTCGACGGCGCTCGCCGCCTGGGTCAATGCCGGCGCGCTCTACTGGGTCTTGCAGCGGCGCGGCCACTTCGCGCTCGACGCCCGCCTGCGCCGCAACGGCTGGCGGCTGGCGGCGGCGAGCGCGGTCATGGCCGCCGTGCTGCTCTTCGCCGACCGCCTCGCCGCGCCGTACATGGCCGCGAGCCTGTTCGCTCGCGCCGCGGCGCTCGCCGCGCTGATCGCCGCCGGCGGTGCCGCCTACCTTGCCGCCGCCTATGGCTTGAAGGCCTTTTCGCTTGCCGACCTCAAGGGGCAGCTGCGAAGACGCGGCGCATGAAGCGCGTCTTTTCCGGCATCCAGCCGACCGGCAACCTCCACCTCGGCAACTATCTCGGCGCCATCCGCAACTGGGTGGCGATGCAGGCCGAGTACGAATGCATCTACTGCATCGTCGACCTGCACGCGATCACCCTGCCGCACGATCCCAAGGCGCTGGCGCAGGCGACGCGCGACATGGCGGCGGCGATCCTGGCCGCCGGCGTCGACCCGGCGCGGAGCATCCTGTTCCACCAGAGTGCGGTCGCAGCGCACGCCGAGCTCGCCTGGACGCTGATGAGCATCGCCCGCACCGGCTGGCTCGATCGCATGGTCCAGTTCAAGGAGAAGCGGGGCAAGGACGCCGAGGGACCCTCGGTCGGCCTCTACACCTATCCCGTGCTGCAGGCTGCCGACATCCTCGCCTACCGCGCGACGCACGTGCCGGTCGGCGAGGACCAGAAGCAGCACCTCGAGCTCGCGCGCGACATCGCCGTCAAGTTCAACACCGCTTACGGCGAGCTGCTCGTTCCGCCGCAGCCGGTGATCGGGGCCGAGGCGGCGCGGGTGATGTCCTTACGCGACGGCACGGCCAAGATGTCGAAGTCCGATCCCAGCGCCGCCAGCCGCATCGACCTGACCGACGACGCCGATACGATCGCCGCCAAGATCCGCCGCGCCAAGTCCGATGCCGACGTCCTGCCCGACACCGCCGCCGGGACTCGACGGCCGGCCGGAGGCGCGCAACCTCGTCGGGCTCTACGCGGCGCTGACCGGCACGACCGTGGCGGCGGTGCTGGCCGAGTGGGCGGGCAAGGGCTTCGGTGCGTTCAAGCCGGCGCTGGCCGACGTCACCGTCGCCGCGCTCGCGCCCGTCGTCGCCGACTATGCGCGCCTGCGGGCCGACCCCGGACATATCGACGCGGTGCTGCGCGACGGCGCGTCGCGCGCCGGCGCCATTGCCGCGCCGCTCCTGCGCGAAGTGTACGACGCGGTCGGATTTTTGCGCTAAACTGCGAGCATCCGGTCGCCGCGAGGGATCGGAACCCGTTGGCGCGTAATGGGGTTCACGCCTTGTTCACGCGCCGGGTCCTACGCGCGAAGAACATCTGACAGAGGGTTCACACCATGCGCTTCTCCGCCCTTGCCCCGCTCGTGGTCCTGACGCTGACCGCCGCCTGCACCGAACCCTTCGAGGCGCGCGTGGCGCGCTTCCAGCAGCTGCCGGCGCCAGCGGGCCAGACCTTCACCATTCAGTCGCGCGACCCGCACAAGGCGGGAGGGCTCGAGTTCGCGACCTATGCCAACCTGCTGACGCAGAAGCTCGAGCAGGTCGGCTATCGCCCCGCCGCCGATCCGCGCGCGGCGACGCTCGTCGTCAACTTCGACTATGCCGTGACCAACCCGCGCGAGCGCATCGAGACGCGCCCCGGCTTCGGCTACGGTTACGGCCCGTGGGGCTGGGGCGGCTTCGGCTATGGCGGCTTCTATGGCCGCGGCTTCGGTTATGGCGGCTTCGGCTATCCGTTCGGTTACGGCTTCGGCGGCTTCGGCGACTATCCCGAGGTCTATTCGCAGACGATCTACAACAGCCATGTCGACGTCCGGATCAACCGCACTGCCGATAATCTTGCGGTGTTCGAGGGGCGCGCCGAGACGGTGGCGACGACAAACGACCTGACCAAGCTGGTGCCGAACCTGATCACCGCGATCTTCACCGGCTTCCCGGGCAACAACGGGCAGACGATCCGCGTCCAGATCGATCCCAAGCATCCGGACGGGACGCTGCGCTCTTGAGGTTGAGGCCCTCCCGCGCGCGGGAGGGCCTTGGTCACCGGGCCGAACGCGCCTAGGCTGGCGGCCATGGCCGCGGTCACCTCGTTCCTCGTTGTCGTCGATAAGACCCCCGAGAGCCGCGTCGCGATGCGTTTCGCCGCGCTCCGTGCAGCGCACGTTGGGGGCCGCGTCATCCTGCTGCACACGCTGCCGCCGACGGAGTTCATGCAGTGGGGCGGCGTCCAGGAGCTGATCGAAGCCGAGACTCAGGCCGAGGCCGACGCCCTGCTCAGCGCCGTCGCCGACGAGCTGGTGGCGCTTACCGGCGCGCGGCCGGGCATGATCGTGCGCACGGGCGAGGCGACGGCGGCGGTAATGGAGACGGTCGCCGCCGACCCGTCGATCCGCGCGATCGTGCTCGGCGCGGCCAAGGGTGCGGCTCCCGGGCCGCTCGTCACCTTCTTCACCGGCGAACGCGCCGGCGTCCTGCCGTGCCTGGTCATCATCGTGCCCGGCGCGCTGGGCGACGAGCGGCTCGCCGAACTCGCCTGACGCACGCCGCCGGCCGCTTGATCTGAGGCCGTCGCCGCGCCACATGGCCGGCAACCCCGAAGGGACGATCATGTTCATCGAAACCGAGCGCACCCCCAACCCCTCGACGCTGAAGTTCCTGCCCGGGCGCCCGGTCAGCCCCGGCGGCACGATTGGCTTCGTCACGCCGGAGGACGCGGCCGCCTCGCCGCTGGCAACGGCGCTGTTTGCACTCGGCGACGTCGACGGCGTCTTCTTCGGTCACGATTTCGTGTCGGTCAGCAAGGCGGAGGGCGCGGCCGACTGGGCGAACCTGAAGACGCAGGTGATCGGCGTGCTGGTGGAGCACTTTAGCAGCGGCGTGCCGTTGATGGCGGGCGAAGCCGCCGCCGCCGAGGTCAACGACGACCCCGAGGACGCCGACATCGTCGAGCAGATCAAGGACCTGCTCGACACGCGCATCCGGCCGCAGGTCGCGAACGACGGCGGCGACATCATCTACCGCGGCTTCCACCGCGGCGTCGTCTCGCTGCAGCTGCAGGGGGCGTGCTCGGGCTGTCCGTCGTCGACCGCGACGCTGAAGGGCGGCATCGAATCGCTGCTGCGTTATTATGTCCCCGAGGTGGTCGAAGTGCGGGCGATCTGATGCCGCTTTCGGTCGACGACGCCGCGCTCGACACGCTCTTCCGCGACGCCCGCACCTACTACAGCTGGGCCAACACGCCGGTCACCGACGACGCGCTGCGCCGGCTGTACGATCTCGTCGCGCTGGGGCCGACGTCGGCCAACAGCGAGCCGGCGCGCTACGTCTTCTGCCGCACGCCCGCGGCCCGGGAAAGGCTCGCCGCCTGCGTCAGCGAGGCGAATGCGCCCAAGGTTCGCGCCGCCCCGGTTACGGCGATCATCGGCATGGACATGGCCTTCTACGACCGCCTGCCGCAGCTTTTCCCCCACGCCGACGCCCGCGCCTGGTTCGCCGGCAAGCCCGACGCGATCCGCGAGACGGCACTGCGCAACAGCAGCCTGTCGGGGGCCTATCTGATCCTCGCCGCCCGGGCGCTCGGCTTCGACTGCGGACCGATGTCGGGCTTCGACAAGGCCAAGGTCGACGCGGCCTTCTTCGCCGGCACGGCAATCGAAACCAATTTCCTGTGCTCGATCGGCCACGGCACGAGTGAGAAGCTGTTCGAGCGCCTGCCGCGCCTGAGTTTCGACGAGGCGGCCACCTTCGCCTGATGGAGCTGGTGATCGACACCGCATCGGGCGCCCTGTCGGTGGCGCTGATCGCCGGCGGCGAGGTGGTCGCCGAACACCATGACGTGATCGGCCGCGGCCACGCCGAGACCGTCGTTGCTGTCGTGGCGGCGCTGGTCGGGGACCGCAGGCCGGAGATCGAAGGCATCGTCGTCGATATCGGCCCGGGAAGTTTCACCGGCGTCCGCATCGGGGTCGCCGCAGCGCGGGCGCTCGGCCTTGCCTGGGGTGTGCCGGTGGCGGGCGTCGGCAGTCTGGCGCTGGTTGCCGCCGCCGCCTTTGCCGTCGATGCGGCCGATACTGTCGTCGCGGTCGCCGATGCCGGCCGTGGGCGGGTCTATTGGCAGGTCTTCGCCCGCGCCGGGCTGCGCGCGCTGGCACCGCCGGCGGGGGCGGAGGCCGCGGCGGTGATCGTGCCGCCGGGTGCCGTGCTCGCCGGGACGGCGGCCGCGCTCGTGCCCGGCCGGCGGCTGGGCGTCGCCCACCCCCGCGCCGCCGACGCCCGCCTGCTGCCGCCGTCCGCGCGCGGCACGCCGCTGCCGCTCTATCTATCGGCCGCGGCGTGAGCGTCCGTCTCGACGCAGCCGGCAGCGGCGACATCGACGCCATCATGACGGTCATGGGCGCGGCCTTCGACGCGGGCTTCGGCGAGGCATGGTCGGCGGCGCAGGTTCTCGGCAGCCTTGCGACCGGCAACGCCTGGGCCCGGCTGGCGCGCGACGGCGGCGATCCGCTCGGCTTCACCCTGTGCCGGCACGTCGCCCGCGAGGCCGAGCTGCTGTTGATCGGGGTCATGCCGGCCGCGCGGCGCAGAGGGGTGGGGGCGGCGCTCCTCACCGCGGCGATGCAGGAGGCGCGTGAGCACGCGGCGACGACGATGTTCCTGGAGGTACGCGACGGCAACAGCGGTGCCGTGGCGCTGTACCGGGCCGCGGGCTTTGCCGTGGTCGGCCGCCGCCCCGGCTATTACCGCGGCGGCAGCGGCCAGCGCTTCGATGCGTTAACCTTGAAAGCGCGGCTCGGCGACTGATACTGCGGCAGATAATCGCGTACGTCACTTGCCAGCGACTTTAGGCATTGCCATATGTCACTAGCGTATCAGTAGCGTGCCTTGAGGATCCCGACCATGACTGCACTTCCTGCCGACGCCGATCTGTTGGCCCTGACCACCGACATCGTTTCCGCCCACGTCAGCAACAACGTCGTTGCCGTCGACGACGTGCCCGGCCTGATCGCCGGCACCTTCGCCGCGCTGTCGCGCCTCGCCGCCCCGCCGGCCGCGCCCGTCGCCCCGCCCGAGCCGGCGGTGCCGGTCAAGAGTTCGGTCCGGCCCGACCACATCATCTGCCTCGAAGATGGCAAGAAGCTGAAGATGCTGAAGCGCCACCTGAAGACGCGCTACAACATGACGCCCGAGACGTACCGGCAGCGCTGGAACCTGCCCGCCGACTATCCGATGGTTGCGCCCGATTACGCTGCGGAACGCCGCAATCTTGCGCTCAAGATCGGCCTCGGCACGGCGCGGAACACGGGCCGGAAGTGACGCCCTTGCCGCTTGCGCCGCGTCTCCCTACGATGGCGACGCGGCAGTCGGCAGGTTGATGTGAGCGGCACGATCGACATCGAGGCGCTGTGCGCGGCGAAGGGCCTGCGTATCACCGAGCAGCGCCGGACGATCGCGCGTGTCCTGTCGTCCGCGAGCGATCATCCGGACGTCGAGGAGCTCCACCGCCGCGCCGCCGCGCTCGATTCCCGCATCTCGATCGCGACGGTCTACCGCACTGTCCGCCTGTTCGAGGAGGCCGGCATCCTCGAGCGGCACGAGTTCCGCGGCAACCGCTCGCGCTACGAATTGGCCGGCGACGAGCATCACGACCACCTGATCGACGTCGAGAGCGGGCGTGTGATCGAGTTCCACGACGCGGAGCTCGAGGAGCTGCAGCGCCGGATCGCCGAGCGGCTCGGCTTCCGCCTCGTCGATCACCGCATGGAACTCTACGCGGTGGCGCTGCCCGCGGACGAGAGCTGATGGCGCGGCCGCTGCGCCTGCGGCCGATCCGCGGGCGGGGGTTCGGCCGGACCCGCACGCTGGCCGGGACCGGAGCCGCCGCCGCCGTGCTCGTCCCGGTCGAGCTCGCCCTGCGCCGCTTCTCGCGCCGCAGCCGGCCGCACCTGCCGTGGCTGTTCCACCGCGCGCTGACCCGCAGCCTCGGCATCAAGGTTGTCGTCCACGGCCGGCGCACCCGGCGGCGCGGCGTGCTGTTCGTTGCCAACCACCTGAGCTGGGCCGACATCCCGGTGCTCGGCAGCCAGCTGCTGGCCGCATTCGTCGCCAAGTCCGAGGTCGCCGGCTGGGGCCCGGTCGGCTTCCTGTCGAACCTCGCGCGGACCGTCTATGTCGAGCGCGAGCGGCGGCAGGCGACCGGCGAGGCGAAGAACGCGATCGCCGAGCGGCTGGCGGCCGGCGAGAACGTCATCCTCTTCCCTGAAGGCACGAATAGCGACGGCATCGCCGTGCTGCCGTTCAAGTCGTCGTTGTTCGGCGCGCTCGGCAGCGAGGGCGGCGGCGCGGCCGACTTCGTCATCCAGCCGGTGACCATCGCCTACACGCGGCTGAACGGCATGCCGATCACGCGCGAGCGCCTGCCCGACATTGCCTGGATCGGCGACACCGCGCTGATGCCGCACCTGTTCGCGTTCATGTCGCTGGGCAAGGTCCGCGCCGAGCTGATCTTCCACCCGACGGTGTGCCTCGGCGACTTCGCCGACCGCAAGGCGCTCGCCCGCCACTGCCAGTCGGTCGTCGCCGACGGCTATACCCGGCTCATGCGCGGCGTGTAACGACGGTTTGCAAGCGCGCGAACCGGCCATAGAGAGCAGGTTTTCCTGCCGGAAGAGGCGTTTTCCTGCCGATGCTGCTGCTTTCCCGCCTGTTCAACCGGATCATTCGTGACGGCGAGCTGACCGTCATCGATCACCGCGGCGTGCCGCACCGCTTCGGCGCGCCGTCGGCCACGCTGCCGCCGGTGACGATCCGGCTGAGCGACGCCGCGACGGCGCGTGCGATCGCCCTCAACCCGGCGCTGGGCGCGGGCGAGGGGTACATGGACGGCCGCCTGACGCTCGAGCAGGGGACGATCTTCGACCTCGTCATGCTGGTCACCTGGAACGTCCGCTGGGACCGCGCCAATCCGGTGCGCTTCGCGCTGTGGCGGCAGGCACGTGTCGCCGCCTGGGTCGACCAGCTGAACTTCGCCCGCCGGTCGAAACGCAACGTCGCGCACCACTACGACCTGTCCGACCGGCTGTACGACCTGTTCCTCGACGCCGACCGGCAGTATTCGTGTGCCTATTTCGAGCACGCCGACGACACGCTGGAGACGGCGCAGCTCCACAAGAAGGCGCACATCGCCGCCAAGCTCGCGCTGCAGCCGGGCCAGCGGGTGCTCGACATCGGCTGCGGCTGGGGCGGCATGGCGCTGTACCTTAACCGCGTCGCCGGCGTCGACGTCACCGGCGTCACCCTGTCGGAGGAGCAGCTCAAGGTCGCCCGCGCCCGCGCCGAGGCAGCCGGGGTCGCCGACCGCGTGCGGTTCGAGCTGATCGACTATCGCGCGGTCGAAGGGCCGTTCGACCGCATCGTCTCGGTCGGCATGTTCGAGCACGTCGGGCTGCCGCACTACCGGACCTTCTTCGACAAGGTCCACTCGCTGCTGAAGCCCGATGGCGTCGCCCTGATCCACACCATCGCCCGCGCCGACGGACCCGGCGCGACCGACCCGTGGACGGCGAAGTACATCTTCCCCGGCGGCTATGCCCCGGCGCTGTCGCAGATCGCGCCGGCGGTGGAGAAGGCGTGGTTGTGGATCACCGACGTCGAGGTGCTCCGCCTCCACTACGCGCTGACGCTCGAGGAGTGGTACCGCCGGACGGTCGCGGCCGAAGCGTCCATCGTCGCGCTGTACGACGCACGCTTCTTCCGCATGTGGCAGTTCTACCTCGCCGCCGCCGTCGCCGCCTTCCGCCACGACGGTCACATGAACGTCCAGGTGCAGCTGACGCGGACCCGCGACGCCCTGCCGATCACGCGCGATTATATGGCGGCCGCGGAGGCGCAGTACCGCACGCTGGGCTGATGATCGCGCTGCCGCATGCACCCGGCGTTGAAGACGCGACGTTGTACGGCTTCGAACCATTGGATCAGCATGGGCAACACTTCACCGGGCCGGAACCACTTTGCCGAGGACACTCCCGCGGCACTGCTGCCGGAGGCGGCGATCGACCTCCATTCGCTGGCGGCCATCGCGGTCGAGCGGACCCGGATGCCGATGGTCGTCGCCGATCCGCGCCGGCCGGACTGCCCGATCGTCTTTGCCAACCAGGCCTTCCTCGAGCAGACCGGCTATGCGCCGGCCGAGGTGATCGGCCGCAACTGCCGCTTCCTGCAGGGGCCGGGGACCGATCCCGCCGATGTCGACGTCATCCGCGCCGCGATCGCCGAGGGGCGCGAGGTGACGGTCGAGCTGCTCAACTACCGCCGCGACGGCCGGACCTTCTGGAACCGGCTGATGCTCAGCCCGATCACCGGCGATGACGGCACGATCATCTATTTCTTCGCCTCGCAACTCGACGTCAGCGAGGAACGGCGGGCGCGCGATCTCGCCGCGCGCGAACACCTGCTGCTGCGCGAGATCGACCACCGGGCGAAGAACGCGCTGGCGCTGGTCCAGGGCATCGTCCGCCTGTCGCATGCCGAGGACCCGGTCCGCTACTCGCGCGCGGTCCAGGGCCGTGTCGATGCGCTGGCGCAGGCGCATGTCGTGCTGTCGGACGCCGAGTGGCGCGACGTGCCGATCGACCGGGTCATGGGCGCGGCCGCGGGCCCGTTCGGGTCGCGCGCACCCCGGGAGGGGCCGACGATCACGGTGGCGGCGGCGCATGTCCAGCCGCTGATCCTGACCTTCCACGAACTGCTGACCAACGCCGCCGAACATGGCGCGCTGTCGCATCCGGCCGGCCTGGCGCGGATCAGCTGGACCGGCGGCGAGCGCGAGACCTGCGTCGAGATGGCCGAGAGCGGCGGCCCGCCGGCCCGGCAGTCGCCGCATCGCTACGGCCTGACGATGGCCGATGCCTTCGTCCGCCGACAGCTGCAGGGGCGCGTCGAGCGCGAATGGCGGCGCGGCGGGCTGACGACGCGCATCGCCTTCCCGCGCATCCCCGAGCAGGCGGCGGCACGCGCCGGCCGATGACCGCGGTTGTCACCGCCGGCGCGAGCGGCGATAGGCGGCGCACAACGACGAGGACGCGTGCTGCATGATCGAGGCCGAATGGTGGGAGTATGACGACGCGGGCGAGCTGGCCGATGCCGTCGCCTCCGACATCGAGTTCATCCTCGACTCCGCCCTCGATGCGCGCGGCGAGGCGCTGGCAGCGCTCCCCGGCGGAGCGGCCGCGGCCCCGGTCTATGCCCGGCTGGCACAGGCCAAGCTCAACTGGAAACGCGTGACGATCCTGCCGACCGACGACCGGCTGGTGTCGCCGACCGACCCGCAGTCGACGGTCGGCCTGCTGGCGAAGACCTTCCTGCCGATCGGCGCGCGCGTCATCCCGCTGATCGGCGACGCGAAGGCCGGGCACCGGGCGGCGGGGCTGGCTGCAGACGAGCGCCTCGGCGCGATGAAGTGGCCGCTCGACCTTGCCTGGCTGATCGTCGAGGGCGACGGCAGCACCGGCTCGCTGGTGTCCGGTCCCGATCTCGACGCCGCCCTCACCGCGCCGGCCAAGGCGATCGGCGTCCAGGCGGCCGACGGCGGCCGCGTTACGCTGACCCGGGCGACCCTGATGGCCGCGCGCACCGTCCTCATCGCGGCGCGCGGCACCGACGCCCGGGCGGCGCTCGAGACGGCGACGGAGAAGGGTGGCACGACGCCGGTGGCGCGCCTGCTCGCCGGAACCGAGCTGCCGATCGACATCCACTGGGCTCTCTGACCGCCGCTAACGCCGCACCGACGCACCCAGTCGCCCGCTCGCGCGTCTGACCGGGCATGGCCGGGAAGTCGGGATCGCAGTTCGTCGTCTGGGTGGCGCTGGCGGGCAATCTCGCCATTGCCGCCGTCAAGTTCTTCGCCGCCGCGGTCAGCGGTTCGTCGGCGATGCTGTCGGAGGCGGTCCACAGCCTGGTCGACACGACCAACGAGGTGCTGCTGCTCTATGGCCAACACCGGGCCAAGCGCCCGCCTGATGCGACGCATCCGCTCGGCTACGGCCGCGAGCTCTACTTCTGGAGCTTCGTCGTCGCGCTGCTGATCTTCGCCCTGGGTGCCGGCGTCTCGGCCTATGAGGGGTATCAGCACATCGCCCATCCCACCCCGATCGAGTCGCCGAAGACGGTGTTCATCGTGCTCGGCATCTCGGCGCTGTTCGAGGGCACCTCTTGGGCGGTTGGCCTGCGCGAATTCCGCAAGCAAGCCGGCGGCCGCGGCTTCTGGGCGGCGTTCCGGGCGTCGAAGGACCCGCCGACCTTCATGGTCGTGTTCGAGGATTCGGCCGCGCTCGCCGGCCTCGCCGTCGCCGCCGCTGGCACCGGTCTCGCGCTCGCCACCGGCGACCCGCGCTGGGACGGGGCGGCGAGCCTCGCCATCGCCGTCATCCTCAGCCTCGTCGCCCTGCTGCTGGCGCGCGAATCGAAGGCGCTGTTGATCGGCGAGCGCGCCGATCCCGCCTTGACCGAGGCGATCTGCGCGCTCGGCGGCCAGATCGACGGCATCGAAGGGGTCAACGCCGTCGCCACCGTCCAGCTCGCCCCCGACCAGGTCGTCGCCAACCTCAGCGTCGAGTTCGCCGACCGCCTGACGGCACCGGAGATCGAGGAGGCGGTCATCGCGCTCGAGGCCCGCATTCGCGCCGACCACCCGGAGGTGACCGCCGTCTTTGTCAAGCCGCAGACCGCCGCCGAGGTCGCCCGCCGCCAGGCAAGCGGCGAGTCGGGTGTGGCGGTCGACCGGCGACGCGCCTGACGGCTCCGAGTCGCGCTGTAGGACGTGTCAGGCGCGCTGGACAAAGTTGACAAAGGTAGCGCTACGCACCCCCCGGATTTTCCTGCCGCCGCGCCCCCGGGCGGCGATCGGACAGGTTCTGGAGCAGGAGCGCGGGCATGACGGCCAGGGTGGCAGAAAGCCCGCCTGTAGGACAGCCGTCGCCGCCGGTCAGGCGTCCCAGCCGCCGCCGAGCGCCTTGTACAGCCGGGCAAGGTCGGTCAGCAGCGTCGCGTCGGACTGGGCGAGGCTGTTGCGGTTGCTTAAGAGCGACCCCTGCGCGTCGAGCACCGGCTGGAAGTCGGACAGGCCGGCGTTGAACGTCGCCAGCGCCAGCCGGCGGGCGCGGTCGGCCTGGTCGACGCCGCGGCGCAGCTCGAGGTTGCGGCGCTGCTCGGCCTGGACGTCGGCCAATGCGTCCTCGACGTCCTGGACCGCGGTCAGCACCGTTTTCTTGTAGGCCAGCAGCGCCTCGTCGGCCGCCGCCCGGCGCTCGGCGATGACGCCCTTGCGCCGGCCGCCGTCGAAGATCGGGACGGTGACGGCGGCACTCTCGGTCGTCTGGATCGAGGCGCGCTCGAACAGCGTCGCGAGGCTGGTCGAGATCAGCTCGGCCATGCCCATCAGGTTGAACTTCGGGTAGAGATCGGCGACGGCGACGCCGATGTCGGCGTTTGCCGCGGCGAGCTGGCGCTCGGCGGCGCGAATGTCGGGACGGCGGCGGAGCAGGTCCGACGGCAGCCCGCCGGGCAGCTGGAAGGCGACCGCCGGGATCGTCGCCGGCGGGGTCAGCGTGTCGGACAGGGCGTCGGCACCCTCGCCGGTCAGGACGCCGAGCGCATGGATCTCGTCGCGGGCGCGCGCCTGGAGCTGCGGCAGGGTGGCGGCGACGTTCGACAGCTGCAGCTGCTGCTGCCGCTCGGGCAGCTCGGCGACCAGCCCCGCCTGGCGGCGGACGGTGACGAGGCGCAGCGTCGCCTGCTGGCGCTTCAGCTCGGCTTCCGAGATCGCGATCTGGTTCTGCAGCGAGCGCAGGGACAGGTAATCGCTGGCGACCTCGGCGGCGACGCTGACCTGCATGTCGCGGACGTTCCACACGGCCGCTTCCGTCCGCGCACGGGCGCCCTCCACCTGCCGCCGCACGCCGCCGAACAGGTCGAGCTCCCACGAGGCATCGAGGCCGAGCGACCAGGTGGTGATGCCGCTGCCCGGCAGCGCGATGCCCTGGCCGGGCGAGCTGCCGCCCGAGGTCCGCCGCCCCGACCCGCCGCCGTTGCCGCTAGAGCCGCCGCCCGCGCCGCCGCTGAACGACTTGGCGAGCGAGCTGAAGCCGGCGTTCTTGCTGAAGTCGATGCGGTTCAGCCCGGCGCTGCCGTTGAAGCTCGGCAGGCCGGCGGCCCGCGCCTCGCGCTCCTGCGCCCGCGCGCCGGCGATGCGGCTGCGCGCGGTGGCGAGGTCGAGGTTGCCGGCGAGCGCGCGCGCGACGAGGCTGTTCAGCACGGGGTCGTTCAGCTGCGCCCACCACCTGGCCGGCGGTTCGGCGCTGGTCGCGGGGGCTGTCGCCGGCGCCTCGGCGAAGCGCGGCGGGACGGCGACGTCGGGCCGGCTGTAGTTCGGGCCGACCGTGCAGCCGGCGAGCGCGACGAGCGCGACGAGCGGACGGGCGCGCATCAGTGGGCCGCCGCCGCCTGCCCCTTGGGCGGCGCCTTGAGCAGGAAAATCACCGGGAAGGCGAGGACCGTATAGACCATCAGCGCCCGGTAGACGTCGAGGTAGCCGAGCATCGCCGCCTGCTTGGTGACGATCTGGTACAGCTGGCCCTGCGCCGCCTGCGTCGCCTGCGCGGCCGCCATGCCCGCCCCTTTCAGCGCGTCCTCGATGCTGCCGAGGCCGTTCGGATAGTTGGGCGCGAGCGGGTGCAGGTGCTCGACCAGCCGCGACTGGCGGACCTGCTCCTCGACGCTGAGCCACGCCTGGCTGACGGCGATGCCGACCGATCCGCCCAGGTTGCGGAAGACGTTCAGGAGCGCCGAGGCCTGGTTCGTCTCCCGCGGCTTGAGCCCGGTATAGGCCGCCGTGCTGATCGGCACGAACAGGAAGGGCAGCGCGACCGCCTGATAGGCACGCGCCCAGGCCCAGTCGTTGAAGCTGGCGGTGGCGTCCAATGTCGTGATGTGCCCGAGCGCGATCGCCGAGACGACCAGCGCCCCGCCGATCAGCAGCCGCACGTCGACCTTGCCCGCCAGCCGCCCGGCGAAGGGCACGGCCAAGACCGTGGCGAAGCCGCCCGCGGTCATGGCGAAGCCGGCATCGGTCGCGGTGTAGCCGAACACCTGCTGCAGCATCTGCGGGATCAGCTGGATCGAGCCGAACAGGATGACACCGGTGGTGAACATCACCGCGAGGACGCCGGCGAAGTTGCGTTTGGCCATCAAACGGACGTTGACGATCGGGTCCTCGCGCGTCGCTTCCCAGATGATCAGGAAGGTGATCGCGACCGCCGCGGTGATCGCCGCGGCGGTGATGAACCCCGAGCCGAACCAGTCGTCGCGCTCGCCGCGGTCGAGGAAGATCTCGAGGCTGCCGAGGCCGATGGCGACGAGTGCGAAGCCGACGAAGTCGACCTTCAGCCCCTTCTTCTGCCGCGCCTTGCGCTCCTCGATCAGCACCTTGGGCTCGTCGACGAAGGTCTGGACGAGGAACAGCGACAGGAAGCCGACGGGTATGTTGACGAGGAAGATCCAGTGCCACGAATAATTGTCGGTAACCCAGCCGCCGATCGTCGGCCCGAGCACGGGGGCGACGATGACGACGAAGGCATAGGCGGCGAACGCCTGGCCGCGCTTGGCCGGGGGAAAGGTGTCGGCGAGCATCGACTGTTCCGACGGCGCCAGCCCGCCGCCGCCGATCCCCTGCAGGACGCGGGCGATGACGAGGAACTGGATGTTGGGCGCGATGCCGCACAGGAACGAGGCGCCGGTGAACAGCGCCACCGAGATCATGTAGTAGCGCTTGCGCCCGATGACGTCGGACAGCCAGCCCGAGATCGGGATGACGACGGCGTTGGCGACGAGGTAGCTGGTCAGCACCCAGGTCGATTCGTCGGGCGACACCGACAGGCTGCCGGCGATGTGCGTCAGGCTGACGTTGGCGATCGAGGTGTCGAGCACCTCCATGAACGTCGCGATCGAGATGATGCCGACGATCAGCCAGGGCGAGCGGTTGCCCGCCGCCGACCGCGACGGATCCCAGCCGCCGCCACCCGGTCCGGCCATCTCAGCGGCCCCCGCAAGCGCGCGCCGTCATCGGACCTTGACCCGCGGCTGGACCGACATGCCGGGACCGACCGGATAGGCCTCGATCCCCGGCGAATCGATCGCGATGCGCACGGGCACGCGCTGGACCACCTTGACGAAGTTGCCGGTCGCATTCTCGGCGGGCAGCAAGGCGAAGGCCTGGCCGGCGCCGCGCTGGAACGACTCGACGTGGCCGCGGAACTCGACGTCGGGCACGGCGTCGATCTTCATCGTCACCGGCTGGCCGACGCGCATCAGCTTCAGCTGCGTCTCCTTGAAGTTCGCCGTCACCCACAGCTTCAGGGGCACGATCGCGAGCAGCTGCTGCCCCGGCGTCACATAGGCGCCCGGCGTCACCGTGCGGTTGGCGATGCGCCCGACGATCGGCGAGATGATCTGGCTGTTGGCGAGGTCGACCGCCGTCGTCGCCGCCTGCGCGTTGGCGGCCTTGACCGCGGCACGGTCGGCGCTGACCTGTGCCTCGCTCGACTTCAGCTGCGCCTCGGCCTGGCGGACGGCCTTGACCGCCGCATCCCGCCGGCCGCGCGCCGCCTCGACCGCCTGGACCGCGGCGTCGACCTGCTGCGCGGCGATCGCCGCCGGCTCGGTCCGCTGCACCTGACGGTAGCGGGCGAGGTCGGCGAGCGCCTTGTCGAGGTCGGCCTGCGGCTGGATGACCTGGGCGCGGGCGGCGGCGATCTGCTGCCGCTGGACGCCGATCTGGGCGAGGCTCTGGGCGACGGTCGCCCGCGCCTGCTGCGCGCTTGCGAGCTGGCCCTGATAGCGCGCCTGGTTCGTCGCGGTGTCGAGCACGGCGAGCACCTGGCGCGGGCCGACGATCTGGTTGTCGTCGACCAGCACCTGGCGGACGAGGCCCGAGACCTGCGGCGCGATCTTGACGATATGGCCGTCGACATAGGCGTCGTCGGTCGTCTCGTACTGGCGGGCGTTCAGCCAGTAGAGGACGCCGCCGACGATGGCCGCGACGACGACGACGGCGATGACGATGAGGAGGACCGGGCGCTCGCGGAGCTTCTTCGGCGGCGGCTCGTCGTCGCCCTTGCCGTCCGCGTCGCCGCCCTGCTTGGCGTCCTTGCCGTCTTTGCCGCCGCCGGCCTTGTCGTCGTCGTGCTGCTGGCGCCCTTGTCGCCGCCGTCCTTGCCCTTGCCCTTCGCCGCGTCGTCTTCCGACTCGCCGGCGCCGGCGCCGTCAGCTTTGGCCTCGTTCTTGCGCGCCGTCGCATACTCCGCCGGCTCGGCGTCGTCGGCACGCAGGTCGGTCGCGGATTGATCGTCGGCGGCGCTCATGCGATGTCCATAAACGCGTTTATGATTGCTCGCAACCGCACAAACATGGTGAGATGACGAACAAGGCGTAGAAGGGCGTCCATGACCAGTCAGCCGATCGCCCGGATCTTCGCTGCCGCCGGAGTGCAACAGCCGGAGGACAGCATCGGTTTCCTGCTGTGGCGGGTGGCGCACCGCCATCAGCGCGAGGTCGATCGGGTCCTCGCCAGCCTCGACCTGACGCACCTGCAGTTCGTCGTGCTGGTGCAGACGGCTTGGCTGGCGCGCGCCGGTGACGCCGTGACGCAGGCCGGGCTGGCCCGCTACGGCAAGGTCCACCCGATGCAATTGTCGAACATTCTCAAGGTACTCGAAGCAAAGCAGCTCGTCGCCCGCGGGCGCTGCCCGGCCTCGGCGCGCAGCAAGCAGGTCGCCCTGACCGATGCCGGCGCGGCGCTGCTGGCCGAGGCGCTGCCGCGTGTGCAGGGGCTTCATTCCAGTTTTTTCGGCGACGAGGCCGGGTCATGCGCCGGGCTGCACGACTGTCTGCGGCGCTTGGTCGCGGGGTGGAGCGACGACGACTAGGCGAGCTTGCCGAACGGCAGCAGGTGGCGGGCGAGCGTCTGCGCGCCCTTGACGTCGCCGCTCCGCAACAGCGGCAGGACCTGCGCCGTCGCCCGCTTGAGCAGCCCCTCGTAGGCATCGCGCGTCGGCAGGCGCTGCACCGTATCGAGCAGCTGCGTCGCGCGCGCCGCGTTGTCGGTCGACAGGTCGAGCAGGGTCAGCCCGTAGAAGGCAGGATGCACGGGGTTGCGCGGGTCCTTGGCCAGCGCCGTCTCGAAATCGGCGATGGCCGCCTTGGTCGAGGCGCCGAGCAGCGTGCCCGCGAGGAACTTGCCGAGCGTCGAGACCGCGCCCGCATGCCAGCCGCCGAGGCTCGCCCAGGCGAGGCCGTAGTTGGGATCGCGCTGGAGCACCGCCTCCATCCGCGTCCGCGTCTCCTTGGCAAGCCCCGGCGACTTCGCCAGCTTGCCGCGGTAGCCGACCGCCTGCGCCTTCATCAGCGCCGCCTCGATATTCGCCGGATCCTTCGCCAGCGCGGCGTCGAAGTCGTGGTCGGCGGCCTCGATCTGCGCCACGGCCCGGGCGCGGTCGGTCGTCTCGAAACTGGCGCTGATCAGCGTGGCGCGCCCGGCGAGGATCAGCGACGCCGCCGTCCCTTCAGTGCGGCCGGCCGTGGCGGCGTCGGCGAAGCGCCCGTCGTGGAACAGGCTCGCAGCACTCGCCAGCGCCGGCTGGGCCATGAGCAGCGCCAGCGACGCCAAAAGGATTTTAAGCAAGCAACAACTCCGCAATCCGCTTCCGTGTCGCGTCCAACCCGTAGAGCGCGATGAACGATCCCATGCGTGGCCCGTTGCTGGTGCCGATCAGCGTCTCGTACAGCGCCTTGAACCAGTCGCGTAAGGGTTCGAAGCCCGCCGCCTTGCCGGCGGCATAGACCTCGGCCTGATAGGCTTCGGCGTCGGCGTCCGGTCCGAGCGCCGCCAGCCGCGCGTCGAGGTCGGCGAGCGCCGCCGCCTCCTGCGCGTCGGGGCGGCGCCGGACGAGGCCGGGCACGACGAAGTCGCGGGCATAAGCGATGGCGTGGTGGACGAGCGCGTCGAGCGCCGGGTGCGTCGCCGGGCTGGTGCCGGGGAAGGTGCGGGCGACATAGCCCCACAGCACCGCCGGGTCGCTCGTGCCGACGACGGTGACGAGGTTGAGCAGCAGGCCGAAGGTCAGCGGCAGGTCGCCCCCTCCCGGCTGCAGCGCCGGCGGCGGCCCGCCGTGGACGTGGAAGGCGGGGTTGCCGAGCTGCTGCTCGACCGGCTGCGCGGCAAAGGATCCGACGGCGGCGTGATACTCGTCGACGGCCTTGGGGATGACGTCGAAGTGCAGCCGCTTCGCCTTGCGCGGGCTCTGGTACATGTACAACGCGAGGCTCTCCGGCGGGCCGTAGGCGAGCCAGTCGTCGACGCCAAGGCCGTTGCCCTTCGACTTCGAGATCTTGGTCCCGGCGGCATCGAGGAACAGCTCGTAGTTGAACCCCTCGGGCGGGCGGC
The DNA here is from genome assembly GCA_963846485.1 of uncultured Alphaproteobacteria bacterium. GTDB lineage: Bacteria > Pseudomonadota > Alphaproteobacteria > Sphingomonadales > Sphingomonadaceae > Polymorphobacter_B. The sequence goes on along the minus strand of CAWJWB010000008.1, from coordinate 612,404 downwards.
TGCCGAGGATGCGCGCGATCCGCCCCGACAGCGTCACCGAATCGATCAGGTCCTTGCCCGCCATCTCATAGTCGACGCCGAGCGCCACCCAGCGCATCGCCCAGTCGACCTTCCACTGCAGCTTGGCATGGCCGCCGGTGACGGGAACGGAGACGGTGTCGCCGGTCTCCGGATCGCGGTACGCGACCGTCCCCGCGGCGACGTCGCGCGCGATCAGCGGCACCTGCAGGACGACGCCGGTCCGCGGACAGACGGGGAGGAACGGCGCATAGGTCGCCCGCCGCTCCGGTCCCAGCGTCGGCAGGATCACCGCCATGACCTCGTCGTAGTGGGCGAGGACCTCGAGCAGCGTCGCGTCGAACCGGCCCGAGCGGTAGCAGTCGGTCGACGACAGGAACTCGTAGTCGAAGCCGAAGCTGTCGAGGAAGGCGCGCAGCCGGGCGTTGTTGTGCGCGCCGAGGCTGGCGTGCGTGCCAAACGGGTCGGGCACGGCGGAGAGCGGCTTGCCGAGGTGTTCGCGCAGCATCGCCTGCTGCGGCAGGTTGTCGGGCACCTTGCGGAAGCCGTCCATGTCGTCGCTGAACGCAACGAGCCGCGTCGGCACGTCGCTCAGCAGCGCATAGGCGCGGCGCACCATCGTCGTCCGCACGACCTCGGCGAAGGTGCCGATGTGCGGCAGGCCCGACGGGCCGTAGCCGGTCTCGAACAGGATCTCGCCCTTTGCCGGGCCGTCCGGATAGCGGGCGAGGAGCTTGCGCGCCTCCTCGAACGGCCAGGCCTGGTTGCTCGGCGCGGCGGCGCGGTAGGCGGTAAGGTCGGCGGGATCGGTCATCGGCGCACCGTGTCGGCAATATCGCCGCGCGGAGCAAGGGGCGGGCCGCTTCCGGGTGGCGGTGCGTTGCAGCCTCATGGCTACTGTCCTATCCAAGACGCCCGTGCGCGAGCAGCATTTCATCACCCGCATCGGCTGGCTGCGGGCCGCCGTGCTCGGCGCCAACGACGGCGTCCTGTCGACGGCGAGCGTCATCACCGGCGTCGCTGCCGCCAGCCCTGGCGCGCACACGGTGCTGCTGTCGGGCGTCGCCGCGCTCGTCGCCGGCGCCATGTCGATGGCCGCCGGCGAATATGTCTCGGTCAGCAGCCAGGCCGACACCGAAGCCGCCGACCTGGCGCGCGAGCAGCGCGAGCTCGCCGTCGACCCGCGCGGCGAGCAGCGCGAGCTGGCCGCGATCTACATCCGCCGCGGCCTGCCCGCCGCGCTGGCGAAGGAGGTCGCCGCGGCCCTGAGCGCCAAGGACGCGCTCGCCGCCCACGCCCGCGACGAGCTCGGCATCACCGAGGTGTCGACCGCGCGCCCCGTGCAGGCGGCGCTGGCGAGCGCGGGATCGTTCTTCGCCGGCGGCATCTGGCCGGTCGCCGCCGTGCTGCTCGCGCCGCCGGCCGCCCTGCTCTACGCCGTCGTCGCGGTGGCGCTCGTCGTGCTGGCGGCGCTCGGTGCGGCGGGGGCGCGGACGGGCGGCGCGAAGATGCTGCCGGCGGTGGTGCGCGTGGTGTTCTGGGGCGCGCTGGCGATGGCGGTGACGGCGGCCGTCGGCCACCTGTTCGGCGTGGCGACGGGGTAGATGGCGGCGGGGAGCCGGAGGATGAGGCGAGTATCGTGGCTGGCGGCGGTCACGCTCGCCGCCACGGACGCCGGTTTGCTGCACGCCTCTGCCACCGCCCGGCGGCGATCCTGTTCCCGGCCAGTGCCTGGCGTCGGCCGAAGCCTCTGGATATGGTCGAATGGAGCGCCTTACCCGACGATGCCGAGTTCCAGCGAATCCTGCCGCCAACGGCCAAGACCAATGGCCGAGTCGAATGGGCATTGCGCGGTGCGCCGCGACGGTCACCTCGAGCGGTGCAAGGCGCAGACCGAATGGCCGGCCCACGAGGGGCTATGCGGCTTTGATCCACCCTCTCCTGAGAAGCGACGTCGTCGCGCCGCAAACAGCGGCCGACGCACAGCGAAACCACGCCCATGTGATCTTCGGGACGCATGGCCTGGCGGCCGGGCTTGCCCGACCCGGATATCGTGCTCGTGCCCGCCGATCTTCTGCACGGCGGTTTTGCCGCCGCCACCGCCGCCCCCGCCGAACTAGGAGGCGGCATCACCTCCTGCTCGCCGTTAGCGGCTGAGGGCGACGGCTGACGGTTCGCCCCGGCCGAAGCTCCACCGGCACCGCGCCGGCCACCCGCACCGCGTCGCGACGCGCGCGGTCGAGGATCGCCGCCGGCACGTCGGCGGCGTGGTAGATCGTGTCGGCCTGGTTGAGCACGCGGAGCTGGCGCAGGGTAAGGTCGTCGGGGTCGGGCGAGGTCAGGACGATCTCGGTCAGGCTCGCCGCGGTGGCGTCGGCGCTCGCTCGTGCCGCGCCGCTCCCGTCGAGCAGGTGGGCGACGGCCGGCGGGTCGGAGCGATCGGCCAGCGGGTCGAGCGGGCCGCCAGGGGCGAGCGCCGCGTCCCACAGGCGGCGGCGGGCATCGACCGTCGGCGCGCGCGCTGCGACGGCGGCGCGGGCGGCGAAGATCGCCTCCGCCAGCCGCCCGAGGCCAGCGGGGAGCAGGGCCTCCAGCCGTTCGCGCAGGGCTTTGGCGAGGCTCGCCGAGGCGCCGCCGGTGCCGACCGCGACGATCACCGGCGAACGGTCGACGATCGCCGGCACGGTGAAGTCGCACAGGCCCGGCCGGTCGACGACGTTGACGAGGACGCCGGCCGCCTTCAGCCGCGCGGCTTCGGCCGCCGCCGCGTCGGCGTCATCGAGCGCGACGAAGGCCAGGACGGCGGGCAGGTCGGCGACGACCTCGGCCCCGGCGCTCCGCACCAATCGCGCCTTCGCCGCCGCTGCCTCGCCGTCGCCGACGACGAGGACGCGGCGGCCGGCGAGGGGGAAGAACAGGGGGAGGGAGTGCATGGGGAGCGGCTTACCGGTTCCTCCCCGAAACGGGGAGGGGAACCATGCGAAGCATGGTGGAGGGGCAGCCGCGAGAGGCTGAAATCTCCGTGGCTGCCCCTCCACCACGCCGCTGAAGAAGCGGCGCGGTCCCCCTCCCCGTTCCGGGGAGGATCAGAGTCTCACCCCCCGCAGATACTCGCGCACCGCCGGGCCGACGTCGTCGCGCTCGAGCGCCAGCGCGATGTTGGCGTTGATGAAGCCCGCCTTGTCGCCGCAGTCGTGGCGGACACCGGTGAAGGTGAGCGCATGGAACGGCTGGCGGCCGATCAGCTGCGCCATGGCGTCGGTCAGCTGGATCTCGCCTCCCGCGCCGCGTTTGCCTTCGCTCAATATGCCCATGACCTCGGGCTGGAGGATGTAGCGGCCGATCGCCGCCAGCCGTGACGGCGCGGTGCCCGCCTTCGGCTTCTCGATCACGCCCCGGACCTCGGTGACCAGCCCGTCGACCGCGCCGGGGTCGACGATGCCATAGCGGTGGGTGTGCTCCGCCGGCACCTCGAGCACGGAGATGACGTTGCCGCCGTGCTTCTCATACACGCCGACCATCTCCTTCAAGGCCGGCGCGGCCGGGTTCCACAGCAGCTCGTCGGGGAGCAGCACGGCGAACGGCTCGTCGCCGGTGATCAGGCGCGCGCACCACACGGCATGGCCGAGGCCGGCGGGCTCCTGCTGGCGGACGTAGGCGATGCGCCCGGGCGCGAGCTGGGTCGAGTCGAGCAGCGCCAGTTCCGCCGCCTTGCCCTTTGCCTTGAGGCTCGCGACCAGCTCGCCGGCGACGTCGAAATATTCCTCGAGTGCCGCCTTGCCGCGCGCGGTGACGAAGATCATCTGCTCGATGCCCGCGCTCAGCGCCTCGTCGACGGCGTACTGCAGCAGCGGCCGGTCGACGACGGGCAGCATCTCCTTGGGCACCGCCTTCGTCGCCGGCAGGAAGCGCGTCCCCTGTCCGCCCACGGGGAAGATCGCCTTGCGCACAGGTCTGGTCATCGCGGTCGGGTCTCCTGGCTAGCGGTGATGCGCCTAGACGCTCGGGGTTGCCGAAGCGTTGCCGAGCCACGGCGCGATCCGTTCCCGCGCGAGCTGCGCGGCAATGTCCTCGCGCGGGCGGACGACGGCCCAGCGGTCGCCGTCGACCAGCACCTCGGGCACCAGCGGGCGCGAGTTGTAGGTCGACGCCATCGTCGCGCCGTACGCGCCGGCGGTCAGGAAGGCGACGAGGTCTCCGGGAGCGACGGCATCGATTTCGCGGTCCTCCGCGAAGGTGTCGCCGGTCTCGCAGACCGGGCCGACGACGGTCGCCGTCATGCGCGCGCCCGACGGCCGCACGGCGCGGATCTCGTGCCACGCGCCGTAGAGCGACGGGCGCAGCAGGTCGTTCATCGCCGCGTCGACGACGACGAAGGTCCGCTGCCCGCCGGCCTTGACGGTGACGACGCGGGCCACGAGCACGCCGGCGTTGCCGACGATCATGCGCCCGGGCTCGAACAGCAGGCGGACGCCCCAGTCCGCGGTCGCGCGGCCCACCAGCGCGCCATAGTCCGCCGGCGTCGGCGGTGCGGGCTGCCCGGCACGATAGGGGATGCCGAGCCCGCCGCCGAGGTCGACGCGCTCGACCGGCAGGCCGGCGGCGCGGAGGTCGCGGACCAGCCCGCCGAGGATCGCGAAGGTCGCCGCCAGCGGCGCGAGGTCGGTCAGCTGGCTGCCGATGTGCGCGCCGATGCCGACCGGCCGCACGCCGGGCAGCGACGCCGCCAGCGCATAGGCGGCGGGCACGCGGTCGCGCGGGATGCCGAACTTGTTCTCGGCCGCGCCCGTCGAGATCTTGGCGTGGGTCCGGGCGTCGACCTCGGGGTTGACGCGGAGCGCGACCGTCGCCGTGGCGCCGAGCGCCGTCGCCACCTCGGACAGGGCGGCGAGCTCGGCTTCGCCCTCGACGTTCAGCTGGTAGATGCCGGCAGCCAGTGCCGCCGCCATCTCGCCGCGGGTCTTGCCGACGCCGGAGAAGACGATCCGGCCGGGCGGCACCCCGGCGGCGAGCGCGCGGCGCATCTCGCCCTCCGACACGACGTCGGCGCCGGCGCCGAGGCGGGCGAGCGTGGCGATGACGGAAAGGTTCGGGTTGGCCTTGACCGCATAGGCCACGAGCGGGGCTTCGCCCGCCGGGCTGGCGAGGCCGGCGACGGCGTCGCGGAACACGGTGAAGTGCCGGACCAGCGTCGCCGTCGCGTAGCAGTAGAAGGGGGTGCCGACCGCCTCGGCCAGCGCCGTCAGGTCGACGTCCTCGGCGAACAGCCGGCCGTCGCGGTCGGTGAAATGGTCCACCTAACGCTGCGGCGGCAGGTTGAAGCGGTCGTCGCGCCGCTCCTCGGACCGGCGGAGCGGGTCGTCGGCGCGCGCCGGCTGGTCCTGCGGCGGCACGATCAATCGCTGCGTCGGCGACGGGCCGGGCAGCGGCCGCGGCGCCTCGCCCGGCGGCGGCTTGGGCATCAGCTCGCCCTGCTTGCCGCAGGCGGCGAGCGCCAGCGCCGCGGCGAGCCCGAGGATGGCCGCGCGCCTCATCGCGCCCGCGCCGCGGCGATCGCCGCGCGGACATTGGCCGGCGCGGTGCCTCCAAAGCTCTGCCGGCTGGCGACCGAGGCGTCGACCGGCAGCACGTCGAACACGCCCGCCGTGATCCGCGAGTTGATCCGTTGCAGGTCGGCGAGCGGCAGGTCGGCGAGGCCGCAGCCGGCATCCTCCGCGGCGCGTACCGCCCGGCCAGTGATGTGGTGGGCCTCGCGGAACGGCACGCCCGCCTCCCGCACCAGCCAGTCGGCGAGGTCGGTGGCGGTCGCGAACCCCGCGCTCGCCGCCGCGCGCATCCGCGCCGTATCGAACGTCAGCGCGCCGACCATGCCGGTCATCGCGGCGAGGCCGAGCGCGAGCAGGTCGTACGCCTCGAACACCGGCGGCTTGTCGTCCTGCATGTCCTTGGAATAGGCGAGCGGCAGCCCCTTCATCGTCACGCACAGCGACGTCAGGCAGCCGATCAGCCGCCCGGCATGGCCGCGGACCAGCTCGGCGGCGTCGGGGTTGCGCTTCTGCGGCATGATCGAGCTGCCGGTCGAGAAGGCGTCGGGGAGGACCACGAAGCCGAACGGCTGCGACGCCCAGACGACGATCTCCTCGGCGAGGCGGCTCAGGTGCAGCCCGGTCATGGCGGCGGCGCTCAGGAACTCGAGCGCGAAATCGCGGTCCGACACCGCATCGAGGCTGTTGGCGGTCGGCCGGTCGAAGCCCAGCGCCGCCGCCGTCGTGTCGCGGTCGATCGGGAAGCCCGTGCCGGCGAGCGCCGCCGACCCCAGCGGACATTCGTTCAGCCGCGCCCGCGCATCGGCGAAGCGCCCGCGGTCGCGCCCGATCATCGCGACATAGGCCATCAGGTGGTGGCCGAGCGTCACCGGCTGCGCGATCTGCAGGTGGGTGAAGCCCGGCATGACGGTCGCGGCGTGTTCGTCGGCGCGGGCGAGCAGCGCCTCGGCGAGCGCCGCGAGGCCCGCGTCGACCGCGTCGATCGCGTCGCGCACCCACAGCCTGAAGCTTGTCGCCACCTGGTCGTTGCGCGACCGCGCCGTGTGCAGGCGGCCGGCGGCGGGGCCGATGAGGGCAGCGAGGCGCGTCTCGACGGTCATGTGGATGTCTTCGAGTGCGAGATCCTCGGGCACGCCCCCCGCCTCGTACTCGGCGGCGATGGCGGCGAGGCCCGTGTCGATGGCAGCGGCGTCGGCAGCGGGGATGATGCCCTTCGCGCCGAGCATCGCCGCATGCGCGCGGCTGCCGGCGATGTCCTGACGCCACAGGCGCTTGTCGAACGGGATCGAGGCGTTAATGTCGCGCATCACCGCCGCCGGGCCGCCGGCGAAGCGGCCTCCCCACAGCGAATTGGACGGATCGTTGCGCGTATTGATCGGACGGGTCCTGCTCGGCGTCGCCCTTGCGGGTCTTGGCGCGACTAGCGGGTACGCCGCCGCCTCGCAACCGGCAGGGGGCGCGCACCGGCTCGGGCAGCTCGACCGCAGCCACGCCGGCGAGGCCGCGCCGGCAATCGCGGTCGAGGCGCTCGACGGGCGCAAGTCGACGGTCGCCGCGCTCGTCGCCGGCGCGCACCGGCCGGTGCTGGTCAACCTGTGGGCGACGTGGTGCGTACCGTGTCGCGCCGAGCTGCCGGCGCTCGACGCGCTGGCCAGGGCCCGCGGCGACAAGCTGCTCGTCCTGCCGATCAGCGAGGACCTGGAGGGGCAGCGCGCGGTCCGCAAAGTCTTCGCGCCGGGCAAGTTCGTTGATGGTCACCTGGATCGACCAGCCGGGTGACTTCGCCGTCAAGCTCGGCGCGGCCGGGCTTGCCGGTGTCGATCCTGTACGGCGCCGACGGGCGCGAGAAGTGGCGGGTCAACGGCCCGCTGAAGTGGGACTCGGCCGCAAGTGACGTCCGCGCTCGACTGAGACTTGCCGCGGGAGGCTGCTTGCGACTCCGTTGATAAGCCAAGGAAACTTTGCGCTGCACCGGCGATTGAAGTGTCATGTCGCAGCGATGGGCGGCCGGAGCCCCCGGCGCAACCGGCGACGCGGAGGTCCATGTCTGCCGAGCCCGACCCCACCATCATCCTCGTCGGCGAGGACACGAACGGCGGCTTCTGCGTCTGCGAGAGCAACGGGACGGTCGCAGGGGCCTTCGCCAGCCGGGCCGAGGCGGTGCGCTTCGCCGAGCACGAGAGCCGCGCGCATCCCGGCTCGATCGTCATGGACACGCCGCTCGTCGTCCACGCCGCGCCCAGGCTCGCGGCCTAGCCGCCGCCGCGGCTAGAGGTCGACGCCCGCGGCGATCGCCTCCAGCTTGCGGATCCGTTCCTTCAGGTCGGCGAGGTCGATGCGGTTGGCGACCGCCGGCATGTCGCCCGGCGAACCGCGGTCGAGCGCGTGGCGGCGCAGGTCGAGCCACCCCTTCCAGCTCCAGGCGAAGACGGCGCTGAGCGTCGCGAGGCCCGCCAGCGAGGCGGTGCTGAGGATGACGAGCGCGTCGGGGGACATGGCAACCTCCTCTCGGACTGGGTTAGCGGTCGCTGAGCGTCTTGGGGCCGAGCGCGTCGATCTGGTCCGACAGGCGCTTCGACGGATCGGTGACGAGGCGTTCGAGGACCTGCACGCGCTGCGACAGGCGGTCGATCTCGGCCTTCATCCGCGTGCCGTCCTCGATCGAGACCGCGTCCTGCGGCGGCAGGTCGACGAAGCCGCGGTCGCGCCGGCGGCCCCAGGCGTTGACGCCGTAGCGGGCGCTGAGCACGCGGCCGACGGTGACGATGAGGATGATCAGGACGACCATCTCGAACGGGTTCATGGTGGCGGTTTCCCTTGGCGCTGGCGGTGTTCAGTTGAGGCGGGCGGGGTCGCGCAGCGCCTCGATCTCGTCGGCGAGGTGACCCGAGCGGTCGGTGACGATGCGGTTGAGGACGGCGACGTGCGCCTCCAGCCGCTCGATCTTGGCGGCGTACTGCGCCGCCTGCTCGCCGGCGGTGCGGGCGGCGGTCTCGAGCTGGCGCTCCTTCAACGAGAGCCAGCGCTTGGCCACCCCGGCGAAAATGGCGGCAATCGGGATCAGAACCCAGATCCAGCTTGCGACATGGTGCATCGTCGTGGCTCCCTAGTTCAGCGGCGCGGGCGGGCCGCGCAGCTGGTCGATCTCGTGGGCGAGACCCGTCGCCCGGTCGGTGGCGATGCGGTTGAGGACGGCGACGTGCGCCTCCAGCCGCTCGATCTTCGCCGCGTGCTCGGCGGCCTGGGCGTCGGCCATGCGCGCCTTCAGCTCGTGCTTCTTCTCCTGGAGCGCAATCCAGCGGGTCAGCGGGCGCTGGCCGATGGCGACGATCGGAATCATCAGCGCGCTGATCGGGATGAGGGCGAAGATCAGGTCGTGGTCCATGGGTCGCCTCCTCAGCGCAGCGCGTCGATCGCCTGCGCCGTGCGGTGCGCGGGATCGGTGACGATGGTTTCCAAGGCCGCCGTCCGCCTCGCGAGCGCGGCGATGTCGGCGGCGGTGCGGTCCTCGCGCTGCGGGCCGATCGCGGCGGCGCGGGCCAGCCCGCGCGCCTCGTTGCGGGCGTGCCAGCGGATCGCCGTCTGGACGATGAAGTAGAGCAGCGCGCCGAGCATCAGGCCGGCGAAGAACGAGCCCGGGTCGAGCGGCTTGCCCGAGTGGACGTAGGCGCCGTCGGGGCCGAGGTGGAGCATGCCGCGGTGGAGGGCCGCCGGGGGCGGGGGGGCGCCGGGCGCGTCGTCGGACTTGGTGATGACGACGCTGCCGTTCTCGCTGCTGATGGTGACGGTCTTGCTCATCGCGGTGATCCCCTCAGTGGCGGCGCGTCAGCGCAGGCCGTCGATTTCGTTCGCCAGGCGGCTGTTCGAGCTGGTGACGTAGGCCTCGACGTCGCGCAGGCGGCGCTCGGTCTCGCGGAAGCTCGAGCGGACGTCGCGGATCGTGCGCTGCGGCGCGACGCGGACCTTCTTCCAGAACTCGCGCTCGTCGGGCGTTTCCTCGTAGAGCGAGTAGGGCTTGGGGCTCGCGGTCCAGGCGACGATCCAATAGGCGAAGAAGATCGGCGGGAAGAGGAAGAACATCGTCATGACGAAGCCCAGGCGGACCCAGAGGACGTCGACGTCGAAGTAGTCGGCGACCCCGGCGAGCACGCCCGAGACCTTGGCGTTGCGCTTGTCGAGATAGTAGCTGGTGCGGCGGTCGGACATGGAGAGCCCCCTTAGCGGCGGATGGCGAGGCGCGGCGCGTCGGCGTCGCGGTCGGTTGGGCGGTCGGCCAAGCGGTCCTCGACGGACCGGTCGGCCAGACGGTCGGTGCGGGCGCTGCCCAGCGCGCCGTCCTTCCAGCCGGGATTGTCGGCGGCGATGATGCGCTCGATCGAGTTCGAGCCGGGAATCGAGGCGCCGGGCGGTGTCGTGAAGGTCGTCGAGCAGGCGCTCGTCCTCGATGGTGATGCCCTTGGCGCGCTTCCACTGCGTCACATAGTGGAAGAAGATCCAGGGCAACCCGACGAAGATGCTGAGGATGGCGATGAGCGGGATGAGGTTGTCCTCCACGGCTCAACCCTCCTTCGCCGCGAGCCGCGCCTTCATGGCGGCGAGCTCGTTCTGGATGCTGCTGTCCTGCTTCAGGTCGGCGAACTCGTCGTCGAGCGTGCGCCCCGGGCCGCCGAGCGAGAAGGCATCGGCGTGGCCCTCGGCCAAATCGGCGCGGCGCTCGATGACCTCGAACTTGGCGAAGGCGTCCTCGATCCGTGGGCCCTTGTACATGGCGCGCATCTTCGAGCGCGCACTGGCGTTCTCGATCCGGGTCAGCAGCGTGTTCTGCCGCTGGCGCGCCTCGCGGAGCTTGCCCTCGAGCCGGCGGATGTCCTCCTCGTTGGCGTTCAGCCCCTCGTCGAGCTGGGCAATGTCGGCGAGCGTCTGGTCGGCGAAGGCCTTGGCCTTGGCCTTCTCGAGCAGCGCGGCGGTGGCCAGGTCCTCGCGGCCCTTGGACAGCGCCAGCTCGGCCTTCTCGGCCCAGCTCGCCTGCGCGGCCTCGGCGCGGGCGACGGCGCGGCGCATCTCCTTCTGGTCGGCGATGGTGCGGGCGGCACCGGCGCGGACTTCGACCAGCGTCTCCTCCATCTCCATGATGATCATGCGGATCATCTTGGCCGGGTCTTCGGCACGGTCGAGGAGGTCGGCGACGTTGGCGGCGACGATGTCGCGGGTGCGCGAGAAGATGCTCATGGGCAGGGTCTCCGGTCGGGCCATCAGTTTAGACGGTCTGGGCGACGATGACAGCAGGCGTCGTCGCATAGGCGGGCGCGGCGGCGGCGGCGATGAAGCCGCTGGCGATCAGCGCCGAGGCCAGCAGGCCGAAAACGCGGCGGAGGGGAGTGGTGGTCATCGGTGGTCTCCGGTTCGTAGGCGGGGGTGATCCCCGTCGATGCCACCTGCATTGCAGGGGTCGTGCCAAGTGCTCCGTGTCACCTAAGCCATTGATCTTGCTTGCGCGTATGGCGACGTGTGGTGACAGGTTGGGACGGGAATTGCGAACTGTTGGGAAAATGCGCTAATCTCGCGTTCATGCCCGCTCCCGTTGCCCTGATCGGCCAGGCGCCGAGTTTCCTCGACGCGGTCGAGCGGGCGTCGGCGGCGGCGCCGCTCAATCGCCCGGTGCTGGTCATCGGCGAGCGCGGGACCGGCAAGGAGCTGATCGCCGAGCGCCTGCACCGCCTGTCGGCGCGCTGGTCGGGGCCGCTGATCACGCTCAACTGCGCCGCGCTGCCCGAGAACCTGCTCGATGCCGAGCTGTTCGGCTACGATGCCGGGGCCTTCACCGGTGCGGCCCGGGCCCGCGCCGGGCGCTTCGAGGATGCCGACGGCGGCACGCTGTTCCTCGACGAGATCGCCACGCTCAGCCCCGCCGCGCAGGAGCGTCTGCTCCGCGTCGTTGAATACGGCGAGCTGACGCGACTCGGCTCGAACCGCGTCATCCGGGTCGACGTCCGCGTCGTCGGCGCGACCAACGAGGACCTGCCGGCGCTGGCCGAGTCGGGCCGATTCCGCGCCGACCTGCTCGACCGGTTGAGCTTCGAGGTCGTCACCCTGCCACCGCTCCGCGCCCGGCCCGACGACATTCCCCTGCTCGCCGGCCACTTCGGGCGGCGGATGGCGGTCGAGCTCGGCTGGGCACGCTTCCCCGGCTTTACCGCCGCGGCCGAGGCCGAGCTCGCCGCGCACCGTTGGCCGGGCAACGTCCGCGAGCTGAAGAACGTCGTCGAACGCTCGCTCTACCGATGGGGCGACGCCGAGGTGCCGGTCGGGCGGATCGTCCTCGACGCTTTCGACTCGCCGTGGCGGCCGGGAACGGCGCCGACGCGCCTGCTGGCGGCGTCGGAGCCTGTCGCTGCGAACGATGCCGCGCCGCCCCCGGCGCTGCCCGACCATGCCAGCGTCGCCGACCTGCGCCTCGCCGTCGCCGAGTACGAGCGGAATATCCTCGCCGCGGCGCTCGCCAAGTGCCGCCACAACCAGCGGGCGACGGCGACCGCGCTGGCGCTGACCTACGACCAGCTCCGCCATGCGCTGAAGCGGCACAATATGCTTTAGGTGGCCCAGCCGTTATAGCGCCCGGGCGACTCGTTCATCACTGGAGACCGGCCATGTTCAGCCTTCCCCCCCTGCCCTTCGCGCCCGAGGCGCTCGAGCCGTACATGTCGGCGCGCACCCTGTCGTTCCACCACGGCAAGCACCACCAGGCGTACGTCGACAAGGCCAACGCCGCGATCAAGGACGGCCCGCTGGCCAACGCCTCCGACGTCGAGGTGGTCCGCGCGGCCAAGGCGCAGGGCAACCAGGGCCTGTTCAACAACGCCGCGCAGGCGTGGAACCACAGCTTCCTGTGGAACAGCCTGTCGCCCAGCGGCGGCGGCGCGCCGACCGGGCAGCTCAAGGACATGATCGACCGCGACCTCGGCGGCGTCGAGGGGTTCGCCGAGAAGTTCAAGGCCGAGGCCGTCGGCCACTTCGCCAGCGGCTGGGCGTGGCTGGTCAAGTCGGGCGACAGCCTGAAGATCGTCAGCACCCACGACGCCGACACGGCGCTGGTCCACGACGGCCTGACGCCGCTCGTCGTGCTCGACCTGTGGGAGCACGCCTATTACCTCGACTACCAGAACGCGCGGCCGGGCTTCGTCGACGCGTATCTCGCACACATGATCAACTGGGACTTCGCCGCGACGAACCTGGCGGCGGCGCACTGATCGGGTGCCCGGGCGGGGGCTAGTCCTCCGCCCGGTGCCGCAGCAGGATCGGCGTCTGGGCAAGCGCGAAGACGAAGGTCAGGCCGGTGACGCCGAAGACCTTGAACGTCACCCAGTCGGTGTCGCTCAAGGTCCGGCGCAGCACCTCGTTGAGTGCGGCGAGCGCGAGGAAGAACACGATCCAGTTCCGCGTCAGCTTGCGCCAGCCGGCCGCCGACAGCGCCGGGAAGGTGTCGCCGAGCACGGTCTGGAGCAGCGGCCGCCGCGTCGCCACGCCGAACAGCAGGACGGCGGCGAGCAGGACGTAGATCGCCGTCAGCTTGATCTTGATGAACTCGGCGTCGTGGAACAGCAGCGTCGCCGTGCCGAAGACGAACACCATCGCGCCGACCAGCCACAGCATCGGCTGGATGCGGCCGTAGCGGAACCGGGCGATGGCCATGGCGGCGAGCGTCGTCGCCATGACGGCGGCGGTCGCGGTGTAGATGCCGGCGACGCGGTTGGCGACGAAGAACACCAGCAGCGGCGCGAAGTCGAGGACGGTCTTGACCGTCGCGGACGGCTGGCGGGGCGCAGACATCAGCCCGGTGTAGCCGCGTCCGGCGGCGGGCGGTAGGGGGGACTGTGCCCGCGCCCGCTCCCGCCCCGTGCCTCGCCGTGTCCGACCTCGCCGCCGAGCGCGGCGGCCGCACCGTGTTCGCAGGCATCGGCTTCACCATTGCCGCGGGCGGGGCGCTGGTCGTCGCCGGACCGAACGGTGCGGGCAAGTCGACGCTGCTGCGCGTGCTCGCTGGGCTGCTGCCGGCGGCGGCGGGGAGCGTCGAGCATCCCTTCGCCGTCGCCTATGCCGGGCACGAGGTGGCGCTGAAGCCGGGCGTGCGCCTCGGCGACGAGCTCGCGCACTGGGCGCGGCTGGACGGGGCCGGCGCCGGGCGGCGGTCGCCGCCGCCGCCGAGGCGCTCGCCCTGACGCCCCTGCTCGACCTTCCCGCCGGCATCCTGTCGAGCGGCCAGCGGCGGCGGGCGGCGCTGGCGCGCGTCGCGGCATCGGGGGCGGAGCTGTGGCTGCTCGACGAGCCCGAGGCGGGGCTTGACGCCGCCTCGCGCGCACGCCTTTCCGCCGCCATTGCCGCGCACCGGGCGGCGGGCGGCCTTGTCGTCGCGGTGACGCACGGCGACCTCGGCCTCGACGCCCCGCAGATGCTGCGGCTGAACGGGACGCGCGACGCGCTCCACCCCGAGATCGGCGCGGGCGCATGATCTTCGCCGCGCTCGTCCGGCGCGACCTGATGCTGACGCTGCGGCGTCCCGGCGCGGCGCTGCTGCCAGTCGTCTTCTTCATCTTCGTGGCGGCGCTGTTCCCGTTCGCCGTCGGCCCCGACGCCCGCCTGCTCGCCCGCATCGCCCCGGGCATCCTGTGGGTGGCGGCGCTGCTCGCCAGCCTGCTGCCGGTCGAGACGCTGGTCGCGCCCGACGTCGCCGACGGCACGCTCGACCAGGTCGCGGTGCGCGGCATCGCGCTCGAGACGTGGGCGGCGGCGCGGCTGGCGGCGCACTGGCTCGGCTTTGCCGTGCCGCTGCTCGTCGCGCTGCCAGTCGCCGGGGTCCTGCTCGGCCTGCCCGACCTGCGGCTGCTGGCGGCGGGGCTGGCGCTCGGTACGCCGGCGCTCGCCGCGCTGGCGCTGCTCGCGGCGAGCCTTACCGCGAGCTTGCGCGGCGGCGGCGCGCTCGCCGGGCTGATCGTCGTGCCGCTGGCGCTGCCGGTCCTGATCTTCGGAGTCGGCGCGGCGGCACCGGGCGCGCTCAAGCTGCTGGCGGCGAGCAGCCTCGTGCTCGTCGCGCTGACGCCGTTTGCCGCCGCTGCGGCGGTTCGCGGGCGTGGTTAAGTCTCTATTTGGTACATTGCGGGTAAAGCTGCGAACGGGCATTAACCGTTCTGCGAGCCGATGGTGGCGCGCACCCGCAACGGGGGAATTTCGATGTCGCTCAGGATGATCGCACTGGCCGCTGCCGTCGGCCTCGCCACCGCTGCCCACGCCGCGCCGCCCGCGGCCCAGGCGACGACGCCGCCCGCGGCCAAGGCCATGAACTACGACTGCACCAAGGCCGGCAACAAGAACAAGGCGGCGTGCAAGAACGTGACCCCCGGCGGCGTCGCCGCGATGCCGGCGGCCAAGCCCGCCGCCGCCGCTGCCGCCAAGGCGCCGATGAACTACGACTGCACCAAGGCCGGCAACAAGAACAAGGCGGCGTGCAAGAACGTCGCCGCGCCGCCCGCGGCGATGGCCGCCGCGAAGCCCGTTGCGCCGATGGCGGCGGCCAAGCCGGCGGCCCCGATGGCAGCCGCTCCGATGGCCGCCAAGCCCGCCAAGGCTGCGGCGCCGGCCAACCCGAACACGGTCGCCGCGACGCTGAAGAACGGCAAGGTCGTCCACTACGACTGCAGCAAGGCCGGCAACAAGGACAAGAAGGCCTGCGGCGCGAAGTAGCGCCTGCCCATCCCCGCCGCCGGGTCGCAAAGGCCCGGCGGCGGTGCTATCACGGCGTTCAGCCATGCACCGCTTCGCCAACCCCGCGCGCTTCCTGCGCATCGCCCGCGTCCTGACCCCGCTGCTGACGCTCGCGGGCCTGGCGCTGGTCGCGGCGGGCGTGTGGATCGGCCTGTTCGCCTCGCCGCCCGATTATCAGCAGGGCGACAGCGTCCGCATCATGTACGTCCACGTGCCCGCGGCGTGGCTGGCTAGCGGCGGCTACCTCGGCCTCGCGATCGCGTCCGCCGTGGCGCTCGTCTGGAAGCACCCGCTGGCGAGTGTCGCCGCGCGCGCCATCGCGCCGGTCGGCGCGCTGTTTACCGCCATCTGTCTCGTCACCGGCTCGCTGTGGGGCAAGCCGACGTGGGGCACCTACTGGGTCTGGGACGCGCGGCTGACGTCGATGCTCGTGCTGCTGTTCCTGTACATCGGCTATCTCGCGCTGGCGTCGGCCGAGGACGAGCGTGCTGGCGGCGGCGAGCCGGGCAAGGGCGCGGCGATCCTGGCGCTGGTCGGGGTCGTCAACCTGCCAATCATCAAGTTTTCGGTCGAATGGTGGCACACGCTCCACCAGGGGCCGTCGATCACGCTGACCAAGAACACGATCGATCCCGCCATGCTGACGCCGCTGCTGGTCAGCCTCGCCGGCTTCACGCTGGTGTTCGGCGGCGTCGTGCTGATGCGGATGCGCACCGCCCTTGCTCGCGCGCGCGTCGCCGCCCGCGGCCGGCGGCTGGCCGAGGCCTATGCCTGAGGTATCCATGACCCACGCCGAGTTCATCTACCCGAGCTATGCGCTGACCCTCGCCGGCCTGCTCGGCACGGTCGCCTGGAGCTTCGTCGCCATGCGCCGGGCGGAGGCCGCGGCGGCGAAGGCGACGGCGCGCGGCGACCGCGGTGGGGCGCGGTGAGTCGCTCGCGCCTCCGTCCCAAGCACCAGCGGCTGGTGCTGCTCGTCGGCGCGCTGGTCGCCTTGGGCGGCGCGAGCGCGCTGGCGCTGACGACGCTCGGCGACCAGGCGACCTATTTCTACGCGCCGTCGGACGTCCTCGCCCATGCGCCCGATCCCGGCCGCGCGATCCGGCTGGGCGGGCTGGTCGAGCGCGGCTCGGTGGTCAAGTCGGGCACGCTGACGAGCTTCCGCGTCACCGACAACGCGCACGAGGTCGCGGTCCGCTACACCGGCATCGTCCCGGACCTGTTCCGCGAGGGTCAGGGCGTCATCACCGAGGGCCGCTTCGGCCCCGGCGGCGTGTTCGTCGCCGACACCGTGCTCGCCAAGCACGACGAGAAATACATGCCGCCCGAGGTCGCGGGGTCGCTGCACAAGGTCGGCCGCGTCGGCTGACCGCCCGCCGGTGGCGCGCCCGATGAGGCCGTCGCGGATCGTGCCGCCGGTGGCGCTCGGGCTGGCGCTGCTCATCGTCGGAGTGCGCTGGAGCCTGCGCCCCGCGCCCGACCCCGCGATCGGCCGGCCGTTCCCGCACCTGGCGCTGGCGCCGCTTGCCCCCAGTTTGCCGCCACTGACCGACGCCGTCCTGCGCCGCGGCCGGCCGACCGTCGTCAACCTGTTCGCCTCGTGGTGCGTCCCGTGCCGGGCCGAGGCGCCGCAGCTCGCCGTGCTGCGCGCCCGCGGGGTTGCGGTCGCCGGCATCGCCGTGCGCGACACGCCGGCGGACGCGGCCGCCTTCCTCGCGCGCACCGGCACCCGCCTCGACGCCGCCGCGCTCGACCCGAAGGGCAGCGTTCAGGGCAGTCTCGGCACGTCGGGCATCCCGGAAACCTGGCTGGTCGACGGCGACGGCATCGTCCGGGCCCGCGTCCGCGGCGCGCTTCAACCCGAGGACGTCGCCCGGCTGGCGGGCTAGGCGGCTCGCAAGCTCAGGCGGCGCGGGCGAGCGGGGCGCGGCGGGCGGCGATCATCGCCTCGAAGGCGGCGAACAGCTCGACGAAGTGATCGTCCATCGTCCGCACCGGCTCGTCGGGCGGCACCGGCAGCGTGCCCGCGCGACGTGCGTCGACGAAGCGGCCGATGGCCGCGGCGGCGCTCGCCGGATCGCCGCTGGCGAACGTCATGCCGTTCGACGCCCGCGCATGGTCGGCGGCAGCACCCCGGTCGGGGGTGATCAGCGGCAGGCCCGAGGCGCGCGCCTCGGCGGCGACGAGGCAGAAGGTCTCCGACTCGCTGCCGTGGATCAGCGCGTCGGCCGAGGCCATGAAGCGCGCCATCTCCGCCCGGTCGGTCGTGCGCTCGGCGAGGTGGATGTGCGGGTTGCCGCCGATGGTGCGGCGGATCTTGCCCGAATCGCGCCCCGCACCGACGATGACGAGCCCGATCGGGCGGTGGTAGGCGGCGCTCATCACCGCCTCGACGATCATCCGCCAGCGCTTCTCCGGCGCGTGGCGGCCGACGCCGAGCAGCAGGGTCGCGTCGGGGCCGAGGCCGCACCGCGCCAGCAGCTCGGCGCGCAGCACCTCGTCACGCAGGCCGGGCGAGAAGATGTGCGGGTCGATCCCCATCGGGTTGGTGACGACCCGCGTCAGCCCGCCGGCGGCGAGGCGCTCGGTCAGGCTGGTGCAGGCGCTGACGATCATGTCGAACTGGCGGTCGAGGCGCAGCAGGTGCTTCCAGTACCAGTCGAAGCCGCGGTCGACGACCGACGGCGGCGCGACGCCCTCGAACCAGCGGTAGGCGAAGGCCGCGAGCGGGTCGCTGTGCATGAACAGCGAGCGCGGCACCGGCCGGCGGCCCTGCCAGCGCGCGGTCATCGAGGCGCTGCGCCATGGCGACGAGGCTTCGAGCAGGTCGGGGTCGGCGGCCGTGATCGCGGCGTGCAGCAGGCCCTCGTCGGCGAAATAGCGGTAGTTGCGGTCGAACGGGAACACCGGGTTCTCGAGCCAGACGACGCGCGCCGCGGGCCCGCGCACCTCCGTCCGCGTGACCGGGCCCGGCGCGATGATGGTGACATCGTGCCCCATCGCCGGACCGGCCGCGAGCTTGCGGTCGATATAGGTCCGCACGCCCCCGCCGGTCGGCGTGTAGAAGGCACAGACATCGACGATCCGCAAACCCGCGTCCCCCTTCAGTGCGCCTCGTCGATCGGGCCGAACGACAGGAGCCCGCGACGATAGTTAAGCCGGATGCCGATCCGCGTCACCCCGGGACCGACGGCGATCTCGGCGGCTTCAGCCTTGGGCTTCGACAGGCCGAGGTGCGGGTTGGCGGAGAAGCCGATGCCGTCGGTCGACAGCTTGAACTTCTTGGCGCCGGCACGGTCGTGGATCAGCGCCAGCGCCCAGTGGCCGGCATGGGGCGCACGGATGCACAGGTCGACCGGGCCGCTCGCCGGGACGGTGAGCGTCGAGCGGCGGAAGACCTTGCCGTCGCGGACGAGATCGCGGTCGTCGGCCAGGAACTCGCCCTCGACCGGCGAATAGAGCTCGAGCCGCAGCGTGCCGGTGCGGTCCTTCAGGCCCTCCGCCGTGGCGACGATCGCCGGTCCCGTCTCGTGCGGCCGGCACATGCCCTCGGCGATGCCGTAGTCGGGCACCGGCTGGGCTGCCGAGACAGCGGCGGCGGCGGCGACGATCAGCAGCAGGGTCACGCGCGCCCCTCGAGCCCGAGCAGGTCGGAGGCGACGAGCAGGCCGCCGACGGCGATGTGCGTGACGATCAGCAGCCCGGCCATCAGCGCCATCAGCGGCGCGATGCCCGACGCGGCGCCGACGATCAGCACCGCGGCGGCGGCGAAGACGACGTCCTTGTTCGGCATCAGCGGCAGGCGCGAGATGAGCAGGCGCAGCGTCGCCAGCATCAGCCAGTAGACGAACTCGACCTGCGGCAGGACGAGGCTCCACATCACCGCCAGCAGCGCGGTCGCGGCGAGCACGCGGATCAGCTGCATCGCGGCGACGAAGATCAGGTCGCGGCGCGGCAGGCTGAACACGCGCCCGCGCAGCAGCATGACGACGAGGCTCGACCCGAGCAGGACCGCGATCGAGGTGAACAGCGTCCGCCCCGACAGGCCCATGTTGAGCTTCTCGAGCGTCGGATAGGCGAGCAGGAACATCGTCAGCGTGACGAAGTTGCCGACCAGCGCCGACAGGATGGCGACGTCCTTGATCGCGCCGAACGGCGCTCCCGTGGCGATCGCCCCGGCCGGCCCGCCGGCGATCGTCGCCCGCCGCCGCGCCCAGGTGTAGAAATAGAGCTCGCCCGAATAGCCGAGCAGGACCTCGTTCGAGATATATTTGCGGACCAGCGCCGCGAAGCCGGCGGCGGGGATGCGCCACAGCCGGCGGAAGATGACGAAGTCCATCAGCGGCTGCGCGAGATAGGCGAGCGCGAAGACCAGCCAGAACAGCGGCGAGCGCGGGACCAGCGCGGCGATGCGCGGAAAGTCGCTGCCGCGGAAATGGCTCGCCGCGACCCCGACGATGGCGAGGCTGAGAAGCGGGCCGAGCCAGCGCAGCCAGCCGCGCTGGCCCGCGGGCTCGGCCATGGGCGGCGTCAGCAATCCCGCCGGTCCGGCGGCACGAAGTGGACCCAGGTCGTGCACGTGTCCTCGTCTCGCGTCCGATCTCCCCCGGGGCGCCCATGGAACGTCATTGTGACCGCGGCGTGGCAGGGCTGTCGAGATCGGCATAACGCCCCGGCCGCCGGTCGCGGCCCAGCCGCGCGAGCGTCGCCGTGATGCTGGCGAGGATCGCCGGCTCGGCCGTGTCGCCGGGGTGGACGGCGACGCGCACCACCCGCTGGCCGCCGAGCACGGCCCGCGCGCCGGCAGCGACCGCGAGCGAACTCGCCCGGCGGCCGCGGCTGCGCGAGGCCCAGGTGATGACCGGGCCGCGCGTCAGGACCGCGCCGTCGGCCGGTCGCCAGACGCGGAAATGGTCCTCGGCCAGCGCGAAGCCGGCGTCCGCCAGCGCCGCCCGCGCGCCCTCGCTGTAAAGCCAGGCCGGGGCGACGAAGCCGGCCGCCGGGCGGCCGGTCGCGTCCTCGACGACGGCGCGGGCGCGCGTCATCCGCGCGAGCGCCTCGGCGAACGGCAGGGCTGCGAATTCGCCCTCGCCCGCGGTCATGTGGCGGCGGGCGAAGCCGGCGCGGCCGGCGGCGGGCGGCGCCTCGTCGCGGTGGCTCCAGCCGTGGACGAACATCTCGACCCCGGCGTCGGCCCAGGCGCGCAGGGTGCGCGCATAGCCGGGCGCGGCGGCGAGCGGTGCCGCGCCCCAGTGGTCGGGCACGACGAGCATCGCCAGCCGCAGCCCGACGTGCGGCGCGAGGTGCTCGACCAGCGCCGCGACCTGCGGCGCGAAGCGGGGGGAGACGTCGTGGATCGAGGCGAGGAGCAGCTTGTCCAGGGTCGTCAAGTCTCGTTCCAGCGCTGGAGGCCCGACCGGGAATCGAACCCGGGTGCACGGATTTGCAGTCCGTTACGTCACCACTCCGCCATCGGGCCGGCGCGCTTGAAGCAGCGGCTCTAGCCATATCGCTTGGCGAGGGCAACTGTCGCGGCTAGGACGCGAGGCACATCGGCAGCGGCGCTTGCACCGTCACTGTATTATATCTATAACTCACCTAGTGGCGGAAGCAGACGGGCGGATGATGGCGGACGAACGGCGCGAGGCGATGATCGACCGGCAGCTGCGCCCGACCGGCGTCAACGATCCCGCCGTGCTCGCCGCCTTCCGCGCCGTCGACCGCGCCCGCTTCGTGCCGCCCGCCGCCGCTTCGCTCGCCTACGCCGACGCCGCCGTGCCGATCGCGCCCGGACGGGTGCTGCTCGAGCCGATGGTCCTCGGGCTGCTTTTGACGCACGCGCGGGTGCACGCGGGCGAGCGCGTCCTCGTGGTCGGCGCGGGCATGGGCTATTCGGCCGCCGTCCTCGCTGCGCTCGGCTGCCGCGTCACCGCGCTCGAGGTCGACGAGGGGCTGGCGGCGACCGCGCGCGGCCTGCTCGAGGGGGTCGAGGTCGTCACCGGGCCGCTCGCCGCGGGCTGGCCGGCGGGCGCGCCCTATGACCTCATCCTGATCGACGGCGCGGCGGCCGAGCTGCCGGCCGACCTGTTGGCCCAGGGCGAGGGCGGGCGGCTGGCCGGGGTCATCGTCGGGGACGACCGGGTCGCCGGCGCGACGGTCGGGCGGATCGTCGGCGGCCATTTCGCCGGGACCGCCTTCGCCGAGACCGGCGCACCCGTGCTGCCCGGCTTCGCCCGCGCCCCGGCGTTCGTGTTCTAGGCAGCAGTCATGTCGGGAAATCTTGGGATGCTGTCGCGCCTGGCCATCGCCGCCGTCGTGCTCGCCGCCCCGGCGGCGGCCGAGACGCTGCCCGAGGCGCTGGCCGAGGCCTATGCCACCAACCCCCAGCTGACCGAGCAGCGCGCGGTCGTCCGCCAGAACGACGAGGGCGTGCCGCAGGCGTTGAGCGCCGCCCGGCCGACGCTGAACGCCACCGGCATCGCGCAGCAGAGCGGCGACGACTTCAGCCGCGACGGCGGCCGCTATTACCAGGGCGCGCTCAGCCTCAACCAGTCGCTCTATCGCGGCGGCCGGACCAGGACGGCGGTCAGCGCGGCGGAGAACCGCATCCTCGCCGCCCGCGCCCGCCTCCGCGCGATCGAGGATACGGTGCTCCTCGACGTCGTCACCGCCTACGCCGACGTGCTGCGCTACACAGCGGTGGTCGATCTCAACGCCAACCAGGTCAAGGTGCTCGACCGCGAGCTGCAGCAGAACCGCGACCGCTTCCAGGTCGGCGACCTGACGCGGACCGACGTCGCGCAGGCCGAGGCGCGGCTGGCCAACGCCCAGTCGAACCTCGTCGTCGCAAAGGGGCAGCTGGCGACCGCGCGCAACGCCTATGCCCGCGCCGTCGGCCACTTCCCCGGCACGCTCGCGCCCCTGCCGCCGCTGCCCGTCCTGCCCGGGACCGTCGGCCAGGCGGTCGACCTCGCCAACGCCAACAACGCGTCGCTGATCGCCGCGCGCTTCGACGAGGCGGCGGCGCGCTTCGACGTCAGCACGCTCGAACGGCAGCGCCGGCCGACGCTCGGCATCGGCGCGGGCGTCAACTACACCTATGTCCAGTCGGGCGCCGGCGGCTTCACCGCGACGACGCCGACCGGCACGACGACGTCGAGCTCGACCGGCACGGGCAGCGGCGGCAGCACCGGGACGGCGGCGATCAGCAGCGGTGCGGTCAGCGGCGACGGCGGCCAGTTCGCCCAGACGGTCGGGCTGCAGCTGTCGGTGCCGCTGTCCGAAGGCGGCCTCTACGGCTCGCAGATCCGTGCCGCCCAGGCGGTCCGCAGCCAGTTCATGGAGCAGATCGGCGTCGTTGGCCGCCAGGTCGCCGAGACGGCCGAGAACGCCTTCACCTCGGTCGCGACCGCGCGCGCGGTGATCGCCGCGTCCGAAAGCTCGGTCAGCGCCAACACGCTGGCGCTGGAGGGCGTCAACCAGGAGAACCTCGTCGGCACGCGCACCGTCATCGAGGTGCTGAACGCCGAGCAGGAGCTGCTCGTCGCCCGCGTCAACCTCGCCGCCGCGCGCCGCGACGAATATGTCGCCGGCTACACGCTGCTCGCCGCGGTCGGCCAGGCCGAGGCCGAGGCACTCGGCGTGCCGGGCGAGCGGTTCGACGCGACGGGCAATGCCGCGCGCGTCCGCCGCATCTGGGCCGACTGGAAAACCGATCCCGACCCGGCGCCGCTGCCGCTGCCGACGCCGGTCAGCGCCTCGCACCCGGTGCCGATCGGGCCGCCGCGGCCGTGACGCCGGACCCCGACGTGCCACCGGGGATCGCCGCGATCATGGCGGCGATCCGGCAGGAGGTCGCCGCACCGCCGGTCCCGCCCGCGGCGGCGGCTGCCGCACCGGCCACCGTTGCCGAGCCGGAGTCCGCGCCGGCTCCCCCTGCCCTCCGCTCGGAAGACGCTGCCCGGTCCCCGGCTGCCGCGCCATCACCGCTCGCGATCGACGCCGAGGCGCGGGCGCTGCTCGCGCCGATGCTGCGCGACTGGCTCGACCGCAACCTGCCCGAGATCGTCGAGCGTGCGGTCCACGCCGAGCTGCGCCGCCTGACCGGCCAGTGAGGTGCGGCGCGCGAGCGGCGGCGACACTCGCTAAGCGTTGACATCGGCCGCCGGCTCCCCTAACGACCCGCTTCCCGCGCCAGCCCGCCCCGGCGGACCCGCGCGCCCATTGATTCGACCAAGGCCAAGAGACATGTTCGCGGTAGTGCGCACGGGCGGCAAGCAGTATCGGGTCGCCGCCGACGACAAGATCCTCGTCGAGAAGCTCGACGGCGCGGCCGGCGACACGGTCCAGCTCGAGACCTTGCTCTCGGGCGAGGGCGGGGCGCTCGGGCAGGCGGCCGTCACCGCCGAGATCGTCGCCCAGACCAAGGCCGACAAGGTCATCATCTTCAAGAAGAAGCGGCGCCACAACTATCGCCGCAAGAACGGACATCGGCAGCAGCTGACGCTGCTCAAGATCGTTTCGGTCGGGTAAGGCACCATGGCACATAAGAAAGCAGGCGGCTCGTCCCGCAACGGCCGCGACTCGGCCGGACGCCGGCTCGGCGTCAAGACCTTCGGCGGCCAGGAGGTCACCGGCGGGTCGATCATCATCCGCCAGCGCGGCACCCGCGTCTATCCGGGCCGCAACGTCGGCCTGGGCCGTGACCACACGCTGTTCGCGACCGCGCCGGGCGTCGTCACGTTCCACGCCGGCCGGCTGGGGCGGAAGTACGTCAGCGTCGATCCGCGACCGGCCGAGCCGGCGGCCATCGCCGCCGAGTAATCCCGCGCGGGCCTGTCCGGGCGCGCGTCGCCCGGAAACAGTGTAGAAGCCCCGCGATGAAGTTCCTCGACCAGGCCAAGATCTATCTCCGCTCCGGCGCTGGCGGCGACGGGGCGGTGTCGTTCCGCCGCGAGAAGTTCGTCGAGTTCGGCGGCCCCGACGGCGGCGACGGCGGCCGTGGTGGCGACATCGTCTTCGAGAGCGTCGCCGGCCTCAACACGCTGATCGACTTCCGCTACACCCAACACTTCAAGGCGGAGCGCGGGGCGCACGGCATGGGCCGCGACCGCACCGGCGCCAGCGGTGCCGACCTCGTCATCAAGGTGCCGGTCGGGACGCAGGTCATCGACGACGCTGCGGGCGGAGGTGACGACGGGGAGGGGGGCGAGCCGCTGGTCCTTGCCGACTTCACTGCGCCCGGGCAGCGGCTGACGCTGCTGCGCGGCGGCGAGGGCGGCAAGGGCAACGCCTTCTTCAAGACTTCGACCAACCGCGCGCCGCGCGAGTTCATCCCCGGCGGCCCGTTCGCGGAAGCTTGGGTCTGGCTGCGCCTGAAGCTGCTCGCCGACGCCGGCCTGCTCGGCATGCCGAACGCCGGCAAGTCGACCTTCATGAACGCCGTGACCAACGCCGCCGCCAAGGTCGGCGACTATCCGTTCACGACACTGAAGCCCCAGCTCGGCGTCATCAGCTGGAAGGCGCGCGAGGTCGTGCTGGCCGACATTCCCGGGCTGATCGCGGGCGCGGCCGACGGCGTCGGGATCGGCGACCGCTTCCTCGGCCATATCGAGCGCTGCCGCATCCTCCTGCACCTGGTCGACGCCAGCGCCGACGACCCGGCCGGCAACTACGCGGTCGTCCGCGACGAGCTGGATGCCTATGGCGGCGGTCTTGCCGACAAGGCCGAGATCGTCGCCTTGAACAAGGCCGACCTGGTCGAGCCGAAGCTGCTGGCAAAGCACCGGCGCCGGCTCGAGAAGGCAAGCGGTGGCGAGGTCTTCGTGCTGTCGGGGGCGACGCGCGCGGGGCTGGAGCCCGTGCTCGACCGGCTGGTCGAAGCGGTCGGCACCGCCGTGCCCACCAAGAAGGCGGCGGCGTGGACGCCCCTCTAGCCGGGCACGACCGCTTCCGTCCCGCCGTCTGCCCGCGGCTGGTCGTCAAGATCGGCTCGTCGCTGCTCGTCGCAGGCGGCGAGGTCCGCCGCGAGTGGCTGGCCTCGGTCGCCGCCGACGTCGCCGCGCGCCGCGCCGCGGGACAGGCGGTGGTCATCGTCACCTCGGGCGCGATCGCGCTCGGCGCGCGGCGGCTCGGCCTTGCGAGGGGCGGCCGGGCGAGCCTCGACGACGCCCAGGCGGCCGCCGCTGCGGGGCAGATCGTGCTCGCCGCCGCCTATGCCGAGCTGCTGGGCGCGCACGGTGTACAGGCGGCGCAGATCCTGCTGACACTGGGCGACCTCGAGGACCGGCGACGCTATCTGAACGTCGCGGCGACGCTCGACCGCCTGCTCGTGCTCGGCGCGGTGCCGGTGGTCAACGAGAACGACAGCGTCGCGACGGCCGAGATCCGCTTCGGCGACAACGACCGCCTCGCCGCGCGGGTGGCGAGCGCGGCGCAGGCCGGCGGGGTCATCCTGCTGTCCGACGTCGCCGGCCTCTATACCGCCGATCCGGGCCGCGACCCCGCTGCCCGCCTGCTCGCCGAGGTGCCGGCGGTCGACGCCGCAATCGAGGCGATGGCCGGCGGCACGTCGCCAGTGTCGGGGGGCGTCGGCACCGGCGGCATGGCGGCCAAAGTCGCCGCGGCGAAGATCGCGACCGCCGCCGGCCTGCCGCTCGCCATCGCCGACGGCCGCGGGCTCGCACCCGCTCGCCGCCTTCGCCGCAACTGGCCGCGGCACGGTCTTCGCCGCCGCGGGCGGCGCGCCGGCGCGCAAGGCGTGGCTCGCGGCGCGGGCGACGGTCGCGGGCCAGGTCTTCGTCGACGCCGGCGCGGCCAAGGCGCTGGCCGGGGGTGCGAGCCTGCTCGCCGCCGGGGTGACGCGCGTCGCCGGCGACTTCGCCCGCGGCGACGCGGTCGAGATCGTCGGCCCGCTCGGCCCCGTCGCGCGCGGGCTCGTCGCCTATGACGCGGCCGAGGCGGCGCGCATCGCCGGCACGCGCGGCGAAGCGCAGGCGGCGATCCTCGGCTATGCCCCGCGCGCGGCGCTGATCCACCGCGACCAGATGGTGCTGCTGTGACGCCCGCGGAGGCGATGGCCGCGATGGGCGCGGCGGCGCGGGCGGCGGCGGCGGTGCTCGCCCGGACGCCGGCGGCAACCAAGGCGGCCGCGGTCCGCGCGGCGGCGGCGGCGATCCGGGCACGCGCCGAAGCAATCCTCGACGCCAACGGGCGCGACATGGCGGCGGCCGAAGGGCCTGTCGACGGCGCTCAGGGACCGCCTGCTGCTGACGCCGGCGCGCGTCGAGGCCATGGCCGCCGGGCTCGACGCGATCGCCGCGCTGCCCGATCCCGTCGGCACCATGATCGCCGCCTGGACCACGCCCAACGGCCTCGCCTTCGAGCGCGTGCGCGTGCCGCTCGGCGTCGTCGGCATCGTCTATGAAAGCCGGCCCAACGTCACCGCCGACGCCGGAGCACTGGCGGTGATGGCGGGCAACGCCGTCATCCTGCGCGGCGGCAGCGAGGCGGCGCACTCGACCGCGGCGATCCACGCCGCGCTGGTCGCGGGGCTCGCCGCCGCCGGGCTGCCGGAAACCGCCATCCAGCGCGTCGCCGACCCCGACCGCGCGCTGGTCGGGGCGATGCTGGCCGCCCACGGGCTGATCGACGTGCTGATCCCGCGCGGCGGCAAGGGACTGGTCGCGCGCGTCCTCGCCGAGGCGCGGGTGCCGGTGCTCGCCCATCTCGACGGCAACAACCACGTCTATGTCGACGCCGCCGCCGACCCGGCGATGGCGCGGGCGATCGTCCTCGACGCGAAGCTGCGCCGCACCGGCGTCTGCGGGGCGATGGAGACGCTGCTGATCGACGCCGCCTATCCCGATCCCGCCGGCCTGCTCGCGGCGCTGCTCGACGCCGGCTGCGAGGTCCGCGCCGACCCCGCGCTCCGCCGCCTCGACCCGCGCTGTGTCCCCGCCACCGACGCCGATTGGGACACCGAGTATCTCGACGCGATCGCCGCCGCGGCGCAGGTCGACGGCGTCGACGGCGCGGTCGCGCACATCGCCGCCCACGGCAGCCACCACACCGACGCCATCGTCACCGCCGACCCCGCCGCCGCCGCGCGCTTCCTCGCCGAAGTCGATTCGGCGATCGTCCTGCACAACGCCTCGACGCAGTTCGCCGACGGCGGCGAGTTCGGCTTCGGCGGCGAGATCGGCATCGCCACCGGCCGCCTCCACGCCCGCGGTCCGGTCGCGCTCGAAGGCCTGACGACGTACAAGAACGTCGTTCGCGGAACGGGACAGGTGCGGGGGTGACCGACGCCAGCTGCCGTCGCCGGTGAAGGCCATCGGTCTCCTCGGCGGATCGTTCAACCCCGCGCATGCCGGGCACCGCCACATCAGCGTCGAGGCGCTGCGGCGGCTCGGCCTCGACGAGGTGTGGTGGCTGGTCAGCCCGCAGAACCCGCTGAAGGACGCCGCCGGCATGGCCCCGCTCGGCGCGCGCGTCGCCGCTGCCGCCGCTGTCGCCCGGCATCGCCGCATCCATGTCTCCGACCTCGAGCTTCACCTCGGCACGCGCTATGCCGTCGACACCGTCGCCGCGCTGCAGCACCGCTATCCGAAGGTCCGCTTCATCTGGCTGATGGGGGCCGACAATCTCGTGCAGTTCCACCACTGGTCGCGGTGGCGCGGCCTCGCGGCGCGGGTGCCGATTGCGGTTCTCGCCCGTCCCGGCTATATGGAGCGGGCACTGACCGCGCCGGCGATGGCGTGGTTCGGGCGTCGGCGGCACGCTTCGGCGGCCGCGTGGCGCTGGCGCGAATGGAGGCTTCCGGCGATCGTCGTTCTCGACATCCGCATGAGCCCGCTGTCGGCGACAGCGATCCGGCGTGCCGATCCCGACTGGGCGCGCCGTGCCGATGCCGGATCGGCGAGCCCGCCCGCCCCCTTTCCGCTCCCGCCGCAATGATGACGAGGACCCTGCCTTGGCCCTAAGCCCTGCCGCCCGCGTGACCCCCGTCGCGGCCGACGACCCGCGCGTCGAGGCGCTCCACGCGATGGTGCTGGCGACGCTCGACGACGACCAGGCGGTCGAGGTCGTCTCGATCCCGCTGGCCGGCAAGACGACCATCGCCGACCACATGGTCATCGCCAGCGGCCGGTCGACGCGGCAGGTGGCGAGCCTGGCGAACAAGCTCGCCGAGCGGGCCAAGACCGAGCTCGGCCGCGGCGCGCGGATCGAGGGCCTGCCCGCGGCCGACTGGGTGCTGATCGACCTCGGCGACGTCATCGTCCACCTGTTCCGCCCCGAGGTCCGCAGCTTCTACAACCTGGAGAAGATGTGGGCGTTCGACGGCCCGAGCGGCTCGACCGGACCCGGCCGCGCGCCGCCCAAGGTCGAGCCGGTGACGGTCGGGCAGGATCCGATCGAAGCCGAGCCGGTCGACCCGGTCGCCGAGGACATCGACCCGGCGCTGCTGACCGACGACTGAAACGCCTGTCCTACACGCGCGGCCCCGGCGTAGCGTGGCCCGGTGACGACTCGCCCGCCTGGCTCGACCCCTCGCTCCCGCGTGACGCCCGAGCGAGTCGCTCCGGCCCTCTCCGCCACGAGCGTGGGCGTGTGACGAATGCGACCTTAGGCGGCGTGCCGACGGCGTGACGATGCGCCTCCACATCGTCGCCCACGGGCGGATTGGGCGCGGGCCCGAGGCCGCATTGGTCGACCGCTACCTGCAGCGCATCGCCTGGCCCGTCGCGCTGACCGAACTGAGCGACGCCGGCGCCGGCCGGGTGCCCGACCTGCCGGCCCCGGCGGTGACGGTCCTCCTCGACGAACGCGGCGAGGCGTGGTCGAGCCGGGCGCTCGCCGACCGCCTCGCCCGCTGGCGCGACGACGGCATCCGCGAGGCCCGCTTCGTCATCGGCCCGGCCGACGGCCACGGTCCGGCGGCGCGGGCGGCGGCGACCCAGCTGCTGTCGTTCGGCCCGGCGACGTGGCCGCATCTCCTCGTCCGCGCCATGCTCGCCGAGCAGCTGTACCGCGCGACATCGCTGCTCGCCGGCCATCCCTACCACCGGGATGGCTAGTCGCCGCGCCTGCGCTATATTGGCGGGATACGCCCCGAAGGAAGTCCGATGGTTTCGACCCGCGTCCGCCTTGCGCTTACCGCCAGCCTGCTCGTCCTCATGCCCGCGCCGATGCTGCAGGCGGCGCCCGAGACCGACACCAACAAGAAGCTCGACGCCTTCATGGACGTCTTCGAACGCGTCCGCACCGACTATGTCGACAAGGTCGACGACACCAAGCTGATCGAGGGCGCGATCAACGGCATGCTGGCGAGCCTCGACCCGCATTCGAGCTACATGAACGCGCACGACTTCCAGAACATGAAGCAGACGACCGACGGCGAATATGGCGGCGTCGGGCTGACCGTCTCGACCGAGGAAGGCGCGGTCAAGGTCGTCGCCCCGACCGACGACACGCCCGCCGCGCGCGCCGGGATCAAGGCCGGCGACTTCATCACCCGGCTGGACGGCGAGCTGCTCTACGGCACGACGCTGACCGAGGCGGTCGACAAGATGCGGGGCGCGCCGGGCACGACGGTCAAGCTGACGGTGATCCGCGAGGGCGCGCCGAAGCCGCTCGAGTTCACGCTGAAGCGCGAGATCATCCAGATCAAGCCGGTCAAGTGGGAGGTGAAGGGCGACGTCGGCATCATCCGCATCGCCTCGTTCAGCAAGCAGACCGGCGCGGCGACGCGCGCGGCGATCGTCGGCGTCGAGAAGCAGCTCGGGCCGAAGCTGGCCGGGTTCATCGTCGACCTGCGCTCGAACCCCGGCGGCCTGCTCGACCAGTCGATCGAGGTCAGCGACGCCTTTCTCGACCACGGCGAGATCGTCTCGCAGCGCGGGCGGACCAAGAACGACATCGAGCGCTACTACGCCAAGGGCGGCGACCTGACCGGGGGCAAGCCGGTCGTGGTCCTGATCGACGAGGGCAGCGCGTCCGCCGCCGAGATCGTCGCCGGCGCGCTCCAGGACCAGAAGCGCGCGCTCGTCATCGGCCAGCGCAGCTTCGGCAAGGGCTCGGTGCAGACGCTGATCCCGCTGTCGACCGACACGGCGCTGCGGCTGACGACGGCGCGCTATTATACGCCGTCGGGGCGCAGCGTGCAGGAGAACGGCATCGAGCCCGACATCGCCGTGCCGCAGCTGAGCGACGCGCTCGCCGCCGACGCCAGCCGGCCGAAGCTGCGCGAGGCCGACCTCAAGCGTCACCTGATCAACGAGGTCAAGGCGAACGACAAGCTGATCGAGGCCGACGACAAGCCCGATCCGCGCTTCGCCGATACGCCCGAGACGCTGAAGAAGAAGGGCGTCACCGACTATCAGCTGAGCTACGCCCTGAAGCTGCTCGAGCGCGTCGGCGGCGGGACCCCGGCGGTGCAGACCGCGGCGCGGTAAGCCTGCGGGCGGTGGCTGCAAGGTAGCCGGGCAGCCGCGCGCTATACCGTCGGACCGCCAGATCATCCTGATCGTGATGCGGCCACGGCGGTGGGCACGGGGCAGACGGCGATGCGTTATCGTCTTGAGGAGACACGCAAATGGCGACGTGGGTCGATCTGCCGGGCAGCCACCGCGACGCGCCGGCGGCGCCGCGCCTGGGACCGGTGCAGCCGGGCGAGCGGATCACGGTCAGCGTCTATCTGAAGGATACGGGCGACGATCCGCTGCTCGCGCTGCCGCCGCAGGCCGAGCCCGGCGTGCCCGCGGCGACGCGCGAGGCGCTCGCCGCCAGCCGCAGCGAAGCCCGGCACGAGGTCGCGGCGTTCGTCCGCTTCGCGACCGCGCACGGGCTGACCGTCGTCGGCCACGACATCGCGCGCCGACTGGTGACGCTATCCGGCCCGGCGGCGGCATTCGAGGCGGCGTTCGCCACGAAGCTGTCGGAGTATGACGGCGGCAGCGGCCGCTTCCGCGGGCGCGCCGGGGTGCTCCGCCTGCCGAGCGACGTCGCGCCGGCGGTCGCGGCCGTGCTCGGCCTCGACACGCGGCCGGTGGCGACGCCGAAACTCGCCTTCGCCCCGCGCGCGACGAGCGGCTTCCTGCCGAACGCGGTCGGGGCGATCTACGCCTTTCCCGGCGGCCGGACGGCGGGTTCGGGCGAGACCATCGGCATCATCGAGCTGGGCGGCGGTTTCCGGGCGAGCGACACCGCGGCCGCATTCGCGGCGATGGGCCTGGCGCGTGCCCGAGGTCGTCGCCGTCGGCGTGTCGGGCGGGGTCAACGATCCGGCGAGCGATCCCAACGCCAATGGCGAGGTTGCGCTCGACATCCAGGTCGCCGGCGGCGTCGCCCCGGGGGCCAAGATCGCCGTCTATTTCGCTCCGAACACGACGCAGGGCTTCGTCGACGCGATCAGCACCGCGGTCCACGACGCCGCCAACACGCCCTCGGTCATCTCGATCAGCTGGGGATCGGCCGAGGTCAACTGGACGGCGCAGGCGCTGACGGCGATGCAGGCGGCGCTGAAGGATGCCGCCACGCTCGGCGTGACGGTGTTCGCCGCGTCGGGCGACAATCTCGCCAGCGACGGGGTGGCGGACGGCAAGGCGCACGTCGATTTCCCCGCGTCGAGCCCCTATGTCGTCGGCTGCGGCGGTACCCGGCTCGCCGCCAACGGCACGGTGCGCGCAGGCGAGACGGTGTGGAACGCCGGCGGCGGCGGCACCGGCGGCGGCGTCAGCGCCAGGTTCGCGCGTCCCGCCTTCCAGGCGAAGGCGCACGTGCCGAAGGGGCCGAAAGGCGGCGGGCGGGGCGTGCCCGATGTCGCCGCCGACGCCGACCCGGCGACGGGCTACCTGATCGTCGTCGACGGCCAGACGCAGCAGATCGGCGGGACGAGCGCGGTCGCGCCGCTGTGGGCGGGGCTCGTCGCCGCGATCAACGCCGCGGCCAAGAAGCCGGTCGGCTTCGCGCTGCCGACGCTCTACGGCAACGCGGCGCGGTTCAACGACATCACGCAGGGCGACAACCGCAGCGGCAGCGTCGGCTTCGCGGCCCGACCGGGCTGGGACGCCTGCACCGGGCTCGGCACGCCGATCGGGTCGGCGCTGCTGGCGCTGTTCGCCGGGAGTCCGCCGGCGGCGTAATGGCTCGACCGGACCGCGCGGCGTGCTAAAGGCCACGCTTCGCCGACTGCCGGAGCCTCGCCCTTGCTGCGCCGCCTGTACGACCGCCTGCTCGTCCTGGCAGCGCGGCCCGATGCCGAATGGTGGCTGGCGCTGGTCGCGTTCATCGACGGCGCGCTGTTCACCATCCCGCCGGAGCTGCTGCAGCTGCCGATGTCGATCGCCCGCCCCGCGCGGTCGCTGCGCTACGGCCTCATCGGCCTGGTTGCCTCCGCCGCCGGGGCCGTCGTCGCCTATTTCATCGGCTCGGCGCTGTTCGAGGGCGTGGCGTTGCCGCTGCTCCGCTTCCTCGGCCGCGAGGACGAATTCCGCCGCTTTGCCACCGAGGTCGCGCATAACGTCCTGCTGTGGCCGCTCGCCTTCCTCGTCGCGCCGATGCCGGCGGCGATCGCGGCGGGCAGCGTCCACCTCGGACTCGCGGGCGCGCTGCTCGCCTCGGTCGTCGGCCGTGGCGGCCGGTTTCTGGTCGTCGCCGTGCTGCTGAAGCGCTACGGCACCGTCGCCGAGCAGTATATCGAGGCGCACTTCCACCGCGTCGCGCTGATCGCGGTCGCGCTGATCGCCTGCTACCTGGGGTATCGCTATGCCTTCGCGGCCCGCTGACCGTGCCGCCAACGCGCTGGTCCTGACCGGCAGCGCGGCGCTGCTGGGCGGTGCGCTCGCCTTCCAGTATCTCGACGGCCTCGCCCCGTGCGAGATGTGCCTGTGGCAGCGGTGGCCGCACGTCGCGGCGCTGGTCCTTGGCCTGGTCGCCTGGGCGCTCGGCAGCCGGCGGAGCCTGGTCGCGCTGGCCGCGGTGGCGGTGCTGGTCTCGGCGGGCATCGGCTATTTCCATGCGGGCGTCGAGTATCACTGGTGGGCCGGGCCGCCGGCGTGCACCGGACCGGCATTCGATATCCACAATCTCGCCGCCGCCCTCGCCGCGCCGATGATCCGCTGCGATGCGGCGGCATGGTCGCTGTTCGGCATCTCGATGGCCGGGTACAACGCCTTGATCTCGACCCTGATCGGAGCGTCCGCCCTGTGGCTGCTGAAAGCGAAACTGTCGACCAGATGATCCGCGTCGACCACGCCGGCGAATATGGCGCGGCGCGGATCTATGCGGGCCAGCTGGCGGTGATGGGCGGGCGGGCCGCCGTCGCGCCGGCGATCGGCCGGATGCGGGCGCAGGAGGCGCGCCACCTCGCCGTGTTCGACGACCTTATCGTCCGCCGGCGCGTGCGCCCGACGCTGCTCCACCCGCTGTGGCACGTCGCCGGTTATGCGCTGGGCGTCGGCACGGCGCTGCTCGGGCCGGAGGCGGCGATGGCCTGCACCGTCGCCGTCGAGACCGAGATCGACCGCCACTACCAGGCGCAGCGCGACGCCCTCGCCGCCGCCGGCGACCGCGACCCTGAGCTGGCGGCGCACATCGCCGACTTCCAGGCCGAGGAGGTCGAGCACCGCGACACCGCGAGCGAGATGGGCGGCAGCGGCTTTCCGGTGATGAGCGCGCTGATCCGCGCCGGCTGCCGCGCCGCGATCGCGGTGACCAAGCGCCTCTAGACGAGGCCGAGCAGCACGATCAGGCGGCAGTCGATGACGCAGCCGCGCGCGCGGGCGGCGTCGAGCCAGCGATCGATCCCAGCGAGCGGCACGACATGGACGGTGATGTCCTCGCCGTCGACCCCGCCGCCCGACCCCGCTCGCGTCAGCCCGCGCGCGCGGAACAGGGTGAAGCTCTCCGCCGACATGCCCGCCGAGGTGGCGAAGTCGCCGAGGTTGGCCCATTCCGCCGCGACAAAACCCGTTTCTTCGGCCAGCTCGCGCGCAGCGGCGGCGGCGGGATCGAAGTCGCCGTCATCGCCGATGAGGCCCGCCGGCAGCTCGATCGTCGGCCGCCCGAACGACCGCCGCAGCTGCTCGACGAGGACCACCTCGCCGGCGTCGGTCGTCGCCAGGATCACGGCTGCGCCCATGCCGCCCACGCGGGCGGCGAACTCCCACGTCCCCTCGCGCCGCACCTCGAGGTAGCGGCCCTGCCACAGAAGTTCGCTCATCGGTCCTCGCCGTACCCGCCGCCGCCCGGCGTGGCGACGACGAAGGTCTCGCCGGCCGCGACCTCGACCGTCGCCCGGCCGGGCACCGGCTCGACCGAGCCGTCGCGGCGCTCGACGTGGTTCGCGCCTGCCGCCCCGTCGCCGCCGCCGGCCAGTCCGAACGGCGGCACCCGCCGGCGGTTCGACAGGATCGAGACGGTCGCCGCCTCGCGGAAGCGCAGCCGCCGCACGGTGCCGTCGCCGCCGCGGAACCGCCCGCTGCCGCCCGAGCCGGCACGCACGGCGAAGCTCTCGACCAGCACCGGGAAGCGCGTCTCGAACACCTCCGGGTCGGTCAGGCGGCTGTTGGTCATGTGCGTCTGCACCGCGCTCGCCCCGGCGAAACCCGGCCCGGCGCCCGCTCCGCCGGCGATCGTCTCGTAATATTGCCAGGCGCTCGAACCGAAGGTCAGGTTGTTCATCGTGCCCTGGCTGCCGGCCATGACGCCGAGCGCGCCGAACAGGGTGTCGGTGACGACCTGGCTGACCTCGACGTTGCCGGCGACGACGGCGGCCGGGTAGGCCGGGTCGAGCATCGAGCCGGGCGGGATGACGAGCCGGATCGCGCGCATGCAGCCGTCGTTCAGCGGGATGTCGTCGTCGATCAGGCAGCGGAAGACGTAGAGCACGGCGGCGCGGACGACGCTGCGCGGGGCGTTGAAATTCGACGCCTGCTGCGGGCTGGTGCCCGTGAAGTCGACGGTTGCCGACCGCGCCGCGGCGTCGATCGTCACCGCGACGCGCACCACCGCGCCGTCGTCGAGCTCGTAGGCGAAGCGGCCGCCCTCCAGAGGGGCGATGGCCCGGCGTACCGCTTCCTCGGCGTTGGCCATGACGTGCGCCATGTAGGCGGCGACCGTCGCCGTGCCCTGCTCGGCGCACAGCGCGCGCAGGTCTGTCGCGCCGCGGACGCAGGCGGCGACCTGCGCCTTGAGGTCGCCGATGTTGCGGTCGGGATCGCGCGCCGGCCAGCGGCCGCCCGCCAGCAGGGCTCGCGTCTCGGCCTCGCGGAAGCGCCCCTGCTCGACCAGCAGGACATTGTCGATCAGCACCCCTTCCTCGTCGATGGTCCGGCTGTCGGCGGGCATCGAGCCGGGCGTGATGCCGCCGATGTCGGCGTGGTGGCCGCGCGCGGCGACGAAGAAGCGCCGCTCGCCGTCCACGAACACCGGCATGATGACGGTGATGTCGGGCAGGTGCGTGCCGCCGTTGTACGGCGCGTTGAGCATCACCGCGTCGCCGTCGCGCAGGCTGTCGCCGCGGGCGCGGAGGACGGCGGCGACGCTCTCGCCCATCGAGCCGAGATGGACCGGCATGTGCGGCGCGTTCGCCACCAGCGCGCCACCGCCGTCGAACAGGGCGCAGGAAAAGTCGAGCCGTTCCTTGATGTTGACCGACGCCGCCGTCGACTGCAGGGCGACGCCCATCGCCTCGGCCAGCCCCATGAAGCGGTGGTTGAACAGTTCGAGCGCGACGGGGTCGGGGGCCTCGCTCGCTTTCCGGCGCGCGGGCGCCGACGTGCCGGCGCGAAGCAGCAGGTCGCCGCCTGCCGTCCGCTCGGCGGTCCAGCCGCGCTCGACGATCGTCGTCGAGCCGGCGTCGACCACGATCGCCGGGCCCGGCAGGGTGACGCCGGCAGGCAGCGCGCTGCGGGTGTAGAGCGGGACCGGTTCGCCGGCCATCTGTACGGTCACGGGAGCCGCCACCGCGGCCGGCGCCGCGCCCGCCAGCGGCAGCGGGGGGCCGCGGCCGATCGCCTCGACGCGGACGGCGTCGATCACCAGCGCGCCGTCGGCGACGAAGCCGAAGCGGGCGCGGTGCTGCGCGGCGAAGGCCGCCGCCATCCCGGCCGCACTCGCCAGCGGCACCTCGAGCGGGGTGTCGGTGCCGGCGACCTTGACCAGCGCCGTCGCCACCGTCGCGACGTCGGCCGCCGCGTCGGCGGCGCGGACCTCCGCCGTCGCGGCTTCGGCCAGCCGGGCGACCACCTCCCCGAGATCGGTGTCGAGCGCCGCCTCCACCGTCGCCTCGCGGACACTGCGGACGTCGGCCAGCGCGATGCCGAGCGCCGACAGCACCCCGGCGTGGGGCGAGACCAGCACCCGGCCGATACCGAGCGCGGCGGCGACGCGCGCGGCGCACTGCCCGGCGGCGCCGCCCATCGCCACCAGGGTATAACCGGCCACGTCGTGGCCGCGCTCGATCGACACCGCGCGGATCGCCCGCGCCATGGTTGCAACCGCGATGTCGAGGAACCCCTCGGCCAGCGCTTCGGGGCTCAGGCCCGTTTCGGCGGAGAGGGCAGCGAACCGCTCGCGGACGGCGGCGACATCGAGCGGCCGGTCGCCACTGGCGCCGAACAGCGCCGGGAAGTGCGCGGGCTGCAGCCGCCCGAGCAGAACCTGCGCGTCGGTCACCGTCAGCGGCCCGCCGTTGCCGTAGGCGGCCGGTCCCGGCAGGGCGCCCGCGCTCTCCGGGCCGACGCGCAGCCGCGTGCCGTCCCAGCGGCAGATCGAGCCGCCGCCGGCCGCCACCGTGTCGACCGCGAGCATCGGCGTCCGCAGGCGGACCCCGGCGACGGTCGTCTCGGTCGCGCGCTCGAAGCTGCCGGCATAGTGCGAGACGTCGGTCGAGGTGCCGCCCATGTCGAAGCCGATCAACCGGTCGAACCCCGCCGCGCGGCCGACCGCGACCATGCCGACGACGCCGCCCGCGGGCCCCGACAGCACCGCGTCCTTGCCGCGGAAGACGTGCGCCGCCGCCAGCCCGCCGTTCGACTGCATGAAGTGGAGCGGAGTGTCGCCGAGCGCGCCGGCGACGCGGTCGACATAGGCGCGCAGGACCGGCGACAGATAGGCGTCGGCGACCGTCGTGTCGCCGCGGGGCACGAGCTTGATCGTCGCCGCGATCTCGTGGCCGACCGAGACCTGGGTGAAGCCGGCCGCGCGGGCGATCGCCGCCAGCCGCGCCTCGTGCGCCGGGAAGCGGTAGCCGTGCAGCAGGACGACGGCGACGGCGCGGAACCCCTCAGCGACGGCCGCGGCGAACGCCCGGGCGGCGGCGGCCTCGTCGAGGGGGATTAGCACCTCGCCCGTCGCCGTGATCCGCTCGTCGATCTCGATCACGCGCGCATAGAGCGGCTCGGGCAGGCGGATGGCGCGGTCGAACAGCCGCGGCCGCGCCTGATGGCCGATGCGCAGCGCGTCGCCGAAGCCGCGGGTGATCGCCAGGCAGACCGGCTCGCCGAGCCGCTCGAGCAGCGCGTTGGTCGCGACCGTCGTCCCCAGGCGCACCGCCGCCACCGCTTCGCCGTCCGCCAGCCGGGCGATGCCTTCGCTTGCCGCGTCGGCGTAGAGCGGGGAGACCGACAGCAGCTTGGCGGTGCGGACCGTGCCGTCGGGCGCGTGGGCGACGATGTCGGTGAAGGTCCCGCCGCGGTCGACGGCGAAGCGCCAGCTCATCGCCGCCTGCGGCCGCCCGCCTGCGCTTCCCTCATGGATTCTCCGCCAGGTGCGCGGCGATTTCGTCGAAGAAGCGCTCGAGGTTGTGGATGACGTTGACCTTGAACTCGTAGTTCACCTCCGACGACGACGATTCGATGATCGTCGAGGCGTCGACCTTGGCCGTGTAGATGCCCGACAGGTCGCGGACATAGTCGGGCGTCAGCTCGATCTGACCGAGTTCGTCGAGGATGCGGAGCTGGATGACCATCAGCTGCCGCGTCAGGATTTCGAGCGCGGTGATGCGCGCGACGGCCGCCACCGGATCGAGCTGGACTTCACCGTCTTCCACGCTTCGCGGTTTAGCGGCATGGGGCGGTATGTCCAAGCGCCGCCTGACCGCCGCCATCGAACGCTTCCCCGTGCGCGGCGCCTTCGTCATCGCCCGGGGCGCCAAGACCCATGTCGACGTCGTCGTCGCCGAGATCGGCGCCGGTGCCGCCCGCGGCCGCGGCGAGGGCACGGCGATCTACTACCGCGGCGAGACCGCCGCCTCGGTCCTCGCCCAGGTCGAGGGCGTCGCCGCCGCGGTTGCCGACGGGGCCAGCCGCGCCGACCTGCTCGGCTTGCTCGCGCCCGGCGCGGCGCGGAACGCCGTCGACGCCGCGCTGTGGGACCTCGAGGCGAAGGCGAGCGGCGTGCCGGTCGCCCGGCGGCTCGACCTGCCGCCGCTGATGCCGCTGCTCACCGCCTATACCATCAGCCTGGGCGAACCGGGGGCGATGGAGGTGGCGGCGCGCGCCGTCGCGGGGCGCGAGCTGTTGAAGGTCAAGCTGTCGGGCGAGGGCTGCGTCGAGCGCGTCGCCGCCGTCCGCCGCGGCGCTCCCGACGCCCGGCTGATCGTCGACGCCAACGAGGCGTGGGGCGGCCACGATGTCGAGCGGCTCGCCCGCGCCATGGCCGATCTCCGCGTCGAGCTGATCGAGCAGCCGGTCCCGGCGGGGCAGGACGCCCTGCTCGACGGCGTCCGCTCGGCTGTCCCGCTGTGCGCCGACGAGAGCGTCCACGACCGCGCCAGCCTCGACGCCGTGATCGGCCGCTACCGCTTCATCAACGTCAAGCTCGACAAGGCGGGCGGGCTGACCGAGGCGCTGGCGCTGGTTCACGCCGCCAAGACGCGCGGGCTCGGGGTGATGACCGGCTGCATGCTCGGCACGTCGCTGGGGATCGCGCCGGCGTTCATGGTCGCGGTCCAGGGTGAATATGCCGACCTCGACGGCCCCCTGCTGATCGAGGACCGGGCCGACGGCCTGCGCTTCGCCGGCTCCGACGTCTGGCCGCCCGAACCGGCGCTATGGGGCTGAGTTGCGCGTCGCGATGACGAGGGCTAGCGCGATTCCAGCCATCGCCGCGCCGGCCACCGCAACCCAGGCGTAGCTCGCCCCGGACGCGATGACGCCGCCGCCTAGGGCCGCGCCGGCGGCGTTGCCGAGGTTGAACGCGCCAATGTTGACCGATCCGGCGAGGCTCGGCGCCTCCTTGGCCACCGCCATCACCCGCGCCTGCAGCGGCGGCACGAGGGCGAAGGTGGCGACGCCCCAGGCGAAGATCGTCGCCACCGCCGGCACTGCGCTCTGCATCGTCAGCGCGAACAGCAGCAGCAGCGCGGTCAGCGCGGTCAGCACGACGAGCAGCGTCGGCGTCAGCGCACGGTCGGCGAAGCGCCCGCCGAGCGCGTTTCCGACCGTCAGCCCGACACCGTAGATCACCAGCGCGCCTGTCACCACCGCCGGCGCGACGTGCGTCACGTCGCGCAGGATCGGCGAGATGTAGGTGAAGACCGTGAACATCGCCGCCGAGCCGAACGCCGTCGTCGCCAGCGCCAGCAGCACGGCAGGGCGGACGAGAACGCGCGCCTCTGCCCGGACGTCGGTCGTCGTCGCTCCCGGCATCTGCGGCAGGGTCAGGGCGAGCGCGACGACGGCAGCCACGCCGACCACGGCGATGCCGGCGAACGCCGGCCGCCAGCCGACATGGTCGCCGACCCACGCCGCCGCCGGCACCCCGCCGATGTTGGCCACCGTCAGGCCGGCGAAGACCGCGGCGACGGCGCCGGCGGCCTTGCCCTCGCCGGCGAAGCGCCCGGCGACGACGCTGCCGACGCCGAAGTACGCGCCGTGGCACAGCGAGGTGACGATGCGCGCGGCGAGCAGCGTGCCGTAGCCGGGGGCGAGCGCCGAGAGCGCGTTGCCGATGGTGAACAGGACCATCAGGCCGATGAGCAGCGTGCGCCGGTCGAGCTTGCCGGTCGGCAGCGTCAGCAGCGGCGCGCCGGCGACGACGCCGAGCGCATAGCCGGTGACCAGCAGCCCGGCGGTCGGCACCGACACGTGCAGGTCGGCGGCGATGACCGGCAGCAGGCCCATCGGCGCGAACTCGGTCGTGCCGATGCCGAAGGCGCCGACGGCGAGCGCGAGCAGCGGCCAGTTGGGCTTCATCGGGACTCCGCGCGTTAAGCGGCAACGAATCGGCCGCCGTCGCAGCGGCGAACGCTCAAGAGGCGCGAAATGGACCCCGTGCAGCGCATCGCCGGCATCGGCCTCAATGTCGGCGACCTCGGACGCGCCGCCGCCTTTTATGCCGCGCTCGGTTTCAGCGGCAGCGGCGCGCGGCTGGCCCTCGGTGCCGTGCGCCTCGACCTGACGCCGGCGACCGGTGCGCCCTACCCGGAGCCGCGCGCGGCGAACGACTCGTGGTTCCAGCATTTTGCCCTGGCCGTCGCCGACATCGAGGCGGCGGCGCGCGTCGCAGTCGCCGCCGGGGCGACGCCGATCTCGCGCGGCGGGCCGCAGCTTCTGCCGCCGAACACCGGCGGCGTCACGGCGTGGAAGTTCCGCGATCCGGACGGCCACCCGCTCGAACTGAGCTACCTGCCCGGCAGCCGCTGGCTGGCCGAGGCGCCGGCGGGGGCGCTGTTCCTCGGCGTCGACCATACGGCGCTCGCCGTCGCCGACCTGGCCGCGGCGCAGTCCTGGTACGAGGCCCGCGGCTTCTGCGAAGTGGGGCGGTCGCTGAACACGGGGCCCGAGCAGGACCGGCTCGACGGGCTCGACGGCGTCGCCGTCGACATCGTCGCCCTTGCTCCCGC
Source organism: uncultured Alphaproteobacteria bacterium (assembly GCA_963846485.1). GTDB lineage: Bacteria > Pseudomonadota > Alphaproteobacteria > Sphingomonadales > Sphingomonadaceae > Polymorphobacter_B. The sequence goes on along the minus strand of CAWJWB010000008.1, from coordinate 571,235 downwards.
CGAGGCCGAGCCGCACCTCGAGCTGCTCGCCTATCGCACGCCGCCGCCCGCGGCGCCGCGGGCGATCGGCGACCGCGACATCGCGGCGACGCGGACGCTGCTCGTCGGGGGAGCGAGCGCGATCGACCGCGACGGCCACCGCCTCGCCTTGACGGACTTACCCGGGCGACCCTATTGAACCGTCGCGCCGCGCACGGCGACCATAGCTCAATCGGTTAGAGCGCCGGTTTGTGGTACCGGAGGTTGCGGGTTCGATCCCCGTTGGTCGCCCCAGCGCGCGCCGGCCGGCAGCAGCGGGTCGACCAGCTGGTCGCGCATGCCGGCGGGCACCGGATGGTCGGTGCCATAGTCGCTCGGCCAGTGGCGCGGCACGTACCAGGTCCCGAACAGGCGGTCGACGAACGGCAGCATCGCAGCATAGTTGCGGTCGATGTGGTCGCGCCGCGTATGGTGCCAGTGGTGGAACGCCGGCGTCGCGATCAGGTTCTCGAGCACGCCGAAGCGCCAGCGGACGTTGGCGTGGATGAAGAAGCCCCAGAAGGTGCCGACGATCACCACCACCAGGCTGACGATATCGGGCCGCCCCGACAGCGGATTGGCGAGGCCGAGGACATAGAGCGGGACCAGCCCGACGAACTTGCCGAAGACCATGTCGACCGGATGGGCGCGGGTGTTGACCAGCCAGTCGAGGTGCTCGGCCGAGTGGTGGAGCGCGTGAAAGCGCCACAGGACCGGGATCTCGTGGCTCCAGCGGTGGCCCCAGTAGAAGCCGATCTCGCCGACGACCAAGGCGGCGGCGATCCGGACATAGAGCGGCAGGCTGGCGCTGAACGCCTGGACGGGGGCGGGAACGAGGCGGTGCGCGAGCCACGCGACGACCGCCATCGGCACGGCGAGAACGATGCCGGGCAGCAGGCTCGACAGGAAGTACCAGAGGAGGTCGGTCGTCCAGCCGGCGCGGAGCACGCGGTCCTGCTTGAGCGCGAACAGCCGCTCGAGCGGCACGAACACCACCGCGAGCAGGGCCAGCCACACCGTCAGGTGGAACATCTGGTTAAGGATGGCGGCAAGCTGCGGCATGGCAACTTCCTAGCCGATTATTCGGCCGAACGCGACATCCGCCGGACCGGCGCGGGGCCGGTCCGGCGGTTAAGAGTGTCGCAGTGCTTAGGCGGCGACGGCCGAGCGACGCGTGCGGAGCGCGCCACCGACGAGGCCGAGCCCGCCGATCATCAGCGCCCAGGTCGCCGGCTCCGGCACCGCATTGCCGGTAACGCCGTCGAGCAGCGAGAACGGCGGACGGCCTTCGGGCGTGCCGACCGCGAGGAACGACAGGACCTCGGTGGTCGCCGTCGCGGTATAGGTGAAGCTCTCGTGGCTCCACGGCTTGAAGCCGTGATCCGGGTTGTGCCACACCGCCGTCGAGTGCGTCTCGCCGCCCAGGCTGACCTGCCACTGCTCGGTCGTCGCGCCGCTGAAGTTGTACTGCTGCGCCGCCGCCCAGTCGAAGCCGATCGCATATTTGTGGCCGACGACGAGGCCGGTCAGCGTCTGCTCGATCGGGGCGACGATGTACGCACCGTCGTTGGCGATGAAGTTCCCGCCGGTCGGGCTGTCGGTGAAGCCGTTCATGCTGCCGTTCGCCGGGCCGTGGAAGGTCAGGCCGGCACCATATTGCGTGTTGGCGCCCCAGGTCGTGGCCATGCCCGGGAAGAACAGCATGTTATAGCCCGACGTCGTCCAATGGGCGACCGGGTTGCCGATGAAATAGTCGCTGATCTGCGACGAGGCCGTGAGCGTCGTGTCCTCGAAGCCGCCGTTCTGCACGATATTGGCAGCCGCCGGCACGGTAGCCGCCGCCAGCGCGGCGGCGATGATGGTAGCAAAGCGCATTAGTGATCCCCTCGAAACATACACCTGAATGCCGGTGCCCCCCGGCTCGAAACCGTGCAACCACCCATTCGAGTGGCGCTCTGCAAAGGTCGTGCCAACCGGTGGAAGGCCGGCTCCCGAATTCCGAGTTCGATCCGGTACAGCGTGTTATGAAGCGTTAACCATATGAAAAATAATGGGTTGAGCAGCGGAGGCGATCCGACCGCCGCAAAGTGTCGGGATATTTGACACTTTTGCCGCGCGGAACTTTAACGACGGCCGCGCCTTCGCCGTTTGTAGATCATCGGAGGCAGTGTGGAGCAGATCGCGGACTGGGTGGCGCCGATCGCCACGACACTGGCGGCGGTGCTCGTCGCTGCTAACCTCGGGGCGCGGATCACCGGCATCGGCTTCATCGTCTTCGCCATCGGCTCGGTCGGGTGGATCGTCATCGGCCTGGCGACCGGTCAGGCTAATCTCGTGTGGCAGAACGCGATCCTGTTCGGCATCAACGCGCTCGGCGTCTGGCGCTGGCTCGGACTGCGCGCGCGGTACGACAAGGGCGCCGCGGCGGCGACGCGGGCAACGGCCGGGGGGCGCGGCCGGTGAGCGGCGACGCCGCAGTGCCCGCGGCCGACGATGCGGCGCTGACCCCGTTTTCGATGCTGGTCGGGGCCAAGGTCGTCGACACCGCCGGGGAGGCGCTCGGCACGGTCGCCGACGTGATGATGGCGGCGGCAGCCGGTCGCATCGTCTACGTCGCGCTGAGCGTCGGCGGCGTCGTCGGTATCGGCGAGCGGCTGTTCGCCGTGCCGTGGGAGTGCTTCGTCGTCGACCCCGTCGGCGGCTCGCTGTCGGTCCGCTTCGCCCGCGCCGCGCTCGACGGGCTGGCGGGCTTCGACAAGGACCGCTGGCCGTCGCGGCCCGACGAAAAGCTCGCCGCCTGCTGACTTCCCCCGGCGCGGTGGTTCGTTTATTGCGCCCGCCTGCACGAAAATTGCCAAGGTTCTCCGATGCTGTTCGACGCTACCGATTTCGACGCGCATGAGGCGCTCCACTTCTTTGCCGATCCCGCCGTCGGGCTGCGGGCGATCATTGCCATCCACTCGACGGCGCGCGGGCCGGCGGCGGGTGGCTGCCGCTACTGGTCCTATGCCGACGATGCCGAGGCGCTGACCGACGCGCTGCGCCTGTCGCGCGGCATGAGCTACAAGAACGCCATGGCCGGCCTGCCGATGGGCGGCGGCAAGGCGGTCGTGTTCAAGGACGGCGCCAAGACCGAGGCGCTGCTCGAGGCGTTCGGCACGGCGATCGATTCGCTCGGCGGGCGTTATGTCACGGCCGAGGACGTCGGCATGTCGGACGCCGACATGACCGTCATCGGCCGGCGGACGAGGTATGTTTCGGGCCTGCCGGTCGGCGGCGGCGCAGCCGGCGGCAACCCCGGCCCGTCGACGGCGGAGGGTGTCTTCGTCGGTATGCGCGCCGCGGTCCGCCACAAGCTCGGCCGCGACGGTTTCACCGGCGTCCACGTCGCCATCCAGGGTCTGGGCAGCGTCGGCGGCGGCCTCGCCGAGCGGCTGGCGCACGCGGGTGCGACGCTGACGGTCGCCGATGTCGACGAGGCGCGCGCCGGCGCGCTCGCCGGGCGGCTGAGGGCGACGCACGTGCCGGTCGACGCGATCATGCGCGTCGGTGCCGACGTCTTCAGCCCCAACGCGCTCGGGGCGGTCCTGACCGAAAGCAGCATCGCGGCGCTCGACGTGGCGATCGTCGCCGGGGCCGCGAACAACCAGCTGGCGACGCCCGAGGACGGTGCCCGGCTGCACGCGCGCGGCATCCTCTACGCGCCCGACTACGTCATCAACGCCGGCGGCATCATCAACGTCGTCGCCGAGTATCTCGGCCGCGGCGACGCCGCGTCGGTGGCGGCGGACGTCGCGGCGATCGAGCCGCGCCTCGCGGCGATCTTCGCCGAGGCGGACGCGACGGCAACGCCGACCGACGCCGTTGCCGACGCCCAGGCGCGACGACTGATCGGGCGCTAGCGGCACTTTTACGCGCGACCGGCGGGGCCCGGGCCGCTATGATGGGCGTGCGCAGCAGGAGCACGCCCATGAAGTTCGGCATCGGTCAGTCGCCCCGGCGCGTCGAGGATTTCCGCCTGCTGACCGGTCGCGGGCGCTTCACCGACGACGTCCATGAAACCGGCATGCTGTTCGCCGCCACCGTGCGCTCGCCCTACGGCCACGCCCGGATCGCCGGCATCGACGCCAGCGAGGCGAAGGCCGTGCCGGGCGTGGTCGCGGTCTATACGCACGCCGACATCGCCGCTTACGGCGTCATCCCCTGCCTGGTGCCCTTCTCCAAGGTGGCGACGCCGCGCGCGCTGCTGACCGGGGACGTGGCGCGCTTCGTCGGCGACGGGGTCGCCTTCGTCGTCGCCGAAAGCCGCGAGGCGGCCCGCGCCGGCGCCGAGGCCGTCATCGTCGACTATGACGAGCTGCCCGCGGTGACGTCGCTCGCGGACGCCCTGGCCGCCGATGCGCCGAAGGTCTGGGACGAGGCGAGTTCGAACGACCTCTTTACCTTCCCGCTCGGCGACGCCGCGGCGGCCGGCGCCGGGCTCGCCGCGGCCGCCCATGTCACGCGCCTGCGGATCATCCAGAACCGGGTCGCGCCGACCTCGATGGAGGTGCGGGCCGCCGTCGGGCGGTGGGACGACACCGGCTTCACGCTCGACTTCGGCGGGCAGGGCGTCGCCGGCGCGCAGAAGATGCTCGCCGCGATCATGGGCGTCGAGGCCGGGCAGATGCGCGTCCGCACCGGCGACGTCGGCGGCGGGTTCGGCATGAAGGCCTTCCTCTATCCCGAATATGGGCTCGTGCTGCACGCAGCGCGCGACCTCGGCCGGCCCGTTAAGTGGACCGGCGAGCGCGGCGACGCGTTCCAGAGCGATACCCACGGCCGGGCGATGGTCAGCGACTGCGCGGTCGGTTTCGACGCCGACGGACTGATCACCGCGCTGCAGGTCGAGACGTGGAGCGACCTCGGCGCCTATCAGTCGCAGTTCGGCCCCGCCATCCAGACGGTCGCGGGCGGGCGAATCCTCGGCGGCGTCTACCGCATCCCGGCGATCCACAACCTCGTCCACGGCGTCGTCACCAACACCGCGCCCGTCGACGCCTATCGCGGCGCCGGACGCCCCGAGTCCGCGTACATCATGGAGCGACTGCTCGAGGCGGCGGCGCGCGAGCTCGGGATCGGCGTCGACGAGATCCGCCGGCGCAACCTGCTCCGCCCCGACGAGCTGCCGCACGCCAACGGGCTCGGCCTGACCTTCGACGTCGGCGACTTCCCCGCCGTGCTCGAGCAGGCGCTGACCAACGCCGACTGGGCCGGCTTCGCGGACCGCAAGGCCGAGGCGGCGGCGCGCGGCATGCGCTACGGTCGCGGGCTGGCCTATTATGTCGAGATCGCCGGCGGCGGCTCCACCGAGGAGTTCGCCGACATCCGCGTCGCGGCCGACGGCACCGTCGAGGCGGCGGTCGGCACCCAGTCGAACGGGCAGGGGCACGAGACCGCCTATGCCCAGGTGCTGAGCGACCGGCTCGGCCTGCCGATCGAGCAGGTGCGGATCGTCCAGGGCGACACGGCGCGGCTCGACGAGGGCAACGGCACCGGCGGCTCGCGCAGCCTCGCCTGGGGCGGCGGCGCGGTGATCGAGGCGGGCGACGACATGGTGGCGCGCGGGATCGAACTGGCCAAGGGCGAGCTCGACGCCGCCGACGTCGACTATGCCGAGGGCGTGTTCAGCGCGCGCGGCACCAACCGCACCGTCAGCCTGGCCGAACTCGCCGCCCGCCACCCGGGCAAGCTCGACGGCCGCGCCGTGTACAAGCCGGACAGCCCGCGCCCGACCTTCCCCAACGGCTGCCACGTCGCCGAGGTCGAGATCGACCCCGCCACCGGCACGACCAAGGTCGTCCGCTACAGCCTGGTCGACGACTTCGGCGTGCTGATGAACCCGATGCTGGTCGAGGGGCAGATCCACGGCGGCGTCGCCCAGGGCCTCGGGCAGGTGCTGCTCGAGGACATCGTCTACGGCGACGGGGCCCAGCTCCTGACCGGCTCGTTCATGGACTATGGCGTGCCGCGCGCCGACGACATGCCCTCGCGCATCGGCTTCGCCACGCGCGGCGTGCCGAGCCCGACCAACCCGCTCGGCGTCAAGGGGTGCGGCGAGGCGGGCACGATCGGGGCGATGCCCTCGATCATGAACGCGATCATCGATGCGCTGGACGGGCGGCAGCTCGAGATGCCGGCGACCATCGAGAAGGTCTGGCGCCTCTGCCGCGATCTCGACGGCGCGGCCGCGGCGTGAGCGGATCGCAGTTCCTGGCGGCGCTGCGCGCCAACTGGCTGCGCATCGCGCTGATGGTGCTCGTCGCCACCGGCGTCGCCTTCGCTTTCGGGGAGTACCAGCCGCGCCAGTACACCGCCAAGGCGCGGGTGATGCTCAACGTCGATAACCCCGACCCGCTGCAATATTCGGTGCTCGCGCGGGGCATGGAGGCCAGCTACATCGGCAGCGAGATGCACCTCGTCACCGAGACCGCGGTGATGAAGAACGTCGTGACGAAGCTCGGCTGGCCGGACAATCCGCAGGTGATCTCGGCGTGGCAGGCGGCTACCGGGGGCGCCGGGGACGTCGCCACCTGGGCGGCGGCGCAGCTGGCGCCGGCCATCGCGGTGCGTCCGCTCGAGGACAGCTCGATCCTGGAGATCTATTACGCCGCGAACTCGGTCGAGGCGGCCAAGGAGATCGTGGCGATCATCCGCAGCGCCTATATCGAGGAGAGCGACCGGCTGCGGGTCGAGGCGGCGAAGCGTGCCGCCGCGTGGAACCGGACGCAGGCAACGCGGGCGCTGACGGAACTGCGCGCCGCCGAGGCGACGCGGGCGGCGTTCGTCACGGCGAACCGCATTCCCATCGACACCCCGCGCGGCGGCCTCGACTATCAGGAGCATATGGCCGCGACGATGCAGTCGGCGGTGCCGGGCGTGGGGGGGCAGGCGACGGCGGTCGACCCGGTCGTGGCGCGGCTGAAGCGCCAGCTCGACGCGATCGACATGGCGCTGGCCCTGCCGCAGGACCGTGGCGAGCAGAACCCGACGACGCTTGCACTGCGGGCGCAGCGCGCGACGATCGCCCAGCAGTATGAGCGCGAGCTGGCCGTCCAGCGCGCCGGCGGCGACGCGCCCTCGGCGCTGATCGGCCTCGTGCGGCAGCAGCGCGACGCCGAATATCTGAAGACCCGGCTCAACCTGATCTCGCGGGCACCACTCTACGACCGGCTGGCGGAGCTCGACCGCGACGTGCAGCTGAAGACCATGCATTACAACCTGATCGCCAGCCGCGTCGCCAACTTCGAGATGGCGGCCGCCGCCCCGAGCGGGCTGCGCGTCATCGGGGACGTGATCGCCACCGACGATCCGAGCTACCCCAATATCCCGCTGATGATGGGGATCGCGGCGGCGTCGAGCCTCGCCTTCGCCGTCATGCTGACGCTGATCGGCGAGCTGCGCCGGCGCCAGGTCCGCACGCCTGAGGACCTGCTGACCTCGACCGACGCGCCGATCCTCGCTGTCATCGCCCCCAGCCCGCGTCAACGCCGGCGGCGGCGCTTTGCGCTGCCCCTGCCGCGCTTCGGCCGGCCTCGCCCGGGCTTCGCCTAGCACCCCGGATCGGAAATCGCGCGGTCGGTCGCGGCTGGCTGCCGCCGGCCTTGCTGGACAGCGCCTGTCCCGGGCGCGACGCACGGCAGGGCGGCGGGACTGGACAGCCCGCTGTCCGGGTGCAGGGCGGCGTCACTGGCGGAGTCGGAGGGATTCGAACCCTCGGTACCGGTTACCCAGTACGGCAGTTTAGCAAACTGCTGGTTTCAGCCGCTCACCCACGACTCCGCGAAGCCACGGCGTATAACCGTGCCCTTCGCGCCCCGCAACTATCGGCCGACGCTTGAATAGGCGATGCCGCGCCGGGCCATTTCGTCGGGGCGGTAGACGTTCCGCAGGTCGACGATCACCGGCCGCGCCATCGAACGCGCGATGCGGTCGATGTCGAGCCCGCGGAACGCCTCCCACTCGGTCATCAGCACGGTGACGTCGGCACCCGCGACGCAGCCATAGGCGTCGCTGGCGTAGTCGACGTCGCTCAGGACCAGCTTCGCCTGCTCGATGCCTTCGGGATCGAACGCGCGGACCTTCGCCCCGCCGTCCTGCAGCGCCTGAACGACGGCGATCGCCGGCGAATCGCGCATGTCGTCGGTGTTGGGCTTGAAGGTCAGGCCGAGCATGGCGATGGTCTTGCCGCGGACGTTGCCGTCGCAGGCGGCGATGACCTTCTTCGCCATCGCCCGCTTGCGCTGGTCGTTGACCGCCGCGACCGTCTCGACGATCCGGATCGGCGCGCCGAAGTCCTGCGCCGTCTTGATCAGCGCCAGCGTGTCCTTGGGGAAGCACGACCCGCCATAGCCGGGGCCGGCGTGGAGGAACTTGGCGCCGATGCGGTTGTCACTGCCGATGCCGCGGGCGACGTCCTGGACATTGGCCCCGACCGCCTCGCAGAGGTCGGCGATCTCGTTGATGAAAGTGATCTTGGTCGCGAGGAAAGCGTTGGCAGCGTACTTGATCAACTCGGCGGTGCGCCGGCCGGTGAACATCAGCGGCGAGGCGTTGATGAACAGCGGCCGGTAGATCTCGGTCAGCACCTCGCGCGCGCGCGGGTCGTCGGTGCCGACGACGATGCGGTCGGGGAACTTGAAGTCGCGGATCGCCGCGCCCTCGCGCAGGAATTCGGGATTGGAGACGACGGCGAACTCGGCGTCGGGGTTGGTCTCGCGGCAGATGCGCTCGACCTCGTCGCCGGTGCCGACGGGCACGGTCGACTTGGTCACGACCACGGTATAGCCGCTGCAGGCGGCGGCGATGTCGCGCGCGGCGGCATAGACGTAGCTGAGGTCGGCGTGGCCGTCGCCGCGGCGCGACGGCGTACCGACGGCGATGAACACGGCCTCCGCCTCCCTGACCCCGGCGGCAAGGTCGGTGGTGAAGGTCAGGCGGCCGGCACGGGCGTTGTTGCCGACGAGGTCGGCGAGACCGGGCTCGTAGATCGGCATGATGCCCGCCTGCAGCCGCTCGATCTTGCCGGCGTCGAGGTCGACGCAGCAGACGTCGTGGCCGAAATCCGCGAGGCAGGCGCCGGACACGAGGCCGACATAACCCGAACCGATCATCGTGATACGCATGAGGCGATGACTGCTTCCCTGTTGCTGCGCCGCGGTAGCAGCGCCGCCGGGCAATGGAAAGCGTGCGCCCGCCGGCCGGGCGAAGAAGCGTCGGCCGGTGCGGCGATGGACAATCGCGCCGCCGCACGGCAGAGATTCGGGCGGGGCGTGGATGTTGAGCGGAGGTAAAGATGCGCCTGTTCGTCGCCCTGACCGTGCTGTCGGCGGCCCCCCTCGCCGCACAGGAGGCCCCGCCGCCGCCGGCTGCCAGTGCCGCTCCCGACGCGCCGCCGAAGCCCGCGGCCGAGACGTACGAGGAAAAGGACGTCATCGCCGCCGCCGAGGGGGCGTTCGGCAAGGGCGCCGAGGGCGCGGCGAAGCTGATCGAGAAGGCGTTCAAGGATCACGGCCGGCCCAACGGCTATATCGTCGGGCGCGAGGCCTCGGGCGCGTTCGTCGTCGGCCTGCGCTACGGCTCCGGGACGCTTTATTCAAAGGTCGAGGGCGAGATGCCGGTCTACTGGACCGGGCCGTCGGTCGGCTTCGACGTCGGCGGCGACGGCAGCCGGGTGTTCACCCTCGTCTACCATCTCGACGACACCAACGACCTGTTCCGCCGCTACCCCGGCGGCGAGGGCAAGGCGTACTTCATCGGCGGCTTCACCATGACGTACAACCAGCGCGACCGGGTGATCCTGGTGCCGATCAAGCTCGGCGTCGGGCTGCGGCTGGGGGTCAACGCCGGCTGGATCAACTATACGCGCGAGAGCCGGCTGGCGCCGTTCTGAGCCTGCCGCCGCCGGCGCCGGGTAGCCTGACGGCTCGCCCGGCGCTGCGCAGCTTGTTCTGTCCGCCCGCTCGCCCCATGTGGCGACGATGCCGACCGCCCGCCTGACCGACCGTGCCGTGCTCCGCGTCAGCGGCGCCGAGGCGCGCGACTTCCTCCAGGGGCTCGTGACCAACGACGTTGCCGCCTTGGCGCCGGGGCGGCCGCTATGGGCGGGACTGCTCAGCGCGCAGGGCAAGCCGCTGTTCGACATGATCCTTCACGACGGCAGCCATGACGGCGGCGAGGGTAGTATCCTCGTCGACACGGCTGCGGCGTGGGCCGAGGCGCTCGCCCGGCGGCTGACGATGTACAAGCTGCGCCGGGCGGTGACGATCGCGGCCGAGCCCGGCCTCCACGTCTTTTCGGCGTGGGAGCAGCCGGTCGCCGACCTGCCGGCCGACCCGCAGCTCGCGGCGCTGGGCAGCCGCTGGATCGCCGACATCGCCCCGACCGACGCCGGCGTCGCCGACTATATCCGGCACCGCCTCGCGCTCGGCGTGCCCGACAGCGGCGACCTGCTCGTGGACCGCATGCTGTGGCTCGAGGCGAACGCCGCCGAGCTGAACGGCGTCAGCTTCACCAAGGGCTGCTACGTCGGCCAGGAGAACACCGCCCGCATGCACCACCGCGACAAGGTCCGCCGCCGCCTGCTGCCGGTGACGATCGTCGGCGAGCCGGAGGACGGCGCCGTTATCGCGGGCGGCGCTCCCGCGGGCGAGCTGCGCCGCCACGCGAACGGACGCGGCATCGCCTATCTGAAGGTCGAGGCGGCGGCTCTGCCGCTGACCGCCGGCGGCGCGGTCCTGACGGTCGACTGGCCCGCCTGGCTGCCGCAGGGCTAAGCCCGACCGTTCATCTTCCAGCAACGCCGCCGTCCGTTTAAAGCGCGGTGTCGAGCCGCGGTACCGGCTCCTTCAGGCAACGGTTCGTCATGCCCCTTCCTGCGGCCCCGGCTCACGCCCCCGGCTCGATCTCCGGCGACCTGCTCCACGCGCCCGAGCAGCTGCGCCACCTGACGCTGAACACGCTGTCATGGCTGCAGAGCGACAGCGTCGCGGCGATGATCGGCCTCGGCAGCGCGGTCGTGCTGTACCTGATCTTCCTTGGGCTCCGCTTCGGTGTCTGCCGCCTGCTCGGGCAGGGGCACGACGTGACGACGTGGCAGGGGTTCGTCGGCCGCATGGTCCGGCGGACGCGGAGCTTCTTCCTCGGCGCGCTGGCGGTGATGATCGCCGCCCGCGCCGCGGCCCCGCCGGGCGTGCTGCTCGGCTTCATCCGGCTTCGTCTTCACCGTCTCGGCGGCGATCCAGGGGGCGATCTGGGTGCGCGAGTTCATCCTCGCGCTCGTCGACCGCCGCGCCGCCTTCGCCGAGGACAAGGCGGCGCTGGTCAGCGCGTCGAACATCATCCGCGTGCTGGTCAACGTCGTCGTCTGGTCGCTCGCCTTCATCCTCGTGCTCGACAACCTCGGCGTGAACGTCACTGCGCTGGTTGCCGGTCTCGGCGTCGGCGGCATCGCCATCGGTCTCGCCGCGCAGGGCATCTTCGCCGACCTGTTCGCCGCGCTCGCCATCCTGTTCGACCGGCCGTTCCGCGTCGGCGACAGCATCCGCTGGGGCAGCATCACCGGCAAGGTCGAGGCGATCGGGCTGAAGACCGTCCGCATCCGCTCGCAGTCGGGCGAGCAGGTCATCGTCGGCAACACCAAGCTCCTGGGCGACCAGATCGCCAACCTCGCGCGCATCGAGGAGCGGCAGGTGGTGATGGTCATCGGCGTCACCTACCAGACGGCAAGCGACCTGCTCGAGGCGATCCCCCACGAGATCGAGCGGATCATCGCGGCGACACCGGCCACGCGCTTCGACCGCTGCCATTTCGTTCGCTTTGCCGACTCGTCGCTCGACTTCGAGCTGGTCTTCTTCAGCGAAGGGAATTCGTTCAAGGCGATGATGGATGCGCGCCATACGATCGGCCTCGCCATCCTGCGCCGCTTCAACGAGCTCGGCATCGACTTCGCCTATCCGACGCAGGTGGCGATGGTGGCGCGTGCCGACGGGCGCGTGATCGATCCGCCGGTCGCGGTCGTCTCGCCGCCGCAGGGGGCGACCGGCTAGCCCGCCTTCGGCAGCGCCCGGTTGCGCGCTTCGGGCGGGATCGAGTCGAAGATCACGGGCGGCGTCAGCCCGAGCCGGGCGCGGGCGGCAGCCAGCGGCTCGGCGAGCAGCGCCTCATAGTCCTCCCCCGGCAGCCACGCCGCCGCCTTGCCGCGGCGATAGCCCTCGTGGATCGCGCGCGCATAGGGGTGGCCGCGCTGGCGGAGCGCGGTGAGCCAGGCGCCGAGGCCGATCGCCGCCCAGCCATAGGCGCGCGTCTGCGGGAAGGAGAAGGCGACGAGGCACGCCTCGCCGAGGCCGCTAAGGTCATAGCCGGTAAGCACGTGCCACAGGTCGTGCACGTCGCGGATGCGGCGGCCGTACCACGACACCGGGTGCTGCATGTCGATGCGGTCGGCGTGGACTTCGCGGCTGACGTTCGCCAGCCCCTCGGCGCTGATCTGCCCGGCGGCGGTGAAGGCGAGATAGGCGGCCGCGACGCTGTCGGCGGGCAGCTTGGCCAGCGCCGCGCGGTCGCCGAGCACCTCGGTCAGTTCGCGCCGCTGGTAGGCGAGCCGGCCGCCGCGCGCGGTCGAGATCAGCCGCAGATACCCATCGCGCGTCGCCGGGCCGTTCAGCGCGCGCATGATCTCGAAGACCTGGACGGTGTCGTCCTTGTCGGCGAGCAGCCGGCGAACCGAGCGCAGCGCCTTCAGCCACTCGCGTCGCGGCGGGGCGACGGGAGCATCGGCGGCGAAGGCGCTGCGCTCGGGGATCGCGTTCATGCGGAGTGTTTATACGCAAACACTCCGCAAGGCAAGGGCTCAGCAGCCGTTACGGCGGTTCTGGGCCTCGTCGTGCCTCTTGTCGAGGTGACGGCCGAGCAGGCCGCCGCCGACCGCGCCCGCGGCCGTGCCGAGCAGGCCGCCGCCGACCGCGTTGCCGATCACGCCGCCGCCGACCGCGCCGGCGATGGCGCCGGTGGTGCCGCTGCTGCGGCGGCAGCGGTAGTTGCCGTGGTAGTAGTGGCGATGGTGCTCGCGGTCGTAATAATAGCGGCTCTGCGCTTCCGCGGGGACGGCCGCCTGCAGCGAAACGGCAGCGGCCAGGGCAGCGAGCATCGAAGTCTTGCGCATCGTCGGTTTCTCCTTCGTTCGGGGAGCATAACGACGTTCACGCCGATCGGTTGCCAATGCCGCTATATGCCGCTGTCCTCCAGGCTGAGCAGCGTCGCGTTGCCGCCCGCGCTGGTGGTGTCGGTCGACACCGTCCGTTCGACGGCGAAGCGCGGCAGATAGTGCGGCCCGCCGGCCTTGGGGCCGGTGCCCGATTTGCCCTCGCCGCCGAACGGCTGGCTGCCGACCACCGCGCCGATCATCGAGCGGTTGACGTAGAGGTTGCCGACCCGCGCCCGGGCCGCGACCTGCGTCAGCTGCGGCGGCGATCCGGCTGTGCAGCCCCATGGTCAGGCCGAAGCCGCTGGCGTTGACCGCCGCCACCGTCGCCTCGAGCGTCCCGGCGCGCCATGTGGCGACGTGGAGGATCGGCCCGAACCATTCGCGCTGCAGGTCCTCGACGGCATCGAGCCGGATGACCGTCGGCGCGACGAACTCGCCCTCGGGCGGCGCCGGAATGGTGTGCACCCAGCGGCCCTTCATCGACTGGCGGTAGGTCTCGAGCCGCTCGTACGCCGCGCGGTCGATCACCGGGCCGACGTCGGTGCGCGGATCGCTCGGGTCGCCGACGACCAGCGTGTCCATCGCGCCTTTCAGCATCTCGAGCGTGCGCTCGGCGATATCCTCCTGCAGCAGCAGCAGGCGGAGCGCCGAGCAGCGCTGCCCGGCCGAGCGGAACGCCGAGGTGACGACGTCGACGACGACCTGCTCGGGCAGCGCGGTCGAATCGACGATCATCGCGTTCAGGCCGCCGGTCTCGGCGATCAGCGGCACCAGCGGGCGCGCCTCGTCGGCGAGCAGCGTCCGGGCGATGGCGCGCGCGGTCGCGGTCGAGCCGGTGAAGGCGACGCCCATGACGCGCGGGTCGGCGACCAGGGCCTCGCCGATGTCGGCCCCGCCGACCACCAGGCGCAGCACGTCGGCCGGGCACGCCCGCCTCGTGCGCCAGCGCGACCGCCGCCGCGGCGATGCGCGGCGTCTGCGGCGCGGGCTTGGCGACGACGCTGTTGCCCGCGACCAGCGCGGCGGCGACCTGGCCGAGGAAGATCGCCAGCGGGAAGTTCCACGGCGCGATGCACGCGAACACGCCGCGGCCCGCCAGCCGCAGCACGTTGCGCTCGCCCGTCGGGCCGGGCAGCTCGACGGGCGCGAAGCCCGCCCGCGCCTGCGCCGCGTAATAGCGGCAGAAATCGACCGCCTCGCGCACCTCGGCGAGCGCGTCGGGAATGGTCTTCTTCGCCTCGTCGACGCACAGCGCCATCAGGGCCGAGCGGTCGCGCTCGAGCAGGTCGGCGAGGCGCTCGAGCGCGGCGGCGCGGGCGTCGACCGGCGTCGCGTCCCACGCGGGGAAGGCGGCGTGCGCGGCGGCGACGGCGGCCGGCACGTCGGTCAGGCCCGCGGGCAGCGCGGCGTCTTGCGACGCGCCGCACGGTCTGCCGCCGTCGCCGCCAGCACCTCGGCGTCGGCGAGGTCGAGCCCGGCCGAGTTGACCCGCCCGGGGAACAGGTCGCGCGGCAGCGGGATCGACGGATGGCGCGCGCCGCCGACCGCGGCGATCCGCACCGCGGGATCGGCGAGCAGCGTCGCGTCGTCGACGTGCGTGTCGGCCAGCTGGTGGACGAAGCTCGAGTTCGCCCCGTTCTCGAGCAGCCGGCGGACGAGATAGGCGAGCAGGTCGCGGTGGCCGCCGACCGGCGCGTAGATGCGGCAGGCATAGCCCTCCTCGCGCACCAGCCGCTCGTACAGCCCCTCGCCCATGCCGTGCAGGCGCTGGAACTCGAAGCGGCTGCGGTCCGGCCCCGCCCATTCGAGGATGGTCGCCACGGTCAGCGCGTTGTGGCGTGGCGAAGGCGGGGAAGATGTTGGGGCTCGCCAGCATGTTCGCGCGCGCAGGCGAGGTACGACACGTCGGTCGCCGCCTTGCGCGTGAACAGCGGATAGTCGGCCAGCCCCTCGACCTGCGTCCGCTTGATCTCGCTGTCCCAGTACGCGCCCTTGACCAGCCGCACGCCGAGCCGCCGCCCGGTCGCCGCGCCGAGCGCCTGCGCCCAGTCGAGCACCGCGCGGCGCGCGCTTGCTGTACGCCTGCACCGCCATGCCGAGCCCGTCCCAGCCGTTCGAGCTGCTTGTGCCCGGCGACGGCGGCGATGATGTCGAGGCTCATCTCCAGCCGCTCGCTCTCCTCGGCGTCGACGGTCAGGCCGATGCCGGCGGCGGCGGCGGCGCTCGCCAGGCTGCCGAGCAGGTCGGTCGAGCTCGGGGACGCAGGCGGCCGCGTGCGCCGTCTCGTAGCGCGGGTGGAGCGCCGACAGCTTGACCGAGATCGAATGGCCGTGCGCGGTGTTCGCCGCGCCGATCGCGCCGGATCGCGGCGACATAGCTGTCGTAATAGCGCTGCGGCGTCGGCCTTGGTCCGCGCCGCCTCGCCGAGCATGTCGAAGCTGGCGGTGAAGCCCGCATTGTCCTTGTCCGCGGCGCGTTCGAGCGCCTCGTCGATGGTGCGGCCCATGACGAAGATCTGCCCCATCATCCGCATCGCCGCGCCCACCGCGGTGCGGACGAACGGCTCGCCCGAGCGCGCGATCAGCCGGCGCAGCACCGAGGCGCGGTCCGAGTTGCCGACGACCGCGCGCGTCAGCACCAGCCCCCAGGTCGCCGAATTGACGAGCGCCGAGTCGCTCTTGCCCGCGTGCGCGCCCCAGTCGGCGGTGCCGATCTTGTCGCGGATCAGAAGGTCGGCGGTGGCCGCGTCGGGCACGCGCAGGAACGCCTCGGCGAGCGATAGCAGCGCCACGCCCTCGGCGGTGTTGAGCCGGTACTGCTGGAGGAAGCGGTTGACCCAGCCCGATCCCTGCGCCGCGCGCAGGTCGGCGAGCAGGCCGAGCGCCCGGTCCTCGACGCGGGCGCGGACGGCGGCGTCGAGCGTCGCGGCGGGGAGCAGCTGCGCCAGCACCTGGGGTTCGGGGGCGCGGTGGAGGTCGCGCAGGGCAGCGCGGGCGGCGGCGAGGCTGGTCATGCGCTGCCCTTATCCCCGCCGGCGCGGCCCGTCACGGGACCACGCGCGCGCAGCCGGGGCGCGCAGGCGGTTGACGCCCGCGTCACCCCGGTTCAAGGCGGTCGGAAAAGCCGGGGAGACTCCATGACGCGCGCAGCCGTGCCCATCGACGACTATCGTGCGCTGGCCGGGACCGAGGTCGGCGTGTCCGACTGGGTGCTGGTCGACCAGGCGCGCATCGACGCCTTCGCCGAGTGCACCGGCGACCACCAGTTCATCCACGTCGATCCCGGAGCGCGCCAAGGCGACGCCGTTCGGCACGACGATCGCCCACGGCTATCTGACGCTGAGCCTGATCCCGATGATGACCTATGCGACCATGCCGGGCATCGAGGGCGCGAAGATGGGCGTCAACTACGGCATGAACAAATTGCGCTTCATGGCCCCGGTCCGCTCGGGCAAGCGCGTGCGCGGGCGCTTCACCCTGCTGTCGGTCGAGCAGCGGCCGGACGGGTCGTACCAGTCGACCGTCGCCGTTACCGTCGAGATCGAGGACGAGCCGAAGCCGGCGCTGGTCGGCGAGACCGTCTCGCTCATCTACCTGTGAGCCGCCTTCCCGACCTGCCGCGCGAGGCGTGGGAGCCGCGCTTTGCCGCCGCCGTCGATGCGATGACGCCGCCCGGCGGCCAGCCGCTCGGCCTGTTCCCGCCGTTCGCCCACAGCCCGCGGGCGTGGGAGAAGTTCAGCGGCGGGGCGCTGACCGGCCGCGGCCCGCTGACCTCGCGGCAGCGCGAGCTCACGATCCTGCGCACGGCGGCGCGGACGGGCGGCGAGTTCGAGTGGACGACCCACGCGACGATGTTCGCCGAGAAGGCCGGTTTCACGCCCGAGCAGGTCCGCTCGACCTTCGACGGCACGGCTGACGACGGCAACTGGGACCCGGCCGAGGCGGTGCTGATCGCCACCGTCGATGCGCTGCTCGACCGCAAGAAGCTCAGCCAGGCCGAGTTCGACGCCTTCCACGCCCATTACGACGTGCCGCAGATGTTCGAGATCATCCAGCTCGTCGGCTTCTACCATGGCGTGTCGCTGATCTGCGGCGCGCTCGACATCCCCCCGGAAGCCGCCATGGGCCGCTTCCCCGCAGCGAAGGACCAGACCCATGCGTGAAGCCGTCATCGTCTCGACCGCCCGCACTCCCATCGGCAAGGCGTTCCGCGGCGCGTTCAACGCCTCGCCGCCGCCGATGCTCGGCGGCCACGCGATCAGGCACGCCGTCGAGCGGGCGAAGCTCGACCCGGCCGAGGTCGACGACGTCGTCTGGGGCGCCGCGCTCCAGCAGGGCGGCCAGTCGCCCAACATCGCCCGCCTCGCCCTGCTCCGCGCCGGCCTGCCGACGAGCGTCAGCGGCATGTCGCTCGACCGCCAGTGCGCGAGCGGGCTGATGGCGATCGCGACCGCGGCGAAGCAGGTCATCGTCGACGGCATGCCGGTCGTCGTCGGCGGCGGGCAGGATTCGATCTCGATGGTCCAGACCAACAAGATGCGCGTCGAGCCCGACCCCGGCCTGATTGCGATGCACGCCAACGTCTACATGCCGATGATCGACACCGCCGAGATCGTCGCCAAGCGCTACAACATCAGCCGCGACCGCCAGGACGAGTATAGCTACCGCTCGCAGATGCGGACCGCGGCGGCGCAAGCTGCGGGCAAGTTCGACGACGAGATCGTGCCGCTGCCGTCGAAGATGGGCATGGCCAACAAGGAGACGGGCGAGGTCACCTTCCACGACGTCACCCTGACCAAGGACGAGGGCAACCGCCCCGAGACGACGCTCGAAGGGTTGAAGGGGCTGAAGCCGGTGCGCGAGGGCGGCGTCATCACCGCCGGCAACGCCAGCCAGCTCTCGGACGGCGCCAGCGCCAGCGTGGTCATGGAGGCGGGCGAGGCGGCGAAGCGCGGGCTGACGCCGCTCGGCCTGTATCGCGGCATGGCGGTCGCCGGGCTCGAGCCCGACGAGATGGGCATCGGCCCGATCTATGCCGTGCCCAAGCTGTTGAAGCGCAACGGCCTGACGGTCGACGACATCGACCTGTGGGAGCTGAACGAGGCCTTCGCGGTGCAGGTGCTGCACTGCGCCGACGTGCTCGGGATCGACCAGGAGAAGCTCAACGTCAACGGCGGCGCGATCTCGGTCGGCCACCCCTACGGCATGAGCGGCGCGCGCCTGACCGGCCACGCGCTGATCGAGGGCAAGCGCCGCGGGGCGAAGTATGTCGTCGTGACGATGTGCGTCGGCGGCGGCATGGGCGCGGCGGGATTGTTTGAGGTGGTGTAAGCGGCCGGCGGCTGGCGGAGGATTGCTCTTCGCAATCGTCCGCTAGCCGCGGACTCGCGTCACCGCCGGCCGGCGGCCGCGGCGACCTTCGCCGCGTGCCGTCCGATGGCGCGGCTTTGCCGCGACGGATCTTACCGGCAGCTCCGTCGCCTCACCCCATCCGGTTCTTCAGGTGATCCGCGACCCGCATCGCGTTGGCGATGATCGTCAGCGTCGGGTTGACCGCCCCGATCGACGGGAAGAACCCCGCGTCGGTCGCGTAGAGGTTGTCGACCTCGTGCGCGCGGCAGTTCAGGTCGAGCACCGACGTCGCCGGGTCCGCCCCGAACACCATCGTGCCGGCCTGGTGCGCGGTCCCGCCGATCGCGACGTCCTTGCCAAGGTAGAGCGATCGCGGCAGCAGGTGCGGGTGGGCGTCGATCTTGCCGAGCAGCCCCTCGAGCTTGTGGCGCAGCAGCCGGTGCGGCTTCGCCCCCGTCGGCTGGACGTCGAGGATGACCTTCCCGTCCCGGTAGTAGATGCGGTTGTCGCGGCGCGGCAGGTCCTCGGTCATCACCCAGAAGTCGAGGCTGTGGCGGGCGAGCTGGTCGAACGGCCAGTTGGGGAAGAACGACAGCCAGCGTCGACAGCCCCTCGGCCTTGACCTGGTCGCCGTGGCTTTTGCCGATCATCTGGATCTCGCCGAGCGGGAAGGCATAGTCGTCCGCCCCGAAGTAGAAGTCGGAGAGCGCCAGCGTCTTCTGGAACACGGTGTCGTTGGGCTCGAGGCTCACGGCCATGAACGCCGAGTTGTTGTGGCGCATGTAGTTGCGCCCGACGAGGCCCGAGCCGTTCGCCAGCCCATTCGGGTGCGCGTCGCTCGCCGAGCGCAGCATCAGCAGCGCCGACGACAGCGCTCCCGCCGCGACGACGACGATGTCGGCGCGATAGACCTCCTCGACGCCGCCGCGCACGACGTGGACACCGGTCACCGTCCGCCCGCTCGCGTCCGTTTCCAGCCGCTCGACATAGGCGCCCGTCAGCAGCGTCACGTTCGGGTACTCGCGCGCCGGGTCGACCGCGACGATCTGCGCGTCGGCCTTGCCGTTGGTCAGGCACGGGTAGCCGTCGAAGGCGTCGCAGCGGATGCAGGGCGAGTGCGGCTTGGCGCCTTGCTCGTCCTCGTCGAGCAGGATCGCCAGCGGCTGCGGGTAGGGATGGTGGCCGATGCGGGTCAGCCCGTCGGCGAGCGCCTGGATGCGCGGCTCGTGGCGGACGGCGGGGTGCGGGTAGGGCGCGCTCGCCCACGGCTCGGTCGGGTCGGCCCCGCGCGTCCCGTGGACCTGGAACAGCCGTTCGGCGCGCGTGTAATAGGGCTCGAAAACGTCGTAGCCGACCGGCCAGGCGGGCGACACGCCCTCCTCGTGCTGCAGCTCGCCGAAGTCCTCGAGGCGCAGGCGGTAGAGCGAGCCGCCATAGACCTTGCTATTGCCGCCGACGACATAGTGCAGGCCCGGGTGGAAGCTGTTGCCCTCGCGGTCGTGCCAGACGTCGTTGCACTGGTACTTGCCGTCGACGAACACGGCCTGCGAGGACCAGTTCGCGCGCTCGCGCTTCAGGTAGTCGCCGCGCTCGAGCAGCAGGATGCGCTTGCCGGTCGGCGCGAGTTCGAGCGCCATCGTGCCGCCGCCGGGGCCCGAGCCGATGATGATGATGTCGTAATCGGCCACTCGCCCCTCCGGAACCGCGCGCCGCCGTTGAACGCTAGGTGTCGGCGAAACGATCCGGGAGTCAGGGCACATGGACGCGCAGCTGGTCGACACGGTGGCGCGCGTCTGCCTCGTCGGCATGTTCCCGCCGAGCGCGGTCGACAAGGTCGTCCACTGGCGGGGCTCGCTCCGCCAGACCGAGAGCGCGAAGCTGCCGGGGCCGCCGGCGCTCGGGATGGCGATGCTGGTGGCGGCGATCGCGGTCGAGTTCGTGACGCCGATCCTGATCGTGGGCCGCGCCTGGGACCGGCCGGCGGCGCTGCTGCTCGCCGCCTTCTGCGCGGTGACGGCGGTGCTCTACCACCCGTTCTGGCGTGGTCCCGACCTGTTCGCGGCGGCCGACGAGAGCGTCGCGCGCGAGCATTTCTGGCAGTTCCTCAAGAACTTCTGCATCGTCGGCGGGCTGCTGCTGGTCGCGCTCGAAGGCAGCGGGCCGCCGCGCTGGTAGACGGCGCGCCGCGCGCGCGGCATGGCGGGCGGACAAGGGGAGAAACCGCATGAACCGCGTCCTCGCGCACACCGGCGCGCGCTATCCGATCGTCCAGGCACCGATGGGCTGGATCGCCCGCTCGCCGCTCGCCAGCGCGGTGTGCAACGCCGGCGGGCTCGGCATCATCGAGACCTCGTCGGGCGAGACCGAGAACTGCAAGGCCGAGATCGTCAAGATGCGCGAGCTGACGACCGCGCCGTTCGGGGTCAACCTGCCGATCCTGTTCCTCAAGGACGACGCCATGCTGCGCTTCATCTGCGGCAGCGGCGTGAAGTTCGTGACGACGTCGGCGGGCTCGCCGGCGAAGTTCGTCGCGCCGCTCAAGGAGGCCGGCATCACCGTCTACCACGCCGTGCCGACGGTCGAGGCGGCGCTGAAGGCGGTCGCCGCCGGCGTCGACGGGCTGGTCGTCGAGGGCGCCGAGGGCGGCGGCTTCAAGAACCCGGAGGAGGTGTCGACCCTCGTCCTCGTCCAGGCGGTGCGCCGGGCGACCGACGTGCCGATCATCGCCGCGGGCGGCATCATGGACGGGCGCGGCATGGCCGCCGCCTTCGCCATCGGCGCGGAAGGCGTGCAGATGGGCACGCGCTTCGTCTCGGCCGCCGAGAGCCCGGTCCACGCCAACTACAAGGCGGCGATCGTCGACGCCGGCGTTACCGGCACCGTCGTCCTCAACAAGAAGGCGTCGCCCTGCATCCGCGCGCTGAAGACGCAGCGGACGGCGGCGATCGCCGAGGCCGGGCTGATGCCACCCGACACGTTCAGCCGCATCCTCGACCTCTACTTCGGCGGCGACATGGAGGCGGCGGTCGGGCTCGCCGGGCAGACCGCCGGGCTGATCGACGGGGTCCGCCCGGTCGCCGACATCATCGCCGACACGGTCGCGGAGTTCTTCGCGGAAGCCGCGCGACTCGGGGCGATGGCGGCGGCGCGCGACTTCGGCTGAGGCCGCCGCGCCCCTCGCACGCGCTAGAGCGAGCGCATCAGCGCCCGGACGACGCCGAGCCACGGCGCATCGGCGACGACGATCTGGCGGGCACCGGGCTCGAGCGGCAGGATCTGCAGCTTGCGCCCGTCCACGCCGGCCAGCCGGCCGAAGGCGAAGCGGCCGGCGGCGCGCGGCACGAGGATGTCGCGGTTCATGGCGGTGGCGAAGGCGGCGGGCTCGAGCCGCTCGAGCCAGACCGCGTCGCCGGCGCGATACTCGCCCTGCGCCGTCTCGACCAGCATGCCCATCAGGTCGCCTTCGGGCATCGGCGGCAGCAGCGCCGTCGCCCGGCGCGGGGGCGCCGCTCCCTCCGGCCCGAGTACCGCGGCGACGGCGACGTCGATCCGGTCGGGGAGCGTGATGAGGTCGGCCGCGGTCACGCCGAGCGCGGCGGCGATGCGGTTGAGCCAGCCGACCGACACGGTGCGCGTGCCCGTCTCCAGCCGCCCGATCGTCTGCGCCGTCGTCGGCGGGACGCACGCGGCGGCGACCTCGTGGAGCGTCATGCGCTTCGCCTTGCGGACCTCGCGGATGCGGGTGATCACGCCTGTCTCCTGTAGGAATTGAACCGGTCCGGTTTACATCTGTCCTACATAGGAACGTCTGTGGCAAGGCCCTCGTCCCCCGATTCGGGGCTTTCGAGGAGATGTGCCGTGCCCAAGCCCGCCCGCCGTCCGACCCGCCGCGCCGCCGACGCGGCGATCCCCGAGAGCGGTCCCAACCGCCTGCTCGCCGAGGTCCGCCTGCCGCCGTCGGCGGTCGTCGACCGCGCCCGCGTGACCGTCAACCTCGCCGAGTCGCCGCTCGGCTGGCTGGTCCGCCGGGGCATGGTCAGCCTGCGCCAGTTCGAGGCCGGCGAGCGCCTGCGCGCCGACTTCACCCGCGCCCAGCTGGCGCCGCGCACGACGATGGCGTGGGACGCCGGGCCGGCGGCGCGGGGGCCGCGCGGCGCGCCCGACATGGTCGACGCCTCGACCGCGCAGATCGCCGCCAAGGCGCGCTTCCACGCGGCGGTGACCGCCGTCGGCGGCGGCCTGTCGGACGTGCTGTGGCGGGTCGTCTGCCAGGGGGAAGGCCTCGAGACCGCCGAACGCGCGCTCGGCTGGCCGGCACGGGCCGGCAAGGTGGTCCTCCTCCTGGCGCTCGACCGGCTCGGCGACCACTATCAGCTGCGCTAGACGCTATTGCGAACCGTTAGCGCCACTTTTGCCCGTTTAAGCCTTTTTTCTGGCCGCAGCCGCATTATCCAGCGAGTCGCTGCCACCGCTGCGCCGCGTGTAGGAAAAGAAACCCTACAGGATAAAACGCTTGACAAGCGCACCGCTGTTTGGTACATCAAGGGCACGCTGAAGAACTCCGCCCACCGCATTGGTGGCGGAGCGGGGAGGTGCCGATGCCGCGACGCGAACGGATCAAACCCGGAGCGCGCGCGGCGATCCGGCTCGAAGCGGCGCTGATCGAGCGCGCGATCAACGGGGTCGAGCGGCGCAAGGTCTACGCCAACGGCACGGTCGAGACCTATACCGAGTTCGACAACCGCTTCGGCCTCATGGTGCTCGACCGCCTCGAAGCGCAGCTCAGGGTCGATACCGTCGTCGATCGCTTCACCAGTCCGGTGACGGGCCGCGACGAGTTCCTCGCGCTCATCGCGCGCTACGAGGCGATGGGCCCCGACGCGCCCGACGGCGCCGATGCCGCCGGCGGCGGACAGCGGGGGCGGCGGCGCCGCCTGACGGATCGTCCCGGCGGCGGGCCGCCGGCGAGACGACGGGCACGCGCCCGGGAGGGCCGCCGGCAGGGCGGCCGCAGCGACGACATCCACGTATGCGGGGGAGGCTTGGCATGAGCGAGGCGATGCGGACTCCGCTCGCCCGGCTGGCGGCGCTCGCGCGCGACCGCCGGGCGGCGGCGGCGGCCGAGCTGGCGCGCGGCGACCTCGCCCGCCTGCTCGCCGCACCCCACCTGCGGACGCACGGCGGGCAGGTGCCGCCGGCAGGCGACTGGTCGACCTGGCTGATTCTCGCCGGCCGCGGCTTCGGCAAGACCTTCGCCGGCGCGAGCTGGATCGACGGCTGCGCCCGCGCCGTGCCGAACGCCCGCATCGCGCTGGTCGGCGCGACGCTCGGCGACGCGCGCCACGTCATGGTCGAGGGCGATGCCGGCATCCTGGCCGTCGCCTTCGAGCGGCCGCGCTTCGCGCCGACCAAGCGGCTGCTGACCTGGCCCAACGGCGCGACCGCGCAGCTGTTCGGCGCGGCCGAGCCCGACTCGCTGCGCGGGCCCTCCTTTCACTTCGCCTGGGGCGACGAAATCGCCAAATGGGATGCAGCCGAAGCGGCACTGGCGAACCTCGGCATGGCGCTCCGGCTCGGCGCGGAGCCGCGGCGGGTGCTGACGACGACGCCGCGGCCGCTGCCGTGGCTGCAGGCGCTGGCGGCGCCGGCGGCGGGCGTCGCGGTGACGCGCGGGCGGACGGTCGACAACCGCGCCAACCTGCCGGCGGCGTTCATCGCGGCGATGCTGCGCGACCACGGCGGCACGCGGCTCGGCCGGCAGGAGCTGCTCGGGGAGTTCGTCGCCGATCTCGACGGCGCGCTGTGGCGGCGGGAGATGTTCGAGCGCGCGCGTGTCCTCGCGGCACCGCCACACGGCCGCACCGTCGTCGGCGTTGACCCGCCCGCGGGCGCCGGCGGCAAGGCCGACGCCTGCGGCATCGTCGTCGTCCGGCTAGGGCCCGACGGTCGCGGCTATGTCGTCGCCGACCGCTCCGTCCAGGGCCGCTCGCCCGACGGCTGGGCGCGGGCGGTGGCGGCGGCGGCGGCGGAGTTCGCCGCCGACCGCGTCGTCGCCGAGGTCAACAACGGCGGGGCGATGGTCACGACCGTGCTGCGGACGGTCGACGCGACGCTGCCGATCGCGCCCGTCCACGCCGCCGCGGGCAAGGTCGCGCGCGCCGAGCCGGTCGCCGCGCTCTACGAACAGGGCCGCGTCGCCCATGTCGGGATGCACGCCGCGCTCGAGGACGAACTGTGCGGGCTGCTCGCCGGCGGCGGCTACGCCGGCCCGGGGCGCTCGCCCGACCGCGCCGACGCGCTCGTCTGGGCGCTGACCGACCTGCTGCTCGGCCGGGTGCACAGCCCCGGCGTCCGCTCGCTCTAGGGAGAAGCCCATGAAATTGCCGAGCTTCAGCCGCAAGTCGCGGCCCCCCGCGGCTGCCTCGGCGCCGCTCTTCCCCGACCTGCTGCGCTCGAACTGGGCGACGCGGAACGGGCCGCGCAGCTACGAGGTGCTGGTCCGCGACGCGTACCTCAAGAACCCCATCGCCCAGCGCGCGGTCCGCATCGTCGCCGAAGGCGCTGCCGGCGCACCGGTGCGCTCGAACCCGCCCGGCCACCCGGTACTCGGGCTGCTCGCCGGCGGCGAGCCCGGGCCGCTGCTGATCGAGACGGTGGCGGCGAACCTGATGCTTCACGGCAACGCCTATATCGAGGTCGGGCTCGGCGCGACCGGCCTGCCGGCGGCGCTCTATTCGCTGCGGCCCGAGCGGGTGACGGTCGAGGCCGACGCGCAAGGGTGGCCGGTCGGCTATCTCTACCGCGCCGGCACCTCGCTGCAGCGCTTCCCCGCGCTGACCGTCGGCGAGCGGCCGGGGCTGCTCCACATCCGCAGCTTCCACCCGCTCGACGACCATTACGGGCTCGGCTGCCTCGGCGCGGCGAACCCGGCGGTCGAGACGCACAATGCCGCGAGTGCGTGGAACCAGAACCTGCTCGAGAATGCCGCCCGGCCGTCGGGGGCGCTGGTCTACGACCCCGGCGACGGCTCGGTGCTCAGCCCCGACCAGTTCGACCGGTTGAAGCGCGAGCTCGAAGGCGGCTTCGGCGGCGCGGGCAACGCCGGGCGGCCGATGCTCCTCGACGGCGGCATGAAGTGGCAGCCGCTGTCGCTGACGCCGGCCGAGATGGACTTCGGCCGGACCCGCGACACCGCCTCCCGCGAGATCGCGCTCGCCTTCGGCGTGCCGCCAATGCTGCTCGGCCTGTCGGGCGACAATGCCTTCGCCAACTACCGCGAGGCGAACGTCGCTTTGTGGCGGCTGACGCTGCTGCCGCTGACCAGCCGCATCTACGGCGCCATCGCCGCGCATCTCGCCGACTGGTGGCCGGGCCTCACGCTGACGGTCGACCGCGACGCGATTCCCGCGCTCAGTGCCGACCGCGAGCGGCTGTGGAGCCAGGTCGCCGGCGCCGCCTTCCTCAGCGACGCCGAGAAGCGCCACCTGCTCGGCCTCGACGGCATGGTCCCCGACCTCGGAGACGGCCTGTGACCATGCTCGCCGCGCTGATCGCCCAGGCCGAGGGGCAGGGCGCCGACCTCGTCACGCTGCGCGCGCTGGTCGAGGAGGCGACCGAGGCCGGCGCGACGCGCGCGCTCAACAACATCGGCCTGTCCGACGAGCGCGCCGGCGCCGACATCATCGAGCTCAGGCAGCTGATCCAGGGCTGGCGCGACGCCAAGCGCTCGGCGGTGTCGGCGGCCGTCACCTGGATGGTCCGCGCCGCCGTCGCCGCGCTGCTCGTCGGGCTGGCGGCGAAGACCGGGCTGACCGCGCTCATCCACCGCTGACGCCGGGCCGCCGGCCGCCCTCACCGCTGAGGCCGGGCCCGGCCGCCCCCACCGCTGAGGCCGGGCCCGGCCGCTCTCACCGCTGCCCACAGGGAGGATTCCATGCCGACCCGTCTCGCTGGCTATGCCAGCGTCTTCGACGTGCCCGATGCCGGCGGCGACGTCGTCCGCAAGGGCGCCTTCGCCCGCCTGCCCGCGCATCCCGTGCCGCTGCTGTGGCAGCACGACGCCGCCCACCCGATCGGCACCGTCGACCATCTGTCCGAGGACAGCCGCGGCCTGCGCGTCATCGCCAGCCTGGCGACGACGCGGGTCGCGCGCGATGCGGCGGCGCTGCTTGCGGCCAAGGCGCTGACCGGCCTGTCGTTCGGCTACCGCGTCCGCGCGAGCACGCCGGGCAGCAGGGCCTCCGGGGGCCTGCGCCAGCTGACCGACCTCGAGCTGATCGAGGTCAGCCTCGTCACCTTCCCGATGCAGCGCCTCGCGCGCGTCGTCACCGTTTCACCCGAGGAGACCCCTGCATGACGTACGAAACCAAGGCCGACCCGCTCGAGGCGAGCTTCACCGCCGCCGCGGGCGCCCCCGCCCCCGCCAGCGCCGACGACGTCGCCGCGCTGCGCACCGACCTCGACCGGCTGAGCCTGCGCCTGACCCGCCCGGCGCTCGGCGGCACCAAGGCGGCGGCGACGAGCTTCACCGACCGCTACCTGAGGAAGGGCCTCGACGCCGGCGACGAGGTCAAGTCGCTGACCATCGGTAACGGCGGCAGCGGCGGCGTCGCCGTGCCGAACGAGATCGACAGCGTCATCGACGACACGCTGAAGTCGATTTCGCCGATCCGCGGCATCGCCAGCGTCGTCCAGATCGGCAGCGCGCACTACCGCAAGCTGATCGCCGTCGGCGGCGTCCAGTCGGGCTGGGCGAGCGAGGGCGGCCAGCGCACCGACACCGGCACGCCGACGTTCGTCGAGATCGTGCCGCCGATGGGCGAGCTGTTCGCCAACCCGAGCGCCTCCCAAGCCATGCTCGACGACGCGATGTTCGACGTCGAGACGTGGCTGGCGGGCGAGATCGCCACCGAGTTCGCGCGGAACGAGAGCGTCGCCTTCGTCACGGGCACCGGCGTCAACCAGCCGGCGGGCTTCCTCAGCGCAGCCGTCGCGACCGCCGACGACACGACGCGCCCCTTCGGCACGCTGCAGTATCTGGCGACCGGCGTCGACGGCGGCTTTGCCGCGACCAACCCGCAGGACAAGATCATCGACCTCGTCCACAGCCTGCGGCCGCCCTACCGCCAGGGCGCGGTGTTCGTGATGAACTCGGCGACGCTCGCCCGGGTGCGGAAGATGAAGGACAATACCGGCGCCTTCATCTGGCAGCCCGGCCTGTCGGCGGAGCAGCCGGCGACGCTGCTCGGCTATCCGGTGATCGACGCCGAGGCGATGCCCGACGTCGCCGTCGGCTCGCTGTCGATCGCCTTCGGCAACTTCAAGGCCGGCTATCTGATCACCGAGCGCAACACGACCGGCATCCTGCGCGATCCGTTCTCGAACAAGCCGTTCGTCTCCTTCTACGCGGTGCGCCGCGTCGGCGGGGCGATCGTCAACTCCGAGGCGATCAAGCTGCTGAAGTTCGCCGCCGCCTGAGCCCCCGCGCCGGGTCGCCGCCGACCCGGCCGCAGGCGAGACGCGCCGCGCAGCTCCCCGCTGCGCGGCGCCTTTCCTCGACACCCCCCCCGCAGGAGGCGCCGATGGCGATCACCGCCGCGCTCATCGAGCCGAACGGCTGGGTGCTCAAGCTGACACGTGACCGGCGGCCTGTCGTCGGCGATGGTGCCCGGCTTCAGCCTCGGCAACGACACGACGGCGGGCGCGAACCAGGCGACGGCGGCGGCGCAGGTTGCGACCAACTTCTCGGCCTATGCCGCGGCGCTGACCGCGCCCGACCGGGCATGGGCCACGGCCGCGCCGCTGACGCTGACCGCGACCAGCCTGGGCTTCGTTCAGTCGGGCGGACAGGCGGTCGCGGCGACGCCGACGCGGACGATCTATGGGACCAAGGTGCTGCGCAAGGTGGTCAATGCCACTCCCGCGGGCGTGCGCGACGCCAAGAACCCCGACGAGGTCGACAACGGCGACGGCACGATCACCGTCCGCATCGCCTTGTCGCAGCGGGTCTATGCGACCGACACCGGCCTTTCGCTGACCGTCACCGCCGGCTGGCGCACCGGCATGGGCGCGCAGACGATCGCCGTCACCAACACCTCGACGATCGCCGCGCCGGCACCCATCGTCCGCTGGTCCGACATTCCCTATCAGCGGCAGACCGGCCTGTTCTGGCTCGAGTGCGTCGTCGCCTCGTTCCACCCGAACGGCCTCATGCCCGTCGCCGGCGTCAAGTTCACCGTCACCGACGGCACGACGATCAAGACATTCTGGGCGACGGCGCTCACGAACAGTCCCGCGTTCAACCCCGCGCCCGGCAGCGGCGGCGGCACGCTGGTGCCCCCGCGGGTCTATGCCGTGCAGGTCGACGCTTCGACGGCGACGGCGCTGACCCAGGGCCTGCTGCGCTGCGACTTCAAGGTGTTCCCGTGGATCGGCCCGGCGCAGTGCAGCGATACCGCCGACACCAACCGCACGACCGTCGCCGCCTCGAACACGCCGTCGATGACCGGGCTCGGCACGGCCGCACTCGCCACCAGCGCGCTCGTGCCGTTCGTCGTCGCCTGGGACCCGGCGGGAACGTGGCTGCCGCCGCGCTACATCGACATCGACGAGGTCAACGGCACGACGACGCCCGCGAACGTCACCATCGCCACGTCCTACTCGGCGAGTCCGACGGGCACGGCGGCGGCGAGCATCACCACGGCGCTGAGCGCGCTCTACGCCGCCAACCTCACGGTGGCAGCGGCGAACGGGCAGGCGGCGGTGACGCGGTCGGCCGACGGCGCGGTGCTGACGATCCGCCAGGCGGGATCGCGGACCGCCCCGAACGGTCCCTGCACCGGCGTCGTCAACGGCACGGGCAGCGTCTCCGCGTCGGTCGGCATCACCACCGGCGTCATCGGCATCACCGTGCGCGGCGACCCCGCCGACACGACGCAGCGCGCGTGCATCCTGCGCTCGCCCGCGACCGCCGGCGCCGGCATCCGCATCACCCGGGTCAGGTTCACCGCGCTGTCGGTCGAGGCGCAGACCAACGGCTGCTGCAACCAGAGCTACACCTTCCTCGACAACGTCGAGGTCCGCAGCGTCGCCGGCCAGTCGGCGACCTCGGGCAACCCGTTCGGCGCGACGCTGCTGTGGGCGATGAACGGCAAGTGGTGGCAGCACGGCAGCAAGGCGTCGCCGTCGGGCAGCGGCAACACGCCGATCCTCGTCCGTTCGCTCAGCGTCGAGCGCGACGTCGGCGGGGCGCTCTCCGCCGGCTGCGCCCGCCTGCCGACCGCGGTCGCCGGCACGCCCGCCTTCCCGTACACCGCCACCACCACCGACGCCGGCTGGGCGCTCGAGCGGATCGCGGTCGGCAACGACATGCGCTTCCTCAACGGCGCGAACATGAACATCAATCACATCGGCCTCAACGCGGGGTCGGTGCCGGCGGCGTTCGCGATGGGCACGACCTATCCCGCGACGGCGCGCATCGCCTGCATCAACAACGTCGGCGAGGCCTACGGCGCGTCGGCGACGCTGTGGGCGGGCGTCGGCGAGAACACGCTGGTGGTGTTCACCGAGGTCATCATCGAGGGCAACACGCTCACCGGCGACCGCACCAATAATCCCTATGGCACCGGCGCCGACGTCACCCTCGCCCTGACCGACGCGAGCACGCCGTTCGTCGGCACGTTCCGCTTCGCCAACAACATCACGATGAAGAACGCCTCGAAGCAGGACCGCTTCACCGATCCCGGCATCATCAACGGCACGCCGAACGGCATCTTCGGCACGCCGTCGGGCTTCACCGTGGCGAAGAAGACCTGGGGGCGGGCCGGGATCGCGCTCGGCAACGCGGGCACGCGCAACTGGACGGTGGCGGTCGGCGACGAGCTGGTCATCGCCGGCAGCCCGGCCAAGATCTATCACTGCTCGACCGCCGGCACGACCGCGGCGAGCGGCGGCCCGACCGGCACCGGCACCGGCATCGCCGACGGGACGGCAACGTGGGACTTCGTCGGCACCGAGAACCGCGTCCACGGCTATCGTCCGAGCGGCATCGGCTGCTGGCCGTCGCACTACGGCGTCGGCTACGAAGGCAACATCGACTTCCAGCAGACCGGCGACGCCGGCTACGACCCGGAATTCTTCTTCGAGTTCTACGGCATCGGTTCGGCCCAGCTCAGCCAGCAGGGCGTCACCGGCACGACCGACCCGTACACCGACGACCACAGCGGCGTCGCCTCGAGCGCGCTCACCATGCAGGCCGCGTCGCCCAAGAACGGCGGCGGCAACTACAGGCCGCTCGGCAGCGGCGGCGGGGCCTACATCCTCGGCCGCGGGCGCAACGGGAACAGCGATGTCGACGTCGCCGGCGTGGCGCGCGGGGCGACCTTCGCCGCCGGGGCGCTGCAGCCGGCGGGCGCGGTCGCGCTGACCCCCGCCGGCGGCCGCGAGGCGAGCGCCGCCGGCAGCCCGGCGGTGCAATGGACGGTGCTGCTGGGGCCCGCGCCGGGGCGGGTGGCGACGCGCGCCGCCGCCGGGGCGGCGACCCTCGCAGCCACCTGCGCCGCGGCGGCGTCGCGCCTGCCGACCCGGGCGGCGGCGGGCAGCCTCGCCTGGACCGGCGCGCTCCAGCCCGCCGCGACCGCGCAGCCGACCCGCGCCGCCGCGGCGATCGCCGGCTGGAACGTCGTCCTCCCGCCGGCGGTGGCCGCGTGCCCGACCCGGGCCGGCGCGACGTCCGCCGGATGGAGCACCACCCTTGCCGCCGCCGCCGGCGTCGAAGCGCAGGTCGCGGCCTCGCCCGGCGCCGCGTGGCAGGCGCTGCTCGGCGGCGACCCCGCCGTGATGGCGATGCGCGCCGCCACGCCGCTGTTCAGCCTCGGTCCGCTCTCGCCCGCCCCCGCGGACGGGCGGCTGGCGCTGGTCGACACCCTCACGCCGCCGCCGCTGTCCGCCGGCACCGCGCCGCCCGAGCGCACGCTGGTCGTCGGCCCCGACCCCCGCACCCTTTTCATCGCCTGACCGGAAGGATCCCCCATGAGCAAGTTCTGCAGCAACGCCGTGTTCGACGCGGCGCTCACCCGCATCACGACCGCGACGCGCATGGTCGCGCTGAACGGCCAGCCGGCGAGCTATGCCGCCGCCGACACCGGCCGCCTGTCGGAGGCGGCGCTGGCCCCGGCCGACTTCGCGCTGGCCAACGGCGACATTTCGGGGCGCAAGGTCACCGTCGCGGCGAAGTCGGGCCTCGCGGTCATCGCCGCCGGCACGGTCGACCATATCGCGCTGCTCGATCCGGTCACGACGACGCTCCTCTACGTCACCACCTGCCCGGCGCAGGCGATCGTCACCGGCGGCACGGTCAGCCTGGGCGGCTGGCAGGTCGAGATCAACCAGCCGGTCTGACGCCCGGAGCCTCGCCCCGCCACATTTCAGGGAGACACGCCCGTGGGGATGTTCCTCAAGGACCCGGCCGCACGCCTCGACTATGCGGTCGACTGGTCCGCCACCTATCTCGACGCCGCGACGATCGTCGCCAGCGACTGGGACGTCGAGCCGCCCGGGATCACGGTCAGCGACGCGACCGCGACCGCGACCCGGACCGGCGCCACCTTCGACGGCGGCGTGCCCGGCGCGGTGTACCGCATCGTCAACCGCATCGCGCTGTCCGACGGCCGGCGCGACGACCGCGCGCTCGTCCTCCGGATCGAGGCGCGGTGATGGCCGGCGATATCCTGCCGCCGGCGCTGCTCCCGGTGGCGCTCGACGAGGTCAAGGCGTTCCTGCGGCTGGACGGCGCCGACGAGGACGCGCTGCTCGCCGGCTTCATCCGGTCGGCGACGGCGCTCGCCGAGGCCTTCACCGGGCAGCGGCTGATCGCCCGCGACGTCGCCGAGCCGCTGCGGCCGCTCCGCACCTGGCAGCGGCTGGCGGCGTTCCCCGTCGTCGCGGTCACCGGCGTGACCAGCGCCGGCCAGCCGCTCGCCGGCGGCGCCTTCGAAAGCGACATCGACCCGGACGGCAACGGCTGGGTGCGCCTGGTCGCGCCCGACCCGGCGTCGCGGCCGCAGGTCGCCTATCGCGCCGGGCTGGCCGCCGACTGGAACGGCGTACCCGAGCCGGTGCGGCAGGGGATCGTCCGGCTGGTCTCGCACTTCCACGCCCACCGCGACGCGCCCGACGCCGGCGGCCCGCCCGCTGCCGTCGCCGCGCTGTGGCGGCCGTGGCGGCGGCAGCGGCTGGGCGCGGAGCCGCGCCGTGGATGAGTTCGCCGGCGCCCTGCGCGAAGCCGTCGCCATCGAGCGCTGGGTCGTCGCCCCCGGGGGCGGCAGCTGGGTCGGCGCGGGGAGCGCCTGGGCGGCGCTCGAGCCGGTCGACACGGTGCTCACCGCCGACATCGGCGAGCGCCAGCTCGGCCGGCCGCGCTTCCGCGTCACGCTGCGGACGCCGACGCCGGTCGGGCTCGGCACGCGGCTGCGCTGGGGCGGTCGCATCCTCGTCATCCTGCGTGCCGAGCCCGACCCCCGCCGGCGCGACCGCGCCGCTTTCCTCGTGGAGGACCGGACATGACGGTGCAGCCCATCCTCGACCAGATCGTCGCCGTCGCCCTCCAGCGCGCCAACGCGCTGCTGCTCGCGCGCGCCGTCAGCGAGCTGCCCGCGGTAACTGCGGCGCTCGATGCGGGCGGGGTGCGCCTGAGTGGCCACCGCCTGCACGAGCGGATGTTCGGCTCGCGCCACCGCCGCCGCGATCCGCGCGTCGCCCTGGTCGTGCGGGGGTCGCGATGAGCAGCGCCAGCCTTGCCGTCGAACGGCTGATCGTCGACGCCCTGACCGCCGCCCCCGACCTCGCCGGCCTGACCGGCATCTTCGACTGGGTCGCCCCCGACGCCACCGCGCCGTACCTGACGGTCGGCGCCGACACCGTCATCGACTGGAGCCACAAGACCGGCACCGGCCACGAACACCGGGTCCAGATCAGCGTGTGGGACGACGCCGGCGGCACGGCGCGGCTGAAGGCGCTGGCGGGCGCCGCCGAGGCCGCGCTCCGCACCGTCGGCGGCACGCGCGACGGCCACCGCGTCGCCAGCGTCGCCTTCGTCCGCGCCGTGTTCCTCAAGGCGACGAACGGCTGGAGCCAAGCCGCGCTCGACTTCCGCATCCGCACCGAGGCGCTCTGAGCCCGGTCCGCCTTTTCG
Source organism: uncultured Alphaproteobacteria bacterium (assembly GCA_963846485.1). Taxonomy (GTDB): domain Bacteria; phylum Pseudomonadota; class Alphaproteobacteria; order Sphingomonadales; family Sphingomonadaceae; genus Polymorphobacter_B. Next base: position 537,433 of record CAWJWB010000008.1, on the reverse strand, counting down.
CCAACCGCAAAGGAGATCCGCTTATGGCCGCCGAACTGGGCAGCGCCTTCCTGTTGAAGATCGGCGACGGCGGCGCGCCGCCCGCCTTCACCACGCTTGCCGGGCTGCGCACGACGCAGCTGACGATCAACTCCGACACCGTCGTCGTCACCAACAAGGGCTCGGGCGGCTGGCGCGAGCTGCTGTCGGGGGCGGGCTTCCGCTCCGTCTCGCTGTCGGGCGCGGGCGTGTTCAACGGCTCGGCCGCCGAGGCGCGGGTCAAGGCCAACGCCCTCGCCGGCGTTCTCGACACCTATCAGGTTTGTTTTGCCAGTGGAGAAACCATGACCGGTCAATTCCTCGTCACCCGGCTCGACTATGCCGGGGATTTCAACGCCGAGCGCAGCTATACCGTCGCGCTCGAGTTCCTCGGGCGCCGTGGTGACGGCATGAGCGCGCTGGTCAACGCGGTCCGCGGCGAGGCCTCGCTCGTGCTGGGCGACGTCGAGCACAAGTTGCGCCCGACCTTTGCGGCGCTGGTCGCCGCCGAGGAGGAGATCGGGCCGCTGTTCGCCGCGGTCGAGCGCGCCGCCGCCGGCCACCTCAAGCTCGGCGAGATCGTCGCGCTGCTGTGGCACTGCCTCGCCCCCGGCGCCCCGCCGCTGACCCGCGAGAGCTTCGCCCAGGCCATCGTCGATGCCGGCCTCGCGGCGGTGACGCCGGCGCTGAAGACCCTGCTGACCCAGGTCCTGCAGGGCAAATGACGTCCGCCGCGCCGGCGGCCGACTTCGCGGCGTGCGCGCGCACCGCGGCCCGGCTGGCGGCGACGCTCGGCTGGAGCCCCGACCTGTTCTGGTCGGCGACTCCGGCCGAGCTGCGGACCGCCGCCGGGCTCGACCTGCCCGCCGCCGTGCCGGCCCTCGCCGCCGATCTCGCCCGCCTGAAGGAGGCCTTCCCCGATGGATCAACTCGATAGCCTGATGATCGGCATCCGTGCCGACACGACCGCCTTTACCCAGGACATCGCGACCATCCGCGGCCAGCTCGAGGGGCCGCTGGCCAGCGGCGTGGCCAAGGCGGGCAGCGCGATCGACGGCGCGCTGACGAAGGCGATCAAGAACGGCAGCCTCGGCTTCGACGACCTGAAGAAGGTCGCGCTGACGACGCTGGCGGAGATCGCCGCGAGCGCGGTCAAGACCGACCTCGGGGCGATCCTCGGCGGTGGCGGTAGCGGCGGCGGAGTGCTCGGCTCGCTGGCGAGCGCGGCGGCGTCGCTGTTCGGCGGCGCGCCGGGGCGGGCGACCGGCGGCCCGGTCACCGGCGGCCAGGCCTATGTCGTCGGCGAACGCGGGCCCGAGCTGTTCGTGCCGACCGCCGCCGGGCGGATCGCCGCGGCAGGAGGCACGGCGGCGGGCACGGTCAACGTCACGGTCAACGTCGCCACGCCTCCCGACGCCAGCCCGGCGTTCATGCAGCGGACCGGCGCGCAGATCGCGCGGCAGGTCCGCGCCGCGCTCGACCGGGCGAACGGCTGATGCTGCGCCACTGGCTCGCGACGCCCGCCGACCAGCAGCGGCAGGACTGGCTCAAACGCTTCGACGCGCGTTTCTGGACGGTCGATTTCCCGCGGCCGATGATGGCGGCGCTGACCACGCCGGCGCCGCGCACGCTGCGCATCGACCTCTGCTTTCTGCGCAGCAACGACCTCGCCGGGTTGATCTGGGATTCGGTCGACCGTTGGGATCATCCGCTGCTCGGCTATGCCACCTGCCGCGACTATCGCGGCTGCACGCTCAGCTTCCGCTGGCAGTCGGACGGCGTCATGCCGCTCGACGCGGTCAACGGCCCGACGCTGACGATCGAGGGCCGCGACGCCGCCGGGAACCCGCGTGCCTGGTACGTCCGGCTGTGGAATTTCGCCACCGGCAGCGCGACCGACGCGCAGGTCACGCTCGACTTCGACACGCTCGCCGCCGGCTGGGCGCTGCCGGGCGAGCCGGTCTTCGCCGGCGACATCGATCGGCTGTTCCTCTCGCTCGTGCCAGCGGCCTATACCGGGGTGGAGGCACCGCTGCCGGCGGCTGCCGATGGCGTGGTCACGCTGTCGGACATCGACTGCGACGGCCCGCTGTCGACGCTGCCGATCGGCGACACGGTCGTCCCGTCGCACCGGCTGCGCATGGCGACCGGCTACGACGACAGCTACACCCTGACGCCGGCCCGGCTGGTGCGCGGCATCGCCGCCCTCGGCTACGGCGAGTGGGTCAACCACTACATCGGGATGAGCCACTTCTTCCAGCTGGCGTGGAACGCCGGTGCGGGGCGCTACGAGGTCGATCCGGCCAGGCCGCTCAACCCGCCGGCGGCGGCGTGGCACCGCGACTTCGCCGCCCGGCTGGCCGAGCGCGGCTATGCCCTGATCGTGTCGCAGTCGTTCGAGCTGCTCGATGCCCATGCGCCCGACGACTGGAAGCAGCGCGATTGCACGGGGGCGCCGGCGCTGACCGGCTGGTCGCCGCCGTCGACGCTGCTGTCGCCCTCGGTGCCGGCGGCGCAGGCATGGCTGGCGGCGGTGGCGACGGCGTTCGTCGGGCTGGCCGTCGCCGCCGGGCTCGCCGCCGCACTACCAGATCGGCGAGCCGTGGTGGTGGGTCGGGCCCGACGGGCAGCCGTGCTTCTACGACGCGGCGACGATCGCCGCCTTCCAGTCCACCGGCCGCGTGCTGCCGCCGCCGCTGAAGGGGGTGCAGGGCGACCTCGGGCCCGAGCAGCAGGCCTATCTCGACTGGCTGGGCACGCAGCTTGGGGCGGCCACGCTGGCGCTGCGCGACGCGGTGCGGGCGTTCGCCCCAGCGGTGCGGACGTACCTGCTGTTCTACGCGCCGCAGGTGCTGGCGAGCGGCACACCGGACCTCGCCCGCGCCAACCTGCCGGCGGCCTGGGCGCAGCCGGCCTTCGACGTCCTCCAGCTCGAGGATTACGACTTCGTCACCACCGGCAACGTCGCGGCGCAGGCGGCGGCGCGGGCGGCGGTCACCGCCCGGCTCGGCTACGGCCCCGCGCAGCAGCATTATTTCGCCGGCTTCGTCGCCGATGCGACCGACGCCGGAGAGTGGCCGCTGATCGCCGACGCGGCCGCGGCGTCGCTGGCGCGTGGCACCGCCGAGACCTTCGTCTGGGCCTGGCCGCAGGTCGCCCGCGACGGCCTTGTCGCCTTCGATCTTGGAGATGATCCCGTGGCAGCCTTCGACGACGTGCCCTTTCCCCTCGCCATCGGCCTGCGTGCCAGCGGCGGCCCCGAGTTCGCGACGCAGATCGCCACGTCGAGCTCGGGCTACGAACAGCGCAACGCCAACTGGCACGACGCGCGCCTGCGCTTCGACGCCGGGCTCGGCGTGCGCTCGGACGACGACCTGCGGACGCTGCTCGCCTTCTTCCGGGCGCGACGCGGGCGGGCGAACGGCTTCCGCTTCACCGATCCGTTCGACCACAGCTCGCGCGACGACGGCGCCCCGCCGACCGCGCTCGACCAGCGTCTCGGCACCGGCGACGGGGTCACCACGCGCTTCGCCCTGGTCAAGGAATATGGCGGCGACGGAGAGCCTTATGCCCGGCGCATCACGCGGCCGCAGCCGGGAATCGCGGTTGCGGTCCACGGCATCGTCAGCACGGACTGGCAGGCCGGGGCGCTCGGCACGATCGACTTCGCCGCGGCGCCGCCACCGGGCGCGGCCGTCACTGCCGGCTTCCGGTTCGACGTTCCGGTCCGCTTCGACACCGACCGAATCGAGGTGACGGCCAGCGGCTGGCGCTCGGGCGACGTGCCGGCGGTACCGCTGATCGAAATCCGGGAGGCCTGAGCCATGGCGCTGAGCGATCGCCTAGCGCCCGAGGTGACGACCATCGCCCTGTGCTGGCGGATCGACCGCGGCGACGGCGTCGTCCTCGGCTTCACCAGCCACGACCGGCCGATCACCGTCGCCGGGCTGCGCTACGAGGCGTCGCCGGGCATGACGCCGTCGGCGATCAGCGCCGGCCTCGGGCTCGACGTGGCGACGATGGAGTTCGGCGGCGCGCTGAGCGCCGGCGCGATCACCGCGGCCGATCTCGCCGCCGGCCGCTTCGACGGCGCGCGGCTGCGGGTGTTCATGGTCGACTGGGCGGCGCCCGAGGCCGGGCTGCTGCCGGTCGCGCGGGGCACGCTGGGCGACGTCGCCTCCGACACGACGGAAGGCCGCGGCAGCTTCGTCGCGACCGTCCGCGGACCGACCGCGGCGTTCGAGGCGCTCGCCGTCGCCACCTGCTCGCCTACCTGCCGCGCCGAGCTCGGCGACGCGCGCTGCCGGATCGACCTGGCACCGCTGACGACGCTGGCGACGGCCGCGGCGGGATCGACGCGCGACCGGCTCCTCGTCGCCGGGCTTGCCGACCCGGAGCGCTTCCAGGACGGCCGCGTCCGCGTCCTCGGCGGCGGCAACCGCGGCATCGACGCCCGGATCGCCGGCAGCGACGCCGCCGGGCTGAACCTGATCGAGGCGTTGCCCGGCGACGTCGCCGCGGGCACGCCGCTCGAGCTGCGCGAGGGCTGCGACAAGCGCCTGGCGACGTGCCGCGACCGCTTCGCCAACGCCGCGAACTTCCGCGGCGAGCCGCACGTCCCGGGCAGCGACGTGCTGACCCGCTTCCCCGGCGTCTGATGCACGCGCGCGCCGGCGAGATCGTCGCCGCCGCCCGCGGCTGCCTCGGCACCCGCTTCCGCGCGCAGGGCCGGCTGCCGGGCACGGCGCTCGATTGCGTCGGGGTCGCTCTCGTCGCGGCGCAGGCGGCCGGCTGCCGGCCGGCGGTGCCGGTCTATGCGCTGGGCGGCGATCACGAGGCGCGGCTGGACGCCGTCGTGGCGGCGCTGGGCTGCCGCCGGCTGGCCGCGGCCGAGCCCGGCGACCTGGTCGTGCTCGCCCCTGCGCCTAACCGCCGCCACCTCGCCATCGCCACCCCGGCCGGCCTCGTCCACGCCCATGCCGGGCTCGGCCGCGTCGTCGAGGGGCCGCGCGATCCGGCGTGGACGGTGGTCGCCGCCTGGCGCTTTCCGGAGGACTGACACGATGGCGACACTCATCCTCGGCACCGTCGGCCGCGCGATCGGCGGCCCGGTTGGCGGCCTGATCGGCACCGTCCTCGGCGGCACGATCGACCGCGGCCTGTTCGGCGGCGGCACGACGCGCGAAGGTCCGCGCCTCGCCAACCTCGCCGTGCAGAGCGCCGCCTACGGCGAGCCGCTGCCGCTGATCTTCGGCCGCATGCGGGTCGCCGGCAACCTCGTCTGGACCGCGGGCATCAAGGAAAGCCGGCAGCGGACCGGCAGCAGCAAGAGCCGGCACGGCGACCAACACCTACAGCTATTCGGCGTCGTTCGCGGTCATCGTCGCCGCGCGGCGCATCCTGCGGATTGAGCGGATCTGGGCCGACGGCAAGCTGCTGCGCGCCGCCGACGGCACGCTCAACTTCCCGGCGACGATCCGCACCTATCTCGGCGACGAGGCGCAGCCGGTCGATCCGCTGATCGCCAGCGCCGAGGGCGTCGGCGGCGCTCCTGCCTATCGCGGGCTCGCCTACCTCGTCTTCGAGGACCTGCCGCTCGCCGACTACGGCAACCGCATCCCCAACCTGACGTTCGAGGTGGTCGCCGACCCCGGCCCGGTGGCGATCGATGCCGTCGCCGCCGAGATCGCCACGCCGTTGACGCGAACCACCGGCATGGCGACCGTGCTCGGCTTCGCCGCGGCCGAGGCGGGCACGGTCAAGCAGGCGCTGACCGCGCTCGGTGCCCTTGCCGATCTCGCGCTCGGCGACGACGGGGTGTCGCTGCGGCTCGGCGCAACGGCGGCGGTCGTGCCGGTCGCCGCCGCCGACCTCGGCGCGACCGATGGCGAGGCCGCGCCGGCGCAGCGCCACGACGTCCGCCGCGCCGACGCCGCCGTGCCCGACGCCATCTGGCTCGGCTACAGCGACGTCGACCGCGACTTCCAGAACGGCATCCAGGCCGCCGTCCGCCGGACGCCGGCGATCCGCGTCGAGCAGCACGACCTGACCATCGCGGCCGCGGCGGGGGAGGTGAAGGTCCTCGCCGACGCCGCGCTCCGCCGTGCGATCGCCGGCCAGTCGACCGCGCAGATCACGCTGCCGTGGCGCTATAGCGGCGTGCAGCTGGGCGACCTCGTCGCGATCGAGGGCGAGGCGCAGCCGTGGCGCGTCGCCCACCGGACGATCACCGGCGCGCTGGTCGCGCTCGACCTAGTCCGCGTCGCGGCGGTTTCTCCGCCGGCGATGGCGGCCGATCCGGGGCGGGCCTACACCGCCACCGACGCGCCGCAGGGTCCGACGACGCTGCACGTCCTCGACCTGCCCGCCCTGCCGGGGCCGCTGCCGGCCGCCCCGCAGCTCCTGCTCGCCGCCGGCGGGGCGACCGCGGGGTGGCGGCGGGCCGACGTGCTCGTCAGCCGCGATGCGGGCGACAGCTATGCCGTGGCGGCAACCATCGCCGCGCCGGCGACGATCGGCACCGCGGTCACGGCGCTGCCTGCCGGGCCGGCGACGCGGTGGGACCGGCTGGCGGCGGTCGAGGTCGAGCTCCTCGCGCCCGACGCGACGCTCGAGAGTGCCGGCGAAGCCGCCGTCCTCGCCGGGGCCAACCTCGCGCTGGTCGGCGACGAGATCATCCAGTTCGCCTCGGCCACCGCGCTCGGCGACCGGCGCTTCCGCCTGGCGACGCTGCTGCGCGGCCGCCGCGGGACCGAGGCGTCTGTCGCGGGCCACGCGCCGGGAGAGCGGTTCGTCCTGCTCGACGACCGGCTGGCGACGGTGACGCTCCCCGCCGAGGCGGTCGGCGCGACGCTGCTCTTCAAGGCGGCCGGCCCGGGCGAGGACCCCGCCGCGCAGCCGCCGGTCGCGGTGACGCCGCGGGCGATCGCGCTGCAGCCGCTGTCGCCGACCGCGCTGACCTGCGCCGTCCTCGCCAGCGGCGACCGCCGCCTCGCCTGGGTGCGGCGCAGCCGCGCCGGCTTCACCTGGAGCGACGGCGTCGACGCGCCCCTCGCCGAGGCGTTCGAGCGCTACCGCGTCACCGTCCGCGCCGGAACCATCATCGTCCGCCAGGTCGACGTCGCCGCGCCCGAATGGCGCTACCCGGCAGCCGACTACGCCGCCGACGCCGCGTTGTACGCAGCGCTGAGCGTCGACGTCGCGCAGATCAGCGCCGACGTCGGGCCCGGACCCGCGGCCCGGCTCGCGCTGGCCTGAAACCCGCAATCCCGAGACAGGAGCGATCCATGCCCGAGACCAGCCGCTATGCCCTGCCGTTCCTCGCTGCCGGCCAGGCGCAGAAGGAGGTGACCCACAACGACGCGCTCGCCCGGCTCGACGTCCTGCTGCACCTCGCGGTCGAAAGCCGGCGCACCGCGGCGCCGACGACGCCTGCGGCCGCGACCGCGTGGATCGTTCCGGCCGCCGCGACGGGCGAGTGGCAGGGCCGCGACGGTGCCGTTGCCGCCTTCGACGACGCTGGCTGGACTTATGTCGAGCCGCGCGACGGCTGCATCGCTTATGTTCGCGACGAGCGCGGCCTGATCTGCTTCGCCGACGGCAGCTGGCGCGACGGTTGGCCGGTGCCCGCCCTTGCCGTCGCCGGCCAGCCGGTTCTCGCGGGCGATGCGACGGTCGTCGCACCGCCGAGCGGCGGTGCGGTTGTCGACGAGGAAGCGCGCCGCAGCCTCGCCGCCCTGCTCGTCGCGCTGCAATCGCAAGGGCTCGTGGTCAGTGCCTGACGCAACGTCAAGTACTTAGCACAAACGATGTTGTTTCTTGGCAACACCTGATCGGATTCGCAGCTTGCGCTGGTATATGTGCTCGGTTAGAGCGTTATGCCAGTTCAGTGGACTACAGAACCGTGAAGGGATCAAGCATGCGGAAATTTGCCGTAGCTGTTGCGTTGGCGAGCACCGCGCTCGCCGGCCCGGCGCTCGCGAAGGACAAGTCGTTCTACATCGGCCTCGAGGGCGGCGGCATCATCGCCCAGAACGAGACGTTCGACCTGCGCGACACCACGGGCACCACATACACGGCGCCGCTTCGCGCGAACTACAAGGTCGGCTACGATGTCGACGGCATTCTCGGCTACGATTTCGGCATGTTCCGCACCGAGTTCGAGGTCGGCTACAAGAACAACAACGTCGATTACTTCCAGGTCAACGGCGCTCTGCCGCCGCTGACGGTCGCCGGCGGTGGCGCGGGCGTTGCCGCCACGGGCAACTACAACCTGCCGCAGGGTAACCAGTCGATCCTGTCGTTCATGGTCAACGGTCTCGTCGACTTCGGCGGTAAGGGCCGCGATATCGGCGGCTACCTCGGCGGCGGCGTCGGCGTCGCGCGCGTCAAGGAGGAGACCTTCGGTTTCGTCCGCCAGCCGGCGTCGTTCGTCGATGACAGCGACACGCACTTCGCCTGGCAGCTGCTGGCCGGCGTCTACAAGCCGATCACCGACCACGTCGACATCTCGCTGAAGTATCGCTTCTTCAACGTCGACCGGGTCAACACCGTATCGACGACGGGCGTGAACTTCCAGGATCGCGTGCGGACGCACAGCCTGCTCGTTGGGCTGACGTACAACTTCGGTGGCGAGGCACCGCCGCCGCCGCCGCCGCCGCCGCCGGCTCCCCCGCCGCCGCCGCCGCCGCCGCTGCCGCTGTGCCCGCCGGCTGCCGTGACGCCCGGACCGTTCCTCGTCTTCTTCGACTGGGATCGCTCGGTCATCACGCCGGAAGCCGCGGCCATCCTCGACCGTGCTGCCGACCAGTATGCGGCGACGGGCCAGACCAGCGTCACGCTCGCCGGTCACGCCGACAAGTCGGGCAAGCCGGACTACAACATGGCGCTGTCGCAGCGTCGTGCCGATGCGGTGAAGGACTACATGACCAAGAAGGGCGTCGCTCCCGGCGTCATCACCACCGAGGCGTTCGGCGAGACCCGTCCGCTGGTCGATACGGCCGACGGCGTGCGCGAGCCGCAGAACCGTCGCGTCGAGATCACCTTCGGTGGTGCTCCCGCGCCGACCTCGAACGGTCCGTGCCGCCCGCAGTAAGGCGGACGATACGAGACGAGAAAGGCCGCCCCTCGGGGCGGCCTTTTTTGTGTCTGCCGATCGGGCGGTTCGAGCCGTCGATCGCCAAGGTCAGAGGGGCGGCAACTCCTGGGGCGTCAGCTCGACCGGCTGGATCAGCGACAGCGCCGCCACCGGCACAAGCGCAGCCCGCATGTCGTCGCGCAGGCGCGACGCATCGCGACCAAGGCCGCCCTTGCGCAGCGTCAGGGCCTGGCGGCCGGCGAGCGCCGCGGCATCGCAGAAGGCGAGCTGCGCATCGAGCGTCGAGAAGCTGTTGTAGGTCTGCGTCGTGTAGCGGTCGAAGCTGTTCTGCGCCTGCGCCCCGTCATAGCGCTTGAAGTGCGCGACCATCGTCGCGCGCGCGCGGTCCAGCTCTTCCGCGTGCTGGCGCAGGAAGTCGTTATAGTTGCGCACGGTCGCGAGATACGGTGAGAACTGGCATTGCAGCGCGGCGATGTTGAGCCCGGCGCGCGTGCTCCACACCGCGTTGGCCTCGTTTTCGGCAGGCGTCGTGGGACGCAGCACCACCGCCTTGGGCGTCATCATGGTTCCGGTCGCGCCGGGGGCGGCAGCAGGAGCGGGCGCCGGCGCGACCGGCTGGGCAGCGACTGCCGGCTGGGCCGCCCGCTTCGCGCGTACCGGCTTGGCGCTGGCGTTGCTGGCTCCCAGAACGACCGCCAGCGCGATCGCGGTACTCGTACTCAAACGCATTCTTCAGCTCACCTTCGAACGCGCCGGCGTGGCGCGCGCGCACGATAAGGGAGCCGCCCGCCCTCCGCCAGCCTCGCCGGCGGGATCGTCAGCCGAGCAGGCTGCCGAGCTGCATCGCGACCGACATGTCGCCGTCGACCTTCAGCTTGCCCATCATGAAGGCCATCTGCGGGTTCTGCTTGCCGCTCGGCCATGTCGATGAAGTCGGCCATGCTGACCCGAACCGTGCAGTCGGTCGGGGCGTCGGTATTGTCGACCACGGCGGGCGAGACGCTGTCGTCGATCCGGACGACACCGTCGCTGCCGAAGTCGAACTTGACGGATTTCTTGAGTCCGGCGCTGGTCCCGACCCGGCTGCGCATCTGATCGGTGATCTGCTCGAGGCTCATCGCTATCTCCCCAAATCCCATTTGCCGATATCCACAAACAAGAAGGGCCGCCAACGCGGCGGCCCTTCCCGAATTGCGTGCGAGACGCTCTTACGGCTTCGTCGTGGTGGTCGTCGAGTCCGTCGTCGTCGTCGCAGCACCGCCGGCGGCCGGAGCCGTGGCCGTCGCGTCGCCCGCAGCCGGGGTCGTCGCCATCGCGTCGGCAGCACCGGCGGCCGGAGCGGTCGTCGTCGCGGCCGGAGCCGTCGCGTCAGCAGCGGCCGGAGCGGCCGGCGTGGTCTCGGTCGTGGTCGTCGAGGTCGACGTGTCGGCCTTCTTCTCGCCGCACGCGACAACCGCCAGCGCGAGGCCAGCGACCAGCGAAACCGTCTTGATCTTGTTCATGGCACCCATAGTTGTCTCCTGTTCGTCTCTAACAGACTGATATCGGCGGTTTCGGTTCAACCCTTATCCCCTAACCGAGGTAGACATTAGACAAGTTGTTGCGCTTGCTCAAGCGCGATTGCGCGGCCCGAAACGGTCGCCAGGAAGCGGTCCAGGCCGGCCAGCAGCGCGGCGTCGACCTCCGCCAGCCTCGCCGGATGACCGAGGGCGGCGAGGCTGGTGACGGGCGCATCGGCGATCCCGCAGGGGATGATCCCGCCGAAGCCGGCAAGGTCGGGAGCGACGTTGATCGCGGCCCCGTGCAGGCTGACCCAGCGGCGGATGCGAACGCCGATCGCCGCGATCTTCGCCTCGTTGCCCGCCGGGCCGGTCCAGACCCCGACGCGGCCTGGAACGGTCCCTGCCGTCACCCCGAGGCAGCCGAGCGCAGCGACGATCCAGCCCTCGAGCGCGGCGACGAAGCGCCGGACATCGCGCCCCCGCCTGCCGAGATCGAGCATGACGTAGACCACGCGCTGGCCGGGGCCGTGATAGGTGTAGCGGCCGCCGCGCCCGGTGGCGAACACCGGCAGGCGGGGGTCGATCAGCTCGACGGGCTGAGCGCTGGTCCCCGCCGTGTAGAGCGGCGGATGTTCGACCAGCCAGATCAGTTCCGCCGCCGCGCCGTCGCGGATGGCTCCGGCCCGCGTCTCCATCGCCGCGACCGCCGCCCGATAGTCGGTCAGCCCCGGCTCGACCCGCCACTCGACCTCGCCGTTCACAGCGAGGCGGCGAAGGCGCGCAGGTCGGCGAGGAACAGCTCGGGTTCCTCGAGGCTGGCGAAATGGCCGCCGCGGGGCATGGTCGTGTAGCGCACGACGTTATAGCCGCGCTCGACCATGGCGCGCGGCGGGAAGGCGAGCAGGTCCTTGGGGAAGGCCGCCGCCGCGGTCGGTACCTCGATCCGCCGGCCTTCGGGAATGGCGAAGCCGCCTTCCTCGAATAGCCCCTTGTAGATCCACGTCGCGGTGTTGAAGCTGCGCGTCGTCAGATAGATCATGATGTTGGTCAGCATCGTGTCGAAGCTGAACGGCGGGTCGACATAGCCCTGGCGGCCCTCGCCGACATCGGACCAGCCGACGAACTTCTCGGCGAACCACGCGGCGACGCCCATCGGCGAGTCCATCATGGCGAAGCCGAGGCTCTGCGGCTTGGTGCCCTGCAGCTGGAGATAGGCGGTCTCGGCCGCCCGCACGCGCTGCGCCTTCTCCAGCCACCTGGTTTCCTCGGGCGTCGTCGGGCGCATGTCGGCCGGGCGCAGGCCGAAGCCCGACAGGTGCAGCGCCGCGATCCGCGCGCTGTCGAGCCCCATCCAGCCGCCGATGACGCAGCCCCAGTCGCCGCCCTGGTACAGGTACCGGTCGTAGCCGAGCCCCCCCATCAGCGCGTCGTAATAGCCCGCCATCGCCCGCGGCCCGACCGGGCGCGGCGGCTTGTCGGACCAGGCATACCCCAGCAGCGAAGGAGCAACGACATGGAAGGCCGCCCCATCCTCCGTCTCCGGTTCCGCCAGGCGGTCGATGATCGCGTCGAACTCGACGATCGATCCCGGGCCAGCCGTGGGCGATCAGCAGCGGCCGCGCGTTCGGGCGCGACGAAAGACGGTGTATCACGTGAAGCCGTAAGCCGTCGCCAACCTCGACCCGGAAGTGCGGGTGCCGGTTCAGCCGCGCCACCGCCGCCGGCCAGTCGAAGGTGTCGAGCCAGTAGTTCCGCAGCCGCTCGAGATAGTCGCGGTTGGCGCCATGGTCCCAGCGCGCGTCGACCGGCTCCTCGAAGAAGCGGTAGGCGGCGACGCGGTCGCGGATCCACGCCGCTTCGTCGGCGTGGACCGGGATGGTGAAGGGCTCGACGGCGCTCATGCCGCCAGCCGCTGCTGGCCGGCGCCGCGGATCAGGTCGGCGGCCTTCTCGGCGATCATGATCGTCGGTGCGTTGGTGTTGCCCGAGACGAGGAACGGCATCACCGAGGCGTCGACGACACGCAGGCCCCCGACGCCGCGCACGCGGAGGCCGCCATCCACGACGCTCGCCGGGTCTGCGCCCATGCGGCAGGTGCCGACGGGGTGGTAGATCGTCTCCGCCCAGTCGCGGACTGCCGCGACCAGCGCTTCGCGCGACGCCACCCCCGCCGGCGGCCATAGCCGCTCGCCGCGATAGGGCGCGAAGGCCGGCGCGTCGCCGATCCGCTGCGCCAGCGCGATGCCGGCAAGCAGTGTTTCCCAGTCCTGCGGTGCCGACAGGTAGCGCGGGTCGATCTGCGGGTGCGCCAGCGGGTCGGCCGAGGCGAGGCGGATCGTCCCCCGGCTCTCCGGGCGCAGCTGGCAGACGTGGATCTGGTAGCCGTGCTCGGCCGGCAGCGTGCCGCGACCGTGCGGGTTGCCGCGCACCGGCATGAAGTGGAGCTGGATGTCGGGCGCGGCGAGGCCTTCGCGCGTGCTGAGGAAGGCGCCGACCGGCGTCGGGATGTAGCTCGCCGTCCCGCCGCGGCCGAACTGCCAGGCGGCCAGCGCCTTCAGCTTGTTGATCATCCGGCTGTTGGCGTTGAGCGTGATCGGCTGGGTGCAGGCCCATTGCACGATGACGTCGAGGTGGTCCTGCAGGTTCGCGCCGACGGCAGGCAGGTCGCGGACGACCTCGATGCCGTGCCCGCGCAGGTGCTCGGCCGGGCCGATCCCCGACAGCATCAGCAGCTGCGGCGAGTTGACCGTGCCGCCGCAAAGGACGACCTCGCGCGCCGCGACGGTTTCGCTGACGCCGCCACGGCGATAGGCGACGCCGCTCGCCCGGCCCGCGGTGACGAGGACACGCTCGGCCTGCACCTCGGTCCGCACCTCGAGGTTCGGGCGCTTCAGCGCAGGTGTCAGATAGGCGCGCGCCGCCGACCAGCGGCTGCCGTCCTTGATCGTGCAGTCGTAGCGCCCCGCCCCCTCGAACCGCGGCCCGTTGAAGTCGTCGGTGCGGGCAAAACCCGCCTCCGCCGCCGCCTCGAGGAAAACGTCGTTCAGGACGTGCGGCAGGCAGCGCGTGCTGGTGTGCAGCGGGCCGCCCTCGCCGTGCCAGTCGTCGCCGCCGCGCTCGCTGTGCTCGGCGCGGCGGAAATAGGGCAGGACGTCGCTCCAGCCCCAGCCGGTCAGCCCGGTCTGCGCCCAGCGGTCGTAATCGCTGGCATGGCCGCGGATATAGACCATGCCGTTGATCGACGACGAGCCGCCGAGCACGCGTCCGCGCGGCCAGTAGAGGCGGCGGTCGTCGAGCTCCGCCTGCGGCTCGGTCCAGAAGTTCCAGCCGTGCGGGCTGTTCTTCTCGGGCGGCAGGATCTGCGCGAGACCGGCGGGCATGTGGATCATCGCGCCCTTGTCGCGGCCGCCGGCCTCGAGCAGCAGGACGCGCGTCGCCGGATCGGCCGACAGGCGGTTGGCCAGGACACACCCGGCCGAGCCCGCGCCGACGATGACGAAATCGAATTCCTCGCCCATCACTCTCTCCGGAGCCGTGCGGCCCAGTCTAGGGCATCGCCGCCACCGGGCAAGCCGACGGCGCCGCGGGTTGGTCGTACGCTGTCGCCAGGCGCGTGAACACGGCGGTGACCGCCTCGCTGCCGGCGGCACGGACTGCCCCGGCGTCGACCTCGGCGGCCGACCACAGCCACGACCGCGCCGGATCGTCGAGCATGGCCCAGGCGGGGAACAGCCGCGCTTCGGTATCGACCGCGCACAGCCGCTCGACGTTGGCGTGCCGGTCGTCGTCGGCGATGCGCGAATACATCGCGCAGACCGCGCTCCGCGGCCCCTCGAGCAATTGCAGGTAGAGGTCGGCGCGGCAGATCAGCGCCCCGGTGATGCCCTCGCGCGGATTGTTGCGCCGCGCGGCGAGCAGGATGCCGCCGAGCATGGCGCGGTCGTAGCCGAACGGCCGCGACGCATAGATCAGCCGGTGCAGCATCGTCCACCTCCCCTGTTTCGCGCATGCTAGGCCGATCGATCGGCACCGTCTCCCCTTCACATCGCCGCGGCGTGCTGCCACATGGCTGGCGATGAACGCGCCAGCCCCCGCCGAATACGGCCAGGTCGAGCCGGTCTCGCCGCTCGTCCGCCGCGTGCTCGCGCATAATCCCGGGCCGTTCACCTATACCGGCACGGGTACCTACATCGTCGGCCGCGGCACGGTGGCGATCGTCGACCCCGGTCCCGACGACCCGGCGCACGTCGCGGCGCTGCTCGCCGCGGTCGCCGGCGAGACGGTCAGCCACCTCGTCGTCACCCACACCCACCGCGACCACTCGCCTGCTGCCCCCGCGGTCAAGGCGGCGACGGGGGCGCAGGTCGTCGGCTGCGCGCCGCTGGTGCTCGACGACCTTGGCCCGCGTGCCGACGCCGGCTTCGACCGCAGTTATGCGCCCGACCACGTGCTCGCCGACGGCGACCGCGTCGAGGGTCCCGGCTGGACGCTGGCCGCGCTGCACACGCCGGGCCACACCTCGAACCACCTCTGCTTCGCGCTGGCCGAGGAAAAGGCGCTGTTCAGCGGCGATCACGTCATGGGCTGGTCGACGACGGTCGTCGCCCCGCCCGACGGCGACATGGCGGCATACATGGCGAGCCTACGCCTGCTCCTCGATCGCGACGACGCCGTCTACTACCCGACGCACGGCGCTCCCGTGACCGAGCCGCAGCGGCTCGTCCGCGGGATGATCGCGCACCGCCGGCAGCGCGAGAACCAGATCCTCGCGCGGCTCGGCGACGGCGCGGCAACCGTGCCGGCGATGGTCGCGACGATGTACGCGAGCATCGATCCGCGCCTCCATCCCGCCGCCGGCCTGTCGGTCACCGCGCACCTGATCGATTTGCGCGACCGCGGCCTGGTCGCGTCGAGCGGTGACGAGTGGCGGCTGGCGGCCTAAGGCAGACGACCCCGCCGGACTGACGCCGAAGCTCAGATGCCGCGCCTTCCCGTCGGGTGAATGCGCGGCATGACCGTCGACGGACGCGACCCCGCTCCCTATATCCGGCGCATGGACGCTCGCCTCAACCTGTTCGGCACGCCGCCGGCCGTCGACCTCCGCGCCGAGATCGCGCGGCTGCGGAAGGAGCGGAACGCCGTCATCCTCGCGCATTACTATCAGGACCCGGCGCTGCAGGACCTCGCCGATTTCGTCGGCGACAGTCTCGACCTCAGCCGCAAGGCGGCGGCGACCGACGCGGACGTCATCGCCTTCTGCGGCGTCAAGTTCATGGCCGAGGTGGCGAAGATCCTCTCGCCCGCCAAGACCGTCGTGCTGCCCGACCTCAAGGCGGGGTGCAGCCTCGAGGATTCGTGCCCGCCCGACGAGTTCGCGGCGTTCCGCGCGGCGCACCCCGACCATATCAGCCTGACCTACATCAACTGCTCGGCGGCGGTGAAGGCGCACAGCGACATCATCGTCACCTCGTCGTCGGCCGAGCGGATCATCGCCCAGATCCCGGCTGAGCAGAAAATCCTGTTCGCCCCCGACAAGCACCTCGGCGCGTGGCTCAACCGCCGCACCGGCCGCGACATGCTGCTGTGGGACGGGACATGCATTGTCCACGAGAAGTTCAGCGTCACCGAACTCCTCAAGCTGAAGGCGCTGCACCCGGGCGCGCCGGTTCTCGCGCATCCCGAATGCCCGGCGGCGATTCTCGACCTCGCCGACTATATCGGCGCGACGAGCGGCATCCTCGCGACCGCGCTGTCGTCGCCGGCGCAGACGCTGATCGTCGCCACCGAGCCCAACATCATCCACCAGATGCAGCTGAAGGCGCCGCACAAGACCTTCATCGGCGCGCCCGGCGCCGACGGCAACTGCGGCTGCAACATGTGCCCGTTCATGGCGATGAACACGCTGGAGAAGCTGTACCTGTGCCTGCGCGACCTGCAGCCGGTGATCGAGGTGCCCGAAGCGGTCCGCGCCCGCGCGCAGCTGCCGCTCGACCGGATGCTGGCGATGACCGCGCCCCCGGTGACAGGGGATTGAGGCTGGAGCGGATCGTCGCCGCGTGACGCAAGGCCGTTCCTTGGCCGAAGCCGCTCGGACTCGTCTCGTCGAATATTCCGGCGGGGGGCAGGGGCCCGCCGACACGGTCGCGGCACAGCGGGACGTGCTGCGCTGGCTGGATATGCTCGCCCCGTGACGCGGCATGGCGCCGGGGCCGCGGCGATGCTACGCGCGCGGGCATGATCAACGACCTCGCCGCCTTCATCCGGGCCACGCTCGCCGAGGACCTCGGCAGCGGCGGCGACGTGACCTCGGCGGCGGTGATCCCCGCCGGCGCGCAGCTGACCGCGGTCATGGCGGCCCGCGACGCCGTCACCGTCGCCGGATTGGAGATCGCCGCGCTGTTCTTCGGCGAGCTCGACCCGGCCGTCGAGATCGAGCGCTTCGTCCGCGACGGGGACGCGGTCCCTGCCGGTGCGGTGCTGATGCGCCTGCGCGGCAATGCCCGCGCGCTGCTCGCCGCCGAACGCTCGGCGCTCAACACCGTCCAGCACCTGACCGGCATCGCGACGCTGACCCGCGCCTATGTCGACGCCATCGCCGGCACGGCTGCGACGCTGCTCGACACGCGCAAGACGCTGCCCGGGCTGCGCGCGCTCGAGAAATACGCCGTGACCTGCGGCGGCGGCACCAACCACCGGATGCGCCTCGACGACGGCGTGCTGATCAAGGACAATCACGTCGCCGTCGCCGGCGGGGTCGACGCCGCCGTCGGCGCGGCGGTCGCGGCGGGGCACGGCCGCGCTGCGGGCGGGCTGCCGATCGTCGTCGAGGTCGACCGGATCGACCAGATCGAGCCCGCGCTCGCCGCCGGTGCCGACCGGCTGCTGCTCGACAACATGGACGCAGCGACGCTGCGCGCGGCCGTCGCGCTCGTCGCCGGGCGCGTGCCGACCGAGGCCAGCGGCGGCGTCCGCCTCGACACGATCCGCAGCATCGCCGAGACCGGCGTCACCTTCATCTCGGTCGGGCGGCTGACGCAGTCGGCCCCGGCCGCCGACATCGGGCTCGACTATGCCTGAGCGTCCCGGCGCCGCCGCGCTCGCCTGCGCGTTCCTGCGGGGCTAGTCTCGGCGGCGTCATGATCCCCCGCCGCGCCCTGCTTGCCGCCGCCGCCGCGCTGCCGTTCGCCGCCTGCCGCAGCGCGCCGCCGTTCCGCATCGGCTACCAGCGCAACGGCCTGCTGCTCGCCGCCCGGGCGCGGGGCGCGGTCGAGGCGGCGCTGAAGCCGGTGCCGGTCAGCTGGCACGATTATCCATCGGGGCCGCCGCTGCTCGAGGCAATGAGCCTCGGCAGCATCGACTTCGGCGGCGCGGGCGACACGCCGCCGATCTTCGCCCAGGCCGCCGGCGCACGCATCGTCTATGTCGCCGCCCAGCCGGTCAGCGGCCGCGCGGCGGCGATCGTCGTGCCCAAGGCGTCGCGGCTTGCCACGGTCGCCGACCTCAAGGGCGCCAAGCTCGCCTTCACCCGCGGCTCGTCGGCGCAGGCGTTCGTCCGCGCCGCCCTCCGCGGTGCCGGGCTCGGGCTGGATGCGGTCGATGCAGTCAATCTGACGCCGACGCAGGCCGCCGCCGCGTTCGCGGCGGGCGCCGTCGATGCCTGGGCGATCTGGGACCCGTTCCTCGCCCACGCCGAGGTCGAGCTCGGCGCGCGCGTGCTGGTGCCGGGCGAGGGGCTGGCCCGGAGCACCTCGTTCCTGCTGGCCAACGCCGATGTCGTCCGCAGCCGGCCGCAGCTGGTCACCGCCGCCCTCGACGCGCTGGTCGCGACCGCGGCGTGGGCGGCGGCGCATCGCGACGGGCTCGCCGCGCTGATCGCGGGCACCGGGGCCGCCGGCCCGGCGGTCGCCCGCGTCATCGCCCGCCGCCAGGACCTCGCCGTCGTGCCGCTGACACCCGCGATCGCCGCCGCGCAGCAGCGGATCGCCGACGCCCTGCTCGCGGACCGCCAGCTGCCCGGCCCAGTCGCGGTCGCCCCGGCGATGTGGCACGGCTGGGCACCGGCGGCGGGAAGCCATGCCCAATCTTCATAATCGCCGTTGGTCCCGAAGGCGCCCGCGAAGTATTATGTTGCAGTGCACCATAAATCGGACTTGCTGATGCCCCGCCCCGCTGCCTTTCGCCGACCCGCAGACGTCGGCGACGACCACCTAGCCGACCTCGGCGTCGCCTTCGACAATCCGGGGGGCTTGCGGATGCGGACCTTCGTGCCCGCGGGCCTGGCGCGCGGAGCGGCGCTGGTCGTCGTCCTGCACGGCTGCACGCAGACGGCGGCCGGTTACGACCGCGCCGCCGGCTGGTCGCGGCTGGCGAGCGCGCTCGGCTTCGCCGTGCTTTTCCCCGAGCAGGTCCGCAGCAACAACCCCAACCTGTGCTTCAACTGGTTCGACCCGCGCGCCACCCGCCGCGGCAGCGGCGAGGTCGCCTCGGTCGCCGCCGCCGTCGCCGCGATGACGGCGCAGCACGCGCTGGACGGGTCGCGCATCTTCGTCACCGGCCTGTCGGCGGGCGGGGCGATGGCGAACGCGCTGCTGGCGAGCTACCCCGACGTCTTCGCCGGCGGCGCGATCGTCGCCGGCCTGCCGTTCGGCGCCGCCGCCGGCGTCGGCGAGGCGCTCGCGGCGATGGCGCACCCGGCCGCGCTCACCGGCGGCGAGCTGGGCGACAGGGTCCGCGCCGCCTCGACCTTCGCCGGCCCGTGGCCGCGCGTCACGGTGTGGCACGGCGGCGACGACCGCACGGTCAGCCGGCTGAACGGCCTCGCCGTCGCCGAGCAGTGGGCCGACGTCCACGGCGCGACGCCGGTGCAGGACGGCGACCGCACCGTCTGGCGCAACGCCGCGGGCGTCGCCGTGGTCGAGTTCAACGAGGTGTCGGGCATGGGCCACGGTACGCCGATCGACAGCCGCGACGGCGGCGTGCCGGCGCCGTTCATGCTCGACGTCGGCATCGCCTCGAGCGCGCGCATCGCCGCCTTCTGGGGCCTCGGCACCGCGCGTGCCGCTGCCCGTCCGCTGTCCCGTTCGCCCGCCCGTACACCCGCCGGCGCGGCGGCGCGCACGGGCGCGCGACCGGCGGCACCGGCGGCGCGGGCGCGGGGCGGGGTCGACGTCGGGCGCGTCATCGCCGACGCACTCCGCGCCGCAGGCCTGATGAAGTAGGTGCGCCGGCCGCCTGCCCGCGCTAGGGGGCGGCATGGCTGACGCGACTGCCCGCACCGCCGCCGACGTGCCGGTCATCGAGACCGCCCGCCTGCGCCTGCGCGGCCACGTGCCCGCCGACCTCGACGCCGCGACCGCGATGTGGGCCGACCGCGAGGTCACGCGCTTCACCGGCAACCGCGCCTTCACCCGCGAGGAGACGTGGGCGCGCCTGCTCCGCTACACCGGCAACTGGTGCTGGTTCGGCTACGGTTTCTGGGCGGTCGAGGAGATCGAGACCGGGACCTACGTCGGCCAGCTCGGCATGGCCGAGTTCGCCCGCGACACCTCGCCGCCGCTCGCCGACGTGCCCGAGGTCGGCTGGTCGTTCATCGTCGCCGCCCACGGCCGCGGCTTCGCCAGCGAGGGCGTGCGGGCGGCGCTCGCCTGGGGCGACACCCATCTCGCCAGCGACCGGACGATGTGCCTGATCGACCCGGCCAATCTCGCCTCGATCCGCGTCGCCCGCCGCTGCGGCTTCGTCGAGGTCGCGCCGGTGATGTACAAGGGCTCGCGGTCGCTGCGCTTCGAGCGCCGGCGCGGCGCCTAGGGCAGGAAGTCGACCGGCCCCTCGACCTCGGCGAGGCCCGCGACGAACTGGTCGACGCAGGCCTCCCAGCGGAAATGGCGGGCATAGGCGGCGCAATCGGCCCGGTCGGCGCTGCCGGCGCGGCGGATCGCCTGGGCGAGGTCGGCATCGACCGCCCCGACCGGCGCGCTCCAGCCCGGCACCGTGCCGCGCCCGTCGGCGCCGACGATGTCGAGCGGCCCGGCGACGGGGAAGCCCGCGACCGGCAGGCCGCTCGCCAGCGCCTCGATCATCACCAGCCCGAAGGTGTCGGTCAGCGACGGGAAGACGAAGACGTCGGCCCCGGCATAGGCCTGGGCCAGCGGCTCACCGCTCAGCGTGCCGAGGAAGACGGCGTCCGGGAACTGCGCGCGCATCGCCGCGAGCGCCGGGCCGTCGCCGACGACGACCTTGGTGCCGGGGGCCTCGGCCGACAGGAAGGCGGCGATGTTCTTCTCGACGGCGACGCGCCCGACCGACAGCAGGATCGGCCGCGCCAGCCCGGCATAGGCCGGGTGCGGCGGCCGGTCGGCGCGGAACTGGCCGAGGTCGACCCCGCGCGACCACAGCCGCGTCCGCGTCAGCCCGTGCCCGGCGAGCTCCTCGGCGAGCCGCGGCGTCGCCACCAGGATGTTGGTCGCGTCGGCATGGAAGCGGGCGAGCACGCGCCACAGGTAGGCCGGCGACAGGCCGGTCCGCGCCGCGACATAGTCGGGGAAGCGCGTGTGGAAGCTGGTGGTGAACGGCACCCCGCGCTTGCGGCACCAGCCGCGCGCCAGCCAGCCGAGCGGCCCTTCGGTGGCGATGTGCACCGCCTCCGGGCGGAAGCCGGCGATCAGCGCGCCGACGCGGTAGGGCGTCGTCAGCGCCAGCCGGATCTCGGGATAGGTCGGGCACGGCACCGACAGGAAGCGGTCGGGCGTGATCGTCTGGACGACGTGTCCGCGCGCCTCGAGGTGGGCGACGGTCGTCGTCAGCGTACGGACGACGCCGTTGACCTGCGGCGTCCAGGCGTCGGAGACGAGGGTCAGGCGCATAGGACGGTGCCTGAACTGGTGCTGTACGCCGGCGTGTCGGACGGGTCAGGCCGGTTGGACCGAGGCGACGAACGGCCAGCCAAGTCAGCTGACCCTTTGTCCCCGCAGCGACAGCTCCGCGAGCAGACGATCATCGACGAAAAGCGGGAAGCGGGCATCGTGGCGACGCTGGCGGATCGGCGGCGGGGAGGACAGCGTTTTCTGGCAGCGCGGCCGGCGGCCGCCTAGACCAGCTCGAGCTCGGCCTCCGCCGCCACCCCGCGGGCGGCGACGCGCTTGGCCCAGTCGACGATTTCCAGCCGGCCGTTGGCGTGCTCGACGAGCGCGGTGCAGCTCTCCACCCAGTCGCCGTCGTTGTAATAGGTGACCGCGCCGAACTGGCGGATCTCGGCCGAGTGGATGTGGCCGCAGACGACGCCGTCGACGCCGCGTTCCTGCGCGGCATGGGCGACCGCCTCCTCGAAGCGGCTGATGAAGGCGACGGCGTTCTTGACCTTCTTCTTCAGGTGCGCCGACAGCGACCAATAGGGCAGGCCGAAGCGGCGGCGGACGCGGTTGAAGCCGATGTTGAGCTTCAGCAGCGCGGCGTACGCATAGTCGCCGAGGAAAGCGAGCCAGCGGGCGTAGAGCACGACGCCGTCGAACTCGTCGCCGTGGAGGACGAGCAGGCGGCGGCCGTCGGCGGTGGTGTGGATCGCCTCCTGAACGACATCGACGCCGCCGAAGCTGAGGCCCGTATAGTCGCGCAGCACCTCGTCGTGGTTGCCCGGCACATAGACGACGCGCGTGCCCTTGTTGGCGAGCTTCAGAACGCGGCGGACGATGTCGTTGTGGCGCGGCGGCCAGTACCAGCCGCGCTTCAGCCGCCAGCCGTCGATGATGTCGCCGACGAGGTACAGCGTCTCGGGCTGGATCGACTTCAGGAAGTCGAGCAGCAGCTCGGCGTTGCACCCGCTCGTGCCGAGATGGGTGTCGGAGATCCAGACGGTGCGGAAGCGCAGCTTGCGCTTGGGCTGCCCGTCGTCGTCGTCCTGCGCCCAGGCGCTCGTCGGTGCTGCCGCCCGCGCGGCGGCGAGCGAGGGGTAGCCGGCAAAGGCGGTCAGGGGATGGGTCGCCATCGAGTGCCGGTCCAGCGCAGAAGAACGTCGTGTTCTACTACATCTAGTCTGTGACGCTTTGGCGACACTGTGGATTGCGTCCGTGCTGACGCACCTTATCTTCGGTGAAACCTCAGGAGGCCTTGATGATCACCGTCCGTCCCGCGGCCGCGCGTGGCCCGACCCGCATCGGCTGGCTCGACAGCCGCCACTCGTTCAGCTTCGGCGATTACTACGACCCGGCGCACATGGGCTTCGGCCCGTTGCGCGTCATCAACGAGGACCGGGTCGCCGCCGGCGCCGGCTTCGGCGCGCACGGCCATGCCGACATGGAGATCCTGTCCTATGTCGTCAGCGGCGCGCTCGCCCACCAGGACAGCCTCGGCAACGGCGCCGTCGTGCGGCCGGGCGAGATCCAGCGGATGACCGCCGGCACCGGCGTCCGCCACGCCGAGATGAACCCGAGCGCCACCGATCCGGTCCACTTCCTGCAGATCTGGATCGAGCCGGAACGCCGCGGCCTCGCCCCCGGCTACGAGCAGGTCGCCCTGCCGGCGGCGGCACCGGGTGCGCTGACGCTGCTCGCCGCGCGCGAACGGCACGACGGCGCCGTCGTCATCCACCAGGATGCGACGCTGTACCGGGCGACGCCGGGCGACGGCGCCGCGGTCGACGTCGCGCTCGCCCCCGGCCGCCGCGTCTGGCTGCAGGTCGTGCGCGGCGACGTCGCGGCGAACGGCGTCGCGCTCACCGCCGGCGACGGCGCGGCGGTCGCGGGCGAGGAGCGGGTGCGGCTCGACGGCGACGGCGAGCTGCTCGTCTTCGACCTGCCGTGACGCGGCGGCAACGATCGGTTCGGCGGCGGAACATGTCCGCGCCGACGCGGTTCTAGGACCATCGCGGGGGCCCTTCCCCGCCGCAACGGAGTCGCTGCCATGTGGATCGGAATCGCCGTCGTGCTGGTCGTCATCTGGCTGGTCAGCTTCCTCGCCCTGCACATCTCGAGCGCGCTCATCCACCTGCTGCTGGTGATCGCGCTGATCAGCCTGGTGCTGCACTTCGTCCGCGGCCGCTCGACGACGGTCTGACGCGCGAACGGCCGGAAGCGGGTTGCTTCCGGCCGTCGTGCCGTCACCGGGACTGACGATCTCGCTGGTCGGGGCGAGAGGATTCGAACCTCCGGCCCCTGCCTCCCGAAGACAGTGCTCTACCAGGCTGAGCTACGCCCCGATGCGAGGCGCGAGGCTATAGCCGCGGCAACCGGCGGGCGCAACCGCCGTCTGAGCGTCAGCCGTGCGCCGCCTTCCGCAGCGCGTCGCGACGGGCGAGCTTCTCGCGCGGCGCGGGATGGGTGGCGGCGGCGCGCTCGGCGGCGTCGATCGCCTGCCAGCCGGTGAAGGTGACCGGTCTGACGCCGCGGGCCGCGAGCAGCGCGTCGAGGCCGGCCGCTCCGGCGCGGCCCCCGGGCGCGACCTCGGCGACGATGCGCTCGG
Organism: uncultured Alphaproteobacteria bacterium; assembly: GCA_963846485.1. Lineage (GTDB taxonomy): Bacteria > Pseudomonadota > Alphaproteobacteria > Sphingomonadales > Sphingomonadaceae > Polymorphobacter_B. The sequence goes on along the minus strand of CAWJWB010000008.1, from coordinate 513,365 downwards.
CGACCTCGATCCCGTCGGGGCGGTTGGTGCCGATCGTGCCGCTTGGCCCGCGCCGCGCCCAGCCGGTGACGTAGAGCCGCTCGGCGATGCGCCCCGCCTCGCTGACGAAGCGCCCGCGCGCGGCGTCGAACGGCACGTCGGCGATCGGCGCGCTGTAATAGCCGATCGCGCCGATGATCAGGCCGCAGTCGATCGTCCGCATGACGCCGGTGCCGACCGCGCGGTCGCCCTCCAGCCGCGTCCGCTCGACCGTCAGGCGCAGCCCGTCGCCGGCCTGCTCGATGGCGACGGGGCGGCTGAAGAAGTCGAAGGCGACCGTCACCGGCTTGTCCGACGGCGGCGCGGCGGCGAAGGCGCGCAGCGCGGCGACGACCTTGCGCAAGCCGGGCTCGAGCGCGGCGTCGCCGCCCGCGTCGGGCAGGTCGGCGGGATCGACCTCCGGCCGAGCCCGCTCGAGGTGGCCGAGCTCGCCCGTCTCCTTGGGCGTGAAGCTCGCCTGGTACGGACCGCGACGGCCGACGATGTGGATGTCCCGCACCCCGCTTCCCGCCAGCGCGGCGCGGGCGTGGGCGGCAATGTCGGAATGGGCGAGCTCGGCCGGCGTCTTGGCGAGGATGCGCGCGCAGTCGATGGCGACGTTGCCGTTGCCGATCACCGCCACGCCCGGGTGGCCAGCGGAACTTCCAGATCGGCGAATTCCGGGTGGCCGTTGTACCAGCCGACGAAGGCCCCCGAGCCGAGCACGCCCGGCAGGTCCTCGCCGGCGATGCCGAGCTTGCGGTCGTGCGGTGCGCCCGTCGCCAGCACCACGGCGTCGTACAGGCCGAGCAGCTCGTCGAGGGCGAGGTCGGTGCCGACGCAGACGTCGCCGACGAAGCGGACGCCGCCCGCCAGCACCGCGTGGTAGCGCCGGTCGACCGCCTTGATCGACTGGTGGTCGGGGGCGACGCCGGCGCGGATCAGCCCGTACGGCGTCGGCAGCGCGTCGAGGATGTCGACCGCGGCCCCCGCCTTCGCCAGCGCCTCGGCGGTGTAGAAGCCCGCCGGCCCGGCCCCGACGATGGCGACGTTGAGCATGGACGGCATTCCCCCGCGTTGTTGGTACGGCACCGGCCGCGCCCCCGCCCGGTCACCCGATCGGATCGTCCCAGGGGTGGCCGGGCGGGGGCGCGGGCCGATGCCGTCTCTCCCGCCGAGACTGTGGCGGTGCGGCGGTTTCTTTGGCAAGCCCCCTCTGCTACGCGCACGGGATGACCGCCCCTATCGACCGCATCCGCAACTTCTCGATCATCGCCCACATCGACCACGGCAAGTCGACGCTCGCCGACCGTCTGATCCAGGTCACCGGCGGCCTTACCGCCCGCGAGATGAGCGAGCAGGTGCTCGACAACATGGATATCGAGAAGGAGCGCGGCATCACGATCAAGGCGCAGACCGTGCGCCTCGATTACCAGGCCAAGAACGGCGAGACCTTCGTCCTGAACCTGATGGACACGCCGGGTCACGTCGATTTCGCCTATGAGGTTAGCCGCAGCCTGGCCGCCTGCGAGGGCGCGCTGCTCGTCGTCGACGCGGCGCAGGGGGTCGAGGCGCAGACGCTGGCCAACGTCTACCAGTCGATCGAGCACGACCACGTCATCGTGCCGGTGATCAACAAGGTCGACCTGCCCGCGGCCGAGCCCGAGCGCGTCAAGCAGCAGATCGAGGACGTCATCGGGATCGACACCGCCGACGCCGTGCTGACCAGCGCCAAGACCGGGCTTGGCATCGAGGCGGTGCTCGACGCCATCGTCCGGCTGATCCCGCCGCCCAAGGGCGATCCGGCGGCGCCGCTTGAAGGCGATGCTCGTCGACAGCTGGTACGACCCCTATCTCGGCGTCGTCATCCTCGTGCGCGTGATCGACGGCTCGCTCAGGAAGGGCCAGCAGATCACGATGATGGCCGCGGGCACGCAGCACCTCGTCGACCGCGTCGGTGTCTTCCGCCCGAAGATCGAGCAATTGGACGCGCTCGGCCCCGGCGAGATCGGCTTCATCACCGCCCAGATCAAGGAGGTCGCCCAGACCAACGTCGGCGACACCATTACCGACGCCAAGCGCCCGACGGCGACGCCGCTGCCGGGGTTCAAGGAGGTGCAGCCGGTCGTCTTCTGCGGCCTGTTCCCGGTCGACGCCGCCGACTTCGAGAAGCTGCGCGACTCGCTCGGCCGGCTGCGGCTGAACGACGCCAGCTTCACCTTCGAGACCGAGAGCAGCGCCGCGCTCGGCTTCGGCTTCCGCTGCGGCTTCTTGGGGCTCCTACACCTCGAGATCATCCAGGAGCGGCTGACGCGCGAATACGACCTCGACCTCATCACCACCGCACCGTCGGTCGTCTACAAGATGCTGCTGCGCGACGGCTCGAGCCTCGAACTGCACAACCCGAGCGACATGCCCGACCCCAGACGATCGAGCTGATCGAGGAGCCGTGGATCGAGGCGACGATCTTCACCCCCGACGAATATCTCGGCTCGATCCTCAAGCTCTGCCAGGACCGGCGCGGCATCCAGACCAACCTGACGTACGTCGGCGGCCGGGCGCAGGTGGTCTACGAGCTGCCGCTCAATGAGGTCGTGTTCGACTTCTACGACCGGCTGAAGTCGATCAGCCGGGGGTATGCCAGCTTCGATTACCACCAGATCGGCTACCGCGAGGGCGACCTCGTCAAGATGACGATCATGGTCAACTCCGAACCCGTCGACGCGCTGAGCATGATCGTCCACCGCGACGCCGCCGAGGCGCGCGGGCGGCACATGTGCGAGCGGATGAAGGACCTGATCCCCCGCCACCTGTTCAAGATCCCGGTCCAGGCGGCGATCGGCGGCAAGGTCATCGCGCGGGAGACGATCGCGGCGATGCGCAAGGACGTGACCGCCAAGTGCTACGGCGGCGACATCAGCCGCAAGAAGAAGCTGCTCGAGAAGCAGAAGGAGGGGAAGAAGCGCATGCGCCAGTACGGCAGCGTCGACATCCCGCAGGAGGCGTTCATCGCCGCGCTCCGCATGGGCGACGCGAACTAGGCACCCGCGACACCGTCTCCCGCAACCCCCCTTGCGCTCGCCGCATTGCGGGATGACATTGGTAGGGACGGCGGCGCTCGGCCCCTGACGCGTCGCCCCGGGAGAAGTCCATGCCCGCGTTCACCCGCGACCTCGAACACACGCTGCACAACGCGCTCGCCGAGGCGAGCCGGCGGCACCATGAATATGCGACGCTCGAGCACCTGCTGCTCGCGCTCGCCGGCGACACCCATGCCGCCGCGGTGATGAAGGCCTGCGCCGTCGACATCGACGAGCTCGGCGCCAATGTCACCAAATATCTCGACACCGAGCTCGGCGCGCTGAAGACCGACGCCAGCGTCGATCCCTCGCCGACCGCGGGCTTCCAGCGCGTCGTCCAGCGCGCGATCCTCCACGTCCAGTCGTCGGGGCGCGAGGAGGTGACGGGGGCGAACGTCCTCGTTGCCCTGTTCAGCGAGCGCGAGAGCCACGCCGTGTTCTTCCTGCAGCAGCAGGACATGACGCGCCTCGATGCGGTCAGCTTCATCGCCCACGGCATCGCCAAGTCGGGCCCGAGCGAGACGCGCAGCGTCAAGGGCACCGGCCCGGCAGCGGCGCGGAACGAGGAGTCCGAAGACGAGAAGCCGGCCAAGGGCGACAAGAAGGGCGGCGGCGAGAGCGCGCTCAAGCAGTTCACCGTCAACCTCAACGAGAAGGCCAAGACGGGGAAGATCGATCCGCTGATCGGCCGCCACGCCGAGGTCGACCGGACGATCCAGATCCTCTGCCGCCGGTCGAAGAACAACCCGCTCTACGTCGGCGAGCCGGGCGTCGGGAAGACCGCGATCGCCGAGGGGCTGGCGCGCAAGATCATCGAGGGTGACGTCCCCGACGTCTTGAAGCCGGCGGTGATCTACAGCCTCGACATGGGCGCGCTGCTCGCCGGCACGCGCTATCGCGGTGACTTCGAGGAGCGGCTGAAGAACGTCGTCACCGAGCTCGAGAAGCTGCCGCACGCGGTGCTGTTCATCGACGAGATCCACACCGTGATCGGTGCCGGCGCGACGAGCGGCGGGGCGATGGACGCGTCGAACCTGCTCAAGCCGGCGCTGAGCAGCGGCGCGATCCGCTGCATCGGCTCGACGACGTACAAGGAGTTCAGGAACCACTTCGAGAAGGACCGCGCGCTGCTGCGCCGCTTCCAGAAGATCGACGTCAACGAGCCGTCGGTCGAGGACGCGATCAAGATCCTGATGGGCCTGCGTTCGTCTTACGAGAAGCACCACCAGCTCAAGTACACGCCCGAGGCGATCAAGGCCGCGGTCGAGCTGTCGGCGCGCTACATCAACGACCGCAAGCTGCCCGACAAGGCGATCGACGTCATCGACGAGACCGGCGCGTCGCAGATGCTGGTCGCCGAGGCCAAGCGCAAGAAGACGATCGGCGTCAAGGAGGTCGAGGCGGTCATCGCCACCATGGCGCGCATCCCGCCGAAGTCGGTGTCGGTCGATGACAAGAAGGCGCTGGCGACGCTCGAGGCCGACCTCAAGCGTGTCGTCTTCGGCCAGGACAAGGCGATCGAGCGCGTGTCGAGCGCGATCAAGCTGAGCCGTGCGGGCCTGCGCGAGCCGAACAAGCCGATCGGGAACTATCTGTTCTCCGGGCCCACCGGCGTCGGCAAGACGGAAGTGGCAAAGCAGCTGGCCGAAATCCTCGGCATCCCGATGACCCGCTTCGACATGAGCGAGTATATGGAACGCCACTCGGTCAGCCGCCTGATCGGCGCGCCTCCCGGGCTATGTCGGCTTCGACCAGGGCGGGCTGCTGACCGACGCCGTCGACCAGAACCCGCACGGCGTGCTCCTGCTCGACGAGATCGAGAAGGCGCATCCGGACCTGTTCAACATCCTGTTGCAGGTGATGGACAACGGCAAGCTGACCGACCACCACGGCAAGACGGTCGATTTCAGGAACACCATCCTGATCATGACGACCAACGCCGGGGCGGCCGACATGGCGCGCGAGGGGCTGGGCTTCGGCGCCGGCAGCCGCGAGGGCGAGGACGAGGAAGCGATCAAACGGATGTTCACGCCGGAGTTCCGGAACCGGCTCGACGCCGTCGTGCCGTTCGAGGCGCTGCCGCCGTCGGTCATCATGCGCGTGATCGACAAGTTCGTGATCCAGCTCGAGCTGCAGCTGTCGGAACGCGACGTCCACATCAGCCTCGACGATCCGGCCAAGGAGTGGCTGATCGCGCGCGGCTATGACAAGACGATGGGCGCGCGGCCGATGGCGCGGCTGATCCAGGAGAAGATCAAGCAGCCGCTCGCCGAGGAGCTGCTGTTCGGCAAGCTGGTCCGCGGCGGCGAGGTGCGTGTCCATGTCAAGGACGACACGCTGGCCTTCGAGATCATCAAGGCCGCGCCGAAGCCCAAGCGGGCGAAGAAGGGCGCGGCGCCCGAGGCCCCGGCAGCGGAGACGGGCGAGCCGCTGATCGAGGCCTGAGGCTTACGGCCTGAAACGGAAGACGCCGCCGCTCCAGCCGGAGCGGCGGCGTTTTCGTGTGCAGCAGGCGGCGCGGCAAAGCCGCGCCGTCGGACGCGGTCGGACCGCCGACCCCGCCGGCCGGCGCTCGGCCGAGTCCCGATCCAAGCCGCCGAACGCTGAAGAGCGTTCCTCGACTTGGCTCGGGCCGGCCTCGCCCTACAGCCGCACCGCTACCCGCAGATACCCGAACTGGCCGGGCACGTCGTAGGTCGTCGGGTCATAGTTCGGCCCGGTGCAGCTGAAGCACGCCGGCGGGTTCTTGTTGAAGACGTTGTTGACGCCGACGGTGAAGTCGACCTTGTGGCTCAGCGCCGCCGGCGTGAAGGTCAGGCGGACGTCGCCGTAGAAGGTGTCGCCCAGCCGGTTGCCGACCATGACCGAGCTTTCGTAGACATGGTCGATGTAGCGCCCGGTGAACGCCGCGTCGATGTCGCCCCACGCCCAGTCGATCACGCCCGTGCCCTTGAAGTGCGGGTAGGACTGGTCGGGGAAGCCGCGCGTCGTGCCGAGATAGCTCGTCGTGGTGAAGCCGACCGCGGCGGGGAAGGTCTCGGTGTACTTGAGCAGGTAGTTGCCGTCGAGCGACAGCCCGAAGGCGCCGAGCGACGTCTTCGGGCTGCGGTAGCTGAAGGTCACGTCGATGCCGCGCGTGCGGATCTCGCCGATGTTCTGCAGCGTCGCGTTGATCCGCTGGATCAGCCCCGACGGCGTGCGCGTGATGGCGGCGCAGCTCAAGGGATCGGCCGACAGCGCGCAGCGGCTGAGCGTCAGCTGCGCGTCGGTCGGCGCGATCGCGTTCTTGACCTTGATGTCGTAGTAATTGACCTCGAGGCTAAGCGCGCTGGCAAAGCCGCTGTGGCGCGCCCAGGCGGGCGAATAGACGCCGCCGAACAGCAGGGTGCGCGACTTCTCCGGCTTCAGGTTCGGATTGCCCCCGGTCAGGACGGCGAGCTGGCCGCCGGTCGGCTCGGCATAGCTGCCGTTCGCCGGCACGCCGTTCGCCGTGCAGTTGGCGCGGACGGTCGCCGACGCCTGGTACGGCGAGCCGGGCACGTTGGTGCAGGGGTCGTTGATCGGGGCGTCGGCGCGGCTGGCGGCGCCGTACAGCTCGCCGATCGACGGCGCGCGGAAGCCGGTCGCGTAGCTGCCGCGCAGCAGCAGGTCGGGCACGGGCTTCCACAGGCCGGTGCCGGTATAGGTCGTGCTGTTGAAGCCGGTCGAATAGTCGGCGTAGCGGATCGCGCCGTCGGCCTCGAGCGAGCTGAAGAACGGCACGTCCTTGAGGATCGGCACGCGGAGCTCGCCGTAGACCTCGTTGGTGTCGTAATGCCCGCGCGCCGGCTGCGACGGGATGTCGGCGCCCAGGCCGGCGACGATCACCGGATCGGGATCGTAGCTGCCGTACTGGTAGCGATGCTCGTAGCCGACGGCGAAGCCCAGCGGCCCGGCGGGCAGGTCGAGGAGGTCGCCCGACAGGTTCGCCGTATAGTCGAACAGCTCCTGGTTCGACTTGTCCTGCTCGGTGAAGCCGACGAAGGCGAGCATCGCCGGCGTCACCGACCCCGCGCCGCCGAAGATGTCGAACGGCACGCACGGCGCGGTGCAGTTGGCCACCGGCCCGAGCGCCTGGGCGAGCTTCGCCGCGTTGAGGTTGCCGGTGAAGGTCTGGTGGGCGTCGTTGAGGCCGAAGCTGGCGTTCACGTCCCAGAACCACTTGTGGCCGCCGACGTGGAACGAGCCGTCGAGGGTCGCCGTCCCGTCCATCGTGTCGACGTGCTGCGTGTACGTCCGCTGCCCGGCCTCGACGAGGCGGCGGCCGATGAACGAGTAGGTCGCGGGCGTGCCGTTGCCGCCGGCCGACAGCGTGCCGAACGGGTTGTACGGGTTGGTCGCGTCGATCGTGATCGTGTCGAGCAGGTTGCCGTTGCCGGCGTCGGGGCCGACGAACAGCGGCAGGAAGGCCGCCTGGTTCTGCGAGTTGCGCCGGTTGTACGCCGCCTTGACGCGCAGGCTGACGGTGTCGCCGAGCTCCTGCTTGATGCTGACCCACGCGCCGTAGCGCTCCGAGGGCGTCAGGAAATAGTTGTACGGCGAGAAGTTGAAGCGGTCGGCCGAGCTGAACGCCTTGAAGTCGCCGGTGGCGAGCGTTGGGTCGTAGACCGGCTTGCCATTGATCGGAGCGTTGCGCAGCGTGATGCTGCCGCCGCCCGGGAACGCCGGATTGCCCTCGTTGAAGACGAAGCGACCGTTGAGCGTCGCGCTCGAGCAGCCGCCGATCGGGTCGGAGCAGCTCGTCTGGAACGGGTTGGGGTATTGCGAGGTCGAGCGGTCGCGCGTGCGCACCGCCTCCTGCTTCACGTAGGTGCCGCCGAAGACGATCGAGGTCGTCGGCAGCTTGATGCCGTAGCTCGCCTCGTAATCCTGGGTGTGGCCGTCGCCCTGCCGGAAGGTGCCGAACTGGGCGCTCGCGCGCAGCCCCTCCTGCGCCGACTTGGTGATGATGTTGACGACGCCGGCGAGCGCGTCCGACCCGTAGAGCGGCGACTGGCCCGACTGCAGCACCTCGATCCGCTCGATCGAGCTCAGCGGGATCGAGTTGAGGTCGACGGTCGAGGGGATGCCGCTCGCGCTCGCGCCGGGGACGAAGCGGATGCCGTCGACCAGCACCAGCGTGCGCTTGGCGCCCAGATAGCGCAGGTCGATCTCGGCCGAGCCGGCGCCGACGCCGCCGCCGTCGGGCGGGTTGCCGATGTTGCCGCTGTTGTTGACCTTGGAATTGAGGCCGCCGCTGGCGCTCGGCAGGCGCTGGAGCACGTCGGCGATGGCCGACAGGCCGGTCTGCTGGATCGCCGCGGCGTCGACGACGACGACCGGCGAGGTGTTGTCGAGCGGGCTCTGGCGGATGCGGCTGCCGGTGACGATGATCTCGTCGGCGGCCGCGACCTGCGGCGTCGTCGCCGCCGCCGCCGGGCCGACCGCCACCTCCTGCGCCATTGCCGCGCCGCCGTCGATGAACAGCGCGGCCATCGCGCCGCCGAGCAGAACCGCCTTGATCGTCATGGTGCACCCTTCGGATCGTTCCGTACCGATTTGTGACCCGCGACGCCCTGCCGCGCAATGCCCGCCCATTGTGCACTGCGAAACGGATTAACCACTGTCACCTGTTTGCAACGTTCGCCGCCATATCGCGGCGCGGCCGAACCGGGCATAAGGGGCCCGCCGTGCCCTTGTCCCGGAGCCTGCCCGATGACCCGTCCGCCCGTCACCCAGGCCATGATCGACCTCTACGACCGCTTCACCCACGGCGACGAAGCCGGCGGCATGGATCGCCGCGAGCTGATGGCGGGCCTCGCAAGGCTGGCCGGGAGCAGCGCCGCCGCCGCCGCCGTCCTGCCGCTGATCGCCGCCTCGCCCGCGGCCGCGAGCATCGTCGCCGCCGACGATAAGCGCGTCATCGCCTCGACCGCGACCTGGGCAGGCGGCACCATCCACCGCCTGTCGGGCTATCTCGTCAAGCCGGCGGTCAGCGACAAGCTGACGCTCGGCACGGTCATGCTGGTGCACGAGAACCGCGGCCTCAACGAGCATATCCGCGACGTCGCCCGCCGGCTGGCGATTGAAGGCTTCATCGTGCTCGCCCCCGATTTCCTGTCGCCCGCCGGCGGCACCCCGGCGAACGAGGACGTGGCGCGCGAGATGATCGGCAAGCTCGGCCGCGACGCAACCGTCGCCGACGGGGTGGCGACGGTCGACTATCTCGCCAGCCTCAAGGGCGGCAACGCGCGGGTCGGCGCGGTCGGTTTCTGCTGGGGCGGGGGCATGGTCAACCTGGTCGCCTGCGCCGCGGGCCAGCGGCTGCGCGCCGGCGTCGCCTACTACGGCCCGACGCCGCCGCCGGCGCTGGTGCCGGCGATCAAGGCGCGGATGCTGCTCCACTACGCCGGGCTCGACGAGCGGATCGACGCCGGCGTGCCGGCCTATGAGGCGGCGCTGAAGGCGGCGCACGTCAAGTACGAGGCCTTCGTCTATCCGGGCGTCAACCACGCCTTCAACAACGACACCTCGGCCGAGCGCTACAACAAGGACGCCGCCGACCTCGCCTGGAAGCGGACGGTGGCGATGCTCCACGAGGTGCTCGGCTGACGCCTCACGGCGCGGGCTCGCCGACGCCGTAGTCGTGCCACAGCGCGTCGCGGGCGCGGTCGGGCAGGTCGGGCTGCCGCAGCCGCGCCTCGGCCGCGGCGACCCGCGCGTCGCGCCGGGCGGCGCAGCGCGCGTCGGCTGGCTTCGGCGGCGCGTCGAGCAGCTTGAGCGCCCGCGCCAGCGTCGGGCCGTCGATCACCGCATGGCCGCCGGCGACGCCGGGCAGGTCGTCGGCGGCGAAGCACCAGTCGGCGAGCGAGCGGCGGGTCTCGGCGTCGCGCGCCAGGTTCTCGGCGTCGTCGCGGCCGGTGGCGAAGACGATCCGGCTGCGCGCGAGAAGGGCCCATCGCGCCGGCGGCGGCACCGCCACGCCGCCGTGGCCGAGCCCGTCGCTGCCCGAATTGAGCAGCACGCCGGTGAACACGTCGGGCCAGCCGGTCGCGAGCAGCCAGGCGACGCGCGACCCGCCGGAAAAGCCGCCGACGAAGACCCGCGCCGGGTCGATCGGGTAGGCGCGCCGGACGGCGTCGGCGGCGGTCAGCGCCAGCGGCAGGCGGCGCCGCTCGACGTCCTGCCCGTTGCCGAAGCGCGCGGCAGTGACGGCGACGACCCCGGCGCGGTCGAGCGCCGCCGCCCAGCCCGGGGGCAGGCGCGCGTCCTCCCACGGCGGCACGAAAACGAGCAGGCCATAGCCCGCAGGCGGCGGCGGCGCCGGCGGCACATGGATCGCCAGCGGCTCGGGCCCGGGCAGGGGATAGGGGGCGACCGCCGCGCCGGCGGCCGCGAAACTCGCCGCCAGCTTGGCCCGGGCCGCCGGGCCGAGCAGCCGCTCGGCAAGCACGGCATTGGCGGCGAGCGGCGCGGGCCGGTCGGCGACGAACGGCTGCAGGCCGGGTGCCGCAGCGGCCAGCATCAGCGCGGCAAAGACAAGGGCGATACGGCGCACGGCTCCGCTCCCGCGCCAGTCTAGGCCCGCAGAGCGGCGGCGTACACCGGCTTCCCTCGTCCCGGCCGCCGTCCTACCATCGTGGCCGGGGCAGCGCCCTGGCCATCGCCGCACGGTTTCATCGGGCAGGCGGCAGCACGGCGCCGGGCAGCCGGCAGGGGGAGGGAAGCATGGACAACCGGATCGCGATCGTCCGCACGCGGGGCGGGCCGGAACAGGTCAAGGTCGAGGACGCCGCCATGCCCGTGCCGCGCGCCGGCGAGGTGCTCGTCGCGGTCGAGGCGACCGGCGTCGCCTTCGCCGACGTGGTCATGCGCAAGGGCGTCTATCCCGGCGTCGGCCTGCCGTTCACGCCAGGCTACGAGGTCGTCGGGCGGGTCGTGGCCGGCGAGGGCATCGCGCCCGGCACGCGCGTCGCGGCGCTGACCGTGACCGGCGGCGCCGCGCGCTTCGCTACCGTACCCGCCGCCGACTGCGTGCCCGTGCCCGACGCCGTGTCCTCGGTGCAGGCGGCGGCGCTGGTGCTGAACGGGCTGACGGCGTGGCAGATGCTGACGCGCTGCGTCGCGCAGCCGTCGGTCGAGACGATGCTGGTGTGGGGTGCGGCGGGCGGCGTCGGGTCGGTCCTGCTCGCGCTCGGCCGCCACTTCGGCATCGCCACCTGCGGCGTCGCCAGCGGGCGCCGGCTCGACTTCGTCCGCGACCGCGGCGCGACGCCGATCGACCGCGCCGGCGACGTCGCCGCGCAGGTCCGCGCGGCCTCGGGCGGCGGGGTCGACGCGGCGTTCGACGGCGTCGGCGGCCCGAACGTGCGGGTCAGCGAGGCAGCGCTGCGGCCCGGCGGCGCGCTGGTGCTGTTCGGCTTTCAGGGCGCGCTCGGCGGCGAGCGGTTCAACCCGCTGAAGGCCGCGGCGGCGATGCTCGCCTCGCCGCGGCGCAGCGCCCAGGCGCAGTTCATGGCCGGCACCGGCCTGCGCGGCTATCTCGTCACCCAGTGGAAGGACGCGCACCCGGCCTTCTACCGCGCCGACCTCGCCGCGATCCTCGCGCTCGCCGCCGAGGGCAAGCTCGTCGCCGACATCGCCGCCGAGCTGCCGCTCGACCGCGTCGCCGACGCGCACCGGATGATGGCCGCGGGCACGCAGCTGGGGAAGATCGTCATCCTGCCCTGAAGCGGCTTTACTTGCAATTGCAGCTATCCTAGCGTCGGCGGCGATGGACACGCCCTGCCACGCCATGGCCGCGCGCCGCCTCAGCCGGCGGCTGACCGCGCTGTACGATGCCGCCCTCGCCCCGCACGGCCTGACGATCGGCCAGTTCGGCATCCTGGCGAGCCTGCGCCGCGAGGGGACGAGCGTCGCCCGGCTGGCCGAGCGGCTGGCAAGCGACGCCTCGACCTGCTCGCGGCTGCTGAAGCCGCTGGCCGCCGCCGGGCTGCTGACGGTCGAGCGCGACCCTGCCGACGGCCGCGCGCGGCAGGTGCGGCTGACCGACGCCGGGGCCGCGCGGCGGCGCGAGGCCCGCGCGGGCTGGGAGGCGGCGCAGGCGGCGGTGACTTCGAAGCTCGGCGACGCGCGGGTGACGGCACTGCGCGGCGCGCTCGACGACGGCTGGCGGGGATTGGCATGAGCGATCACGAGGCCCTCGCCCGCGAGGCGCGGCACGACCCGCTGCCGCGCGAGGCGGTGGCGACGATGTCGGGCCTCGAGCTGATGCGGGCGATGGTCGACGGCCGGCTGCCAGCGGCACCCATCGCGGCGCTGATGAACATGCGCGCCGGCCGCGCCGACCCTGGCGCGGTCGAGTTCACCGCCCTGCCCGGGCCGCAGCACTACAACCCGCTCGGCACGGTCCACGGCGGCTTCGCGGCGACGCTGCTCGACAGCGCGATGGGCTGCGCGGTGCACACGACGCTGCCTGCGGGGAGCGGCTTCACCTCGATCGACATCAACATCACCTACGTCCGCCCGATCACGACGGCGACGGGCGAGGTCACGGCGCGCGGCGAGGTGATCAGCGCCGGCCGGCGGGTGGCGACGGTCCGCGGCACGTTGAGCGACGCCGCGGGCAAGGTGCTGGCGCACGGCACGTCGTCGTGCCTGGTCTTCGAGCTGCCGCGGTGAATCCGGCGATCGTCGTCGTCGGTGCCGGCGACGCGACGGGCGGCGCGATCGCCCGCCGCTTCGCGCGCGAGGGGCTGACGGCGGTGGTCGTGCGGCGGACGGCGGCGGCGCTCGCGCCGCTCGTCGCGGCGATCGAGGCCGAGGGCGGCCGCGCGGTGGGGATCGCGACCGATGCGCGCGACGAGGACGCCATGATCGCCCTGTTCGACCGCGTCGAGGCTGAGGTCGGGCCGGTCGCGGTCGCCGTGTTCAACGTCGGCGCCAACGTCCCGTCGCCGATCCTCGAGGAAACGGCGCGCAAGTACCGCAAGATCTGGGAGCTGGCCGCGCTCGGCGGCTTCCTCACCGGGCGCGAGGCGGCGCGGGTCATGCTGCCGCGGGGCAAGGGCACGATCCTGTTCACCGGGGCGACCGCGAGCCTGCGCGGGGGAGCGGGGTTCGCCGCCTTCGCCGGGGCCAAGCACGCGCTGCGGGCGCTGGCGCAGGCGATGGCGCGCGAGCTCGGGCCGCAGGGCCTCCACGTCGCGCATGTCGTCGTCGACGGCGCGATCGACACCGACTTCATCCGCACCCGGTTCCCCGAGCGCTACGCCGCCCGCGCGCACGACGGTATCCTCGCCCCCGACCACATCGCCGACGCCTACTGGTTCCTCCACGCCCAGCCGCGCGACGCGTGGACCCACGAGCTCGACCTCAGACCCTGGACGGAGAAGTTCTGATGGCGCACGCAATCGAGTTCCTGTTCGATTTCGTCTCGCCGGCGAGCTACCTCGCCCATTGCCGGCTGAAGGGCGTCGCCGCCCGTACCGGGTCCGAGGTCGACCATGTGCCCGTCTTCCTCGGCGGCATCATGCAGGCGACCGGCAACCGTCCCCCGGGCACGGTCGCGGCGAAGGGGCGATGGATGAGCGACGACCTCGCCCGCTTCGCCGCGCGCGACGGCGTGCCGTTCGCGATGAACCCGCATTTTCCGCTCAACACGCTGCCGCTGCTCCGGATCGCGACGGCGCTGAAGGGCGAGGCGCGCTTCCTGCGCTTCGTCGACTTCGCCTTCGACGCGATGTGGCACTATCCGCGCAACATGGCCGAACCGGCCGAGGTCCGCGCGCTGCTGACGAACGCCGGGTTCGACGCCGATGCCGAGCTCGCCCGTGCCGACAGCGCCGAGGTCAAGGCGCAGCTCAAGGCGACGACCGACGCCGCCATCGCCCGCGGCGTGTTCGGCGCGCCGAGCTTCTTCGTGGCCGGCGAGATGTGGTTCGGTCAGGACCGGCTCGACTGGGTCGAGGCGGCGGCGGCCTGAGCCGCCAACGAAAAAGGCCCCGCGGTCGCCCGCGGGGCCTTCGTCTCGGTCGCTCGACCCGGTCTAGTTGCGGTTGCCGCCCATGAAGCGGAGCAGGAACAGGAACAGGTTGATGAAGTCGAGGTACAGCGTCAGCGCGCCCATGACGATCGACTTGCCGCGGAAGTCGGTGCCGTCGACATAGTCGTACATCGCCTTGATCTTCTGCGTGTCATAGACGGTCAGCGCCGCGAACAGCAGCACGCCGACGATCGAGATCAGCAGCGATCCGCCCGCGCTGGGGAAGAAGGCGTTGATCAGCGAGGCAACGATCAGCCCGACGAGACCCATCAGCAGGAACTTGCCGATGCCCGACAGGTCGCGCTTCGTCGTGTAGCCGTACAGGCTGAGCGCGGCGAACGAGGCCGAGGTGGCGAAGAAGGTCGCCGCGATCGAGCTGCCGCTGTAGCGCAGAAAGATCGTCGACAGCGACACGCCCATGATCGCCGCATAGCCCCAGAACAGCGCCTTGAGGCTGAACTCCGACATGCGGTTGATGCCGAAGCTCATCGTCAGGACGATGCCGAGCGGCGCCAGCATCGCGATCCAGCCGAGCAGCGAGGCGCGCCCGGTGGTCGCGTCGAACAGCGAATAGACCAGCCCCGACCGCGCGAACAGGAGCGCGACGACGCCGGTCAACAGGACGCCGCTCGCCATGTAGTTGTAGACGGACAGCATGTAGCTCCGCAGCCCGGCGTCGAACGTCGCCGGCGCGGCGACCGGCGCGGCGGCGAAGGCGGCGCGGCGATCGAACTGATTGGCCATGGGTTTCTCCATTTGCTCCGGCGACAAGCCGCCGGGACAACAGGCGCAATATCGGCCTTTGCCGGTGGCGATTCAAGCGCCCCTTACAGCGTCCGCAGGACGGCGTTCGGTCGCGCCGACAGGGCCGCCCACGACCCCGCAAGGCCGAGCAGCACGGTGACCGCGGCGCCGATCCCGACGGTAGCGACGACCGGCCCCCACGCCGGCGTCCATGCGAGCGTCAGCGTGCGGGTGACGACGTACCACCCCGCCGCCGTGCCGAGCGCCAGCGCGATGCCGGATACGGTCAGCGCCAGCAGCCCGTATTCGAGCAGCGTCGCCGCCGCCACCTGCGCGCGGGTCGCGCCGAGCACCTTCAGCACGACGGCATCATAGGTCCGCGCGCGCCGGCTGGCGGCGAGCGCGCCGATCAGCACGGCGATCCCGGCCGCCACGGTGACGCTCGCCGCTGCCCGCACCGCGGTCGACAGCTGGGCGAAGAGCACCGCCACCTGGCCGATGACGTCGCGCACGCGGACCAGCGACGTCGTCGGCAGGTCGCGAGCGATCTGCGCGGCGAAGGGACGCTCCTGCTCGGGGCGGAGCGCGACCGTCGCCATCCAGCTGTGCGGCGCACCCTCGAGCGTGCCCGGCGCGAACAGGATGGCGAAGTTGAAGCCGAAGCTGCGCCAGTCGATGCGGCGGAAGCTGGCGATGCGCGCCGTGATGTCGACGCCCAGCACCGAAATCGTCAGCGTGTCGCCGATCTTCAGGTGCAGCGCCTCGGCCGCGTCCTGGTCGATCGACACCAGCGGCGGCCCGGCATAGTCGGCCGGCCACCAGTGCCCGGCGGTCAGCACATTGTGCTCGGGAAAAGTGGCCGCATAGCTGAGGCCGCGGTCGCCGCGCAGGATCCACGCGCTGTCGGGCGCGTGCAGCTTCGCGACCGGCACACCGTTGACCGCCGTCACCGGCCCGCGCAGCGACGGCACGGTCCTGAGCGTCGCGCCGGCGGGGACGGCGCGGGTGAAGGCGGGGAGGCCGTCGGTCGGAATGTCGATGGCGAAGTAGGTCGGCGCCTTCGCCGGCACCTGATCGGTCAGCTGGCGATCGAGGTCGGTCTCGATCGTGCTCAGCGTCGCGAACAGCGTCAGGCCGAGGCCGAGGGCGACGACCAGCTGCCGCGTCAGCGCGCCGGGCCGGTGGAGGTTGGCCAGCGCCAGCCGTGCCAGCACGCCGCGCGGGCGGGGCAGCCGCGCCGCGGTCCAGCCGATCGCCGCCGCCAGCGCCGTCAGCACCGCCAGCAGGCCGAGCGCCGCGGCGAGAAAGCCGGCGGCGAACAGCGGGTCGTCGGACTGGCCGACGGCGAGCGCCGCCACCCCCGCCGCCGCCAGCGCGACGAGCGCCGCCGCACCCCAGCCCGGCCAGCGGGGCCGTTCGACCGTGTCGCGCAGCAACCGCGCGGCCGGCAGCGCCTGCGCCCGGACCAGCGGCACGACCGCGAACCCGGCGGCGATCAGCAGGCCGTAGGCGGCGCCGGTCAGCAGCGGCAGCGGGTAGAGCGCGAGCGTCGGCGGCACCGGCAGGGCGTCGCCGGCGGCGACGACGATGACCCAGGGTACGGCCGCGCCCAGCGCCGCGCCGACGACGACCGCCGCGAGCGCGACGAGGCCGATCTGCAGGGCGTAGCTGGCGAAGATCGTGCCAGACCCCGCGCCCATCGACTTCAGCGCGGCGATCGTCGTCGACTTGGCGGCGAGATAGGCGGTGACGCCGTTCCCCACGCCGACGCCCGCGACGACCAGCGCGGTCAGCCCGACCAGCGTCAGGAACTGGCCGAGCCGGTCGATGAACTGGCGCGTCCCGGGCGCGCTGTTGCCGCGGTCGGTGATCGCCCAGCTCGTGCCGGGCGTCGCCGCCTTCAGCGCCCGCGCCGCCGCCGCGGGGGCGATGCCGGCCGGCAGCCGCACGCGGTAGCTGGCGCGGAACAGGCTGCCGGGCGCGAGCAGGCCGGTGCGGGCGAGGTCCTCGCTGCGCATCAGCACGCGCGGGCCGAAGCCGAAGCCGTCGCCGGTCGCGTCGGGCTCGCTGGCGATGGTGCCGGCGACCCGCAGGTTCGCCTCGCCGACGGTCAGCGTGCCGCCCGCGGCCCGCGCTGCAAGTGCCGGTGCTACCGCCACGCTGCCGGGCGCCAGCCGGGCTCCGTTAGCCAACGTCAGCGCGCCGTACAGCGGGTAGGCGGCGTCGACTGCCTTCACCTCCGCCAGCACGCGTTCGCCGCCGGTCCCGGCCATCGCCCGCAGGCGGACGACCTCCGACACGGTCCCGAGCCGCGCCAGCGCCGCGCGCTCGGCCGCCGTCGCCCGGCGCTGCGTCAGCTGCGCCGCGAGGTCGCCGCCGAGCAGGCGCTGGCCGTTGTCGGCGATGCCTTGGTCAATCGCGCTCGCCAGGCTGCCGACGCCGGCCAACGCCGCGACGCCGAGCACCAGGCAGATCGCCAGCAGGCGCAGCCCCGACAGGCCGCCGCGCAGTTCGCGCAGCGCGAGCCGCAGCGCGATCACCGGACGATCCGCCCGTCGCGCATCTCGATGACCCGCCCGCAGCGCCCGGCGAGCGCGGTGTCGTGGGTGATGAGCACGAGCGTCGCGCCGCTGTCGCGCGCCTGGGCGAAGAGGAGGTCGACAATCTGCGCGCCCGTCGCCGCGTCGAGGTTGCCGGTCGGCTCGTCGGCGAACAGCACCTGCGGCCGGCAGGCGGTTGCCCGGGCGATGGCGACGCGCTGCTGCTCGCCGCCCGACAGCTGCGCCGGATAATGGCCGAGGCGATGGGCGAGGCCGACGCTGGCCAGCTCGGCCGCGGCCGCCGCGCGCGCGCCGCCGCGCCCGGCAAGCTCCAGCGGGACGGCGACGTTCTCGAGCGCGGTCATCGTCGGGATCAGGTGGAAGGCCTGGAGGACGATGCCGATGCGGCCGCGCCGCGCCCGCGCCAGCCCGTCCTCGTCGAGCGCGCCGAAGTCCGCGCCGGCGACGACGACCGACCCGCCCGACGCCCGCTCGAGCCCGGAGAGCACTGCCAGCAGCGACGACTTGCCCGACCCCGACGGCCCGAGGATCGCCAGATGCTCGCCCGCCGCGACCTCGAGGTCGACGCCGCGCAGCACGTCGACGGCGGCGTCGCCACGGCCAAGGCGCAGGGTGACATCGCGCGCGGCGATGGCGATATGGTCGGCCATGAGGTTCCCGGAGAACGGACGGATGCGGGCACGATATGGCGGCGCACGGCGACTTTACCACCTGGCCGCGGCGGCGCTGGCGATGACCGCGACGGCCGCGGTCGCCGCCCCGGCGAGGCTGGTGCTGGCGTTCGGCGATTCGCTCACCGCGGGCTACCAGCTGCCGCCGGGCAACGGCTTCGCGCCGCAGCTCGAGGCGGCGCTGCGGGCGAAGGGGCTGAACGTCACCGTCCACAACGCCGGCGTCTCGGGCGACACGACGGCGCAGGGGCGGGCGCGGCTGAACTGGGTGCTGGCGGGGCTCAAGGCCAAGCCCGACCTCGCCATCGTCGAACTGGGCGCGAACGACATGCTCCGTGGGGCGCCGGTGGCGGCGGCGAAGGCCAATCTCGACGCTATCCTGACGGAGCTCGGCCGGCGCCACGTGCCCGTGCTGCTCGCCGGCATGTACGCCTCGCCGAACCTGGGCCGCAGCTATGCGACCGAGTTCAACGCCATGTACCCGGCGCTGGCGAAGGCGCACGGCGCGGCGCTCTACCCGTTCTTCATGGCCGGCGTCGTCGGCGTTCCGGGAATGCAGCTCGGCGACGGGCTGCATCCGACGAAGGCGGGCGTGGCCGTGATCGTCAGGGGTATCGCCCCGGCGGTCGAGCGGCTGCTCGCGCCGTGATGCGGCTGTTCGTCGCGGTGCGGCCCCCGCCGGAGGTGCGGGGCGCGCTGCTCGCGGCGATGGGCGGGGTGGCGGCGGCGCGCTGGCAGGACGACGGCCAGCTCCACTGCACGCTGCGCTTCATCGGCGAGGTCGACCGCCACCAGGCGAACGACATCGCCGAGGCGCTGGGCGAAGTCCGTCATCCGCCGATCGCGGCGCGGCTCGGCCGCCTCGGCACCTTCACCACCCGCGGCCGGCCGCACGCGGTGTGGATCGGGGTCGAGCCGGCGGCGGCCTTGACCACGCTCCACCACAAGGTTGACCAGGCGCTGCTTCGCGCCGGCGTGCCCGCCGACACCCGCGCCTATGTGCCGCACATCACGCTCGCCCGGCTCGGGCGCGACGCGGGCAGCCTCGGCGGCTTCCTCGGCGCGCCGGCGGCGGCGGCGGAATTTACCGTCGCCGGTTTCACGCTCTACGAGAGCCTGCTGACGCGCGCCGCGGCGGTCTACGTGCCGCGGCAGGAGTTTGCGCTCCAGGCGAGCGGGTAGCGACGTTGCGGCGGTAGCGACCGGACGAGCGGAGCGGCGCCGCGTCCGCCGGCGCGTCGCGACCTTTTCACTTGTCGCCTGCTGCGGCGTCGTGCAGCATCCGCCACGGAAACAATCTGGCTGTGGACGCGGCTGCCGCGACACAAACGAACCGTTAGGAAGTTGACTTTGACCGTTGCCCGTGCCGTGACCGAGGCCGCAGTTCCGGCAATGACGGTCGTGCACGCCGCGGCGAACCCGGTGCGGACCGCGGCCGACTGGGAGGCCGCGCGGGCGGCCGTTCTCGCCGATCCCGGCGCCTATCATGCCGCGGCGGCGCGTCGCATCCCGTGGTTCGTCGCCGCCATCGGCACGAGCGGGGCATGGGTCCGGGTCAACGACGGGCGGTGGGAAGGCTGGGACGCAGTCACCGGCGCGGCGGTCGCGCTCGACCTGCCGCCCGACTTCGCCCCGTGGACGACGGCGTTCGACGCCTCCGACCCGCCGTTCTTCAAGTGGTTCGCCGGGGGCCGCACCAACGGCGGCATGGCCGAGGTCGACGTTCACGTGCTCGCCGGGCACGGGGCCGAGGCGGCGCTGATCTTCGAGGGCGACCGCTGGGACATGGCCGCCGACGACGGCCGCGGCGCCCCGGTCGACTGCTACAGCGTCAGCCGCAAGCAGCTGCTGCTCGAGACGGCGAAGTGCGCGCTGGCGCTGCAAGGCCTGGGGCTGAAGGCCGGCGACCGCATCGCGCTCAACATGCCGTCGATCCCGGCGCAGCTCTACTGGACGGAAGCGGCCAAGCGGCTGGGCATCATCTACACGCCGGTGTTCGGCGGCTTCTCCGACAAGACGCTCAGCGACCGCATCGACGATGCCGGCGCGCGGGTCGTCGTCACCGCCGACGGCGGCTACCGCAACGCGCAGGTGTTCCCGTTCAAGACCGCCTACACCGATCCCGCGCTCGACAACTACACGCCGGTCGCCGCCGCCAAGCGCATCGTCAGCGAGCGGCTGGCGAGCCTCGATCTCGCTGCCGGGACGGTCGCGGCCATCGACGCCGCCGTCGCCGCGACACTCGCCGGCGAGGTCACGGTCGAGCGGTCGGACGTCATGCGCGGCGTCGGCCGGGCGCTGGCCGAGCTCAGCCAGAGCGGGCTCGACGCGGCGGCGGCGGCGCGGATCCGCATCGCCGTTGCCGAGGCGCTGGTGGCGACGCCGCCGCGCGTCGACCACGTCATCGTCGTCCGCCACGCGCACCTGCCCGACATCGTCTGGCGGAGCGAGCGCGACGTCTGGAGTCACGACCTGACCGACGCCGCCGGCGCAAAACTGTGCGCGGCGGCCGGCGTCGCGAGCGAGGCCGAGCTGCTGGCGCTCCCCGACGCCGAGTTCGTCCGCGCCGTGTGGCAGCCTCGTGCCGCCGCTCCCCGTCGACGCCGAATTCCCGCTGTTCGTCATCTACACCAGCGGCTCGACGGGCAAGCCCAAGGGCGTCGTCCACGTGCACGGCGGCTACACCGCCGGCGTCGCCGCGACGATGCCCGTCGCCTTCGACGCGCGCCCCGGCGACGTCATGTACGTCGTCGCCGACCCCGGCTGGATCACCGGGCAGAGCTATATGTTCTCGGCCGCGCTGACCTCGCGCGTCACCACCGTCATGTGCGAGGGCGCGCCGGTCTTCCCGCACGCGGGGCGCTTCGCCGCGTCGATCGAGCGCCACGGCGTGACGATCTTCAAGGCCGGCGTCACCTTCCTCAAGTTCGTCATGTCCGACGCGCAGAACCTCGCCGACATCCGCCGCTACGACCTGTCGGGCCTGCGCGTCGCGACCTTCTGCGCCGAGCCGACGAGCCCCGCCGTGCAGGCCTTCGGCATGGCGCACGTCACGCCGCAGTACATCAACAGCTACTGGGCAACCGAGCATGGCGGCATCGCGTGGACGCACTTCTACGGCAACGCCGACTTCCCGCTGAAGGCGGACGCGCACACCTACCCGCTGCCGTGGATCGTCGGCGACGTCTGGGTCGAGGACGAGGCCGGCGGTCGCGGCGAGGGCATCGTCTTTGCGCGCGACACCGCCGGCGGTGTGCCCCACCGCCGTGCCGGACCCGGCGAGAAGGGCGAGATCGTCATCGCCGCGCCCTATCCCTACCTCGCCCGCACGGTGTGGAGCGGCACCGGCTTTGCCGTCGAGAACGGCGTGGTCGTCGGCGGCTGGAAGGGCGACGCCGCGCGCTGGGTGGGCGGCTACTGGACGCGCTGGGCCGGCACCTGGGCCTATACGCAGGGCGACTTCGCCGTGCGCCACGCGGACGGCAGCTTCTCGCTCCACGGCCGCTCGGACGACGTCATCAACGTCTCCGGCCACCGCATGGGGACCGAGGAGATCGAGGGCGCGATCCTGCGCGACAAGGCCCTCGACCCCGATTCGCCGGTCGGCAACGTCCTCGTCGTCGGCGCGCCGCACCGCGAGAAGGGGCTGACCCCGCTCGCCTTCGTCGTCCCCGCACCCGGCCGCAAGCTCTCCCAGGACGACCGCCGCCGCCTGACCGACCTCGTCCGCACCGAGAAGGGCGCGGTCGCCGTGCCGCAGGACTTCATCGAGGTCGCCGAATTCCCCGAGACGCGGAGCGGCAAATACGTCCGCCGCATGGTCCGCGCGCTGGTCGAAGGCGGCGATCTCGGCGACGTCTCGACGCTCCGCAACCCCGCCAGCCTGACCGCGCTCAAGACCGCGATCGACAGCTGGCAGCGCAAGCAGAAGCTGTCGGAGGAGCAGCAGCTGTTCGAGCGCTACCGCTACTTCCGCATCCAGTACAATACGGTCGCGCCGGGCAAGAAGGTGGCGACGGTGTTCGTCACCAACCCGCCGGTCAACGCGCTCAACGAACGCGCGCTCGATGAGCTCAACATCGTCGTCGACCACCTCGTCGCGGCGCGACGACGTGGTGGCGGTGGTGTTCACCGGCGACGGCACGGCGAGCTTCGTCGCCGGCGCCGACATCCGCCAGTTCCTCGACGAGATTCACACCGTCGAGGAAGCGCGCGTCCTGCCCAACAACGCCCAGCTCGCGTTCAACAAGATCGAAGCGATGGCGAAACCCTGCATCGCCGCGATCCAGGGCGTCGCGCTCGGCGGCGGCATGGAGTTCGCGCTGGCCTGCCACTACCGCATCGCCGAGCCGACCGCGCGCTTCGGCCAGCCGGAGATCCGGCTGCGGTTGATCCCGGGGTACGGCGGCACGCAGCGGCTGCCGCGGCTGCTGGCGCGGGCGAACGGGACCGAGGGCGTCCGCGACGCGCTCGACCTGATCCTCGGCGGGCGGAGCATCGACGCCGACGAGGCGGCACGCATCGGGCTGGTCGATGCGGTCGCCGGCGACAGCGGCAGCGCGCTCGAGGAGGCGCACGCCCTGATCCGTGCGCACCTCGGCGCAGCCGACGCGGACCTGCTCGGCGCAGCCGTCGCGCGTCAGGCCGAGCTGGTCGCCGGGCGCGAGGAGGCGGTCGCGGCCGACACGGCCGCCCTGCTCCCGGACGGGCACATCCAGCGCATCGTCCGGCAGAGCGCGTGGGCCGGGCGCGGCGCGGCATGCCAGGCCGCGCTCGACGCGGTTCGCACCGGGCTTGCACAGGGCATGACCGCCGGCCTGCGGGCCGAGCGCGAGGCGTTCGCCGCCGCCGTCGTCGATCCTCAGGGGGGCAAGGCCGGCATCACCCAGTTCCTCGACAAGAAGGCGCCGCCGCTCCCCATTCGCCGCGACGGCGTGTTCGTCGACGGCGACGACCTCGGCCGCGGCCCGGTGCTCGAAGCGACGCGGCAGCTGCTGCCGGTCGGGGCGCCCTTCTTTCCCGGCGTCGACCCGCTGCCGGCGTGGCAGTACGCCTTCGGCATCGCCCGCAGCCCGGAAACCGGCGAGCCCGGCTTCGGCCCGCCCGCGACGCACGAGCGTGAACTCATCGTTCCCGTCGACCGGCCCCAACCCAATGACGCGCTCGTCTACATGCTGACCAGCGAGGTCAACTTCAACGACATCTGGGCGTTGACCGGCATTCCCGGTCGCCGTTCGACGGGCACGAGAACGATTACCAGACGACCGGCTCGGGCGGGGTCGGGCTCGTCGCGGCGCTGGGCTCGGTGGCGCGGGCCGAAGGGCGGCTCAAGGTCGGCGACCTCGTCGCGGTCTATTCGGGGACCAACGACCTCCTGTCGCCGCTGGTCGGGCGCGACCCGATGTTCGCCGACTTCGCCATCCAGGGCTACGAGACGCCGACCGGCAGCCACGCCCAGTTCCTGACCGTCCAGGCGCCGCAGCTCCACCCCGTGCCCGGCGACCTGACGCTCGAGCAGGCGGGGTCGTACATCCTCAACCTCGGCACGGTGTTCCGGGCGCTGTTCACCACGCTCGACATTGCGCCGGGGCGGACGATCTTCGTCGAGGGTGCGGCGACCGGTACCGGCCACGACGCGCTGCGGACGAGCGCGCGGTCGGGGCTGGCGGTGACGGGGCTCGTCTCGTCGCCCGAGCGCGCGGCCTATGTCGTCGGCGAAGGCGCGGTCGGCGCGATCGACCGGCGCGATCCGCGCTGGGCCAGCGCCTTCACCGCCGTACCCGAGGACGACGTCGCCGGCTGGGAAGCCGCGGGCGAACCGATCCTCGCCGAGTACCGCCGGCTGAACGGCGGCAAGCTCGCCGACTATGCCGTCAGCCACGCCGGCGAGACCGCTTTCCCGCGAACCTTCCAGCTGCTGGCGGAGGACGGCGTCGTCGCCTTCTACGGCGCGTCGTCGGGCTATCACTTCACCTTCGTCGGCAAGGGCGGGAGCGTCGCCCCGCAGGCGGCGCTACGCAAGGCGCGGGTGCGTGCCGGCGAGGCGGTGCTGCTGTTCTACGGGCCGCGCTCGACCGCGCTCGCCGACGAGACTGGGCTGGAGATGATCGAGGCGGCGCGCACGGTCCAGGCGCGCACTGTCGTCGTCACGACCACCGACGGCCAGCGCGAGTTCATCCAGAGCCTCGGCTTCGAGGACGCGCTCGCCGGCGTCGTCAGCCTCGAGGACATCGCCCGGCGCGAGGGCAAGAACTTCGCGTGGCCGGATGCCATGCCGCGCCTGCCCGACGCCAAGGCCGACATCGAGGTGTTCCGCGCCGCGGTCCGCGACTTCCAGGACAAGACGCTGAAGCCCTTCGGGGCCGCGGTCGGCCGCCTGCTCCGCTCGCCCGACAACCCGCGCGGGGCGCCCGACCTGGTGCTCGAGCGCGCGGGGCAGGATACGCTCGGGGTCACGACGGCGCTGGTTAAGCCGTTCACCGGCCGCGTCGTCTATGCCGAGGACATGGCCCACAAACGCTACAGCTTCTACGCGCCGCAGGTGTGGACGCGGCAGCGGCGCATCGTCATGCCGACCGCCGAGATCCGCGGCACGCATCTGTGCAACGCCTACGAGGTCACCCGGATGAACGACATGATCGCCGCCGGGCTGCTCGAGGTGACCGAGCCGACGATGGTGCCGTGGGACGGGCTGCCGCAGGCGCACCAGGCGATGTGGGACAACCGGCACACGGGGGCGACCTACGTCGTCAACCATGCGCTGCCCGAGCCGGGACTTCGGGGCAAGGACGCGCTGCTCGAGGCGTGGGCGGCGAAGGGCGAGACCGGCGGCTGAGGTGCGCCGCCACGGTCAGGGCAGGTGAAGGAGGGCAGAATGGCCACGAAGACGCTGAGCGACGCCACTGCCGAACCCGTCGACAGCGCCGTGGCCGCGCTCGCGCGCCCCGGGCGGCTGGCGGGCAAGGTCGCCCTCGTCACCGGCGCCGCGGGAAACCTCGGCGGCGAGATCGCGCGGCACTATCTTGCCGAAGGGGCGACGGTCGTCTTCACCGGGCGGACGCAGGCGCGGATCGACGCTGCCATGGCCGCCGCGCTGGCCGATACCGGGGCCGACGCCGCCTGCGCCAGTGCGGTCGTCATGGACGGGGCCGATCCGCAGTCGTGCCGCGCCGGCATCGCCGAGCTCATCGCCCGCCACGGCCGCATCGACATCCTGGTCAATAACGCCGGCTCGGCCGGGCCGAAGCAGCCGCTCGAGCGCCTGCCGCTGTCCGCTGCCGACCTCGCCGAGCTGAAGGCGGCGGGCGGTACCGATACCGAGACGGTCGGCGACGCCGCGCGCAACATCCTGGGCGTTGCCTGGAACATGATCCGCGCCGCCGTGCCGGCGCTCGCCGAGGGGGCGTCGATCATCAACGTCTCGACGATCTTCAGCCGCACGCATTATTACGGCCGCACCGCCTACACCGTGCCCAAGGCGGCATTGAACGCCCTGTCGCGCGAGCTCAGCCTCGAGCTCGGGCCGCGCGGCATCCGCGTCAACCTGCTGTTCCCCGGCCCGATTGCCAGCGAGCGCATCCGCACCGTCTTTGCCGCGATGGACACGATGCGCGGCGACGATCAGGGCACGACGGCCAAGCAGTTCTTCGACCTGATGAGCTTCGAACGTTCGGTCGAGGGCGCGCCGCGGGCCAAGACCTTTCCGACGCCGCGCGACATCGCCATGACCTGCGTCTTCCTCGGCTCGGACGAGAGCGCGGCATTCAACGGCCACGACTTCGAAGTGACGCACGGCATGACCGTGCGCAAGGAGAGCCGCTCGACCTATCTCGAACGGCCGACGATGCGCTCGATCGACGGCGCCGGGCTCGGCATCGTCGTCGTCGCGGGCAGCGACATCGAGGAGGCCGTCGCGGTCGCCCGCGTCCAGGCCGAGGCCGGCGCCGAGGTGCTGGTCGGCTGCAACCGGGCGGACGACGTCGCCGCGGCCGAGGCGCTCGCCGCCGGCGCGGCGCGGCTGCGCGTCGCCCATTTTCCGCGCGACGACCACGACGTCATGGACGCGACGCTCGACGCCTTCACCGACGCCTGCCTGCCAGTGACGGGCGCGATCATCCTGCCCGCGTTCGGCGCGAGCCGCTTCACGGGGACGCTCGCCGACGCCGACGACGCCGCCGTCGACGCCTTCGTCGACGGCGAGCTGGTCGGCTCGATCGCGGTCGCTCGCACGCTCAGCCGCTACTGGTCGCGCCACGACGCGCTGGTCCACGAGCCGCGCTTCATCTTCATGGGCAACGGCAGCGACGGGGCGGCGAACATCTGGGCCAACTTCCACCGGGCGATGGTCGAGCAGCTGGTCCGCGTCTGGCGCGACGAGAGCGAGGTCGACGTCGTCCACGGCCGGCGGCGGCAGCTCGAATGGGGCAACGCTATCGTCCGCTTCACCAACAGCGAGGCCGAGAACCTGCCGTTCGCTGCCGGCCAGGCGGCGCGGACGCTGCTGAAGGAACGCAAGATCCGCTCGGTCAACCTCTACCTGCCGCCCTCGATCGGCGAGGCGACCGGCGCGCGGCGGGCGATGGTCGGGTTCAGCGAGAACATCACCGGGCTCCACCTCGGCAAGGTGGCGCTGATCACCGGCGGCTCGGCCGGCATCGGCGGGCAGGTTGCGCGGCTCCTCGCGCTCGCCGGCGCCAAGGTGATGATCGTCGCCCGGCGCGAGGGCGAGCTGGCGACGATGCGCGCGCGGATCGTCGGCGAGCTCGAGGACGTCGGCTTCTCGGGCGTCGAGCGGCGGGTGCGGACGCTGAGCGGCGTCGATGTCGGCAACCTCGCCAGCCTGCGCCGCGCGGTCGACGAGACGCTGAAGGCGTTCGGGCGGATCGACTATCTGATCAACAATGCCGGCGTCTCGGGGGCCGAGGAGATGGTCGTCGACATGGACCCGGCGGCGTGGCGCTATACGCTGAACGCCAATCTCATCTCGAACTACGCCCTGATGCACATGGTCGTGCCGCTGATGAAGGCGCAAGGGTCGGGCTATATCCTCAACGTTTCCAGCTACTTCGGCGGCGAGAAGTACCTCGCGGTCGCCTACCCCAACCGCGCCGACTATGCCGTGTCGAAGTCGGGGCAGCGGGCGATGGCCGAGGCGATGGGGCGCTTCCTGGGGCCGGAGATCCAGATCAACGCCATCGCGCCGGGCCCGGTCGACGGCGACCGCCTGTCGGGCAAGGACGGCAAGGCCGGGCTGTTCGACCGGCGGGGCAAGCTGATCCTCGAGAACAAGCGGCTGAACGCGGTGCACGCGGCGACCGTCAAGGCGATCCGCCGCGGGGTCCGGGTCGAGGCGGTGCTGACGCGGCTGGCGCGCAACGACATCGCCCGCATGGCGCACGACACGGCGAACCCGCGCGAGCTGCGCGACCTGGCGCTGGAGGCGGCGCGCGCCGGCACCGACGACTGCACCTGGGGCCGCTTCCTGATGACCGAGAGCATGGCAACGCGGCTGTCGGCGCGGCTGCGGCTCGGCGGCTATTACCTCGACGCACCGCTGCTCGCGGGCCGGCCCGACGACGGCTGGCTGCTGCGGACACCGCCCGACGACGTGCCGTTCCTGCCGCGCGAGGCGATCCAGCGCGAAGCGGCCAAAGTCGGCCAGGGCGTGCTGTCGCAGCTCCACCTCGGCAAGATGCCGACCGAGCACGACGTCGCCCAGGCGACCGTGTTCTTCCTCGCCGACCGCGCCGTCAGCGGCGAGACCTTCATGCCGTCGGGCGGGCTCAACGTCGAACGCTCGACAACCGAACGCGAGCTGTTCGGCAGCCCCAAGCAGGAGCGGCTCGACCAGATGCGCGGGCGCACCGTGTGGCTGATCGGCGAGCATCTGCACGACTATCTCGCCGAGGCCGCGCGCGCCTTCGTCGAGGAGTGCCACGTCGCCAAGGTCGTGCTGATCACCCGCACGGCCGAGGGCGCGGCGGCGATCACCGCCGAGCTCGCCGACCTGCCGCCGGGCCACATCGTCACCCAGCGCTGCGAGGACGATATCGAAACCTGCCTCGACGCCGCCCGCACCGTCTGGGGCGCGCCGACGACGATCGTCTCGACGCCGTTCGATGCCCTGCCCGACACCCTGTTCGAGCCGGGCAACGCGCTGACGCCCGAGGCCTTTGCCGAGCTGGTCGAGGGCAACCTGACGCACCACTTCCGCGTCGCGCGCAAGGCGTCGCTGATCGACCATACGCAGCTCGTCCTCGTCTCGCCCGACGTCGCGCAGGGCCAGGCCGGGCCCGCCTTCGCGCTCGCCAACTTCATCAAGACGACGCTGCACGCCTTCACGGCGACCGTCGCGGTCGAGAACGAGCGGCTGGTCCACGAGGTGCCGGTCAACCAGGTCAACCTGACGCGGCGCGTCCGTTCCGAGGAGCCGCGCAACCTCGAGGAGCATCTCGAGGAGGTGAAGCGCTTCGCCCGCGCCGTGCTGCTCGCCGGTGCGCCGCTGCCCGACGCCGAGGACAGCCGCTACCGCGCGCGGATTTACCGCGGTACGTCGATCACGGTGTGACGATCGCGCGCGGGAGGGACTAGCCGAAGCCTCCCGCCTCCGGCACAACACCGGACAAGACCAAACTGGGGAGATTCGCCGATGCTGCTTCGTGCCTTGTTCGCTGCGACCGCGCTGGCCGCCGTACCCGCTGCCGCTGCGACCCACCCCGACCAGATCGTCGTGTTCGGCGACAGCCTGGTCGACGCGGGCAACATCTACCTTGCGACCGGCGGCACAGCGCCGAGCAACGTCTACAATAATCCTTCGCGCGGCTATTTTCCCGGCCGTTTCACCAACGGGCCCGACTACACCGACCTGCTGAGCCAGCGCCTGTTCGGCCACTACGCGGTGCCGTCGCTCGCGGGGGGCAGCAACTATGCCTTCGGCGGCGCGACTTACGTCGCCAACGGCGATCCGGTGCCCGATCTCGCGGCGCAGGTTGCGGTCTACAGCGCAGGCCACACGATCGACCCGAACGCGCTCTACATCATCAATCTCGGCGGCAACGACGTCTTCACGCTCGAGAATCCGTCCTTCCCGGCGGCGCTCGTCCCGGCGTACGAGGCGGCACTGCTTAATGTCCTCACGGCAACGGTACAGGGGCTCGATGCGGCGGGCGCGTCGCACATTCTCGTGACCGGCATCCCCAACAACGACGCGACCGGCATGGCCCTCGACATGCTGGTTCAGGCCAGGCTCGACACCATCCAGCCGGGGCTGACGAACGCCACGCTCGAGCGCTTCGGCTACATCAACTTCTTCCAGCGCCTTGCGGCCGACCCGGCCCGATACGGCGTCGCGCCGTTCACGCATCTGCCGTCGGACGGCTGCTTCGACCATCTGACGCCGCCGGCGACGGCCGACTGCAGCGGCTATTTCTCGGTCGACGGCATCCACCCCATCGCGCCGATCCAGGCGGCGATCTTCCGCGAGGTGGCCCACATCACCGGCATCGGTTCGGTGCCCGAGCCGGCGAGCTGGGCGCTGATGGTCGCGGGCTTCGGCCTGATCGGCACCGCGACCCGCCGGCGGGGAGCGGCCGCGGCGGCGTGATCGCCCCGGGTGGCCGCACTGCGCTCTCCGTGGTGAATAAGGGTTGCGCGGGAGGCGGCGCCTGTTAGCCACGGGACAACGCCGCACCTGACGGCGAGCGGGGAGACGGGCGTGCCAGCAGCGAGCGAGCGGACCGAGCGCGTGGGCGGCGGCTATGCCTGGTACGTGCTCATCGTCCTGATGTTCGTCTATGTCTTCAACTTCATCGACCGCTCGATCCTGACCATCCTCGGGCCGTATATCCAGAAGGACCTGGGGCTGAGCGACGGCCAGATCGGCCTGTTGTCGGGCACTGTCTTCGCGCTGTTCTATGGGCTGTTCGGCCTCGCCCTCGGGCGGCTCGCCGACACCTGGGTGCGGACCTGGACGATCGCGCTCGGCCTGTCGATCTGGTCGGGGATGACGGCGCTGTCGGGCTTCGCCAGCAGCTTCGGCGCGCTGGCCGCCGCTCGCGTCGGCGTCGGCGTCGGCGAGGCGAGCGCGAGCCCCGCCGCCTATTCGCTGATCGGCGACTGGTTCCCCAAGGAGAAGCGGGCGACCGCGCTCGCCGTCTATTCGAGCGGCATCTACATCGGCGCGGGCCTCAGCATCTTCATCAGCGGCGTCGTCGTCGCCGGCTGGAACCGCGCCTATGCCGCCGGCGGCGCGCCGTTCGGGCTGGCGTCGTGGCAGGCGGCGTTCCTCATCATCGGCATTCCCGGCCTGATCCTCGCCGCCATCGTGCTGACGCTGCGCGAGCCGCCGCGCGGCCTCGCCGACGGCCTTTTGACCAAGGGCCCGCGCGAGCCGCGCCCGTTCGCCAAGATGTTCGCCGAACTGGGCACGATCCTGCCGCCGTTCACCGTCGCCACGCTGCGCCGCGACGGTGCCGGCGGCGCGACCGTCCGCGCCAACCTGCTGGCGATGCTCGCCGCCGTGGCCGCCGCCGTGATCCTCACGCGCTGGACCGACAGCCTCGTGCCGGCGGCGAAGCTCAAGGTGCTGGCAACCGTCGGCGGCGTTGCGATCACCGCCAACGCGATCCAGTGGGCGGCGATGGCGCTCGGCGTCTTCGGGGTGTTCAGTTGGTCGCAGTCGCTGTCGGTCCGTGACCGGCCGCTGTACGCGCTCGTCTGGCGGACGCCGACCATGCTGCTGGTAACGGCGGCGGGCACGCTGATCTCGCTCGGCAGCTATGCGGTCGGCGCGTGGATCTACATCTACGCTTTCCGCTTCCTCCATGCGACGCCGGGCGGCGCGGGCGTCGGCCTCGGCCTCGGCGCGGCGCTCGGCGGGCTGATCGGCACCTCGCTCGGTGGCATCATCGGCGACGCGTGGAAGCGGCGCTCGCCGACCGGGCGGCTCAAGCTGACGCTGATCGCGACGATCGTGCCGGTGCCGATCGCGCTCTACGCCTATGCGACGAGCAGCCTGACCGTGTTCTACCTCGCCTATTTCTTCGTGGTCATGATCGGCACCCTGTGGCTCGGCGGCATCACGGCGACGATGCAGGATCTCGTCCTGCCGCGGATGCGCGGGAGCGCGGGGGCGATGTTCTTCATGGGGACGACGCTGATCGGGCTGGGCAACGGGCCGTACCTCGTCGGCCTGATCTCCGACGTTACCGGCGACCTGCGCTGGGCGCTGGTCGCGACCTACTTTACGGCGCCGCTGGTCTGGATCTGCCTGCTCGCCGCGATCCGCCTGTTGCCCGCGGCGGAAGCCAGCCGCGTCGACCGGGCGCGCGCCGCCGGCGAACCCATCTGAGGAGTACCCCCATGAAGATCGAAGAGCTGTTCAGCGTCCGCGGCAAGGTCGTCGTCGTCACCGGCGGCAGCCGCGGCATCGGCGAGATGATCGCCCGCGCCTATGTCGAGAACGGCGCCAAGGTCTACATCACCGCGCGCAACGCCGCCGTCTGCGACGGGCTCGCGGCCGAGCTGGCGAAGGTCGGCGAGTGCATCTCGATCCCCGCCAATCTCGCCGACATGGCCGAAATCGACCGTTTCGCCGCCGAGATCGAGAAGCGCGAGAGCCGGGTCGACGTGCTGTTCAACAACGCCGGCGCGAGCTGGGGCGCGACCTTCGACCAGTTTCCCGAAAGCGGCTGGGACAAGGTCATGGACCTGAACGTCAAGAGCGTGTTCTTCCTGACCCAGCGGCTGGTCAAGCTGCTCGAGGCGGCGGGCACCGCCGACGACTTCGCCCGTGTCATCAACATCGGCTCGATCGACGGCATGCACGTCAGCGGCATCGAGACGTACAGCTATGCCGCGTCGAAGGCCGGCGTCCTCCACCTGACGCGGATGATGGCGAAGAACCTCGCTGCCCGCCACATCGCCGTCAACGCCATCGCGCCCGGCTATTTCCCGTCGAAGATGACCGCCGCCATCCCCGAGGAATGGGCGGCGGAGTCGGTGCGCCAGACGCCGATGAAGCGGATCGGCAACGCCGACGACATGGGCGGGCTGGCGATCTATCTCGGGTCGAAGGCGAGCGGCTTCGTCTGCGGCAGCGTCATCGCGGTCGACGGCGGCTATGCGACGACTGTGTAAGCCGTCGCGCGCCGGAAAGTGCGACAAAGAAAGGCAGCTGCCGCCAACATAGGCAGGTGCCGCCGCAACAACCGCGTTTCGCACCTGCGAAATCGCCCGTTCACCGGCTGGCACGACCCGTGCTAGGCTCGGCCTGCAAGCTGGGGTCCGGTCGCTGTGAAAAAAGTCGAAGCCGTCATCAAGCCGTTCAAGCTGGACGAAGTGAAGGAGGCGCTGCACGAGGTCGGCGTCAGCGGCATCACCGTCACCGAGGCCAAGGGCTTCGGCCGGCAGAAGGGCCACACGGAATTGTACCGCGGCGCCGAATATGTCGTCGACTTCCTGCCCAAGGTGAGGCTCGAGGTCGTCGTCGACGATGACCAGGCCGACCGCGTCGTCGAGGCGATCGCCAACGCGGCGCGCACCGGGCGCATCGGCGACGGCAAGATTTTCGTCACCACCGTCGACGCCGCGGTCCGCATCCGCACCGGCGAGCGCGATTCAGACGCCATCTAACCTGTTCAGACGCGAGGGATTTACCGACATGGCCGAGACTGCAGCCTCCATCCTGGCGACGATCAAGGAGAAGGAGATCGAGTGGGTCGACCTCCGCTTCACCGACCCCAAGGGCAAGTGGCAGCACCTGACGATGGTCGCCAGCGTCGTCGACGAGGACATGCTGTCCGACGGCTTCATGTTCGACGGCAGCTCGATCGACGGCTGGAAGGCGATCAACGAAAGCGACATGATCCTGCAGCCCGACCTCGACGCGACCTACATCGATCCGTTCAGCGCGACGCCGATGCTGATCCTGATCTGCGACATC
This sequence comes from uncultured Alphaproteobacteria bacterium, assembly GCA_963846485.1. Classification (GTDB taxonomy): domain Bacteria; phylum Pseudomonadota; class Alphaproteobacteria; order Sphingomonadales; family Sphingomonadaceae; genus Polymorphobacter_B. The sequence continues at coordinate 480,288 of CAWJWB010000008.1, read as the reverse complement.
GTCGAGCCGTCGACCGGGCAGCTCTACGGCCGCGACCCGCGCTCGACGGCCAAGCGCGGCGAGGCGTACCTCAAGGCGAGCGGCATCGGCGACACCGTCTATGTCGGGCCGGAAGCCGAGTTCTTCGTCTTCGACGATGTTCGCTTCAAGATCGGCTACAACGTCGGCAGCTATGAGCTCGACGACATCGAGCTGCCGACCAACAGCGGCACCCGCTACGACGAAGGCAACATGGGCCACCGCCCGCGCGTCAAGGGCGGCTATTTCCCCGTCGCCCCCGTCGACAGCGCCGTCGACCTGCGCGCCGAGATGGTCTCGACCATGATGGAAATGGGCCTGCCCTGCGACAAGCACCACCACGAGGTGGCCGCCGCGCAGCACGAGCTCGGCCTGACCTTCGGTACGCTGGTCCAGACCGCCGACCGCATGCAGGTCTACAAGTACGTCGTCCACCAGGTCGCGCACGCGTACGGCAAGACGGCGACGTTCATGCCCAAGCCGATCAAGGACGACAACGGCAGCGGCATGCACACGCACATGTCGATCTGGAACGGCAAGACGCCGCTGTTCGCCGGCGACGGCTATGCCGGGCTGTCGGAGACGGCGCTGTACTTCATCGGCGGCATCATCCGGCACGCCAAGGCGGTCAACGCCTTCACCAACCCGTCGACCAACAGCTACAAGCGGCTGGTGCCGGGGTTCGAGGCGCCGGTGCTGCTGGCGTACAGCAGCCGCAACCGCTCGGCGTCGTGCCGCATTCCCTACGGCACCGGCGGCAAGTCGAAGCGCGTCGAGGTCCGCTTCCCCGACGCGATGGCGAACCCGTACCTTGCCTATACTGCGCTGCTGATGGCCGGTCTCGACGGCATCGAGAACCGCATCCACCCGGGCCAGCCGATGGACAAGAACCTGTACGACCTGCCGCCGCGCGAGTTGAAGAAGGTGCCGACGGTGTGCGCGAGCCTGCGCGAGGCGCTCGGCTGCCTCGACAAGAGCCGCGCCGTCTTCACGAAGGGCGGCGTCTTCACCGACGACCAGATCGACAGCTACATCGAGCTGAAGATGCACGACGTGCAGCGCTGGGAGATGACGCCGAGCCCGGTCGAGTTCGATATGTATTACAGCGCGTAACGGGCCGATGATCAGCGGGCGAACGGCTCTTCGCCGTTCGCCCGCTACTCACGGACTCGCGTCGTGCCCAGCCGGCGGGGCGGCGGCGACAACCCGCCGAACCCGTCTGACGCGGGCGGCGGCTTTGCCGACCGCGGCTGGAAACCGGCTTGCGACAGTTCCACCGACGGCGCCATCACCTAACAAGAAGCGGTAACTTAGCCCGCGATTTGACGAGAGGGCGGCTTCTCCGCGCTCACGCGAACCGCGGCTGCCCGTTACTCGCCCCGACCCCGCCGTCGACCGGCAGGTTCACCCCCGTGACGAACGCCGCGTCGTCGCTCGCCAGGAACGCGATGACGCTCGCGACCTCGTCGGCGGTAGCTGCGCGGCCGAGCGGGATGCGCTCGGCGAATTTCGCCATCAGCGCCTCGTTGTCGGTCATGCCCGCGGTCATCTCGGTGATCGTCAGGCTTGGGCAGACGCTGTTGACGCGGACGCCGTGGCGCCCGTTGTCCATCGCCAGCGCGCGCGTCAGGTTGACGACCCCGCCCTTCGATGCGTTGTACGCGACCGCCCCCCAGTCCCCGCCGAGGCCCGAAACCGAGGCGACGCTGACGACATTTCCCTTCCTCGCGATCAGGTGCGGCAGGCTCGCGCGGACGGCGAAGAAGACGCCGTCGAGGTTGGTCGCCATGACCTTGCGCCAGTCGTCGGTCGAGGTCTTGGTCGCGTGCGACCCCGCGAAGGTGCCGGCGTTGGCGACGAGCACGTCGAGGCCGCCGAAGCGTTCGATCGTGGCGGCGACGAGCGCCTCGACCTCGGTCTCGACGCCGGCATCGCCTGGGTGGACGAGGGTTCGCGCCAGGTCGAGCCCGCCGGCGACCTCGGCAAGTTTGTCGGTGCGGCGGCCGTTGAGCACGACGTTCGCGCCCTCGGATGCAAAGCGGCGCGCGGTGGCGGCGCCGATGCCGCTCCCCGCGCCGGTGATCAGGACGGTCTTGCCGGTGAAGCGCATCGTCGGTCTCCCAAGGTCATCCGCGCACGGCGCGGGCGTCAGATCAACCCCGCCAGCGGGCTCGACGGGTCCGCATACATCCGCCGGGCCATCCGCCCGGCACCGTATGCGAGCCGCCCGGCCTCGACCGCCAGCTTCATCGCGCGGGCCATCGCCACCGGGTCCTTGGCCTCGGCGATCGCCGTGTTCATCAGGACGCCGTCGCAGCCGAGCTCCATCGCTTGCGCCGCGTCCGACGCCGTACCGACGCCGGCGTCGACCAGCACCGGCACCTTGGCCCCCTCGACGATCAGGCGGATCATGACCGGGTTCTGCAGCCCAAGCCCGCTGCCGATCGGCGCGCCCAGCGGCATGATCGCGCACGCGCCCAAATCCTCCAGCCGCTTGGCCGCGATCGGATCGTCGGCGCAGTAGACCATGACGTCGAAGCCGTCGCGGACGAGCTCCTTCGTCGCCTCGAGTGTCGCCGCCATGTCAGGGTAGAGCGTTCGCGCTTCGCCCAGCACCTCGAGCTTGACTAGGTTCCACCCGCCCGCCTCGCGCGCCAGGCGCAGCGTGCGGACGGCGTCGTCGGCGGTGAAGCAGCCGGCCGTGTTGGGCAGGTAGGTCACTTTCTTCGGATCGATGAAGTCGGTCAGCATCGGCTTGCCTCGGTCCATGACGTTGACCCGGCGGACGGCGACGGTGACGATCTCCGCCCCCGACGCGGCGACGGCGGCGGCGTTGGTAGCGAAGTCCTTGTACTTGCCCGTGCCGACGATTAGCCGCGAGGTGAAGGTGCGCCCTGCCACAGCCCAACTGTCCGCCGGCGCGGGCGGCGGCGCGTCGCCGCCGCCGACGAAGTGGACGACCTCGAGCGCGTCGCCCTCGGCGAGCGCCTGGCTGGCGAAGGTCGAGCGCGGGACGATGACGCGGTTCCGCTCGACTGCGACCTTGGCCGCGTCGAGCTCGAGGTCGGCGAGGAGCGCGGCGATGGTCGTGCCGGGAGCGACGCGGCGCGGGTCGCCGTTCAATGTCAGGGTGAGCATGGCGGCGATATAGGCTCGTCGCCGCGGCGATGCCACGGGCGAAGCGCCGGGGGGTGATCGAGAGAGCGGGTGGCGAGGACGTCCTTGATCCTCCCCGGCACGGGGAGGGGGACCGAGCCGCTTCTTCAGCGGCGTGGTAGAGAGGCAGCCGCGGGAACCTCGGCCCCCTTGCCGCAGCCGCCGAGGCTCCAGCCCCTCGCCGCTGGTTTCGAAGACGCGCCCTCGCGGCTGCCCCTCCACCATTCGCCTGAAGAAGGCGGATGGTCCCCCCTCCCCGTTCCGGGGAGGAACCGTTCGACGCCGCGCCCGCCGCTGCTATAACCGCCCCATGTCCGGCCTCGTCTATGTCCTCAACGGCCCCAATCTCAACCTGCTCGGCACCCGCGAGCCCGAGGTCTACGGGCGCGACACGCTCGACGACATCGCCGCCATGCTCGACGACCGGGCGAAGGGGCTCGGGCTGACGGTCGACCTGCGTCAGTCGAACCATGAGGGGCATCTGATCGACTGGCTGCACGAGGCGGCGAGCCGGGGGGCGAGGGCCGTCATCCTCAACCCCGGCGGGCTGACGCACACGTCGGTCGCGCTCCACGACGCGGTCAGGGGCATCGCAGTGCCGGTAATCGAGGTGCACCTGTCGAACCCGCACGCCCGCGAGCCTTTCCGGCATACGAGCTTCATCGCGCCGGTCGCGCGGGCGACGATCGCGGGGCTGGGCGCGCTCGGCTACGCGCTGGCGCTGGACGCCGCCGCGACGTTCTGACAGGTAGGGACCCGGGCAATCCAAGGGGTGAGCATGAGCGACGCCGGACCGATGCAGGTCGACACGAGGCTGGTGCGCGAGCTGGCCGAGCTGCTCGACGCCACCGGGCTGACCGAGATCGAGGTCCAGGACGGCGAGCGCAAGGTCCGCGTCGCGCGCAAGGCGGCCGCTGCCGCCGCGGTCTATGCCGCCCCGGCGGCCCCCGCTGCGCCGGCAGCACCGGCCGCCCCGACTGCCCCCACGGGGGCACCGGCGGCAGCGTCAGGCGACGACGTCCGTCAGCATCCGGGCCTCGTCCGCTCGCCGATCGTCGGCACCGCCTATCTGACTCCCGACCCCGCCAGCCCGCCGTTCGTGACCGTTGGCCAGACCGTCAAGGCGGGGGCAACGCTGCTCATCATCGAAGCGATGAAGGTGATGAACCCGATCACCGCGCCCAAGGCGGGCACCGTCGCCCGCGTGCTCGTCACCAACGAGCAGCCGGTCGAATACGACGAGCCGCTGATCGTGATCGAGTGATCGCGGCGGCATGATCCACAAGATCCTCATCGCCAACCGCGGCGAGATCGCGCTCCGCGTCCACCGCGCCGCGCACGACATGGGCATCAAGACGGTGGCGGTGCACTCGACCGCCGACGCCGATGCGATGCACGTCCGCCTGGCCGACGAGGCGATCTGCATCGGGCCGCCGTCGCGCGACCGACAGCTACCTCAACATCCCCAACATCATTTCCGCCGCCGAGATCGCCCAGGCCGACGCGATCCACCCGGGCTACGGTTTCCTGAGCGAGAACGCGCGCTTCGCCGACATCGTCGAGGAGCACAAGATCGTCTGGATCGGCCCCGATCCCGAACATATCCGCACCATGGGCGACAAGGTCGAGGCCAAGCGCACCGCCGCCGCCATCGGCCTGCCGCTGGTGCCGGGTTCCGACGGGGCGGTGGCGAGCGTCGCGGAGGCGGCCAAGGTCGCAGCGGGCATCGGCTATCCCGTACTGGTCAAGGCGGCGAGCGGGGGCGGCGGCCGCGGCATGAAGGTCGTGCCCGACGAGGCGTCGCTCGGGCCGCTGATGGCGCAGGCCAAGGCCGAGGCCAAGTCGGCGTTCGGCGACGACACGGTCTACCTCGAGAAATACCTGTCCGAACCGCGCCATATCGAGTTCCAGGTCTTCGGCGACGGGCAGGGCGGGGCGATCCACCTCGGCGAGCGCGACTGCTCGCTCCAGCGCCGCCACCAGAAGGTGCTCGAGGAGGCCCCCTCCCCGGCGCTGACCCCGGCGCAGCGGGCCGAGATGGGCGAGGTCGTCCGCGCGGCGGTGGCCAAGCTCAAGTACCGCGGCGCCGGCACGATGGAGTTCCTCTACGAGGACGGGAAATTCTACTTCATCGAGATGAACACCCGGCTGCAGGTCGAGCATCCGGTGACCGAGGCGATCACCGGCCTCGACCTGGTCCGCGAGCAGATCCGCATCGCTTCCGGCTTGCCGCTGTCGGTCCGCCAAGACCAGGTGCGCTTCGCCGGCCACGCCATCGAATGTCGGATCAACGCCGAGGACCCCGCGACGTTCGCGCCCTCGCCCGGCAAGGTCATCGACTATCACGCGCCGGGCGGTCCCGGCGTGCGCGTCGATTCGGCGCTCTACACCGGCTACCGTATCCCGCCGCACTACGACAGCCTGATCGCCAAGCTGATCGTCTTTGGCGACGACCGCGAGCAGTGCCGCCTGCGCCTGAAGCGCGCGCTCGAGGAGTATGTCATCACCGGGGTCAAGACGACGATCCCCCTGCACCAGGCGCTGCTCGACGACCCCGAGTTCATCGCCGGCGACTATTCGATCAAGTGGCTCGAACGCTGGCTGGCGGCGCGGGCGGGGTAGCGCCGGACGCCGGAGCGAAAGGAGGCCTGCCGTGCTGACGATGTTCGTGTCCCTCGCGTTGGCCGCCGCGCAGGTGTCGTCGCCTGCCGCCAACCCGGTGCCGGCCCCTGCGGCGACGCCGCCCGCGGCCGCCGCGCCCGCGAGCCCGGCCAGTCCGGCGGTGAGCCCGACTCCGGCTGCGCCCGCTCCCCCGCCTGCCGTGACGCCGCCGCCGGTCGCTCCGGCCCCGCCGTCACCTGCCGCAGCGACCGCCGCCGCTAAGCCCGCTTCCGACGTCGTGCCAGCGCCGGGGCCGGGGCAGGTCCGCGTCCGCATGGTGACGTCCGCCGGCACGATCCTGATCGACCTCGACCGCGCCCACGCGCCGCTGACCACGGCCAATTTCCTGAAGTACGTCGACCAGCACCGGTTGGACGGCACGACCTTCTACCGCGCCGATGTCGTCGACAAGCCGACCGGCCTCGGTCTCGTCCAGGGCGGAACGCGCGGCGACCCCAAGCGCAGCCTGCCACCGATCGCCCACGAGCCGACGACCAAGACCGGACTTGCCCACGGCGAAGGCACGATCTCGATGGCGCGCGCCGCACCCGGCACGGCACGCGGCGACTTCTTCATCACCACCGGACCGCTGTCGTCGCTCGACGCCCATGCGCAGGAGGCGGGCGACAATGCCGGCTACGCCGTCTTCGGTCAGGTTGCCGCCGGCATGGACGTGGTGCGGCATATCCTTCTCTCCCCCACCGGCCCCGGCGGCGAGGGGGCGATGCGCGGCCAGCTGCTGGCCAAGCCGGTGAAGATCGTCACCGTGCAGCGGGCGCGGTAGCCGCTCAGCCGTCGAACAGATGCCGGAAGCGGGTCGGCTGCGACCGCTTGTACTGGTCGGGGGCGTGGACCGTCGCGCCGAGCCGGGCGGCGGCGTGCCACGGCCAGCGCGGATCGAAAAGCATGCCACGGGCGAGCGCGACGGCGTCCGCATCGCCGGTGGCGACGATCGCCTCGGCGTGGTCGGGCTCGGTGATCAGGCCGACGGCGATGACCGGCATCGCTCCCGCCAGCGCTGCGCGGACGGCGCGGGCGAACGGGACCTGGTAGCCAGGACCGGCGGCGATCTTCTGCTCGGGCGCGAGGCCGCCGCTCGAGACGTCGATGAAGCTGCAGCCGCGCGCCGCCAGCGCGCGGGCGAAGGCGATGGTGCCGTCAAGGTCCCAGCCGCCGTCGATCCAGTCGGTTGCCGAGACGCGGTAGCCGACCGGCCGGTCGGCGGGAACGGCCGCGCGCACGGCGTCGAACACGCGCAGCGGGAAGCGGAGCCGGTTTTCGAGCGTCCCGCCATAGTCGTCGGTACGCCGGTTCGACAGCGGCGAGAGGAACTCGTGCAGCAGATAGCCGTGCGCGCCGTGCAGCTCGATGAGGTCGAAGCCCAGCCGGGCGGCCCGGGCAGCGGCCGCGGCGAACGCCGCGCAGAGGCGGTCGAGCGCGCCTGCGTCGAGCTCGGTCGGCGGTACGTCGCCGGGCGTGAACGGCAGCGGCGACGGTGCCTCCGTCTGCCAGCCACCGGGGTCGCCGGGCGCAATCTGCTTTCCGCCCGCCCAGGGCACCTGCGTCGAGGCCTTGCGCCCGGCGTGCGCGAGCTGGATGCCGAGCCGGATCGGCGACCAGCGGCGGATCGTCGTCACGACCCTCGCCAGCGCCGCCTCGTTGGCCTCCGACCACAGGCCGAGGTCGGCGGCGGTGATCCGCCCCTCGGGGGTGACGGCGGTCGCCTCGACGATCAGCAGCCCGGCACCCGACAGTGCGAGGCCGCCGAGGTGGACGCTATGCCAGTCGGTCGCCGAGCCGTCGTCGGCCGAATATTGGCACATCGGGGCGATTACGATGCGGTTCGGCAGGCGCACGCCGCCGAGATCGATGGGGGTGAACAACTGGCTCGGCATCGTTGAATCGCTTTCGTATCAGGGGCAGAACAGGCACGCCCCAACGATAGAGGAATGCGCGGGTGCCGACACGGCGGACTTTCCTGCAGGCCGGCGCCGCGCTCGCCACACTCGCGCCGTTGACGGGCGTCGATGCCCGCCGTCGCCCACCCCGCGACGCCGTGTCGGCGGCAAGCGCGCTCGACCGCGAAAAGACGACGCCCGCCGCCTTGGTCGAGGCGGCGATCGCCCGGCTCGAGCGGGTTGACGGGCTGATCAACGCCGTCAGCCACACCAACTTCGACCGTGCACGCCTGATCGCCGGGGCGACGCCGGGGCCGAGCGGGCCACTGGCCGGCATCCCGACGCTGATCAAGGACAATATCGAGCAGGCCGGCCTGCCGTGGACCGCCGGCAGCCGTGCGTTCCGCGGCCGCGTCGGCGTTGCCGACAGCCAGGCCGCAGCGGCGATCGCCCGCGCCGGGCTGGTGTCGATCGGCCGCTCGAACCTGCCCGAGTTCGGCCTGCTGCCGACGACCGAAAGCCTGCTCACCGGGCCGACGCGCAATCCGTGGCGGCTCGACCGCTCGGCGGGCGGGTCGAGCGGCGGCTCGGCGGCGGCGGTGGCGGCGGGCGTCGTCGCCGTCGCCCACGGCAACGACGGCGGCGGCTCGATCCGCATCCCCGCGTCGTGCTGCGGCCTCGTCGGGCTGAAGCCGAGCCGCGCGCGGATGATCGGCGACACCGGCCGCGCCGTCACCGACTTCGGCGTGCAGGGCTGCCTCAGCCGCACGGTGCGCGACACTGCCGCGTGGTTCGCGGCGATGGAGCGGACCGACCCCGACGCGCCCTATGCGCCGGTCGGGCTGGTCACCGGGCCGTCGGGGCAGCGCCTGCGGATCGGGCTTGCCCGCGCCTCGGCGACCGGTGGCGAGCCCGACCCCGAAGTCGCGGCGGTGTTCGCGGCGACCGCGCACCGGCTCGCCAAGCACGGTCATCGCCTGGTCGAGGCGCGGCCGGCGTTCGACGGGGTGGCGGTAGCGGCGGCGTTCGAGACGCTGTGGAGCGTCAGCGCGGCGGCGCGGGTCAAGGCCGCCGCCGACGCGCTCGGCCATCCGCCAGGGCGGGCCGAGGTCGAGCCGCTGACCCTCAGCTGGGCCGCGGCGGGGGCACGGGTCTCGGCCGAGGCGCGGGCCCGGGCGGTCGCCACGCTGCAGCTTCTCGAGCGGCAGTATGCGGCGCAGTTCGACGCCTACGACGTCCTCCTGACCCCGGTGCTCGCCTCGCTGCCGCTGCCGATCGGTTCGCTGCCCGGCACCGCCAGCTATGCCGACCTGGCACCGCGGCTGACGCGCTACGTCGCCTATACCCCGGTCGAGAACGCCGCGGGCGCCTGCGCCATCGCCCTGCCGGTCGGGATGCACGGCGGATTGCCGGTCGGCCTGCAGTTCACCGCGCCCGCCGGAGCCGAGCGGCGGCTGCTCGAGCTCGCCTATGCGCTCGAGCGCGAGATCGACTGGCACCGCCGCCGGCCGCCGGTCTGGGCCGGGGCGGCGTGACGGGGAAGCTCGACCCCGAGATGCTGCTGCGCGCCTATGCCCTCGGCGTCTTCCCGATGGCCGACAGCGCGGCGACGACCGACGTCTTCTGGGTCGAGCCGCAGCGCCGCGGGGTGCTGCCGCTGGACGGGTTCCACCTGCCGCGCCGGCTCGCGCGCACGCTCCGCGCCGAGAAGTTCGCGCTGACCGCCGACCGCGCCTTTGACCGGGTCATGGCCGGCTGCGCCGAGGCACGCGCCGACCGGCCCGAGACTTGGATCAACGCGACGATCATCGACGCCTACCGGGCGCTCCACGCCCGCGGCAACGCCCACTCGGTCGAGTGCTGGCAGGGGAATGAGCTGGTCGGCGGGCTGTACGGCGTCAAGCTCGGGGCGGCGTTCTTCGGCGAGAGCATGTTCACCCGCGTCACCGACGCATCCAAGTGCGCGCTGGCGGCGCTCGTCGCGCGGCTGCGGGTCGGGGGGTTCCGCCTGCTCGACACCCAGTTCCTCACCGAGCATCTGGCGACGTTCGGCACGGTCGAGGTGTCGCGCGCGCGCTACAAGCGCTTGCTCGCCGCCGCGTTGGCGGCATCGGCCGACTTCGCCGCCTTCGACTGGGATCCCCTGGGCGGCGACTGGGGCACCCGGCCGGCGACGACCGTGTCGGGCCCGGTCTCGGGAAAGCGCATCGTGCAGCTCCTGACCCAGACGTCGTAGAGCGGGTGCTCGAGCGGATTGAGCGAGGGGCTCTCGGCGAACATCCAGCCGGAGAAGACGCGGCGCGTCCGCCGTGCCGCCGTCCGCACCTCGACCGGTGTGTCGTCGACCTGCAGGTAAGCCGCGGTCTGCCGCGCCTCCCACGGGGGCGTCGTCTCGCACGCGCGGACGCGGACCGTCAGCGTCGCGAAGCGGAGCGTGTCGCCGGGGTGGGCGGTGAACTCCTGCGTCAGGCCGGTGCGCTTGTTGAGCGCGGCGAGGCGGACGACGCGCTCCGCCATCGGCGTCAGCGCCTCGTCCTTGTGCGCACCCGCGCCGGCCGGCGGGGCGGGGGGCGCGGGGCGCGGGGCCGGCGGAGTCGCCGCTGCCACTGCCGCCGCCGCGATGAGGGCGATCACTTGGCCGGGGCCGTCGCGCTGCTGGTGCTGCCGCCCGATGCCGTGCCGCTGCTCCCGCTGCTGCTCGTCCCGCTGCGATTGATGAACTGGCCCATCAGCCCCATCAGGTCCTGCGCGCCCTGCGTCTCGGCGATTTCACCGCCGGGCGGCAGCATCGTCGCGTCGCCACCGGGGCTGAGGGCGATGTACGAGCCGCCGAGGATGCCCTCCGACGTGATCGCCGCGCTCGAGTCGGTCGGAAAGCGGACGTCGCTGGCGATGCGCAGCTGGAGCACCGCCTGGAATGTCTTGGGGTCGAGGCGCTCGCTCTCGACCTTGCCGATCTTGATTCCCGAGGTGCGGACGTCGGTTCCGACCGCGACGCCGGTCGCATTGGGGAAGCGCGCGGTCAGCAGGTAGCCGGCGCCGCCGACCGAGGTCCGGGCATAGGCCGAGCCGACGAACCATAGGGCGACGACGACGACGACGAGGCCGACGAGCGCCTCGATGACATTGTCCTTGAACAGTGCGCGCATCAGTCGGGGGTCCAGGCCTCGTAATCGCCGGTCGTCTTGGCGCGGGTGGCGGCGACCGCCAGGCTGCCCGATGGCCGGTGCGCCGCCGGCGTGCCTGTCGGGTTCGGCACCCACGGCTTCTCCCACACGCGCGGGCGCAGCGGCAGCTTGTCGGGCGTGGCGTCGACCGTGCGCCGCAGCCATAGCTGCCACTCGGGCGGAACCCGGCTCGCCTCGGGCTCGCCGTTGTAGATGACCCAGCGGCGGCCGCGCCGCGAGGTGTAATAGACATTGCCGTCGCTGTCGCGCCCGACCTCCTGGCCGGTCAGCCAGCCGGTCAGTCGCGTGCCGAGGCCGGGGCCGTGCCACCAGGTGAAGATCGACGCCATGCGCGCGTTACAACCGAAAGCTTCGCGGCGCGCAAGCCTCACTCGGGGTAGGTGACCGCGTCGCCCGGCTTCAGCCCGATCCGCGCCGCTTCCCCGGCGTTCAGTTCGAGCACCGCCGCGGCCGGCCCTTCGGATGGGATTTCCGCGCGGCTGAACGGCACGGCGTTGGCGGCGATCCGCCGCACGCTATGGTCGGGGGCGATGAAGATGATGTCGAGCGGCAGGTAGGTTCCCTCCATCCAGAAGGCGACCTCGTGCGGCGGGGCGGGGACTGGAAAGAGCATCCCGTGATGGCGGCCCATGGTCTTGCGCAGCATCAGCCCCCGCGCCTGCTCGACCGTCGTCCGCGCCACCTCGACCCTGTAGCGGTGCGGCTTGCCCATCGCCGTGAGCGTCAGGGTAACCGTCGGCAGCGGCGGGTTGGCGACGAGCGGCTCGGCCGCCGGCGCGGCCGCGGCCCCGGGCGCTGCCCAAAGCGGCACCCAAAACGCTGCCACCACCAGCAGCGCGACCCGTCCCATCGTCATCGTCGATCCCTCAGCCTGCGGCTTCGCCAGCCTCGGGCGTATCAGCTTCGAGCGCGACCGCAAGCGGCCCCCGCTGCCCCTCGGCGACGCGCGCGCGGAGCGTGTGGCCGGTCTGGATCTCGGCCAGTCCCGACCGGCGGACCGTCTCCATATGAACGAAGATGTCCTGGTCGCGGCCCTCACGGACGACGAACCCATAGCCCTTCAGCCGGTCAAACCACTTGACCATCACCCGCTCGAAGGGCCCGGCTGTCGCCAGCAGCCGTTCGGGGTCGGTCCGCGCGCTCGCCCGCATCAGCGCAAGTTCAGGGTCGGGACCCGTGGCGGTCGCCAGGTCGAGCTCGACGATCGCGCGCACCTGTCGGCCACGCTGGCGCTGGACCGTGTCGCAGACGAGGCGGGCACCTTCGGGCAGGGTGCGGCGGGCGACATCGCGGAGGACGGAGAAGTGGATGAGGACATCGCTGCCGCCGTCGTCGGCGACAAGAAAGCCATAGCCGCGGACCGCGTCGAACCACTTGACGCTGCCCGTCACGCGCGTCAGCGCTTCGTCCGGATTACCGGCGGAACCGGTCGAGCCCCCTTCCGATACCACCGCAGGCTCAAGCATGCGGCATCCCCAACGCAAACTTCATGGGGCCGTTCATAACACGCGCGGGACGAAATGGGAAATGAGTTGTGGAGAGGTTAACGCGCGATTTCCCGCCCGCGGCGGCTGGCGGCATGCTAATCTTCGCCTGATCCTGCAGGAAGAGTTCAAAACCGTGGAATTATCTGGAGAAAGTCTGATCGCGGCACCGCGGGCGGCGGTCTGGGCGGCGTTGAACGACCCGGCGGTTCTCGCCCGCTGCATCGACGGGGTCGAGACGCTTACGGCGACAAGTGCCGACGACGGCGCGACTCGGCTCGACGGACGGATGCACGCGAAGGTCGGGCCGGTCCGCGCGACGTTCGCCGGCGGCGTGACGCTGACCGAGGTCGATGAGCCGAACCGCTACGTCCTGGTCGGCGAGGGCAAGGGCGGGGTCGCCGGTTTCGCCAAGGGCCGCGCGGCGGTGACGCTGGCCGACGCGGAGGTCGACGGCCGGCCCGGTACGCACCTTGCCTATACCGTCACCTCGAGCGTCGGTGGCAAGCTCGCGCAACTCGGCGCGCGGCTGATCGAGGGCACGGCGCGCGGCTATGCCGAGACCTTCTTCACCCGCCTGCGCGCCGAGATCGAGACGCCGACGGCGGCGGCCGGCGATCCCGCGACCGTCGGCGATCCCGCGGCGGGGGACGTGCTGATCGGCGAGGCAGCGGCCGCTGCGAGCGGCGGCGTGCCGTTCCCGACGACGGCCGAGGCGCCCGGCACCACCGACGCGGGCGCGTTGCAGGGCACTCGCCGGGCGACGGGGCTGTCGCCGCTCGTGTGGGGCGGGGTCCTCATCCTGATCGTCCTCGCCGTCCTGGTCTGGCAGCTGTCGTGACGGCCGACACTGCGGACCGCGTCGTCGACGCCGCCCGGGCCTGGCTCGTCGCCGGGCACGGCGTGGCGCTGGCGACGGTCATCGAAACCTGGGGCTCGGCCCCGCGCCGCGTCGGCAGCCAGCTTGCCGTGCGCGACGATGGCCTGTTCGAAGGCTCGGTCAGCGGCGGCTGCGTCGAGGGCGACGTCATCACCGAGGCGCTCGACCTGATCGCCGCCGGCGGGGCGAAACGGCTCGACTACGGCGTCGCCGATGCAACAGCGTGGGAGGTCGGGCTGGCGTGTGGCGGCCGCATCTCGGTTTTCGTCCAGGCGGTAGGGAAGGACCGCTTTCCGCCGGCGCTGCTCGACCGGCTGGCGGCGGCGCGCGCGGCGGGCGAGACCGTGACGCTGGCGACCGACCTTGCCGCCGGCACGACCCACGAAGCCGCGGCGGGCGATTTCGTTCATGCCTATCCGCCGCCGCTGCGGCTGGCGGTGATCGGCGCCGTGCACATCGCCCAGGCTCTCGTGCCGATTGCCCGGCTGATCGGCTATGCGCCGCTGGTCGTCGACCCGCGCGGCCTGTTCACCCGCGAGGCGCGGTTCGAGGGCGTCGAGCGCGACGACGGCTGGCCCGACGAGGCGCTCGCGCGGTGGCGGCCGAATGCCGCGAGCGCGGTAGTCGCCCTGACCCACGACCCCAAGCTCGACGACGTCGCCCTCGCCGCAGCGCTGCGCTCCCGCGCTTTCTACATCGCCGCGCTCGGCTCGCGGAAGAACCATGCGGCGCGGCGGGAACGGCTGGCGGCGATGGGTTTCGCCGCGGCCGACCTCGACCGGATCCACGGCCCGGCCGGCCTCGACCTCGGTGCCGCGAACCCGGCCGAGATCGCCCTATCGATCGCCGCGCAGATGACGGCGGCGTGGCGCGGACGGCTGTGACCGCGTGATCTTCGGCGAAGTCGCGAGCGCCGACGCCGCCGGCGCGATCCTCGCCCACGCCGTCACCATCGCCGGGCAGCGTTGGGCCAAGGGCCGTGTGGTGAGCGACGCCGACGCCATCGCCGCTGCCGTGGCGGGGGTAGCGTCCCTGACCGTCGCCCGCCTGGAGGCGGATGATGTCGGCGAGGACGCCGCCGCCGCCGCGCTCGCAAGCCGGCTTGCAGGGAGCGGGGTCGCGGCGCTGGCACCGGCGCACGGTCGCGCCAATCTCGTCGCCACGACCGCCGGCGTGCTCCGCTTCGACGCCGCTATGGTCGACGGCGTCAACGCCGTCGACGAGCGGCTGACGCTCGGCACGCTCGCGCCTTTCTCCCGGGTGTCGCCGGGCGAGGTCGTGGCGACGGTCAAGGTCATCCCCTTCGCGGTGCCTGACGCGGTCGCGGCGGCGGCAGGTGCGGCGGCGCTGCCGCTCGCCGTTGCGCCGTTCGTGCCGCGCCGCTTCGTCCTCATCCAGTCGCGCCTGCCCGGCACCCCCGACAAGCTGCTCGTGCGGACCGAGGCGGTGACCCGCGCCCGGGTCGAGCGCCTCGGCAGCCGGCTCGACAGCGGGGAGTGCGCGCACAGCGAAGCGGCGCTGGCGGCGGCGCTGCGGGACCTGCCGGCCGACGTCATCCCGCTCATCGCTGGCGCGTCGGCCACCGCCGACCGCCGCGACGTCATCCCCGCGGCCATCGTGGCTGCCGGCGGGCGCATCGAGCGGTTGGGAATGCCCGTCGATCCCGGCAACCTGCTCTGCCTCGGGACCTTAGGCGAGCGCCCGGTGATCGGCCTGCCCGGCTGCGCGCGCAGCCCCAAGCGCAACGGCTTCGACTGGGTGCTCGAACGGATCGCCGCCGGGCTGACGGTGACCAGCGCCGACATCGCCGTCATGGGCAGCGGTGGCCTGCTGCCGGAAGCCGAGCGGCCGCAGCCGCGCCTCGCCGCCGCGGTCGGCGCGATCGTTCTCGCCGCCGGGCGGTCGACGCGGATGGGAACCGCGAACAAGCTGCTCGCCGAAATTGACGGCGTGGCCGTCGTCGCGCGCACGCTCGATGCCGTGGCCGCCGCCGGGCTGCCACCGCCGGTCGTCGTCACCGGGCACATGGCCGAGGCGGTGCGCGCGGCGCTCGACGGGCGGGCGGCAGAGGTCGCCGTTGCGCCGGACTATGCCGAGGGTCTGAGCCGCAGCCTGGCTGCCGGCCTCGCCGCCGCGCCGACGGCGTGGCAGGCGGCGCTGATCGTGCTCGGCGACATGCCGGGGGTGCGGCCGGCGACCTATGCCGCGCTCGCCGCCGCCGCCGACAGTCCCGATGTCGTGGTCGTCCCGGTCGCGGGCGGCCGCCGCGGCAATCCGGTCGCCTGGGGCCGCGCCCACTGGCCGCGACTGCTGGCGCTGACCGGCGACCGCGGCGCGCGCGCGCTGCTCGACACGGTCGAGGTGACCGAAGTCGCGGTCGACGATCCCGGCATCTTTGCCGATATCGACACGCCCGAGGCGCTCGCCGCGGCTAGGGCAGCGTCGCCAGCCAGTCGATGATCGCGGTTTCGAGGGCGATCCGCCGGTCCGACCAGCTGTGGTCGGTGGCGAAGTGCGCTTCGACGAAGCGGACGCCGCCGGCGGCCTTGACCGCGGCGACCAGCGCGTCGGTGTGGCTCGCTAGCCCGTCGTCGGAGGTCAGCGCGAGATAGGGCAGGCGGACGAGCCCGGGCGCGGCGGCGAGGACGCTGAACTCCCGCTGATGGGCGATCAGCTCGTCGGCCATGGCTTCGGGCGTCGCCGCCAGCGTCTCGGCATTGTCGGCGGCCAGTGCGACCACCTTGTCGCGCGGCTGCGCTCCCTCCCGCCCCATGTCGCCCATCGAGATCGTCGCGACACCGATCAAGCGGCGGTCCGACGCCGCGGTCAGCGCCGCGACCCAGCCGCCCATGCTGTGTCCGGCGATGGCGATGCGCTTGGGGTCGACGCCGAGCCGCGCCGCGTTGGCGGGATCGCGCAGGTAGGCGAGCACCGCCCTGGCATCCTCGGGGTTCTGGGCGAAGTGGAACGCGCCCGGGCTGCCCCACGAGCCGCGATAGTTGAAGGTGACCGCGTTCCATCCCGCGCGCCGCACCGCCTGGGCGAGATCGAGGTTCTTCTCGTTGCCCGGCCAGCCGTGGCAGATCACCAGGGTCGGGTGCGGCCCCGGCCCGGCGGCGGCGTACTCGACGCCGTTGATCACGACGCCGCCCGAGGGGATGTGCAGCACCTCCATCCGCGCCGGATGCGCGGCGTCGTGCGGCGGGTCGGTGGCGATGGCGGCCGGGACCGTGGCGGCGGCGGGCACGGCGAGCAGCAGGGCGGTGAGCAGCACAGAAGCGCGCATGTCAGTCCTCATCGCTTGTCGCCCTGCCGAGGACGCGGCGGACCACGTCGAGGCCATGCCCGGCGCGGAGCATCGCGGCAACCTGTTTGCGGTGCCGGTCGCTGTCGAACGGCAGCGGGTCGTACGGGCCGAAGCGCCGCCGCCGGGCGAAGGCGGCGGCGGACGCGTCGGCGTCGCCGGCGGCGGCGATCTCGCTCACCAATTCACGGGCGATGCCGGCGGCCCCGAGGTCGGCGGCGACGCGCCGCGCGCCGAAGCCGCGGCCGGTCAGCCCGCGCGCGCGCGCCTCGGCAAAAGTCCGGTCGTCGACGTAGCCGCGCTCGGCCAGCCGCGCGACGATGGCCTCGACCGGCGCCCCCCCTTCGCCCCCCCAGCCGCGCTCGAACAGCTTGCGCCCGAGATAGCGGCGAAGCTTCGCCTCGCTCGTCGCGAAGCGGCCGACGTAGCGCAGCGCCAAGTCGCGCAGGGCAGCTTCGTCGAGCGGGGGGCGGTCGCCGGGCACGCCACGTTGTTGCCACACTCACGTCCGAATTTGAACGCCTGTCGCCTCTAAGGCGTTCTGCGAGCATCGGCCATTCCGCGAGCGCACCGGCCAGCGGCGGCGGGCGGGAGGATCAGGGAGGAAAAGCGGTTGGCGGGAGCGACGTTACAGCCGGAGTCAGCGCCGACACCGACGCTCGACGCCTTGCCGCGCCGCCTCGCCGACTTCGCCACGCTGGGCGAGGCGCTCGACTACGCCGCCTGCGGCGTCCGCGGCCTCAACTTCTTCGATGCGCGCGCTGCCCTCGTCCGCGCCTATCCGTTCGCCGAGCTGCGGGCCGACGCGCACGCCGATGCGGCGCGCCTGATCGCTGCCGGCATCGCGCCGGGCGACCGCGTCGCGCTGATCGCCGAGACGTCGGCCGACTTCGTCCGCCTGTTCTTCGGCGCGATCTATGCCGGGGCGCTGCCGACACCGCTGCCGCTGCCGACCTCGTTCGGGGGGCGCGACGCCTATGTCGAGCAGATCCGCACCCAGCTCGGCAGCTGCGCGCCCGGCGTGGTGCTGTCGCCGCCGGGCCTGTTCGCGCTCGTCGCGGAGGCCGCCGCACCGGTAGAGGGGTGCACCGCGCACGACTGGGCGGTGTTCCTCGGCCTGCCCGCAGAGCCGGTGGCCCTGCCCGTCGCTGCTGCCGACGACATCGCCTACCTGCAATATTCGAGCGGCAGCACGCGTTTTCCGCACGGCGTCGCCGTCACCCATCGCGCCCTGCTTGCCAACCTGAACGGCCATGCCGTGGCGACGGAGGTCCGCGAGAGCGACCGTGTCGTCTCGTGGCTGCCCTTCTACCACGACATGGGGCTGGTCGGCTGCCTGCTGTCGCCGCTCGCCAACCAGATGTCGGCGGATTATATCGCCACCGACGACTTCGCGCGGCGGCCGCTGTCGTGGCTGACCTTGGTCGGGCGCAACGAGGGCACGACGCTCAGCTATTCGCCGACCTTCGGCTACGACATCTGCGCGCGGCGGATCAGCTCGTCGATCGATGTCGCCACCCGCTTCGACCTGTCGCGCTGGCGGGTGGCGGGCAACGGCGCCGACATGATCCGGCCCGAGGTCATGCAGCACTTCGTCGACACCTTCGACGACGCCGGCTTCCGCGCGCAGGCCTTCCTGCCGAGCTACGGCCTGGCGGAGGCCACGCTCGCGGTCAGCATCATGCCGGTCGGCGAGGGGATCGTCACCGACCTCGTCGACGAGCGCGTCCTGTCGGGCGAAGGCTATGCCGGGCTGTCCGGCGGCGACGAACGGCCGACGCGCTTCCGCGCGATCGTCAACTGCGGCCGCCCGCTGCCCGGGCTTACCGTCGAGATCCGCGACGAGGGCGGCCAGGCGGTCGGCGACCGCCACATCGGCCGGCTGTTCGTCCGCGGCCTCGGCATCATGGCCGGCTATTTCCGCGATCCCGCGGCGACGGCGGCGTGCCTGTCGGACGGCTGGCTCGACACCGGCGACATGGCCTATCTCGCCGACGGCTACGTCTACATCGTCGGCCGGGCCAAGGACATGATCATCATCAACGGCAAGAACCACTGGCCGCAGGACATCGAGTGGGCGATCGAGCAGCTGCCGGGATTCAAGGCCGGCGACATCGCCGCCTTCGCGATCACCACGCCGGGCGGCGAAGAAGCGCCCGCGGTCCTCGTCCAGTGCCGCACGTCCGACTCGACCGAGCGGGCGGCGCTGCGCGAGGCCATTCGCCACAAGGTCCGCGCCATCACCGGCATGACCTGCGTCGTCGAGCTGGTTCCCCCGCGCACCCTGCCGCGGACGTCGAGCGGCAAGCTCTCGCGGAGCAAGGCGCGGTCGCAGTACCTTAGCGGCGAAATCCAGCCTTTCGAGATCGCCGCCTGATCCTCGCCGTCACCGGCTGCACGGGGTTCGTCGGGTCGCACCTGCTGCCGCTCGCCGTCGCGCACGGGCACAGCGTTCGCGCTCTCGCCCGCCGGCCGCAGCCGCCGCTGCCGGGCGTGACGTGGATCGCCGGCGACCTCGCCGCGCCCGCCGATCTCTGTGCCGGAGCCGACGCCGTCATCCACATCGCCGGCACGATCAACGCCCCCGACCGGGCCGCCTTCGATGCCGGAAACGTCGCGGGCACCGCCAGCATCGTCGCGGCCGCCCATGCCGCCGGAGTGCGGCGCTTCGTCCACGTCAGCTCGCTCGCCGCGCGCGAGCCCGGGCTGTCCGACTATGGCGCGAGCAAGGCCGCGGCCGAGGACGTCGTCGTCGCCTCCGGACTCGACGCGGCGATCGTCCGGCCGCCCGGCGTGTACGGGCCGGGCGACCGCGAGACGCTGCCGGTGTTCCAGATGGTCGCGCGCGGCCTCGCCGTGCTGCCGGGGCCGGGGCGCTTCTCGCTGGTCGAGGTCGGCGACCTCGCCGCTGTGCTGCTGGGCGTGGCGGCGAGCGGCTTTGGTGGACTTGCGGAGGTCGACGACGGCCATGGCGGCTACAGCCATGCCGAGCTGGCGCTGGCGATCGGCGACGCGCTCGGCCGCCGCCCGCGTCTGCTGACGCTGCCCGGAGGCGGGCTCCGCGTCGGAGCGATGGTCGCGACCGCCTGGGCCCGGCTGCGCGGCGAGCTGCCGAAGCTGAGCCACGACCGCGCGCGCTACCTCGCGCATCCCGACTGGGCCGCCGACCCGGCACTCGCCCTGCCGCCGGATGTGCGGGGGGTACCCGTGCCGCTGCACCAGGGGCTGGCGCGGACCGTCGCCTGGTACCGCGCGCACGGTTGGCTGGGTCCGGCCCGACTTTGACCATATTATCTTGGCAAGCGTTACGAACGCCGTCAGGAGCCGCGCATGACCCGTGACGCCATTTTCGCCCGCATCGTCGAGCTGATCGAGCCGCTGAACAAGAAGGGCGTGCCGTTGACCGAGGCGACAACCTTCTCCGGCGACCTCGAGATGGACAGCCTGACGGTCATGGACCTGGTCGCCAACATCGAGGACGAGTGGGACATCGTCCTGCCCTTGAACATGCTGCCCGAGCTGGAGACCGTCGGCCAGGTTGCCGATGCCGTCGCCAAGCTGGCAAAGTAGGCCGCGATGCTCGACCTTCTCGCCAAGTTCGATCCTGTCGCCGGCGAGCGCCAGGCGTATCTCGACGCCGGCGGCCGCGATCCCGTCGGCGTCGTGATGAGCGAAGTGCTGTCGCCGACGCGCGCGATCATCGCCGGGCGCGAGACGATCCTGATGGGCACCTACAACTACATGGGGATGACCTTCGACCCCGACGTCATCGCCGCGGGCGAGGCGGCGCTGCGGGATTTCGGCGCCGGGACGACGGGCAGCCGGTCGCTGAACGGCACCTACGCGAGCCACCGCGCGTGCGAGGATGCGCTGAAGCAGTTCTACGGCACGCGCCATGCCATGGTCTTTTCGACCGGCTACCAGGCCAATCTAGGCGTCGTGTCGACGCTCGCCGGGCGCGGCGACTATGTCGTCCTCGACGCCGACAGCCACGCGTCGATCTACGACGGCTGCAGCATGGGCAACGCCGACATCGTCCGTTTCCGTCACAACAGCGTCGAGGATCTCGACAAGCGGCTCGGCCGCCTGCCGCCTGAGGCGGGAAAGCTCGTGGTGCTGGAGGGCGTCTACTCGATGCTCGGCGACGTCGCGCCGCTGGCCGAGATGGTCGCGGTGGCGAAGCGCCACGGGGCGATGGTCCTGGTCGACGAGGCGCACGCCATGGGCTTCTTCGGGGAGCATGGCCGCGGCGTGACCGAGGCGGCGGGCGTCGAGGACCAGGTCGACTTCATCGTCGGCACCTTCTCGAAGTCGGTCGGCACCGTCGGCGGCTTCTGCGTGTCGAACCACCCGAAGTTCGAGGTGCTGCGCCTCGTCTGCCGCCCGTACGTCTTCACCGCCTCGCTGCCGCCCGCCGTCGTCGCCTCGTCGGCGATGTCGATCCGCAAGCTCATGCACAACGGCAACAAGCGCCAGCACCTGTGGGAGAACACCCGCGCGATGCACGCCGGACTGCGCGCGCGCGGCTTCAAGCTGGGCACCGAGACGGCCGAGAGCGCCATCCTGGCGGTAATCATGCCCGACCAGGCGACGACGCTCGCCATGTGGCAGGCGCTGCTCGAGCGCGGCGTTTACGTCAACTTCGCCCGGCCGCCGGCGACACCGACGGGGGTGTTCCTGCTCCGCTGCTCGCTGTGCGCCGAGCATACGGCGGACGAGATCGCGACGATCCTCGCCGCCTTCGACGCCGCCGCGGTGGCGATAGGGGTGCCGCTCCAGGCCGCGGCCTGAGCGCTTTGACCCCGGGCGACGCGGCGGCTATAGCCCCGCGCGGGGGGTTGCGGGGAGCCGGCGGAGGCCGGCCCAACAGGCGAGGATCGTCGACGTCTTGGCCCTGCTGACCCGCTTCGACCGCTATCTCGCCCGGCTGATCCTGGTGCCGCTGCTCGCCTGCCTGACGATCGCGGCGATGCTGCTGCTTCTCGACAAGATGCTGAAGCTGTTCGACTTCGTCATGAACGAGGGCGGCCCGGTGTCGGTCGTGTGGAAGATGCTGGGGAACCTCATTCCCGAATATCTGTCGCTCGGCATCCCGATCGGCGTCCTGCTCGGCATCCTGCTCGCCTTCCGCGGCCTTGCCCTGTCGAGCGAACTCGACGCGCTGCGCGCGGTTGGCGTGTCGTACAACCGGATGCTGCGCGTACCGCTGGCATTCGCGGTCGTCTTCGCCGGCGTCAGCTTCGTCATCGTCGGTTTCGCCGAGCCGTTCTCGCGCTACGCCTACGAAGGGCTGCAGTTCGAGCTGCGCTCGGGCGCGCTGGGGGCATCGATCAAGGTCGGCGAGTTCGCCAAGCTCGCCAAGACGACGACGATTCGCGTCGAGGAGAGCCGGAACAAGGGGGCCGACCTGCGCGGCCTGTTCGTCCAGACGGAGGGCAAGGACGGGCAGAAGGTCGCCGTTACCGCCGAGCGCGGCACCTTCCTGTCGACCGACGACCCCGACATCATCCTGCTGCGCCTGACCAACGGGACGCTGGTTCACACCGCCTCGAGCTTCACGGTTCCGCGCGTGCTGACGTTCAAGCAGCAGGACCTGCCGGTCAACCTGCCCGCGATGGGCGCCTTCCGCGCGCGCGGCGACGAGGATGCCGAGCTGACGCTGCCCGAGCTCGCCCGGCGCGCCGGGTTGGCCGGATCGCCGACGCGGACGCAGAACCTCGCCTCGCTGTGGCGGCGGATCGCGCTGGTCGCGGTGATGATCTTCCTGCCGTTCCTCGGCGTGGCTCTCGCCGTGCCGCCGAAGCGGTCGACCTCGGGCCTTGGTGTCTTTCTGTCGATCATCCTCCTCGTCGTCTTCTTCAAGACCAGCCAGTACGGCGAATCGATGGGGCGGATCGGGGCGGTCGATCCGGTGCTCGCGCAGATCGTGCCGCTGGGCGGGTTCGCCGCACTTGTCCCTCTATCTTTACTACGTCCTCGCCTATGTTCCCGGTGGGCAGCCGATCGGGGCGCTCGACCGCTGGGCGGCGAAGGTCCAGGCACTGGTGGCGCGGCTGGTCCGGCGGCCGACGCCGTGGCGCGAGGCGACCGCCGACCCGGCCGGAGCGGCGGCGGAATGACGCTGTTCCCGTCGCGGACGATCGCGCTCTACACCGCCCGGCTGCTGCTGACACGGAGCGCCGCTTTCCTGGCCGGGCTTGTGGTCATCCTGATGACGCTCGACCTGCTCGGTGAATCGTCGAAGATCCTGGCTGTCCACGGCAATACCGAGGCCGACCTGTGGCACTATGTCAGCCTGCGGGTGCCGCAGCTGATCGCGCTGTTCCTGCCGTTTGCCGTCCTGCTCGGCACGCTGGTGTCGCTGGCGACGCTCAACGCCAATTCCGAGGTCGTCATCTTCAAGGCGGCGGGTATTTCGGCGCACCAGATTCTCGCACCCTTGATCCTCGCTGCCTTCGGCATCGCGGTGGTCAATTTCACCTTCAATGAGGCGGTCGTCGTCAAGGCGAACAAGGCGTTGGCCGAGTGGCAGGCGGTCAACTACGGCCGGGTCGCGCGCTCCGCGCCGGCACGGGCGGAGGTGTGGGTGCGGAGCGGCAACGACCTGTTCCATGCGGAAACGGTGACCGGTGCGGCCGCGGCGACCGTGTTGCACGACGTCACCATCTATGTCCGCGACCGCGACAAGCTGGTGTCGGTCATCCATGCCCGCGACGGCCGGCCGGTCCGCGGCGGCTGGCGGCTGAGCGGTGCCGGCATCTTTGATGTCGCGGCGGGCAGCGAGCAGCGGCAGCCGGTGCACGACTTCGCCAGCGAGGCAACCCCCGACCAGTTCACGACGACCACCGTGACGCCTGCCTATACGCCCTTCTGGGACCTGCTGCCGGCGATCGCCGAGGAGCGCGCGGCCGGCAAGCGCGTGACGCCGCTGGTCGCTGCCGCCAACCACAAGATTTCAGGCCCGCTGTCGGCGATCCTGATGCCGCTCCTGGGCTCCGTCGCCGCCTTCGGACTGGCGCGGTCGGGCCGCCTGTTCGTCCGCGCCGTCACCGGCATGGCCCTTGGCTTCGCCTTCTTCGTCGCCGACAACTTCATGGTGGCGATGGGGGGCTTCGGCACGGTGCCGCCGCTGCTCGCGTCGTGGGCGGCGTTCCTCCTATTCCTGCTGATTGGCGAGGCGGTGCTGTTCCGCACGGAGGAGTAGGCGCCGGCGCGTCCTAAAAGTGCCGTATTGCGTTCCTATATGGCACGCATCCAAGGGAGCTAACCGTCGTGAAGGCAGCCGCCGTCGCCGAAGCCGCGCCGATCTGGAAGCGGTCGCACTATCTCAACAAGATGACCCTGCGCGAGCTCGTCGTCGCCTATTTCCAATATTACACGATCCGTACCTATCTCGCGATCGCCGCGGTCGCCCTCGGCGTGGCGCTATGGTCGCCGCCGACGCTGCTCCAGGCAGCGGCGATCGTCGGCTTCGTCGCGCTGGTCTATCCGCTGGTCTGGTACTGCCTCCACCGCTGGGTGCTCCACTCGAAGTGGATGTGGAAGGTGCCCTTCCTCGCCTCGACTTGGAAGCGCATCCACTACGATCACCACCAGGATCCGAACCATCTCGAGATCCTGTTCGGCAGCCTGAAGAGCGAGCTGCCGCCGGTGTTCCTGATGACGCTGCCGGCGGGCTATGCCATCGGCGGCCTCGGCGGGGCGGGCGTGGCGCTGGCGGCGGGCGTGCTGACGACCTGCTTCTACGAGTTCTGCCACTGCATCCAGCACCTGTCGTACAAGCCGAAGAACAAATGGCTGGTGGCGATGAAGGCGCGGCACATGGCGCACCACTTCCACGACGAGAGCGGCAACTACGGCATTACCAATTTCGCCTGGGACCGCCTGTTCGGCACCTTCTACGAGCGCAGCGCGCGGCCGCAGCGGAGCGCGACGGTGTTCAACCTCGGCTATACCGAGGAGGTCGCCGCACGCTATCCGTGGGTTGCGCGCCTGTCGGGCGGTGTCGCCACGGGCCATCCGCGCCAGCGCGACCGCGTCACCGAGCGTCAGCCCGGCGAACGCAAGGCCGCGTGAGGGTGACCGGGGGCACGGTCACCATCCGCGAAGCGACGACCGCGGCGGATCGCAAGCGCTTCATCGAGCTAATCTACGACCTCTACGCGCGCGATCCCGCCTGGGTGCCACCGCTGCGCGGCGAGGCGCGCGGGTTGATCGAGGGGCTGAAGACCAATCCTTGGTTCGAGCACGGCCGGGCACGATACTGGCTGGCGCTCAGGGACGATAAGGTCGTCGGCCGCATCTCGGCGCAGGTCGACCGCCTCGTGCTGGAGCATATGGGGCCGCATGTCGGCCACTGGGGGATGTTCGAGTGCATCGACGATCCCGCCGTGTCCGATGCGCTGCTCGCCACCGCCGAGGATTGGCTGCGCGCCGAAGGCATGACGACGTCGATGGGGCCATTCAGCCTCTCGATCTGGGACGAGCCGGGCCTGCTCGTCGATGGCTTCGATCGCCCGCCGACGGTGATGATGGGCCACCACCTGCCGTATTACGCGAAGCTGGTCGAGGCGCGCGGCTATGTCGGCATCAAGGACCTCCACACCTACGAACTGCCGATCGACAAGCCGTTTCCCGACATCGTCCAGAAGATCGTCGCCGCCAGCGAGAAGAGCGGCAAGGTCAAGACGCGGATGGTCGACAAGAGCCGGTTCGCCGAGGAGGCGGCGATCATCCTCGGTATCCTCAATGACGCCTGGTCGGAGAACTGGGGGTTCGTGCCGCTGACGCCGCTCGAGGTGGCGCACGTCGGGGTCAAGCTGAAGCCGATTGTTTACAACGACCTCGTCCGCATCGCCGAGGTCGACGGCGTGCCCGTCGCGTTCCTTATCGCGCTGCCCGATCTCAACGAGTTCACGCGCGATCTCGGCGGCCGGCTGTTCCCTTTCAACTGGGCGAAGCTGCTGTGGCGTCTGCGGAAGCCGCGGATCACCCGCATTCGCGTGCCCCTGCTCGGCGTCGTCAAGTCGCTGCAGGGGACGCGGCTCGCCTCGATCATGGCCTTCCAGATGATCGAATACATCCGCCGCACCGCGGTCGAGAGCTATGGCGCGAAGCGGGGCGAGATCGGCTGGATCCTCGAGGATAACGGCCCGATGCGCTCGATCGCCGACGTCATCGAGGCGGAGGTGACCAAGACCTACCGCATCTACGAACGGCCGCTGCTGCCGGCGTAACGCCGCGTTCCTGCGCCGGCGCTAAAGGGCCAGTTCGACCCACGTCGGCACGTGGTCGGACGCGCGCTCGCCGCCGCGCACCGCCCGGTCGATGCCGGCGTGCGTCAGGCGGTCGGAAGCGGAGGGCGAAAGCAGCAGGTGGTCGATCCTGAGGCCGAGGTCGCGCGGCCAGGCGCCCGCCTGATAGTCCCAGAAGGTGTAGGCGGCACCCGCCGGCTGGACGGCACGGATGGCATCAGTCCAACCCTGGAACAGGAGGGCGCGGAATTTCGCGCGGGTTTCGGGCTGGATCAGCGCGTCGGACGCCATCGCCGTCTCGCTGAACACGTCGACTGTTTCCGGGCAGACGTTGTAGTCGCCCGCAAGCACGACCGGCGTCTCGCCCGCGAGCAGGACACGGGCGCGGTCGGCGAGCCGGTCGAACCAGCGAAGCTTATAGTCGAACTTCGGTCCCGGCTGCGGATTGCCGTTGGGCAGGTAGATCGAGGCGATGCGCACGCCGCAGACTTCCGCCTCGAGGTAGCGCGCATGGTCGTCGGCCGGGTCCCCGTCGAGCCCGCGCTGGGTCTCCACCGCCGGCTCTTTCGAAAGGATGGCGACGCCGTTGAACCCCTTCTGGCCGTGGACCAGCGCCTGGTAGCCGGCGGCGGCGATTGCCTCGGCCGGAAAGGCGGCATCGACGGTCTTGATCTCCTGCAGGCAGACGACGTCGGGGTCAGTCTCGGCCAGCCAGTCGAGCAGGCGCGGCAGGCGGGCCGCAATGCCGTTGACGTTGAAGGTCGCGATCTTCAAGGGGCGCGCCGGCCGCCGGTCAGACCGAGAACGACGATCCGCAGCCGCAGCCGCTCGCCGCGTTCGGGTTGGTCACCTTGAACGCCGCCGCGCCCATCGTCTCGACATAGTCGACCTCCGCCCCGTCGAGGAACGGCAGGCTGACCGGGTCGACGAGCATGGCGACGCCGTCGGTTTCGACGACGAGGTCGTCGTCGCCGGCAGCGCTCTCGAGGCCGAACTTGTACTGAAAGCCGGCACAGCCGCCCCCGTCGACGGCGAGGCGCAGCTTGAGCCCCGGCTTCCCCTGCCGCGCGGCAATGGCCGCAACGCGCGCGGCGGCGGCGGGCGACAAGGTGACGATGCTCATGCGCTCGATGTAGGCGGCCGGCCGCCGCTTGTCATCCCCGCCACCGCCCAAGTCCTAGAGCGCGGCGTCGAGCGGTCCTGCCGGACCGACCGCGTCGCCGGCACTGTGCTGCGCCGCGAGGACGTATTCGGAGGCGTCGAGATAGGGCCGCGGATTGACCGCGCGGCCGTCGATGCGGACCTCGTAGTGCAGGTGGGTGCCGGTCGAGCGGCCGGTCGAACCCATGCGGGCGATGACCTCGCCCTGGTGCACGACCTGCCCCGGGTGGACGAGGATTGCCGACAGATGCCCGTAGCGGGTCGACAGGCCGCGGCCGTGGGCGACCTCGACGCAGTTGCCATAGGCACCCGACCAACCGGCGAGGCTGACCGTGCCGTTCGCTGCAGCGTAGATCGGATCACCCTGGTGCCCGGCCATGTCGACGCCGGCGTGCATCGCGCTCATGCCGGTGAACGGATCGAAGCGGACGCCGAACGGCGACGAATAGCTGAAGCTTTTCACCGGCATGTACGAAGGCACGACGGTCAGCGCGGCCTGCAGCGCCTGCAGCTTCTTCCAGCTGACGAACAGGCTCTTGAAGCGCGGCTCGGCGTCGGCGGGAGCGCGAACCGGCAGGTACGGGCCGCCGACCGCCGTGTGGCCGCCATCGGCCTCGAAGGCCGAAGCCGCCATCAGCCGCTCGGGATCGAGCCCGAGACGGCGGACCAGCGATTGGGTGTCGCGCAACCGCGCCTCTGCCGCGCCGGTCGCCTTGTCGACAAAGGCGAGCTGCTCCGACTCGAGCTGGCGGAACGGCGCCATCAGCTTGTCGCCCGCCGCCGGCAGAACCGCACCGGGGAGCAGGTCGCGCGCGGTCGCAGCGTCGCCGGCGCGCGGCAGCATCGCCGCCAGCCGGGCGAGGTCGTGTTTCGGCGTCAGCAGCGCGGCGAGGAATGCCTGGCGCTTCTCGATCGCCGCGGCGCGGTCGGCGACTTCGCCGTGCAGCGCCGTCGTTGCCGACTGCATTGCTGCGAGTTGCGCCTGCATCCGGGCGAGTTCGGCCGCCTTGGCGACATCGGCGGGGTGCGTCGGCGGGCTTAGCCCAGCAATGCCAAGCCACCCCACGATCAACGCCGCACCGCCAATTGCCATGACTTGCTTGCCCGTCCCTATCCTGACCGTCACGCTGCCGCCGGCGCGGTGCCAGACGAACGATGCTTCCGGCAGGACCCGGCACACGGCTGCGGCGGCCCGGTCAAAGGCTGCTCGGCCTCGTGTCATTCAGTCGATCCCCGCTGGAATTCAGACGTCCGCTATGGCCGCCCCAGACCCCTGCTTGCGGCTTTGAGCATCGCCTTTTCCCGCTCGCAAGGAGTGTGACAGTTCCGCGGGGTCAAGCGAGCCCCACGCACGATGACCCGTTCTGCGCTTCCGGGCGGACGCAGAACGAATCGCGAAGGAGGTGCCACGAGCGAATCGCTACCGTCGCCGATTCAGACGAAAGCGGTTTCCGACGCGCCGGATGCGGGCACGATGCGGTTGCGGCCGCCAC
The DNA here is from genome assembly GCA_963846485.1 of uncultured Alphaproteobacteria bacterium. Taxonomy (GTDB): domain Bacteria; phylum Pseudomonadota; class Alphaproteobacteria; order Sphingomonadales; family Sphingomonadaceae; genus Polymorphobacter_B. The sequence continues at coordinate 451,791 of CAWJWB010000008.1, read as the reverse complement.
CCGGACGCGATTGACCGGTTCCACCGCCGCCGTCACTGTTCTCGCGGCGACTTGGGGGACGGCATGGACGACGGTGCGCGACGCAAGCTCCTCATCGCGCTGCTGTTCGTCGCCATCGCGCTGAATTACGTCGACCGCCAGGTGCTGGCGCTATTGAAGCCCACGCTGCAGGCGCGGTTCCGCTGGGATGAACAGGACTATGCAGCGCTCGGCACCGCCTTCCAGGTGACGGCGGCAGTCGCCTACGCCGTCGTCGGCTGGTTCGTCGACCGGGTCGGCGTCCGGCGCGCGCTCGGCTGGGGCGTCGGCGTGTGGAGCGGGGCGGGCATCGCCCACGCCTTCGCCGCGACCATCCCGCAGTTCGTCGCTGCCCGTGTCGTCCTCGCCGCCGCCGAAACCGTCGGCACGCCGGCGGCGGTCAAGTCGGCCGCGACGTATCTGCCGGTGGCGGAACGGTCGTTCGCCCTCGGGCTCGGCAATACCGCGCCCAACATCGGTGCCATCGTCACGCCGCTGTTGATCCCGCCGCTGGCGCTCGCCTTCGGCTGGCGGGCAGCGTTCATCGTCACCGGTGGCCTCGGCTTCGTCTGGCTGCTGTGCTGGTTTGCGGGGACGCGCAGGCTGGTGCCGGTCGCGACCGTCGCGGCGGATCGCGCCGGCACCGACTGGCGCGAGCTGTTCGCCGACCGCCGCACCTGGGCGATCGTCGGCGCCAAGCTGTTCAGCGATCTCGGCTGGTTCTTCCTGCTCTTCTTCCTGCCGGACTTCTTCGCCCGCGTTTTCGCCATGAGCCAGGCGACGCTCGGCGGGCCAACCGCGCTCGCCTACACCTTCGCTGCGGCCGGCGCCCTGTCGTCGGGGCTGGTTTTTCCGGCGCTGCTCCGGCGCGGCTGGACGATGAACCGGGCGCGCAAGGGGTCGATGCTGTTCTACGCGCTCCTCATCCTGCCGCTGCCGCTGGCCATTGTCGCCCCGGGGCCGTGGGCGGCGGCGGTGATCGTCGGCGTCGGCCTGTTCGCCCACCAGGGGTTCTCGACCAACGTCTTCGGGCTGGCGGCCGATGCGGTGCCGGTGTCACGCGTGGCGACGGTGGTGGGGATCGGCGCCGTCGGCGGCAACCTGTCGGGGGCGGGGATGATCGCCTTCGCCGGCTGGAGCCTGGCACACGGCCACGGCTACCTGCCCATGCTGAGCGTCGTCGCCGTCGCCTATCTCGCCGCGCTGGCTTGGGTGCAGGCGCTGCTCCCCGTGATCCGCGCGGCGCATGCCTGAGGGGCTTGCGCCGGTCTGAGGGCGGACTTATTGAGCCAATCGTCACGGATCCGTAGCGTCTGCGTCGTCACCAGCCTCGGGAGACCGATCATGCGCTTGACCCTCACGCTTGCCGCTACCCTGCTTGCCGCCACGGCAGCGCCCACGATTGCTGCTACGACGATCGAGGCGGCGATCATGCAGATGGAGAACGACTGGGCCGTCGCCGGTGTCAAGAAGGACTATGCGGCGATCGAGCGGATCATGGCCAAGGACTGGGTGGGCCAGGACGAGTCGAACGACAAGCATACGCGCGCCGGCTTCATCACCGTGCTGAAGGCGGGCGACCTTGTCATCACGTCGGAGAAGATGGGGCCGATGACGGTCAAGGTCGTGGGCGACGTCGCGGTCGTTCAGGGCAGCGAGGACGAGGTGTCGAGCTGGAAGGGCACGGACACCAGCGGCAAGTACAACTACACCGACGTATTCGCCAAGCGCGACGGCAAGTGGCAGGCGGTCGCCTCGCAGAGCAGCAAGGTCAAGGCGTAGGGCAGCGCGTGCTCGGGTAAAGCGCGCGCCGGCGCCGGCCGGCGCGAGGCGAACTCAAAGGGGCAAAGGCGACGGCGCGCTCGCCGGCTAAAGGCGCGCCGCGTCGTCGCCTAGAAGTTCACCCGCCCCGTCACGCCATAATAGCGGTCTGCGTCGCGTGGGATCTGGTAGCGATAGCTGCCGAGCACGCCGCCGTTGGCGATGGCGGCAGCGAAATGCTCGTTGCCGACGTTCCGGACCGTAAAGGTCAGCTTGTAGCGATCCTTGTTGTCGAGCACGGCCGCCGTCAGGTTGACGATGCCGTACGCGCCGATCGTACCCGCAGCGCGGTCGACCGGATTGGCCACGAATAACGACAGTTCGCTCGACTGGTACGATCCCTGCGCCCCGAGCTGGACGTCGACCGGGCCGCCGGTGCGGATGCGATAATCGATGCCGAGGTCGCCCTTCCACTTTGGCGCGAAGCCCAGCGGCGTGCCGCTCGGGATGACGCCCGTATTATTGCCTTGCGGAATCAGGAAGGCGTCGACGTGGGCGTCGGTGTAGGCCACGCCGCCCGATACCGATAGGTCGCGGACCGGCCGGTACAGCAGGTCGAGCTCGCCGCCGCGGGTCGAGACCTCGCCGGCGTTGGTGAAGCGGGTGGTGACGACCCCGTTGACGACGTCGGGGTTGTTCGCCTGGAAATTGTGGTACTTGGCGTAATAGGCCGCGAGGTTGACGGTCAGCTTGCCGCCCAGCAGCGTGTTCTTCAGGCCAACCTCGAAGGCGTCGCTGTCCTCGGGCGCGATCTTGTTCGTGCCGGTGAACGAGAGGTTGTAGAAGACGTTGTACGCGGGCCCCTTGTAGCCGCGCGAGTAGGTCGCATAGCCGGTCGAGGCGTCGCTGAAGTCGAACTGCGCCCCTGCCTTGCCGCTGATGTTCGTGTTGTTCGCCCGCGCGCGGAACGGGATGCCGTTCGACACGCCGCCGCCCAGGCCGTTGTTATTGACGCCGGAGTCGAAGTTGCCGCCGATGCCCGGCCCGGCGAGCGGCGTGACGCGGCTGTGGAACACGTCCAATTGGTCGACGGTGAAGCGCGCGCCGCCGATCAGGCGGAAGCGCGGGCTGATGTGGAAGGTGCCCTGACCGAACAGGGCGATGTTGCGGAAGTTCGAGCCGAAGTCGGCGGTGCCGGTCGGGAAGGTCGACGGCGCGGCCAACGGGCTCGAGCACGGGATCAGCACGCCGACCGGGGCGACCGCGCCGGGCGCGAGGCCGCAGACCTGGTCGTTGCGGGTGAAGATGCGCTCCGACTTGGCGTCGGAAAAATAGAAGCCGGCGACGTACGTCAGAAATCCGGTCGACGGCGAGGTCAGGCGGAACTCCTGGCTCCAGGTATCACCGGTCTGCGGGCCGAAGTCGTGGAGCTGGTTCAGGCCGATATACGCCTGCGGCAGCCAGTCGCCGTCGCGGATCTCGGTATTCGCATAGTTACGGTAGGCGGTGATCGAGGTGAACGTCACCGTTCCCCGCATCGACGTCGGCCTGCAGCGAGAAGCCGTAGCCGGTCTCGTCGGTGTGGGTGACGAGGTTCTGGTCGACCGTTCGCGTGTCCTTGCCGGCGAGGGTCGGCAGGACGGTCTGGATCAACGCGAGGTTCGCGGTGTTGACCTGGCCGGCGCTGGCGCCGCTGGTGAAGCGCGGCGCCCCGGCAATGATCTCGGCGCAGCAGTCGTCGTTGTTCTTGTGATAGTCGGCGATGAAGGTCAGCTTGACCGTCTCGGTCGCGTCCGCCTCGACGATGCCGCGGAAGCCGTAGTGCTTGAAGCCGTTGACCCGGCGGTTGACGTTCGGGGCGACGTTGAAGATGTTGCCGTCGTACGTGTCGTAGAAGCCCGTCAGGCGGCTGCGGATCGACTTCGACAGCGGCAGGTCGACCGCGCCGCGAACCCGGTACTCGTTGCCGTTACCGCCGTAGAAGCCGCCCTCGACATAGCCGCCGAGCGTGTCGCCCGGCTTGACCGAGACGATGTTGATGACGCCGGCCGACGCGTTCTTGCCGAACAGCGTTCCCTGCGGCCCGCGCAGTACCTCCAGCCGCTCGATGTCGACAAGATCGCTGAACGCTTCGCCCGAGCGGCTGAAGACGACGCCGTCGAGCACCGTCGACACCGACGGTTCGCCGGCGATCGAGAAGGTGGCGGTGCCGACGCCGCGCAGGAACAGCGACTGGTTTAGCGTCGTGCCGCTCTTCAGGAAGTTGAGGGTCGGTACGAGGTACTGCGCACCCTCGAGGCTGACCTTGCCCTGGTTGGCCAGCGTGTCGCCGCTGACCACCGACACCGCCAGCGGCACCTGCTGCAGGCGCTCGCTGCGCTTCTGCGCGGTGACGACGATGTCGGCGGGTTCGTCGGCGGCACCGGGGGCGCTCCCCGGGCCTTCGTTCTGCGGCGGCACCGGGGCTGTCTGCGCTGCGGCAACGCCCGCTGAAATAAGGGCGATGCCGGCAAGGAGCAGCGGACGCAGCGACATGTGATCCTCCCCATGACCGGCGGCTGCGGGCGTGGCGCCCTGCCGACCTCGTCTCGTGTCGCGCAATGACGCGGAGGCGTCACCAAAGCAATTGGTGCGCGTGGCCAAGCCGATGTTGTGGCGACACTGTCGCTATAGTGTCACAGTCCTTCCGGCTCTCCTCTTCGAGCAGATGACGCGTCAGAGGCCAAGTTCGGCCATTTCGACCACCCGGTGCTCGCGCGCGCTCGTCTCGGCGGCGAGCCCCATGGCGACGGCACGCAGGCCGTCGTCGGCCGTGACCAAGACCGGCCCCTCGCCGCGGACCGCACGAGCGAAGGCGGCGTGCTGGTAGAAGGTCGCGCCGTAATGCTGCCCCGCGGCGAGGGCCGCCTCGTCGACTGCGACGTGGCGCCGCTCGACGCGCTTCGGCTGGCGGAAACCGACCCGCGGCGCGAAGACGATCTCGCCCGCCGGGATCAGGCAGTCGAGCCGCGCGGCGTGGCCGACGGCGACGATCTCTTCCTGGTTCTCGGCGCCGTCGGCGAACATGCACAGGTCGAGCATCGCCCGCACCCCGTTGGCGAAGTCGACGGTGGTGAAGCTGTTGTCGATGATGTCGGGCACCTCGCCGCCGTACGACTCGTCGCGGTGGTTGACGTCAGCCCCGCCTGAACAGAAGACGCGCACCGGTTCGGACTGCACGATCAGGCGCATCAGGTCGAAGAAGTGGCAGCACTTCTCGACCATCGTGCCGCCGGTGTTGCGGCTGAAGCGGTTCCAGTCGCCGACCTTCACCAGGAACGGGAAGCGGTGCTCGCGGATCGACAGCATCCTGAGCGCGCCGACGCGCCCGGCGTGGACCTCGGCGACGAACTCGGCCGCCGGCGGCATGAAGCGGTACTCCATTCCGGTCCAAAACACGGCATCGTAGCCCGCGACCCGCGCTGCGATGCTGCGCGCATCGGCGAGCGTCGTCGCCAACGGCTTTTCGCACAGGATGTGGAGGCGCGCGTCGAGCAGCGGCTGGAGCACGTCGTGATGGGTGAAGTTGGGCGAGGCGACGAGCACCGCGTCGACGGTCCCGCTCGCCGCCAGCGCCGCCGGCGACTCGAAGACGCGGACCTCGCCTCCGATTGCGGCCTCGGCCCGGGCGATTGAAGCGGGCTCCGGATCGATGAGGCCGGCGATCGCGCTGCCGGGAGTCAGATTGAGGTTGGCGATGTGCTCGAGCGCCATCATGCCGGTGCCGACGATGCCCCAGCGGATCGTGTCTCCCATTCGTCGCGTCCTTGTGCCACACACCCAGTCCATGACCGAAATCATCCTGTCGCCCGAACACCGTCTGCTCGGCAAGTCCGGCATGCTCGTCTCGCCGCTCGCCTGGGGGATGTGGCGCTTCGCCAATGACGACGACCTCCGCGCCGCCCGCGAGCGGGTCGAGGCGGCGTTCGAGGCCGGCATCACCCTGTTCGACACTGCCGATATCTACGGCGCCGACGCGCCCGGCGGCTTCGGCGCGGCCGAGGCGTTGCTCGGGCGGGTGTTCGCGGAGGCGCCGGAGCTGCGCGACCGCATGGTGCTCGCGTCGAAGGGTGGCATCCGGCTGGGCGTACCGTACGAACTCGTCGCCCGAGTATCTCGTGCAGGCCGTCGACGCCTCGCTGAAGCGCCTCGGCACCGAGCGTATAGACCTGTGGCAGATCCACCGCCCCGACGTCCTCGCCCACCCGGCGGAGATCGCCGCCACGCTCGAGGAGCTGGTGCTCCAAGGCAAGATTGTCGCTGTCGGCGTGTCGAACTACACGCCGGCGCAGACGGCGGTCTTGAAGAGCTACCTCAACATCCCGCTCGCCTCGACCCAGCCCGAGTTCTCGCCGCTCGCCACGACGCCGCTTACCGACGGCACGCTCGACCGGGCAATGAAATACGGTCTCAGCGTCCTCGCCTGGTCGCCGCTTGGGCAGGGGCGGCTGGGGAGCGATGACGCCGCCGACGACCGGACGACGGCGGTTCGTGCCGCGCTCGACGCCCATGCCGCGAAGCACGGGGTCAGCCGCTCGGCGGTCGCCTATGCCTGGATCATGGCGCACCCGGCAAAGCCGATCCCGATCGTCGGCAGCCAGAACCCAGGCGCGCATCCGCGAGGCGGCCGACGCCTTCAAGGTGCGATTCGAACGCGCCGAGTGGTACGCGATCCTGGAGGCCTCGCTGGGCGAGAAGCTGCCGTGAGCCCGTCTGCGCGCTCGGAAGTCAGCTGGTTTTCGGCGCTGTGCGACGACGACTATGAATTCCTGGGCGTTCCCGACCCGCAGCTGAAGTCGAGCTGGGAGCACTGCCGCGACATCGTCCTGACGGCCGAGAGCGGCGGGTTCGACAACATCCTGCTGCCCTCGGGCTATGCGCTCGGCATCGACACCACCGCCTTTGCTGCCGCCATCGCCGTCCTCGCCCGGCGTATCCGCCTGCTGATGGCGGTTCGTGTCGGCGAGGCGTGGCCGCCGCAGCTGGCGCGGCAGATCGCGACGCTCGACCGCATCGCCGGGCTGGTGCCGGGGACGGCGACGCCGCGGCTGACGGTCAACATCATCAGCAGCGACATCCCCGGCGAGACGCTGGCGTCGGCTTCGCGCTACCAGCGGACGACTGAGGTCATGCTGGCGCTGAAGTCGCTGCTCGGCGGCGAGCGGACGCGGGTCGACAGCGAGCACTACCGCTTCGAGGTCGATCCACCGGGCGTGACGACCCTCTCGAACAGCTGTCCGCCGTTATATTTTGGCGGCCTGAGCCCCGACGCGCGCGACGCTGCGGCCCGGGCGGCCGACGTCTACCTGATGTGGCCCGATACGATCCAGCGGTCGCCGACGATCATTGCCGACATGACCGCGCGCGCCGCCGCTTAAGGCCGGACGCTGCGCTTCGGCTACCGCGTCCACGTCGTCGTCCGCGACACGGAAGCCGAGGCTCGCGACGCCGCCAGCCGCCTGCTGTCAAAGCTCGACGCGGCGACCGGCGACGCCATCCGCGCAAAGTCGCTCGACGCGACGAGCGAGGGCGTCCGCCGCCAGGCCGAACTGCGCGACGCCGCGGGGAACGAGGGCTATGTCGAGGACAACCTGTGGACCGGCATCGGCCGCGCCCGCTCCGGCTGCGGCGCGGCGATCGTCGGCGATCCCGACCAGGTGCTGGCCAAGCTCAGGGCCTATGAAGCGATGGGCATCGAGGCGTTCATCCTGTCGGGCTACCCGCACGCTGCCGAGGCCGACCTGTTCGCCCGTCACGTTCTGCCGCGGATGGCGCACGGGCCGCTGACGCTCGATTTGCAGCATTAGGGCGCGGACGGGTGATCTACAAATCGGTCGCCATCGTCGGCGCGGGCTTCTCCGGCTCGCTTCTCGCGATCAACATCCTGCGCCATGCTGGGCCGCACGCGACCTTGATCGAGCGGCGGCCGGTGTTCGGCCGGGGGACGGCGTACACCGCACCGCATCCGTCGCACCTGCTCAACGTCCGCGCCGGCAACATGAGCGCGCTGAGCGACCGCCCCGCGCACTTCGCCGAATGGTGCACGGCGCGCGGCCTCGGCGACGGCGGCAGCTTCGTCCAGCGCCAGCAGTACGGCGAGTACCTCGGCGAGCTGCTCGAACGGTCGGCCGCACGGGCGGGCGAGCGGCTGGCGCTGGTGCAGGACGAAGCGGTGTCGACGACCGTCCGCGACGACGGCGTGACGGTCGACTTGGCGAGCGGGCGGCAGCTGACGGTCGACGCGCTCGTCGTCGCGGTCGGCAACCTGCCGCCGCATGCGCCGCCGGGGCTCGATCCCGCAACCCTGCCCGGCGACGTCTATGCGCCCGACCCCTGGGACCCGGCGGTGGTCGAGGGGCTGGGGCCGGACGACACCGTGCTCCTGATCGGCACGGGGCTGACAATGGTTGACGTCGCTCTGTCGCTCGATGCGGCGGGGTTCGCGGGGCGCATCGTCGCCCTATCGCGGCGCGGACTGCTGCCGCGACCGCACGTGCCGCCGGGGCGGCCGGGCGACCGTAACGAGAAGCCGACGACGGTCGCCTCGGCGCTGCTCGCGGAGGTGCGCGCCCGCGCCCGGCGACTCGGCTGGCGAGCGACGGTCGACGAGCTGCGGCCGTTCACGCAGGGCCTGTGGCTGTCGGCGAGCGAGGACCAGCGCGACCGCTTCCTCCGCCACCTGCGGCCGTGGTGGGACGTCCACCGCCACCGCCTGGCACCGCAGGTCGCCGCCAAGATCGACGCGATGATCGCCCGCGGCCAGCTCACCATCGTCGGCGGCAAGCCAAGTGGCTATCGGCCGGAGGGCAACGGCGTCGCCGTCACCTACCGCCCGCGCGGGGCCGCGGCCGAGACGACGCTCCGCGTCCGCCGCATCGTCAACTGCACGGGTCCGCAGGGTGATCTCGCGCGGTCGTCGGAGCCGGTGCTGCGCAGCCTGATCGCCAGCGGCCACGCCCGTGCCGATCCGGCGCGCCTTGGCCTCGACGTCGATGCCCAGTCACGGCTGGTCGGTCGCGATGGGCAGCCCCATCCACGCCTGTTCGCCCTGGGGCCGATGACGCGCGGTGCGTTCTGGGAGATCGTCGCCGTGCCCGACATCCGCACCCAGGTGTGGACCGTCGCCCGGCGGCTCGCCCAGGCGCACTGGGTCGGCGGCGAGGGGCTGTAGGTCCCGCATACCCGTCCGGGCTTAACTACGGTTTTCCGCCGGCAGCGCCCTGTCTGCCTAAAGATCGCTCCCCCGCCGACGTTCACAGTCATGCACACAGGAGGGGAGTACGTATGACTTACCGAACGATGATCGCCGCGTCGGCCGCGCTGGCGGCGGCGCTGGGGGCGCCGGCCGCGGCAGGAACCGTGGCCGCGGGCTTCGACACGCTCGTCGCGCTCGGTCCGAACGACGACGGCTCGACGGGGGCGCTGTCGCTCGGCTTCAACGCCAACTTCTTCGGCAATACCTACTCGAGCGCGTACATCAGCAACAACGGCTACCTGACGTTCCAGTACGGCCAGGGCAGCTACACGCCGTATGGTCTCGGGACCGGTTACTCGGGCCAGCCGATCGTCGCACCGTTCTTCGGCGACGTCTGGACGTACAACCCCGGGGCGACGACAAACTATGGCTATGGCCGGTACGCCGGTCACGACGCCTTCGGCGCGACCTGGACCGACGTATCCTATTTCGCCGACAGCTCCGGCGACAAGACCAACACGTTCCAGGTCCTGCTGACCGACCGCAGCGACACGGGCGCGGGCAACTTCGACATCTATTACAACTACGACAAGATCCAGTGGGAGACCGGCAATGCCAGCGGCGGCAGCAACGGCCTTGGCGGCGTATCGGCGGCGGTCGGGTTCAATGCCGGCACCGGCAACGATACCGGCACCTATTTCCAGCTGGCCGGGTCGCTCAATCCCGGCAATTTCCTCGACGGCGGCAACGCCCCGCTGATCAGCACGACGAACGATGGCACGCCCGGCCAGCTGCTGTTCCAGGTGCGCAACGGCGGCGTCGTCGTGCCGCCGGTCAGCGGCACGCCGGAGCCGGCCGCCTGGGCGCTGATGATCGTCGGCTTCGGCCTGGTCGGCAGCGCGACGCGCCGCCGCACGACGGTCGTCGCGGCGTAAGCGCGCGACGCTACGCAGGCCGCCGGCAGCGATGCCGGCGGTCTGTTCGCGTTCAGCCGAACACCTCCGCGAAATGCGCCGCCATCGCCCGCCACGACCGGCGGTTGGCGGCGGCGTTGAACTTGAGCGCCGGGTTGAAGCTGCCGTCCTGCGCTTCGTTGGTGAAGCTGTGGACGACGCCGGTGTAGGCGATCGTCTGGCAGTCGGCGCCGGCATCGCGCATCTCGCCAAGGAAAGTGCCGAGCACACCATAGTCGGCCATCGGGTCCTCTGCCCCGTGGCAGACCAGCAGCTTGGCAGCGATCGCACCCGGCGCGACCTTGGTCGTCGTCTGCAGCGCGCCGTGAAAGCTGACGCCGGCGGCCATGCCCGGCGTGCCGGCGCGGGCGAGCTCGAGGATCACCGCGCCGCCAAAGCAGAAGCCGATCGCCGCCAGCCGGCCGTCGCAGCGCGGGTGGGCGGCGAGCGCGTCGAGAGCGGCGCTGGCGCGGGTGACGAGGCGCGGGATGTCGCTACGCCACTCGCCGATCCACTGCATGCCCTGCGGAAAGCCGTCGGGCTTGCGCCCCTCGCCATAGGTATCGGCCGCGAGCGCGAGATAGCCGAGTTCGCCGGCGATGCGGTCGGCCCATTTATTCGTGTGCTCGCCAACCCCGCCGATATCGGGAAAGACGGCGATGCCCGGCACCCGGCCGTCGCCGGCGGGGAGCGCGATCTGGCCGCGGCAGGTCGTGGCGCCGTCGTGGTAGTCAAATGCCTCGGTCATCAGCAGGCCTCCCATGAGTTGCCCGCTCCTGCCGCCGCCCCGTGCGAGCGTCAACCTAGTGGAACTTGGCCGCCCAGGCGCCGTAGCCGCGGCTGAGATCGCCGATCCGCCGGTCGTAGGCGCGGGCAAGACAGGTACGCTCGCCGCCGCAGCGGTGGCGGGCAGCCAGCCATTCGCGCTGCGCGTCGCGCATCGCCGCGTTGGCCCCCATCAGCTGCACATCGCCGAGCACCTCGAGCCAGGTGGCCATGCGCACATCCTGATCGTTCAGCCGGCGGTCGGCGCAGATCGCGCGCTCGTCGGGAACGCGGGCGCGCGTGCAGTCGAAGCTAGCGGCGCTTGCCGGCCCGGCGACCAGAGCGGCGACAAGGAGCATCATCACGCGCACAGACACTCCCCGACATTTCAAGGGATGATGGAGCGGCGGGGCTGAAGCGGCGCTGAACGGGCTCGACAAGCCCCGCAAATAGGCACAGTCTGCGACCATCGACAGCGACCGGGAGGAGAACCGCCATGGTGACGCAGACGATTTCCTTGGGCACCGCCAGCGCACCGCAGGTGCGCCACCTGACGACCGACGACCTTCGTGCGGCGCTCCGGGCCGGGGTCGACGACTTCCAGCTGATGCCGACGTATCTGGTCCTGCTGACGCTGATCTATCCGGCCGTCGGGCTGATCGCCGCACGCTGGGCGCAGGGTAACGACATCGTGCCGCTGATCTTCCCGCTGATCTCCGGCTTCGCGCTGGTCGGACCGCTCGCAGCGGTCGGCCTGTACGAGCTCAGCCGTCGGCGCGAGGCGGGGCTCGACACGCGCTGGACCCATGTCTTCGACGTGCTCAAGGCGAAGTCGCTGACGACGATCATCGGCCTGGCCGTCATCCTCGCCATCCTCTTCGCCGCGTGGCTCGCCAGCGCGCTCGCCATCCAGCGCTGGGCGATGGGGTCGCAGAGCATGGGCGACATGGGGAGCTTCCTGTCGCAGGTGTTCGGTACCGCGGGCGGAGTCAAGCTGATCGTCGTTGGCAATCTCGTCGGCTTCGTCTTTGCTGCCGTGACATTATGCATCGCTGCCTTTTCCTTTCCCCTCGCGCTCGACCGCGAGGTGTCGCTGCCGGAGGCGATTGCGACGTCGGTCCGCGTCGCAGCGGCCAATCCGGTGACGATGGCGTTGTGGGGGTTGATCGTCGTCGGCGGGCTGGTGCTCGGCGCGCTGCCGGCGTTCGTCGGGCTGGCGGTGGTCATGCCGATCCTCGGCCACGCGACCTGGCACCTGTACCGCCGCGCGGTGGCGTGAGGCGCTTGCCGTGCTAGACACGGCGGCATGAGCAAGCATTTCCCGTTCTCCGCCATCGTCGGGCAGGAGGAGATGAAGACCGCGCTGCTGATCGCCGCGGTCGATCCGCGGATCGGCGGCGTAATGGTCTTCGGCGATCGCGGCACCGGCAAGTCCACTGCCGTCCGCGCGCTCGCCGCCCTGCTGCCGCCGATCAAGGTCGTCGCGGGGAGCAAGTTCAACGCCGATCCCGCTGCGCGCCGCGACTATGCCGCCGATCCGTTCGCGGCCAAGGGCAAGGCGGCGACCGCGCCCGTGCCGTTCGTCGACCTGCCGCTCGGCGCCAGCGAGGACCGCGTCGTCGGCGCCTTGGACCTCGAGGCGGCGCTGACGCAGGGGATCAAGCGCTTCGAGCCCGGGCTGCTGGCGAAGGCGAACCGCGGCTTCCTCTACATCGACGAGATCAACCTGCTCGAGGATCATATCGTCGACCTCCTGCTCGACGTCGCCGCGTCGCGGCGAGAACCTCGTCGAGCGCGAGGGGCTGTCGGTGCGCCACCCCGCACGCGTCGTCCTGATCGGCAGCGGAAACCCCGAGGAGGGCGAGCTGCGGCCGCAGCTGCTCGACCGCTTCGGCTTGTCGGTCGAGGTGCGGACGCCGGGCGACCTCGCGACGCGCATCGCCGTGGTCAAGCGCCGCGACGCCTTCGACCGTGATGCGGCCGCCTTCGCCGCCGAGTGGGAGCCGGAGGAGGCGAGAGTTCGCGCACGCATCGTCGCCGCGCGCGCGCGGCTGCCGGAGGTCGAGGTCGGCGACGATGTGCTCGAGCTGTCGTCGCGCCTGTGCCTCGCGGTCGGGGCAGACGGGTTGCGCGGCGAGTTGACCATGCTCCGGGCGGCGCGAGCGGTCGCCGCGCTCGACGGCGAGACGGCGGTCGACGCCGGCCACCTGATCGAGGTCGCGGCGCTCGCGCTCCGCCACCGGCTGCGGAAGAACCCGCTCGACGACGCCGGCTCGACGGCCCGCGTCGAGCGGGCGGTCGCCGAAATCTTCGTGCAGCCGGACCGGGTCAAGTCGGCGGCGTGACGGCGCTTGCCTGGCAGCGCGAGCGCGAGTCCTTTGGCCGGGACTGTGGTGTGCCGGCCGACGCGCTGACCGCGGCGCGGCTGCTCGCGGCCGACGCCGGTCTGGGCGGAGCGGTGCTCCGCGCACCTGCGGGGCCAGCGCGCGAGGCTTGGCTGGCGGCGTACCACGACGCAGCGACCGGGCCCGTCGTGCGACTGCCGCTCCACATCGACGACGACCGCCTCCTCGGGGGAACCGACCTGGCCGCGACAATCGCTGCCGGCCGCCCCGTCGCGACGCGCGGCCTGCTCGCCGAGGCGGCCGGCGGCACGGTCGTCGTGGCAATGGCCGAGCGGATCGGGCCGGCGCTCGCCGGGCGGCTGGCGGCAGCGATGGACGCCGGGCTGCGCGCCGTTCTGCTCGACGAGGGCGAGGGTGACGAGGGGGTGCCGGCTGCGCTGGCGGAGCGCTGCGGGTTATGGCTGACCCTACCGGCGGCTCCTGCACAGGGCGCCGGGGAGTCGCAGCGGCAGGATGCGGGGGACGAGGCGCCGGTCAATGACGGCATCGCCGCCCTGTGCGGAACGGCGTTCGCCTTGGGTGTCGCTTCGGCCCGCGCTGGCGTCTTCGCGCTCCGCACCGCACGCGCATCGGCCACGCTGGCCGGCCGCAGCGGCATCGCGGATAGCGACCTCCTGACCGCCGCGCGCCTTGTCCTCGCGCCGCGGGCGACGCGGCTGCCGGCGCCGGCCGACAGCGAACCAACGCCGCCGACCGCCGACGAGGGAGAGACAGACAAGGGCGATCACCACGACGAGGGCGCGCTCGCCGATCGTGTCGTCGCCGCGGTGCAGACGGCGCTGCCGCCGGCGCTGCTCGCCGCGCTGGCCGCCGGGCGGGCGCCGCCTGGACGCGGGGGTGGCGGGGGGGCGGCTCGGCGTGGGGCCCGCGGCCGGCCGCTGCCGAGCCGGGCGGGAGCGCTCAGAGGCGGCGCGCGGCTCGCCCTGGTCGATACGCTCCGCGCCGCCGCCCCGTGGCAGGGGCTGCGCCGCCCGCCTGGAACCACGCGCGTCATCGTCCGCCGCGACGACTTTCGCATCCGCCGCTTCGCCGAGCGGTCGTCGACGACGACGATCTTTGCCGTCGACGCCAGCGGCTCGGCGGCGGCGGCGCGCCTTGCCGAGGCCAAGGGCGCGGTCGAGCTGCTGCTCGCCGAGGCGTATGTCACCCGCGCCGAGGTCGCCCTCGTCGCCTTCCGCGGCACGCAGGCGGAGGTCGTGCTGCCGCCGACGCGCTCGCTCGCGCGGGCCAAGCGCGTGCTGGCCGACCTCGCCGGCGGCGGTGGCACGCCGCTCGCCGCCGGCATCGCCTTGGCCGCGGCGCTGGCGCAGGCCGAGCGCGGGCGCGGCCGGACTCCGGCGGTGGTCGTCCTGACCGACGGGCGCGCGAACATCGCCGGGGACGGCACCGCCTCGCGCGAGCGCGCCGCCGCCGACGCCCTGAGCGCCGCCCGCTTGCTCGCAGCGAGCGGCACCGCAGCGATATTCATCGACACCTCGGCCCGGCCGCGGCCCGAAGGAGCGGCCCTCGCCGCGGCAATGGGCGCGCGCTACGCCGCCCTGCCGGCAGCAGGAGCGGCGGCGATGGCCGGCGTCGTCCGCGCGCTCGCAGCATGACCGCAACTGCTGCCCCGCCCGTCGCGCCGCCGGCGTCGTGGCGCGCCGACGGCGGCGACTGGCCGAACCGCGAGCACAGCCGCTTCGTCGCCGCCGGCGGGGTCCGCTGGCACGTCCAGGTCGCCGGGCCGGAGGGCGCCACCGCGGCCGTCATCCTGCTGCTCCACGGCACGGGCGCGGCGACGCACAGCTGGCGCGACCTGCTGCCGCTGCTCGCCCAGCGTTTCACCGTCGTCGCGCCCGACCTGCCGGGGCACGGCTTCTCCTCGCCCCTGACCAGCCCGACGCTGCCAGCGATGGCGGCGGCGGTGGCGGCGCTGACGGCCGAGCTCGGGGTCGTTCCGGCGATGATCGTCGGTCACTCCGCGGGCGCGGCGCTGGCGCTGAAGCTCGCCCTCGGCGTGCCGGTTCCGGTCGTCGCCTTCAACGGCGCGCTGCTGCCCTTTCCCGGCATGGCGGCGGCGATTTTCCCGACGCTCGCGCGGCTGCTGTTCGTCAACCCCGTCGTGCCAGCCCTGTTCGCGTGGCAGGCGCGCAGCCCCGGCGCCGCCGAGCGGCTGCTGGCGTCGACCGGCTCGACGCTCGATCCCGCGGGCGCGGCGCTCTACGCACGGCTGTTCCGGCGCAGCGACCATGTCGCCGGCGCGCTGGCGATGATGGCGAACTGGGATTTGGCAGCGCTGGCGGCGGATTATCCGCGGCTGACCGCCCCGCTGTGGTTAGCCTACGGCGACCGCGACACGACTGTGCCGCCACAGGTTTCGCGCGACGTCGCGGCGCGCGTTGCGCTGGCCGAGCTGCTCGCCATGCCGGGCCTCGGCCATCTCGCGCACGAGGAAGACCCCGCCGGCGCGGCCCGGATCGTCGGTGAGGCAGCGCGGCAGGGGGGGATCGGCTGATGGGGCTTGGTGCAGTCGAGGGGTTGTTCTTCGCCGTCGTGGTCCTTGGCCTCGCGGCGTGGCAGCTGTGGAGCCTGCGCGACCGCGATTGAGCGGCGCGGCTAGGCTCGCCGCGGCATCCTGAACGGCAGCATCGCCCGGACGAGCGGCATTCGGAAGCGGTCGAGCGACAAGCTCTCATGCACCGCGGCGCAGTCCTCGCCCAACAGCCGGGTGGCCAGGGCTGACCGGACATAGAACGGGCTGTCCTCCCACGTCCGCGTGACGCGCGCGATCCCGCCGGGATCGACGCGCGTACCGCGGGCCATGCGCCACGCGCTCGTCGGCAGGCGGAAGCGCGGCGGCGCCGGCACCTGCTCGACCGTGCCGTCGTCGCCGATCCTGAGGGCGAGGCTGAAGGCGCTGCCGTCGCGCCGGACACCGTCGTACAGGACGACGGTGTCGGCGCGGCGATGGGCGCGCGACCAGTCCCAATCGGCGAACCCGTCCTCGAGCGGCTCGGCACCGACATTCGAATCGAGATAGCCGGTCCCCGACCAGCGCACCGCCGGGTGCGTCATGGCCACCTCGACCCGCGCGCGCGGCGCGATCGGCCGCCACTGGTGGCGACCGGCGGGGTCGAGCGGGAAAGCCTGTGCCACGGTCGCGAGCGGCGTCAGGCGGACCGTGCCGCGCAGGCGGGCGGGCACCGGCGCCGCGACCTCGTCGATGGTCGTCACCAGCGTGTCGCCGTCCCAATACAGGGCGCTCGGGCCGATCGTCAGCGTGCGCGCGCCGCGCTCGAGCCGGCCCTCGCCGCGCTCGGTCATCGCCCAGCGCTTGGCGCCCGGCGCATAGAGCGCGACGTTGACGGCGACGTGGTTCTCTGGCCGTACGCGGCCGCTCCACGCGTAGTACGGCGAGAACACGCTGCCGACGAAGGCGATCAGCGTCAGCCCGTGCGCGCCGTCGTCGCTGACGGCATCGATGTACCACCAGCGGTAGCCGCCGGGCGGCACGTCGCCGTCAAAGGCGGGACCAGGTTCGATCAAGCGTTTACGACCGCCTGGGCGGCGAGGCGGCCCGACAGCGCCGCCATCGGCACGCCGGCACCGGGGTGCGTCGCGCCGCCCGCGAGGAAGAGGCCCGGGATCCGGGTCACCGCACCTGGCCGCGCGAAGCTCGCCCGCCAGCCGTGCGAGGCGCGGCCGTAGAGGGCGCCCCCGGTCGCCGGGAACAGGCGCGCGAACTCGGCCGGGGTGGTCCGGACCAGATTGCGGTGCTCGAGCGTGAGGCCGCAGGCATCGAGCGTCGCAAAGGCAGCCTCCTCGGCGCGTTCCACCGCCGCGCCGCCGAGCGCATCGCCGGACGGGGGCGCATTGACGATCAGGTGGACGCGTTCGGCCCCGGCCGGTGCCGTGCCGCCGGCGCGGTCGGCGGCACAGACGTAGACGCTCGGGCTCCCCGGCAGTCGGCCGGCGGCAAGGTCGGCGAACTCGGCCGCATAGTCGTCGGAGAAGAAGACGTTGTGGTGCTCGAGCGCAAAGCCGGCAGGGGCCGCGACCCCCGTCCACGTCAGCGCCGACAGCGACCGGTCGACGGGCGGCAGTGTCGGTACCGCGCGCTGCGCGCCCACCCCGAACAGCCCCGCTGCGAGCGCCTGCGGGTCGGCGTTGACGACAACGGCCCGAGCCGGCAGACGCTCGCCGCTGGCCAGCACGACCCCCTCCGCGCCGCCGCGGCCGACGACGATCTCCGCCACCGGGCTCGCGTAGCGTAGCGTCGCACCCTGCCGCTCGGCGAGGCCGGCGAGCGCGCGGGCGATGCCGTGCATGCCCCCATCGACCGCCCAGACGCCTTCAGCCTCGACGTGGGCGATCAGCATCAGTGTCGCCGGCGCGAGGAACGGTGACGAGCCGGAATAGGTCGCATAGCGGCCGAACAGCTGGCGCAGCCGCGGATCGCGGAAGGTGCGGCCGAGCGTGCTCCACAGCGTAGCGAACGGATGGATGCTGAGCAGGTCGCCGGGTCGGCTGAGCCCGATCCGGCGCGTCAGCCCGGCCGGCGACGTCGCCGGGCGGCTGAGGAAACTGTCCTTGAGCGTCGCATAGGTCCGCGCGGCGGCGGCCATGAACGCGCGGAACGCCGCCGCCTCGGCCGCTCCGCCAAAGTCTGCGACCGCCGCGGCCGAGCGGTCGAGATCGGCGAACAGGTCGAGGCGCGCACCGCCGCGCCAGGCGTGGCGGGCGAGCGTCGTCGCCGGGATCAAGGTCAGATGGTCATCGAGGCGCTCGCCGGCGGCGGCGAAGATCTGGTCGAACACCCAGCGCATGGTGAAAACCGTCGGCCCGGCGTCGACCGCGCGGCCGGCGGCGACGATCGCGCGCAGCTTGCCG
Source organism: uncultured Alphaproteobacteria bacterium (assembly GCA_963846485.1). Classification (GTDB taxonomy): domain Bacteria; phylum Pseudomonadota; class Alphaproteobacteria; order Sphingomonadales; family Sphingomonadaceae; genus Polymorphobacter_B. Next base: position 433,786 of record CAWJWB010000008.1, on the reverse strand, counting down.
CCCGGCGTCGCCGCCGCCTCGCAGAGGGTCACCGGCAGGCCGCGCGCGGCGAGCAGCGCGGCCGCGGTCAGGCCGCCGACCCCGGCGCCGATAACGATGATGGGGGCACCCATGCCGCCACCTTAGCCTGCCGCGCCGCCGCGGGAAGCCTGTCGCGCCGATGGGCGGGGCACCGCGCGGCCGGCGCGGTTGGGTCTGTCCTCCGGACGGTCGGCCGGGCTAAGCTCCCGGCGGAGGATGGCGGTGGCGGGAATAAGGACGGCGATGTTCAGACAGACGAGGGCGCGCGCATGCCGCACGCCGCGGCGGCGTTCGCTCGAGGCGCTCGGCTCAGGATACGCGTCGCCCTATTCTCCACCGCAACCACAGCGAAGAGTGAGAACCATCGAGGAAGCACGACCTGCGCGAACTACCGCGTGAACCTCCGCTGGTGATCTCCCTCGTCGACCGCGCCCGCGAGCGCTGGATCCTGTGGCGCAACGCGCGGCTCGCCGACCCGGCTTTCCAACGGTGGGCCGGGCGCTTCCCGCTGACCCGCGCGGTGGCGCGGGCTCGGGCGGCGGCGTTGTTCGATACGGTCGCCGGCTTCGTCTATTCGCAGGTCGCCGCGGCCGCCGTCGAAACCGGGCTGCTCGTCTTCCTCAAGGCGCAACCGCAGTCGCTGGCGGCGATCGCCGCTCACACCGGCCTGCCTGCGGCGGGAGCCGAGCGTCTGGTCAAGGCGGCAGCGGCGCTCGGCCTCGCCGAGGCGATCGGAGGTCGCTGGGCGCTCGGCAGTGCGGGGGCGGCCTTGCTCGGCAATCCGGGCGTGGCCGAGATGATTGCCCATCACCGTTTTCTCTACGCTGACCTCGCCGATCCGGTCGCGCTTCTCCGGCGGCGCGGCGGCAGCCTCGCCGGCTACTGGGCCTATGCCGACGCCGAGCCGGAGCGGGTGGCCGCCTATTCGGCGCTCATGGCGGCGTCGCAGCCGGGTATCGCGGCGGCCGTGCTCGACGCCTACGACGTCCGCCGCCACCGCCGCCTGCTCGACGTTGGCGGCGGTCAAGGGGTGTTCGCCGCCGCCGCGCTCGACCGCGCGGCGGGGCTGGCAGCGACGGTGTTCGACCTGCCGGCCGTCGTCGCGCGCATCGCCGATCCGCGCCTGGCGCGCGCTCCCGGCAGCTTCACGCTCGATCCGCTGCCCCCCGGACACGACCTGATCAGCCTCGTCCGCGTCGTCCACGACCACGACGACGCGGCGGTCGCGGCTCTGCTGGCGAAGGTTCACGCCGCCCTCCCGCCCGGCGGCAGGCTGTTGCTGGCCGAGCCGTTCGCGGGCACGCCGAGCGGCGAACCGATCGGCGACGCCTACTTCGGTCTGTATCTGTGGGCGATGGGATCGGGGCAGCCGCGGACGGCCGCGCGGCTGCGCGAGATGTTGGCGGCGGCCGGGTTCGGGCGGGTCCACGAGCACGTCACGGCCATACCCGCGCTGGTGCGTGTCCTCGCCGCAACAAAAGCCGGTTGACACCGCACGCCGTCAACCTAGACTGACACCTTGGAACTGTCAGTTTGGCCTGACAGTTGGCGGCAGTAGAGCCGCATTGGGGTCGGTCGATGCAGACGACGGCAGTGGTCCTGGAGGCACCGGAGCAACTTTCGCTCCGCCGCCTCGACCTGCGCCCGCTCACTGCGGACGACCTCGTCGTCGAGGTTGACCACAGTGGCATCTCGACCGGCACCGAGCGGCTGCTGTATCGGGGAACGATGCCCGCGTTCCCGGGCCTCGGTTATCCGCTGGTTCCGGGGTACGAATCGACCGGCCGCGTCGTGGCGGCGGGGGACGGAGGCGAGCGGCGCATCGGGGAGACGGTCTTCGTTCCCGGCGCCAACTGCTATACCGACGCCCGGGGCCTGTTCGGCGGCGCCTCTCGGCGAGTGATCGTTCCGGCGGCGAAAGCGCTGCCGATCGATCCGGCGCTCGCTGACGATGCGCCGTTGCTGGCGCTCGCGGCGACGGCCTATCACGCGCTGGCCGGGCACCGCCCGCCCGACCTGATCGTCGGGCACGGCGTGCTGGGCCGGCTCCTCGCGCGCCTGACGCTCGCGCTTGGCCACCCGGCGCCGATCGTCTGGGAAGCCGACGCCGCCCGCACCGCCGGCGCGGATGGGTACGCCGTCACCGACTCCGCGAGCGATCCTCGCCGCGACTATGGCGTGATCTACGACGTGAGCGGGGCAGACGGGTTGCTCGATGGCCTTGTCCTGCGCCTCGCCCACGGCGGCGAGGTCGTGCTCGCCGGGTTCTACGACCGGTTGAGCTTCGCCTATCCGCCCGCATTCATGCGCGAGGCGACGATCCGCATTGCCGCCGAATTCAGGCCTTCCGACCTGGCCGCTGTCGCCGCGCTCGTCGAAGACAGCCGCCTCTCGTTCGCCGGCCTCGTCACGCACCGCCTGCCGGCGGCGGCGGCGAACGACGCCTACGCCGTGGCCTTCGGCGACGCCGCCTGCCTCAAAATGATCCTCGACTGGAGCGACGTCGCATGAGCCTCGACCTCCTCGACCGGACCCTGCGCGACGAAGCGAGCATCGAGCCCGATGCCGTCTCGACCGCGCCGGTGACCAAGGAAACCCAGATCATCGCGATCTACGGCAAGGGCGGCAGCGGCAAGTCGTTCGCCCTGTCCAACCTGTCGTACATGCTGGCGCAGCAGGGCAAGCGCGTGCTGCTGATCGGCTGCGACCCGAAGAGCGACACGACGAGCCTGCTGTTCGGCGGCAAGAGCTGCCCGACGATCATCGAGACGAGCGCCAAGAAGAAGCTCGCCGGCGAAGAGGTCCGCATCGAGGACGTCTGCTTCATGCGCGACGGCGTCTTCGCGATGGAGCTCGGCGGCCCCGAGGTCGGCCGCGGTTGCGGCGGGCGCGGCATCATCCACGGCTTCGAGCTGCTCGAAAAGCTCGGCTTCCACGACTGGGGCTTCGACTACGTTCTCCTCGATTTCCTCGGCGATGTCGTCTGCGGCGGCTTCGGCCTGCCGATCGCCCGCGACATGTGCCAGAAGGTCATCGTCGTCGGGTCGAACGACCTGCAGTCGCTTTACGTCGCCAACAACGTCTGCAAGGCGGTCGAGTATTTCCGCAAGATGGGCGGCAATGTCGGCGTAGCCGGCATCCTGATCAACAAGGACGACGGCTCGGGCGAGGCGCAGGCCTTCGCGGACGCGGTCGGCATCCCTGTCCTGATCTCGATCCCGGCCAACGAAGACATTCGCAAGAAGAGCGCCAACTACCAGATCATCGGTACCCCCGGCGGCCAGTGGGGCCCGCTGTTCGAGGAGCTGGCGGTCAACGTCGCCGAGGCCCCGCCGGTCCGCCCAACGCCGCTGACCGCCGACGGCCTGCTCGGCCTGTTCTCGCCCGAGGACACCGGCGCCAACGTCACGCTGACCCCTGCCACGCAGGCGGCGATGCGCGGCGTCGCCTATGTGCCCAAGGTCAGCCTGGAAGTGATCTACGATGCGGTCTGACCCGGCCGTTCCCGCCGAAGGCGGCTGCTCGTCGGGCGCGACGCTCGCCGCTGCCGCGCGGGCTGCGGGCAAGTCCGACGTGCTCGACCGCTATGCCGCCGACTATCCGCGCGGGCCGCACGATCAGCCGCAGTCGATGTGCCCGGCGTTCGGTTCGCTGCGCGTGGGACTCAGGATGCGTCGCACCGCGACGGTGCTGTCGGGCAGCGCCTGTTGCGTCTACGGCCTGACCTTCACCAGCCACTTCTACGGCGCGCGGCGAAGCGTCGGCTACGTGCCTTTCAATTCCGAGTCGCTGGTCACGGGCAAGCTGTTCGAGGACATCCGCGACGCGGTCCACGACCTCGCCGACCCGGCACTCTACGACACGATCGTCGTCACCAACCTCTGCGTGCCGACGGCAAGCGGCGTGCCGCTTCAGCTTCTGCCCAAGGAAATCAACGGCGTCCGCATCATCGGCATCGACGTGCCGGGCTTCGGCATCCCGACGCACGCCGAGGCGAAAGACGTGCTTGCCGGCGCGATGCTCGGCTACGCCCGGCGCGAAGCCGAGGCCGGCCCGGTCGCCGCGCCGGCCGCGCGGCCCGACAAGCCGACGGTCACGCTGCTCGGCGAGATGTTCCCGGTCGACGCCATGGGAGTCGGCGCGCTGCTCGGCCCCATGGGCCTGGCTGCCGGCCCAGTGGTGCCGACACGCGAGTGGCGCGAGCTGTACAGTGCGCTCGATTGCGCCGCCGTCGCCGCGATCCACCCCTTCTACACGGCCTCGGTCCGGGAGTTCGAGGCGGCCGGGCGCAGCGTCGTCGGCTCGGCGCCGGTCGGGCGCGACGGCACCGCCGCCTGGCTCGACGCGATCGGCGCGGCCACGGGCACGGCACAGCACCTGACCGACGCGGCCAAGAATGCCGCGCTGCCGGCGATCGCCGCGGCGCTGGCCGGCGCGCCGATCGCCGGGCGGATCACGGTTTCCGGCTATGAGGGCTCCGAGCTCCTCGTCGCCCGCCTGCTGATCGAGAGCGGGGCGACGGTCGAGTACGTCGGCACCGCCTGTCCCCGGACACCCTGGTCGGAGCCTGACCGCGACTGGCTGGCGTCGAGGGGCGTGACCGTCCGCTACCGCGCGAGCCTCGCCGACGACCTCGCCGCCGTCGACGCCCTGCGTCCCGATCTCGCCATCGGCACGACGCCCGTCGTCCAGCACGCCAAGGAACGGTCGATCCCGGCGCTCTATTTCACCAACCTGATCTCGGCCCGGCCGCTGATGGGGGCCGCCGGCGCCGGCAGTCTCGCCACCGTGGTCAACGCCGCGCTCGGCAACCAGGTGCGCTTCGACCGGATGACGGCATTCTTTGACGGTGTAGGCCAAGGCGACACTGCGGGTGTGTGGAGCGAGACGCCGCGGCTGCGCCCTGAATTCAAGGCCAAGTACGCCGGCCAGCGGCTCGCCGCCGCCAAGGCCGAGGAATCGGTCGGCTCATGACGCTCGTTCTCGATCACGACCGAGCCGGCGGCTACTGGGGGGCGGTCTACGCCTTCACCGCGATAAAGGGCCTGCAGGTCATCATCGACGGCCCGGTCGGGTGCGAGAACCTGCCCGTCACCAGCGTCCTCCACTACACCGACGGCCTGCCGCCACACGAGCTGCCGATCGTCGTCACCGGCCTCGGCGAGCAGGAACTCGGCCGCGATGGCACCGAGGGCGCGATGAAGCGCGCCTGGAGCACGCTCGATCGCGACCTGCCGGCTGTCGTCGTCACCGGCAGCATCTCCGAGATGATTGGCGGCGGCGTCACGCCCGAAGGCACCAACATCCAGCGCTTCCTGCCGCGGACGATCGACGAGGACCAGTGGCAGGCCGCCGATCGGGCGCTGACGTGGCTATGGACCCAGTTCGGCACGAAGAAGGTACCGCTGCTGAAGCCCCTGAAGGAAGGCGCGAAGCCGAAGGTCAACATCATCGGCGCGCAGTACGGCTGCTTCAACCTGGCGAGCGACCTCGCCGAGATTCGCCGCCTAATCGAGGGCATCGGTGCCGAGGTCGGCATGGTCTTCCCGCTCGGCAGCCACTTGGCCGACGTCCGGCGCCTGCCCGAAGCGGCGGTCAACGTCTGCCTGTACCGCGAGTTCGGCCGCGGCCTGTGCGAGACGCTCGAGCGGCCCTACTTGCAGGCGCCGATCGGCCTCGAATCGACCACCCTGTTCCTCAGGAAGCTCGGCGAGCTGCTCGGGCTCGACCCTGAGCCGTTCATCACGCGCGAGAAGCACACGACGATCAAGCCTGTCTGGGACCTGTGGCGCAGCGTGACGCAGGACTTCTTCGGCACGGCGAGCTTCGCCGTCGTCGCCACGGAAACGTATGCCCGCGGCCTCAGGGCCTTTCTCGCCGACGATCTCGGCCTGCCGTGCACGTTCGCCGTCAGCCGCACCGCCGGCGTCAAGCCCGACAACGCCGCGGTGCGCGAGCTGATCCGCACCAAGCCGCCGCTCGTTCTCTTCGGCAGCTATAATGAGCGCATGTACCTGGCCGAGCTCGGCGGCCGGTCGATCTATGTGCCGGCGAGCTTTCCCGGCGCGGTCATCCGCCGCCACACCGGCACGCCGTTCATGGGCTACGCCGGAGCGACTTACGTCCTCCAGGAGGTGTGCAACGCGCTGTTCGACGCGCTGTTCGCGATCCTGCCGCTGTCGAGCGACGATGGATGCCGCGCGCAGCAGCGCCGACGCGACGCCGGCGCGCCTCCATCGCGAGCTCGCCTGGGCGGACGCGGCGCGCGATGATCTCGCGGCGCTGGTCGAGGCGCAGCCGATGCTGGTTCGGATCTCGGCCGCCAAGCGCCTGCGCGACGCCGCCGAGCGCAGCACCCGCGCTGCCGGCGAGAGCGAAGTGACGCCCGCGCGCGTGGCGCAGGCCGCGCGCCTCGAGATGGCGGCATGACCGCTGCCAAGCCCTTCGGCCCCATGGGCCAACACCCTCGTCGTGGCGATCAACGCCGCGTCGAACTCCGCCTCGCCGGTTGGTCGGCGACCTTTTCAGGCGGGCAACAAGGAGGCGACGAATGATCGAAAAGGACGATGGCATCGGGGTACGCACGTACCTCACCGCCGAGGAAGCGAAGGACTTCCACAAGCTGTTCATGATGAGCTTCATCATCTTCACGGTGATCGCCATCGTGGCGCACATCCTCGTCTGGCAATGGCGGCCGTGGCTGCCCGGCCCGAACGGCTATGCGCAGCCGACAACCACCGCGAGCGCCGACGCGCCCGCAACCGCAACCCACAGCTAAAGGGGACCGACCATGTGGAGAATGTGGCAAACCTTTGATCCGCAGCGTGTTCTCGTCGCGCTTGGGGTCTTTCTGTTCGTCCTCGCCCTGCTGATCCACTTCATCCTGCTCAGCACCAACCGCTTCAACTGGCTCGACGGGCCGAAGGCGGGTCCGGCGGCGATGGGTGTCGTCGGCGCGCAGGCCGACCCGGCGGCGGCAACGCCGGCGGCGGTCCAGGCGGCCGATCCGGCCGCAGCTCCTGCAGCGGCCCCGGCGGCGGCTCCGGCGGCAGTCACGCAGTAAACGACCAGCGACGGGGCGGTCCGCCGACCGGGCCGCCCCGCCGACCACAACCGAAGGCTGACGCCCGAGCGGAGGGGCCGACCATGGCACTGCTGAGTTTCGAACGGAAATACCGGGTGCGGGGGGGCACGCTGATCGGCGGCGACCTGTTCGACTTCTGGGTCGGGCCCTTCTATGTCGGCTTTTTCGGCGTCACGACGGCCTTCTTCTCGATCCTGGGCACGGCGCTGATCTTCTACGGCGCGGCGATCGGCGGCACGTGGAACCCGTGGCTAATCAACATCGCGCCGCCCGACCTGAAGTACGGCCTGGCGCTGGCGCCGCTGGCCGAAGGCGGCATCTGGCAGCTGGTCACCATCTGCGCGATCGGGGCGTTCTCGTCCTGGGCCCTGCGCGAGGTCGAGATCTGCCGGAAGCTCGGCATGGGCTATCATGTGCCCTTCGCCTTCTCGGTCGCGATCTTCGCTTATGTTACGCTGGAGGTGATCCGGCCGCTGCTGCTCGGTGCCTGGGGGCATGGCTTTCCCTACGGCATCTTCAGCCACTTGGACTGGGTGTCGAACACCGGGTACCAGTATCTCCATTTCCACTACAATCCGGCGCACATGCTGGCGGTGAGCTTCTTCTTCACCACCACACTGGCGCTCAGCCTGCACGGCTCGCTGATCCTCTCGGCGTCCAACCCGCCCCCGGGCGAGGTGATGAAGGCGCCCGAGCACGAGGACACCTTCTTCCGCGATTTCATCGGCTATTCGATCGGTACGCTCGGCATCCACCGCCTCGGCCTGTTCCTGGCGCTGTCGGCGGGCTTCTGGAGTGCGGTCTGCATCGTCATCAGCGGGCCGTTCTGGTCGCGCGGCTGGCCGGAGTGGTGGACCTGGTGGCTCGACCTGCCGATCTGGCGCCAGTGAGACGGGAGGGCTGACATCATGGGCTATCAGAACATCTTCACGCAGGTTCAGGTCCGCGCCGCGGCCGACATGGGCGTGCCTCTGCCAAAGGGCGACTGGGCACGTGACGGCAATCCCGGGCCGTCCTACTGGATGGGCAAGATCGGCGAGGCACAGCTGGGGCCGATCTATCTCGGCCGCCTCGGGCTCGCGTCGCTGTTCTTCGGGTTCCTGGCGTTTGAGATCATCGGTCTCAACATGTGGGCCTCGGTCAACTGGGATCCGGTCCAGTTCGTCCGCCAGCTGCCGTGGCTCGCGCTTGAGCCGCCGGCACCCAAATACGGGCTGCAGGTCATCCCGCCACTACAGGAGGGAGGCTGGTGGCTGATCGCCGGCTTCTGCCTGACGACGTCGATCCTGCTGTGGTGGGCACGGACCTTCATCCGGGCGCGCCGGCTCGGGCTTGGCACGCACACCGCATGGGCGTTCGCCAGCGCGATCTTCCTCTATCTCGTTCTCGGCTTCATCCGCCCGGTGCTGATGGGCAGCTGGTCGGAGGCGGTGCCGTTCGGGATCTTCCCGCATCTCGATTGGACCGCGGCTTTCTCGATCCGCTACGGCAACCTCTTCTACAACCCGTTCCACTGTCTCTCGATCGTGTTCCTGTACGGCTCGACCCTGTTGTTCGCGATGCACGGGGCGACGATCCTGGCCGTCGGCCGCTACGGCGGCGAGCGCGAGCTCGAGATGATCGTTGATCGCAGCACTGCGGCAGAACGCGCCGGGCTGTTCTGGCGCTGGACCATGGGCTTCAACGCGACGTATGAATCGATCCATCGCTGGGCTTGGTGGTTCGCGGTGCTGACGACGCTGACCGGTGGCATCGGCATCCTTCTGACGGGCACGGTCGTCGACAACTGGTTCCTGTGGGCGCAGCAGCACGGCTATGCGCCGGTCTATCCCACGACCGGGGTTGTCGACCCGGCGACGCTTCCGGGGGTGCTGAAATGAGGAAACTGACGCTTGCGACGACCGCCCTGGTAACCTGCGCCGCGTTGGCCGGATGCGGCGAAGCCCCGCCGATGAAGACGACGCAGATCGGCTATCGCGGCACGGCACTGGCGACGGTGACCAACCCGCGGCTCGCCGAGGCGCTGCGGCAGGTCAACGGGATCCCGGCGACGCCCTATGCGCTCGATCCCGACACCGGCGGCGAGCGCGCCAGCCATGCCTACCAGAACGTGCAGGTGGTGGGAGACCTGTCGGTCGACCAGTTCAACCACCTGATGGCGTCGATCACGCAATGGGTCGCGCCGCCGGCCCAAGGGTGCAACTATTGCCACAACCCCGAGAACATGGCCTCCGACCGCATCTACACCAAGGTCGTAGCCCGGCGGATGCTGCAGATGACGCGCAACATCAACGCCAACTGGACGAGCCACGTCCAGGGCGTGGGCGTCACCTGCTGGACCTGCCACCGTGGCAACGCCGTGCCGAAGAACGTGTGGAACGAGGATCCGGCGGTGGTCGCCGGGCGCGACGGGCGCCTGATGGGCAACACCCGCGGCATCGCGTCGGCTGGCCATAATTCGGTCAAGTACGCTTCGCTGCCCTACGATCCGTTCACGCCCTACCTGCTCGCGGCCTATCCGATCCGGGTCCAGTCCAAGGTTCCCGACAACGGGCCGGAGGTGCCGATCAAGGCGACCGAGGCGACCTATGGCCTGATGATGCACTTCTCGGGCTCGCTCGGTGTCAACTGCACCTACTGCCACAACAGCCGGGCGTGGTCCGACTGGTCGCAGAGCCGGCCGCAGCGGGTCACCGCCTGGTACGGCATTCGCATGGTCCGCAACATCAACAACCAGTATATACAGAAGCTAGCCTGGGCGATGCCGGCGAACCGCAAGGGGCCGCTCGGTGACCCGTACAAGGTCAACTGCACGACCTGCCACCAGGGACTGCCGCTGCCGCTTTACGGCGTGTCGATGCGCAAGGAGCACCCGCAGCTCTGGGGTCCGGTGCAGCGCGACATCGGCGGCATCAACCTGCCCGGCGTGCCGGCGACGGCGGTGCCGCTGGCGAACGGCGAGATTCCGAACCTCGTCGGGACAGCTCGTGTCGTCAGGGCGATGCCCGGAACGGGCACCGTGCCGATCGCCGGCAAGACGGCGGCGGCGACCGCGGCAACACCGGCGGGCTAAGCACGCTGTACGACATGAGGGGCGGCGGTCTTACCGGACCGCCGCCCTTTTTGTGCGTCAGGGCATCCACGCTCGAGGGTAGGGGCGCAGGCGGTGGCTGAGCGGCAGACCGAGCGACGCGGCGCTCTCCTGTCAGCCAGAGCAGGATCGCCGCGACACCTCGGCGGCGCTCGGCGGCCAACCTTGAGTGATATGGAAAGTGCCGCAGCCGGCATCCCGGCTGCGGCACTCGAATGTATACAACCGTAGAGGTCAGGCGGCGGCGGCGACCCGTGCCAGTGCGCACTGGCTCCAGATCTCGGACAGCGCGCTAACCAGCCTGTCGATGTCGCCGTCGCTGTGGACCGGCGACGGGGTTATACGCAGCCGCTCCGTACCCTTGGGCACGGTCGGGTAGTTGATCGGCTGAACGTAGATGCCGTGGTTATCGAGCAGCCAGTCGCTGATCATTTTGCAGTGGCGCGGGTCGCCGACCATAACCGGGATGATGTGGCTGGGGTTGTCCATCACCGGGATGCCGATGGCGTTCAGGCGCCGGCGCACCTTTGCGACGCGCTCCTGATGGGCGGCGCGCTCGGCCCCGCTGGCCTTCAGGTGGCGGATTGAGGCGCACGCGCCCGCCGCAATCGCCGGTGGCAGCGCGGTGGTGAAGATGAAGCCGCTGGCGAAGCTGCGGACGAAGTCGACCATGGCGCTCGAACCCGCGATGTAACCGCCCATCACGCCGAACGCCTTGCCGAGCGTCCCCTCGATCACGGTCAGCCGGTTCATCAGGCCCTCGCGCTCCGCAACGCCGCCGCCGCGCGGGCCGTACAGGCCGACGCCGTGGACTTCGTCGAGGTACGTCATCGCGCCGTGGGCGTCGGCGACGTCACACAGTTCCTTGATCGGGGCGATATCGCCGTCCATCGAATAGACGCTCTCGAACGCGACCAGCTTCGGCCGTGCCGGATCGAGCCGCGACAGGCGGCGGTCGAGGTCCTCGGGACTGTTGTGGGTGAAGACCTGGCGCTCGGCGCGGCTGTGGCGAATACCCTCGATCATCGAGGCGTGGTTGCCGGCATCCGAAAGGACCACGCAGTTCGGCAGACGCGCTGCGAGCGTCCCCAGCGCCGCCCAGTTCGAGACATAGCCGCTGGTGAACAGCAGTGCGGCTTCCTTACCATGCAGGTCCGCGAGCTCGGCCTCGAGAAGGACATGGTGGTGGTTCGTCCCGCCGATGTTGCGCGTACCGCCCGCGCCCGCGCCGCACTCGTCCAGCGCCTTGTGCATCGCGTCGAGCACCACGGGTGACTGGCCCATGCCGAGATAGTCGTTCGAGCACCAGACGGTCACGTCCTGCGTGTCGCCATCGACGTGGCGCTTGGCCTTGGGGAACGCGCCCCGCTGCCGCTCGAGATCGGCGAAGATCCGGTAAGCGCCTTCGCCGCGCAGCGCGTCGAGCTGCTGCTGGAACAATGCGTCGTAATTCATAACGTCTTCCCCAATCGCATCTCTAGCGCACATGTCCAGCACTCGTTGGCGTGTTTGCCGCCATTGCCCACCGCCATAACGCCGCATCCTTCCACGGCATGACCAAAAACCAGTGTTCGAGCGTGCCGAGGCCCGTCAGCATGGCCAGCATCGCGCAGCCGACCGCCGCCCCCGGAGAGGTCACCGCCGCCGCCTCGGCGAGCAGCAGCGTCCCCAGCGAGCCAACGGCGACCGACACCGGGAACAGCGGGTTGAACACCGCGACCCGGAAATAGCTCTTGAGGTAGTGCAGCTGAACGGGAAGGAAATCGACCGTCAGGTTGGGCACGCCCAGGAAGATGTTGAGCTTGGCCGATACGCGCATGACGAACAGCACCGCGAACGTGGCGGCCGCGACCTGGTTTGGCTTGCCCCATGTCAGCGCCAGCATGATCACTGCGGTCACGGCCATTGCCAACTCGTGCCAGATCAGCGTCGCCGCCGCAGCACGGAAGCGGACCCACCCGCGCGCACCGGCGGGCATGGGCTCGCGGCGCGGCCCGGTGACGACGCCCATCAGGAAGCTCATCTCGTGCCAGCCCCAGACTGCAAAGGCGGCGGCGAACGACAGATAGGCGGCGTGGGGTGACGGGTCCCCGGCGACGTCGCGAGCGAGCCACAGCGCGGCGATCGCGAGCGCTCCCGCTGCGGCCAGGCTGTAGCGGAAGGTCCACGCCGGCAGCCGGTCGAGCGCGATGACGACGCCTGTTGCGATGAACCAGGCGGCGAGGACGAAACCGGCGGGGATCAGCCAGCCCATCAGTAGGCCGGGACGAGGCGGATCTTCGCCGGCAGCGGGTTCTCGACGCTGTGCGCCGTCATCAGCCGGACGAACGCCGCGGCGGCGGCGAGCGTGTGCCCGGCCCGCCTCAGTGCGCCGCCGACACCGCCGGTCTTTTTTGCCGCCGCAATGCCATTGGCGGCGCGCAGCATCGCCTCCAAGCCGTCACGGAACGCCGGCGCGTCGGCGTCGAGCGTCAGCGGGAAAACCTGTCGGCTGATCGCGCTCGTCCGGCGGAAGACCTCGTAGTCGTAATCGTCGATATCGACGCCGAGCGCGTCGTGGAAGGCCGGTCTGCCGTGATCGCGGACGTACATTGTCGCGTACACCGAGACGAGGAAGAAGCGCACCCAGAAGCGGTTGAAGCCGCTCAGCAGCTTCGGGTCGGCGCGAAGCAGCAAGGCGAAGGCGTCGCCGTGGCGAAACTCGTCGTTACACCACTGCTCGAAGAAATTGAAGATCGGGTGGAACCGCAGTTCGGGATGTGCGGACAGGTGGCGGAAGATGGTGATGTAGCGCGCGTAGCCGATCTTCTCCGACAGATAGACGGCATAGAAGATGAATTTGGGCCGGAAATACGTGTATTTCTTGGTCTTGGTCAGGAAGCCGAGATCGACCCCGATGCCGGCGTCCTTCAGCGTGTCGTTGAGGAAGCCGGCGTGGCGCGCCTCGTCGCGGCTCATCAGCTTGAACAGGTTCTTGATGTCTGGATTGGTCACCCGCTTGGCGATCTCGGCATAGAGGATGCAGCCGGAGAACTCGCTCGTCATCGACGAGACGAGGAAATCGATGAATTCGCGGCGCAGCGCCGGCGGCAGGCTCTCGATGACGCCGTCGAATTCGGGCGTGCGCCGGAAGTGGCGCTTGTTGCGGTCTTCGCGCATCTCGGCGATCAGCGCATCCCATTCGGCCCGCACGGGTGTGACGTCGATGCGGTCCATCGCGGCGAAGTCCGTGGTGTAGAAGCGCGGGGACAGGACCGTCTCCTCGGCGGCGATGCCGAAGGTATCGGACTCGCGGCTGCCCTTGGCGTTGGGGTCGATCTTGACTTGGACGGTCACAGGCCCCTCCCAGTGAAGCTGACTTCGTATAGCTCGGCCATGCCGAAGTGGCCGGCCAAGCGCGTCCAGGCGCGAAGCGCGAGCCCGGCACGGGTCACGGTCGCCGACCGGCGCTCGCTGACCCTTTGGCCGAAGCGCACGCGGACGGCGGCGCCGTGGACGCGGACGCGGTCGCCAGGATGGATCGCGGGGTTGCCGTCCAGCAAGACATGCGCCTCGAGCGCCTCGTTGCTGTGCTCGACCTCGACCGTGCAGCCGAGCGTCTCGGTGCGGGCAAAGAGGTTCGTCACAGGTCGACCCGCCCGTCGATCGCGGCACGGCTGGGAACCGGGCGGTGGACGAGGAGCAGGTCGGCGAACGACTGGCGGTTGGTCGGGCCGAACGAGCCGAGCTCGACCGCGCGCCCGGTGGCTGGATCGCTCAGCGTCAGCGCGTCGTCGGCGTACAGCGTCAGCAGGAATGGGGCGGCCGCGCCGATGTCGCGCAGCTTGCGGTCGCGCGCCATGCCGCGCAGCACGCCGCGGATGAAGCCGTTGTTGACGCCGTGCGGCAGCACCGCAGCCGTCGTGCCGCGGCCCGTATCGTCGATCACCAGCGCCCCGTCGGCGCGATCGGTGAAGCGCAGTGAACGCGTTTCGACGACTGCGACGTGGTGCGCGGCGCGCTCCGTCGCCGCCGTTGCGACCGGCGGCAGGTAACCCAGGCGCGGCCCGGCGGCGACGCCGATGGTCATCGCGATCAGTACCCCCGCACCGAGCAGCGGCGCGAGCGGAAACGGCTTGTCGTCGATTTCGCTCACGCCGCCACCGCCTGCGGCGCGACATAGGCGGGCGTGACCGTCGCCGGGCGGACCGACGGCGCTGCGGCCCGCACGGCGTCGGCAAGAAGCGCGGCGACCGCCGCTGGCTCGGCCAGCGCACGGAGCATCGGCTCGGGTGCCGCGACCTGCCACGGGCGGACGTTCGGCCACAGGTGGACATAGCCCAGGCGCGTCGCCTTGAGGGTCAGCGCCAGGTCGCCCGAGCCGTCGCCGTGGACCTTGAGGCCCGCGGCGGCGATCTGGCTGAAGGGCAGGTTGATGCACTTCGGCAGGGCGATGCCGAAGCGCAGCACGATCCGGCGGCTGGTGATCGTGTAAACGGTTGCGCGCGCCGCGAGGAAAGCGAGCAGGCCGAGCAGCGCGACGGCTGCGACGCCAACCGCCAGCGTCACGCCGACGCCGGGCAGCAAGACCCGCGCCTGGCCGGTGAGCGCGGTCAGGGCGCTCCAGGCGACCAGTACGACGAAATAGCCGGCGACGAGGTGCGTATGGAACGCCCGCCGCCCGAGCGGCAGCCATGCCGGCGACCCCTGCCAGACGATGTATTCGCCTTCGGGCAGTTGACCGGGCAGGCCGCGTACCGGCTCGTTCGCATACTCGCTCACAGGAACGGCTCGATGCGCGAGCGCTTGGCGTAGAGGTAGCCGCCGCCGAAGTAGCCGATCACCCGCTCCTCCTCGAGCCGCGTGATCTGATTCGGGCTGGCCGGGATCGGCGCGTCGCCGAACTGGTCGGCCCGGACAGCGTCGACCTTGATCTTGCCGCGCCACTGCTGGATCTGCGACATCGTCATCGGGATAACGACGGTACGGCCGGCCACGCCGCCGTCGCCCAGCGTCCGCACCTCGAGGTAGCGGATCAGCCGCTCCGACTGGTCGACCCAGACGTTGGTGCAGACTCCGCCCATCACGTCGTCGCAGCCGAACACGGGCATGCCGATCGGGTTGCGGTCGCCTTTGGCGATGCGGAAGCCATGGCTCTGGTCGAGAGGCACGATCTTCGGCCCGCCCTCCCAGCGCTCGTCAGGGACGTCGAGCCGGTTGCACCACGACGCCGGGCCGACGCCGTCGAGCAGCGGATTGCCGGTCGGCTCGATCGGCGCGCCGGAATAAGGCGACATCCGCCGGGTGTTCGGGCGGGGCGGCTCGAAGCCGCGCTTGCCGGGCTTCTGGATCGTGCCGAGGCCGTGGGGCAGGATGTAGCTCTTGTCGATCGGGCGGAAGAGGGTGGGCGTGCTGACGCGACCGGTCGCGTCGTCCTCCATCGGAAAGCCCTCGCGATGGTCCTCACGGCGGAGGTAGACGACCAGGCCGATGAAGAAGAGGAAGAAGGCCCAGAGGGCCAGTTCCGCCCAGTCGGTATTGCCGATCAGAACGACGTTCATGCGCTTACTCCCTCAGCCTTTGCGGCGTCGCCGCAGGGGGTGGTTCCGGTGCGGCGCGAAAGCGGGCCGATCGCTGCCAACGTGGCGAACAAGAGGATTATCTCGAGGCAGTAGAGCGCGCTGTAGGCGCTCGCCGGGCCGCTCAGCGCCGTGCCGAGGTCGCCCCGCGCCGCCGCTGCGGCGACAAGGTCGCGGACGACGCCCGCAAGGGCGATCGCCGCTCCCGCGCACGATGCCTGCACCGCGCCCCATGCCCCGATGGCGAGTCCCGAGGCGCCGTCGCCGGTCAGCGCCATCGCCGCGGTCAGCGTCCCGACGGCGAACAGTCCGCCGCCGAAGCCGACGCCAACGACCGACGCGCCGAGCAGCGTCGGGGAGGCTAGCGGCCCGGCCAGCGCGACGCCGGCGAAGGCCACCAGGCCGGGGACGACCCCGAAGCCAGCCAGCCGGTTCGGGTCGAAGTCGCGGCCGAGCAGCCGCGCCGCAAGCCCAAGGCCGAGTAGGGTGCCGAACGCCCAAAGTGCGGTCAGCGAGGTCGTCGCGCCCACGCTCATGCCCAGCACTTCGCCGCCATACGGCTCGAGCAGCACGTCCTGCATGTTGAACGCCGCCGCGCCCAGGCCGACGGCGACGAGCAGGCGGACGGTGCGCGGAACGGCGATCAGCTCGGCCCAGGCGGCGCGGAAAGTCTGGGCAACGCCGACGCTGTCGATCCGCGTGGCGGCCGGGTTGCGAGCCTCCTGCTTCCACAGTGCGAACAGGTTGACCATCATCGTCAGCGCCCCCGCGCCCTGCACGACCTTGACGAGCCTCAGGGCCGAGAAGTCGCGCAGCAGCGCGCCGATCACGAGGCCCGAAACCAGCATGCCGCCGAGCAGCATGACATACATCAGGGCGACCACGCGCGGCCTCGCCGCCTCGGGCGCGAGGTCGGTGGCGAGCGCGAGACCCGCCGTCTGGACCGTGTGCATGCCCGCGCCGACCATCAGGAAGCCGGCCCCGGCGCCGAGGATGCCGACCATCGGCGATCCGGTGGTGTCGCCCGACATGATGAGCAGCGCGAACGGCAGGATCGCGAAGCCACCGAACTGCAGCAGCGTTCCGAACCAGATGTAGGGCACCCGCTTCCAGCCGAGAATCGAGCGGTGGTTGTCGCTCTTGTGGCCGATCAGCGCGCGCAGCGGCGCGAACACCAGCGGCAGCGAGACCATCATCGCCACCAGCCATGACGGCACGTGGAGCTCGACGATCATCACGCGGTTCAACGTGCCGATCAGCATCACCGCCGCCATGCCGACGGTGATCTGGAACAACGACAGGCGGAACAGGCGGGCGAGCGGGAGTTCGGCGGTGGCGGCGTCGGCAAAGGGGAGGAAACGCGTGCCGAGCCGCGCCCAGAAGCGAGTCGCGCGCGGCCCGGCAAGGATGGCGGCGGTCACGTGCGCACCAGTTCGAGCGCCTGGCTCGTGTAGAAGCCGCCGGCGACCCGTTCGCAGCGCGCCTGGCGGAAGTCCGGCAGCGCCGCCGCGAACGCCGAGCGCAGGTGTGCCTCGCGCGCGGGAACAATCGCGGGTGCGCGGTCGCCGCGCGGGAACAGCTTTCCCGCGGCGTGCATCACGCTCAGCGCCGGCGTTCGGGGTGCGAAGGTGAAGGCGAGGCTCCGCCGGGCGCGTCCGGCGAGTGCGGCGACCGTCGCGACGATGTCGGCGGCGGGATAGTGGATCAGCGAATCCATCGCCACGACGTGGTCGAAGCTGCCCAGCCCCAGCATGTCGCCCACTCGCCAATCGATCAGCCCGGCGACGTCGGCCGGCGCGCGCTCGCGGGCGATGGCCACAAGCTGGCCGGAGATATCGATCGCCGTCACCGCCGCGCCGCGCCGCGCCGCCTCGACCGCCAGCGCGCCGGTGCCGCAGCCGGCGTCGAGCAGAGTCAACCCGCTCATGTCGCCGGGCAGCCAGTCGAGCAGCATCTCGCGCATCGCCGTCCGGCCGGCGCGCACGGTAGCACGGATGCGACTGACGGGCGCGTCGCTGGTCAGTGTCGCCCAGGCGTCGAGCGCGGTGCGATCGAAGTACGTCTCCAGCCGGCCGCGGTAGCGGTCCCAGGTCGCGGAGGGGCTGGGGGCGGCGCTGGCCATCACTCGAACCCCAGGAACTCGAAGATGTCGCGGTCCTTCATCGGCATCGCGTCGAGGGCGTCGGTACCGGCGTAGAGCACGGCGGCGAGGCGCATGTACTCGGTCTTGACCGCGTCGAGCTCGGGGGTCGCGTCCATCTCGAATACCGTACACTTCTTCAGGCGCGAGCGGCGGATCGCGTCCAGGTCGGGCAGGTGGGCGAGACGCTTGAGACCGGTGGCGGCGTTGAAGCGGTCGATCTCGTCGGTTGCGGCCGAGCGGTTGGCGATGACGCCGGCCATCCGCACCTCGTAATTCTTCGACTTGGCCTTGATGGCGGCGACGATGCGGTTCATCGCGAAGATCGAGTTGAAGTCGTTCGCGGCGACGACGACCGCGCGCTCGGCGTGCTGGAGGGGGGCGGCAAACCCGCCGCAGACGACGTCGCCGAGCACGTCGAAAATGACGACGTCGGTATCCTCGAGCAGGTGATGCTGCTTCAAGAGCTTGACCGTCTGGCCGACGACATAGCCGCCGCAGCCGGTCCCCGCCGGTGGGCCGCCGGCCTCGATGCACATGACGCCGTTGAAGCCCTCGAAGCAGTAGTCCTCGGGCCGCAGCTCCTCGGCATGGAAGTCGACCGTCTCGAGAATGTCGATGACCGTCGGCATCAGCTTCTTGGTCAGCGTGAAGGTGCTGTCGTGCTTGGGGTCACAGCCGATCTGCAGCACGCGCTTGCCCATCAGCGACAGCGCGGCCGACAGGTTGCTGCTCGTCGTCGACTTGCCGATCCCGCCCTTGCCGTAGATGGCGAAGACCTTCGCTCCCTGGATCTGGTCGCGCGGGTCGAGCGCGACCTGGACCGAGCCTTCGCCGTCGAGGCCGAGCGCCTTGGCCAAGGGCTTGGAGATCGTCGGGCGGTCGAGCGTATCGATGGTCATTGGCTTTTCCTCACGCGGCCATGGCGGGCGTGACGCCCTCGAGCCGGTCTTCGAGTTCGTCGCTGGCGGCATGGAGCGCGGCGAGAGTCGCTGCGTCGGGCTGCCAGAAGTTGCGGTCGTGCGCCTCGAGCAGGCGGCTGGCGACGCGCATCGCCGCCTTCGGGTTCAGCTCGGCGAGCCGCAGGCGCATCGCATCGTCGAGCACGTAGGTCTCGCTGATCCGCTGGTAGACCCACGGCTCGACCCCGCCGGTGGTCGCCGACCAGCCCATGGTGTTGGTCATGTGCGCTTCGATCTGGCGGACCCCCTCGAAGCCGGCCGCCAGCATGCCCTCGGTCCACTTCGGGTTGAGCATCCGGGTCCGCGTCTCGAGCGCAACCTGCTCACCGAGCGTGCGGACCTTGGCGCTGCCCTGGGTCGCGTCGCCGATATAGACCGGGGCCGGAGCCCCCTTGGCCCGCGCGATCGAGCGGCTGATGCCACCAAGGCTGTCGACATACTGGTCGACGCTGGTCACGCCCAATTCGACCGAGTCGAGGTTCTGGTAGGTCAAGTCGACGCCCGCCAGCGCGCTCTTGAGCACGCCCGTCTGGCGTACCGGCGCCCCCGCGCGCCCGTAGGCGAAGCCCTTGCGCGTCTCATAGGCGTCGGCCAGCTCGTCGCCGTCCGACCAGACGCCGGCGTCGATCATCAGGTTGACGTTGGCGCCGTACGCGCCCTCGGCGTTGGAGAAGACGCGCAGAGCCGCCGTCTCAAGGTCGCAGCCGAGCCGCACCGCGTGCGCCAGGCTGTGCTTGCGGATGAAGTTGGCGTCCTCCGGCTCGTCGGCGATCGTCGCCAGCCATGCCGCTTCGGCGATCATCCGCGTCTGCATCGGCAGCAGGTCGCGGAAGATGCCCGACAGCGTCACGACGACATCGACGCGCGCCCGGCCGAGGTCGGTCAGCGGGATCAGCTCGGCCCCGCACAGCCGACCATAGCCGTCGTGGCGCGGCCGCGCCCCCATCAGCGCGAGAACCTGCGCCAGCTGCGCGCCTTCGCTCTTGAGGTTATCGGTGCCCCACAGGACCATCGCCACCGACTCGGGCGCGGCGGCACCGTCGGCGCGGTGGCGGGCGAGCAGCCGCTCGGCCTGCGCCGCCCCGTCGCGGACCGCAAAGGCGCTCGGGATGCGGAACGGGTCGAAACCATGGATATTGCGCCCGGTCGGCAGCATCGCCGGGGTGCGCAGGACGTCGCCGCCGGGGGCGGGGGCGATGTAGCCGCCATCGAGCGCGTGGACGATCGCGTCGAGTTCGGTGTCGATGGCCAGCAGCCGGTCCGTCGCGGCCAGGTCGGCAAAACGCGTCTCACCGGAAGCGTCGGCGGGGATGTCACCGCGTGTGATCCGCCCGGCTTCGGCGGCGCTGAGTGTCTGCCCTCCGGCCTCGGCGATGGCGACGAGCAGGTCGGCGCGCTCGGCGGGGGTGCAGCCGCGGCCGACAACATGGAGGCCGTGCGGGATCAGCGTCGCCTCAAGCTCGTAGACCCGCGCCGCTAGCGTTGCAATCTCGGCCGCGTGGTCGCTCCAGCTCGGCTCGGCGACGACGAGATCGACGCCCGCGGCCTGCTCCTGGATGAGGAGCGCCAGCATCGCCTGCTCGGCCGTCGCATCGGGTGCCGTCGCGCGGTAGCGGTCGATCGTCGCCTTGAGGTCGGTCAGCCCCTGGTACAGCCCGGCGCGCGCGATCGGCGGCGTTAGGTAGCTGATCAGCGTCGCGTTCGACCGCCGCTTGGCGATGGTGCCCTCGCTCGGGTTGTTCGCCGCGTACAGGTAGAAGTTGGGCAGCGAACCGATCAGACGATCGGGCCAGCTCGTCGCGGACAGGCCCGCCTGCTTGCCGGGCATGAACTCGAGCGCGCCGTGCGTCCCAAAGTGGAGCGCCGCGTGCGCCCCGAAATCTTCGCGAAGCCAACGGTAGAAGGCGCTGAAGGCATGCGTCGGGGCGAACGTGCCGTCGAACAGCAGCCGCATCGGGTCGCCCTCGTAGCCGAACGGCGGCTGGACGCCGACGAAGACGTTGCCGAACTGCGCGCCCAGGAGGTGGATGCCGTGGGCGTCGGCGAGGCTGCGCCCCGGTGCCGGGCCCCATTGCGCCTCGATCTCGCGCAGGTGCGGCTCGCGGCGGACATGGTCGTCGGTGGCGATCCGCGCGGCGACGTTGGCGTCGGCACCGAAGCGGGCGGCATTGCCCGCGAGGATCGCATCGCGCAGCGCGTCGACGTCCGCTGGCAGGTCGACGGCATAGCCTTCGGCGGCCAGGCGCTGGAGCGTGTTGAACACGCTCTCGAACACCGACAGATAGGCTGCCGTGCCGACGGCGCCGGCATTGGGTGGGAAGTTGAAGATGACCAGCGCGACCTTGCGTGCGGCCCTCTCGGTCTGGCGAAGGGCGACCAGCCGGAGCGTCCGTTCGGCCAGCGCTGCCGCGCGCTCGGGACACGGCTGCATCGCCCGGGCGGCCGTGGCTGCGGGGAAGGTGCAGCCGCGGTTGCAGCCGGT
Organism: uncultured Alphaproteobacteria bacterium; assembly: GCA_963846485.1. Taxonomy (GTDB): domain Bacteria; phylum Pseudomonadota; class Alphaproteobacteria; order Sphingomonadales; family Sphingomonadaceae; genus Polymorphobacter_B. The sequence goes on along the minus strand of CAWJWB010000008.1, from coordinate 412,448 downwards.
ACAGGCGGCGCCCGACCCTTCGCTGCGCCCGCCGAACACCGTCGGCACCGTCGCGCCGTCGAGTTCGGGGATAGCGACCATCATCGTCGCCTCGAGCGGTAGCAGGCCCTGGCTGCCCGCGCCCCACGCCTGGAGCGTCTGGAACTCGAGCGGGTGCGCGGCAAGATAGGGCACGTCGAGCTTGGCAAGGATCGCGGCGGCGGCGGCTGCGTCGTTGTAGGCGGGGCCGCCGACGAGGCTGAAGCCGGTCAGCGAGACCAGCGCGTCGATTGCCGGCTTGCCGCCGGCGGTGAAGAAGGCGTCGATCGCCGGACGGGCATCGAGGCCGCTGCTGAAGGCCGGGATCACGCGCAGGCCGCGCGCTTCGAAGGCGGCGATGACCGCATCATAATGCCCGGTATCGCTGCCTAGTACGTAGGAGCGGAGGACCAGCAGTCCGACGGTGCCGGCGACCACTCCGACCGGGCGCGGCAGGTCGGCCGCGCAGACCGACATCCGCTGCGGCAGCGCCGGATGGTAGACGCCGAGGTCGGGATATTCTGCCGGTGCCGCCGGCGCCATCGTCCCGCGCAAAGCGCGCCGCGCGCCGTCGGCATAGCGGTCGACAAGCAGGCGGACGAGATTGGCGAAGTTGTCGTCCGAACCCGCCAGCCAGTATTGCAGCGTCAGGAAATAGGCGCGGACGTCCTGCGCGGTGCCGGGGATGAAGCGGAGGATTTTCGGCAGGCGCTTCAGCATCGCCATCTGCCCCGACCCGCTCGACGACGTGCCCGGCTTGGTCGAGCCGCGCAGTTTCTTGAGCAGCGCCAACGGACCCTTGGCCGGCCGGTCCATGCGGTAGTCACCGAGCCGCGTCAGCTTGACGATCGACGCGTCGCTCATCGCCCCGACAATCGCGTCGCAGTGCTCGCGCCGTGCCTCCAGCGCGGGCATGACCGCCCGGATATGCTCGTCGAGGAACAACATGGTGGCGACGACGATGTCGCCCCGGCCGATGTCGGCGCGGCAGGCCTCGAGGGCGGCCGGGCTCGCCTCCCAGTCGGCGGCGGCGTGGAAGGCGAGTGTCAGCCCCGGATGCGTTGCGCGCAGCGTCGCTTCCGCTCGTGCCGCCGCCCCGGCGAGATGGTTGTCGAGGGTGACGATGACCACACGCACCGGCGTCGGGCCGGTCGCGGCACCGGCCGATCCGGGGGCGGAGCCGTCAGCGCGCATAGTGTGACTTCGCATCGTAGAGGGTGTCGAGGTCGATCGCGGCCAGACCGCGCTCGTGGGCGAACCGCTCGGTGTTCCGCCGCGCCTTGCCACGGACGAAGAAGGGGATCTTGCCGAGCTCCTTTTCCGCCGCCGGCGTCCACACTGCGATCTCGGGCGCGTCCGCGGCTGCGGGGTCGTTCGCCGCGATCGGCGTGGCGAGGGCTTGGGTGATCGGCGCTTCGGCGGCGCCGTGCCCGCCGAGGTGCGACGCGCCGGCGCCGTCGTTGAATTCGAAATCGTCCCGGAACATCGTCAGCAGGTGCTCCTCCAGTCCCATGGTCAGCGGATGGACGAGCGTGTCGAACAGGACGTTCGCGCCCTCGAAGCCCATCACCGGCGAATAGCGCGCGGGGAAGTCCTGGACGTGGACAGGGGCGGAGATAACGGCGCAGGGGATCCGCAGCCGCTTGGCGATGTGCCGCTCCATCTGCGTGCCCAAGACCAGTTCGGGGTGCAGGGCGGCGATCTGCGCCTCGACCTCGAGATAGTCGTCGGTGATCAGCGGCTCGACACCGTATTTCGCCGCCGCCGCGCGCAGGTCCTTGGCGAACTCGCGGTTGTAGCAGCCGAGGCCGACAACCTCGAAGCCGAGCTCCTCGGTGGCGACGCGGGCGAGCGCGATGGCATGGGTCGCATCGCCGAAGATGAAGACGCGCTTGCCGGTCAGATAGGTCGAGTCGACCGAGCGCGAATACCACGGCAGCCGCGACGTGGCGGCAGCCAGCATCGCCTCGGCATCGCCGCCGGTGATCGCCGCGATCTCGGCCACGAAGTCGCACGTCGCGCCGTGGCCGATCGGCACGGTACGGACGCTCGACTGGCGGAAGGTCTTCTCGAGCCAGCGGGCGGCGGTGTCCGCCGTTTCGGGATAAAGGACGACGTTGAAATCCGCCGCGCCCAGTGTCTTGAGGTCGGCGGGCGACGCGCCCATCGGCGCGGTGACGTGGACGTCGACGCCGCACGCGGCAAGCAGCTTCGTCACCTCGGCGATGTCGTCCCGGTGGCGGAAGCCGAGCGCGGTCGGGCCGAGCAGGTTCGCCCGCGGCCGCCGTCCGGCAATCGGTGCCCGCTCGACCGTCGGGTCTGCGAGCGTCCGGACGAGGGCGTAGAAGGTCTCCGCCGCCCCCCAGTTCTCCTTGCGCTGGTAGCTCGGCAGGTCGAGGTTGATCACCGGCACCGGCAGATCGAGCGCGCGGGCGAGGCCGGCTGGGTCGTCCTGGATCAGCTCGGCGGTGCACGACGCGCCGACGAGCAGCGCCTGCGGCTGGAAGCGCTCGTAGGCGTCGCGGATCGCGGACTGCAGCAGCTCGGCGGTATCGGTGCCGAGGTCGCGCGCCTGGAAGGTCGTGTAGGTCACCGGCGGCCGGGCGTCGCGGCGCTCGATCATCGTGAACAGCAGGTCGGCGTAGGTGTCCCCCTGCGGCGCGTGGAGGACATAGTGGACGCCGGTCATGCCCGTCGCCACCCGCATCGCCCCGACGTGGGGCGGTCCTTCGTAGGTCCAGACGGTCAGCTGCATGGCCTACACCGCCAGCCGGTCGCGGCGGACGAGCGGCCGGGCGAACAGCTCGGCGAGGTCGCCCGCCTGGTCGAAGCCGTGGACGGGCGAGAAGACCAGCTCGATGGACCACTTGGTCGTGATGCCCTGGCGCTCCAGCGGATTGGCGAGGCCGAGCCCGCAGACGGCGAGATCGGGCCGATAGGCGCGGGCACGGTCGAGCTGGCGATCGACGTCCTGCCCTTCGCTCAGCTGTGTGCCCGCCGGCAGCGCGGCGAGTTCGTGCGCGAGATGGGCGCGGTGGAGATAGGGCGTGCCGACCTCGACCGGGATCATCCCCAGCTCGGCGCTGAGAAAGCGCGCCAGCGGCACCTCGAGCTGCGAGTCGGGGAAGAAGAAGATCGACTTGCCCGCGAGAGTCGCGCGGTGGCGGGCGACGGCACGCGCGGCGCGCTCGCGTCCCGGCGCGACGACGCGGTCGAAGTGCGCGGGGGCGATGTCGAACGCGGCGGCGGCGGCGCGCAGCCAGGCGGTCGTCCCCTCGACGCCGAACGGGAACAGCGCCGGTAGATGGACGGCGCCGCGGTCCTCAAGCGCTGCCGCCGTGTCGCCGAGGAACGGCTGGGCGAGCAGGAAACGGGTGTTCGGCCCGACCGGTGGCAGGTCGGCGGCGCGGCGCGACGGCAGGGCGAAGACGGTCGCAATCCCGAGGTCGGCAAGCACGCGGCGGAACTGGTCCTCGACGACATCCGGCAAGGCGCCGACAACCAGCAGCGAAGGTGCGGCGTCGACGGCCGCGGCGGGCATCGTCGGGACGAGCGCGGCGAGGCAGGCGTCCTCGCCTTGCGTGAAGGTGGTCTCGATACCGCTGCCCGAATAATTGAGGACGCGCGTTCCGCCGTGCTTCGCGTCGAGCCGGGCGGCGGCGCGTGACAGGTCGAGCTTGATCACTTCGCTCGGGCACGAGCCGACGAGAAACAGCAGCTTGATCTCGGGCCGGCGGGCTAGGAGGCGGTCGACGACGCGGTCGAGCTCCTCGTTGGCGTCGGCGAGGCCGGCGAGGTCGCGCTCCTCGATGATCGCGGTGGCGAAGCGCGGCTCGGCGAAGACCATGACGCCGGCGGCGGACTGCAGCAGGTGAGCGCAGGTGCGGCTGCCGACGACGAGGAAGAAGGCATCCTGCATCTTGCGGTGGAGCCAGATGATCCCGGTCAATCCGCAGAACACCTCGCGCTGCCCGCGCTCGCGCAGCACCGGTGGCAGCGCCGCTGAGTCGCGCACGAGGGCGGCGACGCTCATGCCGCCACCAGCGGGCTCGCCGCGACATCGAGCCGCGCGGCGCGCAGCTTGAGGACGAACTGCGTCGCATTGATCGCGTAAGCGGCATAGGCGGCGAGCGCGAGAAGCAGGCGCTGGCGGTCATCGCCGAGACCAGCGACCAGCGCTGCGAGATAGGCGGTGTGCAGCGCGATGACGACCATGCTGAACACGTCTTCCCAGTAGAAGGCGGGCGCGAACAGAAAGCGGCCGAACACCACCTTCTCCCAGATCGCGCCGGTGATCATGATCGCGTAGAGCGCTGCGGTCTTGGCGACAACCGACCAGGTGGCGAGCGCAAGTCCTTGGCCTGTAAACAGAAAGCGGACGACAAGGACGAGGCTGACGGCGAAGACGAGGAACTGTACGGGGGCGAGGATGCCCTGCACGAGCGTCCAGACCGAGGCGTCGCGGCGGGCGCGCTCGGCCGGCGTGTACAGCGGGGGCCGCGCTGTCGCCGCGCCTCCCGTCTACGCCCCTGCCGCCGCTGGCCTGCAATGTCTTCGCCTTGTGCCGTGCCTTGAAGGAAAGCTACGTCCTTCCACCAACAGGTGTCAACACGCCTTTACGTCCAAGAAGATTGACAGTAGGGTTCCCGAGAAATTCCAAATGAGCGTTGCCAAATGTGCGGAGCCGCCATAGCCTCGACCCCACCGGCGACAACGGCTCGTGAGAAGCTGTGCCGGCAGGCGGCTGCAGGGGACGGATGCGATGGCCTCAGTGCACGAGGGAGCGGGCGAGCCGGAGCGATATCGACCGCGGCATGCCGATCCGTCGCCGCTGCGCATGGCGCGGCTGATCGAGGGCGAGATCATCCCGCGGCTGCTGCTCGCGCATCGGATCGATCCGACCACGGTGGCGGCGAGCTTCGGTGCGGCCGAGCCGCTCGCCTTCGCGCACTTGACGCTGCGCCTCGAGGTCTTCGCGCTGCTGGCGGAGATCGAAAGCCATCTGGCGCGCGGCGTACCGGTCGAGGCGATCTATCTCGGCCTGCTGGCACCGACGGCGCGGGTGCTCGGCGACTTCTGGGACAACGACGTCTGCGACTTCGTCGACGTGACGATGGGCATGTGGCGGCTGCAGCAGATCATCCACGAGCTGGCGGGCCGCGGGGTCGCGGCGACGCTGGCGCGCCCCGACCGGCGGGCGCTGTTCACGGTGCCGCCGGGCGACCAGCACAGCTTCGGGCTGGTGATGATCGAGGACTTTTTCCGTCGTGCAGGCTGGCGGACGTGGAGCGCGGCCGACACGCCGCTGACCGAGCTGTGCGCCATGGTCGGGCGGCAGTGGTTCGAATTGATCGGCGTGACGGTCAGCGCGGTCGAGCAGCTGGCCAGCCTGCCGGCAGTGCTGAGCGGGATGCGCGCGGCGTCGCAGAACCGGTCGGTCGGCATCATGGTCGGTGGGCGGATCTTCACCGAGCACCCCGAATGGGCGGCGGACATGGGGGCGGATGGGACCGCGCCGGATGCGGCGCATGCGCTCGACGTGGCCGAGCGGCTCGTTGACCGCCACGGCCGCCTCGGACGCTGACAGCGACGCCGCCACCGGAGCGCCGCTCGCGTTCCGCGATCCCGCGACCACGCTTGGGCGCTTCGACGCCGATCTTGCCGCGCGACTGACCACCGTCGCGGCCGATATCGCACTGGTGATCGAGGACGGGGTTGTCCGCGACCTCGCCGTCGCCAGCCCCGAGCTCGCGCGCGAGCCGCTCGCCCCGATCCTCGGCCAGCGGTGGGTCGACACCGTCGCTCCCGACAGCACGTTCAAGGTCGACGAGATGCTGCGCACGACGCCGGCCGCCGGGCTCGGCCGCTGGCGCATCGTCAACCAGCGGCGCAGCGACGGCGACGGCACGATCACGTTGCGCTTTATGACTATCGGCGCGGGCGAGGGGCGGATCATCGCGCTCGGCCGCGACCTGCGCTCGACGGCGGCGATGCAGCAGCGGCTGCTCCTCGCCCAGCAATCGATGGAGCGCGACTATCTGCGTCTGCGCCAGGCGGAGTCGCGCTATCGGCTGCTGTTCGACTTGTCGGGCGAGGCGGTGCTGATCGTCGATGCCGCGACCAACCGGCTGGTCGAGGCCAATCCCGCGGCCCGGCGGATCGTCGGCAGCGACGCGGCAGTCGCGCCCGGCGCATCGTTCGCAGCGATGTTCGACGGCGGCAGCCGGGACCGCGCCGGCGCACTTCTTGCCGCTGCCGCGGCCAGCCCCGTCGTCGATCCGGTCGAGGTGCGGCTGGCGAACGGCAGTCAGGACTGCCGCCTGTCGGCGACGCTCTATCGCCAGGACAAGGCGACCTATGTCCTCGCGCGCCTCGCCCCACTGGTCGAGGCGGGCGCTCCCGACGATGGCCGGCAGATGCTGATCGACGTACTCGAGCGCCTGCCCGACGCTTTCGTCGTCACCGACGAGCGGCTCGACATCCTCGCCGAGAACGCCGCCTTCCTCGATCTCGCCCAGTTCGCGCGGCGTGAGCACGCCCGCGGCCAGTCGCTGCGGCGCTTCCTCGGGCGGCCGGCGATCGACATGGACCTGATCGTCGCCCACCTCCAGGACCAGGGCTCGGTCCGCAACTTCGCGACCATCTTCCGCAGCCAGACCGATGTCGCCGACGAGGTCGAAGTGTCGGCGGTCGCCGTGATGGACGGTCAGCAGCCGTGCTACGGCTTCGCCATCCGCTCGATCGGCCGCCGCCTTCGCAACGAGCCGGCGGGTGCCGCCGGGCGCGACCTGCCGCGCTCGGTCGAGCAGCTGACCGAGCTCGTCGGCCGCGTCTCGCTGAAGGAGATCGTGCGCGAGTCGACCGACCTGATCGAGCGCCTGTGTATCGAGGCGGCGCTCGCCTATACTGGCGACAACCGCGCGTCGGCCGCCGATATCCTCGGCTTGAGCCGGCAGAGCCTCTATTCGAAGCTGCACCGTCACGGTCTCGGCAATCTCACCGGGGGCGACGAATGAGCCGCGTGCCCACCGAAGGCGCCCTGTCGCCCGCCGCACTGTACTCGGCCGGCCCGGCACCGCGCGCGATCGTCGAGCTGATGAAGCCGGTGACGTGGTTCCCGCCGATGTGGGCGTTCATGTGCGGGGTCGTGTCGTCGGGCGTACCGCTCGCCGGACGCTGGCCTTTTCTCCTTGCCGGACTGTTGCTGACCGGGCCGCTGGTATGCGGGTCGAGCCAGGCGGCGAACGACTGGTTCGACCGGCACGTCGACGCGATCAACCAGCCGGGGCGGCCCATTCCGTCGGGGCGGGTTCCCGGGCGCTGGGGTCTGGGTCTCGCCGCCGCCGGCACGCTCGCCGCTATTCTCGTCGCGGCGGCGGTAGGGCGCTGGGTGCTGCTGGCGACCATCGTCGGCGTGGCGATCGGCTGGGCGTATAGCGCGCCACCGCTGCGGCTGAAGGTCAGCGGCATCGCTGGGCCCGCCGCCTGCGCCCTCGCCTACGAGGGGCTGACGTGGTTCACCGGGGCCAGCGTCATGGCCGGCGGGCTGCCGCCGGTGCGCGTCCTCGCGCTGCTCGGCCTCTACAGCTTCGGGGCATTCGGCATCATGACACTGAACGACTTTAAGGCCGTGACCGGCGACCGGGCGACCGGCATCCGCTCGCTGCCCGTCGTTCTCGGCATCGACCGCGCGGCCCGCGTCGCCTGTACGGTCATGCTGGTGCCGCAGGTCGCCGTCGTCGTACTCCTCGCTGGCTGGGGTGCGACATGGGCCGCCGTCGCCGTCGCCGGGTTGACGCTCGGGCAGGCCGTGCTGATGCTGCGTCTGCTCGGCGACCCTACCGCCCGGACGCCTTGGTTCAACGCGACGGGCACGACGCTCTACGTGCTCGGCATGCTGGCGGCGGCGATCGGCGTCGGGAGGCTCGGATGACGGGACTGTCGTGGGGACAGATCGTCCGCCTCGGCCTGGCCCAGAGCGCGATCGGCGCGATCGTCGTGCTGACGACAACGACGTTGAACCGCGTGATGGTCGTCGAATACGGGCTGGCCGTGACCGTGCCCGCCGGCCTCGTCGCCTGGCACTATGCCGTGCAACTGACCCGTGCGCGCTGGGGCCACGGCTCGGACGGGGGGCGGCGCACCCCATGGATCGTCGGCGGCGTCGCGCTGCTCGGCCTCGGCGCAATGCTGGCGACGCTGGCGACGACGTCGGTGCCGCGCCTGCCGGGCGCCGCGCTGGCGCTCGCTGCCCTGGCATTTACGCTGATCGGCACGGGCGTGGGCGCGGCCGGCACCTCGCTCCTGGCGCTGCTCGCGAGCGCGGTCGCGCCACCCCGACGCCCGGCGGCGGCGGCGATCACCTGGATCATGATGATCGTCGGCTTCGTCGTGACCACCGGCGTCGCCGGCCGCCTGCTCGACCCCTTCTCGCCGCAGCGGCTGCTGGCGGTCGTCGGCGGCGTCTGCCTGATGGCTTTCGTGGTCACGCTGGCCGCGGTCGCCGGTGTCGAAGGAGGCGCTGCGGCGGCAGCGAAAACAGCGCCCCGCGTGCCGTTTCTCACTGCCCTGCGGGAGGTCGGCGCCGACGATCGCGCCCGCCGCTTCACCGTCTTCGTCGCCGTGTCGATGGTCGCCTACAGCGCGCAGGAATTGATCGTCGAGCCCATGGCAGGGCTGATCTTCGGCTTTACGCCCGGACAGTCGACCAGCCTCGCCGCGCTCCAGCATGGCGGCGCGCTCCTCGGCATGATCGCCGTCGGCGTCGGCGGCAGCCGCCTCGGCAAGGGGCGTAGCGGCTGGATGCGGGGCTGGACGGTCGCCGGCTGCATCGGCTCGGCGGCGGCGCTCGCGCTGCTCGGGCTGGCTGCGCGCGGCGGCGTCGCGTCAGCGCTGCGCCCGGCGGTCTTCGCCCTGGGCCTTGCCAACGGCATCTTCGCCGTCGCCGCCGTGGGCTCCATGATGGGCCTCGCCGGCGGGGGCGGGGCCGGCCGGGAGGGCGTCCGCATGGGCGTCTGGGGCGCGGCGCAGGCGATCGCCTTCGCGGTCGGCGGGTTTGCCGGCGCGGCGGGTGTCGACGTTGGCCGCCACCTGTTCGCGCCCGCGGAGGCCTTCGCCGCCGTCTTCGCCGCCGAGGCCGTGCTGTTCCTCGCCGCCGCCGTCCTCGCCCTGCGCGTGGACGCCGAGCCTGTTCTTTCCTCACCGCGTCAAAGGATAGCCGCATGACCGAAATCGTCGATTGCGTCGTCATCGGCGGCGGCCCGTCGGGGGCCACTGCCGCCATGGACCTCGCCCGCGCCGGGCGGAACGTCGTGCTCCTCGACCGCGCCGGGCGGATCAAGCCCTGCGGCGGAGCCATTCCGCCGCGGCTGATGCGCGACTTCGCGGTGCCCGAGTCGGTGCTCGTCGGCCACGCCACCGCGGCGCGCATGATCGCCCCCTCGGACCGCACCGTCGACATGCCGATCGAGGGCGGCTTCGTCGGCATGGTCGACCGGGGCGAGTTCGACGAGTGGCTCAGGAACCGCGCGGCACTCGCCGGGGCGCGGCGCGAGACGGGCACCTACGAGGCGATCGAGCGCGATCCCGACGGCACGACGGTCGTGGTCTACCGGCCCAAGGGCGCGGCGAAGCACGACGCCCTGCTGCGGCTGCGGACACGCAGCGTCATCGGTGCGGACGGTGCGCGCTCGGGTGTTGCCCGGACGGCGCTCAAGGGTGCGGAACGGACGCCCTGCGTCTTCGCCTATCACGAGGTCATCGCCACGCCCGCCGGCATCGACCGCGAACGTTGTGACATCTATTATCAGGCCAAGCTGTCGCCCGACTTCTACGCCTGGATCTTCCCGCACGGCGACCAGACCAGCGTCGGCGTCGGCAGCGCCAACAAGGGCTTCTCGCTGAAGGACGCCGTCGCCCGGCTGCGCGCCGACACTGGCCTCAACGACGCCGCGACGATCCGCGTCGAAGGTGCGCCGATCCCGCTGAAGCCGCTGAAGAAGTGGGACAACGGCCGCGATGTCGTCGTCGCCGGCGACGCCGCCGGGGTCGTCGCCCCGGCCTCGGGGGAGGGCATCTACTACGCCATGACGGCGGGCCGCGAGGCGGCGACCTCGGTCGACGAGTTCCTCGCCACCGGCAACCCCAAGGCGCTGGCGGGGGCGCGCAAGCGCTTCATGAAGGCGCATGGTCGCGTCTTCTGGATCCTCGGGATGATGCAGTATTTCTGGTACTCGAGCGACAAGCGTCGCGAGAGCTTCGTCAAGATCTGCGACGACGCCGACGTTCAGCGCCTGACCTGGCAGGCCTACATGAACAAGGAGCTGGTGCGTGCCGACCCGATGGCGCACGTCCGCATCTTCCTGAAGGATCTCGGTCACCTCTTCGGACTGGGCTCGACGGCGGCCTGAGCGTGGCGCGCACGCGGCGGCTGACGCCGATCCTTATCGGCGCGGCCGCGGCGGTGGTCGTCGCCGTGCTCGGCTCGACGATGACCGACCTCGGCCCCTGGTACCGGCACCTGCGCCAGCCGCCGTGGAGCCCGCCGGACTGGGCCTTTCCGCTCGGCTGGACGACGATCTACGTGACGACGGTGGCGGCCGGCGTCAGCGCTTGGGTGGCGGCGCGCGCGCCGGAGCGGCCGACGGTCGTCGCGCTATTCGCCTTCAACGGCTTCCTGAACGTGCTGTGGAGCCTGATCTTCTTCCGCCTGCACCGGCCCGACTGGGCGCTGGTCGAGGTCGCCGTGTTCTGGCTGTCGATCGCGGCGCTGATCGTCGTCGCAGCCCGCCGCTCGGCGCGGGCGCGCCTGCTCCTGCTACCCTATCTCGTCTGGGTGACCTACGCCGGCGCGCTGAACGCCGCCGTCGTCCAGCTCAATGGTCCGTTCGCCTGAGCGCGCTGTTCGCCAGCGGCCGGGCGGTCGACGTCGTGCTCGTGGTGATGCTGGTCGAGATGATCGTGCTGGCGCGGCGGAGGCGACAGTCGGCTGGGACGATCGTCCTCGCCTTCCTGCCGGGAATCCTGATCCTGCTGGCGGTGCGCGCGGCGCTGACGGGGGCCGGCTGGCCGTGGGTCGCGCTGGCGCTGGCGGCCTCGTTCCCGGCGCATCTCGCCGACGTGCGCCGGCGCGGGTTGTAACCCGCGCCGGAGCGTCTGACCCCTACGAGGTCGGGTTGGTCTTCAGATAGGCGATGATGTCGGCGCGCTTCTTGGCGTCGGGCTGACCCGGATAGGTCATCTTGGTGCCCGGGACGTAGGCCTGCGGCTTGATCAGGTACTGATAGATCGCCGGCTCGGTCCAGACGATGCCGCTGTTCTTGTTCGCCGCCGAATAGGTGTAGCCGGGATAGGTGCCCGCCTTGCGGCCGACGACGCCGTGCAGCGACGGCCCGATGCGGTTCTGGCCCTCACCGACGGCGTGGCAGGTCTTGCAGACCCCGAACGCGGCCTTGCCGGCAACCGGATCGCCATGCAGCGACGCATAGGGCGGAGTGCCCGCCGGCAGCGGCGGCACCGCGAGCGCGGCCGTGGCGGTGACGGCGGCGAGAGTGGCGAAAACAAGCTTGTACATGGTCTCTCCCAAGGCTCCGAACGCGTGCGGAACATACACGCTTCGCACGCCCCCGCAACGGGTGCGGCGCGCGGCATCATGCCCGCGACAGCGTGGCGCGACGATGAACGACGGGGAGTGGAGCGGGCGAAGGGAATCGAACCCTCGTCGTAAGCTTGGGAAGCTTCTGCTCTACCATTGAGCTACGCCCGCGCCTCTTCCGCTTGCCACGGCGAGCGCCCCGCGGTCAACGGCGGGAAGTGGTGCGCCCGAAGGGAATCGAACCCCCGACCTGCGGTTTAGGAAACCGTCGCTCTATCCGGCTGAGCTACGGGCGCACGTGGGCCGCCGGTAAGGTCTCGCGCCGCGCCGGTCAACGACGCCGGCGCGTAGGGGCGCCGGGCGTGGAGCGCGGGCACGCGTGCGCGGGTCGCGGCGACGGCGCCAAGGTCGAGGTCGACGACGACCGTTGCCGGCACCTCGCCCATGTCGAGCAGCACCGTCCCCCAGGGATCGACGACGAGCGAGTGGCCGAACGTCGCCCTGCCATCCGCATGCTCGCCCGACTGCGCCGCGGCGACGACGAAGCATCCCGTCTCGATCGCCCGGGCGCGGAGCAGCGTGTGCCAGTGCGCCGTTCCCGTCGGCCGGGTGAAGGCGGCCGGAACCGCGAGCAGGTCGGCTCCGGCGAGCGCCAGGTCGCGGTAGAGCTCGGGAAAGCGGAGATCGTAGCAGACGGTCAGGCCGAGCGTGCCCCACGGCGTCGCGGCCACGACCGCGCGGTCGCCGGCCGCATAGGTGGCCGACTCGCGGTAGCTCTCGCCGCCGCCGAGCGTCACGTCGAACAGGTGGATCTTGTCGTAGCGTGCAACGATGCCGCCCGCCGCGTCGATCAGGAAGGCGCGGTTGGCGAGCGCGTCGCCGTCCCGCAACGCCAGGCTGCCGAGCTGCACCCAAACCCCGTTGGCGGCAGCGGCGGCGCGGACCGCGGCGAGCACGGGATCGTCCGCTTCCGTGCGGATCGCCGCCGCGGCGCGGGTGCGGTTGCGGTCGAGCAGGCCGCTCATTTCGGGGGTGAAGACGATCTCCGCATCCTCGGCCGCCAGCGCGCCGATAGCAGCGACCAGCGCCGCCGCGTTCGCCTGCGGGTCGATCCCGGTGCAGGTCTGGACGACGCCGAGGCGCATCCGCGTCACGCCGCGAGCAGACCGTCCAGCTTGCCGGCGCGGTCGAGCGCGGCGAGGTCGTCGCTGCCACCGATGCCGACGCCGTCTATAAAGATCTGCGGCACCGTCGTCCGCCCCTCGGACCGCGCCAGCATCTCGGCGCGCTTGGCCCCGCCCATGGTGATGTCGATCTCCTCGACCGCGACGCCCTTGGCCTTGAGCAGCTTCATGGCGCGCGCGCAGAACGGGCAGAGGAACTTGGTATAGACTTCGACCTTGGCCACGCGGCGGCTCCTTCGGCGCCTATATGCGGTTACAGCGCGTCGCGCACAACCCGCGCCCAGGTCAGCACGCGGACCTCCCTAGCGCCGGCGCGCAGCAGGACGCGGCTGCACGCCTCCGCCGTCGCGCCGGTGGTCAGCACGTCGTCGACCAGCACCACGGAGCGGCCGCGGATCGCCGCCGGACGGGCGACGCGGAAGGCGCCGCGGACGTTATCGGCCCGCGCGCGCCGGCCCATGCCCTGGCTGCTCGCCGTCGGCTTGGGCCGGACCAGCGCGTCGACGGAAAGCGGCGTGCCGCTCCGCCGGGCGACTTCCTGAGCGAGCAGCGCCGCCTGGTTGTAGCCGCGCCGCCACAGCCGCCAGCGGTGGAGCGGCACCGGCACCAGCACCGCGTCGGCCGTCAGCCAGTCGCGCCCGGCGCGGAGCAGCTGCGGGGCCATGACGCCGGCGAGGTGCTGCCGGTCGCCGTGCTTGAAGCCGAGCAGTACCTTCTTCGCCGGTCCGTCGTAGGCGAGTGCGGCGCGGGCGGCGGCGAAGCGCGGCGGCGTCTCGAGGCACGCGCCGCAGCGCGCCGCCGGGCCGCGGTCGACCTCGAACGGCGCGCCGCAGCCGGCACAGACGGGGTCGGTAATGAAGGCGAGCCCGCGCCAGCAGTCGAGGCAGAAGCGGCCCTGGTCGGCGACGATCCCGCGGCACGCCGGGCAGCGCGGCGGCAGCAGCAGGTCGAGGGCATAGGTCGCCAGCCGGCGCGCAACGCCGGCGGCGCGGGCGGCATAAGCGGCGAACGGCAGAGCGGCGATCACGGTTTACCCTCCGGGGCGGACGGTCAAGGGACGATGAGTCCGCGCCGAGAGCAAGCGCGCTTCCGGGCGGCACGCGCGGTCCGCGCCGGACCGCCCGCCCACGCCCCGAGTTCGTTAACTTTCCGGCAGGGCTAAGTTGACAAAGGTCGTGCCACGCATCCCCCGGAATTTCCCGCGCCCGAACGATCCGGGGCGAGGGGGAGCGGTCGCGGGCGCGGAACATGGTCACGGCGCCAGTGTGCCGGGCCAACCGGGTGTAGGACAGGAAAATCGCCAGCGCTCGCCGCTCCCGGGCCGGCCCGCTGCGACCCGGGCCGGACCCGCGGCACGCCGGCGACGGGCAGGTTGCCGGCAGAGCCGCGCTGGTCGCGGCGGCGCATCGGTATCAGGTCGCGCCACCTGCCTCCGCGCCGCTGCCCCATTGCACGGGGCTAAAGCCCGTCGTGCCCCCGGCACTGGCGGCGGCGTCGCCAACCGTCCGTTCGGCCCGGCCACGCCGGCGCGGCAGCTCAGCGCCCGACGGCGCTCTTGACCACGTCGCGGACCGACCGCAGCGCACGCTCGGCGGCGCTCGGGCGGTAGCGGCTCTTGGTCAGCTTCGCCAGCCGGTCGTCGGTGTCGGGCCGCCAGATCTCGGCCGAGCAGCTGACGGCGAGGTACATCGCCTTGCGCACGCCCTTGATCGCGGTGACCGGATTGACGTCGTGGAAGGCGCGGTTCGACTGCAGCGAGGCGACCATGAAGTCGCCCTTCGCCGGATAGATCTTGTCGATCACCGGGGTGTAACCGTCGAGCCCGTACAGCCGGTGCTCGCCGCCGACCATGTCGGGGTTGTCGTCGATGTAGATGAGGACCGAGACGAGGCGCGTCAGATTGTCGACGTGGATGCCGTTGCCGCCGGTCTTGATGCCATAGTTCAGGCGGCCGATGCCGATGTCGAGGCGGGGGAAGAGGAACGCCTCGTCGCGCGTGTTGCCGACCTTGATCAGGTCGTCGCGCCGCTCGTACGGTTCGGGGCGGATCGGCAGGGTGCGAGGGTCGCGGATCAGGTCGCCGTTCCGGACGTAGCGGTCGATCTCGGTATCGAAGATCTCGACGAAGGTGCGGACGAAGCCTTCCGAATAGACCCAGTCGTGAAGCTTGCGGTAGGCCGGCTCCTCGTCGATGAGCTTGAGATATTCGGGGTCGGGCCAGGTCAGGTCGCCGTGCATCCGGATCTGCGGCCCGAAGCGGTCCTCGGCCGGGAAGGCGGCGCGCAAAGCCTCATAGTCGACGAGCGTGTTCGCCGTCGCGACATGGGGATAGGGCGAGGTGACGACCTCGCCGGGTTCGATCGAACGAATGGCCATCGTGCCCACTCCAACTTACACGCCGCCCTTATTCTGTCGCAGTCCGCCGGGCAACGCCAGAGGCGATGCATCCGGCGCGGCAGCTTCGCGCACGCCGTGACACGGCGGCTTGGCACGGGAGCGCCGCTGCGGCATCGCCGGGGAGATGGCCGCCGACCCCGCCGACCCGTTCGACCGCGCCGCCCGCCGGCGGCAACAGGCGCGCGTCCGCCCGGGGCACGACTTCCTCCACCGCGCGCTCGCCGCCGAACTGACCGAGCGGGTGGCGGCGGCGGGCGGACCGTTCGCACGGGCGCTCGACGTCGGCGGCACGGGAGTGCGGGGGGCCCAGACGACGGTCGCGGTCGACGCCGCGGTGCGGCCCGGAACGACGGTCGTCGCCGACGCCGACCGCCTGCCGGTCGCCGATGGCAGCGTCGAGCTGATCGCCGCCTTCGGCCTGCACGCGGTCGGCGACCTGCCCGGCGCGCTGATCCTCGCCCGGCGCGCGCTGGCGGCCGGCGGGCTGTTCGTCGCCGCGTTGCCGGGCGGGGCGACGCTGGCCGAGGTGCGCGCCGACCTGCTGGCGGCGGAGGTCGCCATCACCGGCCGGGCAGCGGCGCGCGTGCTGCCGATGGTCGATCCCGCGGCCGCACCGGGGCTGCTGCAGCGTGCGGGCTTCGCCGATCCGGTGGCCGAGGTCGATCGGCTGACGGTGCGCTACGACGATCTTTGGGGGCTGCTGCGCGACCTGCGGGGGGCGGGCGAGGGCAACATCCTCGCGGGCCGCGAGCCGCTGCGCCGCGACGTGCTCGCCGAGACCGCCCGCCGCTTCGCCGCGAGGGCGGAGGGCGGGCGGGTCGCGGTCGCGGTCGAGATCATCTACCTGACGGGGCGCGGGCGCTAGGCGACCCGAGCTGGCAGACATCGAGCTAATGCTACCGGGGGTTTTTCGCCGCGCCCCGGATCGTCGCCGCCACGCGCTCACTTGAGACTTGGGAGGGGCGGCACGCGGGCCGCCCCTCGCGCGCCGAGTTAGCGCGGATCGTGGTCGTGCCGCTCCATCGAATGCTCGCGGTCGCGCTCGAGGCGCGCGGCACGCTGCGCCGGCGTCTCGTCCTCGGCGTGCTCGGCCATGCTGCGGCGGCGGTCGCCGGCAAGGCGGGCGGCGCGCTGCGCCGGGGTTTCGTTGGCGTGGGCGGTCGAGTGCGCCTCGTCGCGGGCGATGCGGGCGGCGCGCTGCGCCGGCGTCTCGTCCTCGGCGTGCTCGGCCATGCTGCGGCGGCGGTCACCGGCGAGGCGGGCGGCGCGCTGCGCCGGGGTTTCGTTGGCATGGGCGGTCGAGTGCGCCTCGTCGCGGGCAATGCGGGCGGCGCGCTGGGCCGGCGTCTCGTTCTCACGGGACTCGTACGCGGTGTTCTGTGCCTGAGCCATGGCGGTGAAGGCGGGCAGGGCCCCGGCAGCCAGCGAGGCGAGAAGAATCAGCGAGGGTTTCATACTCAAACTCCGTAGATCAGACACCCTGTCCACAGCGGACAGACGGCAAGCGCGACACGATCGTCGCCGCTCGGCTGTACGCGCGAACGCCTGAACCGCGCGAAACGGCGCATTCAGCGGGGGTTCTTCCGCAGCCGTCCGGCCGCGCGCAGGTTCAGACGAGCGCCGCCAGCATGGCAACCAGCGGCCGGTCGGCGGGCGGCATATCGAGCGCGAACAGCGCGTTGGGCCGGTGCCACGCGAGCCGCTGCCCGTCGCGGCCGCGCGGGGTGCCGTGCCACTTGCGGCAGGCGAACAGCAGCAGGACGAGGTGGAAGTCGGGGTAGGGGTGGCTGGCGAACGCGGCAGGGGCGAGGCAGCTCGCGTGGGTGTCAACCCCCAGCTCCTCGGCGAGTTCGCGGACCAGCGCCGCCTCGGGGTCCTCCCCCGGCTCGATCTTGCCGCCGGGGAACTCCCACTGGCCGGCGAGGTGCTTGCCCGCCGGCCGCTCGGCGACGAGGACGCGGCCGTCGCCGTCGATCAGGGCGGCGGCGACGACGGTCAGGATCGGCTTCCCCTCCGGCGGGGGAGGGCCGTCGCTCACGCCCGGCCCATCGCCAGGAACTTCGCGCGCCGGCCCGCCCGCAGCGCCGCCGCCGGCTGCGTCTCGAGCGCGGTCAGCTCGGCCGCGATCGCCGTGCCGAGGCGCTGGATGGCGGTCGCGGGATCGCGGTGGGCGCCGCCGCGCGGCTCGTAGATGATGCGGTCGATGACGCCCAGCTTCTTCAAATCGCTCGCCGTCACCTTCATTGCCTCGGCGGCCTCGGCGGCGCGATTGGGCGGGGCGGCGACGGTGCGGCCGTCGGGGGTCGTGCTCGGCTTGTTGTCGCCGCGCCACAGGATCGAGGCGCAGCCCTCGGGCGAGATGACGGCGTAGATCGCGTGCTCGAACATGACGATGCGGTTGGCCGTCGCCAGCGCCACCGCGCCCCCCGAGCCGCCCTCGCCGACGATCGCGGCGACGACGGGCACGTCGAGTTCGAGGCAGGCGGCGGTGGCGCGGGCGATCGCCTCGGCCTGGCCGCGTTCCTCCGCGTCGATGCCGGGGAAGGCGCCCGGCGTGTCGACCAGCGTCACGACGGGCAGGCCGAAGCGCGCTGCCATTTCCATCAGCCGCACGGCCTTGCGATAGCCCTCCGGGCCGGCCCATGCCGAAGTTGTGGCGCACGCGGCTGGCGGTGTCGGACCCCTTCTCATGGCCGATGACCATGACCGAGCGGCCCTTCAGCCGGCCGATGCCGCCGACGATCGCGGCGTCCTCGCCGAACGCCCGGTCGCCGGCCAGCGGCGTGAAGTCGTCGATCAGCCCGGCGACATAGTCCCTGAAGTGCGGTCGCTCGGCGTGACGGGCGACCAGCGTCTTCTGCCACGGCGTCAGGCGCGAATAGATGTCGGCGAGCTGGCGCTCGGCGCGCTCGGCCAGCCGCGCCGCCTCGGCCTTCGCCTCGGGCGAGCCTTCGGCGCGGAGGTCGGCGGCCCGGCTCTCCAGTTCGGCGACGGGCTTCTCGAAGTCCAGATAGGCGACCATCGCGGGGCGTTAGCCGGGAACCGGGCCCGGCGCAACGCGAGGCGTCAGGGGGCGGCGAGCGCGCCGTCGCTGCGGCTGTAGCCCGACCGGCTCAGGGGAACACCGATCACCCGTTCATAGGCCTGCTCGGCACCGCCGTAGGAGTCGCCGGCGATTTCCTGCAGCACGGCGCGGTCGGTGACGGTCAGCGCGGCGCGGCGCCCGATGACGGCGCCCTTGGCCTCCAGGCTCTGCACGGCAACCGTCACGCCGGCGCGGCGCACGCCGAGCATCAGCGACAGCGATTCGTGGGTCATGCCGACCTCGTTGCCGTCGAGCCGGTCGAGGCTCATCAGCAGCCACCGCGCCAGCCGCGCCTCGATCGTCTGCGTCGCATAGGCGAGCGCAGAGGTGGTGATCTGCACCATGAAGTTCTGGGCGTAGCGGAGCAGGTGCTGGAGCAGCGTCGGGCTGGTGGCGAGATGTCCGCGCAGCGTCGCCGCCGGCAGGCGCAGCGCCTGGCCGGGAACCTGGACGAACACGTGCATCATCTCGACCTCGATGCCGTGCACCGTAGCAACCGAGCACATCCCCTCGCGCCCGATCAGACCGACCTCGGCCTGCGTTCCGCTGGGAGTTTCGGCGACGACGGAGGCAATTCCGGCGACCGGGAACCAAGTGTACCGGACGCGGCTCTCGGGCAGCGCCAGGTCCTCGTTCTTGACGATGTCATGAAAGGTCAGCGACGGCTCGAGCAGCGCGAAGTCGGCGTCCGACATGGTGCGCAGCAGATAATTATGATTTCTATGCCTATTCATCCCGTCGAACCCTGTCCGGGTCGACGGAAACCCGCCGCAAATGCCCCGTGCAATCGTACCTCGTAAAACGGCAAATTGCCGCCAGATGCCGATAACACCGCGTTTCTCGCCGGTCGGTGCGGAAGCGGACTTTGCAGAGTTGCAAGTAGAGCTAAACTAGTTTCGTCAACTTGCCGAATCGGCGGAGCGGATTATGCGACAGGGCGAAAGCGATTTCGAATATTACCGGCGCAGAGCAGCGGCCGAGGACCAAGCGGCGCAGGTTGCCCGGGACGAGCGAGCGCGCGTCGCCCACCGCGACCTTGCCGTCTTGTACCAGCAGCGCGCGTCGGTTCTGGCCACGTCCATCCCGGCCGAGAACGTCCGCGGCTAGAGCCGCCGGAAGCGAAAGTACCATACCTCGTGGCCCTGTCGGCGGGCCTTGGCCTCGTAGCGCGTCGCCGGCCAGTCGGCGGGGCGCTCCTGCCAGTCGGCGGGCGACGCAGCGAGCCACTGAAAGTCGCGGCGGCGCGCCATCTGCATCAGCGTCCAGCGGCAATAGACGGGGTGGTCGGTGCCGATCCGCAGCTCCGCGCCGGCCGCGAGCTTGGCTGCGAGCAGGTCGAGCGGGCCGGGGTTGACGAAGCGGCGCTTGGCGTGGCGTGCCTTCGGCCAGGGGTCGGGGTGGAGGAGGAAGGCGCGCGCCAGGCTCGCGTCGGGCAGCCGCTCGAGCACGTCGAGCGCGTCGCCCATGTGCAGCCGCACGTTGGTCAGCCCGCCGTCGCGGATGTGGCCGAGCGCGCCGACGACACCGTTGAGGAACGGCTCGGCGCCGATCAGGCCGACGTGCGGATGGGCGGCCGCCTGCGCCGCCAGATGCTCGCCCGCGCCGAAGCCGATCTCGAGCCACAGTGGGCGGGCCAGGGCGCTGGCGGGACCGAACAGTGTCGCCGCGTCGAGCGGACCGGCTGGCACCGCGACCTGCGGCAGCAGCGCCTCGACGAGATCGGCCTGGCCGGCGCGGAGCTTGTGCCCCTGCCGCCGCCCGTACAGGCGGCGCAGGGTCGTCGGATCGGCGTCGGTCAGGCGACCGCGGCCTTCAGCGCGTCGACGAGATCGAGCCGCTCCCAGCCGAAGCCGCCGTCGGCGTCGGGGGTCCGGCCGAAGTGCCCGTAGCGCGCGGTGCGCTGGTAGATCGGCTTGTTCAGCCCGAGATGCTCGCGGATGCCGCGGGGCGTCAGGCGCACGAGCGTCGGCAGCGCCGCCTCGATCGCCGCCTCGGGTACGGTGCCGGTGCCGTGGGTGTCGACGTAGAGCGACAGCGGCTCGGATACGCCGATTGCGTAGCTGAGCTGGATCGTCACGCGGCGGGCGAGGCCGGCGGCGACGATGTTCTTGGCCATGTAGCGGCTGATGTAGGCGGCCGAGCGGTCGACCTTGGTCGGGTCCTTGCCGCTGAAGGCGCCGCCGCCGTGGGGGCTCGCGCCGCCGTAGGTGTCGACGATGATCTTGCGCCCGGTCAGCCCGGCGTCGCCGTCGGGTCCGCCGATCTCGAAGCGCCCGGTCGGGTTGACGAAGATGCGCGTCTCGTCGGTGATGAAGCCGGCCGGCAGGACGCGGTGGAGGACGCTTTCGACATAGTCGCGCAGCACGCCGTACTTGGCCGGGTCGCCGTCGTTGTCGTGGAAGAAATAGCCGGGCTTGTGCTGGGTCGAGACGACCAGCGCCGTCGCCCGCACCGGCCGCTCGTCCTCGTACTCGAGCGTCACCTGGCTCTTGGCGTCGGGCTCCAGGAACGGGGCCGCGCCGGAGTGACGGTCGGCGGCCATCGTCTCGAGGATCTTGTGCGCATAGTCGAGCGTCGCCGGCATCAGGTCGGGCGTCTCGTCGGTCGCATAGCCGAACATGATGCCCTGGTCGCCGGCGCCCTCGTCCTTGTTGCCGTGAGCGTCGACCCCCTGCGCGATGTCGGCCGACTGCGGGTGGAGGTGGTTCTCGAAAACCAGGTTCTGCCAGTGAAAGCCGGCCTGCTCGTAACCGATGCGCTTGACCGTTGCGCGCACCGCCGCCTGGATCTCCTCCTGTGCCCCCGGGGCCCAGTTGCCGGCGGTGTCAATCATGCCCTGGCCGCGGACTTCGCCGGCCAGCACGACGCGGTTCGTCGTCGTCAGCGTCTCGCAGGCGACCCGGGCGAACGGGTCCTTGGCCAGGAACAGGTCGACGACGGCGTCGCTGATCTGGTCGGCGACCTTGTCGGGATGGCCTTCGGAGACCGATTCGCTGGTGAAGAGGAACGACGTGCGCGCCATGGTAGGCCCTTATCCGAGTGTCGCGGTCGATTACCGGGCGCGGCCGGGCCGTGCAAGCCACATAAAGCTTGCCTTATATCCGGCGGCGCAGCGCCACCGCGGCGACGAGCAGCAGCCCGCCCAAGGCGGCGCTCGTCGCGTGGGCGAAGCGGGCGAACGGGGTCGGCGGCAGCGGCGGCGGCATCCGCAGCGAGACGTCGCCGACGCGGTGCAGTCCGAGGCTCGCCACCACCCGGCCCCGCGCGTCGATCACCGCGCTGATCCCGGTCGGCGTCGCCCGCGCGATCGGCAGTCCCTCCTCGATCGCGCGGAGCCGGGCCTGCGCCAGGTGCTGCGGCGGTCCCCAGGCGCCGAACCAGGCGTCGTTCGAGATGTTGACGATCCACGCCGGGCGGTGGCCCTCGTCGACGACCATCGCGGGGAAGATGATCTCGTAGCAGATCTGGACGCCGGCCGGCGGGAAGCCGGGCAGGTCGAGCGTCCGCGCGCCGGGCCCGGGCAGGAAGTCGATCGAGCCCGGGGTCAGGCGCGTGAGGCCGAGCCGGCTCATCAGCGGGCGGGCGGGAACGTACTCGCCGAGCGGCACGAGGTGGCTCTTGTCGTAGCGCCCCTGCAGCCGCCCCGTGCTGTCGAGGACGTACAGGCTGTTCGTCGCCGCCGCGGGCGAACCGTCGGCGGCCCGGATCAGCGCCTCGCCGCCGAACAGCAGCAGGTCGCCGGGCTGGAGGATCGAGGCCAGCTGCGCGCGGATCGCCGGCTGCTCGGCGACGAGGTCGAGCACCGACGACTCCGACCAGATGACGATCGACTGCGGATGCGGCACGGGCCCGAGCGCGGCGCGCGACTGGGCGAGATAGGTCGCGCGGTGCACGTCGGGGTCGTCGTACTTGTACTCCTGCCCGAGGTTCGGCTGGATCAGGTGGACGAGGGGGCCGGTCAGCGAGGCGGGTGGGGGCTCGAGCCAGCGCGAGCCGTCGGCGACGAACAGGATCGCCGCCGCAACGGGGATGACGCCGAACCACTGCGGAACGCTGCGGGGCGCGGGCAGTCGGGCCGACAGAGCGATAGCCCCGCCCGCCAGCACCATCAGCGCCGACTGGCCGAGCGCCCCGACCCACGCCGCGCCCTGTGCGACGATGCCCGCGTCGAGCCACGCCGCGCCGAGCGGGTTCCAGGCGAACCCCGACAGCAGGTGGCCGCGCAGCCACTCGCCCGCCATCCACGTCGCGGCAAAGGCGAAGACGCGGCTCGCCCCGGCCCAGGGCCACGCCCGCGCCAGCCCCGCGGCCAGCGCCGGGTAGATCGCCAGGTACATCGACAGGAGGACCACCGTCACCCAGCCCATGAAGGCGGGCAGCGCCGCCTGGTAGGTGAAGGCGGTGGCGATCCAACCGAGGCTGACGACGAACTGCCCGAGGCCGAACAGCCAGCCGGCGAGCGCCGCACCGCGCACGCCGACTGACCGTTCGACCAGCGCCGCCAGCACGGCGACACCGGCGAGCGTCAGCGGCCACGCATCGACGGGCGCGAAGCCGAGGGCCGATCCCGCCCCGGCGAGGAGCGGCAACAACGAAAAGACGGCGCGCGGCATCGCGCGCCGTCTATCGCAAGCGGCTGCAAGCGCAAACCGCGGCGGCCGGGCCGCCGCGGCGCAAGCGCTTACTGCGGGGTCGTCGCGACGGTGGTCGTCGTCTTGTCGACCACCTTGGCCGGGGTTGCGGGCGTGGTGACGACGCGCCGGCGCGCGGGGTGCCCCGGCTGGATCGTCTTGGTCTCGGTCGTGGCGACGGTAGTCTGCGTCGGCGCGGGCGCCGGGGTGGCGACGACGACCGGCGGCTGGTTGCGCAGCGCGTCGGCCTGTGCGTTGGCGCTCGCCGCCTCCGACTGTGCGGCCTCGGCACGGTCGCGCTCGGCCGCGGCGCGGGCATTGGCGTCGGCCGCCGACTCCTGCGCCTGCGAGGCCGCAGCCTCGGCATTGCGGGCGCGCGCCGCCTCGGCGCCGACCAGGCGGTTCTGGCCGTTCACCAGCGCCCGGTCGGCGAGCTCGCTCGCGTGCTGGGCGTCGCTGATCGCCTCCTCCTTCCGGCCGCGGTCGAGGCGCGCCTGGGCCGAGGCCAGCGACTCCTGCGCCTGCGCCAGCGGCAGGCCGGCCGTGGTCGCGGCGCCCGCCTTGACGGCGGCGTCGATCTTGGCGCGGGCGGCGGCGATCGCCTGGCGGGCACGGTCGGCCTCACCGGCAAGCGCCGGAACCGCGGTCGTGGCGAGCAGCAGCGAAAGGCCCATGGCCTTGGCGAAATGGTTGATACGCATCGACGAAACTCCCACAATGATAAGGACTGGCGACGAAACGGACTCGATCTCGTACCGGTTCCGCTTCGACCGCAAGACACACTCTGCACCGGCCAAGATGAACGACGTGTGAGGCCAGTAATGACCCAGACATCCCGATTCTGCCGGCGCGGTAAAGGCGATGATCGATCAATGGGTTAGCCTGTCGACGACGCTGGCCGACCGGACCTTGTCGCCGGGGGCCGCGCCGGCGCCGTTCGACCTTGCCGCCGTATCGACGCCGCTTCTCGGCGCGATCAACCTGCCGACGCGGGCGGAGGTGCTGGCGGTCGGCGCGGCGGTGGCGGCGCTCGATGCGCGGCTGGCGCGGATCGAGGCGCTGCTTTCCGCCACGTTCGCGGCGACGGACCCGATCGTTGCGGAGCCGCGTTCAGCCGGCGCAGCTACAAGGAGCACGACCATGGCCGACCTGTCGCAGATCAAGGAACACATGAACGTCATCGGCGCCGACGGCGTCCATGTCGGCACCGTCGACAAGGTCGAGGGCGACCGCATCAAGCTGACCAAGGACAGCTCGACCCACACCCAGCACCACCACTTCATCTCGGGCGGCCTCGTCGCCGAGGTCGAGGGCGACGACGTCCGCCTGTCGGCCAACGGAGACGTCGCGGTGACGTTCGAGGAAGAAGCCTAGGCCCTCGCCATCGCGCCGCCGCCCCTGTAGCGGCGGCGCGTGCACGGCTGGATCATCCTCGACAAGCCGCTGGGGCTGTCCAGCGCCCAGGGCGTCGCCGCGGTCAAGCGCCTGTTCCGCGAGCACAGCCTGCCGCGGCCGAAGATCGGGCACGGCGGCACGCTCGACCCGCTGGCGACTGGCGTCCTGCCGGTCGCGCTAGGCGAGGCGACCAAGCTCGCCGGGCGGCTGCTCGACGCGACCAAGGGCTACGACTTCACCGTCCGCTGGGGCACGGCGACGGCGACCGACGACGCGGAAGGCGCGGTCGTCGCCGAGTCGCCCGTCCGTCCCGACGCGGCGGCGATCGCTGCCGTCCTGCCCCGCTTCACCGGGCCGATCGTCCAGACGCCGCCTGCGTACAGCGCGCTCAAGGTCGATGGCGAGCGTGCCTACGCCCGCGCCCGCGCCGGCGAAACCGTGGTCCTTGCCGAGCGCCACCTGACCATCCATGCCCTCGACCTGCTCGCCGCTCGCCCGGACAGCGCCGACTTCGCCGTGACCTGCTCGAAGGGCACCTATGTCCGCAGCCTGGCGCGCGACCTTGCGGTGGCGCTCGGCACGGTGGGGCATGTCGCCGCGCTGCGTCGGACGCGCGCCGGGCCGTTCACGCTGGCGCACGCGGTTTCGCTGGACAAGCTGGCCGAATTGCTGCAGGCGGACCCTGAACAGGCGATACTGCCGCTGACGGCGGGGCTGGACGACATCCCGGCTCTACCCGTCACGCCCGACGAGGCGACCGCGCTCCGACAGGGACGCACGCTCCCCGGGCACCCCGCACCCCACGGGCTGTATCTGGCGACCGACGGACCTGTTCCGGTCGCTTTGGTGGACGTTCAGTCCGCCGCGGTACGGGTCGTGCGCGGGTTGAACCTTTGATTCGAGGAGACCCACGATGTCGATCACTGCCGAGCGCAAGAGCGCGCTCATCGCCGAACACGCCCGCGGCAAGGGCGACACCGGATCGCCCGAGGTCCAGGTCGCGATCCTGTCCGAGCGCATCGCCAACCTGACCGAACACTTCAAGACCCACGGCAAGGACAACCACAGCCGCCGCGGCCTGCTCGTGCTCGTCAACACCCGCCGTTCGCTGCTCGATTATCTGAAGAAGCGCGACGAGGGGCGCTATTCGGCGCTGATCACGAAGCTTGGGCTTCGCAAGTAATTCAGGACAGGCCCCGGGTTCCGGGGCCTGTTCTTTTCCGGCCACCGCAATGACGCGCTGGCCGGCTGTAGGCCGCGCACGGCAAGGGCCGGGCGCAGAGGAAAGACGATACCATGTTCACCATTCACAAGCAGGAACTCGACTGGGGCGGCCGTAAGCTGACGCTCGAAACCGGGCGCATCGCCCGCCAGGCCGACGGCGCGGTGCTCGCGACGTACGGCGACACCGTCGTGCTGTGCGCCGTCACCGCGGCGAAGTCGGTCAAGGAAGGGCAGGATTTCTTCCCGCTCACCGTCCACTACCAGGAGAAGTTCTCCGCCGCCGGCCGCATCCCGGGCGGCTTCTTCAAGCGCGAGCGCGGCGCGACCGAGCACGAGACGCTGACCAGCCGCCTGATCGACCGCCCGATCCGCCCGCTGTTCCCGGAGGGCTTCTACAACGAGATCCTCGTCATCGCCCAGGTGCTCAGCTACGACGGTGAGAACGAGGCCGACATCGTCGCCCTGATCGCCGCGTCGGCCGCGCTGACCCTGTCGGGCGTGCCGTTCATGGGCCCGGTGGGCGCCGCGCGCGTCGCCTACGAGGGGGGCCAGTACATCCTCAACCCGACCAAGGAGCAGACCAAGGCGAGCGACCTCGACCTCGTCGCCGCCGGCACCCACGACGCCATCCTGATGGTCGAGTCGGAGGCCAAGGAGCTGCAGGAAGACGTCATGCTCGGCGCGGTGATGTTCGCCCACGAGCAGTCGAAGCCGGTGATCGAGGCGATCATCCGTCTGGCCGAAGACGCCGCCAAGGACCCGTGGGAGCTGAAGACCGACGATTCGACGTCGATGGTCGACCAGATCAAGGGCGTCGCCGGCACGGCCATCGCCGACGCCTACCGCATCATCGCCAAGGCCGACCGCCAGTCGGCGCTGGGCGTCGCCAAGGCCAAGGTCAAGGAGCTGTTCGCCGGCTCCGCCCCGGCCGAGGCGCTGAAGGCGTCGAAGCTGGTCAAGAAGGTCGAGGGCGACATCGTTCGCACCGCGATCCTGAAGGAAGGCCGCCGCATCGACGGCCGCGACACCAAGACCGTCCGCCCGATCGAGGCGATGGTCGGCTTCCTGCCGCGGACCCACGGCTCGGCGCTGTTCACCCGCGGCGAGACGCAGGCGATCGTCTCGACGACGCTCGGCACCGCCGACGCCGAGCAGATGATCGATGGCCTCGACGGGCTGCGCTACGAGCGCTTCATGCTCCACTACAACTTCCCGCCGTATTCGGTCGGTGAAGTCGGTCGCTTCGGCGCGCCCGGCCGCCGCGAGATCGGCCACGGCAAGCTGGCGTGGCGCGCGATCAACCCGCTGCTGCCGACGAAGGAGGCGTTCCCCTATACGATCCGCGTCCTCAGCGACATCACCGAGTTCGAACGGCTCGTCGTCGATGGCCACTGTCTGCGGCGCCAGCCTCGCGCTGATGGACGCCGGCGTGCCGCTCGAGCGGCCGGTCGCGGGCATCGCCATGGGCCTGATCCTCGAAGGCAAGGACTTCGCCGTCATCAGCGACATCCTGGGCGACGAGGACCACCTCGGCGACATGGACTTCAAGGTCGCCGGCACGTCCGAAGGCGTCACCGCGCTGCAGATGGACATCAAGGTCGCCGGCATCACCGAGGAGATCATGCGCGTCGCCTTGGCCCAGGCCAAGGAAGGG
Source organism: uncultured Alphaproteobacteria bacterium (assembly GCA_963846485.1). GTDB lineage: Bacteria > Pseudomonadota > Alphaproteobacteria > Sphingomonadales > Sphingomonadaceae > Polymorphobacter_B. Next base: position 385,267 of record CAWJWB010000008.1, on the reverse strand, counting down.
CGGCAGCACATCCTGGGTGAGATGGCCAAGGCGCTGACCGGCGCGCGGACCGAGATGAGCGCGCACGCGCCGCGCATCGAGAGCTTCACCATCGACAAGGCGAAGATCCGCGACGTCATCGGCACCGGCGGCAAGATCATCCGCGAGATCGTCGCCACCACCGGCGCCAAGGTCAACATCGAGGACGACGGCACGGTCAAGATCGCCTCGTCCGATCCCGCGCAGATCGAGGCGGCGAAGAACTGGATCCTCGGCATCACGCAGGAGGCCGAGGTCGGCAAGATCTACACCGGCAAGGTCGTGTCGATGGTCGACTTCGGCGCCTTCGTGAACTTCATGGGCGCCAAGGACGGTCTCGTCCACATCAGCGAGATCAAGAACGAGCGCGTCGCCAAAGTCAGCGAGGTCCTGACCGAGGGCCAGCCGGTCAAGGTCAAGGTGCTCGGCATCGACGACCGCGGCAAGGTCCGCCTGTCGATGCGCCTGGTCGACCAGGAAACGGGCGAGGAGATCGCCGACACCCGTCCGCCGCGCGAGGGCGGCGACGACCGGGGTCCGCGTGGCGACCGTGGCGGTGATCGGGGACCGCGCCGTGACGGCGGCGGCGACCGCGGACGCGGCGGCGACCGGGGTCCGCGGCGCGATGGCGGCGACCGCGGCCCGCGCCGCGACGACCGCCCGCGCAGCGACGGCGACCGTCCGGCCCGCGAGCCGGAAGGCGAGCCGGTGTTCGCGCCGAGCTTCATCGTCGGCGACCGCGACTAGCGGCGGAAAGGGGCGGTCGCAGCGGTGCGACCGCCCTGCCGCTACACGGGGTCGGGGGTGCCAGCCCGGGCCGCGGAAGGCGCGCTCGAGGCTTGGTCCTCCGGCGCGGAGACGGCGGGAAGATAAAACCAGCCGCGCCGGCAAATCGAAGCGAGCGGCACCGCGACCTGCCTGCGTCGCTTTCCCTAGCGCAATCGTGCCGGTTCGTACGTATATGCCCGGAGCCTCTTGGGGAAACAGCTTGTCGGTAATGCACGGTCTCGACGCGGTGATGATGGGCGGACGGCACGTCCTGCCGCTGGTCGAAGGCGGCAAGGGCGTGGCTGCGACCAACCACCTGTCGTCGGGCGCGTGGGCGCTGGCGGGCGGCGTCGGCACGATCAGCGCGGTCAACGCCGACAGCTACGACCCCACCGGGCGCATCATCCCCCAGGTCTATGCCGCCCTCAGCCGCCGCGACCGCCACGAGGAACTGGTCAGCTATGCGATCGAGGGCGCGGTCCAGCAGGTCCAGCGCGCCTATGAGATGGCAGCGTCCGAGCTGAGCCGCGGCATCGGCGCCATCAATATCAACGTGCTGTGGGAAATGGGCGGGGCGCAGCGCGTCCTTCACGGCGTCCTCGAACGCACCCGGGGTCTGGTCAACGGCGTCACCTGCGGCGCCGGCATGCCCTATAAGCTGTCCGAGATCGCCGCCTCCTACGGCGTCCATTACTACCCGATCATCAGCAGCGCCCGCGCCTTCCGCGCGCTGTGGAAGCGCGCCTACAGCAAAGCAGCCGAATGGCTCGGCGCCGTCGTCTACGAGGACCCGTGGCTCGCCGGCGGGCACAACGGGCTGAGCAATGCCGAGGATCCGCGCAGCCCCCAGGACCCGTTCCCGCGGGTCCGCGACCTGCGCGCCGTCATGCGCGAGAGCGGCATCCCGGACAGCGTGCCGATCGTCATGGCCGGCGGCGTCTGGTGCCTCAGGGAGTGGAGCGACTGGCTCGATAATCCCGAGCTCGGCCGCATCGTCTTCCAGTTCGGCACCCGCCCGCTGCTGACGGTCGAAAGCCCGATTCCGCAGGGGTGGAAGGACCGGCTGCTGACGCTCAAGGAGGGCGACATCCTCCTCCACAAGTTTTCGCCGACGGGGTTCTATTCGAGCGCGGTCAGGAATCCCTTCCTCCGCAATCTCGAGGCGCGGTCGGAACGACAGATCGCCTTCTCGACAACCGCGACGGGCGACCACCAGTTCCTCCTCGATGTCGGCGTCGGGCGGAAGAAGTATTACGTCACCCGCGACGACCTGCTCCGCGCGCGCGAGTGGGCGGCGCTCGGCCATTCCGAGGCGCTGAAGACGCCCGACAACACGCTGGTCTTCGTCTCGCCCGCCGAGCGCGACACCATCCGCCAGGACCAGTCGGACTGCATGGGCTGCCTCAGCCAGTGCGGCTTCTCGAGCTGGGCGGATGCCGAGAGCAATTCGACCGGCCGGCTCGCCGACCCGCGCAGCTTCTGCATCCAGAAGACGCTGCAGGACATCGCTCATGGCGGCGATACCGAGCACAACCTGATGTTCGGCGGCCATTCGGCTTATCGCTTCGGCAGCGACCCGTTCTATTCCAACGGCTTCATCCCGACAGTCAAGCAGCTCGTCGACCGCATCATGACCGGCGATTAGACTTGTAACCTGCTCCTCCTAGCATGCGAACTGGGCTGCAGTGACGCCCCGTCACCAGCAGGGAGAGAGATCATGAAGCTGACCATCGCCATCGCCGCCGCGCTTGCCGCCGCCAGCCTGCCCGCCGCCGTCCTGGCACAGACCGCGCCCCACGACGCCATGGCCGCGCACGACGCCATGGCGCCCGGCAAGGACGCGATGGCCGCTCACGACGCGATGTCGCCGCACGACGCCATGTCGCCGCACGCGATGACCAAGGTGCCTGCCGCCGACATGAAGAAGATCGACCAGTGCAAGGCGATGAAGGCCGACGCCATGGCCAAGAGCGCGATGTGCGCCAAGATGGCGAAGCTCTACCCCGCCGCCTTCTCGGGCAGCGCGTCGAGCAACTGAGCTACTGCCGCTCGCCGAACGAAACCGGATAGGCGGCGGAGCGGACGTCGATCATCGGGTCGGCGGGGGCGATCCCCGCCGGCACGGTGCTCGGCAGGAACAGCAGCGCCTTGTCGAGCCCCGGCTGGTCGGCCGCGACGCGGTCGAGCGTGATCGTGCCGAGCTTCACCAGGCGCCGCGTCTCCGGCCACGGCCGCGACGGGTCGGTCGCGGTGTCGCCGGCGACGGCGACCTGCGCCAGCCAGTCGAAGCGGACCGGTCCGGCCTTCGCCCGCGCGGCGATGTCCTTCTGCAGATAGTCGGCCGTCTTCGCCTGCAACGCCGCGTCGTCGAGGAACTGCTCGCCCGCCGCCGGCACGAAGCGGTAGCGGACGCTCGTCTTGTGCCCGGCACGGTTGGTGAAGGTGAACGCGTTGACGCCAAAATAAATCGCCGTCGCATAGCTCGCCGGCGTCTTCTGCGTCGTCAGGAAGGTCTTGGCCGCCGGATGGCTGCCGAGGTAGCGGTCGAGCGCGGTTGGCTTCGCCGCGCCCGGCCCGCTCGCGGCGATCGCCCTCAGCAGCACGCCGAACTCGGCCGCGGTCGGCGTCGGGAAGCCGTTGAAGCTGTGCGCGACGATGTCGAGCGCGCTGTTGTCGATCGCGCCGAACTTGATCGCCATGCCGCGCGGGTTGGCGTCGCCGACATTGTCCGGGATCGCCGGCAGGCCGGTGAAGTCGGAGAAGCGGACAAGGACCGGGATCGACGCCTTGAACAGCGTGGCGGTGGTCAGAGTGGCGGCCTCCGGCGAGGGCGTGAAGCGGCCGGTCAGGACGATGCCCTTGGCGTGCACGGCGCGCGCATGGTGCTCGCCGAAGGTGCCGTGCAGGTCGCGGACGAGGTTCGACGGCAGGTCGTCCTGCGCCGCTGCCGGCAGTGCCACGCCCGCCGCCACCAGCAAAGTCGTGGCAAGTCGATGCAGTGTCATGGTTACGTCTCCGGCGAGATGACGCCCGTCTATAACTGACCCGTGGTTGCCTGACCATGGAAAGGGACGGCAAACTTTGCGCGCCGCGCAATCCTCGTCGCCGGAAGCACGCCTGCCGGCGCCCTAATTTCGCCCGGCGAGCTCACTTCCCGTCAGCCGTACGACATGGACGACGTTAGTCGTGCCCGGCGTCGAGAAGGGCACGCCGGCGATCAGGACCAGCAGGTCGCCGCCCGCCGCGATCTTGGTGCGGAGCGCCATGCGCTTGGCCTTGGCGACCATCTCCTCGAAGCCGGCGACGTCCTTGGTAACGACGGCGTGGACGCCCCAGACCAGCCCCATGCGCCGCGCCGTCGCCCGGGCCGGGGTCAGGCACAGGATCGGCCCCGCCCCGCCGCGCTCGCGGGCGGCTCGCCGCGCGGTCGACCCGGAAATGGTGAAGCACACCGTCGCCTTGGCCGCGACCGTCCGCGTGATGGCGGCAGCGGCGGCGCTGATCGCGTCGGCCGTGGTGTGCGCGGTCGCCGTCTCGGTGAAGTGGACGCGCGCATAGTATTGCGGGTCGGCCTCGGTCGTGCGCGCGATCGCGTCCATCATCGCCACCGCCTCGACCGGCCACGCGCCCGCCGCGCTCTCCGCCGACAGCATGACGGCGTCGGCGCCGTCGTAGATCGCGGTGGCAACGTCGCTGACCTCGGCGCGGGTCGGCGTCGGCGCCTGGATCATCGATTCGAGCATCTGCGTCGCGACCACGACCGGCTTGCCCATCGCGCGGGCCATGGCGACGATCCGCTTCTGCGCCGGCGGCACCTGCTCGGGCGGCAGTTCGACGCCCAGGTCGCCGCGCGCGACCATCACCGCGTCGGCGAGTTCGAGGATCTCGGGCAGACGGTCGAGGGCGGCCGGCTTCTCGATCTTCGCCAGCAGACTTGCGCGGCCGCCGATCAGGGCGCGGGCCTCGGCGACGTCCTCCGGGCGCTGGACGAACGACAGCGCGATCCAGTCGGCGCCGTGGTCGAGGGCGAAGCCGAGATCGGTGCGATCCTTGGGCGTCAGGGCGGGGAGCGGCACGACGACGTCGGGGACGTTGACGCCCTTGTTGTTCGACACCGTGCCGCCGGTGACGACGGTCGCCGTGATCCGGTCGGGGGCGACGTGGGTGCAGCGCAGGACGACCTTGCCGTCGTCGATCAGCAGACGGGCGTCGGCGGCGAGCGCGGCGAACAGCTCCTTGTGGGGCAGGCAGACGCGGTGGTCGTCGCCGGGTGTCGCGTCGAGGTCGAGGACGAAGGTCGCCCCCGTCGCCAGCGTCGCATTGCCGGCGGCGAAGGTGCCGACGCGCAGCTTCGGTCCCTGCAGGTCGGCGAGGATCGTCAGCGGCCGGCCGATCTCGGGCTCGAGCGCGCGGATGTTGGCGATCAGGCTGGCGCGCGTCTCGGGCGAGCCGTGGCTCATGTTGATGCGGAAGGCGTCGGCGCCGGCGTGGATCAGCTTGGCGATCATCTCGGGCGTCGAGGACGCCGGGCCCAGCGTGGCGAGAACCTTGACGCGGCGGGCGCGGGGGGTGAACACGGGTTGGTCTCCTGAGCGCTCGGGGCTTCGCCTAGCCGCTTGAGGGACGCCGCTCAACCGGGGACGTGACCGCGATGACTGATGCCGAGCGCGATGCGATCGAAGCCGCCGCCTTCCGCCGCCTGACGGCGCTGCTCAGGCATCGGACCGACGTCCAGAACGTCGACCTGATGGCGACGGGCGGCTTCTGCCGCAACTGCCTGTCCGACTGGGTCGCCGAAGCCGCCGCCGAGCACGGCGTGGCGCTGTCGAAGGATGCGGCGCGCGGGATGGTCTACGGCATGCCCTACGCCGACTATAAGGCGCGCCACCAGACGCCGGCGAGCGAAGCGCAACTGGCGGCTATGGCGGCGAGCGTGGCGAGGAACAGGACGCTCGCCGACGGCCTCCCGCCGACCACGAGCGAACCCGCCTAGTCGAAGTCGTACGCCGCCGCCGTCAGGCGCTGCGACAGCCACCAGGTCGTGCCCCAGCGGTCGCGCACCCCGCCTTGGCGGTCGCCATAGGGCATGTCGGCGACGGCCATGACCGGCTCCGCGCCTGCCGCAACGGCCCGCACAACCGCGGCATCGGCATTGGCGACGTAAAGGTACAGCGCGATCGAGCTCAGGTCGCTGCCGTCGCGCGTCTCGCCGACCATCACTGTCGCCGCCTGCGCGCCTTCGCCGAAGCGGACCTGCCCATTCGCCACCGTGCCGTCCGGGCGGAGGCTGCTGCCGACGTGGGTACCGTCGAGCGCGGCGACGAGGAAGTCGAGGTAGCCGGCAGCGTCGCGGACGATGAGATACGGGGCCAGCGTGGCGAAGCCTTGCGGAACGTGCATGGGCGATCTCCTTGCGCGCGAGCCAGCGGCCTTCTACCACGCCCGCCGCACAAGCGCATGGGAGCACCAATGTCGACGGAGAATGTTTCCGCCGAGCAGCTGCGGCTGTTCATCGAGCGGATCGAGCGGCTTGAGGAGGACAAGAAGGGCGTCGCCGACGACATCAAGGACGTCTATGCCGAGGCCAAGGGCACCGGCTTCGACACCAAGACGATGCGCGCGGTGATCCGCCTGCGCGCCATGGAGCGCGCTGCGCGGCAGGAGCAGGAGGCGCTCCTCGAGACGTACAAGGCGGCGCTCGGCCTGTCCGACTGAGTTCGACGCTATCGCCGCCGTCGCCTGCCTGCTAGGACGGATGCCATAGGCAGGGGAGGCGACCGGATGAAGCTGTACGGGGTGAAACTCTCGCCCTTCGTCATGCGGCCGCTGCTCGTCGCCCGCGCCAAGGGCGCCGACCTCGAGCCCGAGATGCCCGATGGCGGCATCAAGTCCGACGACTATATCCGGCTGTCGCCGATGGCGAAGATGCCGCTGCTCGTCGATGGCGACTTCTGCCTGCCCGAGAGCCAGGTCATCGCCGAGTATCTCGAGGCCGTCCTTCCGGGACCGAAGACGATCGCCGCCGATCCGCAGCAGGCGGCGCGGCAGCGCCTGCTCGTCCGGCTCGTCGACGTCTATGTCGTGCCCGACCTCGGCGGCGTCTTCAACGCGCGCGAGAAGCCGGAGGGGCTGGCACCGGCGGTCGAGAAGCTGGAGGTGGCGCTCGGCTATATCGAGCACTTCCGCCGCGCCGACGATGTTTATGCCGTCGGCGACACGTTCAGCATCGCCGACGCGGCACTGATCCCGATCCTGTTCTTCTTCGACGCCTTCGAGGCGATGGCGGGCACCGGCAAGCTGATCGCCGCGCGGCCCGGGCTCGCCGCGTGGTGGGCGCGGGCCAAGGCGAGCGACCTCGGCAGCCGTGCACTGGCCGAGCAGGGCGAGGGGCTGAAGGCGATGATGGCGCAGCGGGCGGCCGCGGCGGCCCAGGGACAGGCAGGCTGACGATGGCGACGACGCTCACGATCAACGGTCAGACGGCGACGCACGACGTCGCCCCGGCGACACTGCTCGTCGAGCTGCTGCGCGACGATCTCGGCCTGACCGGCACCCACATCGGCTGCGACACCAGCCAGTGCGGCGCCTGCAACGTGTTGATCGACGGCGTCGCGGTGAAGGCGTGCACCGTGCTCGCGGTCGCCATCGACGGTGCGCAGGTGACGACGATCGAGGGCCTCAGCCCCGACGCCACGGGCCACGAGGGGCTGCACCCGATGCAGGCGGCGTTCCGCGAGCATCATGGGCTGCAGTGCGGCTTCTGCACGCCGGGGATGGTCATCGCCGGATTGGACATCGTCCGCCGCCACGGCACCCAGGTCGACGAGGCGACGATCGCCCACGACCTCGAGGGCAACCTCTGCCGCTGCACCGGCTACCGCAACATCGTCACGGCGATCGCCGCCGGGGCGCGGGCGATGGAGACGGCCGATGCGTGAGTTCGCCTACGTCCGCCCAGACAGCGTCGCCGCCGCGGCGGCGGCCTTCGCCGCCGGGGGCGAGGCGGCGTTCATCGCCGGGGGTCACACGCTGCTGCCGGCGATCAAGTCGCGGCTGCGCGCGCCCGAGACGCTGATCGACCTGAGCGGGCTTCCGGGCGTGCGGGGTGTCACCCGGGACGGCGACACGCTGTGGATCGGCGCGCTGACGACGCATGCCGAGGTCGCCGACGACAAGGCCGTCGACGTCGCCATCCCCGGCCTTGCCGGCATGGCCCGGCTGATCGGCGATCCCCAGGTCCGCAACCGCGGGACGCTCGGCGGGGTGCTGGCGAACAACGACCCGGCCGCCGACTATCCGGCGGCGCTGCTCGCGCTCGGCGGCACCGTCGAAACCGACCGCGGCAGTCACGCCGCCGACGATTTCTTCCAGGGCATGTTCGCGACCGCGTTGGTGGACGGCGAGATCATCACCCGCGTCGGCTTCCGCGTTCCCCGCCGTTCGGCCTACGCCAAGTTCCGCCACCCGGCGTCGCGCTATGCCGTGGTCGGCGTCTATGCCGCCGAGACGGCGGACGGCGTCCGCGTCGCGGTGACCGGCGCCGGCCCCGGCGTCGTCCGCTGGCCGGAGGCGGAGGCCGCGCTCACCGCGTCGTTCACCGCGCAGGCGGCGCATGGCCTGGTGCTCGGCGGCGACCTCAACACCGACATACACGCCAGCGCCGAGTACCGCGCGCACCTCGCGGGCGTGATGCTCGAGCGCGCGGTGGCGGCGGCGGTCTAGTTGCGCCGCCTCCGCCCGCGGGGCTAGACGCAAGGCCAGCACCCCAGGATCAGGAACCCACGCCTTGGCCGGCCACAGCAAGTTCAAGAACATCATGTACCGCAAGGGCGCGCAGGACCGGAAGCGCGCCGCGGCCTTCTCCAAGTTGAGCCGCGAGATCACCGTCGCGGCCAAGGCCGGCCTGCCCGACCCGGCGATGAACGCGCGGCTGCGCGCCGCCGTCATCGCCGCGCGACAGGGCGGCATGCCCAAGGACAATATCGAGCGTTCGATCAACAAGGCCGCCGGCAGCGACGCCGAGATTTATGAGGAGATCCGCTACGAGGGCTTCGGCCCCGGCGGCGTCGCGCTGATCATCGAGACGCTGACCGACAACCGCAACCGCACCGCGACCAACGTCCGGACGATCGTCAGCAAGAACGGCGGCAACCTCGGCGCGAGCGGCTCGGTCAGCCACGGCTTCGACCGGCTCGGCCTCATCACCTACCCGGCCAAGGCGGGCAGCGCGGACGCCGTGTTCGAGGCGGCGCTCGAAGCCGGGGCCGACGACGTCAGCTCGACCGACGAGACGCACGAGATCTGGACCGACGTCGCCTCGCTGCACGAGGTCGCCCGGGCGCTCGAGGCCAAGCTCGGCGAGCCGGAATCGGCCAAGCTCGCCTGGCGGCCGCAGGTCATGACCGAGGTCGGCGAGAGCGACGCGGGCTCGCTCCTCAAGCTGATCGACGCGCTCGAGGACGATGACGACGTGCAGACGGTGTGGGGCAATTACGACGTGCCCGAGGACGTGCTGGCCAGGCTCGGATGATCCTGCTCGGCCTCGACCCCGGGCTCCAGGCGACGGGCTGGGGCGTGATCGAGGCCGACGGCAACCGCCTGCGCCATATCGCAAGCGGCACCGTCCGGAGCCGAGCCGCCGACCCGCTCGCCGAGCGGCTGGTCCAGCTGCACGACGCGCTCGCCACGGTGATCGCCGACCACGCCCCGGAGAGTGCCGCGGTGGAGGAGACCTTCGTCAACTCGAACGCGCAGTCGACGCTCAAGCTTGGGCAGGCGCGCGGCGTCGTCCTGCTCGTGGCCGCGCGCGCGGGGCTGCCGGTTGCCGAATATGCCGCGCGCCTGGTCAAGAAGGCGGTCGTCGGTACGGGAGCGGCCGACAAGACGCAGGTCGCGGCGATGGTCGCGCGGCTGCTGCCCGGCTGCGGCGCGCTCGGGCCCGACGCCGCCGACGCGCTGGCGGTGGCGATCACCCACGCGCACCTGGGCGCGACGGCACGGACGCTGGCCGCCGCGCGGGTGCGGGCGTGACGGCGCGGTGATTGCCAAGCTGACTGGGCAGCTCGACGCCGTCGCCGCCGACACCTGCGTGATCGACGTCGGCGGCGTCGGCTATCTCGTTTTCGCCAGCGCCAGGACGCTCGCCGGCCTCGGCGCCGCCCGTACGACGACCAGCCTCCACATCGAGACGCAGGTCCGCGAGGACGCCATCCAGCTGTTCGGCTTCGCGACCGCCGGCGAGCGCGACTGGTTCCGCCTGCTGCTCAGCGTGCAGGGCGTCGGCGGCCGGGTGGCGCTGGCGATCCTGTCGGTCCTCGCGCCGGACGACCTCCACCACGCCGTCGCCGCCCGGGACACCGCGAGCATCGCCCGGGCGAACGGCGTCGGGCCGAAACTGGCGGGCCGGATCGTCAACGAGCTGAAGGACAAGGCGGGCACAATCGCTCCGTCGCCGGGGGCCGTCGCCCCGCTCCCCGCCCCGGCGGGCAGCGTCGCCGACGCGCTGTCGGCGCTCGCCAACCTCGGCTTCCGCCCCGCCGACGCCAGCCGCGCGGTGGCCGCGGCGGTGGCAGAGGTCGGCGACGGCGCGGCGGTCGGCGAGCTGGTGCGGGTGGCGCTGAAGAAGAGCGCGCGCGGTTGACGGGTGGCGGTCGCCCGGGCCACGCTGGCGTCATCGGGAGAGTCGCGGATGCGTTGGTGGCTTGGCGTGGTGCTGGCGGTGGCGAGTCCGGCGGCGGCGTCGCTGCAGACCGACTATAACGCGGCGCAGGCGGCGCTCGACGCCGGCAAGTACCGCGAGGCGCGCGACGGTTTCGCCGCCCTGCTCGCCAAGCTGCCGCCGGCGCAGGCACACACCGCGGCGCTGCTCGCCGCGCGCACGGGCATCGCCGAGCGGCGGCTCGGCAACCCGGTGGCGGCGATCGCGCGGCTGACGGGGGCGCTCGCCGGACTCGATCCCGCCAACGACGCGGCGGAGCGCATTGCCGCTGGCACCGAGCTCGGCCTCGCCTACGAGAACAACGCCGACGACGCGAGCGCGGCGCGAACCTATGCCGCGGTCGCGGGCGAGGCCGGCTTCGCCGCCGATCCGCTGAGCACCACCGTCCGCCTCGGGGCCGTGCGGACCAAGATCTTTACCGATCCCGCGGCCGCCCGGCGCGAACTCGATGTGATGCTCCCGGCGATGGTCACGACGTTCAAGAACGCGAAGACCGAGCTGGCCGGCGTCTATGCCCTGCGCGGCCGGATCGAGCTGAACGATCATCAGTACCCGGCGGCGGCCGGCTGGTTCGCCAAGGCGCTCGACCTGACCGGCGGCCTCAGCGACAGGGTGACGGTCCCGGCGCAGCAGGCGCGCGGCGACCTCGCCATCGCCGCCTTCCTGCGCGGAGACGAGGAAGGGGCGCACCGCTACCTGGCCTTCACCGGCACCGGCTATCTGCCGCTCGAGGCGCTGCGCTTCGGCGAGGCGATGCCGCCGCCGCCCTGCGCGCCGCTGACGGCGCTCAGGCCCGACGACGTCGCGGTGATCGAGATCGCCATCGCCGACAGCGGCCGCATCGCGCGCGCGACGACCATCTATGCCTCGCGCACCGGAGGCCCGGAGACGCTGTTCGCCCAAGCCGCGCGCGACTGGAAGTGGCAGCGGTCGGCGGTGCAGAAGCTGCCGCCCTTCTACCGCCAGGCGCTGCGCCTCGAGGTGCGCTGCTCGACGAGCCGCGGCGACGATCCGATCGGCATCGGCCTGTTCGCGCGCGACATCGAGCGCTGGGAGGCGGCGAGCCGGATCGAGCCGCTGCCCGAGCTGCCCGACGACCCGGCCGCGGCGGAGGCGGCGCTGGCGGCGGAGCTGGCCCGGCGCACCGCGGCCTTCGGACCCGACTCGCCGCAGCTGGTCCCCGTGCTGTTCGCCAGCATCGACGGGGCCGACGAGGCGCGGACGCAGCAGCTCGTGTCCCGCCTCGCAGCGCTTGCTGCCGCTGCGGGAGCGCCGGCCGACGTCGTGCTCGTGCTGCGTGGGCACGCCGGCGAACCCGGCTCGGGAAGCCGGGGCGCGTTCGACCGCGCGCGGCGGGAGCAGGCGACGCGCCTGCCGCCCCTGATTGCCGAAGCGGTCGCGCATGGGCAGGGCGACAGTCGCGGCGTCGCCTATCTCCGCCTCGTCCTGGCGCGCGCCGCCGAGCGGCTCAAGGACGACGACACGGCGGTCGCCTCCCTGCGCGCGGTCATCGCCGCGCCGCTGGCGACCGTGCCCGCGGGGGATCCGATCCGCGTCGCCGCCCTGCTTCGCCTCGCCTCGATCGAGGCGGCGCACAAGCAGGTCGCCGAGGCGCAGTCGCTGTTCCGCGCCACCGGCCTCGACGCCGAGCAGTGCGCGCTCGTCGACGTCGCGCCGTTGCCGACACGCCAGTCGGTCGGCGAGGGCGATTTCCCGCGGGAGGCGCTGCGCTGGAACTTCGACGGGCTGGTCCGCGTCGGCTACGATATCGACACCGCCGGCAAGCCGGTCAACATCCGCACGATCACCGCCGTGCCGCCGTTCGTCTTCGACCGCGGCACCGAGCGTACGGCTCGCAACTTCCGCTATCGCCCGATCTTCCGGGACGGTCCCGGCATCGGCTGCTCGGGCCACAGCAGCAACGTCAGATACCAGGTCGCCGGCATCAGCCGCTGAGGCGGCGGGGTTAGCGTCGCGGGCGCGGCGCGGCTATCAAGCGGCATGGACCGCCCGTTGACCCCGCTGCGCCGTGCCGAGGACGTCGATGCCGCGCTGCGCCCGCAGAGCCTCGACGACTTCGTCGGGCAGGCGGCGGCGCGCGAGAACCTGCGCGTGTTCATCGCCGCCGCACGCGGGCGGGGGGAAGCGCTCGACCATGTCCTGCTCCACGGGCCGCCGGGCTTGGGCAAGACGACGCTGGCGCAGATCGTCGCGCGCGAGCTGGGCGTCGGCTTCCGCGCGACGAGCGGCCCGGTGATCGCCAAGGCCGGCGACCTCGCCGCGCTGCTGACCAACCTCGAGGCGAACGACGTCCTGTTCATCGACGAGATCCACCGCCTGTCGCCCGCGGTCGAGGAGATCCTCTATCCGGCGATGGAGGACCGCGCGCTCGACCTGATGATCGGCGAGGGGCCGAGCGCGCGATCGGTCCGGATCGACCTGCCGCCGTTCACGCTGGTCGGGGCGACGACGCGCGCGGGGCTGGTGACGACGCCGCTGCGCGACCGCTTCGGCATCCCGCTGCGCCTCCAGTTCTACACCGTGCCCGAGCTGGAGAGCGTCGTCGCCCGCGCCGCGCGGTTGCTGGCGATGGACCTGACCGAGGACGGGGCGCGTGAAATCGCGGCGCGTTCGCGCGGGACGCCGCGGATCGCTGGGCGGCTCCTCCGCCGGGTCCGCGACTTCGCCGGCGGGGCGACCGTCGACCGCGCCGCGGCCGACCGCGCGCTGGCCCGGCTCGAGGTGGACGGGCTCGGCCTCGACGCGATGGACCGCCGCTACCTGATGATGATCGCCGACATCTACCGCGGCGGCCCGGTCGGGGTCGAGACGCTCGCCGCCGGGCTGTCGGAGCCGCGCGACACGGTCGAGGAGGTGGTCGAGCCGTACCTGATCCAGACCGGCCTCGTCGCCCGCACGGCGCGCGGGCGGATGCTCAATCCCGCGGCGTGGAAGCATCTGGGCATCGCCGCGCCGGCGTCCGCGCCGCTGCTGCCGCTGCTGGACGAATAGCCGCGCGCGGAACCCGGCATCACCCGCGCGGGTTCTGACGGTACATGAACGGACGCACAACGTGCTCGTCCGACGGGAGAAATCGATGACGACCCCGCTCCAGCCGGTGCCCCGTGCCCGGTCGGCGGCGAGCGACGCGACCCTGCATCGCGAGCTCGCCCACTTCAACCGCCGTCGGACCAAGCCCGGCCTGCCGTGTGCCGGCTGGGAAGGCATGGTCCGCGACGAGGCACATTTCCGGCTCGTCGAGGGGCGCTGGATCGAGGCCGAGCGCGCCGAGGTGGCCGATCGCGCGGCCGCAGCGCCGACCGATGCGCTGGGCTTCATCGCCTGGTTCGAAGACCTGAAGGCGACCGGTCCCGGGCAGGGCGATCCGCTGTTCGACTGGCTCGCCGAGGCGGCGACGCTCGACGAAATGCGTTGGTTCCTGACCCAGGAAGCCGCCGGCGAGGCCGGCTTCGACGATCTCGTCGCGCTGACGCAGGTCAAGCTGCCGGCGCGCCCCAAGCTCGAACTCGCTCGAAACTATTGGGACGAGATGGGGCGCGGCAACATCAACGGCATGCACGGGCGGCTGCTCGACGCGCTGATCGACCGGCTGGAACTGACGCCGGCGATCGAGACGACTGCGTGGGAGAGCCTGGCGCTGGCGAACATGATGCTCGGCCTCGCCGCCTCGCGCCGCTACGCCTATCATTCCATCGGCGCCCTGGGCGTCGTCGAGCTGACGGCTCCCGGGCGGGTGGCCAAGGTTGCCCAAGGACTGCGACGGCTCGGCTTCACCGACCGCGAGCGCCGCTATTTCGACCTGCACGCCGCGCTCGACGTCAAGCATTCAGAAGCCTGGAACGCCGAGGCGCTCGTGCCGCTGGTCGAGGCCGAGCCGCGCGTGGCGACGGCGCTGGCCGAGGGCGCGCTGATGCGGCTGCGCTGCGGCGAGCGGTGCTTCGCGCGCTACAGGAGCGAGCTGTGGGGGAAGCCCGCCGCACAGGCGGCGTGAACCCTGCGGCGCTGGCCGAGCTGCTCGGCTGGCTCGACGCGCGCGACTACGATTTCGTGCCCCCGACGCCGCTGACGCATGCGCGGGCGCTGCGGAACGGGGCGGCGGGGGTCGAGCCGCTGCACGACCTGTTCGGCTGGAGCGTCGCCGTCCGCGAACTTGAGCCCGATTTGCACGCGCTGCTGCAACGCGCCGGAGCGGCGGTCGAGACACCGGACGGCGTCCGCAGCACGCTCCGCGTCGCACGGCTTGACGGGCAGCTATTTCTTCATTCCGCCTATCCGACCGACGCGCACGACGCCGTCTTCCTCGGACCCGATTCATACCGCTTCGCGCGGCTGATCCGCGTCGAGCTGGCCGACTGGCGCGGCGGCGGGACTTTGCTCGACATCGGCACGGGCGCCGGGGTCGGTGCGCTCGTCGGCTGCCGGGCGGCCCGGCCCGAACGCACCATCGCCACCGACATCAACCCAACCGCTCTCGCCCTCGCTGCCGTCAACGCGGCCCATGCCGGCTGCCGGGTGCAATTCGTCTGCGACAGCGACATGCCCGAGGTTGCCATCGACATCGCCGTCGCCAATCCGCCCTATCTCGTCGACGACGGCGAGCGTGCCTATCGTCATGGTGGCGCGATGCGCGGCTGCGGCGTCGCGCTCGATATGGCCGCGGGCGCGATGGCGAAGCTGACGCCCGGCGGCCGCCTCATCCTCTACACGGGCAGCCCGATCGTCACCGGCCGCGACGATTTCCACGCGGCGCTCGAGGACGCGGCCGAGGACGCGGGTTGCTCGCTCCGCTACGAGGAGATCGACCCCGACGTCTTCGGCGAGGAACTCGATCGCCCGGCCTATGCCGGCGTCGACCGCATCGCGCTGGTCGCCGCCGTCGCCGTCCGGCGCTGACGGCAGCCAGCGCTCATCTCACGCCTGCGCGATGCCGGTAGCGATGCCGGTGCCGCCGGTCGCGCCCTCGCCGCCCTTCTGCGCTTCCTTGAGCACCGGCTGTTCGGCCTCGGTGGTTTCGCGTGCGCGGTCGTCGGCGGGGACGGGATCGTCGTCGGGCGTGTCCTGCGGGGTTCCGGGCATGGCGAGGCTCCTCTTCCCCGCGGTCAACGCCTCAGCCGTCGATCAGATGCCTGCGTACCATTCGTAGCCGCGGTCTTCCCAATAACCGCCGCGCCCGAGCTCGAGGTTCTTGAAGCTGTCGACCGCCTCGACGCGCATCACGTATTTCGCCTGCTTGTAGCCGAGCTGGCGCTCGATCCGCATCCGGCACGGGGCGCCGTGGGCCACGGTCAACGGCGCGCCGTTCAGGGAATGGGCGACGATCGTCTGCGGGTGGAAGGCGTCGCGCAGGTCGACGCTCTCGTAATAACGGCCGGTCGACTGCGCCCCGCCCTTGCTGATCTCGCCGCCATAGGTGTCGGCGCAGTGGAACACTACGTAGCGCGCGTTCGGCAGCAGCCCGGCGGCCTTGAGCAGCGGACCCAGTTGCGGCCCGGTCCACTGGCCGATCGCGCTCCAGCCCTCGACGCAGTCGTGGCGGGTGATCTGCGTCCGCGCCGGCAGCGTGCGGAGGTCGGCGAGCGACAGCGACAGCGGCCGGCGCACCAGCCCGTCGATCTTCAGCTTCCAGTTGGCGAAGCTCTCGTCCGCATGGCGGCGATAGTCGTCGTCCTTGGGATCGGTCGAACCGTTCGCCTTAAAGACCGGCGAGATGTCGGCGGCCGTGAACTCCTGCGCCAGCGTCTGGCCGCCGATCAGGCGCTGCCAGCCGTAGGTCGCCTTCTCGGCCATGGCGACGAAGTCGTTCGCCTGCATCGAGTTCGCCAGACGGTCGCAGCCCGACAGCAGCAGGCCGCCGGCACCGACGCCGATCAGGCCGCGACGCGAAAGCTCGGTCATACCCGGTCCTTTCCGGTGTCGTAGCGCCCGGTGATCATCGAGCGGAGCTGGTTGTACGGGCCGGCGAGGATGACCATCAGCACGTGGACGGCGACGAAGAGCAGCAGCAGGTCCATGACGATGAAGTGGAGCGAGCGCGCCGATGAGCGTCCGCCGAACAGCGCGGGGAGGAACCCGTTCACCGCGCCGTTGAACCCCGGCGACATCGACAGTCCGGTCAGGACCATCAGCGGCAGCAGGACGAAGACGGTGCCGGCATAGGCCAGCCGCTGGAGGATGTGATACTCGCGGTCGTCACGCCCACGCGGGAACTGGAGCTTCGCGTGCTGGACGATGTCGTGCCAGATGTTGGCCGGGTTCAGCTGCCGCAGCCGCGGCCACACGTCGTTCTGCAGGTGGCGGGTGAAGAAGCCATAGGCGAGATACACCAGGCCCGACAGGATGAAGGCCCAGGCGAAGAAGAAGTGCCAGCGCCGCGCTGTCGCGAGATCACGGTTGTGCGGGAAGGTCGTCCAGTCGGGGAAGCCCTGCTGTTCGACCGCGCCGCCGGGTTGCGGATGGGTGCCGAGGAGGCCGCTGGTGTCGATCGTCACCGATCCGATCCGCGTCAGACCCGCAACGCCGCCGCCCGGCCGGTCGACCGCGCCGATCTCGAACCAGCGGCGACCGTCGTCGGGGCTCGCGCCGTACTGGCCCCAGTAGAGTGCCGGGTGGGCGTTGAAGATGTTGAGCCCGGTCGCGACCAGGAACAGGATGCAGAGCGCGTTGATCCAGTGGCAGACCCGCGTGATCACCCGGTGCCGATAATAGACCTGGCCGGCCGGCGGCTCGGGCGCGGTGTCGATTCGGTCGGCGACGGTGGCCATCGGCATCCTCGGCGGGTTGGTCGGGAGCGGAACGAAAGGTGCCGGGCGGCGCGGCCGAAGTAAAGCCGCCGCGTGCCGGTGTTGCGATCAGCCGCGGACGGCAGCGAGGATCGGGCCGCCCGGCTTCTGGACGAGGACCGCGGTCTTCAGGTCGCCAACGGGAGCGGGCAGGGGCAGCGTCGCGGGCGCACCGCTCCAGTGGCCGAGCTTCACGAGCTGACGGACGACGTTGCGGTGGTCGATCCGGCGGCCGCTGTTCTCGCCGGCGCGGACGGCCACGCTGACCGTGCGCGGGTCATAGCGGACGAGCCAGACGTCGGCGCCGCCCGCCGGGGCCGTGCCGCTACCGATGGCGACACCGGCGCCGGTCAGGTCGATCGCCGGGCCGACGCGCGGCGGCGTCTTGGCCAGCAGGCCCTCGACCTGGCCCGCGCGGGCGCCGACGACATCGCCGCGGCCGTCGACGATGACCTGCGGCGTCCACACCTGGTCGTGGCCGAAGCCGCGGGCATAGTCCCACTGCCGCGCCGTCTGGGCGGGGGTGGCGAAGGTGTCCTTCCAGCCGAGCTGGTCCCAGTAGGTCACGGCGAAGGTCAGCGTCAGGACGTCCGGCCGGTCGGCGAGCGCGTTGACGTTGGCGATCGCCGGCGGGCACGACGAGCAGCCCTGCGACTGGTAGAGCTCGACGACCGTCGGGTGACGGGCGTCGACCCCCTGCGCCGCGGCGGAAACGGCGGTCAGGGCGGCGGCGAGCAGGGCGGCGGCGAGCGTCGGGCGGAACATCGGGAGCGTCCTCGAGAGGGTGACACCCGCCTGTTCGCCGCGCCGGGGGACGCGGTTACACGTCCCGCGCCGCGCACTGACACGCCGCCGCCCCGATCACGCCGCCATGAACGCGAGCAGGTCGGCCGTCAGCCGGTCGGCTGCCGTCGCCGGAATGCCGTGCGGCTCGTCGTCGTACTCGATCAATTTGGCGTGCGGGATCATCCGCGCGGCGACGCGCCCGGCGCTGTCGATCGGCACGGTCTGGTCGGCGGTGCCGTGGATGATCAGAGTGGGCATGGTGAAGGCCGCCATGTCAGGGCGGAAGTCGGTCGACGAGAACGCCTTGGCGCACTCGATCGTCGCCCGCAGCGATCCCATCATCGCCATCTGGAAGGTCCAGTCGAGCACCTCGCTCGACACGCGCTTCTTCAGCATGGTGTTACCGTAGAACGCCGCACCGAACTGACCGAAGAAGGCGGCGCGATCCTCGCGCAGCCCGGCGATCATGCCGTCGAACACGCTCTGGTCGACGCCCGTCGGATTGTTCTCGGTCTTCAGGAGGAACGGCGTCACCGCGCCGATCAGTGCCGCGCCCGCGACCTTCGTCCCGCCGTGCCGGCCGAGGTAGCGGGCCACCTCGCCACCGCCCATCGAGAAGCCCACGAGCGTCACGCGCTCGAGCCCGAGATGGTCGATCAGCTGGGCAAGGTCGTCGGCCATCGTGTCATAGTCGTACCCCGACCACGGCTGGCTCGACCGGCCGAAGCCGCGGCGGTCGTAGGCGACGACACGCTTGCCCTGCTCGGCCAGCGCGACCGCTTGCGTCGACCACATGTCGGCGTCGAGGGGCCAGCCGTGGATGAGGACGATCGGCGCGCCCTGACCCCAGTCGTTGTAGTAGATTTCCGTGCCGTCGCGCGTCGTGAAGGTCGTCATCGCCCGCTCCTCATGGCTGTGCGTCGACGCAACTATCACGGGCTTGTTAAGGTTCATCGGGCGGCAGTGCGTCCGCCCTTGCGCGCGCCGCGGCGAGGCCATAGCGGCGGCGCGAGCCACACGTCCGGGAGCCGGCGATGCTGCAGATCTATTCGGCCGGCGAGAAGCGGATCACCGACGTCGACCACGCCGGCGATGCCCTGCCCCCGGGCGCGGTCTGGCTCGACTTGGTCGATCCGAGCAAGGAAGAGGAGGCGTTCGTCGAGCGCGTCACCGGAGCGGCGGTGCCGACGCGCGACGAGGCGGTCGAGATCGAGCCGTCGAGCCGCCAGTATCGCGACGGCGACGCCATCACCGTCATCGCCTCAATCGTCGCCGGTATGGCCGACAACGCACCCGTCCTGACGCCGGTTTCGTTCGTCCTGACACCGAAGCACCTCGTCACCGTCCGCTACGCCGCGCCCAAGGTGTTCGAGCTGTTCGGCGCGCACGTCGAACGCTCGCCCGAGCTGTGCGCCGACGCGACGACGACGCTCCTCCACCTGCTCGAGGCGATCGTCGACCGCATGGCCGACGTCCTCGAGCACGTTGGCGACGAGATGGACAACATCTCGCGCTCGACATTCCGCCGGGGTCCGAAGCAGCAGCAGCGGATGACCAATGCCGCGCTCGAAGTGCTGCTGCGACGCATCGGTGCCGTCCAGGACACGGTGTCGAAGTCGCGGATGAGCGGGGTCAGCATCGCCCGCCTGCTGAGCTTCCTCGGCGCGACCCTCGACCCCAGGGGCACCAAGGAGCAGATCGACGGGCTGGCCAAGGACGTCGCGGCGCTGACCGACCACGCCAGCTATCTCGGCGGCAACGTCACCTTCCTGCTCGACGCCGCGCTCGGCCTGATCAACATCGAGCAGAACGCGATCATCAAGATCTTCTCGGTCGCCGCGGTCATCTTCATGCCGCCGACGCTCGTCGCCAGCATCTACGGCATGAACTTCCACAACATGCCGGAGCTGAGCTTCACCTACGGCTACCCGATGGCCCTGGGGATCATGATCTGCTCGGCGGTGCTGCCGTACCTGTTCTTCAAGAGCCGCGGCTGGCTGTAGCGGAGCCGCGACACGGCGGCGTGCGTTGCCGCGGCCATGAGCCTCCTCCTTCTTGCCGCCGCCTTTGCTGCCGCCAGCGTCGACGACCACCGCTGGCGCGACCGGCTGCTGATCGTCTTCGCCCCCGACGCGGCGTCGCCGGCGCTGGCAGCGCAGCGGCGCGATGCGGCGGCCGCGTCCGCCGCCTACGCCGAGCGCGACCTGGTGATGATCGAGGTCGTCGGCGACGCGGTCCGCGGCGCGCGCGACGACGCGGCGGCCCTGCGGCGCCGGCTCCACGTTCCCGCCGCCGCGTTCCGCGCCGTGCTGGTCGGCAAGGACGGCCATGTCGCAGGCGTCTCGCCCGAGCCGCTCACGGCCGAGCGTCTGGCAGCGCAGATCGACGCCATGCCGATGCGGCGCGATGAAATGCGTCGCCGCTGAGCCTCAGCGCTTGTCGAGCGCGCAGCCGTACTCGCCGTGGTAGGTCGCCGTATGCTTCGCCAGCAGCGGCACCCAGGCGGTGATGCGCCTGGCCGCCGTATCGTCGCTCACATGGACGATCTCCATGCCCGGTTCGAAGTCGGTGGCGCAGCTCATCATGTCGCGGTTGCCGACATAGCGGCACGAACAGACGACGTGCGCGACATAGCCGCTGGCGAGGTCGGCGCGGCGGCCGAGGCGGCTCTGCTTCAGCACCGCTCCAGCCGGCGACCGCGGCGACGATGACGACGGCGATCGCGACCAGCCACCAATTTCTTGCCTTCACCGTCGCCCCACCCCTATCGTCCGCCGCGTTCCGGGGAAGGTGACGCCATGCGGCGATTTCGATCAAGCCTGATTATGCTCGCCGCCCCCGGTGTCGTGGCCGCCGCACCGCCGGCGGCGCCGGCCCCGGAGCGCGCGGTCCCGCCCGCGGCCACTGCCGCCGTCGACCGCCTGTTCAGCGACCGGAGCGAGGGCGAGACGCGCGCCGTCGTCGTGCTCAAGGACGGGCAGCCGCTGATCGAGCGCTACGCGCCGGGCTACGGCCCGAACAACCGCTTCATCTCGTGGTCGATGGCCAAGTCGATCACCTCGACGCTCGTCGGCCAGCTCGTCGCCGCGGGCAGGTTGTCGCTCGACGCGCCGGCGCCGGTCCCCGCCTGGAACCGGAACCCCGGCGACCCGCGGGCGAAGATCACGCTGGCGCAGCTGCTCCACATGTCGTCGGGCCTGAAGCATGTCGAGGTCGAGCCGGTCGAGGACGCCGACACCAATCGCGCGCTGTTCAGCGACGAGAGCGACGACATCGCCGCGGCGGCCGAGAAGGCGCCGCTCGCCTACGCGCCGGGCACCCACTACCAATACTCGACGCTGACGACGATCATCCTCGACGACATCATCGTCCGCACGATCGCGCCGGGCGCGACGACCCCGGACGCCCGCCGCGCGGCAATGCAGGCGTATCTGCGCGACCACCTGATCGTACCCGCCGGCCTGTCGAGCCTGGTCTGCGAATACGACGCTGCCGGCACGATGCTCGGCGGTTCGTTCTGCCACGCGACGGCGCGCGACTGGGCGAAGTTCGGGCAGATGTACCTCGATGGCGGCGTCGTCGCGGGGCGGCAGATCGTGCCGGCCATGTGGGTCAAGTTCGTCACCACGCCCGCCGCGACCAACCCGACCTACGGCGGCCAGTTCTGGCTCAACCACGCGCACCAGACCGAGGGCAAGCGCCCGGCGCTGTTCCCCGACCAGGGCCCGTCCGACCTCTATTCGGCGATCGGCCACCTCGGCCAGTACGTCATGGTCGCGCCGTCGAAGCACCTCGTCGTCGTTCGCCTCGGCAAGACGCAGGACGACGCGCGCGGTGACCTCGTGCCGACGCTCGGCCAGCTGGTCAACGCTTTCCCCGACGCGACGTGAGCGAGCCGGACGCCCTCGCCGGCAGCGCCGACCACCGGATCATCGACGTCAAGCTCGACGAGCGCACGATCCTGTGGCGCAACGCCGATATCGAGCAGGAACGCCGCGTCGCCATCTTCGACCTGCTCGAAGGCAATTTCTTCAAGCCGGTCGGCCCCTACGACGACGGCTATGCCGGGCCGTACAAGCTGCTCATGGGCGTCGAGGAGGGGCGGCTGACGGTCGCTTTGTCGCGTACCGACGACACGCCGCTGGAAAGCTTCGTCGTCCCGCTGTCGCCGTTCCGGCGCATCGTCCGCGACTATTTCGCCATCTGCGACAGCTATTTCAAGGCGATCCGCAATGCGACGCCGAGTCAGATCGAGACGATCGACATGGCGCGGCGCGGCATCCACAACGACGCCGCCGAGCTCGTCATCGAACGCTTTGCGTCCCGCGTCGAGGTCGACCACGACACCGCCCGCCGGCTGTTCACGCTGATCTGCGTTCTGCACATCCGGCAGTAAGGAGCCCCTGCTTGTCCGTCCAATCCGACCGCTGGATCCGCGAGCAGGCGCAGACGCGGGGCATGATCGAGCCGTTCGTCGACCGGCAGCGGCGCGACGGCGTCATCAGCTACGGCCTGTCGTCCTACGGCTACGACGCGCGCGTGTCGGACGAGTTCAAGATCTTCACAAATGTCGACAGCGTCACCGTCGACCCCAAGGACTTCCACCCGGCGAGCTTCGTCGATCGCAAGACCGACTGCTGCATCATCCCGCCGAACAGCTTCGCGCTGGCCCGCACGGTCGAGTATTTCCGGGTTCCCCGAGACGTGCTCGTCATCTGCCTCGGCAAGTCGACCTATGCGCGGTGCGGGATCATCGTCAACGTGACGCCGCTCGAGCCGGGCTGGGAGGGGCACGTTACGCTCGAGTTCTCGAACACGACGCCGCTGCCGGCCAAGGTCTATGCCAACGAGGGCGCCTGCCAGTTCCTGTTCCT
The DNA here is from genome assembly GCA_963846485.1 of uncultured Alphaproteobacteria bacterium. Lineage (GTDB taxonomy): Bacteria > Pseudomonadota > Alphaproteobacteria > Sphingomonadales > Sphingomonadaceae > Polymorphobacter_B. Next base: position 362,303 of record CAWJWB010000008.1, on the reverse strand, counting down.
GAAAGGCAACGAACCGTGCGAGGTCAGCTACGCCGACCGCGCCGGCAAGTACCAGGGCCAGCGCGGGGTAACGCTGCCGAAGCTCTAGGGCACGGCCCGGTCGAGCAGGTCGAGCCAGGCGGCGGCCGAGCGGCCGATGCGGTGCTGGTCGAGCCGCGCGGCGGTCAGCGCGGGGTCGGGCACGCGCCCGGCGACGGCGCGGACGGCGGCGGCGAGCGCCTGCGGGTCGGGCGGGGCGACCTCGCCGAAACTCGCGTCGCCGACGATCTCGGGCACGGCGGGCGAGCAGGGGGTGGTGACGACCGGCGTGCCGGCAGCCAGCGCCTCGACCAGCACGGCGGGATAGCCTTCGTAGCGTGAGGTGCAGAGGAATGCGGTCGCCGCGCGCAGGTAGGGCGCGGTGTCGGCGACGTGGCCGTGGAAGGTGACGCGGCCGGCCACGCCCATCGCCGTCGCGCGCGCCTCGAGCAGCGCCCGGTCGCGACCGTCGCCGAGCAGGTCGAGGTGCCATTCCGGCAGGTGGGCGAGCGTGGCGAAGGCGAGGGGGAAGTCCTTCTGCGGCATCATCCGGCCCGCCGCGACGAGGCGGCGGGGATCGCGCGGTGCCGGCGGTGGTGGCGTCCAGTCGTCGGGCAGGTTCGGCTCGGCGATCGTCGCCACGGGCCGGCCGAGCACGCCTTGCGCCTCCGCCGCCAGCGCCGGCGACATGGCGACTAGCGCGGCATAGTGCGCCGTCGCGCGGGCAAAGGCAGCGTTCAATGGCCGCTGCAGCGGCGGTCCGCGTTCGAGCTGGCGGACGGGATTGCTGATCTTGGCAACGACCGGCAGGCGCAGCCCCGCGGCGCGGGCGGCGGCGAAGGTCGGCACGTGCCAGTTGCCCGGCGAGACGACGATGTCGGGGGAGAGGTCCGCGATCATCGCCGCCGCCGCCCGGCCGAAGCGCAGGCGGTCGGGGATGCTGCGGGTCAGCGGGCGGCGGAACTCGACAATCGGCAGGCCGTCGGCGAGCGGTCGCGCGACGCCGGCCTCGGTCCCGGCGACGAGCGTCACGCGCCGCCCCGCCGCCTTCCAGCGTTGCGCCAGGCGAATGGCGATGCGCTCGCTGCCGCCGCCGGAGAAATCGTGCAGGACCAGCGCGATGTGCGCCGCCTGCCGCCGTCCGTCATTCACGCCGATCCCTCCCGCGGCGAACGACTAGCGGTGCGACTGTCACAAATCTATACGTCCCGCTCCGTCCTCTCCCGGAGATCTCCATGCGTTTTCTGCTGTTGCTCGGCGCCGCCCTCGTCCCGCTGGCACCGCTCGCCGCCACGACCCCGGCCCGCCACGACGTCGCCCTCGACGCGCACCGGGCGCCGGGGCAGCCGACCTACGGCAGCTTCGGCTTCGACACGGCGGGCATGGACCGCTCGGTGCTGCCGGGGAACGGCTTCGGTCGCTTCGCCAACGGCACTTACGAGGACAAGCTCGTCATTCCCGCGGACAAGTCGAGCTACGGCATGTTCAACGTCCTGCGTGACCTCAGCCAGTCGCGGACCCGCGGCATCGTCGAGGCGGCGAGCGACCGCGCCCGCCGGAAGCGAGGCACGCAAGGTCGGCGACTATTACGCCAGCTTCATGGACGCGGCGGCGATCGAGGCGAAGGGTCTCGCGCCGCTCCAGCCGCAGCTGGCGGCGATCGCGGCGCTTGGCGAACCCGGCCAGGTGGCGGCGATGTTCGGCGCGATGAACCGCGACGGCATCGACGTGCCGGTCAACCTGCGGCTGCGGCAGGACCTGAAGAACCCCGACGTGTTCAGCGTCTATCTCGGACAGGGCGGGCTCGGCCTGCCCGACCGCGACTATTATCTCGACACCAAGAATCCGAAGTTCGCCGAGGCGCGCGACGCCTACCGCGCCTACATCGAGCGGCTGCTGACACTGGCCGACGTGCCCGAGCCGGCGGCCAAGGCGCGGGCGATCTACGACCTCGAGGCGAAGCTCGCGGCGGTCCACTGGAGCCGGGCTGAACGGCGGCAGGTCGACAAGACCTATAACCCCGTCGTGACCACGGCGCTGCCGGCCGACTACGCCGGGCTGACCTGGACGCCGTTCCTCGCCGCGGCCGGAGTCGAGTCGCAGCCGCGGGTGATCGTCACCAACCCGAGCGCAATCGCCGGCACCGCCAAGCTGGTGGCGAGCGAGCCGCTGGCGACCTGGCAGGCATACCTCACGTTCCACACGCTCGATCATTATGCGCCGCTGCTGCCGGCACGCTTCGTCGACGCGCACTTCGCGTTTCACGGCACCGCGCTGTCGGGCACGCCGCAGAACCAGGAGCGGTGGAAGCGCGGCGTCGACCTGACCAGCGACGCGCTGGGCGAGGCCGTCGGCAAGCTGTACGTCGCGCGCTACTTCACGCCCGAGGCCAAGGCCAAGGCGGACGCGCTGGTCGCCAACATCATCGCCGCGATGGACGTCCGGCTCAGCCGCCTGACGTGGATGGACGAACGCACCAAGGCGCAGGCGCGCGCCAAGCTGGCCGTCTTCACGCCGAAGATCGGCTATCCGGACAAGTGGCGCGACTACAGCCGGCTGCAGGTCGTCCCGGGCGACGCGCTCGGCAACGCCCGGCGCGCCGACGAGTTCGAGTACCAGCGCAACCTCGACAAGCTCGGCAAGCCGATCGACCGCAGCGAGTGGGGCATGACGCCGATGACGGTCAACGCCTATGCCAACCCGACGTGGAACGAGATCGTCTTCCCCGCCGCCATCCTGCAGCCGCCGTTCTTCGACCCCAACGCCGATCCGGCGGTAAACTACGGCGGCATCGGTGCCGTCATCGGCCACGAGATCAGCCACCATTTCGACGATCAGGGGCGCAAGTTCGACAAGCGCGGCGCGCTGTCCGACTGGTGGACCCCGCAGGACATCGCCCGCTTCAAGGCGCTGACCGACAAGGTCGTCGCGCAATATGCGGCCTACCAGCCGCTGCCCGGCCTGCACGTCAACGGCGAGTTGACGCTCGGCGAGAACATGGCCGACCTCGCCGGCATCAACGTCGCCTACGACGCCTACCACAAGTCGCTGAAAGGCAAGCCGGCGCCGGTCATCGACGGTTTCACCGGCGATCAGCGCTTCTTCCTCGGCTTCGGCCAGATCTGGCGGCAGAAGTTCCGCGACGCGGCGCTGCTCCAGCAGACAACGACCGATCCGCACACGGCTGGGTTCCTGCGCCCAAACGTCGTGCGCAACCTCGACGCCTGGTATGCGGCCTTCGGCGCCAAGCCCGGCGAGACGCTCTACCTCGCGCCCGACGAGCGTATCAGGGTGTGGTGAGGACGTCGGCCATCGTGTAGCGGCCGGGCGGACGGCCGGCGAGCCAAGCGGCCGCCCGGACCGCCCCGGCGGCGAAGAGGTCGCGGCCTTCGGCGCGGTGGTGAAGCTCGATGCGCTCGCCGTCGCCGGCGAGGAGCACCATGTGGTCGCCCGCCGCCGAGCCGCCGCGCAGCGCGGCGAAGCCGATGCTGCCGGTACCGTCGCGCGGCGCGGTGCGCCGGACCAGCGCTGTGCCGCGGCCGCGGGCCGCCGCCTCGGCGAGCAGCAGGGCGGTGCCCGACGGCGCATCGCGCTTGTCGCGGTGATGGAGGTCGAGCACCTCGATGTCCCATTCCGGCAGCGCGGCCGCGGCGTCGGCCACCAGGCGTGCGAGGACGGCGATGCCGATGCTGGTGTTGGCCGTCTGCAGCACGGCGATGTCGCGCGCTGCCCGGTCGAGCGCGGCGTGGTGGCGCGGCTCGAGCCCGGTCGTGCCGACGAGGATCGCTGCGTGCCCGTTGCAGGCAGCATCGAGGTTGGCGTCCAGGGCTGCCGGCGTCGTGAAGTCGATCAGGACGTCGCTTGCGACCGCCAGCGCGGAAGGGTTGGTGCAGATCGTCAGCCCGCCGCCCAGCACGGTCCCGACGCTGCCGTGCCCCGCCTGCTCGACCGCGCCGGCGAGCTTCAGGCCGGGGGCGGCACGCAGTGTGGCGAGGATCGCCTGACCCATCCGCCCGCCTGCCCCGAGAACACCGATCCGCGTCATTATGTCGCTCCTCGATCAACCCCGGGCGTGTTCGGATCGTAGATCATATGGCGCTATCGACGGCCGGTACAGCGCGGGGGCGGGGCGAGTGAGCGGAATGATGGGGGAGACGGACAGCGCGTGCGCGGAGCTTGAGACCGACCGGCTGGCCGCGCTCGCACGCTACGATGTTCTTGATTCGCCGGCCGAGGAGTCGTTCGACCGCATCACGGCGCTGGTGCGGAGCATCCTCGACGTGCCGATGGCGGCGGTGTCGCTGATCGACCGCGACCGGCAGTGGTTCAAGTCGCACCCGGGCCTCCCCATCCAGGAGACGCCGCGCAATCTCGCCTTCTGCAATCATACGATCCGCGGCAGCTCGCCCTTCGTCGTCCCCGACGCCCGTGCCGACGGTCGCTTTTGCGACAACCCGCTGGTCACCCAGTCTCCCGGCATCGGTGCCTATGCCGGCGTGCCGCTGACCAGCCGCGACGGCTATCATATCGGTACGCTGTGCGCGCTCGACGCGGCGCCGCGGCCGTTCTCCGCGCGCGAGGTCGAGATCCTGACCGGGCTCGCCGGCATCGTCGTCGACGAGCTCGAGCTGCGCCGCATCGCCTGTCACGACCATCTGACCGGTGCGCTGGCGCGGCGGGCCTTCCTCGCCGAGATCGAAAGCGCCATTTCGCGCCGCGATCGCTACGGCCGCCCGGCGACGCTGGTCCTGTTCGACCTCGACCACTTCAAGAAGGTCAACGACGTGCGCGGCCACGCCGCCGGCGACGCGGTGCTGCGGGCGGTGAGCGCCGCGTGCCGCGAGATGCTGCGGGCCAGTGACGTCTTCGGTCGGGTCGGTGGCGAGGAGTTCGGCCTGCTGCTCCCCGAACTCGGACCCGACGAGGCGCTCGCCGCCGCCGAGCGGTTCCGCCTCGGCATCGCCGCCGCACCGGCCACCGGCGTCACCGCCAGCTTCGGCGTCGCCCCGCTGACGAGCGGCATCGGCATCGCCGCGAGCTGGCTCGCGGCCGCCGACCAGGCGCTGTTCGCGGCCAAGCGCGCCGGGCGCAATTGCTGCCGGCTGAGCCATCCCGACATCGTCGCGGCGGCGTGAACCTCGTCGTCCTGACGGGGGCCGGTATTTCGGCTGAGTCCGGCGTGCCGACCTTCCGCGGGCCCGACGGGCTGTGGGAAGGCCACCGCGTCGAGGACGTCGCGACGCCGGAGGCCTATGACCGCGATCCCGTGCTGGTCCAGCGCTTCTACGACGCACGGCGGGCAGCGCTCGCCCGCGTCGCGCCCAATGCCGCGCACGACGCCCTCGCCCGGCTCGACCGCGACTGGCGGGGCGACCTGCTCATCGTGACGCAGAACGTCGACGATCTCCACGACCGCGCCGGCACCGCTGCCGGGGTCGAGAAGCCGCGCCTGCTCCACATGCACGGCGAGCTGCTGTCGGCGCTGTGCGGCCGCTGCGGCACGCGGCGGCGCTGGACCGGCGAGCTGTCGGGTGCCGGTCCCTGTGACTGCGGCGGGCAGCTGCGCCCCGACATCGTCTGGTTCGGCGAGATGCCCTACGGTATGGACCGCATCGAGGCGGCGCTCGCGCGCTGCGACCTGTTCGTCTCGATCGGCACCTCGGGCGCGGTTTATCCCGCCGCGGGCTTCGTCGCCGAGGCGCGCGCGGCCGGGGCCGACACGCTCGAGCTCAACCTCGAGCCGTCGGCCGGGTCTTACCTGTTCGCGGAGACGCGGTACGGGCCGGCGAGCCGGCTTGTGCCCGCCTGGGTCGACGACCTACTCTCGCGCCGATGACGCAGGTGACGACGCTCGAGCAGCTGGAGGCGATCTACCCCGAGACGCCGAGTACGGCGGCGACGGTCAAGGAGAGCGCGGTCCTGACGCCACACTACTGCGCACTGATCGCCGCTTCGCCGTTCTGTATCCTGGCGACCAGCGGACCGGGCGGGCTCGACGCCTCGCCCCGCGGCGACGAGCGCGGCTTCGTCCGCGTACTCGACGAGCGCACGCTGGCGCTGCCCGACCGGCGCGGCAATAACCGCATCGACTCGCTTCGGAACATCCTCGCCGACCCGCGCGTGGCGCTGCTGTTCCTGATCCCCGGGTCCGGCACGACCTTCCGCGTCAACGGCCGCGCGTCGATCTCGGTCGCGCCCGATCTGCTGACGACCTTCGCCGTCGCCGGCCGGCCGCCGCGCACCGTCCTGCTGGTCCATGTCGAGGTCGCCTATTTCCAGTGCGCCCGCGCGATTGTCAGGAGCGGGCTGTGGACCGACGCCGTGCGCGTCGACCCGGCGAGCCTGCCGACGGCCGGTGCCATGCTCGCCGTGCTCAGCGACCGGATCGACGGTGCAGCCTATGACGCGGCGTGGCCGGAGCGGGCGGCGGGGACGCTCTGGTAGCCGGCGAAGCGAGGGTCGGTGGCGGGCGGCCGTGCGGCCGCCGAACGGTGCGGCGGCTTGCCATGCCGCCGTGCTTTTGCCACAAGCCGCCGCATCTTAGCCACTGATCGCGGACGGCGAACGCCGACGCGGTGCCCAAGGGGACTCCATGACCTTCGTTCTGATCGCCATCGCCTGCGGCCTGGCCGCTGTCGTCTACGGCATCGCCACGTCGCGCAGCATCCTCTCCGCCTCGGCGGGCAGCCCGCGGATGCAGGAGATCGCCGCGGCGATCCAGGAGGGCGCCGGCGCCTATCTCGCCCGCCAGTACCGCGCCATCGCTGTCGTCGGCGTTATCGTGCTGGTGCTGGTCGCGGTGTTCCTGGGGCTGGTGCCCGCGGTCGGCTTCCTGATCGGCGCGGTGCTGTCGGGGGTCACCGGCTTCATCGGCATGAACATTTCGGTCCGCGCCAACGTGCGGACCGCGGAGGCCGCGCGGGTGTCGCTGCAGAGCGGCTTGACCATGGCCTTCCGCTCGGGCGCGGTCACCGGCATGCTCGTCGCCGGCCTCGCCCTGCTGGCGATCGCCGGCTACTTCTATGCGCTCGTGGCCGGCGGCATGGAGGCAACGTCGCGTCCGGTCATCAATGCGCTCGTTGCGCTGTCATTTGGCGCTTCGTTGATATCGATTTTTGCACGCCTCGGCGGCGGCATCTTCACCAAGGCCGCCGATGTCGGCGCCGACATGGTCGGCAAGAACGAGCTCGGCTTCGACGAGGACGACGACCGCAACCCCGGTGTCATCGCCGATAACGTCGGCGACAACGTCGGCGACTGCGCCGGCATGGCCGCCGACCTGTTCGAAACCTATGTCGTCACCCTGGGCGCGACGATGGTGCTGGTGGCGCTGCTCGTCGGCGGCGCGGATGCGGCGCGGCTGATGACGCTGCCGCTGCTCGCTGGCGGCGTCTGCATCGTCACCTCGGTCATCGGCACCTTCTTCGTCCGCCTAGGCAAGTCGGGCTCGATCATGGGCGCGCTGTACAAGGGTTTCATCGTCACCGCACTGCTGTCGATCCCGGCGCTTTACGCCGCGACCAACGCCGTATTTCCGGACATGAATGCCGTCGTCGCGGTCAAGCCGGTCGCCGCGGCCGCCGCCAATGCGGTCGCCGCACCGACGGCGTTCACCGGCATGGCGCTGTTCTGGTGCATGCTCGTCGGGCTGGCGGTGACCGGCCTGATCGTCTGGATCACCGAATATTACACCGGCACCGGCTATCGCCCGGTCAAGTCGATCGCCAAGGCGTCCGACAGCGGCCACGGCACCAACGTTATCCAGGGCCTGGCGGTCAGCATGGAATCGACGGCGCTGCCGACGCTCGTCATCGTCGCTGGTATTATCGCCTCGTTCCAGCTCGCCGGGCTGATCGGCATCGCCTTTGCCGCGACCTCGATGCTGGCGCTGGCGGGCATGGTCGTCGCGCTCGACGCCTATGGTCCCGTCACCGACAACGCCGGCGGCATCGCCGAGATGGCCGGCCTCGATCCCGAGGTACGCGAGCGGACCGATGCCCTCGACGCGGTCGGCAACACGACCAAGGCGGTGACCAAGGGCTATGCCATCGGTTCGGCGGGTCTTGCCGCGCTGGTCCTGTTCGCCACCTTCACCGAGGACCTGCGGCGCTTCTTCGTCGACGTACCGGTCGATTTCACCCTGTCGAACCCGTACGTCGTCGTCGGGCTCCTCCTGGGTGCGCTGCTGCCCTACCTGTTCGGCGGCATGGCGATGACCGCAGTCGGGCGGACGGCGTCGGCCGTCGCGCTCGACATCCGCGCGCAGTTCAAGGAGAACCCGGGCATCGCCGACCGCAGCGTGCGGCCGAACTACGCCCGCACCGTCGGCCTCGTCACGGCCGGCGCGATCCGCGAGATGATCGTGCCGTCGCTGCTCCCCGTCCTCGCCCCGGTAGTCGTCTATTTCGCGGTGACGGCGGTGTCGACGCAGGGCAACGGCTTCGCCGCACTGGGCGCGCTGCTGATGGGCGTCATCGTCTCCGGCCTTTTCGTCGCCATCTCGATGACGAGCGGCGGCGGCGCGTGGGACAACGCCAAGAAGGTCATCGAGCAGGGCGCCTATGGGGGCAAGGGCTCGCCGGCGCACCAGGCGGCGGTCACCGGCGACACGGTCGGCGATCCGTACAAGGACACGGCCGGCCCCGCGGTCAATCCGATGATCAAGATTACGAACATCGTGGCGCTGCTGCTGCTGGCGGCGCTGGCGGGGGCGTGAGCTTTGCCTCTCCCGCTGACGGGAGAGGGCGAGAGACTGCGCTACAGCGGCGGCCACGCACGACGCCGGTGCCGACCGGCGGCTGGCCATCGGTGACGCCGACTGTCGGATTTTTTACACTATGTGATCGCCGCCACCTCGACGGCGCAGCTAAGCTGTTCATAAACAATCGTTACTGCGCCGTTCCAAACTCTGGCATGGCTCTTGCGAGTACTCCCTCCGAGGCTTGGTGTACGAAGCCTTTCGTTTCACTTGAAGTCGGAAGGGATGATGATGCGCAAGACATTGGTTGGACTTCTCGCCGGCGCAGCGCTCGCGCTCGGCGGCGGGGCCGCGTCGGCGGCGACACTGGTCGGCTCGTACTGGGTCGGTGGTGGCGTCTATTGGGGCACTGGCTATCCGCAGACGGCCTACTCGCCGCTCGATGCGGCGGTCCTTCTGTTCGGGCCGGGGTCGTACGCGATCTCGATCTCAAACATGGCGGTGACCCACACCGGCTGGGTGGACGGCTTCGGCACTGCCGGCCATCTCAAGATGAACTGGGACACCGGCGGCGCCGGGACACCTGTCGCAGAGAATTTCAAGCCGCGCCCGACCTATGACACGACTGGTGCTTATTCAGCGTATATCTGTGACCGCGAATGCCTGATCGGCGGCAGCGCGACGCGACCGGAAGCCAGCATCAACTACGTCTTCGCCGCGGTTCCCGAGCCGGCGACGTGGGCGCTTATGATCGGCGGCTTCGGTCTCGTCGGCACCGCACTGCGTCGCCGCGCGACCACGCTCGCGGTCTGATCCGAAGCCAACTCCGTGGCCGGGCGGCGACGCCCGGCCCTTCGTCGTTCACATCTCGTCTTCGATCCGCTCCATATCCGCGTCGCTCAGCCCGAAATGATGCCCGACCTCGTGCACCAGCACGTGCGTCACCAGCGCCTCGAGGCTCTCGCCCGTCTCGCACCACTCCTCCAGAATCGGGCGCCGATAGAGGAAGATGATGTCGGGCAGCGCGCCGGTCGGCACGTCGCCTTTCAGCCCGACGTGGCGGCCGTGATAGAGGCCGAGGATGTCCCATTCGGACTCGAGCTCCATCGCCGCCACGACTTCGGCGTCGGGGAAGTCGTCGACGCGGAGCAGCACGTCGGTGAGGTGGGCGCGGAACGGCTCGGGCAGGCGCTCGACCGCCGCCTGTGCCAGCGCGTCGATGTCGGCAAGGCTCGGCGGATGCGTCGCGCCGGGCGTGGTGTCGGGCAGGGTCATTGTTGGGTCGCTGCGGAGGGCGGCTGCGCTGGGGTTTGACGCTCGGCCATGCCCGCCGCCATAGGATGGGGACCGCCCGCTGCCAAGCTGCCGATGGAGCTGCCATGTCCCGCCACGCCATTCCCAAGCTCGTCGACGCCGAGATCGAGCTGGCGCTTGCCGGCCTCCCTGGGTGGAACCGCGACGGCGAGGCGATCACGCGTCACTACCGCTTCGCCGACTTCGCCCACGCTTTCGCCTTCATGACGCGGGTCGCGCTGCTGGCGGAGAAGGCCGACCACCACCCGGAATGGTCGAACGTCTACAATCGGGTCGATGTGCGCCTGACGACGCACGATGCTGGCGGCCTGACCCAGCGCGACGTCGACCTGGCCCGCGCGATCGACGGCTAGGTCCGCGCCGCGACCGGCTCCCGCGACTTGGGCAGCAGTGGCGCGATGAGTTGCCCGGTAACCGAGGGTCGGAGCGGCGTCGTCAGTCCATAGGCCGGGGGAAATTCCGGGGCTGTATGGTGGGTGCCGAATAGTCGGTCCCAGACGGGCAGCATCGACGCAAAGTTGCGGTCGCGCGGGGTATCGCGGACGTGGTGCCAGTGGTGAAAGGCCGGCGTCGCCACGAGCCACTCGAGTGGCCCGAAGCGCCAGCGGACGTTGGCGTGGATGAAGAAGCCCCAAAGCGTCAGCACCAGCATGACCAGCGTCGCCACCAGCGACCCCTGCACGCTCTGCGGCGCGCCGAGGCTGAGGACGGTAATCGGGATCAGCCCGCAGGCGCGGATGATGACGTTGTCGATCGGGTGCGCGCGCGCGCTGATCAGAAAATAGACGTGCTCGGGCGCGTGGTGGACGGCATGGAAGCGCCAAAGGAACGGCACCGTGTGCATCCAGCGGTGGCCCCAGTAGAAGCCGAGGTCCGCGACGACGAAGGCGGCGAGCGCCCGCAGCCATAGCGGCCAGGTCTCGATCCAGGCGTGGAAGCTCGCCGGCACCAGTCGGTAGCCAAGCCAGGCGGCCGTCGCGAGGGGGGCCAGCAGGAGCAGCGGCGGCACGAAGTTATTGAGGAAAAAGAATACGATGTCCCGACGCGGGCTCGCTCCGAAGGCAGGGGCGCGGCGGACGTGGAACAGCCGCTCGAGCGGCACGAAGATGAAGACGACGATCGCCAGCCAGGCACAGGCGCGCGCACCCTCGCGCAGGACACCGGTCAGGTTGGGATCGTGCAGCAGCCCCATCGGCGGGATCCTAGCATGACGACGGGTACGCGAAAACGGCGGCCTCCATCAGGAAGCCGCCGCTTTCGGTTCGCCGTGGCCCGGTCAGGCGGCGACGCGGACGTCGCGGCGGCGCGAGCGGAGCGCGACACCGGCGGAACCCAGGCCGACGATCATCAGCGCCCAGGTCGAGGGCTCGGGCGTAGCGCCCATGCCCGGGGGCGAATTGACGCCGGCGAGGAACGCGATCGGCGGCAGGTTGACGGTCGAACCGTTGTCGCCCCAAGCGAGGAAGCTCAGCAGCTCGCTCGAGGTGTAGGCGGTCAAGTTGACGCTGACATAGTTCCAGCCGACCGTGCCGGCGCTCGGCACGGTCATCAGCGGCGAGGCGGCGATGCTCGCCTGCGAATTGGTGCTGTAGTAGGTCGAGGTCTGACCGTAGAGCGGATCGACCGGACCGCAGTTGTGGCACAATTGCAGACCGCTGTCGGCGAGCGAGACGATCCACCGGTTAGTCGTCGGCACGCCCGGGATGGCGAAGCCGACCTGGCTGCTCGCGCCCTGGTAGAAGCTGAGCGAGTAGGTCTTGCCGGGGGTCAGGCCGGTGACCTGGTAGTTGAAGCTGCCCTCATAGTCGGGGTTGCCGTCGGCCTCGACGTAGTTGCCGGTGACGGTACCGCCCGGGTTCCCGTACGTCGTCAGATACTTGTTCGGGTCGGCGGCGGTATTGTCGAGGCTGTTGTGGTTGACCTTGGCGATGAAGATCAGCCCCGACCCGCCAGTCCAGCCGACCGGCCGAACGTTGTTGAAATAGTCCTTCGGCGCGCTTCCCGTGTACTGGCTGAAGTCCAGATTCTGCAGGTTCGGCAGCGGGTCGAACGCGGCTGCCGGCGCGGCGATGGCAAACAGCCCGGCTGCCGCGGTGAAGGTGAGTGTACGAAACATCAATAGCCCCCCTGTGTCGCTGCCTTAATCTGATACCTGCCTCAAACCGCAACGCAACAAAAAACACGACGGTGCCGAAACGATTTCCAGGGGCCGATCTCCCGTGGCGTCACGTCCGCATCACCCGTGCCGCATCATGGAGAAAGCCGAGACTCGCCGTTGGCGTCGTGCGAGCCGCCTGACCTCCGGGCTCGCGCGCGTCGCGGGCGCTGCTTCGCGCCCTTAATACATGGTGCGGCTCACCGCGGCGCCATCCGGATGGCCCCGTCGAGTTGCACGTCCTCGCCGTTGAAATAGCTGTTGCGGCACATCTCGAGCGCCAGGCTGGCGTATTCGTGCGGATTGCCGAGTCGTTTGGGGAATGGAACGCTCGCCGCCAGCGCGGCCTTCACGTTGTCGGGCGCGGCGTTCATCAGCGGCGTATTGAAAATGCCGGGCAGGATGGTGTTGACGCGGATGCCCTCGCCCATCAGGTCGCGGGCGATGGGCAGCGTCATGCCGACGACGCCGCCCTTGGATGCGCTGTAAGCCGCCTGGCCCATCTGCCCGTCCTCGGCGGCGACGGACGCGGTGTTGACGATGACGCCGCGCTCGCCGTCGGCCATTGGCTCGAGCGTCAGCATGCCCGCGGCCGACTTGGCGATGCAGCGAAAGGTGCCGACCAGGTTGATCTGGATGATCATGTTGAAGGCATCGAGCGGGAAGTGGCGAATCTCGCCCGTCTCCTTGGCGCGGCTGGCGGTCTTGGCGGCGTTGCCGGTGCCGGCGCAGTTGATCAGGATGCGCTCCTGGCCGTTCGCCGCGCGCGCGCGGGCGAAACCGGCGTCGACCGACTCGTCGCTCGTCACGTTGACGTTGCAGAAGGTGCCGCCGATCTCGACCGCGACCGCTTCGCCCTTCTCGGTATTCATGTCGAAGATCGCGACCTTGACTCCGGCTGCTGCCAGCGCCCGCGCCGTCGCCTCGCCCAGCCCGCTTGCGCCGCCGGTGACCACCGCCGCACAGCCGTTCAACTCCATCGTCGCTCTCCCAAGGTTTCGGCCGTTATGCCGGGGTCACGACTTGGGTGCCAGCGCCGTCTTGCGCGCGCGGGCGACGGCCGCCTCGCGGACGGCCAGGTAGATCGTCGCCGCGAGGATGATCGCCCCGCCGCCGATCGTCAGCACGTCGTAGCGCTCGCCGAACAGGACGATGCCACCGAGTGTGATCAGGCCGAAGCGCACGAAGTCGTAGGGCAGCACGGCCGAAGCGGGCGCGCTGGCGAACGCGTAGGCGAGGCCGATCTGCCCGATCGCGGCCAGCCCGCCGATCACCGCCAGCAGGCCGAGGGCGGCGGCGGACGGCCAGCTCCAGACGAACAGCGCGACGACGAACGACGGCGGCAGCATCAGCACGAACGACCAGGCGGCGACGCTGCGCGGGTCGTCCTTGCCCACCAGCGCGCGGATGGCGAGATACGAGAAGGCCGTCGCCACCGCCGACAGCAGCGCTGCGCCGACGCCCGGGGTCAGCGGCAGCGCGCCCGGCCGCACGACGACGAGCATGCCGGCAAAGCCGACCGCCAGCGCCGCCCCGCGCCGCATGGCGATGCGCTCGCCCAGGAACACGACCGCGCCGACGGTCGCGAACAGCGGCGCGGTGTAGTTGATGGCGAGCGCCGTCGCCAGCGGCGCATTGGCCACGGCATAAAAGGTGGCGAGCGTCGCGATCAGCCCCGACGAGGCCCGGCGCAGGTTGGGCAGCGCCCGCGCCGGATCGAGCAGGGCCGGCCGCCGCAGCAGCATCGGGGCAAGGGCGATGAGGCCGAACAGGTTCCTGAAGAAGACGATCTCGAACGGGTGGACGCTGCGGCTGGCGACGCGGATGATCATCCACATGATCGCGAACGCGACGCAGGCGACGAGCATCCAGGCCGGCCCACGGGCGGAAGGAGGAAGGCGCTTCACGCGATCCGCTTAGGGCAGGGCGGCGGCGGCGGCAAAGTCGGGTGGTGGTGCAACGGACAGGTCGCCGTGGCGCTTGCGTCCGGAAGTCCAGGCTGCGCGGCAAGGGTGCCGCGGCGGCGCCGGGTCGTCGGACGGTTTCGACGGTGACGGTCGATGACCCGCCGGCATGCTTGCGGCGAGCCGGCCGCCAAGCGGTGAACGTGAACGCGTGTTAGCCGCTTGACCGCAAGCCGCGCTGCGGCTCACCCATCCAGCATGCGGCTCAGCTGCACGACGTCAGCGTCCAGCTCGCGGTCGGCGGCGCGCAGTTCGTCGATGCGCTTGACCGCGTGCATGACCGTCGTGTGGTCGCGGTTGCCGAAGCGGCGGCCGATCTCGGGCAGCGAGCGCGGCGTCAGTCGCTTGGCGAGGTACATCGCCACCTGGCGCGGCCGGGCGACTTCGCGCGCGCGCCGGGCCGACAGCAGGTCGGCGAACTTGATGTGGTAATAATCGGCGACGCGGCGCTGGATATCCTCGATCGTCACCTTCTTCTCGTGCGCGCGGAGCAGGTCGGCGAGCGTCGCCCGCGTGAAGTCGACCGTCACCGGCTTCTCGACCAGCCGGGCGTAGGCGATGGTGCGGTTGAGCGCGCCCTCGAGCTCGCGCACGTTCGAGGTAATCTTGCGCGCGAGGAAGTCGATGACGTCGTCCGGCACGGCCAGCGCCGGCCCGAGCTGATCCTTCAGCCCCGCAACCTTGGCATGGAGGATGTTCAGCCGCAGCTCGTAGTCGGCGGCGTTGATGTCGGCGACCAGCCCCCACGCCATGCGGCTGAGGATGCGGTCCTGGATGCCCTCGAGGTTCTGCGGGCTTCGATCCGACGTGATCACCAGGCGCTTCCCCGCGCTGATGATCTCGTTCATCGTGTGGAAGAACTCCTCCTGCGTCGAATCCTTGCCAGCGATGAACTGGACGTCGTCGATCATCAGCAGGTCGACCGAGCGCAGCCGCTGCTTGAAGGCGATTGTGTCCTTGGCCCTGAGCGCGGCGAGGAAGTCGACCATGAACTTCTCGGCCGACAGATAGGCGACCTTGGCGTGCGGATCGCGCGCGCGGAGGTCGCCGCCGATCGCGTGCATCAAGTGGGTCTTGCCGAGCCCGGTTGTCCCGTGGAGGAACAAGGGGTTGAAGCCGATCGGCCCGTCCTCGGTCAGGCTGCGCGCGGCGTTGTAGGCGAGCTCGTTCGACTTGCCGACGATGAAGCTGTCAAAGGTGTAGCGCGGCTCGAGCGGCAGGCCGACGCAGGGCCGGACGGCGGGCGCCGCCGGGGCCTCGGGCGCAGCCGGGATCGCTGTGGCCGCGGGCAGCACCGTCAGCACGACGTGGCGCAGCTCGGGCGACTGCACCGACCACAGCAGGCGCAGCCGGTCGAGGAAGTGGTTGCCGACCCAGTCGGCCTGGAATGCGGTCGGCAGCGCGAGGCGGACCGTGTCGCCGTCCAGCCCGACGAAGGTGATCGGCTTCAGCCAGTTGTCAAAGGTACGCTGGCCGCACTCGCGGCGCAGCACGCTGCGAACGGCTTCCCACATGGCGTCGACCGTTGGCGCCGTACCCTGCGTGGTCGGGACCGGAAGTGGCCAGTTCGTCGCCATAGGATTCTCGCGCAACCTCCCTACCCCGGGTCCGGACTGCCGGACCTCTGCCTTGGGAGATGACGCACCGATCCTGCAGACACGGGTCCCCGTCGTGCCGCGCGACCGTTTCCGGCACGTCGGCAGGCGACTCGACAGCAGTGGTTTTCGTCATCCCCTGGGCGGCATCGCTGCCGTCTGCGGGCCACTAACCACCGCCCAACGAGCCGATCAAGGGGCGAAACTGCGCCCGAATTCAAATAAACTCGTTGACACGGAAACGCGCCAAAATGGCAAGCGCGCGGCCAAATGACTGAATTTCCGTGACCAATTGATGACGGTTGCGTGACGGTTGGCCCGCCCCGAAGCGGCCAAGTCCTTGACCGCAAATAGTCGAAGGCCGCCCGACTCGGGCGGCCTGATCGTCACATGACAATGATGAAAAAAGAGTTAGCCGAGCGCCTTCACGCGCTTGGCGAGGCGCGACAGCTTGCGCGCGACCGTGTTCTTGTGGAGCACGCCCTTGGCGACGCCCCGCATCATCTCCGGTTGCGCCGCAAGCAGCGCCGTCCGTGCATCTTCGGCGGTGCCGCCGTCGATGGCCGACTCGACCTTCTTGACGAACGTGCGGATGCGGCTGACGCGCGCCTTGTTGATCGCGGCACGGCGGTCGTTGCGCCGGATGCGCTTTTCAGCCTGCGGGGTATTCGCCATTCCAGTCCTCGAGAAACTACGCGGTCGATGGGCCGTGGACGGCGCTCCATCCCGGCGAAGGGGCGGTCGTTACCCTGTGCGGGGCCGCGGGTCAAGGCAGCACTAGCGCTGGGCCTCCGGACAGAAGAACGTCGAACGGCCGCCCTGGACGATGCGCCGGACCGTGCCGCGGCCGTCGGGGCAGGGCTGGCCCTCGCGGCCATAGACGCAGAACGACTTGGCGAAATAGCCGAGCGTGCCGTCGACCTGGGCGTGGTCGCGCAACGACGAGCCGCCGGCGGCGATCGACGCCTCCAGCGTAGCCCGGATCGCCGGCACCAGCCGGGCCAGCTTCGCGCGCGAAACGCTGCCCGCCGCCCGGCGCGGGTCGATCCGCGCGAGGTAGAGCGCCTCGCAGGCGTAGATGTTGCCGAGGCCCGCGACGATGCGCTGATCGAGGAGCAGCGGCTTGATCGGCGCCGCCCGGCCGGCGAAGCGCGCTGCCAGATAGGCCGGCGTCAGATCGGGCCCGAGCGGCTCCACCCCCAGCGGCACCAGCGGCGGGTAGGTCGCGAGGTCGGCAGTCGCGACAAGGTCGAGGCTGCCGAAGCGCCGCGCATCGTTGAAGGCGACGATATGTCCGTCATCGAGCGTCAGCACGGCATGATCGTGCTTGCCGAGGGTCGGCGGATCGAGCCGCATCCGCCCGCTCATGCCGAGATGGAACACCAGCGTGTCCTCGCGGTCGGTGGCGATCAGGCCGAATTTCGCGCGGCGGCCGACGCCGGTGACGGTGGCGCCCGTCAGCCGCTGCACCAGGCCCGGCGGGAAGGGGAAGCGCAGCCCCTCGCGGTGCAACTCGACGCGCGCCAGCCGCCGCCCGACGAGCAGCGGCCGCAGTCCGCGGACCACCGTTTCGACTTCGGGAAGCTCGGGCATGCCCCGCGCGGCATATGGCCCGTTTGCCGCGCTGCCAAGCCCTGGGCTAGGGAGCGGCGATGAGCGAGCCCAGCAGCGAGACGGTCAGCTACGGTTTCCAGGAGGTCAGCCCGGACGAGAAGACGCGCCGGGTGACCAGCGTCTTCGAGCGGGTCGCCCGCCGCTACGACCTGATGAACGATCTGATGAGCGGCGGCCTGCACCGCGGCTGGAAGGACGAGTTCGTCCGGATGGTGAAGCCGCGAGCGGGCGAGGCCATCCTCGACATGGCCGGCGGCACCGGCGACATCGCCTTCCGGCTGGCGAAATCCGGGGCTTCCGTCACCGTCGCCGACATCAATCCGGCGATGCTCGACGTCGGGCGCAAGCGGGCCGAGAAGCGGGGGATCGCCGGCCTCGCGTGGTCGGAGCAGAATGCCGAGGCGCTGAGCTTCGCCGCTGCGAGCTTCGATGCCTACACGATCGCCTTCGGCATAAGAAACGTCACCGACATCCCCGCGGCGCTACGCGAGGCGCACCGCGTGCTGAAGTTCGGCGGCCGCTTTTTCTGCCTCGAGTTCTCGACGATGGAATGGCCAGGCGTCGCGCGCGTCTACGACGAATATTCGCACCGCGTCGTGCCGCGCATCGGCAAGGTCGTCGCCCGCGACGAGGAGGCGTACCGCTACCTCGTCGAGAGCATCCGCCGCTTTCCGCCGATGGCCGAGTTCAAGGCGATGATCGCCGCTGCCGGCTTCAAACAGGTGAGCGTGCGGCCGATTCTCGGCGGCCTCGTCGCGATCCACAGCGGCTGGAAGGCGTGACAGCGGCCATCGTCCACGTCGGACGGCTGCTGCGCTGGGGACGGACGCTGGCTGCCCACGGCGCACTGCGCGAGGTGGAGACCAGCGCCGCCGCCCCCCCGGCGCTGCAGCGGCTGGCGCGGCTGGCGCGGCTAGGAACTTTTGCGCCCACGACGCCGGACTACGCCGGGGCGCTGGAGCGGCTCGGCCCGGCAGCGGTCAAGCTCGGGCAGGCGCTGGCGACGCGGCCAGATTTCGTCGGGCCGGCGGCGGCCGCCGACCTCGCCCGGCTGCAGGACGCGCTGCCGCCGGTGCCCTTCGCCCGCATCGAGCCGTCGCTCGATGCGACCCTCGGCGCGCCGTGGCGCTCGCTGTTCGCGTCGATCGACCCGCAGGCGGTCGGTGCGGCGTCGATCGCCCAGGTGCACCGCGGGGTGACGAGCGACGGCCGCGCGGTCGCGGTCAAGGTGCTGCGTCCAGACATCGAGGCCGACTTCGCTCGTGCGATCGACACCTACGAATGGGCGGCCGCCCGCCTCGAGCGGCTGGGCGGCGAGTTCGCCCGCCTGCGTCCGCGCGCCGTCATCGCCCTGTTCAAGGCCTGGACGCTCGCCGAGCTCGACCTGCGGCGCGAGGCGGCGTCGGCGTCGGAGCTGAAGGCGGCACTGGTCGCCGAGCCCGACTTCGTCGTCCCCGCCGTCGACTGGCCGCGAACGGGACGTCGCGTGCTGACGATCGACTGGATCGACGGCGTCAAGCTCAGCGACCGCGCTGCCATCGACGCGCTCGACCTCGACCGCAAGGCGCTCGCGGCAACGATGGTCCGCAGCTTTCTTCGCCAGGCGATCGCCGAGGGCTTCTTCCACGCCGACATGCACCAGGGCAACTTGTTCGTCCTGCCCGGTCAGCCCGCCAAGATCGGTGTCATCGACTTCGGCATCATGGGCCGGCTCGACCGGCGCGCGCGCGTCTACCTGGCGGAAATCCTCTACGGTCTGCTGGTCGGCAATTACCGCCGCGTCGCCGAGATCCACTTCGAAGCGGGCTATGTCCCCGCGCACCATGACATCGGCGAGTTCGCCACCGCGCTCCGCGCCGTCGGCGAACCGATCCGGGGC
The DNA here is from genome assembly GCA_963846485.1 of uncultured Alphaproteobacteria bacterium. GTDB lineage: Bacteria > Pseudomonadota > Alphaproteobacteria > Sphingomonadales > Sphingomonadaceae > Polymorphobacter_B. The sequence continues at coordinate 343,066 of CAWJWB010000008.1, read as the reverse complement.
CTGGCGGCGCGAGACATCTCTATTGCCAATCTACTGGACGGGCTGTTCGCCATTACCCGCAGCTTCGACATGGCGGTGCAGCCGCACCTGCTGCTGCTGCAGAAGACGATGGTCATGGTCGAGGGCGTGGCGCTGACGCTCGATCCCGACGTCAACATGTGGGAGGTCGCCGAGCCGTTCGTGAAGGAGTGGATGCGCGGCGAACTGGGGCCGCTGTCGCGCGGGGCGGACGCGCTCGTGCTCGGCATGCGGGCGCTGGTGCAACTGCCGCGTGTCTTCCGTCAGCTGGTGGCGCAGGTCCCGCCCGAGGGCGCGGCGCCACCGTCGCTGCCGCTCCCCGAGCTGAGCGACGAGAAGGAGGTCAAGGTCCGCGCTCGCGTCCGGGTCGGCTGGCTGGCGCTGCCGCTGGTCGCGGTGGGCGCGGCGCTCGGGTGGGCGGCGACGACCTTTCTCTAGGGCTTCAGCGACGTCGCGAGGCGCGCCTTGATGGGGCCGAGCGTCGGCTCGCTCCGCTCACCGAGGATCCCCCGCGCCGCCGGCGGCAGGTGCGCCACCGGATCGTCGCCGAACAGATAATGGTCGAACAGCACCCGCCAGCGCGCACGCTCGGCCGGCGGCAGGTCGGCGGTGGTCATGACGGCGTGCAGCAGCGACAGCAGCGGCGAAACCTGCGCCGCCGCCGCCCCGTCGCGCCACCAGAAGTTGACCATCACGCCGAAGTCGTCGCGCCCCTCGACGCCGTGCCACCACAGGCTCGGCAGGTAGAGGGCATCACCGGGCTCCAGCTCGGCCATCTCGGCAGCGGCGAGGGCCTCTGCGAAGCGGGGATACTTTACGAGGTCGGGCGTGGCGAGGTCGACTAGGCTCGACGGCTGCCCTGCCAGCGTGCGGTCGAGCGGGCCGACGTAGAGGTTCGCCACCTGCTCGATCGGGAACAGGGTGAAGCGCCGCCGCCCGGCGACGACGCAGGCGAGGTTCTGCGGCAGGTCCCAGTGGATCGCCGTCCGCGTGGCGTTCCCAAGCCACAGCGAGACCAGCACCTCGCGCCCGGGGTCGAGCAGCGGCATCGGGTGCGCCGCCCGGAACCCGGGCAGATGCCGGTCGACCGGCAGCGCGCCGGCATAGATCGCCCAGGGCTCGGGGCTGCCGCGCTGGCTGTCGATCAGGTCGACGATCTGGGCGAGGCTCGCTGCGCGCCGCTCGTGGTCGTAGCCGGCGAAGTCGGCGGTGAAGCCGAACGCGCCGCCGAGGCCGTGTCTGCCGAGCCAGACCTGCCCCGGCTCGCCGCTCGCGCGCGCCTTCAGCCATGCCGGTAGCCCGGCGCCCGCGGCGACGATCGGCCAGCCGGCGACCAGCCCGCGCAGCACCGCCGGGCGCCCGGCGGGCACGATCTCGGCCTCGAAGCGCGCGCGGTCGACGTCAGTGTATTCGGGGACCGGCGTCGGCATGGCCCGGCGTATCACCGCCCCCTCGGCCGCGGCAAGGCTCGCCGAGCCGGTGCGGCTGTGGCAAGGAGCGCGGCCCGATTGCTCCGGAGTCGCCCGCTTGCGCTGCATCCTCGCCCTGTTCGCTCTCCTCTCGGCCGGCGCCGCCGCCGCGGCCGGCCTCGACCACGCGCCGAACGGAGTCACCGCGCATCGCGGCCCGGTCGTCATGCGCGTGACCGCGCTGACCGACGACGTGCTCCGCGTCCGCGTCGGTCGCGACGGCGCGTTGCCCGAGGACGCCAGCTGGGCGGTCCCGGCCGAGGCGCGCGCCCGGCAGGTCGCGGTCGCGCCGACCGCCGACGGCTTCACGACGAGCGCGGTCGCCGTCCACCTCGATCCCGATACGCTCAAGCTGACACTCACCGACCGCGCCGGCCGCGTCATCGTCGCCGACTCCGCCCCGGTCAGCATCGACGGCCGCGCCTTCACCCTCCGCATGGCGATGCCGCTTGCCGAGCATTATGTCGGCCTGGGCGACAAGACCGGCGGCAGCATCGACCGGCGCGGCGGCAGCTTCGTCGACTGGAACACCGACGAGGGCGGCTTCAGCGCCGGCACCGATCCCATCTACAAGTCGATCCCCTTCGTCATCGGCGTCGGCGGAGCGGGCGGCAGCTGGGGCCTGTTCCTCGACAACACGTGGCGCGCCTTCTTCGACTTCGGCCGGCGCGAGGCCGACACGCTGGCGATCGGCGCCAACGACGGCCCGATCGACTATTACCTGATCGCCGGGCCGCAGGTGCGCGATGTCGTCCGCCGCTACGGCGACCTCACCGGCCGGGCGCCGCTGCCGCCGCGCTGGGCGCTCGGCTACCAGCAGTCGCGCTACAGCTATGGCACCGCCGAGGAGGCGCGGAGCGTCGCGTCCCGCCTCCGCGCCGAGCACGTGCCGACCGACGTGCTGTGGCTCGACATCGGCTATCTCGACCGCAGCACCCCGTTCACCGTCGACACCGCCGCCTTTCCGGACTTTCCCGGGCTGATCAGCGGCCTCAACCGCGACGGCTTTCACGTCGTCACCATTACCGACCTCCACGTCGCCGCCAACCGCCCGGCCGGCAGCTACCCGCCGTTCGACAGCGGCAATGCCATCGACGCGTGGGTCAAGCGCGGCGACGGGAAGGTGTACGTCGCCCCCGTCTGGCCGGGGCCGTCGGTCTTCCCCGACTTCACCCTGCCGCGCGTCCGCGAATGGTGGGGCGGGCTGTTCAAGGATCAGGTCGCGCTCGGCATCGCCGGCAGCTGGAACGACATGAACGAGCCGGCGATCTTCGAGACGCCGACCAAGACCATGCCTTTGGACAACCTCCACCGCATCGCCGGCGACGGCTTCGCCCCGCGCACCGCGACTCACGCCGAGATCCACAACGTCTATGGCATGGAGAACACGCGCGCGACCTTCGACGGGCTTGGCCCGCGCCGCGCCCGACGAGCGGCCGTTCGTCATGACGCGGGCGTCCTACGCCGGCGGGCAGGGCTATGCCGTCACCTGGACCGGCGACAATCTGGCGACCTGGGAGCACCTCAAGATGAGCGTGCAGCAGATCGTCAACTTGGGGTTGTCGGGCTTCACCTGGGCCGGAGCCGACGTCAGCGGCTTCGCCGGCGGGCCGTCGGCCGACCTTCTCACCCGCTGGTTCGAGATCGGCGCCTTCTACCCCGTCTTCCGCGACCATAGCGCGATCGGCAGCCCCCGGGTCGAGCCGTGGGTCGACGGCCCGGAGCAGCTCGCCATCCGCCGCCGCTTCGTCGAGGCGCGCTACCGGCTGATGCCCTATCTCTACGCCGTCGCCGACAACAGTGCGCGGACCGGCGACCCCTTCCTGCGGCCGGTATTCTACGACTATCCGCAGGCGACCCACCTGCCGTGCGACCAGTCGTGGACCTTCACCGTCGGCGGCCGCCTGCTTGTCGCGCCGCCGCCAGCGCCCGAGAGCCCGCAGGCCTACGGTATCTGCCTGCCCGCCGGCGGCTGGTTCGACTATTGGACGGGCAAGCGCGTGACGGGCGAGCCCGTGCGGCGGCAGGGGCTGACCGCTTCGCCGGGGCAGGGGAACCCCAACCCGCTCGCCGGCGACGAGCGCATCACGGCGACGCCGCGGCTCGACTTGCTGCCGGTGTTCGTCCGCGCCGGCACCATCCTGCCGCGGCAGGCGGTGGTGCAGTCGACCGCCGAGACGCCGGCCGGGCCGCTGCAGCTCGACGTCTACCCGGGCGACGGCTGTTCGGGCACGCTCTACCTCGACGACGGCCACAGCCTCGCCTACCGTCGCGGCGGCTTTCTGCGGCAGGAGATCCGCTGCCGCGTGACGCCGGCTGGGCTGGTCCTTGAGTTCGGTGCGCGCGAGGGCCGCTTCGCGCCGTGGTGGCGGGAGATCGCCGTCACCGTGCACGGTGTCTACCGCGGACGGGTCATGGCAGGGCGCACCGCGCTCCACGGCGCGGTCGACGTAGCCTCCGAGACGCTGTCCTTCACGCTGCCCGACCGGGCGGGGGCGGCGAGCGTCACGATCGGCCGGTGACGACCGCCCCGCCCGGCTGGAGGCTCGGTGTCGAGCGGCACGGGCGCGAGGCGCAGCCGGTCGTCGTCATCGACGGCTTCGCGCCCGCGCCCGAGCGCTTCGTCGACGATGCCGCCTTTCTCGCCTTCACCGCGATGGGGGAGCATTATCCGGGCGTTCGCGCGCGCGCGCCCGACGCGCTGCTTCGGCCGCTGCTCGACGCGCTCGAGCCGACGATCGCCGCCGTGTTCGGTCCCGGCAAGCCGGCCGTCGTCGATGCCTTCTACTCGCTGGTGACGACGCCGCCGGCAGCGCTTGCCCCGATCCAGCGCCTGCCGCACGTCGACGAGACGTCGCGGGCCCGGCTGGCGCTGCTGCACTTCCTCAGCCGCGACGAGCGCAGCGGCACCGCCTTCTTCCGGCACCGCGCGACCGGCTGGGAGAGCCTCGACGCGGCGCGGCTGCCGGCGTACCGCAACGCCCTCGAGGCCGACCTCGCCCGCCACGGCCTGCCGCAGGCCAGCTACATCGACGGCGACACGCCGCTGTTCGAGCAGGTCGCGCGCTACGCCGGCCGCTTCAACCGCGCGATCCTCTACCGTAGCAACACGCTCCACTGCGCCGCCATCCCGCCGGACATGGCTTTCTCGGCCGATCCCGACACCGGGCGGCTGACGGTGAACACCTTCCTCGAGCTGCGCTGACTGTCACCATTTCGACACAGTGCCGGTCGCTTCGCCTGAATACGTATGCCTGATGCTGTTCGCCTCAACGGCAGCCGCGCTAACCGGAGCATGAGCGGTGGCTGGTGAGACCACCGATGCGTGATCTGGCGTGCGAACCGCACCTTTGGGGGATGAAATCATGTCGAACTTCGCTGGTCGTGACGCCGTTCGGGCCCGGATGCTTCGCGGCACCGCGCTGGCGCTCGGGCTGATCGCGGCCGCTGCGGCGCAGGCGCAGACCGGCCAGCCGACCTCGCCAAATACGCCCAACGCCGATCCGACGTCGGCCGCCACGACGCAGCCGGGGGCACCGCCGCAGCCGGCGGTACCGACCCCCGATCAGGCGCAGGTGGCGCAGAAGACCGCCGCTGACGCTGCCGCCGACGCGGGCGACATCGTCGTCACCGGTCTGCGCGCCGGTCTCGCCAACTCGGCCAAGACGAAGCGCGACGCCGTGCTGATCGTCGAGTCGGTCTCGGCGGAGGATGTCGGCAAGCTGCCCGACGTGTCGATCGCCGACTCGCTCGCCCGCCTGCCCGGCGTCACCGCCCAGCGCCTCGACGGCCGCGACCAGAACCTGTCGATCCGCGGCCTCGGGCCGGACTTCTCGACGACGCTCCTCAACGGCCGCGAGCAGGTCACGACCGGCGACAACCGCGGGGTCGAGTTCGACCAGTATCCGTCGGAGTTCTTCAAGAACGTCAACGTCTACAAGACCGCCGACGCGTCGCTGATTGCCGCGGGCATCGCCGGTACGATCGACCTCCGCACGCTGCGCCCGCTGTCGACGCCCGACCGCGTCATCGCCCTGTCGGCGCGCGCGGAGCTCAACGAGATCAAGAAGTTGAACCCCGACAGCCCGCGCGAGGGCTATCGCGCGTCGGCGACCTATGTCGACAAGTTCCTCGACGACACGCTCGGCATCGCCATCGGCGTCGCCGCGACGCAGGCGCCGACGCAGAACGAGCGCTACAATGCCTGGGGCTATTCGGGCAGCGGCACCGCGACCGACCCGTACACGCTCGGCGGTGCCAAGCCCTATGTCGATTCCGAGCTGCTGAAGCGCTACGGCGGCGTCGCCACCATCGAGTACCAGCCGTCTGAGACGTGGCACTCGACCTTCGACGCGCTCTACAGCCACTTCGAGGATACGCAGCATCTGCGCGGCATCGAGTTCCCCTTCTCGTTCGGCGGCGCGGCGCTGACGAACGCGACGGTGACGAACGGCTTCGTCACCAGCGGCACCTTCACGCCCAACTTCACGGTCCAGCGCAACGACTTCAACCAGCGCACCGCCGACGACATCTCGCTGGGCTGGAACAACGACTTCAAGATCGGCGAGAAGGTCCACCTGAACATCGATGCGAGCTGGTCGCACACCAAGCGCGTCGACTTCCTGCTCGAGGACTATACCGGCACCGGCTATAACCAGAGCGGACCGAAGGACACGGTCAAGTTCAGCCAGAACGCGAACGGCACCTTCACCCTGGTGCCGACGCAGAACTACACCGACACCAGCCTGTTCAAGATCACCGATCCGGGCGGCTGGGGCTATAACGGCACGACCGCCGTCGTGCAGTCGGGCTTCCTCAACCGGCCGAGCTTCAAGGACGACCTGAAGTCGATCCGCGCCAGCCTCAACGGCGAGTTCGACAACAGCTTCCTCAAGGGGTGGGAGGCCGGCTTCAACTTCAGCCGCCGCGAGAAGACCAGCGCCTACACCTCCTACTTCCTCTGCCCCAAGGGCGGCGGCACCAATTGCACCGTCGCCAGCGGCACGCCGACCAGCGAGCCGATCCCGCAGGCGGCGATCATCGGTTCGGCGCCACTCGGCTACCTCGGCGTGCCGGCGGTCATCGCGCTCAATCCGACCTACCTCTACAACAACGTCTATAACTCGGTTCTCGACAACCGGCCGGGGTCGCTCGTTCGCGACAATACCGTGACCGAGAACGTCTATACCGGCTATGCCAAGCTCAACATCGACACGGTGGCGGGCGACGTGCCGGTCAGGGGTTCGGTTGGCTTCCAGGTCATCCACAGCGAGCAGTCGTCGAACGGCACGACCTCGACCTTCAACCCCGCGACCGGCGTGGTCACCATCTTTCCGGTCAGCGAGACGGACAAGTACACCTACGTCCTGCCGAGCGGCACGCTGTCCCTCGAGCTGCGGCCGAGCTTCTTTGCCAAGCTCGGCGCGTCGGAGACGATCGTCCGGCCGCGCCTCGATCAGGAGCGCGTCAACCGCGAGCTCGACGTTAACTATTCGAACGACCCGAGCATCCCGCAGCCCGTCAACAATCGGCCGTTCAGTTATAACGGCGGTAACGTCGCGCTCCGGCCGTACCGCTCGGTCAACGTCGACATCAGCTTCGAGAAATATTTCAAGGGCGGCTACGTGGCCGTTGCCGGCTACTTCAAGCGGCTGACCAACTATGTCGATGCGAACGCGTCGACGAGTGCCGACTTCTCGGCCTACACCACCCTGTTCCCGGCGGGCACCGTGTTCGCCCCCGGAAATTTGATCGGCCTCAACAAGCAGCCGAACAATGACGGCCGCGGTTATCTCGCCGGCATCGAGGGCACGGTGTCGCTGCCGTTCACCCTCGTCAGCCATGCGCTCGACGGCTTTGGCGTGTTTGCGACCGGCACTTACACCAAGAGCGAGATCAAGCTGGGCACCAACCCGTTCCCGATCACGCTGCCCGGCCTGTCGAAGTACGTCTGGAGCGGCACGGCCTATTATGAGAAGAACGGCATCCAGCTCCGCGCGGTCTACCGTTACCGGTCGAATTTCCTCGGCGAGGTTTCGGGTCTGTCGGCGAACCCCGATTTCCGCAACGTCAAGTCCGAAGGCATTCTCGATGCCCAGGTCGGCTACGAGTTCCAGCACGGCTTCCTGAAGGGACTGTCGATCCTGGCGCAGGCGAAGAACCTGACCGACCGGCCGTTCATTACCTACCAGAACAACGACCCACGGCAGGTGATCGACTACCAGCGCTACGGCCGCGACTACTATCTCGGCCTCGCCTACAAGTTCTGACGCGACACGGCGCCGCCGGACGGCCGGCGGCGCCAGCGTGTAGGGGCAAGGCATGGCATCGGCTGCGGCATCGTCTGACCCCATGCGCATCGTCATCGCCGGCGGCGGTACCGCCGGCTGGATGGTCGCCGCCGCGCTCGGCCGCTTCCTCGAGCAGGGTTTCGAGGTCCGCCTCGTCGAATCGGACGATATCGGCACGGTCGGTGTCGGTGAATCGACGATCCCGCAGATGCGGACCTTCAACGCCGCCCTCGGCCTCGACGAGGACGCGATGCTCCGCGCCTGCGGCGGCACGTTCAAGCTCGGCATCGAGTTCGTCGGCTGGGGTGCGCCGGGCGAGCGCTACATGCACGCCTTCGGCGACGTCGGCCGGGACGTCGGGCTGATCCCGTTCCAGCACTATTGGCAGCGGGCTCGTGCGCTGGCGCTGGCCGGCCCGCTGGGCAGCTTCTCGCTGAACGAAACGGCGGCGCGGAGCGGCCGGATGCACCGCGGCAAGCCGCTGACGGCACCGTCGCTGCCCGCCGTGCCCTACGCCTTCCACATCGACGCCGGGCGCTACGCCGCCTGGCTCCGCCGCTTCGCCGAAGCCCGGGGCGTGGTCCGTACCGAGGGGCGCATCGTCGAGGTCGAGCGCGCGGGCGACGGCATCGCCGCCCTCCGGCTCGAGGCAGGGGAGCGGATCGCCGGCGACCTGTTCATCGACTGCACGGGCTTCCGCGCCCTGCTGATCGCGGGTGCTCTCGGCGTCGGCTTCGACGGCTGGGAGCGGTGGCTGCCGTGCGACCGCGCCGTCGCCCTGCCGACCGCGAGCGCCGGGCCGCTCGTGCCCTATACCCAAGCGATCGCCATGCCGGCCGGATGGCGCTGGCGGATCCCGCTGCAGCACCGCGTCGGCAACGGCCATGTCTATGCCAGCGGCTTCCTCGACGACGACGCGGCGCTCGACCTGCTGATCGCCACCGTCGACGGCGAGCCGCTGGCCGAGCCCAACCGCCTGCGCTTCGCCGCCGGCCGCCGCCGGCAGCGCGTGGGCCGGGAACGTGGTCGCGGTGGGCCTGGCCAGCGGCTTCCTCGAGCCGCTCGAATCGACCAGCATCTATCTCGTCCAGTCGGCCATCGCCCGGCTGCTGAAGCTGCTGCCCGGACGCGCCATCGCCGACGCGCAGCGGCGCGAGTACAACCGGCAGACCGATTTCGAGATGGAATCGATCCGCGACTTCCTCATCCTCCACTACCACGCCAACCGCCGCGACGAGCCGTTCTGGCGGGCGGTCCGGGCCGAGCCGCTGCCCGACAGTCTGCAGGCGCGCATCGACCTCTATCGCAGCACCGGCCACATCACCCGCGAACACGAGGAACTGTTCACCGAGGTCGCCTGGCTGCAGGTGTTCGAGGGGCAGGGGATCGCGGCGCAGGCGCACTCGCCGCTCGCCGACATGATCGCCGAGCCCGACCTCGCCGAATACATGGCGACTATTCCGGCGCTCTACGCACGCGAGGCGCAGCGCTACCCGGCGCACGCCGACTTCATCGCCCGCCACTGCGCCGCGCGCTAGGCGGACGCGCGGACCACGAGGCGGGGGACGAGGACGCGGTTCTCGGGGGCCTCGCCGTTCAGCCGGCGGATGAGGCCGTCGACCAGCAGCGGGCCGGCGCGGCTGTAATCCTGCGCCACCGTGGTCAGCGGCGGGTGGCCGAGGGCTGCAGCGGGGATGTCGTCGAACCCGACGACGGCCACGTCGTCGGGCACCCGGCGCCCGGGCTCGGCGAGCGCCCGCAGCGCGCCCAGCGCGATCAGGTCGGAGGCGGCGAACAGCCCGTCGAAGGCGACTCCGGCCGCGAGCAGCGCGCGCGTCGCCTCGTAGCCGGCGCTTTCGACCGACAGGCAGTCGGCCTGCAGCCGCGCATCCGGCGCCAGACCCGCAGCCCGCAGGCCTTCGCACAGGCCGCGGTATCGGTCGCGGAACTCGGGGTAGTGGTCGGATGCGTCGCCGAGAAAGGCGATCTCGCGGCAGCCGCGCGCGACGAGGTGCGCCGCCGCCGCCCGCCCGCCGGCGGCATTGTCGCAGCCGATCGTCGTCTCCCCGGCGCCGGGCTCGACCGCGCCCCAGCGGACGAAGTGCGTTCCCTGCCGCGCCAGCTGCTCCAATCGCGCGCGATACAGCGCATAGTCGCCGTACCCGAGCAGGATCAGCCCGTCGGCTTTCCGGCTGTCCTCGAACTCGACGTGCCAGTCGCTCGACAGCTGCTGGAACGAGGTCAGCAGGTCGTACTTGCGTTCGGCGCAGGTCCTCAGGATCGAACCGAGCATCGACAGGAAGAAGGGGTTGATGAACGAGCCGTCGGGCAGGGGATCCTCGAAGAACAGGAGCGCCAGCGTCTTGCTGTGCCCGCTGCGGAGCGACGAGGCGGCGCGGTCGACGGTATAGCCGAGCAGTTGCGCCACGGCCTCGATCCGTTTGCGCGTCGCCTCGCTGACCGTCTTGTCGCCGCGCAGCGCGCGCGACACCGTCGGCTGCGAGACCTTGGCGAGCGCAGCGATGTCGAACGACGTGACGCGGTCCCCGGCCGCCATCGGCCTTGCGCTCCCCAGGTTGATTGCGGCCGGTCTAAATCATTCTGCCGCAGGTAAGAATACGTATTCATCCCGCTTTCCCCGGCTGCGTCGGAACGCCATCACGGCAGCGGACCGGGATACCGGCGGGGGAGCAGATGCCGCGAAGCAGATCGATCGGGGTGACGATGGCCGCCCTAGCGCTCGCGGCCCCGCTGGCCGCCGCCGATTATCGCGTTCGCCCGCCGCAGGACGAGGTGATCTATTTCCTGCTGCCCGACCGCTTCGACAACGCCGATCCCGCGAACGACCGCGGCGGGCTGACCGGCGACCGGATGACGACCGGGTTCGATCCGACCGACATGGGCTTCTATCACGGCGGCGACCTCAAGGGCGTGACGCGCCGGCTCGACTATGTCCAGGCGCTCGGCGCGACGGCGGTTTGGGTCGCGCCGATCTTTCAGCAACAAGGCCGTCCAGGGGCCGCCGGGACACGCGAGCGCCGGCTACCACGGCTACTGGATCACCGATTTCGAGCACGTCGACCCGCACTTCGGCACCGACGACGACTTCAAGGCGCTGGTCGACGCGGCGCACGCGCGCGGGCTCAAGGTCTACATGGACATCGTCGTCAACCACACCGCCGACGTCATCCGCTACCGCGAGTGCAGCAGCTGGCCGTGCCCGTACCGCAGCCGCGCCGACTATCCCTATCAGCGTCGCGGCGGGGTGAACGGCCCGGCGATCAACCCTGGCTTCGCCGGCGACGACGACCGCTCGGCCGCGAACTTCGCGAAGCTCACCGACCCGACCTACGCCTACACGCCCTACGTCCCAGCGGGCGAGGAGCACGCCAAGAACCCCGACTGGCTGAACGACGTCAGGCTGTATCACAACCGCGGCGACTCGACCTTCACCGGCGAAAGCTCGACCGAGGGGGATTTCGGCGGCCTCGACGACGTGATGACGCAGAACCCGCGCGTCGTCGCCGGCATGATCGAGATCTTCGGCGGCTGGATCGACCGCTTCGGCATCGACGGCTTCCGCATCGACACCGCACGCCACGTCGAGCCGGAGTTCTGGCAGGCATTCGTGCCGGCGATGTTGGCGCGGGCGAAAGCCAAGGGCATCCCCAATTTCCACATTTTTGGCGAGGTCGCCGACCCCGACGTGGCCGCGCTGGCCCGCCACACGCGCGTCGACGGGCTGCCGGCGGTGCTCGACTTCGCCTTCATGCAGGCGGCGATCGATACCGTGGCGGGCACCAAGGGTACCGCCGCCTGGGCCAAGTGGATCGCCGCCGACGCACTTTACGCCGGTGACGCGCGCATCCTGCCGACTTTCACCGGCAACCATGATGCCGGCCGCTTCGCCGCCGCCGTGCGAAAGGGATTCCCGCAGGCAAGCGATGCCGAGGTGCTGGCTCGCGTCGAGCTCGGCAATGCGCTGCTTCTCACGCTGCGCGGCGTGCCGACGATCTACGCCGGCGATGAGCAGGGCTTCGTCGGCGCGGGTGGCGACCAGGATGCGCGGCAGGACCAGTTCGGCAGCCGCGTCGCCGGCTACAACGCCCAGCCGCTGCTCGGCACGACGGCGACGACGGCGACCCCACGCTTCGACCGCGATCATCCGCTGTTCCGCCAGATCGCGGCGCTCGCCCGGTTGCGGCTGGCGACGCCGGCGCTGTGGCGCGGCGACCAGCGGCTGCGCTTCGCCAGCGACAAGCCCGGCCTGCTCGCGGTTTCGCGGGTCGATCCGGCGACGGGCGCATGAGGTGCTGCTCGCCTTCAATACGAGCCCGTCGCCGGTCACGGCCAACGTCCAGGTCGGTCGCGGCACGGCGGTGGCGACGCTGGCGGGGAGCGGCTGCCCGGCACGCGTCACCGCGCCGTACACGCTGAAAGTGACGCTGCCGCCGCTCGGCTACGCAGTCTGCGCGCTCGAAGACCGATCGTGACCGACCGTCCCTGGTGGCAGGGTGCCGCGATCTACCACATCTACCTGCGCAGCTTCGCCGACAGCGACGGCGACGGCGTCGGCGACCTGCCGGGGGTTACGGCGCACCTCGACCATGCCGCGCGGCTGGGGGTCGATGCGGTCTGGCTGTCGCCCTTCTTCCGCTCGCCGCAGGCCGACTTCGGCTACGACGTCAGCGACTATTGCGACGTCGACCCGCTGTTCGGCACGCTCGCCGACTTCGATGCGCTCGTCGTCCGCGCCCGCGCGCTGGGGCTGAAGGTCATCGTCGACCAGCCGTGGTCGCATACGTCGGAGACCCACCCCTGGTTCGCCGCGAGCCGCGCCGACCGCGAGGGTCCATTTGCCGACTGGTACGTCTGGGCCGACGCCAAGCCCGACGGCAGCCCGCCGAACAACTGGCAGTCGGTGTTCGGCGGCCCGGCGTGGACCTGGGACGCGCGGCGGCGGCAGTACTACCTGCACAATTTCCTCAGCGCGCAGCCGCAGCTCAACGCGCACAAGCCCGCCGTTCAGGACGCGCTGCTGCACATCGCCCGCTTCTGGCTCGACCGGGGGGTCGACGGCTTCCGCCTCGACGCGATCAACTTCCTGATGCACGACCCCGCGTTGCGCGATAACCCGCCGGCACCCGACGACGGCCGCCCGCGGCTGCGCCCGTTCGACTTCCAGCTCCACCGCTTCAACCAGAGCCACGCCGATATCCCGCGCTTCCTCGAGCGGCTGCGCGCAGTGACCGACGAGGCGCCCGGCCGCTTCACCTTGGCCGAGGTCGGCGGGGCGGAGGCGGTCGCCGAGATGCGCGCCTTTACCGCGCCGGGGCGGCTCGACAGCGCCTACGGCTTCGACTTCCTCTATGCCGAGACGCTGACGCCCGCGGTTGTCGCCGCGGCGCTCGCCGCCTGGCCGGAGAGCGCCGGCTGGCCGAGCTGGGCGTTCGAGAACCACGACGCGCCGCGCGCCGTGTCGCGCTGGACAAGCCCCGAGCATCGCGCCAGCTTCGCCCGCATGAAGCTGCTGCTGCTCGCCTGCCTGCGCGGCAGCCCGATCGTCTATTACGGCGAGGAGCTCGGGCTGACGCAGGTCGACGTGCCGTTCGAGCAGTTGCGCGATCCCGAAGCGATCGCCAACTGGCCGCGCACGCTCGCCCGCGACGGTGCCCGGACGCCGCTGCCGTGGGTGGCCGATGCGCCGGCGCTCGGCTTTACCACCGGTACGCCGTGGCTGCCCGTCGGTCCCGACCACGCCGCGCTCGCCGTCGCCGCACAGGAGGAGGACGCCGGCTCGCTGCTCCACTGGACGCGGCGGGTGCTCGCGCTCCGGCGGGCGCACCCGGCGCTGCGCTGGGGTGGGGTGGACGTGCTCGCGGCCGACGCGGCGCTGCTCGTCTTCGCCCGCCGGGCGTGCGCGGCGGACGGCGGCGAGCGGCTGCTGTGCGTCTTCAACCTGTCGCCCGAGCCGGTCGCCTGGGCCGCGCCGGCGGGGAGCACGCCGCTGCTGGCGAGCGACGACGGCGGCGACGGCACCTTGCCGGCCTATGCCGCGCGCGTCCTGCGGGCGGCGGCATGACCCCGGCGGTGCTCATCCTCGGCGGCGGCACGGCCGGCTGGATGACCGCCTGCCTGATGGCGCGCGCCTGGCCGCAGGCGCGGATCACGCTGGTCGAAAGCCCGGCGATCCCGACGATCGGGGTCGGCGAAGGCTCGACACCGCAGCTGCGCGGGCTGTTCGCCCAGCTCGGCGTGACCGAGGCCGAGTGGATGCCGGCGTGCGACGCAACGTACAAGGCGGGGATCAGCTTCCACGGCTGGTCGAGCGCGCCGGGGTTCGCCAGCTATTTCCATCCGTTCGCCAGCGCCATCGACCTCCACACGCAGCCGGCGTTCCACGGTGCGGCGCTCGCGCGGCGGACGGGGCATGCCGTCGACGCCCACCCGGACGGCTTCTTTCTCGCCAGCCGCCTCGCCGCCGCGGGGCTGGCGCCGGTCGCGGCACCGACCTTCCCGTTCGAGGTCGGCTACGGCTACCACTTCGACGCGGGCCGGCTCGGCGACTGGCTGCGGCGGCATGCGGTCGGCCGCGGCGTCGTGCATCGCCCGGCCCGGGTCGCGGAGGTGGTGGTCGATGCCGCCGGTGACGTCGCCAGCGTCACGCTCGACGATGGCGGGGCGATCGCCGCCGACCTGTTCGTCGACGCCAGCGGCTTTACCGGCGTGATCGCGCGGCAGGCGCTCGGCGTGCGCTTCCTGCCGTTCGCCGCCAACCTGTTCTGCGACCGCGCGGTCGCCATGCCGACCCCGCTGACCGGAGCGCCGGCGGTCAGCACGCGCGCGACGGCGCTGAAGCACGGCTGGGCCTGGGCGATCCCGCTGACGAGCCGGGTCGGCAACGGCTATGTCTATTCGTCGCGCTTCTGTTCGCCCGAGGAGGCGGAGGCGGAGCTTCGCGCGCACCTCGGCGGCATCGAAGCGCCCGCGCGGCACCTGAGCATGGACGTCGGCCGGCTCGAGACGACCTGGACGGGCAACTGCCTCGCCGTCGGCCTGTCGCAGGGCTTCATCGAGCCGCTCGAGGCGACCGCGCTCCACCTCGTCCAGACGACGGTCGAGACGTTCATCACCGCCTGGGAAGCGGGCGGCTTCGGGCCCGCCCGCCGCCGCTCGTTCAACGATCGCATCGCCCGCCGCATCGAGGGCATCCGCGACTATATCGTCGCCCATTATCGGATGGCGCAGCGCGACGACACGCCGTTCTGGCGCGCCAACGCCGCCAACGAGGCGCTGTCCGACGACCTCAAGGCGCTGATGACCCGCTGGTTCACCGGCGGCGACCTCGCCGCGGAGATTGCCGCGCGCGACCTCGGCGGCTTCTATGCGCCGCTGTCGTGGGAGTGCCTGTTCGCCGGCTACGGCACCTTCCCCGACGCCGGGCGGCTGCGGCCCGCGCCGGATCCAGTCGACCGTGCGGGGGTCCGCCGCCTGCTCGACGGCTGCCTGCTCAACTTCGCCGACCATGCGACCGTGCTGGCTCGGCTCGCCGGGGGCGCGCCGGCCAGCCGCGCGATCTGCGCGTGAGCGAGCGCCCGCGGCAGAGCTGGCGCGGGCTGTGGAACATCTCGTTCGGCTTCTTCGGCATCCAGATCGGCTTTGCGCTGCAGAACGCCAACGCCAGCCGCATCTTCCAG
This sequence comes from uncultured Alphaproteobacteria bacterium, assembly GCA_963846485.1. GTDB lineage: Bacteria > Pseudomonadota > Alphaproteobacteria > Sphingomonadales > Sphingomonadaceae > Polymorphobacter_B. Next base: position 327,592 of record CAWJWB010000008.1, on the reverse strand, counting down.
ACGCTGGGCACGCCACTCGACAAGCTCGGGCTGATGTGGATCGCCGCACCGCTGACCGGCCTGCTCGTCCAGCCGCTGGTCGGACACGTCAGCGACCGCACCTGGACGCCGCTCGGGCGGCGGCGCCCGTTCTTCATCGCCGGGGCCGTGCTGGCGACGCTGGCGCTGATCGCCATGCCGCAGGTGCCGGCGATCTGGATGGCGGCGGTGACCCTGTGGCTGCTCGACGCGTCGCTCAACACCTGCATGGAGCCGTTCCGTGCCTTCGTCGGGGACATGCTGCCCGAGGCGCAGCAGCCGGCCGGCTACGCCTTCCAGACCGCGTTCATCGGCGCCGGGGCGGTCGTCGCGAGCCTCGCCCCGTGGCTGCTCGAGCACCTGTTCCATATGGCGAACACCGCGCCGCCTGGCGAGATCGCGCCGACGGTGCGGGCGAGCTTCTACCTCGGCGCCGCCGCCCTGTTTGCCGCCGTCGCCTGGACGGTCGTGACGACGCGCGAATTCCCGCCGGTGCCGCCCGCCCCCGGTGACGTTCGCGACGACCCGCCGCCGGTTCCGCCGCACGGCGCGCGCTGGATCGCCGGAGGGGCGGTGCTCGCCGCGCTGATCCTGGCGTGCGAGCGGGTGGGCTGGCTGGCCAGTTCGGGCGAAGCGCTGCTCGTCGCCGCCGGGCTCGCCGCGTTCGGCTGTGCCCAGCTTTGGGTCCGGAGCGAGCGCCGCCGCGGCCGCCCTCCCGGTGTCGCCGCGCATCTGGTCGGCGACCTCGCCGCCATGCCGCCGGTGCTGCGGCGGCTGGCGGCGGTCCAGTTCCTGACCTGGGGGGCGCTGATCCTGATGTGGGTCTATACGACGCCGGCGGTCGCCCACACGGTGTGGAAGACGCTCGATCCGGCTTCGGCCGCCTTCGGCGAGGCGGCGAACTGGGTCGGTATCCTGTTCGCCAGCTATTCGGGCGTGGCGACGGCCGCGGCCTTCCTGCTGCCGCGGCTGACCGCGCGGGTCGGCCCGGCGCGGTCGCATGCGATCTGCCTCGCGGTCGGTGCCCTGGCCTTCGTCGGCCTGTTCGCATTGCGTCAGCCGGTGCTGCTGCTGCTGGCGATGGCGGGCATCGGCATCGCCTGGGCGTCGATCCTCACGCTGCCCTACGTCATTCTCGTCCGGGCCGTGCCGCCGGGCAAGCTCGGCGCCTACGTCGGGCTGTTCAACATCTTCATCGTCCTGCCGCAGCTCGCCGTGGCGACGGTCATGGGCGGCATCCTGAAGGCCTGGTTCCCGGCCTCGCCCGAGGCGGTCATGCCGATTGCGGCGGCCCTGCTGGCGGCAGCGGCAGTGACGATGCGGGGCTTGCGCGAAGCATAGGCTCGGCGGCGAGGGGCACCGGAAAGTCGATCGTGTAGGTGCAGTCGTGCGGGTCGTGGCGCAGCGGCGCGCGCATCTGCCGCGCCAGCCCGGTGATGATGCGCACGGTCGGGTTCTTCGGGTCGAGCAGTGCGTCGTCGCAGAAGACCGGGCAGCGGACCTCCAGCCGCGCGGTCCCCGCTTCCGCCGACGCGCGCACCTTGATCTCGGCGCGCTGGGGCGCGTGCGCCTGCGCGGCGAGCGTGACGAGTTCGGTGATGAGGAAGGCCAGCGGCACGGCGGTGTCCTGCGCGACGGTGAAGCGGGCGACATCGCAGCTGATCCGCGGGGCCACGCCTTCGCTGGCGGCGACGGCCTGCTCGAGGCTCGCGCAGAGGTCCGTCGCCAGCGCGCGGAGATCGACGCCGCGCGCACTCTCGTCGTCGTACATCCAGCGGTGGACGAGGGCGAGCGCCCCGACGCGCGCCTGCACCGCGGAATAGGCGCGCCCAACGGCGACGTCGGTCGTGTCGCGGGCCTGGATCGACAGCAGGCTGGCGACGATCTGAAGATTGTTCTTGACCCGGTGGTGGACCTCGCGCGTCAGCCGCCGCTGCTCGTCGAGCGCCGAGCGCATGGCAGCCTCGTGGCTTGCACCTTCGTCGGCCATACGGTCGAACGCGCGGCCGAGCGCGGTCATTTCCGCCGACAGCCAGTCGGTTGTGCCCAAGCGGACGCTGGTGTCGCCGGCGCCGTAACGCTCGACCGCCGCGCGCATGCCGGTCAGCGGGCGAACGAGCAGCCGGTTGGCGATCAGCCAGCCGATCAGCAGCGCCGCCAGCCACATGAGCAGCGGCAGCGCAACGCCGACCCATCGCTGCGGGGAGACATGGCCGGCATGGGCGATCGTCTGGCGATAGGCGGAGGCCGTCACATAGGTCGCGAGCCCGCCCAGGGGCAGCAGAGCCGCAGTCAGGGCGGCGATAACTTTGGCCGACAGCGGCCAGTGACGAAACGCCCATCCCCGCTTCATGCCAGAATCAGGCACATTTCATCCCAATTGGCGCAACAGGTCCGTAAACGCCTCGGGCATCGGTTCGGCAGCGGCCTCGTCGAAAATCTGCCGCAGGCGGGATCCGATCGCCGCGGCACGTTCCGCCGGAGTTTGACTCTTGGGCCGGCCTTCATCCTCCGGACCGGGGGTGGATTTCATTCGCGCTCATGCCCTGTGAGTACCCGCGTCCCTAACCGCAATCGTTGACGCACGGAAACAAAAAAGCGGCCTGTCTGTTCGTCCCCCGCACAAAGGGCTAAGCGACGCCGACCGCGTCCTAACAAGTACGATTGAACGAAGGGAAAACGATGACGCTAGCGTCGGAAATCGCGCCGCATCTGCCTTATCTGCGGCGTTATGCCAGGGCGTTGACCGGCAGCCAGTCGCACGGCGACGCCTTCGTCCGGGCCGCGCTCGAGGCCATCGTCCAGGCACCGCAGGATTTTCCCCGCGACGTCGACGCCCGGCTCGGGCTCTACAAGACCTTTCATGCCATCTGGTCGACCGCCAACGTCGATGTCGCGCCCGAGGCGGGCGATGCGCCGACGTTCGAGAAGATCGCCCAGGACCGGCTCGCCGCGATCACGCCGCTGTCGCGCCAGGCGCTGCTGCTGACCGCGATGGAGGGCTTCACGAACGACGACGCCGGCTACCTGATCGATGCGAGCGCGAGCGACGTCGCCAGCCTGGTCGCCGAGGCGCTGGCCGAGATCGACCGCCAGACGGCGACGCGTGTCCTCATCATCGAGGACGAGCCGATCATCGCCATGGACCTTGAATTGATCGTCCACGACCTCGGTCACGAGGTGACCGGCGTCGCCGTCACGCGCGACGAGGCGGTGACGCTCGCCAAGTCGAACAAGCCGGGCCTCGTTCTCGCCGACATCCAGCTCGCCGACGCGAGCTCGGGCATCGACGCGGTCAAGGACATCCTCGGCGAGTTCAGCGTGCCCGTGATCTTCATCACCGCCTTCCCCGAACGGCTGCTGACGGGCGAGCGGCCGGAGCCGACCTTCCTCATCACCAAGCCGTTCCAGCGTTCGACGGTCAAGGCGGCAATCGCCCAGGCTTTGTTCTTCAACTCGACCGCGGCGTTCGCCCGATGAGCACCAATCCCGACGAGCCGAACAAGTTGAGCGAGACCGAGGCCAAGGCCGGGTCGAAGACCAAGGCGAATCAGGTGGTCCTGATCGTTTCGACGGTGGCGATCATCATTGCATTCGTCGTCGTCTACCTCATCTATGCCTAAGCGCGCCTTCGCGACCGGGAGAGCATGACATGACCTACGTCGCCGGAAAGCCGCGGAATGCGACGCGCGTCCGCGCTGCGCCTGCGCCGGTTCAGCCCGACGCCGTCCGCGACATCGGCTCCTACCTGCGGACGGCGTTCGCCGAATTGGCCGACGCCGAGCTGCCGCAGGTGTTCACCGACCTTCTCGCCCGCCTCGGCGACGGCGAGGACAAGCCGGCGGTTTCGCGTGACTCGTTGTCCGACAAGGACTTCAAGGCGCAGCTCGGGCAGGTGATCCCGCACCTGCGCGCGTTCGGCCGCTCGCTGTCGGGCAGCCGCGACCTCGCCGACGACCTTGTTCAGGAGACGCTGCTGAAGGCGTGGGCGGCACGCGACCGCTTCCAGGCCGGCACCAACATGCGCGCCTGGACGTTCATCATCCTTAGGAACTTGTTCCTCAGCCAGATGCGCCGCGCGCGCTTCAAGGGCGAGTGGGACGATTTCACCGCCGACCGCCTGCTCGCCATGCCCGCGGGTCAGGACCGGCAGATCGATCTCAGCGACCTCCAGCGTGGGCTGCTCCAGCTGCCACAGGCGCAGCGCGAGGCGCTCATCCTCGTCGGCGCGGGCGGCTTCGCCTACGAGGAGGCGGCATCGATCTGCAACTGCGCCGTCGGCACGATCAAGAGCCGCGTTGCCCGCGGCAGGGCCGCGCTCGAGGTCATCCTGACCGAAGGCCTGCTGCCGTCACGTCGCCTCGACGAGGACGCCCAAGGCGTGTCGCCGCTCAACCAGATCATGGGCCAGGTCGACAGCCTCGCCCGCGGCTGACGCGCGACCGTCCCGCGTCCGCGGTCAGGCGTTGAGTTCGACCACGGGCGCGAAACCGCCGAAGACCATGCGCTTGCCGTCGAACGGCGGTGCGCCGTTGTCCATGCGCGGATCGGCGCGCATCCGTGCGAAGGCGGCATCGCGCGTCGCCTTGTCGGGCCACTCGATCCAGGCAAAGGCGACCGTCTCGCCCCCTTGCGCCGCGACCGCGCGGTAGAAGTCGGTCATCGTTCCCGGCGGCACATCGTCGGCCAGAGCCTCGACGATCCGCGTCGCGCCGAACTCGATCAGCATGGCATCGACGCGGCGCGCATGCTCGACGAAGGCCTCGCGCCCGCCGGCGGGAACCGGGATGACGAAGCCGTCGACGTACATGCGCCTAGCCCTTGACCGGGCAGGCGATCGACCAGACGTGACCGAACGGGTCGCCAACGTGACCGTAGCGGTCGCCCCAGAACATGTCCTGGAGCGGCATCCGCACGCTCGCACCGGCCGCCACGGCACGGTCGAACCAGCGGTCGGCATCGTCGACCTGGAGGTGAAGCACCGTTCCCGCCGGGGGACCATCGGGCGTCGCCCCGGGGCCGCGGTATTCGGGAAAATCGTCGTGGAGCATCAGCGACGCGCCGTTGATGTGGAGGTGGGCGTGCATGATCCGCTTGCCGTCCTCGGCGAGCATCCGCGTCATCTCCTCGGCGGCGAAGGCGGCCTTGTAGAAGTCGATCGCCTCGGCCGCGCGATTGCCGTTGATCTGGATATGTGGAGTCAGCCCCCCGGTCGGGCCCTGGTTCGGTTGTGCAGCCATGGCATCGCTCCCCTTGCTGGCCACGCCGTATTAGCACGACGGGCGCGCGTATGCAGCCCGCACCGCGCAAGCTGCCTGGAGCCGCGCACGAAATTCGAACTATGAAAAGGTTCCATCGCCAGTGACAAAAAGTTGCGGTAAGTCATTGATACGGCAGCGATTTGATCGTAAGCGGAGCGCGGCTGAAATTGTGTCGGAAATCCTTACAGTCGCTGAAACGCCACATTAATCATATCGAAGGATATCAACGCTTTCGAAGGGTTCGAGCATTTGGCACGAACCTTGCTTTGGGGAAGGTCTCGGTATCAATTGGAGTATCCCGATGCGTAAGCTTCTTCTCGCCCTCGCCGTCAGCACCGTGGCCGCCACCGGCGCCAATGCGATGACGACGATCGTCTTCAAGCCGGGCGTGTTCGGTCCTCCGGCGGGTTACACGCTGCAGAACACCTTCGACACGGCCGCCGAGCAGAACATGGTCATGAACCCGGTCAACGTCGCGTTCCCGACCGGCTCGACCGCCGGCCAGTATATCGCGCCGACCGGTGACACGACGCCGTACCTCGCCATCCTCGGCGGTGGCAGCGCGACGCTCGGCTTCACGACCCCGGTCGAGTCGTTCAGCTTCGACTACAGCACGGTCGACACGTACAACACGTTGACCCTGAACTACACCAACGGGACGTCGCAGAGCTTCACCGGCACGACGATCCTGAACGGCCTGCCGACGGGCGTCACCTCGGGCAGCATCATCGTCAACGGCAACGGCACCACGATCAGCAGCATCACGCTGGCGACGTCGAGCAATTCGTTCGAGGTCGACAACCTCGCCACTTCGGCCGGCCTCGGCACGGTGCCCGAGCCCGCCGCCTGGGGGCTGATGCTCGCGGGCTTCGGTCTCGTCGGTGCCGCCGCTCGCGGCCGCCGGATGACGACCGCCGCCTAGGCGCCGTACCGGCCTGATCGTACAGGTTCGTCACGAAGGGGCGGGGGGCTTCGGCCTCCCGCCCTTTTCGTTGCGCCCTGTCCGCGCCAAGGTCGCGGCATGGACCTCGCCGAGACGCTCGCCCGCGCTGCGCATGCGCCGTACCTGAAGGCGCTGATCCGCCGGCGCGCGGCGACCGTCGCCCGGATGGCGACGAGCGGCTTCGACGCGGCGCTGGCCGCCGCCATGGCCTTCGACCCCGCGCTGCCGGTCGCCGAGCGGCTGCGCGTGGCGAAGGCCGATCTCGCGCTGGTCGTCGCCCTCGCCGATCTTTCGGGCGCGTGGCCGCTCGAGCGGGTGACGGCGGCGCTGTCCGCCTTCGCCGACGCGGCGCTCGACCTCAGCATCGCCGCCGCGCTCGCCGAGCGCCGCCCCGCGGGAACCGGTGACGTGCCCAACGCCGGCTTTACGGCGATCGCACTCGGCAAGCTCGGCAGTCACGAACTCAACTATTCGTCCGACGTCGACCTCATCTTCCTCTACGACCCCGCCGCGTTGCCGCTGCGCCCACGCGAGGAGGCGGCCGACGCGGCGGTCCGCATCGCGCGGCGCGTCGTCGCGCTGATGGCCGACACCGCCGGCGGCATCGTCTTCCGCGTCGACCTCCGCCTGCGGCCGATGAGCGAAGTGACGCCGATCGCCCTCTCGGTCGCGGCGGCCGAGCATTATTACCAGAGCGAGGCGGAGACGTGGGAGCGCACCGCCTTCATCCGCGCCCGCGCCTGCGCCGGCGACGTGGCCCTGGGCGAGGCGTTCCTCGCCGCGATCCGCCCGTTCGTCTGGCGGCGCAGCCTCGACTGGACGGCGGTGCGCGACATCCAGGCGGTCAGCCTGCGCATCCGCGATCATTTCGCCAGCGGGCAGGCGGTCGGTCCGGGCTACGACCTCAAGCGCGGGCGGGGCGGGATCCGCGAGGTCGAGTTCTTCGCCCAGATCCACCAGCTGATCTGGGGCGGCCGCGATCTTGCCCTCCGCGCACCGGCAACGCTTGCCGCGCTTGCCGCGCTGGCCGCGGCCGAGCGGATCGCGGCCGAGGACGCGGCGCTGCTGGCTGACGCCTACCGGTTCCTGCGCACGCTCGAGCACCGCGTGCAGATGATCGACGACGCGCAGACGCACGCGGTGCCGAAGGCGGCAGCGGCGCGGCGGGCGGTGGCGGCGCTCGACGGTCGCGACTGGGCGGGCGTCGAGCGCGAGCTGCGGCGGCACTCGGGAGCGGTCGCGGCGCGCTACGACCGGCTGATCGCCGACGCCGGGGCGGCGGCGCCCGCGATTTCGGCAGAGCCCGCGGCGCTGAAGGCCTGGCTCGCGCACGAGCGGCTCGGCGGCGACGTGGCGGCGCTGGTCACGACGTGGCGGTCGGGCCGCTACCGGGCGCTGCGTAGCGACGAGGCGCGGCGGCGGTTCGAGGCGGTATTGCCGGACCTGCTGCGCGCGCTGCGCGAGGCCGGCGACACGGCGCACGCGGCGGCGCGGCTCGACGCCTTCCTCGCCGCACTGCCGGCCGGCGTGCAGTTCTTCGCGCTGCTCGCGGCCAATCCGAAGCTGCTGCCGCTGTTCGGCCGGCTGCTCGGCGTCGCGCCGGTGCTGGCCGACGCGCTCGCCCGGCGGCCGGCGCTGTTCGACGCGCTGCTGGCCGCCGACAGCTTCGCAGCCCTGCCCGACACGGCGACCCTGCTCGCCGAGCTGCGGGCGGTCGCCACGGGGAGTGCCGAGGAGCGGCTCGACCGGGTGCGCCTGTGGACCGCCGAGCGCCGCTTCCAGCTGGGCGCGCAGCTGATCGAAGGGCGCGACCCACTTGCCGTCGCCGCCGACCTCAGCGCCGTCGCCGATGCCGGCGTCAGGGTGCTGGCGGCGGCGGTCGCCGACGACTTCGCCGAGCAGCACGGCCGCGTCCCCGGCGGGCGGCTGGTCGTGCTCGGCCTCGGCCGTTTCGGCGGGCGGGCGCTGACGCACGCCAGCGACCTCGACCTCGTGTATCTGTTCACCGGCGACCACGATGCGGCGTCGGACGGGGCGCGGCCGCTTGGCGCGACGGTCTATTTCCAGCGGCTGGCGGCGCGGCTGACGGCGGCGCTGTCGGTGCCGACGGCGGCGGGAGCGCTGTACGAGGTCGACACGCGGCTACGACCCTCGGGGGCGAAGGGGCTGCTGGCGGTGACGGTCGCCAGCTTCGCCCGCTACCAGACCGAGGAGGCGGAGACGTGGGAGCATATGGCGCTGTGCCGCGCCCGCGTCGTTGCCGCAGACCCCCGACGATGGAAGCGAGGTCGAGCAGATCATCGCCGGCATCCTCGACCGCGCGTGCGATCCGCTCGCCCTGCGCGCCGATGTGCTGGCGATGCGGCGCGACATCGCCGCCGCCAAGCCCGGCGGCGGTGCGTGGGACGTCAAGCTGGCGCGCGGCGGCCTCGTCGACCTCGAGTTCCTCGTCCATTTCCTCCAGCTGCGCGAGCGGACCGCCTTCACGCCCGACCTCCGCGCCGCGACCGGACGGCTGGTGAGCGCCGGTCACCTGCCGGCGGCGCTGGTCGCGGCGCACGACACCCTTGCCCGCGTCCTCGGCGTGCTGCGCCTCGTCACCGCGGGCGCGGTGCCGCGGCGCTTCGCCGCTCCGGTCGGCGCTCTCCTCGCGCAGGCTGCGGGCGCGGACGATTTCGTCGCCGCCGAGGCCGCGGTGGGACTCGCCAAGGCGGCGGTTCGTGCGGCATGGAGCGCTATCCTGGAGACGGAGCCCGACCCATGAACCCTGGCGATCCCGCCCCTGATTTCCACCTGCCGACCGACGGCGGCGGCACCGCCAGCCTCGCTGCGCTCAAGGGGCGCAAGATCGTGCTCTATTTCTATCCCAAGGACGACACGCCCGGCTGCACGACGGAGGCGATCGCCTTCACCGGTCTGGCGGCCGAATTCGCCGCCGCCGACACCACGATCATCGGCGTGTCGAAGGACAGCGTCGCCGCCCACGCCAAGTTCCGCGCCAAGCACAACCTCGGCATCGACCTCGCCGCGGACCCCGAGGGCACGGTCGTCGAGGCCTATGGCGCGTGGGTCGAGAAGAGCATGTACGGCAAGAAGTACATGGGCATCGACCGCGCGACGTTCCTGATCGACCGCGACGGGCGGATCGCCGCGGTCTGGCGCAAGGTCAAGGTCCCCGGGCACGCCGAGGCGGTGCTCAAGGCGGCGCGCGACCTCGCGTGAGGCGCGCGGTCGCCGCCTGCCTGCTGCTCGCCGCTCCGGCAGCGGCGCTGCCCGCCGGCCCAGCAGCGGCGCTGCCTGCCGACCGCCTCGACGCGCTCGTCGCCGGCCGTGTCGCGGGGGAGCCGGTCGCGTGCATCGACCGGCTCGACATCGACGCGGTGCGGCTGGTGTCCGGGGTCGGCTTCGTCTTCGAGATGAGGACCGGCGGGGTCGTCTATCTGAACCGCGTCACCTCGGCCAAGGGCTTCGTCCACGACGGGATTACGCCCCTGATCGCTCCCGCCGCCCCGCGCCTGTGCCGCGGCGAGCCGGTCAAGCTTCTGAACGAGAACTCGGCCGCGCCGGTGGCGACCGCCGAACTCGGCGATTTCACGCCGTACCGGCGGCCCTGAAGCGCGGGCGGCCGATCCAGTCGCGCTTGCCGATCGGCACGCCGGCGGCGCGGAGCAGGCCGTAGGCGATGCTGGCGTGGAAGTAGAAGTTGGGCAGGCTGAACGACAGCAGGAAGTCCTCGGCGGCATAGTCGATCCGCCGGTCGCCGATCAGGAACGCCATGTCACGGCCGACGAAGCCGTCGATCTCGGCCGGGTCGAGCGCGGCGAGCGTCGCGCTCGCCTCGGCCAGGACCGCGTGCATGCCGGCGAAGTCGGTCGGAATGCCGTCGCGGATCGGCGAGAAATGACCGCGGCGGACGCCCTCGATCGCGCCGACGCTGTGGTCGCGCAGCGACTTTACCTGATAGCCGAAGGGCAGCATGTCGGGGGCGAGCCGCGCCTCGACCAGCGTCGCCGGCTCGATCCCGCGCTCGGCGGCAAAGGCCTCGCCCTTGGCGACGACGCCTTGGGTCGCCGCGACGATCTGGCGGAAGGCGGGAATGGTCGCGGTGTAGAGCGAGATCATGCGTGCCTCCCCAGGCGGACGATGATGGCGGCCGCCAGCGCCAGCAGCAGGATCGCGCTCGCCTCGAAGACGATGTTCTCGGGCGCCATGTTCTTCCCCTGCAGGACGATCAGCCGGGCGAGCGCGGTTATGGCGATGAAGATCGGATACACGAAGGCGCTGCCCTTGCCTGTGTAGAACACGCCGATCATGCCGACGACCTCGGTGTAGAGGAACATCAGCAGGATGTCGGCGAGGTTGATCTCCTGCACCTGGACGACGCGCCAGATCTCGGTCGCCGCCGCGCCGAGCGTCATCGCGGCGATGACGACGAGCAGCAGGTGCTCGGCGATGCTGAACGACCGCCCTGCCAGCCGCGTCCGCCACGACGGTGCGTGATCGGGGATGCCGGCGTCGAGTTCGGGCAGACCGTCGTCGCTCAATCTTCCCCCCGCACGCGGCCGAAGTGGACGGCAAGATAGCAGCCGATGGCGACGAAGCCGAGGGCGACGGCGACGCGTCCGAAGCGCGGGTCGACGAGGTCGAGCCGCGGCAGCAGCCACAGCCCGATCGACAGGTTCGCCGCCCCCCACAGGAAGTTGAGCAGCGGCGACGACAGCCCGCGTCCCGGCGGGTCGGCGAACGGGGTCGGGAACGCCTCGCCGCGCAGGCCGGCGGCGAGGTGGGGGATGCAGTTGCACAGCAGTGCGCCGGAGAGCGCCAGCAGCGCGTAGGTGCCGGCGTCGCCGTAGATCATGTGGCAGATGCCATCATCGCGGGGAGGGTGCCCTCGTACGCGGCGCGGAGGTCGGTGAGGGGGAGGTTGACCAACTCGATGCGGTCGTCGAGCGTCATCGTCACCACGCCGTCGCCATTGGTCCGGCCGATCAGCTGCATGCGGAGTTTCCCCAAGCCGGGCCGCAGATCACCGAGTCGCGTTCGGCGCGTACCGACGACAAACTGCCCCTGCGTCCTCGGCGAAAAGGATGGCGCCCGGCGGCCGACCGTCGGGATCGAAGTCGATGTCGGAAACGCCAAGGCCGCCGGCAAGCGCCATCTCCGTGACCGCAACGGCGATCCCGCCGTCCGCGACGTCGTGGACGGTCGTGACCAGCCCATCGGCGATCAAGCCTGGATCAGCGCGCCCGTCGCGGCGTGCGCCGGCAGATCGACTTGCGGCGGCGGGCCGTCCTCACGGCCGTGGACCTCGCGCAGCCAAAGCGACTGGCCGAGATAATTGGCTGCGGCATCCGACGACGATGATCGTCTCCCCCTCGCGCCTTGAACCCCATCGTCATCGTCCTCGCATAATCGTCGATCAGCCCGACCGCGCCCACCGCCGGCGTCGGCAGGATGCCCGTCCCGTCGGTCTCGTTGTAGAGCGACACGTTCCCGCTCACGACCGGGAAGTCGAGCGCGCGGCACGCCTCCGCCATGCCCTCGATGCAGCCGACCAGCTGCGCCATGATCTCGGGCCGCTGCGGGTTGCCGAAGTTGAGGCAGTCGGTGATCGCCAGCGGCTTCGCCCCGACCGCGATCAAGTTGCGCCACGCCTCCGCCACCGCCTGCTTGCCGCCCTCGATAGGGGTCGGCGTAGCAGTAGCGCGGCGTGCAGTCGGTCGTCATCGCCAGCGCCTTCCGCGTCCCGTGCACCCGCACCACCGCCGCGTCGCCGCCGGGACGCTGGACCGTGTCGGCCCCGACCATGTGGTCGTACTGCTCCCAGATCCAGCGCTTCGACGCGATGTCGGGGCAGGCCATCAGCTTCAGCAGGTCGGCGGCGAGGTCGGTCGATTCCGGCACGTCGGTCAGCGGCTTGACGCCTGCCCAGGCGCGGTAGGCGTCGGGGTCGAGCGCGGGCCGGTCGTAGCTCGGCGCCTTGTCGGCGAGCGGCGCCAGCGGGATGTCGGCGACCGTCGCGCCCTGCCACTTCAGGACCAGGTGCCCGGTGTCGGTGACGCGGCCGATAACGGCGAAGTCCAATTCCCACTTGCGGAAGATCGCTTCGGCGAACGCCTCGCGCCCGGGCTTCAGGACCATGAGCATCCGCTCCTGGCTCTCCGACAGCATCATCTCGTAGGGCGTCATGCCCTCCTCGCGGCACGGCACGGTCCCCATGTCGAGCTCGAGCCCGACGCCGCCCTTCGACGCCATCTCGACGCTCGAGCGAGGTCAGCCCCGCCGCGCCCATGTCCTGGATGGCGACGATCGCGTCCGACGCCATCAGCTCGAGGCAGGCCTCGATCAGCAGCTTCTCGGTGAAGGGGTCGCCGACCTGGACCGTCGGCCGCTTGTCCTCGTCGCCTTCGGTGAATTCGGCCGACGCCATCGTCGCGCCGTGGATGCCGTCGCGCCCGGTCTTGGAGCCGACATAGACGACGCTGTTCCCGACCCCGGCGGCGGCCGAATAGAAGATCTTGTCGGTCCGCGCGACGCCCACCGTCATCGCGTTGACCAGGATGTTGCCGTTGTAGGCCGGATGAAAGTTGGTCTCGCCGCCGACGGTCGGCACGCCGACGCAGTTGCCGTAGCCGCCGATGCCGGCGACGACGCCCTTGATCAGGTGCTTCATCCGGGGAGCCGCAGGGTCGCCGAACCGCAGCGCATTCAGGTTCGCCACCGGCCGCGCGCCCATCGTGAAGACGTCGCGCAGGATGCCGCCGACGCCGGTCGCCGCGCCCTGGTAGGGCTCGATGAAGCTCGGGTGGTTGTGGCTCTCCATCTTGAAGATGGCGGCGAGCCCCCGGCCTTCGCCGTCGACTCCGATGTCGATGACGCCGGCGTTCTCGCCGGGGCCGCAGATGACCCACGGCGCCTCGGTCGGCAGCTTCTTCAGGTGGCGCCGGCTCGACTTGTAGCTGCAGTGCTCCGACCACATCACCGAGAAGATGCCGAGCTCGAGCAGGTTCGGCGTGCGGCCCAGGCTGGCGACGACCGCCTCGTATTCGGCCGGGTCCAGCCCGTGGTCGGCGACGATCTGCGGCGTGATCTCGGGGGCGGTTTCGGTCATGCCCGCGGGCATAGCGAAGCCGCCTCCGACTGTCATTCCCCCGACACAATGTTTCTGCTATGTTCTGGTTCGAACTCGACAGGGAGCGACTGACATGACCGACATCCGCGCGATCGCCGCCGACATGGTCGCCATGACCAAGGCCGGCGACTTCCACATCGGCGAGAAATACTGGGCCGACGACGTCGTCTCGATCGAGGCGATGGACGGCCCGATGGCGCGGCTCGAGGGCCGGCAGGCGGTCGAGGGCAAGAGCGCCTGGTGGTACGCCAACCACGAGGTCCACGGCACGACGACCAGCGGCCCCTACGTCAACGGCGACCGGATCGCCATTCGCTGGACGATGGACATCACCAACAAGGAAAGTGGCCAGCGCATCCAGATGGACGAGGTCGCGCTCTACACCATGCGCGACGGCAAGATCGTCGAGGAACGCTTCTTCTACTGAGCGGCGGGCCGACGGACGGTGACATCGGCTCGCCCGCTGCTACAGTGGCGGCAGGGGGCGCGATGGACCACGCGACGAGACTGAAGACGCAGATCGTCGTCGTCGGCGGCGGCGCCGGCGGGCTCGAGCTCGTGGCCAAGCTCGGCCGCGCGCTCGGCAAGGTCGATTACGACATCATTCTCGTCGACAAGGCGCAGACGCACATCTGGAAGCCGCTGCTGCACGAGGTCGCGGCGGGGTCATTGGACGCCAACCTCGACGAAGTCGGCTACCGCGCGCACGCGCAGCGCTGGGACTACCGCTTCTTCGACGGCGCGCTCGAGGACATCGATCGCGAGCGCCGCCAGATCGTCATCGCGCCGATCGTCGAGGACGGGGTCGAGATCGTCGGCCGCCACCGCATCCGCTACGACTATCTCGTGCTCGCCGTCGGCTCGGTATCGAACGACTTCGGCACGCCCGGCGTGCGCGAACACTGCATCTTCCTCGACGAACGCGCCGAGGCCGACCGTTTCCGCCGCAAGCTGCTCCACCAGTGCCTGCGCGTGTCGCGGCAGATGGCGGCCGATCCCGCGACCAACGCGACGGTCGACATCGTCATCGTCGGCGGCGGTGCCACCGGCGTCGAGCTCGCCGCCGAACTTCACATGTCGGCCGACAGCCTGGCGATGTACGGGCTGGAAACGTTCGATTCGTCGCGCCTGCGCACGGTGCTCGTCGAGGCGGGCCCGCGAATCCTGCCCGCGCTCCCCGAAAAGCTCGCCGACGCCGCCCGCAGCGAACTGGAAGCGATCGGCGTCCGCGTCTGCACCGACGAGATGGTCATTGAGGCGACCGCCGAGGGCATCCGCACCAAGCGCGGCGACTTCATCTCCGCCGACCTGATGGTCTGGGCCGCCGGCGTCAAGGGCGCGCCGTTCCTGAACGAGATCGGCGGGCTCGAGACGACGCGAGGTAACCAGCTCGTCGTCCGCCCGACGCTGCAGACGACGCGCGACGACCGCATCTTCGCGATCGGCGACTGCGCCAGCTACGTGCCCCCTGGCGCCGAGCGCCCGGTGCCGCCGCGGGCGCAGACGGCGCACCAGATGGCCGACATCGCCTTCCACAACATCCGGGCGATGATCGCCGGCAAGCCGTTGAAGCCGTTCATGTATCAGGACCACGGCAGCCTTGTCAGCCTGGCCCGCTACGCGACCGTCGGCAGCCTGATGGGCAACCTCGTCGGCGGCCGCATGGCGGTCGAGGGACGGCTGGCGCGCTTCGTCTATGTCTCGCTGTATCGCATGCACCTGATCGCGATCCACGGCTGGCTGCGGGGCGCGTTCATGATCCTGGTCGGCCACGTCAACGCCATCATCCGGCCCAAGCTGAAGCTGCACTGATGGCGGCGCACCGGAACCGCGCGCTCGCCCCGGCGGTGCGCCGCGCGGGTGGGGGTTATGGCGGCCGGGTTGCGGCGGGCGGCGGCGCTTCGTACGGAAGGCGATGATCGACAGGCAGCCGACGCTTGCGGGCCTGACCGTCTCCCTCCGCCCGCTCCGTGAGGACGACTGGGACGCGCTGTTCGCCGTCGCGTCAGCGATCCGGCGATCTGGGCCGGCCATCCGGCGCACGACCGCTGGCAGGAGCCGGTCTTCCGCCGCTATTTCGACGAAGGCCTGGCGAGCGGCGGCGCGCTCGTCATCACCGACCGGGCGACCGGCACGGTGATCGGGTCGTCGCGCTACGACTATGGGCGAACGCGAGCCGGCGAGGTCGAGATCGGCTGGACCTTCCTCGCCCGCAGCCACTGGGGCGGCGCGACCAACCGCGAGGTCAAGGCGCTGATGGTCGCCCACGCGCTTGAAGGCGTTCGACCGCGCCATCTTCCTCGTCGGCGACACCAACCTGCGCTCGAGGCGCGCGATGGAGAAGATCGGCGCCGTCCTGACCGACCGCGTTGACCAAGCCGAGATGGCCGGGCGGGAAGTGCGCCACCTGGTCTATGCGATCGACCGGACGGCGTTTGCCCTGGGACCGCTCAGCGCGGCTGAAGCACACGCGCCTCGCTAAATCCTCCGCCGTCGCCAATATCGCCCAAGTTGACTCACTGTATCCGTATCGTAACTGTAACGACTCCGACCGAGATCGTGGTCGTTACGGCTTCGCGTTGCCTCAAAGCCACAGCAAACAACTTTGCCCAAGAACGGTGGGAACTTGCCAATATCGACGCGTTGCTACGGGAAATTCGTAATCGACGTCACTATCCCGATATCACGCGGAGAATGTTGATGACCAACTATCTGAAGACCGTTGCCGCCACTGCCGGTGCCCTGCTCGTCGTGACCCCGCTTCACGCGCAGTCGGCCGCCTATGTCGCCGGAACCGCCGGGGTGACCTTTCCCGAGGACATCACCACCGACGCCGGGATCCGTGGCCGACTCAACAACGGCTATGCGCTGACGCTGGCGGTCGGCACGACGATCGGGCCGATCCGCGGCGAGCTCGAGGGCAGCTACCGCGACAGCGGCGTCGGCGGGGCGAGTGGCTTCGGTCTCAACCTGCAGGGAACGGGCCGCGCATCGGCGCTGTCGGGCATGGCGAACGCCTACATCGACCCCGCCTTCCATTTCGGCCCGCTCAAGCCCTATGTCGGCGGCGGCATCGGCATCAGCCGCTTCCGGGCGCGCGGCGTCAGCGCGGTCGGCCTCCCGTACCTCGGCCCCGTGACGAGCTTCGGCCCGGTCAGCGGCAGCCGCACCGGGTTCGCCTATCAACTGATGGCGGGCGTCGGCGTAGCGCTCGCGCCGCACACGACGGCGACGCTCGGCTACCGCTATTTCGCGACGCCCGGCGTCAGCACCGACGTCGCGCAGTTCGGCCGGGTCCACATCGACGGGTTGCGCATCCACGCGCTCGAGGCGGGACTCCGCTTCGCGTTCTGAGCCCGCGCGTGGTGCCCCACTGTCACCGCGCCGCGGCCGAAGCGCGCGTTCATCCGGTCGATAGCGGTCGACAGGGCGAGGCGCCGCGCCTCGGTCGCCAGCGTCACGGCCGGGCGGCTGGCCGAGGGTGATGCCGGGCACGAACGATCGATCAGAACGGCGGTATGTACGCCCATCGCAGGGTTGCCCGAAGCGGACCGGTCGTGCTGATTCGCACCTCGAAGTAGGTTGGGCTGTCGGGTTCGTGCTGATCGAGGTAAATACGCACGGTGCTGCCGTCCAACGTCAGCTGCACCGGTGTTCCGGCCAAGGCGTGCCGTACCCGCTGCGGCGCGCTACACAGCCCTGACTGCGTTTCGTCGACGCAGCTAAGGTCGGGTGTCCGGGCGGTGCGGATCGCAGTCAGCCGGGCGAGCATCGAAAAGCCTTGGCTTGGCGAAATACCGGGGTTGATGTGAGCGTAGCCGTCCGCTGGACAGCCTTGCGCCGTCGGCAGCGCGATCTCGGTATTCCTGGTAACCTGACCAAGGCCGGCGGAAGCCGTTTCGGTTTCGGGCTTCCTGTCGAACATTGCTTCCCAGACATAGCGAACACAGCCGCGCCGCTCTCGCGCTGGCACCTCTGTCAACCAGACCTCCTTCGTGGGCCAAGGCATTGGTGCCGCCGTCGGTCGCAGGTCGAGCTTCACCACGGCACGATGATCGCGCCCGGCGAGGATCACCTCGCCAGCGGCACCCGGCGCAAGGGTCGTGATCTGGTCGAGGGTTGGCGCTACGGAAGCGCTGAGCAGGAACAGTGCCGTGACGATCATCGTCCACCCCTCAGCCAAACAGCGCCCTCCCATATGCGCGGCGAGCTAACGCATGTCCCCCTCTACTCCACGAACTCCGCCAGTTCCGGAATGCGGGTGAACGCGATCTTCGGCCCGGAACTCCGCGTCGCGCCGCGCGCGTCGTGCCCGATCGTCACCGCGTCGCGCCCGAAGCGCGCGTTCATCCGGTCGATCGCGGTCGACAGCGCCAGCCGCCGCGCCTCCGTCGCCGGCGTCACGGCGGGGCCGCCGTCGAACAGGGCGAGCTGGGTCGCCGCCGCATCGCTCAGCTCGAGGAAGGTCACCGCCACCTGCCGGTAACGCGGGTCGGGCAGCTCGGCGCGCATCCGCGTCCACAGGGTGTCGAGCACGCCCAGCAGCGTGAAATTGTCCTGCGCCGCGACCAGCCGTGATCCGTGCGACCAGCGCCCGCCCGGGCGCGCCGCGACCGGCCCGGCCCAGCCGCTGCCCGCTCGGCCGCTGACGAACGGGGCGTCGCCGGCCTGTCCCTCGCCCTTGACCGACAGCACGACGAGCGATGTGCGGCAGCCCATGCGCCGCAGCCGTGTCGCCGCCTTGACGCACAGGCGGCGGGCGACGAGGCGCGCGCGGTCGGGGGCGCGGCTCTCCGGCCCCAGGACATGGCTGTGGCCGATGGTCCGGCGCTCGGTCGCGCGCTCGGGCAGGTCGTGGCCCTGGAGCAGCCAGTGCAGCCGCTCGCCCCAGACGCTGCCCCACACCTGCCGTGCCTCGCGCACGCTCAGGCTCAGGATCCGCTCCATCGTCACCACGCCCGCCGCGGCCAGCCGCCGCTCCATGTTGCGGCCGATGCCGGGGATGTCGGACGGCTGCAGCGCCTTCAGCCGCGGGGCGATGGTGCGCGCGTCGAGCACGGTCAGCCCGTCGGGCTTCTCCATGTCGGCCGCCATCTTGGCGAGCAGGCGATTCGGCGCGACGCCGATCGAGGCGGTCAGCGCCTCGCCGACATTGGCGGCGATGCCCGCCTTGATCCGCCGCGCGAGGTCCTCGACCTGCGCCGGCGCATTTTCGTTGTCGCACAGGCGGCAGGCGACCTCGTCGATCGAGCAGACGGCAGTGACCGGCACGTGGCGCTCGACCTCGGCGATGATGCGGTGGTGGAAGCGGACGTACTCCTCGTGCCGCGCCGGCACGATGACCAGGTCGCGGCACTTGGCCTTCGCCTCCCAGATCGGCGTGCCGGTGCGGATGCCGAAGGCCTTGGCGGCGTAGGAGGCGGCGATGGCGCTGGTCGCGTCGGTGTCGACCGGGGCCACGACGACCGGCCGCCCGCGCAGCGCGGGGTTCAGCTGCTGCTCGACGCTCGCGAAATAGCTGTTGAGGTCGAGGTACAGCCAGCGGAGGGGGAGCGACTCGGCCACGGGCCAAGTCTAGCACGAAGCGAACGAAAGAAGAACGCCGGCGCTAGTGGCCGGTGATCTCGCTCTCCGCGTCGAGCTTGGCCGCCTCGACCATGTGCCGGCGGCACGTCCGGCCGCGCGCCTTCTCCTCGAGCGTGACGAAGCCGCCGACGTCGCCGCACTTGGCGTCGGCGGTCAGGTTGGCGTGGCGGATGGCGGCGATCATCCGCGGATCGCGGGCGATCTGCTCGGGCGTCAGCGCCGGGGCCGCCGGCGGTGCGGGCGGCGCCGGCGCGGCGGGGGGTGCCGGCGGTGCCGGCGGGGCTGGCGGTGCCGTCTGCGCGGCGAGCGGCGCGGCGATGATGACGGCGATGGCGGCGACGAACTTCAGCATGGCTGCACCCCTTGCGCGCTCGAAGCCCCCGAGCGGAGCCGCAGCCTATGGCGAACCGTGCTGCGCTGCAACGTCACCCGGTGTCTCGGACGCGCTTGGTGCGGGCGTGTCGGACGCAGGCGCCTCGTCGCCCGCGTCCCCGGGCGTCGCGCCCGGCCGCCGCGTCCGCGCCGCCAGCCAGTCGCGCCACGACCCCCCGGTCAGCGCCGCCCAGGCGCGATAGTCGCTCAGCACCCAGATGCCCGTCGCCGTCGCCGCTACGGCCAGTGCCCCCAGTGCCACCTTGCGCGTCACGCCCATGCCGGTCCTCCCGCCGGCGATCTCGCACCCGGAGCGCGGCGCCGGCAAGGCCGATCGTTCCGGCTGCGGCAATTATCGCTGTCCTACGTCGCTCGCGCGCGGCTAGGGTGCGGGCATGTCGCCGCTCCGCCTGCCCCGCCTCCGCCTCGACGTCGCCCGTGCAAGTGCCGCCGCCGGGAGTTCGGGCGGCGCGCGGTGGCGGGTCCGGGGGGTGCATGGCATGACCTTTGTCAACTTCCGCGCGGGTTCGCGGTGAGCGCGGGCATCGTCGCCGTCGACGCGGGCGCGCTCCACGGCCGCACCCTGCGCTTCTACGATTTCGCCATGGCGGCGTTCGTCGTCATCCTGATCTGCTCGAACCTGATCGGCGCGGGCAAGCCGGCGGTGGTGACGCTGCCCGTGTTCGGCGAGGTCAAGTTCGGCGCCGGCATCCTGTTCTTCCCGCTGTCCTATGTGCTCGGCGACGTGCTGACCGAGGTCTATGGCTTCGCCCGCGCGCGGCGCTGCGTCTGGGCGGGGTTCGCCGCGTCGCTGTTCGCCGCGGGGATGAGCTGGGTCGTCGTCAGCCTGCCGCCGGCCGCCGACTGGACCGGGCAGGCGGCGCTCGCCAGCGTCTTCGGCCAGGTGCCGCGCATCTTCCTCGCCTCGATCGCCGCCTTCTGGGCCGGCGAGATCGCCAACGCGGTGACGCTGTCGCGGATGAAGCTGTGGACCGGCGGCAGGATGCTGTGGACGCGGACGATCGGCTCGACGGTCGTCGGGCAGGGGGTCGACAGCCTGATCTTCTATCCCGCTCGCCTTCCTCGGCGTGTGGGAGACGAGCCTCGTCATCCAGGTGCTGCTGACCAACTATGCGCTGAAGGTGCTGTGGGAGGTGATCCTGACACCCGTCACCTACCGCATCGTCGCCTGGTTCAAGGCGGCGGAGGGGATCGACGTCTTCGACCGGGGCGTTGGGTATGACCCGTTCACGACGCGGGTGTGAGGGGCGGGTCTAGCCCAGCGCCGCGACCAGTCCCTCGAACATCCGCCGGCCGTCGCTGCCGCCGAGCGCGTCGTCGATCAGGCGCTCGGGGTGAGGCATCAGGCCGAGGACGTTGCCGCCCGCGCTGACGATGCCGGCGATGTCGCGGGCGCTGCCGTTGACGGCTTCCGCATAGCGGAAGACCACGCGGCCCTCGCCCTCGAGCCGGTCGAGCGTCGCCTCGTCGGCGGTATAGTTGCCGTCGTGGTGGGCGACGGGAATGCGGATCGTCTCGCCGGCGTCGTAGCGGGCGCTGAACGCCGTCTGGCTGTTCTCGACCGTCAGCGTCACGTCGCGGCAGACGAAGTCCAGCCCGGCGTTGCGCATCAAGGCTCCCGGCAGCAGTCCCGCCTCGGTCAGCACCTGGAAGCCGTTGCACACGCCGAGCACGGCACGTCCGGCGTTCGCCGCCTCGACCACCGCGCGCATCACCGGCGACCGCGCGCTCATCGCGCCCGAGCGCAGATAGTCGCCGTAGCTGAAGCCGCCGGGCAGGGCGATCAGGTCGAGGCCCTCCGGCAGGTCGGTGTCGCGGTGCCAGACCATCGCCGGCGCGGTGCCCGTGACCTCGCGCAGCGCGACCGCGAGGTCGCGGTCGCAATTGGAGCCGGGGAAGACGACGACGGCCGACTTCATAGCAGCTCGATCCGGTAGTTCTCGATCACGGGATTGGCGAGTAGCGCCTGGCACATCGCCTCGACGTCGGCGTGGCTGGTGCCGTCGGCGAGGTCGAGCTCGATCAGCTTGCCCTGCCGCACGTCGGCGACGCCGGCGAAACCCAGCCCCTCGAGGGCATTGTGGATGGCACGACCCTGCGGATCGAGGACGCCGGTCTTCAGGGTCACGGTGACGCGGGCTTTCATGGTTGCGATCTACGGCGGGAAGCGGCATCGGGCAAGTCGAACCCCGGCGCTTCTGATGCGTTGCGATACCAAACTCCGTGAAGTGGACCGATCATGCGCGACCCCGCTGTCCCCGAACACGTCGCGAGCAAGGTGCCGCAGGTCACGCTGTTGTTCTGGGCGCTCAAGATCCTCGCGACGACCCTCGGCGAAACTGGCGGCGACGCCGTATCGATGTCGCTTAACCTCGGCTATCTGATTGGCACGGCGATCTTCGCGGTCGTCTTTGCGGTTGCCGTCGGCGTCCAGATCAAAGTAAGCCGCTTCAATCCGCTAATCTACTGGATCACCATCGTCGCGACGACGACGGTCGGCACGACGATCGCCGACTATGTCGATCGTTCCCTAGGCATCGGCTATCCTGGCGGCGCGTCGCTGCTGCTCGCGCTGCTGCTTGCGTCGCTGTTCGTCTGGTATCGGACGATGGGCACGGTGTCGGTCGAGAGCGTCAGCACCCCGCGCGCCGAGATCTTCTACTGGGTGACGATCATGTTCTCGCAGACGCTCGGCACCGCGCTCGGCGACTGGATGGCCGACAGCAACGGGCTCGGCTACGGCGGGAGCGCGCTGGTCTTCGGCGGCGCGCTGCTGCTCGTCGCCGCGGCCTACTACTGGACGAAGATTTCGCGCACGACCCTGTTCTGGACCGCCTTCGTCCTGACCCGGCCGCTCGGTGCCGTCGTTGGCGACTTCCTCGACAAGCCTGTCGCCCACGGCGGGCTCAACTTCAGCCGCTTTCTCGCGTCGGGGGTGCTGATCGGGGCGATGGCGCTACTGCTGCTGGTGTTCAAACAGAAGCCGGCGCAGCACGCGCATTAGGCGGCGACTACTTACCTCGCGCCTTGCGATGCTCGTCAAGGTCGAGGACCGTCGATACCGACCCCTCGGGCAGCAGGCCGAGACGGCGCGCGACCTCCTGGTACGCCTCGACCTCGCCGCCGAGGTCCTGGCGGAAGCGGTCCTTGTCGAGCTTCTCGTTGGTCTTCATGTCCCACAGGCGGCAGCCGTCGGGGCTGATCTCGTCGGCCAGGATGATGCGGCTGAACTCCTGGTCGAACAGGCGGCCGAACTCGAGCTTGAAGTCGACCAGCCGGATGCCGACGCCGGCGAACAGCCCGGCCATGAAGTCGTTGATGCGGATCGCCATGTCGGCGATGTCGTGCATCTCGTCCTGGCTCGCCCAGCCGAAGGCGCTGATGTGCTCGTCGGTGACCAGCGGGTCGCCGAGCGCGTCGTCCTTGTAGTAATATTCGAGGATCGTCCGCGGCAGGGTCGTGCCTTCCTCCAGCCCGAAGCGCTTGGCGAGGCTGCCGGCGACGACGTTCCGCACGACGACCTCGATCGGCACGATCTCGACCTGGCGGACGAGCTGCTCGCGCATGTTCAGCCGGCGGATGAAGTGGGTCGGGATGCCGATCGTGCCCAGCATCGTGAACAGGTGCTCGGAGATCCGGTTGTTGAGCACGCCCTTGCCGCTGATCGTGCCCTTCTTCTGCGCGTTGAAGGCGGTGGCGTCGTCCTTGAAATACTGGATGATCGTGCCGGGTTCGGGGCCTTCGTAGAGGATCTTGGCCTTGCCCTCGTAGATCTGGCGGCGGCGGGACATGGGCGTCGTCCTCCCTCGGTCGTCGGCGGCGACGGAGCGCCGCTGCTCCGTGCCGTCAAAAGAAAGCGCCCCGGCGCGGGCGGGATCGCGCGCGGCCGGGGCTGGAGTCCGGATATAGCGCGGGGACGGGGAACTGACAATGCGCCCGTGTCCATCGCGGCCGTCAGTCGGGGTTCGGCCCCTCCGCCTTGTTCTCGAGGACCTTGCCGGTTTGGGCGTCGACGCCGACCTCGAACTTCTTCTTCGCCGCCGTGATGTCGAACGAATAGCGCAGGCCGCTGCCGCCCTTTTCCTTCTCGAGCTCGCTGTCGGTAATCGTCCCGGGCCGGGCCGCTAGGGCGGTCGCGGTGGCGGCGGCGAGAGTGACCTTGGCCAGCGGCACGAGCTCGGCACCCTTGAAGGCGGTGGTCGCCGCACCGGCGATGCTGCCGGCGGCCACGGCGACCGCGCCGAGACCGAGAATGAGGTGACGCATGACGGAGTTCCTTGCTGAGGGCGGGCTG
Organism: uncultured Alphaproteobacteria bacterium; assembly: GCA_963846485.1. Lineage (GTDB taxonomy): Bacteria > Pseudomonadota > Alphaproteobacteria > Sphingomonadales > Sphingomonadaceae > Polymorphobacter_B. The sequence goes on along the minus strand of CAWJWB010000008.1, from coordinate 303,965 downwards.
CCCTGCACTCCTTATGCACCGCTCACCGTGAACGGCACCGGTACGCCGTCCATAACGCCCGTTGAACGCCGCCGCGCGCCCCTCTATCTAGTTGCAGTGCGCGATCGGAGACCACACCGCCCATGACCACGTTCGACGAGCGCGAAGCCGGGTTCGAGGCGAAGTTCAGCCATGACGCCGATATCGAATTCCGCGTCGCGTCGCGCGCCAACAAGCTGCTCGGCCAGTGGGCGGCAGGCAAGCTCGGCCTGACGCCGGACGCGACCGACGACTATGCTCGCGCCGTCGTCCACGCCGAGTTCGAGAAGGCAGGACACGCCGGCGTGCTGACGAAGGTCGTCGCCGACCTCGCCGCACGCGACCTTGGTATCGGCGAAGACGAGGTCCGCGCCGCGATGGCGGCGACGCTGGCTGCAGCTCGCCAGCAGATCATGGACGTCTGATGCTCGCCCGGAGTGCTTCGTAGTGCCGATGGCGGCGGCCGAGATCGAGGCGGCGATCGTCGCCGCGCTGCCCGGGGCCGAGGTGACGATCACCGACCTTGCCGGCGACGGCGACCATTACCGCGCGCACGTCGTCGCTGCCGCCTTCGCCGGGCTGCCGCGCGTGCGCCAGCACCAGCTCGTCTACAATGCGCTCGGCGGCCGCATGGGCGGCGTCCTCCACGCGCTGCAACTGACGACGGCAGCCCCGCATGCCGTCTCGCAAGGAGTTTCGACATGAGCGACATCCACAGCAAGATCGCCGGCCTCGTCGGCGGCACCGACGTCGTCCTGTTCATGAAGGGGACGCCGCTGTTCCCGCAGTGCGGCTTCTCGTCGACGGCGATCCAGATTCTCGACCGGCTGGGCGTCGAGTACGAGACGGTCGACGTCCTCGCCGATCCCGAAGTCCGCAGCGGCATCAAGAGCTTCAGCGACTGGCCGACCGTCCCGCAGCTCTACGTCAAGGGCGAGTTCGTCGGCGGCTCCGACATCATGATGGAGATGTACCAGTCGGGCGAGCTCCAGGCCATGGTGGCGGAGAAGGGCGTCGCCCGCGCCGCTTGACGCGCGGGTGAACCGGCCGCTCGACCTGACCCGGCTCTGGCGGGAGACGATCGGCGATACGCGCGCGCTGCTGCCGCTGGTCTGGCCAGTGGCGGCGGCGTTCGTCCTGCTGCCCAACGTCCTGATCGACCGCTTCGGGCCGCCGCTGCCCAAGACGCCGGCGGAAATGACGCCGCAGCTTGTGCTGATCCTGCTCGTCGTGCCAGGGCTGATCGCGCTCGTCGCCCAGGCCGTGGTCATTCGGCTGGCGCTCGACCGGCGGCGGGGCGGCGGCCAGCCCTCGGTCGGCGAGGCGCTCGGTGCGGCGCTGCGCCTGTGGCCGCTCCTCGTCGCCGTGCAGGGGCTGGCGGCGCTGGCGATCGTGCCGGCGCTGCTGCTGCTCATCCTGCCCGGCCTCTACGTCGCCGGGCGGCTGCTGCCCGCGGTGCCGCTCGCGCTCGACGGCGCCGGGCCGGTCGCAGCGGTCGAGCGCGGCTGGGCGCTGAGCCAGGGCAACGGCTGGCGCGCGATCGGTTTCCTGCTCCTGCTGTTCGGCTGGTTCATCGTCGTCTCGGCGGCCGTCGGCGCGGTCGGCGCCGGGGTGGCGGCCGCGCTCGCGTCGGCGGGGGCGAAGGGCGTCGGCGCGCTGCTCGCCAGTACGCTCGACGGCGCCGTCGCGGCGGTCTTCGCGGTCGTCAGCGCCGTGGCTACGGCGACCGTGTACCGGATGCTCGGCGAGCCCTAGTCCCAGCGCGCGAGCGGCGGCAGGCTCATCAGGATCGCGTCGGTGTTGCCGCCGGTCTTGAGGCCGAAGGTCGTGCCGCGGTCGTAGACGAGGTTGAACTCCGCATAGAGGCCGCGGTAGCGCAGCTGGGCGACCCGCTCCTCCTCGGTGAACGGATCGGCCATGTGCCGCCGGACCAGTCGGGGGAAAACGTCGAGCAGCGTCCGCCCGACGTCCTGGGTGAAGGCGAGGTTGGCGGCGAAATCGCCCTCCAGCCGGTCGTAGAAGATGCCGCCGACGCCGCGGTGGCGGTTCCTGTGGGGCACGAAGAAATACTCGTCGCACCACGCGCTGAAGCGGTCCCAGTAGTCCGCGCCGTGGGCGTCGCACGTCGCCTTGAACGCGGCCTTGAAGTCGGCGGTGTCGGCGTCGACGGGGAGCGCGGGATTGAGGTCGGCGCCGCCGCCGAACCAGCGCCGCGTGGTGGTCAGGAAGCGCGTGTTCATGTGCACCGCCGGCACGTGCGGGTTCGCCATGTGCGCGACGAGGCTGATGCCGGTGGCGAAGAAGCGCGGGTCGTCCTCGGCGCCCGGGATCGCCTTGGCGAACTCGGGGCTGAAGGTGCCGTACACCGTCGAGGTGTTGACGCCGACCTTCTCGAACACGCGGCCCTTCATCACCCCCATCGTGCCGCCGCCGCCGGGCACGCCGGACGGATCGGGCCGCTCCCACGGCGTGCGGACGAAGCGGCCGGCAGGCGCGGGGCCGTCGCCCTCGTCCTCGAGCCGCTCGAAGGCGGCGCAAAGGTCGTCGCGCAGCTGCTGGAACCAGCGTTCGGCCGTGCGCTGCTGGTCGTCGAGAACGTAGGTCATCGACGGGTGATAGCGGCGGGAGTCGAGGGGCGGAAGGGGAGGGCCATATGATGAAGCGGAGGGGGCGACGCGGCGGAGCCGCGCCGTCGGACGGGTTCGGGCGTTGAGGTCGCCCGACCCGCCGACCGGCCCTGGGCGACTTTCGTCGCAGCGGGAGAAACGCAAAGCGTTCCTCCCGCTGCGACGAAGCGCCTGCGGGCTACTTCCCGATCAGCTTGACGCCGATGAACAGCGGCCGGCTGGTGCCCCGCTGGACGAACATCAGCACCGTGTCGCGGCCGGCCTTCTTCGCCTCGGCGACGACGGCGGCGGCGGCCGCCGGCGTCGGCGTCGGCACCTGGTTGATCGACAGGATGACGTCGCCGCGCTGCAGCCCCTCGCTCGCCGCGTCGCTGTCGGGGTCGACCCCGGCGATGACGACGCCGCTGACATTGGCGTCGAGCTTGAGCTCGGCGCGGACCGCGGGCGTCAGCGGGGTCAGCGTGATGCCCAGGCTCGCCTTCGCCGCCGCCGCGCCGGGGACGACGCCCGGTTTCGCCGGCGTGTCGCTGTCGTCGGAGCCGACGGTCGGCCCGCGCAGCGCGATCTCGCTCGGCCGCTGGATGACGGTCGCCTCGAGCGTCAGCGGCTTGCCGTTGCGCACGACGCCGATCGGCACGCGGGTGCCCGGCGGCACGCTGGCGACGATGTAGCTCAGCGTATTCTCGTAGGTGACGTCCTGGTTCGCCACGCGGACGACGACGTCGCCCTGCTTGATGCCGGCCTTCGCCGCCGGGCCGCCCGGCTCGACCGAGGCGACGATCTCGCCGTGGTCCTTGGGCAGGCCGAGGCCTTCGGCGATGCTGCCGGTGACCGGCTGGATCTGCACGCCGAGATAGCCGCGGCGGATGGGGCCGCCGTTGCTCTTCATCAGCTGCTCGATGACCGGGCGCGCCTGCTCGGCGGGGATGGCGAAGCCCAGGCCGACGTTGCCGCCGCTGGTCGAGAAGATCGCCGTGTTGATGCCGATGACGTTGCCGTTGATGTCGAACAGCGGGCCGCCCGAATTGCCCTGGTTGATCGGCGCGTCGGTCTGGATGTAGCGGTCGTACTGCCCCGACTGGATGTTGCGGTGGAGCGCCGAGATGATGCCGTGCGTCACCGTGCCGCCCAGGCCGAAGGGGTTGCCGATGGCGATCGCCCAGTCGCCGACGCGCACCGCCTGGCTGTTGCCGAACTTGACGTAGGGCAGGTTGGTGCCATCGATCTTCAGGAGCGCGAGGTCGGACAGCACGTCGCGACCGACCACCCGCGCTTTGAACTCGCGGCGGTCGGCGAGCGTGACGGTGATCGTCTCGACCGGCAGCTTCGACGCCGGCGAGCCCGGCTCGCCGCCCGAGATGACGTGGTTGTTGGTGACGATATAGCCCGAGGGATCGACGATGAAGCCGCTGCCCAGGCTGGTCGCCTCGCGCGTCGCCGGCTGGCCGCCGCCGCCGCCGCCGTCACCGCCGTCGGCGCCGCCCTGCTGTTCCTGGAAGCGGCGGAACAGCTCCTCGAGGCTCGACGGCGCGCCGCCGCGCAGGCCGTGGCCGATCTCGATCTTCTGGGTCGTCGAGACGTTGACCACCGCCGGCGCGAGGCGGGCGGTCAGGTCGGCGAAGCTGCGCGGGGCGAGCATGGGGCCGGTGTCGATCTGTGCCGGCACGGCGTTCTGTGCCGGCGGCGCCGCCCCGGGTGCGGTGGCGATCTGCGCGCCGGCGGGCATCAGAACCGCGGCGGCCCCGCCGACCAGAACGAGAGCGGGAATGACGCTGCGAAGAATACGCACGGGGGTCGGTCTCCTGGAGTGTCGTGTCGCCCTGTCAACAGGGCCATGCGATGCAATTCGGCAACAGGCAATAAGGAATCAAGGCAGCGGCGCTCGTTGTTTTCAGTTCATCTTACTTGGCCGCGCGGCCTTCGAATTCGCGCAGGAACTCGTTGTTCGGCGACAGGACGATCGTCGAGTTGCTGTCCTTGAACGTCTCGCGGTACGCCTGCATCGCCCGGTAGAAGGCGTAGAACTGCGGGTCCTTGCCGAACGCATCGGCGTAGATGCGCGCCGCATTGGCATCGGCCTGGGCGCGGACCAGCTGCGCCTGCTTGTTGCCCTCGGCGCGGATCGTCAGCGCCTGCTGCTCGCGCGCCGACTTCATCCGCGTGTAGGCGGCCTCGAGCGGCGCTCCCGTCGGCAGGTCGGCGCGCTTGATCCGCACGTCGAGGATGGTGACGCCGTACTGCGCCGCCTGGCGGTTCACGCTGTCCTTGATGTCCTCCATCAGCGTCGTGCGCTCCGGCGAGAGCAGCGCCGCGAAGGGCTGGCGGCCGAGCTCGTTCCTGAGGCGCGAGGCGAGGATGCGGGCGAGCGCGTCCTTGACGTTCTCCTCGCTGCCGACGGTCTGGTACATGCGCTGCGGGTCGATGATGCGGAAGCGCGCGAAGGCGTCGACCACCAGCCGCAGCTGGTCGGTCGACAGCACCGTCTGCTGCGGCATGTCGAGGTCGAGCACGCGCTTGTCGATGTAGACGACGTTCTCGATGAACGGCACCTTGGCGGTCAGCCCGGCGTCGGTGTCGCCGAAGCGGGCGCGCGCGTCATAGGCGTTGACGATGCGCTCGGGCTTGCCGAGACGGAGCACGATCGCCTGCTTGGTCTCGGGCACCGTGTAGAGCGAGGCCGAGGCAACGAGCAGGACGGCGAACAGCAGGATCAGCCACAGGAGGGCGGTGCGGGACAGCGCCATGTTACTTCGCCTGCACGGGAAGGCTGTGCCGCTTGACTTCGGGCAGCGGCAGGTACGTCTGGACGTTGCCCGGCTCGATCACCGTCTTGTCGACCTTGGACAGGATGTTCTCCATCGTTTCGAGATAGATGCGCTTGCGGGTGACTTCGGGGGCGAGCTTGTACTGGGCATAGACCGCGTCGAACTGCGCCGCCGAGCCCTGCGCCACTGCCAGCAGCTGCTGGGCGTAGCCCTTGGACTGGTTGATCACCTGCACCGCGTCCTGCTGCGCCGCCGAGACGTCGTTGAAGGCGTCCTTGACCGCGGCGGGCGGGTCGGCCTGCTTGATGTCGACGCCGCGGATGTCGATGCCGGCGCGGTAGCTGTCGAGGATCTCCTGCATCCGCTCGCGGACCTGCTCGGCGATCTGCGCGCGCTGCGGGCCGATGGCGTCGTTCAGCGTGGCGCGGCCGATCTCGGCGCGCATGGCGGCCTCGGCGACCTCGTGGATCGTCTGCTCGGGCTCGGCGAGTTCGAACAGGAACAGCTCGGGATTGCGGATCTTCCAGCGGACGGCATAGGCGATGTCGATGATGTTCTGGTCGCCGGTCAGCATCAGGTTCTCCGATGCGCCCTCGCCGCCGGTGATGTCGACCGAGTTGACCTGCTCGACCTTGGGCAGGACGACGGTGTCGATCGGCGCCGGCAGCTTCAGGTGGATGCCGGGGCCGGTCGTCTCGACATATTTGCCGAAGCGCATGACGACGCCCCGCTCCTGCGCCTGGACGCGGTAGGTCGCGGTCGCGACCAGCCAGATCGCCAGGATCACGACCGCGACGAGCAGCCACGGGATGTGCGCCAGCTGGCCGCCGCCGCCGGGCAGAGTACCGCGCAGCCGCTCCTGGCCGCGGCGGAGGAAGTCGTCGATGTCGCCGCGACCGGTGGGCCCGCGCGGCGTGGGCCGGCGCGGCGGCGCCTCGCCCCACGGGCTCTTCGGGCCGCCGGAACCCCCGCCGGACCCGCCGCTCCCCCACGGGTTGCCGCCGGAGCTGTCGTTGTTCAAGGTCCAGGGCATCGCGTCCGTTCGCAAATTGCGTGTGTATGGGCACCTATATACGGAAGCGTTCAGCCGATTGCGAGGGACGCGCCGCCGCGTCCCCCGGCCGACCGTTGAGGAGCCGTCTTGATCGACCGCGAAGCCCTTGCCGCCGCCCTGGCGACCGTCGCCGATCCTGCCGGCGGCGGTGACGTCGTCGCCACCGGCCGCGCCGCCGGTCTCGTCGCCAAGGGCGACGGCAGTGCCGGGCTGGTGCTGGCCCTCGACGGGCTCGACCAGCGTGCCGCCGAGCGCCTGCACGCGGCCGTCGACCTCGCCGCCCGCCGCGCCGGCGCGACGGCGGTGACCATCGCCACCACCGCCGAGCGCGGCCGCGGGCCGGCGCTGCGGACCTCGCCGGTCGCCGGCATCCGCACCGTCGTCGCGGTGGCGAGCGGCAAGGGCGGCGTCGGCAAGTCGACCGTCGCCGTCAACCTCGCGGTCGCGCTCGGCCGCCGCGGCCATGCCGTCGGCCTGCTCGACGCCGACATCTACGGCCCGTCGGTGCCGACGCTGCTCGGGCTGTCGGGGCGCGGCCAGGTCGTGGACAAGCGCCTCGTCCCCGCCGAGGCCTTCGGCATCAAGGCGCTGTCAATGGGCATGATGACCGATCCGGCCAAGGCCGTGATCTGGCGCGGGCCGATGGCGGCGTCGGCGATGACGCAGATGGTCGAACAGGGCGACTGGGGCGTGCTCGACGTCCTCGTCGTCGACCTGCCGCCGGGCACGGGCGACATCCAGCTGACGCTCGCCCAGAAGCTGAAACCCACCGGCGCGGTCATCGTCTCGACGCCGCAGGACCTGGCCCTGATCGACGCCCGCCGCGCCATCGCCATGTTCGCCGAGGTCGGCGTGCCGATCGTCGGCATGATCGAGAACATGGCGAGCTTCGTCTGCCCGTCGTGCGGCGACGAGCACGACATCTTCGGCCACGGCGGCGCGCGCGCGGCGGCGGCGGCGGCGGGCGTCGCCTTCCTCGGCGAGCTGCCGCTCGACCTCGGCCTCCGCCTCGCCTCCGACGGCGGTACCCCGCCGGCGGCGGGCGAGGGGCGGTCGGCAGCGGCGTTCCTGGCGCTCGCGGACCAGGTGGCGGCGGCGCTCGGCCTGTAGGGTGCCCTTCGGCCACACCGGCGCCGCGACCTTTCCAACAGCGGCCGGCCGCGGCTTCCAATGTAGGGAACGGCCGCGTAGCGCGGGGTCGTCCGGCGGGTAAGCTCCCGCCGGCGGGGTGGGACGGCGCCGGGGGTCACCGGGGCGGTCGCACCTGACGACGTGCGGGTGCCGGACAATGCGCGTGGCTGCGCACCCGGCCATCCAGGCGTACTTCCGGCCAAACCCGGCCCCGCGTTCGCTCCGTGGGTCCCGCCGGCCCCCGCACGTCCTCTTGCCGATTGCCGTCGATCCCCCCGTTGCGACCGAACGGGACCAGGACCGGAAGCAAGGGCCCGAACGCCTCCGCCCCCGTGGTGCCCCGGCACCGGCGGGCGCTTCGCTGCGCCGGCGGAACGGTCGTGCCGGCTGGCGGGTTGTTGCCGCGACACGACCGGGAAAGAGCGCCCATGCCGCTGACCACCGACGCGGAGATCTTCGACCTGCTCGCGCGCGCCCGCACGGTGGCGCTGGTCGGCATCTCCGACCGGCCCGAGCGCGCGTCGAACCACGTCATGGCGGCGCTGCAGGACCACGGCTACCGCGTCCTGCCGATCAACCCGCAGATCACCGGCGAGCATATCCACGGCGAGTTCGTCTGGCGCGAGCTGGCGCAGCTTGGCGATCCGATCGACATCGTCGACGTCTTCCGCAAGTCGAGCGAGGCTGGGGCCGTGGTCGACCAGGCGATCGCCGTCGGGGCCAAGGCGGTGTGGCTGCAGCAGGGCGTCGTCGACGAGGCGGCGGCGGCGCGCGCCGAAGCGGCCGGATTGCAGGTCGTCATGGACCGTTGCATGAAGATCGAGCTGGCGCGGCTCGGCGTTCCGCCACTCGCGCCGGAGGAGGAGGGCCGATGAAGATGTTCGCGACGCTGGCGGCAGTCACCGTTATGCTTGCGGCTTCCGCCGCCGCTCAGCAGGGCTACGGCCCGCTGCCCGGCAATGGGCGACCCTATCAAGATCCGCAGCCCGGCTACGGCCAGGCGCCGTACGGTCAGCCGGGCTACGGTCCGGACTATCGCGGCCGGCCCCAGGCCGAGTTCTTCGTCGACGACGACTTCCGCGGGCGCAGCATCATGCTCGACCATCCCGTCCGCCGCCTCGGGCCGACGGGCATGGAGGACAAGATCAGCTCGATCGGCATCCGTTCCGGCGTCTGGCTGGTCTGCGCCGACGACGATTTCCGCGGCCGCTGCGTGCGGGTCGACCACTCGATCGCGCGGCTGAGCGAGATCGGCATGGACGACAAGATTTCGTCGATCCGCCCGCTGCGCCCGCGCGAACTCGGCGGCTACTGACGCTCCCGCGACGGCGGCCGGCTAGATCGTCCGCCGCGCAGCCTCGAACGCGCGGACACCGCCGTCGAGCCGGCGGGCGAGCTCGGCGTGGATCGCCGGCGTCGCCGCGACCAGGCCGACGACGGCGGGGTCGGGCTTGTTGAAGGCGAGCGGGCGGCCGTGGCGGTCGCTGACCCGGCCGCCGGCTTCGGCGACGATCAGCGCAGCGGCGGCGACATCCCACTCGTGGACGGTGCGCCCCTCGATGAAGCCGTCGGCGACGCCGGCGGCGACGTGCGCCATGCGCAGCGCGAGGCTGTTCGGCTTCTCGACCGCGACCGCGTCCCACGGCTCGGGCCACAGCGGCGCGGTCAGGCTCGGCGGGTCGATCGTCAGGCGGACGCCCGCGAGCTCGGCGCGCCCCGACACCGCGAGCGGCTTGCCGTCCAGCGTCGCGCCCCCGCCGGCGGCGGCGACGAACAGCTGGCCGCGGGCGGGGGCGGCGAGGCAGGCGAGGACCGGCACGCCGTCCTCGACCAGCGCCGCCGACACCGCCCAGCCGCTGCGCCCGCGGATGAAGTCGCGCGTGCCGTCGATCGGGTCGACGACCCAGACGCGGCGGCAGGCGAGGCGCGCGGCGTCGTCGACCGTTTCCTCCGACAGCCAGCCATAGTCCGGCCGGCCGCCGAGCAGCGCCGCCTTCAGCTGCGCGTCGGCGGCGAGGTCGGCGGTGCTGACCGGGTTGCCCGGCGACTTGTCCCAGCGCCGGACGCCGCCCGCGTCGAACACGGCGAGCGCCGCCGCCGCCGCCGCCGCGCTTGCCTCGACCAGCAGGGAGAGGTCGGCGGCGCGGTCCGTCACCGGTCGCGCCCGCCCGCCTCAGGCACCGGCCAGCGTCATGCCCTCGACGAGCAGCGTCGGGACGTTGGTCGCATAGCGGAAGACGAGGTCGTCGGCCGGCGTCAGCGCGCGGAACATGTCCTTGAGATTGCCCGCGATCGTCACCTCCGACACGGCGCCGGCGAGCTCGCCGTCCTCGATCAGGAAGCCGCTGGCGCCGCGGCTGTAGTCGCCGGTCAGGCCGTTGACGCCCATGCCGATCAGCTCGGTGACGTAGAGGCCGCGGCGGATGCCCTTGAGCAGGTCGGCGCGCGTCGTCGTGCCCGCGGCCAGGTGCAGGTTCGCAGGGCCCGCTCCCGGCGGGCCGCCGACGCCGCGCGCGGCATGGCCGGTCGGGGTCAGCTTGAGCTGCCGCGCGCTCGCGGAATCGAGCAGCCACGTCGTCAGCACGCCGCCGTCGACCAGCGCCCGGTCGCGCGTCGGCAGCCCCTCGCCGTCGAACGGGCGCGAGCGCAGCCCGCGGCGGCGGTGCGGCTCGTCGCGGATCGTGATGCCCGGCGCGAAGATCGCCGTGCCGAGGCAGTCGCGCAGGAAGCTCGTGCCGCGGGCGACGGCGCTGCCGGTGATCGCGCCGACGAGGTGGCCGAGCAGCGAGCCGCCGACGCGCGGGTCGAAGACGATCGGCAGCGCCTGCGTGCCGAGCTTGGCCGGATTCAGCCGCCGCACCGCCCGCTCGCCCGCCTCGCGCCCGATCGCCTCGGCGGGATCGAGGTCGGCGGCGTGGCGGACGCTGTGATAGGCATAGTCGCGCTCCATGCCCCCGCCCCCGCTGCCGCCGTCGCCGGCGATGACGCTGGCCGAGACGCCGTAGCTCGTCGCGCGGTAGCCGCCGGCGAAGCCGCCGCTCGTCGCCAGCGCGACGATGCCGCGGCTGGCGCTGGCGCCGCCGCCTTCGGAGTTGGTCACGCCGGGCACGGCGCGGGCGGCATCCTCGGCCGCGGCGGCGAGGTCGCGCAGCGCCTCCGCGCTCGGGTCGCCGCCGTCGTCGAGGTCGAGGTCGGGCGCGTCGCCGCGCTGCAGCAGGTCGGCCGGGGCGAGGCCGGCGAAGTCGTCCTCGGGCGCCTGGCCGGCCATCGCCACGGCGCGCTCGACGACGGCGGTCAGCGCCGCCGGCGACAGGTCCGACGACGACACGCTCGCCGAGCGGCGGCCGACGAAGACGCGCAGGCCGACCTCCTCGCCCTCCGACCGGCCGACGTCCTCGAGCGCGCCCAACCGCACGCTGACGGAGGTCGAGGCGTCGCCGACATAGATCGCGTCGGCGGCATCGGCCCCCGCTGCGCGCGCCGCCGCAAGAGCATCGGTCAGGCGCGTCAGCGCAGCATTCACGGTCAGCATCGCGCCGACTTAAGCAGCGGGACGAAGCGGCGCAACCGTTACGGCCGGCGGGCGTTAAGGAGCCGTAACCGTTTCTGGGAGACCCTTCGTGAGCCTTGGCACCATTCTGCTGATCGTCCTGATCCTGCTGCTGATCGGTGCCCTGCCGAGCTGGGGCTATTCGAGCGGCTGGGGCTACGGCCCGTCGGGCGGCCTCGGCATCATCGTCGTCATCGTCATCATCCTGGTCCTGATGGGGCGGATCTGACGGCCGACTGTCGGCCGATTTTACACACGGCATCAATTCGTTGCGATCGCGAAAGGTTAAGCTTTTGGATCGTTTGAACGTCGGTCGAATGGCATAGAGCTTGCTTGCTCCTTCGGCGGGGGGACCTCGCCGAAGGAGTTTTTTATGGGCTTGAAAACTTTCGTTGCTCTCGCGACTGCCGCGCTGATCACGCCGATCGCCGCCAACGCCGCGATCATGGTCAGCATCTACACGAACCAGCCCGGGGCCGCCGCCGATGCGACCATCGCCCAGGCCAACAGCCTGACCGCGGACGCCACGGTCAACGTCGGGGCGATCAACTTCACCGATGCCCCGGTCAACGACAGCAATAACTTCACGGTCGGTGCCTTCCTCAACAACCCGGCCGGCCTCAGCCCTGCGGTTGCCGGCGCGACGCTCAACAACACCTATTTCCTGTTCACCGGCTCGACCTACCTGAACGCGGGCGCGAACTCGTTCGTCGTGCCGCATGACGACGGTCTCCAGCTCGACATCGCCGGCATCGGCCGTGTCATCGACCAGCCGGGGCCGACGTCGGAGGTCGACACGCCGTTCACCGTCAATGCGCCGACGGCGGGCCTGTACTCGTTCAAGCTGGCCTATGGCGAGACGGCTGGCGGCCCTGCCGTGCTCCGCTTCACCGTCAACGACGCGCCGGTCACCGGCACGCCGGAGCCGGCGACCTGGGCGATGATGCTCGGTGGCTTCGGCCTAATCGGCGCCTCGCTGCGCCGCCGCGTCAAGACCGTCGCGGCCTGACGACGGGGCGACGGCGCGGCCCTGGTCGGGTCCGCGCCGTCGTCAGCGCGTCGCCATCGCGCGGCGGAACAGGACCAGCGTTCCGCTCGCCAGCAGCGCCGCCAGGACGAACGCCGCGCCCGGCAGACGGACCGGCGCGTCGGGGGCGGAGAAGAAGGCGAACGCCTGCGTCATCACCGGCGGCCCGGCGATCGCCGCCAGGCTGACGAGGCTCGACACCGCGCCCTGCAGCTCGCCCTGCTCGTCGCGCCCGACCTCGCCCGACATCAGCGATTGCAGCGCGGGATAGACGATGCCGCCGAGCGTACCGATGGCGATGCCGGCGTACATCATCCACCCCTCGCTGGCGGCGGCGTAGACGACGTAGCCGATAACCGCGCTCAGCACCCCCCAGCCGACGAGCCGGCGCTCGCCGAAGCGCGGCACCAGCACCCGCGTCAGCACCGCCTGGGCGATGATCGCCGACACCCCGACCGCGGCGAGCGACCAGCCTACCGCGCGGATGCTCCAGCCGAAGCGGGCGATGGTGTAGTAGTTCCACGTCGCCTGCAGCGACATCTGGGCGAAGCTCCACAGGAAGGTCGCCGTCGCCAGCGTCAGCACCGCCGGCCGCAGGTGGCGCAGGCGGGTCAGCGAGCCCCAGACGTTCGCCCGCCGCCAGTCGAACGGCCGCCGCGCCTCCGGGGCCAGGCTCTCGGGGACGGCGAAGAAGCCGTAGACGACATTGGCCAGCGCCAGCCCTGCGGCGACGAAGAACGGCGCCCGCGTGCCGTAGCCGGCCAGCAGCCCGCCGATCGCCGGCCCGACGATGAAGCCGATGCCGAAGGCGAAGCCCAGGAGGCCGAAGTCCTGCGTCCGCCGCTCGGGCGGCGTGATGTCGGCGATATAGGCATAGGCGCTGTTGAACGACGCGCCGGCGATCCCTGAGACGATGCGCCCGGCGAACAGCCAGGCGAGCGTCGGCGCGAAGCCCATGAGCAGATAGTCGCAACCGAATGCGGCCAGGCTGAACAGCAGGATCGGCCGCCGCCCGAACCGGTCCGACAGCCCGCCGAGGATGGGTCCGAAGACGAACTGCATGCCCGAATAGGCGAACATCAGGTAGCCGCCGAGTCGCGCCGCCTCGCCGATGCCGACGTGCGACAGCGCCATGATGAGCTTCGGCAGCACCGGAATGACGATGCCGAAGCCGATCACGTCGACGAGTACCGTCATGAAGATGAAGGCCAGCGCGCGCCGGTGGGACAGGGGAGCCATGGCCGCGCTGTAGCCGATTCCGCCGCCGGAGCCACCGTGCCGTCGGCGTTGGCCGGGCGTCGCCGTTGGCCGGCCGGAAAGAGCGCGACGGATGGCGACTGGAGCGGTCCGCCACGGTTCAGGCGCGGTGGTACGTAGCGGTCACCCAGTTCCTCCGCGCCGCAACTCGCAACCCGTTAGATCGACACGGGTTCCGGCGGAGCCGCCTCACGCCGTGCGCTGCGCCCGGTCGGCGGCGTTGGTCGCGGCGATCGCCTCGCGGATGCCCGTCCAGTCGCCGGCGTCGAGCGCGGTCAGATTGGCGAAGTTGCCGCCCGAGACGAGCCACTGGCCGCCGTCGATGGGGATGACCGCGCCGGTCAGATAGTCGCAGCCGCCCGACAGCAGGAAGACGGCGAGGTTGTCGAGCTCCGACAGCTCGCCCCAGCGGCCGAGCGGGATCGAGGCGGCGCCCTTGGTCCCGATCTTCTCGGCCAGCGGCGCGGGCATCAGCCGGTCGCTCATCCCCTTCGACGGGAAGGGGCCGGGGGCGATGGCGTTGGCGCGGATGCCGTGGCGGCCCCACTCGACGGCGAGGCTCTGGGTCATCGCCGCGACGCCGGCCTTGGACATCGCCGAGGGCACGGTGAACGGGCCGCCGTTCCACACCCAGGTGGTCACGATCGAGACGATCGACCCGCGGTGCCCGCCCGCGATCCAGCGCTTGCCCGCGGCGACGGTGGTGTTGAACGTGCCGGCGGCGACGATGCCGGCGACGGCGTCGAAGGCGCGCGGCGACAGCGTCTCGGTCGGCGCGATGAAGTTGCCGGCGGCGTTGTTGACCAGGCCGGTGAGCGGCGCGGCGGCGAACACCGCTCCCATCGCCTCGTCGATCGCCCCGCCGCTGCGGATGTCGACGGCCATCGGCGTGCAGGTGCCGCCCGTCGCCTCGCGCAGCTCCGTCGCGGTCTCGTCGAGCACGCCGCCGCGCCGGCCCCAGATGACCGTCTCCGCGCCCAATGCCATGAAGGCGTGCGTCATCGACTTGCCGAGCCCGGTGCCGCCGCCGGTGACCAGGATCTTCTGCCCGGCGAGCAGGTTGTCCGCGAACATGACGCTCTCCCCTTGGTGTCGGCGGCCATGCTAGGCAGCGGCATGACCGGCGACCAGCCCCCGCCTGCGCCCCCGCCCGTCACGGTCGACGCGCGCGGCTGGCGCTGCCCGTGGCCCGTGGTGCGGCTCGCCCGCGCGCTGCGGGAGGGAGCGGCGACGGTCGACCTGCTCGCCGACGATCCCTCGGCCGCGGGCGAGATCGCGACCTTCGCCGAGCTGCGCGGGCTGCCGGTCGCGGCGATCCCCGGCGGCTGGCGCGTCGGGTGAAGATCGCGACGTACAACGTCAACGGCGTCAACGGCCGGCTGCCGGCGCTGCTCGGCTGGCTCGCGGCGGCGAAGCCCGACGTGGTCTGCCTGCAGGAGCTCAAGAGCCCCGACGAGCGATTCCCCGCGTTGGCGCTCGAGCAGGCGGGCTACGGCGCGGTCTGGCACGGGCAGAGCCGGTGGAACGGGGTCGCCATCCTCGCCCGCGGCAGCGAGCCGGTGCTGACGCGCAAGGGCTTCCCCGGCGATCCGACGCCCGAGGCCAGCCGCTACATCGAGGCGGCGGTCGGCGGCGTGCTGGTCGGCGGCCTCTATGCCCCCAACGGCAACCCCTGGCCGGGGCCGCGCTTCGACGCCAAGCTCGCCTGGCTCCAGGCGTTCGCTGCCTATGCCGCCGGGCTGCTCGACCACAAGGTGCCGGTGGTGCTGGCGGGCGACTATAACGTCGTGCCGACGCCGTTCGACCTCTACCGGCCGGGCGCGATCGCCGACAACGCGCTCGTCCAGCCGGAGGCGCGCGCCGCCTATGCCGCGCTCGTCGCGCAGGGGTGGACCGATTCGCTGCGGACGCTTCACCCAGACACGCCGATGTTCACCTTCTGGGACTATTTCCGCGACGCCTTCGCGCACGACCGCGGGATGCGGATCGACCACCTGCTGCTCAGCCCCGACGTCGCCGCGCGCCTCGAATCGGCAGGCGTCGACCGCGCCGCGCGCGCCGCGCCGGGGTCGAGCGACCATGCCCCGGCGTGGATCGTCATAAAGCCGTGACGCTGGCGCACCGCCGCGGCTAGGGTGCGCGCCCATGTGGCAACTCCATCATTTCACGCTGTGCCCGTTCTCCCGCAAGATCCGCCTGCAGTGTGCCGAGAAGGCGGTGCCCGTCGAACTCGTGACCGAGCGGCCGTGGGAGCGGCGCGATGGCTTCATGGAGCTGAACCCCGCCGGGCAGACGCCGGTGCTGAAGGACGGCGGCGTGGTGCTCGCCGATTTCGACGGCGATCGCCGAATATCTCGAGGAGACGGTCGAGCGCACGCCGCTGCTCGGCTCGGGGGCCGCCGAGCGGGCGGAGACGCGGCGGGTGATCGCCTGGTTCGAGGGCAAGTTCTACGCGGAGGTCGGCGTGCCGCTGCTCGCCGAGCGCATGTTCAAGCGGCTGGTCGAGCGCACCGCGCCCGATGCCCGCGTCGTGCGCGGGGCGGCCAAGGCCGCGGAGGCGCACATGGACTATCTCGACTTCCTGCTCGACCGGAAGCGGTGGCTGTCCGGGCCGGTGTTCGGGCTGGCCGACATCGCCGCGGCGGCGCAGCTGTCGGTCGCCGACTATCTCGGCGGCATCGACTGGGACGGGCACGACCCGTCGCGGCAGTGGTATTCGGCGCTGAAGTCGCGCCCGACCTTCCGCCCGCTGCTCGCCGAACGGATGGAGGGCCTGCCGCCGCCGCCGCACTATGACAAGCTGGATTTCTGAAGTTCCTCCCCGGAACGGGGAGGGGGACCGCGCGCGTCTTCCGCGCGTGGTGGAGGGGCAGGGGCGGGAGACCGCAGCCATTGGGGCTGCCCCTCCACCATCGCGGAAGAGCGATGGTCCCCCTCCGCGTTCCGGGGAGGATCTCGGCACCCGCCTCCGCGCTGCCGCCCGCGCGCATGGCTTCGCCGCTGTCGGCATCGCCCCGGCCACCGCGGCACCGCGCGCCGGCGAGCGGCTGCGCGCCTGGCTCGACGCCGGCATGCACGGCGACATGCTGTGGATCGCCGAAACCGCCGACCGCCGCGCCGCGCCGGCCGCACTGTGGCCGGACGTGCGGTCGGTCGTCATGCTCGGCGTCGACTATACGCCGGCGCTCGATCCGCGGCGGCTGGCCGAGCGGGGCGACCGGGGCGCGATCAGCGTCTATGCGCTCGGCGGCGACTATCACGACATCGTCAAGCGGCGGCTGAAGGCGCTCGGCGGCTGGCTCGCCGCCGCCGCGCCCGCGCCGCTCAAGGTCTTCGTCGACACGGCGCCGGTGATGGAAAAGCCCTTGGCCGAAGCCGCCGGGCTCGGCTGGCAGGGCAAGCACACGAACCTGGTCAGCCGCACGCACGGCAGCTGGCTGTTCCTCGGGGCGATCTACACGACGCTCGACCTGGCGCCGACCGGGCCGGCGCGCGACGCGTGCGGCTCGTGCGATGCCTGCCAGCGCGCGTGCCCGACCGACGCCTTCCCCGCGCCCTACCGGCTCGATGCGCGGCGCTGCATCTCGTACCTGACGATCGAGCACAAGGGGCCGATCCCGCGCGAGTTCCGGGCCGCGATCGGCAACCGCATCTACGGCTGCGACGACTGCCTCGCCGTCTGCCCGTGGAACAAGTTCGCCCGCGCCGCCCACGAAGCGATGGGCGGGTCGCGCCAGCGCGACGGAGCCTTCGCGCCCCGCGCCGAGCTCGCCGCGCCGCGGCTGGCCGACCTGCTCGCGCTCGACGATGCCGGCTTCCGCCAGCTGTTCGCCGGCTCGCCGGTCAAGCGCATCGGCCGCGACCGGCTGGTGCGCAATGCGGCGATCGCGGCGGGGAACAGCGGCGATCCCGCGCTGCGGACGGCGCTCGCCCCGCTGCTCGACGACCCCGCGCCGGTCGTCCGCGGCGCGGCGGTCTGGGCGTGGCGGCGGCTCGGCGGGGAGCGGCGCGACGGCGACCCCGACGCCGTCGTCGCCGCGGAGTGGGCCGCCTAGCGGCGGTGGGCGAACAGCCAGGCGGGCAGGTCGGGGTCGGCGAAGGCGTCGTTCCACGACTCGTGACCGACGCCCGGCAGCTCGCGGTAGCGGACCTCGCCGCCGGCGGCCTGCAGCGCCGCCGCCATGTCGCGCGAGGCGGCGACGGGAACGACGGGATCGGCGCCGCCGTGGACGATCCAGGCGGGCACCGAGGCGATCGACCGCGCCAGCGCCGCCTCCGGCGTCGGCTGGCCGCCGGGGACGATGGCGGGATAGTCGCGGAGCGGCCCGGCGAAGCCGCAGACGACGACGATGGCGGCGAACCGCCTGGGGTCGTCGTGCGCCAGCGCCCAGGTGCCGTTGCCGCCCATCGACAGGCCGAGGGCGTAGACCCGCCGCGGGTCGGTGCGGAACTCGCGCTCGCTCTTCGCCAGCGCCGCCAGGGCGAGGCGGCGGTTGTCGAGCCACGTCTGGCCCGGCACCACCTGCGGGAAGACGACGATCGCCGGCCAGCGCTCGGGGTGCAGCCGCAGGGCGCGGCCGAGCCCGACCTCGGTCTGCGCCAGGCCGTCGGTGCCGCGCTCGCCGGCGCCGTGGAGGGCGAGGATGACGGGCGGCGGCGCGGCCGGCCGCTCGGCGGGCACGTAGACGACGTAGCGGTGCGGCTGCCCGTCGATGGCGACGACGCGGTTGAGGAAGCCGGTCTCGCGGGCGGCGGCGGGCGCCGCGATCAGCGCCAGCACCGCGGCCAGAAGCTCAAGCCATCGTCTCACATCCGCCTCCTGTTGGTCGTGATCCTGCCTACCGCGGCGGCCCGTTCAGCGTCTCGTCGAGCCAGCGGTCGTCGATGCGCGGCTGGCGGCGCGGGGCCTGGTCGTCGCTGCCGTCGTCGCGCGGCGCCCGCGCGGCATAGGGATCGGCGGACGGATCGCGCGCCGCCGCGCGCGGTGCGGGCCGGCGGTCCTGGTACGGGTCGCGCGGGTAGGCGCGGGGTGCGGTCGCATACGGGTCGGCGGCGGACGCCCGGGGGACTTGCGATGCGTACGGGTCCGCGTCGGGCTCGCGCGCATAGGCTCGCGGCTGGCCGCCGTCGCCCTGGTACGGGTCGGGGCGGGCCGGCCGGCGCGGCGTGTCGAGGTCGACCTCGTCGGCATGGTCGGCCGCGACGCCGGGGGCGGTGCTGTCGGGGGCGAGGCCGTAGACCTGGTCGTCGGGCTCGAGGCCGAGATCGGGGCTGGCGACGTCGGTCGTCAGCGGCGCCGGCGGCGTCCCGCCGACCGCGCGGGCCATGTAGGCAGCGAACGCCCGGGCCGGCGCGCGCCCGCCCTGCAGCACCGGCACCGGCTTCGAATCGTCGCGCCCCATCCACACGCCCGCCGTCAGGCCGCTGGTGAAGCCGATGAACCAGCCGTCCTTGTTGCTGCTCGTCGTCCCCGTCTTGCCCGCGAGCGGCCGGCCGATCTGGGCGTTCCGCCCGGTCCCGGTTTCGACCGCGGCCTGCAGCAGGTCGGTCATCTTCGCCGCGACATAGGGCGCGACGAGCACGCGCGCCTCGGGCGCCTCGCGCGTGTAGAGCACCCGGCCCGAGGCCGTGGCGATCTTCGTGATGCCATAGGGCCGCGCCTCGACGCCCTGGTTGGCGATCGCGGCGTAGGCGCCCGTCAGCTCGAGCAGGGTGACGTCGGACGCGCCGAGCGCCATCGCCGGCCGCCGGTCGATCGGCGTCGTGATGCCGAAGCGGCGGGCGACGTCGGCGACCGTGTCGAAGCCGACCCGCTGCGCCAGGCGGACGGCGACCGTGTTGATCGAGCGGGCAAAGGCCTGGCGCACGGTGACGGTGCCGGCGAAGCCCGGCGTGAAGTTCTTCGGGCTCCAGCCGTCGATGGTGATCGGCGCGTCGACGATGGTGTCGTCGGGATTGACGCCGTCCTCGATCGCGGCGGTATAGTCGAACAGCTTCCAGCTCGACCCCGGCTGGCGACGGGCGGACACGGCGCGGTTGTAGTTCGACGTGACATAGTCGCGCCCGCCCACCATCGCCTTGACCGCGCCGTCGTGGGCGATGGCGACGAGCGCCCCCTGCGTGCCCGGCGGGGCCTCGGCGGCGATCGCGGCTTCGGCGGCGCGCTGGCCGGCGGGGTCGAGCGTTGTCGACACCGACAGCGGCTCGACCGTCTCGTCGGTCAGGTTCTCGACCTGCGCCAGCACCCAGTCGGTGAAATAGCGGACGCCCGACTGCCGCTCCTGCGGCGCGAAGCGCAGGTGGTCGAGGTCGGCGGCAGCCGCTTCTCCGCGCGTGATCGAGCCCGATTCGACCATCGTCGCGATGACGGTGGCGGCGCGGTTGCGGGCGGCGATCGGGTCGGCCGACGGGGCGTAGCGGCTCGGCGCCTTGACCAGCCCGGCGATGATCGCCGCCTCGGGCAGGCTCAGCTGCTCGGCCGGGTGGCCGAAGAACTTGCGCGACGCGGCGTCGATGCCATAGGCGCCGCCGCCGAAGTAGACGCGGTTCAGGTACAGCTCGAGGATCGCCTCCTTGGTGAAGCGCCGCTCGATCGCCAGCGCCAGCACCGCCTCGCGGATCTTGCGTCCGAAGGTGCGGTTCGACGTCAGGAAGACGTTGCGCGCCAGCTGCTGCGTGATCGTCGACGCGCCCTGCGTGAAGCGGCCGCTGCGCCCGGCGACGGCGAGGCTGCGGCCGATGCCGATGGGATCGATGCCGATGTGCGAATAGAAGCGCCGGTCCTCGACCGCGATCATCGCCGCCGTCATCGTGTGCGGGATGCGCGCATAGGGCAGCCACTCGCCGTAGCTCGGGCCCAGGCTGACGAGGACGCTGTTGTCGGCGCCGCGGATCTCGACCGACTGGCCGTTGGGCGACTTCTTGAATTCGTCGAAGCTCGGCAGCGACGCCATCGCCACCGCGACCGAAATGCCGAGCGCGATCAGCGCGAGCAGCACCGCGGCGACGACGACCTTGCCGGTGCCGGCAAGGAATGCGGAGACGCCCCCGCGGGGCGGCGCACGGCGGGCGGAGCGGGGGGAGCGGGCGTCCATGTAAGTGTATTGCGCGACTAGGCCGGATTGCGCCGCGCGGCAAGCGCGATCGGCGGCCGATCAGGCGAGCAGAAGCTGGCTGTCGCCGGCCTGCGCGAGGAAGCCGACCATGCCGCCGGTCTCGACGCCGGCGGGCAGGCGGCTGGCGTCGAGGCCGGTCGCGGCCAGTCCCGACTGGCAGGCGACGATCCGCACGCCGAGCTCGAGAAGCGTGGTCACGCGCTCGTCGGGCGCGGCGAGCGCGGTGACGCTGCGGCCGTCGAACAGGATCGCGACCTCGCGCCCCAGGGCCGCGGCGGCGGCGGCGAGGCTGAGCGCTGTCGCCGGCACCGCCCCCTCGCCGACGATCAGCGCGAGCCGCACGCCGGGCACGCCGGGTCCTTCGCGAGGGTGAGCGCCCGCATCCGGAGCGCGAGCGCGTCGAACAGCAGCAGCTTGCCCGCGCTGTCGGGACCGAAGCCGGTTATCTGGCGGATCACCTCGAGCGCCTGAAGGCTGCCCATGACCCCGGCCACGGCGCCGAGGATGCCCTGGTCGGCGCAGCTCGTGTCGCTGCCGGCGGGGTCGCGGCCGACGAAGCAGCGGTAGCACGGCCGGTCCGCCTCCCAGCCGCGGAAGGTCGCCAGCTGCCCCTCGAACGGCCCGACCGCAGCCGTGACCAACGGGATGCGCAGCGCGTGCGCGGCATCACTCACCGCAAAGCGGGTCGCGAAGCTGTCCGACCCGTCGGCGACGACGTCGTGCCCGGCGAGCAGGCCGGCGGCGTTGGCCGCGTCGAGGCGCACGGCCCGCGTCGTCACCTGCACGTCGGGGTTGAGCCGGCCGAGCGCGTCGCCCGCCGCCGCGGTCTTCGCCCGGCCGACGTCGGCGGAGGCGAACAGCACCTGCCGCTGCAGGTTCGACAGCGGCGACCGTATCGTCGTCGATCACGGTGATCCGCCCGACCCCGGCGGCGGCGAGATAGAGGAGGCACGGGCTGCCGAGCCCGCCCGCGCCGACGACGGCGACCTTCGCGCCGAGCAGCGCACGCTGCCCCGCCCCGCCGACCTCCTTCAGGACGATATGACGGGCGTAGCGGTCGAGCTGGTCGTCCCTCACGTGCCGGTCGAGCCGAAACCGCCGCTGCCGCGCACGGTGTCCATCGCGACGGCCGCGACCGGCTGCCAGCGCGCCCGGACGACCGGCGCGACGACGAGCTGGGCGATGCGCATGCCGCGCGCGATCGTCACCGGCTCGCCGCCGAGATTGGCGAGCAGGACCATCAGCTCGCCGCGATAGTCGCTGTCGATCGTGCCGGGGGCGTTGGCCACCGTCAGCCCGTGCTTCAGCGCCAGCCCCGAACGCGGCCGCACCTGCAGCTCGTAGCCGTCGGGGATCGCCAGCCTGAGCCCGGTCGGCACCGCCGCCCGCGCGCCGGGCGCGAGCACGAGGTCCTCGGCGACGGCGGCGACGACGTCCATCCCCGCTGCCCCCGCCGACGCATAGGTCGGCAGCGCGAGGCCCTCGGCATGGGCCATGACCTCGACGGCAATGGCAACTTCCGCCGTCACGCCTCGCTCCCGGCCAGTGCCTCGGCGATGCGGTCCGCCAGCCGCCGCGCGACCTCGGCCTTGGCGAGGCGCGGCCAGTCCTCGACGCCGTCGGCGGTGACGAGGTGGACGGCGTTGGCGTCGCCGCCCATCACGTCGCCCGAGACGTCGTTGGCGACGATCCAGTCGGCCTGCTTGGCGCGGCGCTTGGCGGTCGCACTCGCCACCGCGTCGCTCGTCTCGGCGGCGAAGCCGACGACGAGGCGCGGCCGGCGCGGCCCGGGCGCGGCGACGGCGGCGAGGATGTCGGGGTTCGGGACCAGCTCGAGGCGCGGCGGACCGTCGGCCTTCTTGAGCTTGCCCGGAAGCGCGACAACTCCCCAGTCGGCGACGGCGGCGACCATGACCGCGGCGTCGGCGGGCAGGGCGGCGTCGACCGCGGCGGCCATCGCGCGCGCGGTCGCGACGTCGATGCGGCGGCACCCGGGCGGCGTCGCCAGCGCCACCGGCCCGGCGACGAGCGTCACCCGCGCCCCGAGGCCGGCGAGCGCGCCGGCAATGGCGAACCCCTGCTTGCCCGACGAGCGGTTGCCGAGGAAGCGTACCGGGTCGATCGGCTCGTGGGTCGGCCCGGCGGTGACGAGGACGTGGCGGCCGGCGAGCGGGCGCGGCGCCGGCGCGAACTGCGCTTCGACCTCGGCAGCGATGCGCTCGACCTCGGGCAGCCGCCCCGGCCCGAACTCGCCGCACGCCATCTCGCCGTCGTCGGGGTCCATCACCGTGATCCCCCGCGCGCGCAGCGTCGCGACGTTGGCCACGGTCGCGGCGTGGGTCCACATCCGCACGTTCATTGCCGGCACCGCGAGTACCGGCGTGTCGGTCGCCAGCAGCAGGGTCGTGGCGAGATCGTCGGCCAGGCCCGCCGCCATCTTCGCGAGCAGGTCGGCCGTCGCCGGGCAGACGACAATCAGGTCGGCCGCGCGCGACAGCTCGATGTGGCCCATGCCGCCCGCCTCGTCGAGCGCCCACAGGTCGTCGTGGACCGGGCTGGCGGCCAGCGCCTCCAGGCTCAGCGGCGTGACGAAGCGGGCGCCACCGGCCGTCAGCACGGGAGTGACCGCGATCCCGGCGCGACGCAGCGTCCGGACCAGTTCGAGCGCCTTGAACGCGGCGATGCCGCCGCCGACGATCAGGAGGATGCGCCTCGTCATCCCCCCGCCTTAGTCGGCGGCGGCCGCAGGCGTCAAAGCGTGACGTGCTTGACCGTGTCGGTCTTGGGCGGCGACTGGGTGAGGTTGGCCGCGGCGACGCGGACCATCTGCAGGATGCCGCTCGGCGAATCCCACAAGGTCGCATGGGCGGGCGTGACGTGGATCAGCCCGGTCGTCGGCGCCTCCGGGCCCTCCGGCAGCCAGGCTTCGGCGAACGGGTTCCACAGCTCCCTGGTCTTGGCCGGATCGCGCACCACCCGCGCGGTGCCGGTGACCGAGACATAGCTGTTGTTCTTGGCGTCGGCGAAGGCGAGGTTGACGTGGGCGTCGTCCTTGATCTCGTCGGTCTTGCCGCTGTCGAGCTTGGTGATGAACCAGATCGAGTTCGTGTCCTTGTCGACATAGGCGCTCATCGGCCGGCTCTCGAGCCCGTTGTCCGTCTCCGTCGTCAGCATGGCGACCCGGATGTCGTCGATCATCTTCCAGAACTTCGCGGTGTCGTCGGCCATGACGGAAGAGCCCTTCGTTTCGGGGGTGGGAATGCCCGAGAGACGCCCGGCGAAGCACGCTGGTTCCGCCCGGCCGGCAGAGGTCCCGGGCCCCCGAAAAAAAGTTGGAAAAAAGTTCGGCGGGCGCGGAACCCGGATGGGGGCAGGCCGTTGAGCGGTCAGGACCTCGGTACACGCCCCCCCGCTCCCGCGGTCCTCCCAAAGGGTCCGGTGGCATCATCCCCCCCGAATGCCACCGGACCCAACGATTTGGCCCGCGACCATCCCCCCGGTCGCGGGCCTTTTCATGTGTCGAACAGGTGATCGGCAATAGCCCTGCGACGGCGCGAGGCTATTCCGCGGCGGCGGGCAGATTGGACGCGTCGCGCGCGCGGCGGCGCTCGCTGAACCAGATGCCGACGATCGACCCTTCGTACAGCGCAATCAGCGGCACGGCGAGCAGGCACTGCGACACCACGTCGGGCGGCGCGAGCACGGCGGCGACCACGAACGCGCCGACGATGGCATAGCGGCGGCCGCTCTTCAGCTGCGCCCGCGTCACCAGCCCGGCGCGCTCGAGCAGCATGAGCAGCACCGGCAGCAGGAAGGCGATGCCGAACCCCGCCATGAAGTGCATGATCAGCGACAGATAGTCGTTCATCGTCGGCAGCGCGGTCTGCGCGAACCCCGTCGCCGCGCCGCTGTCGTTGTAGCGCAGGAAGAAGCGGAACGAGATCGGCGCGACGACATAATAAGCGAGTGCCGCTCCAAGCGTGAACAGCACCGGCGTCATGATCAGGAACGGCAGAAACGCGCGCTTCTCGCGCTTGTAGAGCCCCGGCGCGACGAAGGCCCACAGCTGATTGGCGATGACCGGGAAAGCGAGGCACAGCGCGGCGAAGGCGGCGACCTTCACCTGGACGAAAAAGGCCTCGTACAGCTTGGTGAAGATCAGCTGCGTCGGGTGCGAGCCCTCGGCGACGATCAGCGGATGGACGAGGAAGGCGAAGATCGCGCGGCTCTGCGTGAAGGCGATGCCGAAGGCGATGACCAGCGCGACGATCGAGATCAGCAGCCGCTTCCGGAGCTCGATCAGATGCTCCATCAGCGGCGCGCGCGAGGCGTCGATCTCGTCCTCGGGAGCGGCGGTCGTCACGGCTGGTGGTCGGCGGGCGGCGCGACGGGCTCGGCGGCGGCGAGCGCGTGCGGCGACGGCTGCGGTCCCGTCATGGCCGCACCCGCGGGGGCGTCGGCCGGCAGCGCACCGGGGTGATCGTAGACGTGCGGCCTGACCACCGCGTCGCTGGCATCGGGCCAAGGAGCAGCATCATAAACGTGCGGCGCGACCGGCGCGACCTGGGTCGCGGCCATGATCTCGGCGTTCTGCTTCGCCCACTGCTTCTGCATCTCTTCGAGCTCGGCTTCGCGCATCATCGTGTCGAAGCCCGACCGCAGGTGCCGCGTCATCGCCCGGCCGCGCCCGACCCAGCCGCCGACCAGCCGCATCACCCGCGGCAAGTCCTTCGGGCCGATGACGAGCAGCGCGACGACCGCGATCAGCAGGAACTCGCTGGAATCGATGCCGAACATCGGCCCGGCTCCGCGTCAGCTCCGCGGCTCGTCGCGGGTCGGCGGCGCGGGCTGCGCCGGGGCGGCGTAGGGCGCCTGCGCGGCGGCGCATAGGCCCCTGCCGGCGGAGCGTACTGCTGCCCCTGCGCGGGCGGGGCATAGGGTGGCTGCGCCGGCGGCGCGAGGTGCGGCGGCGCGTAGGGCGGAGCGTAGCCCTGGTGCGGCTGGTCGCCGTCGGCCAGACCCTTCTTGAAGCTGTTGATGCCCTTGGCCATGTCGCCCATCAGCTCGGAAATCTTGCCGCGGCCGAACAGCAGCATGATGACGAGGATGACGATGAGCCAGTGGACGAGGCTGAACGAACCCATGGTCTGATTACTCCGGCGGCGGGGCCAGTCCCTCGCCATTCTGTCCGCCTTCATGTACGCGCTGGACGTCGCTTTCGCCAGTGCCGGGCGGGACGGGGTCGAGCAGGCCGGCCGCGCGGAGCTCGGCGATGCCCGGCAGGTCGCGGCGGTCGCCGAGGCCGAAATCGACGAGGAACGCCGGCGTCGTCGCGAACTGCAGCGGCCGCCCTGGCGATTCGCGCCGCCCGGCCGGCGCGATCCAGCCGGTCGCCAGCAGCACGTCGAGCGTGCCGGGCGAGACGGCCACACCGCGGATGTCCTCGATCTCGGCGCGCGTCACCGGCTCGTGATAGGCGACGATCGCCAGCGTCTCGACCGCGGCGCGGCCGAGCTTGCGCGGCACCTCGCGCGTCGTCCGCAGCAGGTAGCCGAGGTCGGGCGCGGTCTGGAACAGCCAGCGGCCGCCACGCTCGACGAGCGTGATCCCGCGCGCGGCATACTCATCGGCGAGCGCCGCCAGCGCGGCGCGGAGCTCGGCCGGCGGGGCGGTGACGTGCCGCGCGATCTCGGCGATGGTGACCGGCTCCTCGGCGGCGAAGACGACCGCCTCGACCGAGCGCGCGAGGTCCCGGTCGCTCACCGCGTCCGCACCAGCAGCGGCGCGTCTTCGCCCGCCTGGGCCAGCTCGGTCTTGCCGATGCGCGTCAGCTCGAGCGCGGCGGCGAAGGTGCTGGCGAGCGCCGAGCGGCGGAAGCGCGGCTCGCCGGCGGCGGGCAGATAGTCGGCGAGCGCGGTCCAGCGCGGCCCGACCAGCCGCCGCAGCCGCTCGAGCGCGGCATCGAGGGCGAGCACGTCGCGGCGGGCGACGGCATAGGCCGGCCGCTCGCGCCGCGCCCGCACCGCGGCATAGGCGGACAGCAGGCCGAACAGGTCGGCGGCGAACACGCGCCGCGGCGTCGCCTCCAGCCCCTCGGGCGCGGCGCGGCGGAACGTGTCGATCCCCATCCGGTCGCGCCCGAGCAGCCGGGCCGCCGCCTCGCGCATCGCCTCCAGCCGCTCGAGCTGCCGCTGCAGGCGGGCGGCGAGCTCCTGCGGGTCGGGGTCGGCCGCCGGGTCGGGCGGCAGCAGCAGGCACGACTTGAGGTAGGCGAGCCAGGCCGCCATGACGAGGTAGTCGGCCGCCAGCTCGAGGCGCAGTGCGCGCGCGGCGGCGATGAAGGCGAGGTACTGCTCGACCAGCGCCAGGATCGAGATCTGCGCGAGGTCGACCTTCTGCGCGCGCGCCAGGCTCAGCAGCAGGTCGAGCGGCCCGTCCCAGCTGCCGAGCGCAAGCGTCAGGGTTTCGGGCGGGGCGCGGTCGCCGGCGGCGCCGTCAGCCATGCGCCAGCAGCTGGTCGCGCTGCGCCGTCAGCGCGGCGACGTCCATCTCGCGCGGCGTCGTCGCCCACAGCATCGCCGCGTTCAGCCGCGCCATGGCCTCGGGCCCGATCGGACCTGCGGCGGCGGCGACCTCGCGCATCTCGGCGATGTCGCCCGAGCAGTGAAGTGCGACGTCGCAGCCCGCCGCGAGGCAGTCGACGGTGCGCGCTGTGAAGCTGCCGCCCAGCGCCTTCATGCCGAGGTCGTCGCTCATCAGCAGCCCGTCGAAGCCGATGTCGCGCCGGATCGTGCCGCCGATCACCGTCGGCGACAGCGTCGCGCAGTGGCGGGGATCGAGCGCGGAATAGACGATGTGCGCAGTCATCGCCATCGGCGCGTCGGCGAGGCTGCGGAACGGCTCGAAGTCGGCCGCGAGCTCGTCCAAGCCGGCGTCGACCACCGGCAGGTCGAGGTGGCTGTCGACCCGCGCCCGGCCGTGGCCGGGGATGTGCTTGACGACGCCGATGACGCCGCCCTCGCGCAGGCCGGCGAGCGTCGCCTTGCCCAGCGCGGCGACGCGCATCGGCTCGTGCCCGAAGCTGCGGTCGCCGATGATGTCGTGCCCCTCGGGGCGGCGGACGTCGAGCAGCGGCAGGCAGTCGACGGTGATGCCGGCGTCGTGGAGCATGAGGCCGATCACGAGCCCGTTCAGCCGCGCCGCCTCGATCGCCGACAGCGGGGCGACGTCGTACAGCGCGTCGAACCTGGCGGCGGGCGGGAACTCCGGCCAGTGCGGCGGCCGCAGCCGGGCGACGCGGCCGCCCTCCTGGTCGATCAGGATCGGCAGGTCGCGCCCGGCGAGCGCGCGCAGGGCGTCGGTCAGTGCGAGGAGCTGGTCGGGGTCGACACAGTTGCGCGCGAACAGGATGTACCCGGCCGGGTCGGCGGCCCGGAACAGGGCGTGCTCGTCCCGGCTGATCGTCGGGCCGGCGAGGCCGAGGAAGACCGGGGTCACCGCCCTCACTCCGCCACGATGCAGGCGTTGCCCGCGGACCGGATCCGCGCGCAGAGCGCCTTGGCGGCGTCAGCCGACGCGACCCCGCCGGCGCGCAGCCGGTAGAGCGTGGCGCCGTCGCGCTCGACCGGCTCGATGCGCTTGGCCAGCCCCGCGAGCGCGCCGTCGCCGGCCGCCTTGGTCCAGGCGGCGTCCGCCTTGTCGCGGGTCGAGAAGGCGCCGAGCTGGAGCGCGACGCTGCCATGGGCGGCGGCCTTGGCCGGCTCCATCGCCGCGATCTCCTTGCCGCCCGTCTCCCTGGAGGGGGCAAGCGGGTCGGCCGCCTTTGCCGGCCTGGCAGCCGTCTCGCTCTTCGCGTCCGCTTTCGCGGCGAGGTCCGATTTCGTCGGCTTGGGCGGAGCGGCCGCATCCCTGGCCGGCGATGCCTCGGGCTTCGCCGGCTTGGCGAGCGGCGGCGTCACCGGTGCCGGCGCGATGACCCTCGCCGCAGGCGGAGCGGGCGCAACCGTCGTCGCCGGCGTGGCGGCGGGAGCCGGCGCACTTGCCCGCGGCGGCGCGCCGGCCGGCGCCGGGGGCAGCAGGTCGACAGGCGGGGCGCTGCCCGGCACCGGGCGCGCCAGCGGCTCCTCGGGTGCATCGGGGGCGATGGCGCTCGCCTGCTCGCTGCCGCTGGCGACGGCGGCGACGCTGTCGTCGATGCCCGTGATCTGCGCGCCGCCGGGGTTGTCGGGCGCGACCTTGTACGGTCCGGGGTCGGCGGCGATCAGCGGCGCGTCCTCGGGGCGGGCATAGCCGGCCGAGCCGTCGCTCTTGCGCCCGGCGGCCAGGAACACGCCGAGCGCGACGAGCACCGCCAGCAGCACCGCGACCAGCCCGCCGCCGACCAGCCGCGCGCGGGGCACCAGCGTCGCCCGCTCCTCGCGGACGCCTTCGGCCAGCCACGGCAGGTCGTCGTCCTGCGGCCCCCGCGCCATCAGTGCATCTCCTCGGCCGGTTCGACGCCCATCACGCCGAGCCCGTTGGCGATCACCTGGCCGACCCCGCGGGCGAGCGCCAGCCGCGCCGCCGTCAGCCCGGGATCGTCGTCGATCAGGAAGCGGCGCGCCGGATCGTCGTTGCCCCGGTTCCACGCCGAGTGGAAGGCGGCGGCGAGGTCGTTCAGGTAGAAGGCGATGCGATGCGGCTCGCGCGCCGCGGCCGCCGCCTCGACCGTCTTCGGCCACTGCGCGGCGAACTTGACCAGCTCGAGTTCCTCGGCGTCGAGGCGGCCGAGGTCGGGCGCCGGCAGGACCATGCCCGCCGCCGCCGCCCGCCGCCCGAGCGAGGCGATCCGGGCGTGGGCGTACTGGACGTAGAACACCGGGTTGTCGCGCGACTGCTCGACGACCTTGGCGAAGTCGAAGTCCAGCTGGCTGTCGGCCTTCTTGGTCAGCATGATGAAGCGGACGACGTCCTTGCCGACCTCGCGGACGACGTCGGCCAGGGTGACGAACGAGCCCGAGCGCTTGCTCATCTTGACCGGCTCGCCGGCGCGGAACAGCCGCACCATCTGGACGATCTTGACGTCGAGCGCGACCGTGCCCCCAGACAGCGCCGCCACCGCCGCCGTCATGCGCTTGACGTAGCCGCCGTGGTCGGCGCCGAACAGGTCGACCAGCGCCCCGAAGCCGCGGCGGAGCTTGTCGTAGTGATAGGCCACGTCGCCGGCGAAATAGGTCCAGCTGCCGTCGGACTTCTTGAGCGCCCGGTCGCTGTCGTCGCCGAACTGGCTGCTGCGGAACAGCGTCTGCGGGCGCGGCTCCCAGTCGTCGGCCGCCTCGCCCTTGGGCGCCTCGAGCACGCCTTCGTAGATCAGCCCCTTGGCCTCGAGGTCGGCGAGCGCGCCGGCGACCGCGTCGCCGAGGCTGGCTTCGGAGAAGAACACGTCGTGGTGGATGCCGAGCAGCGCCAGGTCGGCGCGGATCAGGTCCATCATCATCGCCACGGCACGGCCGCGGAACAGCGCCAGCCACTCGCTTTCCGGCCGCAGGGCATAGGCGTCGCCGAACTCGGCGGCGAGCGCCTGGCCGACCGGGATCAGATAGTCGCCGGGGTAGAAGCCCTCGGGGATCGTCACCTCGCCGCCCAATGCCTCGAGGTAGCGCAGGTGCGCCGAGCGGGCGAGCGTGTCGACCTGCCCGCCGGCGTCGTTGATGTAATATTCGCGGGTCACGGCATAGCCCGCATAGGCCAGCAGGTTCGCCAGCGCGTCGCCGACCACCGCCCCGCGGCAGTGGCCCATGTGCATCGGCCCGGTCGGGTTGGCCGAGACATATTCGACGTCGATCCGCTCGCCTCCGCCGACGGTCGAGCGGCCGTAGTCGCCCCCGGCGGCGAGGATCGCGGCGAGCTCGCCGGTCCACACGTGCGGGCGCAGGCGCAGGTTGAGGAAGCCCGGGCCGGCGATCTCGCAGGCGGCGACGTCGGGCAGCGCGACCAGGTACTGGGCGATGCCGACGGCGATCTCGCGCGGCTTCAGCCCGGCGGGCTTGGCCAGCACCATCGCCGCGTTGGTCGCGAGGTCGCCGTGGGCGGGGTCGCGCGGGGCCTCGACGCTGATGCCGCCGATGTCGAGGCCGGCGGGCAGGTCGCCCGCGCGGACGAGGCTGGCGACGGCGTCGGCGACATGGGCGGCGTAGGTCTGGTAAACAGTGGTCAAGGCGGCTCCGGCGCGCGGCAAAGCCCGTGACTAGCGGCAAAGCCGCGGCCGGTCACGCCCCGACCGCGCCGGCTGCGACGACGGGCGGCCGGCGCCCGCCGAACCGCGCGCGACCCGGTTGCCGCCGCCGCGGCGCGGCCGTAGCGTCGCCGCCGGGCAGGCGCGGGAGAGGATATGCGGTATCGGTTGGCGACCGGGGCGGCGATCACGGCTGTGGTCGCGGCAGCGAGCCCGGCAAAAAGCGCCGAGCCGTCCCACTTCCGTCCGCGCGCGCATCAGGTCGTGTGCAAATCGACCCACTTCCGCCGGCACGAGTGCCCCGCCGACACCCGCGGCGGCGTCCGCCTGCTGCAGCAGACGAGCGGCATCTGCACGCGCGGCTCGACCTGGGGCGTGACGCCCCGCAGCGTCTGGGTGACGAACGGCTGCCGGGCGATCTTCGCCGTGGTGCCGGGGCCGGGCGGCAGCCCGCCGCCCGCCGGCCGGCTGGTCGTCTGCGAGGCGGCGGGGCGGCAGCGCACCCGCTGCGCCGCGCACCTGACCGCGCGGCCGCGCGTCGACGTCATCTCCGGCACCTGCGTCGAACACCGCAGCTGGGGCTGGGACCGGGCGGGCGTCTGGGTGCGGAACGGTTGCCGCGCCCGCTTCGTGCTCGGCTAGGGCAGGGCGTCGGCGGGCAGCGGGCTCGGCCCGACCAGCCGCTCGTAGGTGCGCAGCGCGAAGCGGTCGGTCATGCCGGCGATGAAGTCGCCGAGGTGCCGCGCGCGCTCGGGCTCCCCGCCCGGCAAGGCCGCCCGCCAGCGCTCGGGCAGGCCGGCGGGATCGGCGTGGAGCGCGCCGAACAGGCCGGCGACGACGGTGACGGCGGGGGTGCGCAGGCGCGCGACCTCGGGATGCGTGTACATGCGGGTGCGCAGGAAGCGCTTGAGGACGGCAGCCTCCGCCGCCATGCCGGGCGACAGGCCGACGAGCGCCGTCCCGGCGGCCCGCACCTCGTCGATCGAGCCGACGCCGGCGGTGCGGGCGCGGGTCGCGCCGAGTAGGTCGGACACCATCGCCCCGATCTGGTCGCGGACGAGTTCCGGGATCAGCCGCCGCCGCTCGGCGACGCGCGGCCAGCGCCGCGTCACGTCGCCCCACGCGGCGGCGACGAACGGCACGGCGGCGACCACCTCGTCCAGTTCGAACAGCCCGGCGCGCAGTCCGTCGTCGAGGTCGTGGTTGTCGTAGGCGATGTCGTCGGCCGCCGCCGCGACCTGCGCCTCCAGGCCCGGCCAGGTGGCGAGGTCGAGCGGGAAGGCGGCGTCCGCCGCCGCCAGCGCCCAGGTCGGCGCGGGCACCGGGCCGTTGTGCTTGGCCAGCCCCTCGAGCGTCTCCCAGCTGAGATTGAGCCCGTCGAACGCCGGGTAGCGCACCTCCAGCCGCGTCACGATCCGCAGCGTATGGGCGTTGTGATCGAACCCCCCGAACGGCGCGAGCGCTGCTGCCAGCGCGTCCTCGCCGCTGTGGCCGAACGGCGGGTGGCCGAGGTCGTGGGCCAGCGCGCAGGCCTCGGCCAGATCCTCGTTCAGCGCCAGCGCCCGGGCCAGCGTGCGGGCGATCTGCGCCACCTCGAGGCTGTGGGTCAGGCGGACGCGGAAGTGATCGCCGTCGGGGCGGACGAAGACCTGCGTCTTGTCGCGCAGCCGGCGGAAGGCGGACGAGTGGACGATGCGGTCGCGGTCGCGCTGGAAGGCGTCGCGGGTCGCCGACGGCGGCTCGGCGTGCGCGCGGCCGCGCGAGCGGGCCGGGTCGGCGGCGAGCGGGTTCAAGCGAGCCACACGCTGCGCGCCGCGAAGTCGGTGACCACGCCGAAGCGGCGCAGCAGGCGGACCCCGACGTTGGCGTCGCTGGCGGTCGGGCTGAGGTCGATCGCCGCCGGCACGTCGAAGAAGCGGCGGCCGGCGAGCGTCAGGCTGGCGAGGGTGAAGCTCGTCTGGTGCGCCTCGCCGCCGATGCCGCCGCCGGGGATGAGCGCGGTCGGGCGCCCGTCGAGCAGGCGGTGCCGCTCGGCAAAGGCCGCGCCGATCAGCACCGTGCCGCCGTTGCCGAGGTCGAAATCGGCCTGCGCCGCGTGGCCCTCGATCGTCAGCGGCACCGTCTCGATCCCGCGGCGCGCCGTCAGCGGCAGGCGCACTCCCGCTGGCGCGGCCGCCCGCGGCACCACGGCGAGCCAGCCGGCGTCGATGTCGATCGACAGGCGGGCCGCGTCGAACAGCTCGCGGCCGAGCACCAGCGGCATCGCCGGCCGCGCCAGCCGGCGGGCGATGTCGGCGAGGTCGATGATCGCGACCTCGCTCGGCCGCAGGCGCAGCCCGGCGACGTCGATGCCGACGCCCTTGACCAGCGTCGCCGCCGCCGTGGCGGCCCCGGTGCCGCGGGCGGTGACCGCCTCGCCCGCCGGCAGCCGCAGCTGCGCGGCGAAGGCGGCGTCGACGATCGAGGTCTCGGCGGCCGAGTCGAGCAGCGCCTCGACGGCGACGCCGTTGATCGCTGCCGGCAGGTAGATGCGGTCGTCGGCGACCCGCAGCTGGATCGCTCCCGCCGGCGCGGCCGCGGCGCGACAGGCCGGCAGCGCCAGCAGGGAACCGGCAGCGAGCAGCTGCCGCCGGTCGAGCCTCACCGGACGGTGCCGGCCGCCGTCAGCCGGGCGATGCGCCCGGCGTCGTAGCCGAGCTTCTCCAGCACCGCCGCGCCGGTGAAGGCGGCGGTCGGCGCGGGCGCCGTCGTCGTCGAGCGCGAATAACGCGGCGCGGGTGCCGGCTGGACGACGCCGCCGGCCTCGACGAACGTGCCCCGCGCGGCGTTGTGCGGGTGGGCCGGGGCCTCAGCCATGCTCAGCACGGGCGCGAAGCAGACGTCGGTACCCTCGAGCACCGTGCACCAGTCGGCCCGGGTCCGCGTGGCGAACAGCGCCGTCAGCTTGGCCTTGAGCGGTCCCCAGGCCGCCCGGTCCATCTGCGCGTCGAACTCGGGGTCGGCGTCGAGCCCGGTCAGGCGGCGCAGCTCGGCATAGAATTGCGGCTCGATGCTGCCGAGCGCGATCCACTGGCCGTCGCTCGTCGCGTAAGTGTCGTAGAAGTGCGCGCCGGTGTCGAGCAGGTTGCTGCCCCGCATGTCCGACCACATGCCCATCGCGCGGAAGCCCCAGATCATGCTCATCAGCACCGCCGCGCCGTCGGTCATCGCCGCGTCGATCACCTGGCCCTCGCCGGTGCGGGCGGCGTGGAGCAGGGCGCTGACCATGCCGAAGGCGAGCATCATGCCGCCGCCGCCGAAGTCACCGACCATGTTGATCGGCGGCGTCGGCTTCTCGCCCGCCCGGCCATAGGCGTGGAGCGCGCCGGCCAGCGCGATGTAGTTGATGTCGTGGCCCGCCGCCGCCGCCAGCGGCCCGGTCTGGCCCCAGCCGGTCATGCGGCCATAGACAAGCTTCGGATTGTCGCCGAGCAGCACGTCGGGCCCCAGCCCGAGCCGCTCGGTGACGCCGGGGCGGAAGCCCTCGATCAGGCCGTCGGCGCTGCGGCAGAGGTCGCGGACGACATCGACGCCGTCGGCGCTCTTGAGGTCGACGCCGATCAGCGTCCGCGAGCGCAGCAGGGGGTCGCGCGTCTCGATCCGCGCCCCCGGCCGGTCGACGCGAATGACCTCGGCGCCGTGGTCGGCGAGCATCATGCCGGCAAACGGCCCGGGGCCGATGCCGGCCAGCTCGATGATGCGGAGGCCGGCGAGCGGTCCCAT
This sequence comes from uncultured Alphaproteobacteria bacterium, assembly GCA_963846485.1. GTDB lineage: Bacteria > Pseudomonadota > Alphaproteobacteria > Sphingomonadales > Sphingomonadaceae > Polymorphobacter_B. The sequence continues at coordinate 269,446 of CAWJWB010000008.1, read as the reverse complement.
GCGTGTCTCCCCTGATCGTCTTCCCCTGCCATGCCCATCGGGCGCGGCCAACCCCGTGGCGGACGGCGCGACGGCTTGATAGGCTGGCCGCGCATCGCGGGAGGCCCCCATGTCGACGACACCGCCCGGCACCGCCACGGACCCCGCCGCGACGATCGCGGCGGCCGCCTCCGCCGCGCCGGACCGCGCCGCCGGCCGGACGCTGGCCGAGTTCCTGCCCCTCGTCGGCCGCGAGGACGAGCTGCGCGCCACGGCCAAGGCCGGCGGGGCGCTCGATCTCGGCGCGCGCCCCGGCTTCGGCGACACCACGCGGCGCATCCGCGGGCGCTTCCTCCGCTTCCTGATCCTCGGCGGCGACGCAGCGGCTCCGGTCCACGAGAACGGCATCGACGTCGCCGGTGCGTGGATCGACGGGCGGGTCGCGCTCGACAACGTCGTCACGCCGGTGTTCGTCGTCCTGCGCCGCTGCGCAATCGACGCGCTGACCGCGACCGACGCGACGCTGTCCGGCTTTGCGCTGACCGGCAGCCGCATTGCCGGCAAGCTCGACGCGGCGCGGCTGACGTGTCCTGCCGGGGTCTACTGGGACCAGATCGTCGTCGACGGCGCGGTCGGGCTCGACGACGCCAAGATCCAGCTGCTCCTGCTCGATGGCGCGCGCCTCCATGCCGGGCTGCGCGCGCAGCGCCTCACCTGCGCCGGGGGCATCTATCTGCGCACCGGCTTTCGCGCCGACGCCCCGGTCGACCTCCTCCTCGCCTCGGTCGGCAATGACATCGACTGCGGCGGCGGCACCTTCGTCAGCCCGCTGCTCGTCGTCGATGCCGAGGCGGACAATCCGGCTCTCCGCACCCTCAACGCCAGCCCGAGCGGCGAGGAAAAGATGCAGCGCGAGGCGGCAACGCGCCTCGCCGCGCGTCTCGGCGAGGCGGCCCCCGAGTCGGTGCCGGCGCAGGACGCGATGGCCGGGATCCTGATCGATGACGTGCCGAGCGCAGCCTTCGGCGCGAAGCGAGTCGCGGCACCGGCGCTCCAGCTCGGGCTCGCCACCGTCAAGGGCCGCCTGCTCCTGAACGGCGTGCGGTGCTTCGGGCAGCTCGCCGCCGCGACGGCGCACTTCGGCGACGTCGTCGCGCCGCAGGCCGCGCTGCGCAACCCCGACGGGCCCGCGCTCGACCTCGGCGGCACGACGATCGATCGCTCGCTCCAGCTCGTCGCGGCGCGCGCGATCGACGGCCTCGTCGAGCTGCGCGGCGCGTCGGCGGGCAGCCTGCAGGTCGCGGCAGGCGATGTGTGGGCGGGGCCGTCACGCTTCAGCCTTGACGGGTTCGCGTACCAGCGGCTCGACATCCAGAACGACACGACGAGCTATGCCGCGCTCGGCGTGCGCTGGCTCCGGCGGCTGCTGCCCGGCGAGGCCGACCCGGCGGCGGCGCGGCCCGGCGGGCGCTTCGCCGACGAGGTCCGCCGCACCGTCCGCCGCTGGCGCGGGCTGCCGCAGGACCTGCCCGAGTTCCGGCCGCAACCGTGGGACCAGCTGATCGCCGTCCTGCGCGCGAGCGGCCATCCGTCCGACGCGACGCGGCTGGCGATCGCCAAGGAGGACGAGTATCGCCGCGCCGGCAAGGTCGGGCTGCTGCGCTGGCCGTTCCACATGCTCCACGGCGCGCTCGTCCGCTACGGCTACGAGCCCGAGCGGCTGGCGCTGTGGCTCGCCGGGCTGTGGCTCGCCGCGGCGCTGACCTACGTCGCTCTCGGACCCGGCGTGGTCCGGGATCCGGCGCTGCTCGTCCCGGCTAAGTCCGCGATCGCGCCGAACTGCCTCGTCGACCGCGCCATCGCGCGCGACCCGCGCCCGTGCCGCCCGGTCGCGGCGACGCCGGAATTCTCGCCGTGGGCCTATTCGTTCGACCTGCTCGTCCCCGGCGTCCACCTCGGCGACGCCGACGAGTGGAAGCTCGCGTGGCGCCAGCCATCACCACTCCGCACCGCCGGGACGACGGTGCTTTTCGTCCTGACGTGGCTCGAGCGCATCCTCGGCGGGGCGGGCTTCTCCGTCCTCGCCGTGATCGTCGGCGGCTACCTGCTCAAGCGCCGCGACTGACGCCTCAGTTCGACGCCTGCTTCTTGAAGAACGACGGGATGGCGACCTCGGGCTCGCTCGTGTCCGGCTCGGGGGCGAGCGTCGTCGGCGCCGGGCGCGCCGCGGGCTTGCGGCTGAGGTTCATCATCTTCTCGAACAGGGTCAGCGGGCGCTCCTCGACCGCCGGCTGCGGGTGCATCGGCTGCGGGTGCATGGGCTGCTGGCTCTGGGGCTGCGGCTGGACCTCCGGGGCCGGGGCGGCGGCGACCGGCTCGGGCAGGAGTTCGGGCTCGTCGATGATGTCGTCGAGGCTGAGGTCGAGCATGGCCGGCTCGACCGCGGGTTCGGGCATGATCTCCGGCTCGGGCGCGGGCTTGGTCGACACCGCCGGGAAGGCCGCCGCGACGCTGGCGAAGGGCGAGGTCGGGCGCAGCGTGCTGACCGCGGGCGTGCGCGCGACGACATCGATGCCGGTGGCGACGACCGACACGCGCATGACGCCGTTCAGCTCGGGGTTGAAGGCGCTGCCGACGATGATGTTGGCCTCGGGATCGACCATCTCGCGGATGTGCGTCGCCGCCTCGTCGACCTCCATCAGGCGCAGGTCGTCGCCGCCGGTGATGTTGATGATGACGCCCTTCGCGCCGCGCATGCTGACCTTCGTCGAGCAGCGGGTTGGCGATCGCCTTTTCCGCCGCCTCGATCGCGCGGTGATCGCCGCTCGCTTCGCCGGTGCCCATCATCGCCTTGCCCATCTCGCTCATCACCGTGCGGATGTCGGCGAAGTCGAGGTTGATCAGGCCGGGCATGATCATCAGGTCGGTGATGCCGCGGACGCCCTGGTGCAGCACCTGGTCCGCCATCGCGAAGGCGTCCTTGAACGTCGTGTTGGCGTTGGCGATCAGGAACAGGTTCTGGTTGGGGATGATGATCAGCGTGTCGACGTGCTTCTGCAGCTCGACGATGCCGTCCTCGGCCGAGCGCATCCGCTTCAGGCCCTCGAAGGCGAACGGCTTGGTGACGACGCCGACGGTCAGGATGCCCTTCTCGCGTGCGGCGCGGGCGACGACGGGCGCCGCGCCGGTGCCGGTGCCGCCGCCCATGCCGGCGGTGATGAAGCACATGTGGCAGCCCTCGAGCGCCGCCTCGATCTGCTCGATCGTCTCCTCCGCCGCCGCGCGGCCGATCTCGGGCCGCGAGCCGGCGCCGAGCCCCTGCGTGATCTGCAGGCCGAGCTGGATGCGCGTCTCCGCGCTGCTGATGGCGAGGCTCTGCGCGTCGGTGTTGGCGACGACGAAGTCGACGCCCTGAAGGTTGGAGTTGATCATGTTGGTGACGGCATTGCCGCCGGCCCCGCCGACGCCGATGACGGCGATCCGCGGCTTGAGTTCGGTCAGCTCCGGCCGCTTGAAGTCCACCATATGTCGTCTCCCTCGTCGTACGCTGATACTACGGAGTGTAACGCTCGGCCAAGGCCCATCACAGGCTCGAGCGCAACTTATCCACCATTTGTTGAAGCCTGCCGCCGCCTTTCGGCCCGGCTTTCGCCCCGCCCGGCGCGGGTTTCGCATTCCACAGGTCGGGCAGGTCCTCGGCGGCGAACAGGGCGAGGCCGGCGAGCGTCGCGAACGCCGCCCCGGCCTGCGCGTCGGGCATGCCGGTCAGCCCGCGCGGCCGGCCGATGCGGACGTTCTTGCCGAGCAACCCCTGCGCGAAATCGGCGATCGACTTGATCTCGGCGCCGCCGCCGGTCAGCACCACCTGCCGCGCCTGCGGCCCGGCGAAGCCCAGTTGCGGCAGCCGCGTCGCGACCTCGCCGAACAGCAAGTCGAGCCGGTGGCGGACGACGCCGATCAGCTGCGCGCGGGGCACGCGCGTCGGCTCGACCGACTCGTCCTCGCTGATCGGCGGGATCTCGATCAGGTCGTGATTGTCCTTCTGCGCCGTCGTCGCCGCGCCGTAGAGCGTCTTCAGCCGCTCGGCGTGGCTGCGCCGCGTGGCGAAGGCGGAGGCGATGTCGTTGGTGATGTCGCCCGCGCCCATCGGCACCGAGGCGACGCCGACCAGCTGTCCCATCAGGTGCACGGCGATGTTGGTCACGCCGGCACCGATCTCGACGACCGCGACGCCGAGGTCGCGCTCCTCCCGGGCGAGGACGGCGAGGCTGGAGGCGGCGGGCGAGGCGACGATCGTCCGCACGCCGAGGTGGGCGCTGCGCACCGCGAGGTCGAGGTTGCGGATCGGCGGCGTGTCGGCGGTGACGATGTGGATGTCCATGCCGAGCCGGTCGGCATGGAAGCCGACCGGGCTTTCGACGAAGGTGCCGTCGACGGCGTACAGCGCCGGCTGCGCGTGGAGCACGGTGCGGTTGCCGGGGTCGATCCGCGCGCGGCCGGCGGCGAGCAGCGTCGACATGTCGGTATCGGCGATGCGGTGGCCGCCGATGTCGATCTCGACCGTCTCGACCTCGCTCCGGAGGCCGCCGGCCGACATGTTGACATAGACCTCGTTCGCCTGGACGCCGGCGTTGCGCTCGGCCTGGTCGACTGCGGCGCGGATCGCGCTCTCGGTCTTCTCCATGTCGGCGACGAGGCCGCGGCGGACGCCCTGGCAGACGCGCTGGCCGACGCCGATGACGCGCGGATCGCCGCCGCCGCTGCCGCCGACCAGCGCGATCAGGGCAGCGACCTTCGAGGTGCCGACGTCGAGGACGGTGACGGTGCGCTCGCCCCGTCCGGTCGCGCGCGGCGGCTTCGGCGGCATCATATCGCCACCGCCGCGTCGGCCTTCGACAGCGGTGCGGGCGTCGGCGGGGCAGTCGGCGCAGGCGACGGCGCGGGCTTCCGCGCGGGCGACTTGGCCGGCGGCTTTACCGGCGCGGCGACGCGCACCGTCATCTGCCCGGGCACGCGCAGGTCGAAGCGCGTGTAGCCGTGCCCGATCAGCCCCGTGCGGCGGTCGAGCGCGTCGAAGCGGGCGAGCGCCGTCCGCGCCGCCGCGCCTTCGGGCAGCACCAGCGTCTCGCCGCTGCTGAACCGCAGGTCCCATCGCCGGGTGCCGACGAAGGTCGCCGCATCGACCTGCCGGGCCAACCGCGGCGACCCGGCGAGCAGGTCGAGCAGGGCGGCGACGTGCCGGTTGGCATCGGCGCCGACGACGAGCGGCAGCGCGGCGAAGCGGTCGAGCCGCTCGGCGGTCAGCGGCACGCCGGTGCGGTCGATCGCCGCCAGCCGGTGGTGGAACTGCCACAGCGCCGCCGGCCGGCGCTCGACGACGTCGACGATCATCGTGTCGGGCAGGCGCCGGGCGACGCTCGCGTCGGCGACCCAGGGCAGCGCCAGCAGGCGCGCGCGCGCGGCGGCGAGGTCGACGAGCAGCATCGAGTTGGTCGGCCCCTCGAGCGCGGCGGCGATCACGGCAAGGCGCGGCCCGGTGGCGACGCCGTGCACCTCGACGTGGCGCACCTCGAAGCCCGCCTGCGCGGCGGCGCGGGCGGTCGCCTGCCACGCCCGGCCGGGCAGGCCGGCGAGGACGGCGGCCGTGGCGGCGGCGACCAGGACGAGGACGAGGACGGCGCTCGCGGCATGGCGGCGGAAGCGGCGCGGGGTGAGCGGCACGCGGACCATCGCCGGCGGCTTCTTGCGCACCGCCGCCTTGCGCCGCGGCGCCGCCCCCCGCCTGATCACCGCCGCCGTCATGCCGCACTCGCCAGCAGGCGGGCGACGAGCGCGTCATAGTCGATGCCGCGGTAGCGGGCCTGCTCCGGCACGAGGCTGAGCGGCGTCATCCCCGGCTGCGTGTTGACCTCGAGCAGGTACAGCCCGGCCTCGCCCTGGTCGGGATCCCAGCGGAAGTCCGACCGCGACGCCCCGCGGCAGCCGAGCGCGGCGTGCGCCCGCGCCGCCATGTCGAGCGCCGACGCCTCGACCTCGGCCGGCAGCTCGGCCGGGCAGAGGTGGACCGTCAGGCCGTCGGTGTACTTGGCGTCGTAGTCGTAGAAGCCCTTGACCGGCTTCAGCTCGGTCACCGCCAGCGCCTCCCCGTCGAGAACCGCCACTGTCAGCTCGCGGCCGGCGATGAACGGCTCGGCGAGCAGGTGCGCGAAGTGCTGCCACGGCCCGGCCGCGTCCGGCGCGATCGGGTTGCCGTAGTTCGAGCCGTCGCCGACGATGGCGACGCCGACGCTCGAGCCCTCGTTGACCGGCTTCAGGACATAGGGGCGGGGCAGGGGGTCGCCGGCGTGGAGGTCGGCCGAGGCGACGCGGTGGCCGCCCGGCATGCGGATGCCGAGCGGACGGAGGAAGGCCTTGGTCAGTTCCTTGTCGATCGCGATCGCCGACGCCGCGACCCCGCTGTGGGTGTAGCGCAGCCCCAGCAGGTCGAGCATCCCCTGCACCGTCCCGTCCTCGCCCGGCGAGCCGTGGAGGGCGTTGAACACGACCTCGGGCGCGGCGGCGATCAGCCGGGCGGCGACGTCGCGGCCCATGTCGATCTCGGTCACGTCATGGCCCAGCCGGCGGCAGGCGGCGGCGATGCCGGCACCGCTGGTCAGCGACACCTCGCGCTCGGCCGACCAGCCGCCCATGAGGACGACGACCCTCATGCCCGGCCCACCCGGACGATCTCCCAGCGCAGGTCGATGCCGCTGTGGGCGCGCACGCGGGCGCGGACCTCCTCGCCCAGCGCCTCGATGTCGGCGCTGGTCGCGTCGCCGGTGTTGATCAGGAAGTTGGTGTGCTTCTCGCTGACCTGCGCGCCGCCGCGCGTGAGCCCGCGGCAGCCGGCGGCGTCGATCAGCGCCCACGCCTTGTCCCCCGGCGGGTTGGCGAAGGTCGAGCCGCCGGTGCGCTGGCGGAGCGGCTGCGACGCTTCGCGTTCCTGCGCGATGCGGTCCATCTCGGCGGTGATCGCCTCGCGGTCGCCGGGGTGCCCGCGGAACAGCGCCTCGACGACGATCGCGTCCTCCGGCAGCGCGCTGTGGCGATAGGCGAAGCCGATCTCGCGCGCCCGGAGCGTGACGCGCGAGCCGTTGCGGCGGACGACCGCGGCCTCGACCAGGCAGTCGGCGACCTCGCGGCCGTAGGCGCCGGCGTTCATGCGGACCGCGCCGCCGACGGTGCCGGGGATACCGCGAAGGAACTCCAGCCCCGCCAGCCCGGCGTCGCGCGCGGCGCTGGCGACGGTGATGCCGAGCGCCGCCGCCCCGGCGCGGACGTGCTCGCCCTCGATGCGCACGCCGGCGAACGCCTTGGGCAGGCGGACGACGACGCCGGGCACGCCGCCGTCGCGCACGATCAGGTTCGAGCCGACGCCGACCGCCATGACCGGGATCGAGCTCGGCAGCGCCGCCAGGAAGTCGCAGAGGTCGTCCACGTCGGCCGGCCGTACCAGCCAGTCCGCGGGGCCGCCGGTGCGGAACCAGATGAAGTCGGCGAGGCTGCCCTGCGCCTCGACGGTGCCGCGCAGTGCCGGCAGCGAGGTGGCGACGACCGTCACCGCGCCGCCGCGATCGCCGGGGCGAGGCCCGCCGCCCACTTGGTGATGTCGCCGGCGCCGAGGCAGACGACCATGTCGCCGGGCGCGACCAGCCCCGCCAGCTGCGCCGCCAGCGTCTCGGCGCTGTCGGTCGTCGCGACGCTGCGGTGGCCGGCGCGCTTGAGGCCGGTGGCGAGCGCGTCGGCGTCGACGCCGGGGATCGGCGCCTCGCCGGCGGCATAGACGGGGGCGACGATCACATGATCGGCGTCGTTGAACGCGGTCTGGAAGTCGCCCATCAGGTCGCGCAGCCGGGTGAAGCGGTGCGGCTGGACGACGGCGATGACCCGCCCCTCCGCCCCCTCGCGGGCGGCGGCGAGGACGGCGCGGATCTCGACCGGGTGGTGGCCGTAGTCGTCGATGACGGTCACGTTGCCGTCGGCGAGCGCGACCTCGCCGACGCGGGTGAAGCGCCGCTTGACGCCGCCGAAGCGGGCGAAGCCGGCGGTGATCGCCGCGTCGTCGATGCCGAGCTCGGTCGCGACCGCGATCGCCGCCAGCGCGTTCTGGACGTTGTGCCGGCCGGGCATGGGGAGCGTCAGCGGCTCGATCCGGCGCTCGGCGCCGTCGCGCGCGCGGACCACCGCGGTGAAGCGGTTGCCGCCCGGCACCGGCGTCACGCCCTCGCCGCGGACGTCGGCCTGCGCCGAAAAGCCGTAGGTGATGATCCGCCGGTCCTGCACCTTGGGCAGCAGTGCCTGGACCTCGGGATGGTCGAGGCACAGGACACCGGCGCCGTAGAAGGGGACGTGCTCGACGAACTCGACGAACGCGGCCTTGACCCGCTCGAAGTCGCCGTAATGGTCGAGGTGCTCGGGGTCGATGTTGGTGACGACGCCGATCGTGCCGTGGAGGCGCAGGAAGCTGCCGTCGCTCTCGTCGGCCTCGACCACCATCCACTCGCCCGCGCCCAGCCGCGCGTTCGAGCCGTAGGTGTTGATGATGCCGCCGTTGATGACCGTCGGGTCCATGCCGCCGGCGTCGAGCAGCGCGGCGATCATCGATGTCGTCGTCGTCTTGCCGTGGGTGCCGGCGATGGCGACGGTCGACTTCAGCCGCATCAGCTCGGCCAGCATCTCGGCGCGGCGGACGACGGGGATGCGGCGCTCGATCGCCGCGGCGACCTCGGGGTTGGTCCGCTTGATCGCGGTCGAGGTGACGACGACGGCGGCGTCGCCGAGGTTCGCCGCGTCGTGGCCGATGGTGACGGCGATGCCCCGGTCGCGCAGGCCCTGGACGACGTAGCTCTCGGCGACGTCGCTGCCCTGAACCGTGTAGCCGAGGTTGTGCATGACCTCGGCGATGCCCGACATGCCGATGCCGCCGATGCCGATGAAGTGGATCGTGCCGATATCGCGCGCTATGCCGGTCATGCTGCAAGGCCTGTGACGAGGTCGGCTAGCGTCGCGCCGGCCCGGGGGTGACCGACGCTTCTAGCTGCCGCCGCCGCTTTTGCCAGCGCGCCCGGCACCGTCAGCAGCGAAACGATCTCGCGGGCCACCGCGCCGGGCGTGAACGCCGCCTCGCGCAGCATCGGCCCGGCGCCGGCGGCGACGAAAGCGGCCGCGTTGGCGGCCTGGTGGTCGTCGGTCGCCGCGGCGAAGGGGACGAGGATCGCCGGCCGCCCGGCCGCGGTCAGCTCGGCCATGGTCGAGGCGCCCGAGCGGGTGACGACGAGGTGCGCGGCGGCGAGACGGTCGGGGAAATCGGCGAAATAGGACTCGCACGTCGCCGCCGTGCCCTGCGCCGCGTAGGCTTGGCGCACGGCGGCGAGGTCCTCGGGCCGGCACTGCTGCACGACATGCAGGCGGGCGCGGAGGTCGGCGGGCAGCTCGCCGATGGCCGCGGGCACGACGCGCGACAGGATCGAGGCGCCCTGGCTGCCGCCGGTGACGAACAGCTCGATGCCGCCGTCGGTCGACGGGAACGGCCGCTCGCCGATCGCGGCGATCTCCGGGCGCACCGGCAGCCCGGTGAACAGTATCTTGGCGATGTAGCGCGGAGGGAGGCGCAGCGTCGGCTTGAAGCTGGTCGCGATCCGCGTCGCGCGGCCCGCGAGCAGGCGGTTGACCCGGCCAAGCACGGCGTTCTGCTCGTGGAGCACCGCCGGCCGCTTCAGCGCGAGCGCGGCGAGCAGCGGCGGCAGCGACGGGTAGCCGCCGAAGCCGACCACCGCCGCCACCCGCTCGGCCTTGAGGAAGGCGATCGCCGCCGCCCGGCCCCGCCAGATCGTCCGCGCCGCGCGCGGCCAGCCCAGCGGCGAGCCGATCACCGCGCTGTCGACGACGCGGCTCTCGACCCCGTCGAACAGGCCGGGGAAGCGCAACCCCCGCGCGTCGGTCATCAGCGTGACGCGGTGCCCCCGCGCGCGGAGCTCGCCGGCGACGACACTCGCCGGGACCATGTGGCCGCCGGTGCCCCCGGCGGCGACGACATAGTGCGCGCTCAAGTCGCCCGCGCCCCCGCCGCGTACGGCGAGGCCTTGAGATACGGGTTGCGCCGGGTCAGCGCGAGGAGCAGCCCCATGCCGAGCGACAGCGCCAGGAACGACGAGCCGCCGTGGCTGATGAACGGCAGCGTCATGCCCTTCGACGGCAGCAAGGCGAGGTTGACGCTCATGTTGATCGCCGCCTGCAGCCCGAACTCGATGGCGAGGCCCGAGGCGGCGAGGAAGATGAACGGCTCCTCCTCGTCGAGCAACTGGAGGAGGACGCGGACGACGATGGCGAGATACAGGACCGCCAGCATGAAGCAGGCGATCGCCCCGAACTCCTCGCCGATGACCGAGAAGATATAGTCGGTGTGGGCTTCGGGCAGGCGGAACTTCATCTGCCCTTCGCCCGGCCCCGCGCCGAACAGTCCGCCGGCCTTGAAGCAGTCGAGCGCGCGGTCGATCTGGTAGGTGTCGCCGGTGCCCTTGACGAAATGGTCGATGCGCTCGGCGACGTGGGTCGAGGTGAGATAGGCGACGCCCAGCCCGCCGAGCGCGAGGCAGATGACCCCGCCGACCACGAGCAGGCTCATGCCCGCCAGCACCGCCTGGGCCAGCCACACCGCCCCGAACAACGCCGTCTGGCCGAAGTCGGGCTGCTTCACCAGCAGGCCGGCGATGACGACCAGCAGCCCGAACGACAGCTGCATCGTCGGCAGGTTGCGGTCGTCGAAGCGCGCGGCCAGCAGCCAGGCGGTGGTGATGACGAACATCGGCTTGAGGAACTCGGACGGCTGCAGCTGGAAGCCGGGCAGGTTGATCCAGCGGACCGCGCCGTTGACCTCGCTGCCGATGAACGGCACGGCGAACAGCGCGCCGAGGAAGACGACCGTCCCCGTGATCGCCGCGCGCTTGGCCCAGCGGATCGGCAGCATCGACGTGCCCAGCATCAGCGGCACGCCGGCCAGCACCCACAGCACCTGGCGCTTGAGGTAGAACAGTTCGCCGACCCTGACCGAGCCGCCGGAATAGCGGTGCGCGGCCGCGGGCGACGCGGCGGCGACGGCGATGATGCCGAGCCCGATCAGCAGCAGGACGAGCGCGACGAGCGGCTTGTCGATGGTCCAGAACCAGCGGCCGAGGATCGTGCGATCGTTGCGCGACAGGTGCTTCACAGGGCCTCCACTAGCCGCCTGAACGCCGCGCCCCGCGCGGTGAAGTCGCTGAACTGGTCGTAGCTGGCGCATGCCGGCGACAGCAGGACGGTGTCGCCCGGCTCGGCGGCGGCGGCGGCCTGGGCGACGGCCCGGTCGAGCGTGTCCGCCGCGACCACGGGCACCCGGCCGTCGAGCAGCCGCGCGAACAGCGGCGCCGCCTCGCCGATCAGGTACGCGGCGCGGACGTGGGCCAGGTAGGGCAGGCAGGCGTCGAGCTCGTCGGTCTTGGCCTGCCCGCCGGCGATCCAGTGGACGCGGGCGAAGGCGGCGAGGGCCGGCGCGGCCGACGCCGGGTTGGTCGCCTTGCTGTCGTTGACGAAGGCGACGCCGCCCGCCTCGCGCACCCGCTCCATGCGGTGCGGCAGGCCGGGGTAGGTGGCGAGCGCCGCGAGGACGACCGCGCGGTCGACGCCGAGCACGCGCGCCGCGGCGACCGCGGCAGCGGCGTTCTGCGCATTGTGCGGCCCGGCGAGCGCCGGCCAGTCCGCCTGCGCGCCGACGTCCTCGCCCGCGAGGTAGAGCCGGCCGCCGACGACGCCGACGCCTTCGTCGGGGACGGCTGCCGCCGAGATCGGCACGACGCGGGCGACCGCGACGTCACCGATGTCGCGCGAGAACGTGTCGTCCTGGCCGATGATCGCCGTGTCGGCCGGGATTTGCATCTCGAACAGCCGCGCCTTGGCGGCCGCATAGGCGGCCATCGTGCCGTGCCGGTCGAGGTGGTCGGGCGTGATGTTGAGCAGCACCGCGACTTCCGACACGAGGCTGTACGTCAGTTCGAGCTGGAAGCTCGACAGCTCGAGGACATAGACGCCGCCTGCCGGCAGCGGCTCTTCGCTGAGGATCGGCGCGCCGATGTTGCCGCCGAGGCGGGCGGGGACGCCGGCGGTGACGAGGATGTGGTGGATCAGCGCCGCCGTCGTCGACTTGCCGTTGGTGCCGGTGACGCCGACGACCTTGTGCGGCGGCAGGCCGTGCCGCGCCTGCGCGAACAGCTCGATGTCGCCGATGACGGGGATGCCGGCAGCGACCGCCCGGCGGAACAGCGGCGCGTCGTGCGGCACGCCGGGCGACACGACCATCGCCGCGAGGCCCGACAGGTCGGCGGCGTGGAGGTCGGTCACGGGCCCGGCGAAGGCATGACGCGCCGCCTCGCTGTCGTCCCACGCCGCGACCTGCGCCCCGCTTGCAGCCAGCGCGGCCACGACCGAGCGGCCCGTCCGCGCCAGCCCGAACACGCCGAACGTCTTGCCGGCCCAGGCGGCGCAGGTGATCACCGCAGCTTCAACGTCGCGAGGCCCGCCAGCGCCAGCACCAGCGACACGATCCAGAAGCGGATGACGACGGTCGATTCGCTCCAGCCCGAGCTGCTCGTAATGGTGGTGGAGCGGCGCCATGCGGAACACGCGGCGGCCCGTCGTCTTGAAGCTGACGACCTGGACGATGACGCTGACCGTCTCCAGCACGAACAGCCCGCCGATCAGCAGCAGGACGATCTCGTGGTTGGTGACGACGGCGACGGTGCCGAGCGCGCCGCCCAGCGCCAGGCTGCCGGTGTCGCCCATGAACACTGCCGCCGGCGGCGCGTTGAACCACAGGAAGCCGAGGCACGCGCCGATCAGCGCGCCGACGAAGATCGCCAGCTCGCCCGATCCCGGGACATGGTGGATGCCGAGATAGTCGGCGAAGCGGATGTTGCCGGCGAGATAGGCGATGACCCCCAGCGTCAGCGCGGCGATGATCACCGGCATCGTCGCCAGCCCGTCGAGCCCGTCGGTCAGGTTCACCGCATTGCCCATGCCGGCGACGATGAACGCGCCGAACAGGATATAGCCGACGCCGAGATAGAGCCCCGCGTCCTTCAGGAACGGCAGGTACAGCGTGTGCCCGGTGCGGGTGGCGATGTACCACGTCGCCAGCCCGGCGATGATGAACTCGGCGGCGAGGCGGACGCGCCCGGACACGCCCTTGGCCGACCGCTTCACGACCTTGTCGTAGTCGTCCATGAAGCCGATCCCGCCGAAGCCGAGGGTGACGAACAGGCAGGCCCAGGTGAAGCCGTCGGTCACGTCCATCCACAGGAGCGTGCTCACCGTCATCGACACCAGGATCAGCAGCCCGCCCATCGTCGGCGTGCCCTTCTTGGTCAGCAGGTGCGACGCCGGCCCGTCGCTGCGGATCGGCTGCCCCTTGCCCTGCTTGGTCCGCAGCCACTTGATGAAGCGCGGGCCCAGCCACAACGCGATGACGAGCGCCGTCAGCACCGCCGCGCCGCTGCGGAAGGTGATGTAGCGGAACAGGTTGAGGATGCCCTCGAAGTGGAACATGCGGGCAAGGACGAAGATCATGCGGACGCCTTCTTCAGGTCCGCGACGAGCGTGCCGAGCCGGACCGAGTTCGAGCCCTTGACCAGCAAAACATCGCCCGCGGCAAGGCTGCCGCGCACCGCCGCCAGCGCGGCGGCGGCATCCGCCACCAGCGTCGCCGGGATATGGCGGGGGAGGGCTGCGGCGAGCGGTGCCATCTCCGCGCCGACCAGAATCGCGTGGCCGACGCCGGCCGCCTCGATCGGCGCGGCTAGGGCGGCATGGAAGGCGTCCGACTCCGCGCCCAGCTCCTTCATCGCGCCGAGCACGACCCGGCGCTTGCCCGCACCCGCGACCGGTGTCGCCCCGAGCACGGCGAGCGCCGCGGCCATCGAGGCCGGGTTGGCGTTGTAGCTTTCGTCGATGATCGTCGCCGTGCCCGCGCCGCACGCCACGGCGAAGCGCTCGCCGCGACCGGGCAGCCCGCCGAGGTCGGCGAGCGCCAGGCCCGCGAGCGCGAGATCGCCGCCGACGGCATCGACCGCGGCGAGCACGGCGAGCGCGTTCGACAGCCAGTGGCGCCCCGGCGTGCCGATGCGGAACATCAGCTTGCGCCCACCGATCACCGCCGTCGCCGTGGTGCAGTCGGCGTGCAGGACATGGTCGGTGGCGCGAACGTCCGCGCCCTCGCCGAGACCGAAGGTGACGATGCGCGCGGCATGGGGGCGGGCGGCGGCGATCAGCCGGTCGCGGTGGACGCTGTCGAACGGGACGATCGCCGTGCCGCCCGGCTCGAGGCCCTGGAAGATCTCCCCCTTGGCGTCGGCGATGCCTTCCTCGGAGTCGAAGAACTCGCGGTGGGCGCTCGCCACCCAAGTGACGATGGCGGCGTGCGGCCGGACGAGCGCGGTCAGGGCGGACAGCTCGCCGGCATGGTTCATGCCCATCTCGAACACGCCGAAGCGGCTGTCCGCGGGCATCCGCGCCAGGCTGAGCGGCACGCCGGTGTGGTTGTTGTAGCTCTTGACCGAGGCGTGGACCGCGCCCGGCGCGCTGCGCTCGAGGGCGAGGCGCAGCGCCTCCTTGGTCCCGGTCTTGCCGACGCTGCCGGTGACGCCGATGATCTTGGCCGCGGTGCGGGCGCGGGCGGCGGTGGCGAGCGCGGTCAGGGCGGCCATCGTGTCGGCGACCCGCACGTGCGGCCCGGCGACGGATTCGCTGACCAGCACTCCCGCGGCGCCGCGCTGCCGGGCGGCATCGACGAAGCGGTGGCCGTCGGTCGCCTCGCCGCGCAGCGCGACGAACAGGTCGCCGGGCTCGACCTCGCGCGAATCGAAGGTCACGCCGGTGGCGGCGAAGGCCTCGCTGGCGATGCCGCCGGTTGCGGCGGCGATGGCCTCGGCGATCCACAGCGGGGTCACGCCGCCTCCTCGCGCGCGACGACGACGTCGTCGAACGGCAGCACCCGGTCGCCGACGATCTGCCCCTGCTCGTGGCCCTTGCCGGCGATGAGGACGACGTCGCCGGGGCCCGCCGCCGCGATCGCGCTGCGGATCGCCGCGCGGCGATCGCCGATCTCGGTCGCGCCCGGCGCCCGGCCCAGGATGGCGGCGCGGATCGCGGCGGCATCCTCGCTGCGGGGATTGTCGTCGGTGACGATGACGGCGTCGGCGTGCTCGACGGCGACGGCGCCCATCAGCGGCCGCTTGCCCGCGTCGCGGTCGCCGCCCGCCCCGAACACCAGCCGCAGCTTGCCGGCGACGTGCGGGCGGAGCGCCGCGCAGGCGGCCTCGAGCGCGTCGGGAGTATGGGCATAGTCGACGTACACCGCCGCCCCCGAACGCGCGATGACGGCGCGCTCGAGGCGGCCGCGCACCGGCTGGACGCGGGCGAGGTTGGCGAAGGTCGCCGCCGGCTCGCCGCCCGTGGCGATGACCAGCGCCGCGGCGACGAGGGCGTTCGCCGCCTGGTACGCGCCGATCAGCGGCAGCTCGACCGTGAACGCCGCGTCGCGCCAGGTGAGATCGAGCCGCTGGCCGAGCGCCGTGGGCGTGCGCGCGGCGAGACCGAGGTCGCCGCGGCCGACGCGGATCGTCGCCACGCCGCGCGCCTGCGCCGCGGCGAGCACCCGCGCCGCCCACTCGTTGCCGTCGTCCCACACCACCGCCGTGCCGTCCGCGTCGACGACGTCGCTGAACAGGCGCAGCTTGGCGGCGAAGTAGCTCTCCATGTCGCCGTGGTAGTCGAGATGGTCGCGGCTGAGGTTGGTGAAGGCGGCCGCCCGCACCGGCAGCCCCTCGGTGCGATACTGGGCGAGTCCGTGGCTCGACGCCTCGAAGGCGACGTGGCTCAGCCCCTCGCGCGCCAGCCCGCCCATGTTGGCGAGGAAGGTGACGATGTCGGGTGTGGTCAGGCCGGTGGTCACCTGGTCGTCGGCGGTCGTCACGCCGAGCGTGCCGATGCTCGCCGCCCGGTGGCCCGCGAGCCGCCACAGCTGGCGGGTCAGCTCGACGGTCGAGGTCTTGCCGTTGGTGCCGGTGACGGCGACCGTCGTCGCCGGATAGGGTGCGAAAAACGGTGCCGCGACGCGGGCGAAGCGGCGGCGCGGCTCGGCGTCGGCCACGTGGACCGCACCGACGACGGGCGCCTCGGGCCGCGCGACGACGGCGAGCGCGCCGGCGGCGATCGCTGCGGGAATATAGTCCTCGCCGTTGACGGTCGCCCCCTCGAACGCGCCGAAGATCGTGCCCGGCGCGACCTTGCGGTGGTCGATGGCGAAGCCGGTGACCTCGCGCGCGGCGTCGGCGGCGGACAGCGCCGTCCCGCCGGGCGCGAGGTCAGCCAGCCTCATTCCTTCTCCGGGGCCTTTTCAACGAGGCCGAGCATCCCCGACACGTCGATATCATGGTCGAGGTCGGGGGCGACGCCGAGATAGGGGGCGATGCGCGGCACGACTTTGGCGACGATCGGCGCGGAGACCATGCCCGCCGTCGAAAAGCCGCCCGTTTCCTTCGTGCCGTGCGGGGCGTCCAGCAGCGCGATGACGACATAGCGCGGCGCGTCCATCGGGAAGGCGGCCGCGAACGTCGAGACGTTGACGTGCTTCTCGTAATGGCCGCCGTTCTGCTTCTCGGCCGTGCCGGTCTTGCCGCCGATGCGGTAGCCCGGCGCGTTCGCCTTGCGGCCGGTGCCGCTGGTCACGACCATGCGGAGGAGGGCGCGCATGGTGTCGGAGGTCTTCTCGCTGAAGATGCGCTTGCCCGGCACGGCCTGACCCGGCTGGACCTTGAGCATCGTCGCCGGGTGGAACACGCCACCGTTGACGACCGCGGCATAGGCGGTGGCGAGGTGGAGCGGGGTGACGGCGATGCCGTGGCCGAAGCCGACGGTCATCGTCGCGATCTCGCCCCAGTTGTTCGCCGGCGGGTAGAGCGTATGGCCGCGCTCCATCAGCTCGCCGCTGACGGGCTTCAGGAAGCCGAGCGCGTCGAGATACGCCCTTTGGCGCGTCGCGCCGAGCTCGGCCGCCATGTGCGCGGTGCCGATGTTCGACGAGTGGATGAAGATCTCCGGCACCGTCGCCCACTTCCTGAGCTCGTGGCCGCGGTCGTCGTGGATGGTGAAGCGGCCGATGTGGATCGGCGCGGTCGCGTCGTACTTCTGGTCCATCGACTTGATGAAGCCGTCATTGAGGCTCATCGCGATGGTCAGCGTCTTGAACGTGCTGCCGAGCTCGTAGACGCCGAGGGTCGCCCGGTCGAAGCGGCTGTTGTCGTCGCTGTGCCCGGCCGCGTTCGGGTTGAACTCGGGCAGCGAGGCGAGCGCGATGACCTCGCCGGTGTGGACGTCCATGACGATTCCGGCCGCGCCCAGCGCGCTGAACTTGGTCATGGCGGCGCCGAGTTCGCTTTCGAGCGCCTGCTGCACGCGGCTGTCGAGCGCCAGCTGCAGCGGCACGCCGCGGGTCGCCTGGCCGACGAGGTGCTGGTCGGCGGCGCGCTCCATGCCGTAGCGGCCGTGGCCGTCGATGTCGGTATAGCCGATGACGTGCGCGGCGAGGTCGAGGTTCGGATAGAGGCGCTCGGCCTCGCGCTGCAGGGTGATCGCCGGCTCGCCGAGGGCGTTGATCGCCGTCGCCTGCGCCGGCAGGACGCGGCGGGCGATGTAGCGGAAGGCGCCGGGGTGCACGAGTTCGGCGTAGATCTGCGCCTCGGTCCGCTCGGGCAGGATCGCGGCGAGCTGGCGGGCGAGCAGGTGCGGGTTGCCGACCAGCTTGCGCGGGGCGACCGTTGCCGCGACGGCGTCGACCGTTCCGGCCAGCTCGACCCCGTTCCGGTCGACGATGTCGCCCCGGGGCGGCAGCGCGCTGACCACCGCGTCGGCATGGTCGGCTTCGTGCAGCACGGCGAGATCGATCAGGCGCAGGCCGATGACGAGGCAGGCGGTGACGAAGAGCAGCAGCGCCACCATCAGCCGCTGACGGGCGCTGGCAAGCGCGGTCTGTCGCTGCCCGGCCAGGGCTAGCGTGCGCCGCGGCAGCGCCATTGCCGTCACTGCAGCGGCGCCTTGCGGAAGCTGACCTGGAACGTCGCGGCGCCACCCGGGGTGCCGCCGCCCGCGAGCACCGCGTCGGCACCGAGGTCGGCCGCGGCGCGCGGCACGAAGGCGGCGCGGCGCAGCGTCGGTACCGGCGCGGGCGCATCGCGGACCACGGTCTGGACCGTCGCCGGGGCGGCCGGCGCCGCGGCGGGGGCGGCCGGTGCCGCATAGCTGGCGAGCTGGACGGGGTTGGCGACGAGCTGTTCGGCCCGGGGCGGCGCGAGGGCGAGCACTTCCTCGTTCCAGCGCTGCAGCTCGGGCAAACGCGACCGGGTGCGGAGTTCGGCACGCAACAAACGCATCTCGGACAGGTCTCGCGTAATCTGGTCGTGCGCCGCGACGACCGCCGAGCGTTCGCCCGCGGCATGGAGCGAGACGGTATAACAGCCCATGGCCGAGGCCAAGGCGCTAGCGATCAGGGCCGCCGATCGAAGAGTGCTCATGCCTGTCCCCATGCTGGTGCGGTCGTGCGGGTGGCGGCGCGCAGCGTCGCCGAACGGGCCCGCGGATTGCGGGCGATTTCCTGGGCCGAAGGACGAACCGCCTTGGCCGCGGCGGTGAAGCTCGGCGCGCGCGCGGCCGTCTGCGGCCGGTGGCGCGAGCCGGCGGGAGCAGCGCCCGCGCGCTCGCGGAGGAAGGTCTTGACGATCCGGTCCTCCAGGCTGTGGAAGCTGACCACCGCGAGGCGCCCGCCGGCGGCGAGCACGCGCTCGGCGGCGCGCAGGCCGGCATCGAGTTCGCCCAGCTCGTCGTTGACGTGGATCCGGAGCGCCTGAAACGTCCGGGTCGCCGCGTCCTTCCCGCCGGCCTGCGGACCGCAGACGCTGCGGACAACGGCAGCGAGCTGCGCCGTCCGGGTGAACGGCCGGTCGTTGACCAGCGCGCGGGCGATGCGCCGCGCCTGCCGCTCCTCGCCGAGGCGGAAGAGGACGTCGGCGATCTCCGCCTCGCTCGCCGTGTTGACGAAGTCGGCGGCGGACGGGCCGTCACCGCTCATCCGCATGTCGAGCGGACCGTCGGCGGCGAAGGAGAAGCCGCGCTCGGGCTGGTCGAGCTGCATCGACGACACGCCGACATCCATCGCCACGGCATCGACCGCGTCGATCCCGCGCTCGGCGAGCAGGCGGTCCATCGCCGAGAAGCGCCCCTCGATCAGCGTCAGTCGCGGATCGTCGAGATTGCTCGCCGCCAGCGCCGCGGGATCGCGGTCGAGCGCCACGACGCGGGCGCCGCGGGCGAGCGCCGCGCGCGCGTAGCCGCCCGCGCCGAACGTCGCGTCGAGGTACAGGCAGCCGGCGTCGAGCGACAGCGCCGCCATCACCTCGTCGAGCAGGACGGGGACGTGCCGGGCGCTCATGCCGACCCCCGGGCGTCGATCAGCCGCTGCGCCATCCGCACGATGCGCGGGTCGAGGCCCGGCCGCGCGACGAAGCGGTGCGGGTTCCACACCTCGAAATAGTCGCCCATGCCCCAGAACAGGGCGAGGCGGTCGATCTCGCCGATGTCTTTCATCGTCGCCGAGAGGATGATGCGACCGTTATCGTCGATCGGCGCCTTCTCGGCCGAACCGAAGGTCGCGCGGAAGCGGTCGTCGCGCTCGGCCGAGAACTCGCCCGCGAACCTCGCCTCGAGCTCGGCGCGCGCCTTGGCCGGATAGCCGGGATCGTAGCCGACCAGACAGTCGGCGCGCTCCGCCGGGGCCAGGATGACGCTGCGGCCGTCGCCACGGGCGGCGAGCACCTCACGAAAGCCCGAGGGGATCGAGACGCGGCCCTTCGCGTCGATCCCGTTCAGCGCATTGCCAAGGAAGGATTCGTCCACGCCGGCCCGCCCATTACTGGCAGGCGCCGGGCGGACCACCAGCCGGCGCAGCACCGCTGCGACGACGATTTGAAGCTGTGATTGCCCGCACGCCTACTGTGGAAAACCAGTAAATGGGCTTTCGTGGGTTTACAATGGGAAAACGTGGGATAGTGCCGGAATGGCGGCAGTTCAGCGGCAGAATAGCTTTACCGGCACGTTCTGATCATCATATGTTCTACCTAGGCCATGAACCCTCCTTGCTGTGGATAACTTTGTGTATTGCTGTCGCTGTCGACGTCAGGAGGCCGGGCGCGTCGCCTTCGGGCGAACCGCCGCCGGCGCGCTGAGCGTGGACGCGCTGCCCGAGCTCGGCGCGACGCCGAGAACGGCAAGCGTCTCCGTGCGCGGATTGACCGGTGCCTGAGGACGGCTGGCGCGCACGCCGGCGGCCGCCACCATCACTGTCAGGAAGACCAGGGCCAGAAGCGTCAGGCCGACATTCAACCGCTGCGTACCGGCAGATTCCGCTAAGCGTATCCGGGTGTTCTGCTTCACTTTTCCTCGCTCGCCTGCCTCACCTCGCCAGCCAAGGGCCAGGTTCTCAATCCGATCGAAGCACTTGTGACGCATCACATACGGCGTCACACCCGCTTTGTCGAGCCGTCGAGCCAGGGCGGCACGGTGACGCCCTTCGCGCGGCACCAATCGGGATTGTACAGCGTGGACAGGTAGCGCATCCCGGAATCGCAGAGGATGGTGACGATCGTCTTGCCCGGCCCCATCGCCTCGGCCAGGCGGATCGCGCCGGCGACGTTGATCCCCGATGAAAGGCCCAGACACAGGCCCTCGTCGGACAGGAGCCCGTGCATGACCGGGAGGGCCTCGGCGTCGCTGACGCGGAACTGGGTATCGACCGTGACGCCATCGAGGTTGGCGGTGATGCGGCTCTGGCCGATGCCCTCTGCCACCGAGCTGCCCTGCGCGCGCAGTTCGCCGTGCGCGAACCACTCGTAGAGCGCGGCCCCATCCGGGTCGGTCAGCGCGACGGTGATCGCGGGATCGAACGTCTTCAGGCCGATCGCGACGCCGGCCAGCGTCCCGCCGGTACCGACGGCACACGTGAACCCGTCGATACGGCCGCCGGTGTCGGTCCAGATCTCGGGCGCGGTCGTCTTGATGTGCGCGAGGCGGTTGGCCAAGTTGTCGAACTGGTTGGCCCAGACCGCGTTCGGCGTCTCCTCGGCGATCCGACGCGACTGGTGCACGTAGTGGCATGGGCTGCTGTAGGGCGCGGCGGGTACGAGGACGAGCTTCGCCCCGAGCGCGCGGAGCAGGTCCTGCTTCTCCCGGCTCTGGGTGTCGGGCATGACGATGACGGTCCTGTAGCCGAGCGCATTGGCGACGACGGCGAGGCCGATGCCGGTGTTGCCGGCAGTCCCGTCGACGATCGTGCCGCCGGGCTGCAGGAGGCCGCGCGCCTCCGCATCGCGGACGATGAACAGCGCGGCCCGGTCCTTGACCGAGCCGCCGGGGTTCATGAACTCGCACTTGCCGAGGATCGTGCAGCCGGTCCGCTCGGATGGCCCGCGCAGCTTCACCAAGGGCGTATTGCCGATCAGGGCGATCGTGTCTGCGGCGGGGGCGGTCATTCTCAGCGGCTTAGTCACGGGCGCGGGGAGCGGCAAGCAAGCGATGGTTCGCCCGTGGCAATCGCAGCTATGCCCCGAACTCGCGCGGCGATAGGACGGGATGCGATGGTCGCGCGCGCTTCCTTGACCCTGGCCCTCGCCCTGCTGCTCGGCAGCTGTGGCGATACCAGCAGCGACCGCGGCGCGACCCTGCGCGTCGACATCGTCGCCAGCCCCGGCGGCGGCGAGGTCGAGCGGACCGTCGCCGCCGCGACACAAGCGGGACTGGTCGGCTTCAACGGTCGCGGGGACGTGGTACCGGCGCTGGCATCGAGCTGGCGCGCCATCGGCGACAATCGTAGCATCATCTTCCGTCTCGGCTCCCGACACTGGCCCGACGGCAAGCCCGTCGCCGCGGCCGAGGTGGTCGCCGCGTTCCGCCGGGCCGTCGCACCGGGCAGCCGCAACCCCGCCCGTTCCCTGCTCGCCGCGCTCGATCATGGCAGCGAGATCCTGCGCGGGGCGCTGCCGGCGAGCGCGCTCGGCATCGATGCGCCGATCGACAGCGTGGTCGAAGTCCGCGCCGCCGGCGCGATGCCGGGGCTGCTGCCGCTGCTGGCGCAGCCCGACCTCGGCGTCGCCCGGCCGGGAGACCGGACGGCCGGGCTCGGCCTGATGCGGGTGGCAACGACGAAGCCGCTCGTGCTCGAGCGGAATCCCACCGCGCCTGCCGGTGCGACCAGCCTCGGCCGGATCGCCATCGAGCCGCAGGAGGACCCCGGTCCGGCGATCGCGCGCTTCGCCCGCGCCCGGACCGACCTCGTCCTCGCCAGCGGCCTCGCCGGCTTCGATGACGCCCGCCTGCTTGCCCAGTCGAACGCGCTGCGGGTCGAGCCGGCCTGGGGGGTGTACGGCTATCTCGTCCACGCCGAGGGACCGCTCGCGGATCCGCGTGTGCGGCGGGCGCTGGCGATGGCGGTGGATCGCGACGACCTCGGCAGCCGCCTGTTCGGCCTCGCCCTGACGCCCGTCCTCGGCCTCGTGCCGCCGCTGCCGGGCGAGCCGGTTCCGGCGCAGCCCGACTGGGCGGTTCAGGCACCGGCGGCGCGGCTCGACCTGGCCCGCCAGCTGCTGTCGGCGGCAGGCTTCGACGCCGCCCACCCGCTGACGGTCACGATCAGCCTGCCCGACGCGCGCGAGCATGCCACGGTGGCGGCCGAAGTCGCCAGCGACTGGGCCCGGATCGGCGTCCACGCGCAGACCGTTGTCCGCTCGCCCGCCGCGCACGCGCAGATCATCGCCCGCGGCGAGTATGAGCTGGCGTTGGTCGAGCGCACGTCCCCGCTCGACAGCGCACTGCCGTTCGTGACCGCGTTCGCCTGCAGCCGGAGCGGCTACTGCAACCCGGGTGCCGACGCGCTGGTCGCCGCCGCCCGCACCGCCGCCGATCCGGCGAGCGCGGCGACGACCCTGCTCGCCGCCGAAGCGGCAATGGTCGCCGACACGCCGATGATCGCCCTGTTCGCGCCGGTCCGCTGGGCGCTCGTCGGCCCCCGCGTCACCGGCTGGACGCCCAACGCCGCCGGGCAGCACCCGCTGGCGCTGCTCGGTGTCAGCGGCCGGCCGGCACCCTGACCGTCACGGCCGCTCGAGCAGCAGCGCGACCAGCTCGTCGGGCTTGTCCTCCTGGAGGAAGTGGCCGGCCTGTTCGATGATACGGTGCGGCTGGCCCCTCGCTCCCGGAATGCGCTCGATGAACGGCTTCTCGCCGCCGCGCGTGACGGCATCGGAATCGCTGAAGCAGGTGACCACCGGCTTGTCGAAGCGCGACAACACCTCCCACGCCGCCTTGTTCTCGGCGACCGAGGCATGCTCGGGCGTGATCGGCACCAGCGCCGGGAACTGGCGCGCGCCGGCCTTGAAGCTCTCGTCGGGAAAGGGCGCGTTGTAGGCAGCGATCTCGGCGGCGCTGAGCTGGCGGACGCAGCCACCCTTGACGATGCCGCCGACGTGGAACTCGGGCACCTCCTGGCTGAACTTGAGCCAGGCGGCAAACCCCTCGGACCAGCCCGTGCCGATCGGCAGGCCGGTGTTGCCGACCACCAGCCGGGCGAAGCGGTCGGGCATCGCCGCCACCAGCCGCAGCCCGATCAGCCCGCCCCAGTCCTGGCAGAACAGGGTGATGTCCCGCAGGTCGAGGCCCGTCAGCCACTGCGTCATCCAGTCGACGTGCGCCTCGTAGCTATAGTCGGACCGCGCTGCCGGCTTGTCGGAGCGGCCGAAGCCGATCAGGTCGGGGGCGACGACGCGCCTGCCCGCTGCGGCGAGCGGCGGGACGAAGCGGCGGTAGAGGTACGACCAGGTCGGCTCGCCGTGCATGAGCAGTATCGGCGCCCCGTCGCGTGGCCCCTCGTCGAGATAGTGGAGGCGGAGCGCGGTGCCGTCTTTGGCCGTGACGGTCGCGTAGTGCGGCGCGAAGGCATAGCCGTCGAGCCCGTCGAACCGTTCGTCAGGCGTCCGAAGCACTTCCATCACGTCTCTCCCGGCGGCATCGATCGTCTCCGGTCCATCCTACCGCGTCAGTGCGACGAGGCCAGCACCGGATAGAGCGTGGCGACCAGCGTCAGCGCGGCAGCGATGTTGAACCAGCGCAGCCGCACCGGATCGGCGAGGAAGCGCCGAAGCGACGTGCCGAGCGCGGCCCAGGCGCCGACCGAGGGCAGGTTAATCGCGCCGAATACCGCGGCGAGGACGAGGACCCCAAGCCAGCGGCTCCCGGCAGGGAGATAGGCCGAGGCGGCGGTCAGCGCCATCGTCCACGCCTTCGGGTTGACCCACTGGAAGGCGGCCGCCTGCAGGAAGGTCATCGGCCGGGCTCGTACGCGCCCGTCGGCGCTCGGCGGCGGCGCCGTGGCGATCTTCCAGGCGAGATAGAGCAGGTAGGCGACCGACACCCACTTGACGATGCCGAGCAGCCCCGGGACCAGCGCGACCACCGTCGCCGTCGCCGCCCCGACGATCGCCACCATCAGCGCGAAGCCGACCGCGACGCCCAGCATGTGCGGCAGCGTCCGGCGAAACCCGAAATTGATGCCCGAGGCGAGCAGCATCAGGTTGTTCGGCCCGGGCGTGATCGAGCTGACCAGGGCGAAAGCGGCGAGGGCGAGGAGCAGCGACGTCGTCATACGCGACAGTTTATGCGCGTTCTACCGGTGGATGGTTGCAAAGTCGCTTGTTTTCGCGGCAATGGCGCAATCCATGAGCGATCTCGATGCCGTGAACCGCAGAATCGTGCATGCGCTCGCCCGCGATGGGCGGCTGAGCAACCTCGACCTTGCCACGCGCGTCGGACTGTCGCCCTCCGCCTGCCTCCGCCGGGTGCAGGAGCTCGAGCGCACCGGCGTGATCCGCGGCTACCGCGCGGTGATCGATCCCGTGGCGACGGGCGGCGGCTTCCTTGCCTATGTCACCATCGGCCTCGCCACCCACACCAAGGCGGCACAGGCGGCGTTCGAGGCGGCGGTCGCCTCGGCGCCCGAGGTCCGCGAGTGCCACAACGTCACCGGCGGCATCGAGTATCTGCTGCGGGTCGAAGTGCGCGACCTCGCCGCGTACAAGTATTTCCACACCGAGGTGCTCGGCGTCATTCCCGGGCTGGCCAGCATCACGTCGTTCATCGTCATGGACTCGCCCAAGGACGAGCGCGCCTGATGCGGGCTGTCACACCGCTGTCACGACAAGCGGCGACGGATGCGCATGGCGGGCGCTGAGGGAGAACGCGGCACGGCGGGCGAGGTGTTCGCCGCTTTTCTCGTGCTCGGGCTGAGCGCCTTCGGTGGTCCGGTCGCGCACCTCGGCTATTTCCGGACCGCCTTCGTCGCGCGGCGCCAGTGGCTCGCCGAGGCCGAGTTCGCGGAGCTGGTCGCCCTGTGCTCGGTGCTGCCGGGGCCGACGTCGAGCCAGGTCGGGGCCGCGATCGGCTTCCGCCGCGCCGGCTGGGCGGGGTCGGTCGCCGCCTGGACCGGCTTCACCCTGCCGTCCGCCATCCTGATGACCGCCGCCGCGCTTGCCTCCGGTGCGCTGACGGGTTCGGCCGCGAGCCACGTGGCGCACGGTCTGAAGCTCGCCGCCGTCGCCATCGTCGCGCAGGCGGTCTTAGCGATGGCGCGCAGCCTGACCCCGGACTGGCCGCGCCGGGCGGTCGCGGCTGTCGCGGCGGCGATCGTCGCGCTCGCCGGTCCGCTCGGCCAGCTCGCCGCCATCGGCTTCGGCGTCGCCGCCGGCCTGGTCCTGCCTGCCGAGCCGGAACGCGCGTCGCCGCCGTCGCCGCGTCCGCCGCTCGCGGGGAGTGTCGTCGCGGTGGTGGCGCTCGCCGTGCTGTTCGTCGGCCTGCCGCTGCTTGCCGCCGCCACGGGAAATCCGGTGGCGGCGCTCGCCGCCGCCTGCGTTCGCGCTGGCACGCTGGTGTTCGGTGGCGGCCATGTCGTCCTGCCGCTGCTGCAGGCGCGCGTCGTGCCGGCGCTGGTCGGCAGCGATGCCTTCCTCGCCGGCTACGGGGCGGCGCAGGCGGTGCCCGGGCCGCTGTTCACCTTCGCCGCCTATCTCGGCGCGCTGGTCGGCGGCGTCGGCGGCGCGGCGGTCGCACTGGTCGCGCTGTTCGCGCCCGGCATGCTGCTGCTCGCGGCCGCCCTGCCGCTCGCCGCCCTCATGACGCGAGGGCCGGTGCGGCGTGCGGTGCGCGGTGTCAATGCGGCGGTTGTCGGGCTGCTCGCTGCGGCTCTGGTTTCGCCGATCGGGACGGCGGCGCTGGGCGGGGCGGGCGACGCGGTCCTTGCTGCTCTGGGCCTCGCCGCGCTGCTCCTCCGCGCGCCGCCGCTCGCCGTCGTCGCCGCGCTGGTCGCCGCCGCCTTTGCCTGAGCGTCAGCCCCGCTCGCGCCGGACGAGCGCCTCGGTCGCGCGGTTGCGGCGCAGGGCGACGATCAGCACGCCGCCGAGCGCCAGCGCCGTTCCGGCGATCATCCGCCCGTTCAGCCGGTCGCCGGCGAAGGCGACACCGAAGCCGATCGTCGCCAGCGGCGTCATCAGCGTCAGCGGCGCGATCAGGTTGGCCTCGTAGCGCGCGATCAGGCCGTAATAGGCGGTGTGCGCGAGCAGGCTGACGACCCAGGCCGAGAACAGCAGCGCCAGCACGAACGGCCAGCCGGCGGCGAGCGCGGCGGCCCCCTGCCCATGCTCGAGGAGCGCCGACGCCGCCGCCAGCGGCAGAAACGAGACCAGCGCCACCCACGCCTGGAAGCGCAACGGTGCGACGTTCTCCATCTGCTTCATCAGGATCGCGCCGAGCGAACCGGCGGCGGCGCAGGCGACGATGAACCACAGGCCGGCGGACATGGCGATGCCCTGCGGGTTCGAGACGACGAGAAGCACGCCGGCGAGCGTCAGCGCGATCCCCAGCCCCCGCCGCCAATGGATGCGCTCGCCGAGCATGACGACCGACAGCAGGGTGGTGAAGGGCACGCTGAGCTGGACCACGACCGCCGCTGCCGACGGCGTGGTTGTCTGCAGCCCGAGGAAGAGCAGCGCGAAATTGCCGCCGCCCATCAGCAGACCGACGGCGACGATCCGCGCGTGCGGACGCGGCATCGGCTGCAGCCACGGCCAGGTGACGGCGACGACCAGCGCAAAGCGGACGGCGGCGAAGAACAGCGGCGGCACCTGCCAATGGCCGACGACGATCTTTGACACGACGTTCGAGAGGCCCCAGGTCAGGCAGACGGCGACGAGGATCAGGAAGTCGCGGGGACGCATCGGGCGTCCATAGGGGCCGGAGCGACAAGGCTCCAAGTGAAGATGCGCTGTGGGCTCCCGCTACTTGTGAGCTGCCGGAAGACGCGACCTCGGCGACACGCGTCTGCCAGCTTTCGCTGCCGCCGGGCCACGGCTAAGAGCCGGCCATGAGTATCGACCTCGCCGCGCTGTCCGCTGCCTATTTCGACCTCCGCCCCGACCCCGGCCTGGCGGCGCAGCGGGTCGCCTTCGGTACCTCGGGGCATCGCGGCTCGGCGCTCGATACGGCGTTCAACGAGGTGCACATCCTCGCCGTGACGCAGGCCGTTGCCGACTGGCGCGCGGCGCACGGGGTCGACGGGCCGCTGTTCCTCGGCCGCGACACGCACGCCCTGTCCGAACCGGCGTGGCTGACCGCGCGCGAAGTGCTGGCCGGGCAACGGCGTCGACGTGCGGATCGACGCCGCAGGCGGCTTCACTCCGACGCCGGTGATCAGCCACGCCATCGTCACCCACAACCGCGGGCGCCGCGACCACCTGGCCGACGGCATCGTCGTCACGCCGTCGCACAATCCGCCGCGCGACGGCGGCTTCAAGTATAACGGTCCCGACGGGGGCCCCGCCGATACCGTCATCACCGGCTGGATCGAGGCACGCGCCAACGCGCTGATCGAGGGCGGGCTGCGCGACGTCCGCCGCGCCCCCCCGGGGGGCACGCCGTTCGACTTCGTCACGCACTATGTCGAGGACCTCGGCAGCGCCCTCGACCTCGACCTCGTCGCCGGGTCGGGCCTCAGGATCGGCGTCGACCCGCTTGGCGGGGCGGGGGTCGGCTATTGGGCGCGCATCGCCGAGCGCTACCGCCTCGACCTGACGGTGGTGAACCCGGCGGTCGACCCGGCCTTCGCCTTCATGCCGCACGATTGGGACGGCAGGATCCGCATGGACTGTTCGTCGCCGCACGCCATGGCCGGGCTGATCGGGCTGAAGGACCGCTTCGACCTCGCCTTCGGCAACGACCCCGACGCCGACCGCCACGGCATCGTCACGCCGGCCGGCCTGATGAACCCCAACCACTACCTCTCGGCGGCGATCGACTATCTGCTCGCCGCCCGCCCCGGCTGGAGCCCCGCGGCTGCGATCGGCAAAACCGCCGTGACGAGCGCCATGGTCGACCGCGTCGCCGCCGCCCACGGCCGCGCCGTCTTCGAGACGCCGGTCGGCCTCAAGTGGTTCGTCGCGGGGCTGAGCGCGGGCGAGCTCGCCTTCGCCGGCGAGGAGAGCGCGGGCGCGACCTTCGTCCGCAAGGACGGCAGCGTGTGGACGACCGACAAGGACGGGCTGCTGCTCGGCCTGCTCGCCGCGGAGATGACGGCGCGGGCGGGCGAGGACCCGCAGGCGCGCTACGACCGGCTGACGCGGACGCTGGGCGAGCCGTTCTACGCCCGCACCGACGCGCCGGCGACGGCCGAACAGAAGGCCGCCTTCAAGAAGCTCGACCCCGCGACGATGCCGCCGACGCTCGCCGGCGATCCTGTTACCGCGGTCGAGACGCGCGCGAGCGGCAACGGCGCGCCGCTGGGTGGCGTGAAGGTGGCGAGCGCCAACGGCTGGTTCGCCGCGCGGCCGTCGGGGACAGAAAACGTGGTCAAGGTCTACGCCGAAAG
Source organism: uncultured Alphaproteobacteria bacterium (assembly GCA_963846485.1). Lineage (GTDB taxonomy): Bacteria > Pseudomonadota > Alphaproteobacteria > Sphingomonadales > Sphingomonadaceae > Polymorphobacter_B. The sequence continues at coordinate 240,390 of CAWJWB010000008.1, read as the reverse complement.
CTTCATCGACGCCGCGCATCTCGCGGCAATCCAGGCAGAGGCGCAGGCGGTGGTCGCGGGACTGACTCCGTAACGACTGGCGTGGCACTCCACGGCTGCTAAGATCGAGGCAAAATCGGGGGATTTGCCAATGCGTTGCCTGCTTGCCGCGATCTTTCTGGCGCTTTCGGTGCCGGCGGCGGCCGACGACCTCGCCGCCCGCTTTGCGGCCCGGCCGGCGGCGATGCAGGTCGCCCTGTCGCCGGATGGTGACAAGATCGCCTATATCGGCGCCTATAAAACCGGCGGCCGGGCGGTGTTCGTCGCCGACCTCAAGACCGGCGAGAGCCACGCGATGCTCGCCGGTGCGACGCTCGAGCTGCGGCCGCAGCGGTGCGGCTTCAAGAGCGAAACGCGGCTGGTGTGCACCGTCTACGGCGTGACCGACCTGGGGTTCGCTGCCGGCTTCAGCCGCATCATCGCGGTCGACACCGACGGCAAGAACATCAAGCTGTTGAGCCAGCACCAGGGCGACCGCCAGAGCGTGGTCGCCGGCGGCGGCGAGATCCTCAACTGGCTGCCCGACGACCCCGACCACATCCTGATGGAGGTCGAGGTCGGGTATACGAACAGCACCGGCAGCCTCGTCAGGGCGGCCGACGAGGGCATCGCCGCGGCGGTTGTCGATATCCGCACCGGTACCCAGCGCATCGTCGAGAAGAGCAACCCGCGCGTCGGCGAACTGCGCGCGGATTCGGCCGGCAATGTCCGCTTCCGCGGCACGGTCGCCGGCGACGCGGACGGTTACCTGCGCGACCGCATCGCCTATGCCGTCCGCGCCAAGGGCAGCAAGGACTGGCAGCCGCTGACGCGCACCGCCCTCAGCGATGCGCGCGGGACGGAGTACGCCGGCTTCGACGCCGACGGCGACCATGTCTACGAGCTGGCCCCTCTCGACGGCCGCACCGCCTTGTTCTCGGTCGCCACCGACGGCAGCGGGACGCGCACGCTCGTCTATGCCCATCCCAAGGTCGATGTCGACGGCGTGCTCCGCATCGGCAAGTACCGGCGTCCGGTCGGCGCGACGTACACGGTCGACCGCGAGGAGGTCAGCTATTTCGATCCCGCGCTCGCCCGCCTGGCCGGGCGCCTGGCGAAGGCGCTGCCGGGCAACGACATCAGCATCCTCGACGAAAGCTGGGACGGCACCAAGAAGCTGATCTACGCCGACGGCGACGGCAAGCCGGGCCATTATTATCTCTACGACACGACCGCGGCGAAGCTCGGGCCGCTGCTGCCGGTCTATCCGAACCTCGACGGCGTCGCCCTGGGAACGGTCCGCGCCGTCAGCTACACCGCCCGCGACGGAACCGTGGTGCCCGCGTATCTGACGCTGCCGCCGGGTCGCAGCGACGCCCGCGGCTTGCCGGGGCTGGTGCTGCCGCATGGCGGTCCCTCGGCGCGCGACACCTCCGGCTTCGACTGGCTGACGCAGTTCTTTGCGGCCGAGGGTTTCGCCGTGCTCCAGCCCGAGTTCCGCGGCTCGGCCGGCTACGGCGACGCCTTCTTCGCCCGCAACGGCTTCCAGTCGTGGACGCTGGCGATCGGCGACGTCAACGACGGCGCGCGCTGGCTCCTCACCCAGGGCGTCCCGGCAAACCGGCTGGCGATCTTCGGCTGGAGCTACGGCGGCTATGCGGCGCTTCAGGCGAACGTCGTCGAGCCGACGCTGTACCGGGCGACGGTGGCCGTCGCCCCTGTGACCGACCTTATCCTGCTCAAGGCGAATGCGCGGTTCAGCGGTGCGCAGCGGCTGATCCTGGCGCAGATCGGCGATGGACCGCACGTTCAGGCCGGCTCGCCGGCACGCAATGCCGGCAAGGTTGTCAGCCCGGTGCTGATGTTCCACGCCGACCACGACCTCAACGTCGACATCGAGCAATCGCGGGTCATGGCCGGTGCCTTGCGCGGGGCCGGCAAGAGCGTCGAGCTGGTCGAGTTCAAGAACCTCGACCACCAGCTCGACGACAGCGCGGTCAGGGCGCAGATGCTGGCGAAGAGCGCCGAGTTCCTCAAGGCCTCGCTTAACTGAGCCGCCACGCCAGCGTCTCGCCGGCGTGGAACGGGACGAGGTCGCCGATGCGGTCCGGCACCTCGACCGGCGCTCGGGTCAGCGTCACGGTCGCCGCGTTGACGGGCAGGCGGTAGAAGGCCGGGCCAAAGCGGCTGGCGAAGCCCTCGAGCCGCTCCAGCGCGCCCGCCGCCTCGAACACGGCGGCGTAGCTTTCAAGCGCGAACGGCGCGTTCCATACCCCCGCACAGCCGCAGGCGGCCTCCTTCGCGTGAATGGCGTGCGGCGCGGAGTTGGTGCCGAGGAAGAACTTCGGGTCGCCCGAGATCGCCGCCGCGACGAGCGCCTGCCGGTGCGTCTCGCGCTTGAGGACCGGCAGGCAATAGTGGTGCGGACGCAGGCCGCCGGCGAACAGGGCGTTGCGGCTGAGGTGGAGATGGTGCGGCGTGATCGTCGCCGCGATGTTGGGACCGGCATCGCGCACGAACGCAGCCGCGTCGGCAGTCGTGATATGCTCGAAGACGATGCGCAGCTCGGGCAGCCGGCGGACGAGCGGCGCGAGGACGCGGTCGATGAACACCGCCTCGCGGTCGAAGACGTCGATATCGGGATCGGTCACCTCGCCATGCACCAGGAGCGGCATCCCGGCCGTCGCCAGCGCCTCGAGCACCGGCATGACCCGCGCGATGTCGGTAACTCCGGCGGCGGAATTGGTCGTCGCGTTGGCGGGGTAGAGCTTTACTGCCGTCAGCACCCCGTCGCGATGCCCGGCGACGAGATCCGCGCCATCGCTAGTGTCGGTCAGGTAGGCGGTCATCAGCGGGGTGAAGTCGCCACCGGCGACGGCGGCGGCGATGCGGTGGCGATAGGCGGCAGCCCGCGCGGTCGTCGTCACCGGCTCGGCGAGGTTAGGCATGACGATCGCGCGCGCGAACTGCCGCGCGGTGAACGGCGCAACGGTGGCGAGCATCGGACCGTCGCGCAGGTGGACGTGCCAATCGTCCGGGCGCGGCAAGGTCAACGAATCCATCCCCTGCGCCTAAGGCCAGGGCGTCAGCGACTCAAGGCGTCAGGACGAAACCGACCGCGTCGAGCGCGGGCGGCGGAGCGAGCCGATGACCGCCAGACCGCCGATGGCGAACAGCCAATCCGACGATGTGCCCGGGCGGTGCGATGATGGCACCGGCACGGCCTTCCGCTGCGGCGCAGCATAAGCCGTCGCGGTCAAAATCGTGGCGGCTGCCAGCATCATCAAATGCCGCATTGGGCTCGTTCCCTCCGCTCGAACTCGTACGCACGCCTGATCCACCCCAAGGCACACGGTCGCCGCGCACCTGTTTCGACGCGTTCGGCTCAACAATTTGTGCTGTGCACAAAAACCCCTAACCGACATTGAAGTCCCGGGTTCCTGCGCGAAAAAAAATCGCTCCGCGCGCCACCGGACTGCTGGCGAACCGACCCCCGCCGAAGCCGATTGCCTTTTGCGTAGTTCCCGTGCACGTTCTGAGCGAGACTCGGACAGAGCAGCCTGGGAGAGCGACCGTGGCAACGCGCGCGATTGATTTCGAAGCCCTGCGCGGCGAGGAACCGCCTCACCTGCGGGCGGCGCGCGAGCGCGCCTATGCCATGCCGTTGGCCGACCTCGACCTGCTCGAGACCGACCTGTGGGTCGGCGACACGCACTGGCCCTATTTCGAGCGGCTGCGCGACGAATCCCCCGTTCACTACCATCCAAATGGCAAATTCGGCCCGTACTGGTCGGTGACGCGCTACGCCGACATCATGGCGGTCGACACGAACCATCAGCAGTTCTCGTCCGACGCGCATCTCGGCGGCATCACGGCGAAGGACATGGACCAGGATTTCATCCTGCCGATGTTCATCGCCATGGACCAGCCCAAGCACGACGTGCAGCGCAAGGCGGTGTCGCCGATCGTCTCGCCCGGCAACCTCGCCTTCCTGGAGACGCTGATCCGCGAGCGGGCGCAGAAGATCTTCGACGAGCTGCCGCGCGGCGAGACGTTCGACTGGGTCGACCGCGTCTCGATCGAGCTGACGACGCAGATGCTGGCGACGCTGTTCGACTTTCCGTGGGAGGACCGGCGGCTGTTGACCTACTGGTCGGACATGGCGACCGCCGACGAGACGGTGCCGGGCAACCCGACCAAGGCCGAGCGTGAGGCGATCATGCTCGAATGCCTCATGTACTTCACGCGGCTGTGGAACGAGCGGGTCAATGCGCCAGAACCCGGCAACGACCTCGTGTCGATGCTCGCGCACAATCCGGCGACGCGCGACATGATCCCGATGGAGTATCTCGGCAACCTGCTGCTGCTGATCGTCGGCGGCAACGACACGACGCGCAATTCGATCACCGGCGGGCTGCAGTTCATGATGGCCAACCCGTCGGAGTGGGCGAAGCTGAAGGCGAACCCGGCGCTCGTCGAGTCCGCGGTGAGCGAGATCATTCGCTACCAGACCCCGCTCGCGCACATGCGCCGCACGGCGCTTACCGACGTGGAGTTCGGCGGCAAGACCATCCGCAAGGGCGACCGCGTCGTCATGTGGTACGTCTCGGGCAACCGCGACGAGCGGGCGATCCCGGAGCCGAACCGCTTCTGGATCGACCGGCCGCGCGTCCGCCAGCACCTGTCGTTCGGCTTCGGCATCCACCGCTGCGTCGGCAACCGGCTGGCCGAGCTCCAGCTGAAGATCGTCTGGCAGGAGATCCTGAAGCGCTATCCCGACGGCCTTGAGATCATGGGACCGCCGACCCGGGTTCCGTCCGCGTTCGTCAAGGGCTACAGCAGCCTGCCGGTCCGAATCCCGGCCTGAGCCGCGAAGGGACCCATGGCGAAGATCACCTATATCGCGGCCGATGGCGGCGCGCGCACGCTCGATGTCGCCGACGGCGAGTCGCTGATGGAGGCGGCCGTGGCGAACGGCGTGCCCGGCATCGACGGCGACTGCGGCGGCAACTGCGCCTGTGCGACGTGCCACGTCCATGTCGACGCGGCTTGGCTCGCGGCCGCCGGCGAGCGGTCGGAAATGGAGGCGGCGATGCTCGAGTTCGCCGAAGGCGTCACCGCCGACAGCCGGCTGGCGTGCCAGATCGTCGCGTCCCCGGCGATCGACGGCATGGTCGTGCGGACCCCGGTCAGCCAGCACTAGCGTGCGCCGGGCGGCTTACGCATAGTTCCGGCGCGACCGGCGACCGGCGCGGGGAGTTCGCACATGGCCGACTATGATTACATTGTCGTGGGGGCTGGCAGCGCCGGCTGCGTGCTGGCCAACCGCCTGACCGAGGACGGCACGGCGACGGTGCTGCTGCTCGAGGCGGGCGGCAAGGATACCAACCCGCTGATCCACATTCCGGTCGGCTACGCCAAGACGCTGAAGGACCCCAAGGTCAACTGGCTGTACGAGACCGAGGCCGACCCCACGAGCGGCGACCGGCCTCACGTCTGGCCGCGCGGCAAGGTGCTTGGCGGTTCGTCGTCGATCAACGGCCTGCTCTATGTCCGTGGCCAGGCGGCGGACTACGACAACTGGGCGCAGCTCGGCTGCACGGGGTGGAGCTTCTCCGACGTGCTGCCCTATTTCAAGCGTGCCGAGGGCAATGAGCGGTTGAAGGGCGATCCGCTCCACGGCGGCGACGGGCCGCTCAACGTCTCCGACATCACCGAGCATCATCCGGTCAGCGATGCCGTCATCGCCGCCGGCGTCGAGGCCGGGCTGCCGTTCAACGACGACTGCAACGGCGTGAGCCAGGACGGCATCAGCTATTTCCAGCTGACCGTGAAGAACGGCCGGCGCTGGTCGGCGGCGATGGCGTACCTCCGCCCGGCGCTGCCGCGGCGGAACCTGACCTTGGTGACCGATGCCCAGGCCGAGCAGGTGGTGATCGAAAACGGCCGTGCCATCGGCGTCCGCTACCATACGGGCGGCCAGAGTGTGACGGCACGTGCGCGGCGCGAGGTCATCCTATCGGGCGGCGCGGTGAACTCGCCGCAGCTGCTCGAGCTGTCGGGCATCGGCGATCCGCACGTGCTGCGCGCCGCCGGCATCGACGTGAAGGTCGCGGCCCCCGGCGTCGGCGCCAACCTGCAGGACCATTATGTCGTCAGCCTGCAATACCGGCTGAAGGACTGCGTCTCGGTCAACGAACTCAGCCGCGGCTGGCGGCTGATGCGCGAGGCGGCGCGCTACGCGACGATGCGCAAGGGCCTGCTGACCATGTCGGCAGCGCACATCCAGGCCTATATCCGCACGCGCCCCGGCCTCGACGGGCCCGACGTCCAGTATCACATCCTGCCGGCGACGGTCGACGTCGAGAAGTTCACGCAGAAGCAGATTTGGGAGCTCGAGCGCCTGCCCGGCCTGACGATGGCCGCGTGCCAGCTGCGCCCGGAGAGCCGTGGCACGATCCACGTCAAGTCGGCCGACCCGCTGGCGCGGCCGGCGATCCGGCCGAACTATCTCAGCGACCAGCTCGACCGCGACACGATCGTCGCCGGGCTGAAGTGGGGGCGGATGCTGTCGACGATGCCGGCGCTGAAGCCCTACGTCGTGGGCGAGATGATGCCCGGGCCCGACGCGCCCGGGGATGCCGAGCTGCTCGCCTATGCGCAGCAGGCGGGGACGACGATCTACCATCCCGTCGGCACCTGCGCGATGGGCCGCGCCGGCGACCCGAACGCGGTCGTCGATCACGAGTTGCGGGTGCGCGGTGTCGAGGGCCTGCGCGTCGTCGACGCCTCGGTCATGCCGCGGCTGGTCAGCGGCAACACCAACGCGCCGACGATCATGATCGCGGAAAAGGCGAGCGACTTGATCCGCGCGGCGGCGAAGCAGCGGCTGGCAGCGTAACCGGCCGGTGCCGCTCGACCTCCTGTTCCGCATCGCTTCGACGCTGGCGCTCGGCGGCTGGATCGTGCTGGCGCTGAGCCCGTGGCAGCGCCCGCTCGCGGTGTTCGTCGCCCGGCTGATCGCGGCGATCCTGTGCGGCGGCTATCTGGCCGTCCTGGCGCACGCGCTGGCGCACGGTCCGGCTCCCGACTGGCGGGCGTTCAACTCGCTGGACGGTGTCATGCACCTGCTCGGCTCGCGCGAGGCGGCGCTCGCCGGCTGGGTGCATTATCTCGCCTTCGACCTGTTCGCCGGCGCGTGGGAGGCGGAGACGGCACCCGCGGCGCGCGTACCGCACGCGGCGCTGCTCGTCTGCCTGTTCCTGACATTCATGGCCGGGCCGGTCGGGCTGCTGCTCTTCTTCGTGTTGAAGGCCGCGCGGACGGACGCGCGGCGCCGGCGCTAGCGGCGCTTCTCCTGCACCCGCAGGGTCGAGCCGTCGGGCAGCGCGACCAGCACATGGTCGCTGAAGCGGCTGATGACCGGGGCCTCGACGTCGCGGCGCGTGACGGCGCCGGTGCGATAGTCGGTCTCGCGGAACGGGACGAGGCGGAACTCGTCGCTGGGGGCGGGCGCGGCGACGGGTTCGGTCATGGCACGTTCCTTCGAGACAGAAAGACGCCCCGGAACCGATGGCTCCGGGGCGTTGGTGTCAGCGGCGGAAGAAGCGGCGCTGGTTCATCGGCGGATTGACCGTCTTCTCGCGGAAGACGATCCGCCCCTTGTCGAGGTCGTACGCGGTCATCTCGACATGGACCCGGTCGCCGACGATCGAGCGGATGCGATTCTTGCGCATCTTGCCCGCCGTATAGGCGATGATTTCATGGTCGTTCTCGAGCTTCACGCGGAAGCGGCCGTCGGGCAGGATCTCGCTGATCACACCCTCGACCTTCAGCGCTTCTTCTTTCGCCATATAGGCTTCAGGCCAGCGCGAGGTTGATAGCCGAGGCGCGACCCTGACGGTCGTTCTCGACGTCGAAGCTGACCTTCTGGCCCTCGTTCAGGCCGTTGAGGCCCGAGCGCTCGACGGCCGAGACGTGGACGAAGACGTCCTTGGACGCGCCGTCGGGGGCGATGAAGCCGTAACCCTTGACGCTGTTGAAAAACTTGACGGTTCCGATGGCCATGACAGGCTCCTTACGTTCAAACGAGGGCCAGGGCACGCGGATGCGCCCTGACGCCGCGGCAGCGAGAAACGACATGAGGAGGCGTGAAGCGCCGCTCGACGGTTGCAGGCAACTTCGGCTGACTGCTATGTGCGCGATCGGCGGCGCAAATGCAAGCCGCGTCTGATCCGCCGTTCCGCTTATGCACCAATAGAGCTTTAACTCCCCTGAGGGGAATGGCGGGGAGTGGCCGCTCGGGGCGTCGTGCTGGGACCGTCGGACTCGACCGCATGTCACCGCTCGACCGCGGAATAACCGTCCTCCACTGAGGCCGATCCGCCGGCGGTTGATCCCGCGCCCGCTCGCGCTAGACACCTGCGGCATCGAACGCGGGAGATCATGTGCGGGTCTATAAGCTGCTGCGCCAGGCGGAATGGTCGGCGTTCCAGGCCGAGGGCAGCTTCGCCGGCTCGGCGGACGACCGGCGCGACGGCTTCATCCACCTCTCGGCGGCGGACCAGGTCGAGGGCACGCGGGCCAAGTATTTCGCCGGGGCCGCCGTCGTCTGCCTCGCTCTCGAAGCCGAGGCGCTCGGCCCTGCGTTGCGCTGGGAGCCGTCGCGCGGCGGGGCCTTGTTTCCGCACCTCTACCGGCCGTTGCGGGCGGACGACATAGCCGAGGTCGTGCACCGGCGCGACGACGAAGCGTTAATCGCGCCTTCACGCGCCGTGCGGCAGGACCGGCCGACGGAGGGGTCCGCATGAACCACGCAGTCCGCACCATCGTCCTGCTCGGCGGCGGCGCCGCGACCGGCCTTGCGATCGCCCTCGGGCTCGAGACCGGCGTCGGACGCACGCCGGTCAGCGCCGATGTCCTCGCCCCGCCGCCGCCAGCCGCCGTCACCCGCATCCCGCCGGCCGACGCCGCCCAGCTGCAGCTGAGCTTCGCGCCCGTCGCCCGGCGCGCGGCCCCGGCGGTCGTCAACATCTATTCGGCGCGCGTCAATCGCAGCCGCGCGACGCTGATGGACGATCCCTTCTTCCGCCAGTTCTTCGGCGGGGGCGCGCCCCAGCCGCGCGTCGAGCAGTCGCTTGGGAGTGGCGTCATCGTCCAGGCCGACGGGCTGATCGTCACCAACAACCACGTCGTCCAGGGCGCCGACGAGATCCTCGTCAGCCTTGCCGACCGCCGCGAGTACAAGGCCAAGCTGATCTTCGCCGACGCCAAGAGCGACCTCGCGCTGCTTCGCGTCGATACCAAGGGCGCGCGTCTGCCGGTGATCCGCTTGGGTGACAGCGACCGGGCCGAGGTCGGCGACGTCGTGCTCGCGGTCGGCAATCCGTTCGGCGTCGGCCAGACAGTGACGCACGGCATCGTCTCGGCGGTGGCGCGGACCGGCGTCGGCATCAGCGATTATCAGTTCTTCATCCAGACCGACGCCGCGATCAATCCGGGCAATTCGGGCGGCGCGCTGCTCGACCTCCGGGGCGATCTCGTCGGCATCAACAGCGCCATCTACACGCGGAGCGGCGGCAGCCAGGGGATCGGCTTTGCCATCCCAGCCAACATCGTCCGCGTGTTTCTGGCGGCGGCCGGCACGGGCAAGCTCGTCACCGGCTGGATCGGCGCGGAGGGCGAGGCCGTCACCGCCGACAGCGCGCGCCTCGCCGGGCTCGACCGGCCCGGCGGGGTGCTCGTCACCGCGATCACCCCGGGATCGCCGGCGGCCGCCGCCGGGATCCGCGTCGGCGACGTGCTGACGGCGATCGACGGCAAGGACGTCGCCGATCCCGGCATGCTCCGCTACCGCATCGCGACGCTCGGCGTCGGCACCCGGCTCGACGTGACCCTGCTCCGCGGCGGCCGGCCCGAGCACGTCTTCCTGACGCTCGCCCGGCCGCCGGAGACGCCGCCGCGCGCGCTGACTACGATCGGCGGCGACAATCTGCTGTCGGGCGTGACGATCGGCAACCTGTCGCCGGCCTTCGCGCAGGAGCTCGGCGCCGGCCTGCCCGAGCATGGCGTCGTCGTCACTGCCGTCCAGCCCGGCGCGCCGGCGGCGCAGTTCGGCTATCTGCAACCCGGCGATATCGTCGAGGGTGTGAACGGCGTTCCCGTCGGCTCCGTCGCCGCCGTCGGCAGCGCCGTCCAGCGCGGGACGCCGAGCGTCCGCATCAACCGCGGCGGCCAGCGGCAGGAGTGCGCCGCGATCCAGGGTCAGCTCGCCTGCCGCAGCTGACGTCGTCGACGAGACCGCCGCGGCAGCGTCAGGCGAGCAGCCGCCGCCCTTCGCCCGCCTGCCAGGCGATCAGTGCCGGCAGGCCGATGGCGAGGTCGCGTGCCCGCTTGAGCAGCGACAGGGCGACGGCGACGCCGGGGTCGATGCCGAACAGCGGCGCGAGGAGCAGATAGGCGCCCTCCTGCACGCCGAGCGCACCGGGCACGGCGAAGGCGATCGAGCGGACGGCAAAGACCAGCGCCTCGATGGCGACGACGGCGACCACGCCGGCGTGGACCCCGATCAGCCGCAACGCGAGCCACGCGCCGACCCCGCTCGCGATCCATGCCGCCAGATTGGCCGCGAACGACAGCGCCACGCCACCGGGAGCGCGATAGATCGTCGCCAGCCGCGCCGCCACGGCATCGAACGACCCGACCGACGCCGGCAACACCCGCCCCGCCAGCCGAGCGGCAAAGCGGAGCAGCGGCTGCTGCCCGAGCGCGACGGCGGCGAGCAGGGCCAGCGCCAGTGCCGTCCCACTAAGCACCAGCTTGAGCACGCCGGCATGGTCGAACATGCCGCCCAGCGCCATGACCAGCGCGGCGACGCCGAACAGGGTGAAGACCGCCTGGCTGCCCATCTCGGTCGTCTGGTCGGCGATCATCGAGGCATAGACGAGATCGGACGGTAGCCCGCGCGCGGTCAGCACCCGCCCCCCGACGACGAGCCCGCCGATCTGGGCGAAGGGCAGGACATCGGTCGCGCCCTCCCGCACCGTCCGCGCCCAGGCGAAGGCGGCGACGGGGCCGCCCCCGGGAGCGACCGCGCGCCAGGCAACGCCGAGCAGCGACAGGATCACCAGCGAATAGGCGCAGTAGAGCGCGAACCCGCCCCAGCCGATGCGGGCGACGGCAGCGAGAACGGGTGACGGGCCAACGTCGCGGACGATCCACGCGGCGGCCGCGAGCCCGGCAAGGGTAAGGACGAGGATGAGGGCGCGGGTCATCGTAAGTGCGCCTCTCCTACGCTGGACGGTCATTCCCGCGAAAGCGGGAACCGAGCTCCCATTGATAATCCGGTCTTGACGGACCGGACGTTACACCTGCGGTTGCATGGTCGGGGGACGGCCGTCGGGAGGCAAGTCCCGGCTTCGCGTAAATGGCCGAGGGTCAGGCCGCCGCCAGCAGCTTGCCCTTTCCCATGACCCGCAGCGCCAGGCGCATCGCCGCCGGCACGAACTTCGGCCGCTTCAGCCGCGCGTCGTACACGCCCAAGCGCCGGTCGTTCTCGGCGAGGCAGATCGCCGCCAGCTCGGGGAATTCGATCTCGACGCCCAGCTCCTTCGAGCCGTTCAGCGTAAAGTTGCTCTCCTCGGCGCGGCTGTTGCCGTCGCCCAGGCCCTTGGCCATGTCGATCCGCTCCCAGATCAGGAACGACCAGACGGCGGCGACCTTCAGCGCGAACCACGGCCGGCGCCACAGCGGCATCGTCCGTCGATGCCACTCGACCCAGTTGACGAAGAACAGGATGTGCCGCCCCTCCTCGCGCATCACCGGCTCGAAGGTGTCGACGAGCTCCGGCGGGAAGAAGCCGCTGTCCTTGGCGATCTTGAACAGGCCGAAGCCGAAGAAACTGTCGATGCACTCGGAGAAGCCGGTCACCATGAACGCCCACTCGGGATCGCGCGGGCGGACGTAGGCGGGCTCGGGCACCAGCTCGATGCCGTAGGCCCGGACCATGTCGCCGAGGACGAGCTTGTGCCGCGCCTCTTCGAAGGCGTTCATCTCGACGGCCGACTTCAGCAGCGGGTCGGCGATGCCTTCCGCATAGGTCGACACGTTCATGCTCGCCCGGCCCTCGGTGGCCACGGCGATGTCCCAGATCGGCAGCGACGTGATCCGGTTCTGCGTCACCGGATCGAGCTTCGGCCAGTCGATCAGCGCCGGCTTGTACGGGTCGTGCGTCGTCAGCATCGTGGCGCACATGAGCACCCTGTGCGCCTCGCTGCCCAGCGGCACGCGGCCGGCGGGCGCTTCGGGAATGGCGGGCGGGTAGGCGGTGAAGGCCGCCTTGGGCGTGGGCGCGTTCATGCTGCCCCTATGGCAGCAAAACTGCCGGTTTTCACCCCCTCGGCGGCGATTTGCGCGGCAATGTCGCGGTCGAGCAACGCGGCCAGCTCGGCCGTGTGCCGGTAGCCGGGACCGTGGCCGGGATAATCGTCGCGGCTCGCCGGGTGGAGGTAGATCTCCGACAGGCCGGGCGGGAGTGCCGCGATCGCTTCCCGCAGCCGGCTCGTCGTCATGTGACCGGAGTGCCTCAGGCCGAACACCGCGCCCGGCACGGCGATGCCGCGGCGGCGGAAGCGGGCGGCGACCAGCCGCGCCCACGGGTCGGTGAGCGACGGCGCCCCCGGCTCGAGCGGCGCCCGCACGGCCTTCAGCCCGTGGCGCGTGCCGATGCGGGCGATCAGCCCGGCGATGGTCGGGTGGAGGTGGAAATGCTTGTGCGCATTGACGTGGTCGAGCGGCAGGCCCGTCGCAACGAAAGCGGCGAACTGCGCCGCGATCTCGGCTTCGAGCTGACGGCGGACGGCGGGCACGAAGAACATCGCCGCCCCGGCCGCCGCCATGTTGTCCCGAAAGCGCCCGTTCGCACCGACAAGCCCGGGCACCTGCTCGGGCGGCAGGACCGGTACGCCGTCGACCAGCGTCAGGTGGAGGCCGACGCCCAGCCCCGGCAACCGCTTCGCCCGCTCGATCGCATCGGCGACGGCGGGCGCGCCGACCATCAGGCTGGCAGCGGTCAGGATGCCGTCGCGGTGCGCCTGCTCGACCGCCTCGTTGACGGCGAGGTCGTTGCCGAAGTCGTCGGCGGTGACGACGAGGCGTTTCATCGGGCCGGCCCCGATGGAGCGCAGGTCAGACGGCTTCCTTGCGCCGGCGCAGGAAGTCGAAGAACTCGACGCCTTCGCGCAGGCGCCGCTTCATCATCTGCCAGTCGGTCAGCATCTCGCGGACGATCTCCCAGATCTTCGACGGCCGGAAATAGAAGCGCTTGTAGAATTCCTCGACCTTCTCGAAGATCACCGATGAGTGAAGGTGCGGATAACTCAACTGTGCGATCTGGTTGCCGCCCTCGGTCAGCAGGTCGTGCGACGCGTCGAACCAGCCGTTTTCGGTCGCCTGCTTGTACAGGAAGGTCCCCGGGTACGGTGCGGCGAGTGACACCTGGATCGTATGCGGGTCGATCTCCTTGGCGTAGTTGATCGTTTCCTCGATCGTCTCGAGCGTCTCACCGGGCAGGCCGAGGATGAAGGTGCCGTGGATGGTCAGGCCGAGCGCATGCGCATCCTTGGTGAACCGGCGCGCGACATCGGTACGCAGGCCCTTTTTGATATTGTGCAGGATCTGCTGGTTGCCGCTTTCATAGCCGACGAGCAGCACCCGGCAGCCGCCCTCCTTCATCGCCTTCAGCACCGGCTGCGGCACGTTCGCCTTGGCGTTGCAGCCCCAGGTGACGCGGAACCCGGGCGTGCCGAAGCCGAGCTTGCGCAGTTCGCCCGACAGTTCGACGACGAAATCATGCGCGTCGGCGAGCGTATCGTCGTCGAAGAAGATCTCGTTCACCTCGGGCATCTCGCGGAGGATGTATTTAACCTCCTCGATCACCTTGGGGACGCTGCGATGGCGGTAGCGATGGCCGCTGATCGTCTGCGGCCACAGGCAGAAGGTGCAGCGGCTCTTGCACCCGCGCCCGGTGTAGAACGAGATGTACGGATGGCGCTGATAACCGCCATAATATTTCGACGTATCGAGGTCGCGCTTGTAGATCGGCGAAACCATCGGGAGGACATCCATGTCCTCGATCTGTACGCGGTCCTTGTTGCGGACGATCGTACCATCGGGCGCGCGCCAGGTGATCCCGTCGATCTCGGCGAACGGGCGACCCTCGGCCAGTTCGACGCAGGTGAAGTCGTATTCCTCGCGGCAGACGAGGTCGATCGCCTCGCACGCCTCGAGGCTCGCGACGTCCTCGATCATCACCTTCGCGCCGACGAAGGCGATGACGATCTTCGGGTTGCGTTGCTTGATCAGCCGGGCGGTGCGGATGTCCTGGTTGAAGCTCGGCGTCGAGGTGTGCAGGATGACGAGATCGCGTTCGTCGAACTCGTGCGCGATATCGTCCCACGACAGGTCGTGCGCCGGCGCGTCGATCAGCTTCGATCCCTCGATCATCGCCGCCGGCTGGGCGAGCCAGGTCGGATACCAGAACGACTTGACCTCGCGCTTCATCTGATAGCGCGCGCCGGCACCGCCGTCATAGCCGTCGAACGACGGGGCCTGCAGGAATAAAGTGCGCATCACCATCGTGCGTTGCCTTAATCGATTATGCTGCCGTCGCGCGCGACTCGAAGCCGCGATCCGCGCCAGTCGACCGATTGCACCAAAAAGCCGGCGAGAAAAAGTCCGAACGACAGAATATCTCGTGCCGGCAGCCACCAGTAGGGGCCGGGTCGCGTCCGCGTCGCGCGGTCGACACAGACGGCGACCGCCAGCCGCGCGATGAGCGCGGCGGGAATGAGCGGCCACGCCGCGGGGTGAACGGCGGTCGCCAGCAGGGCGAGCGGCAGCGGGTTGACCAACCCGTGGCCGAGGTAGCCCCATGGGTCGAGCCGCCGGATGGTGACGTTCCACCGCGTCTCGTGGCGGACAAGCGCCGACAGGTTCGCCTCGATGCAGCCGTGCGCGACGGTGAAGGCGGGAACCGCGACGTGCAGCCCGGGGACGCGCACCGCGACACCGATCGCGTGGTCGTCGGCCAGGATGTCGGCGAAGGCGGCGAACCCGCCGATGCGGTCGAGGGTCGCGCGCGTCAGCGCGATGGTCGAGCCCATGCACGGCTCGGCAAGGCCGAGGCGCAGGCCGACGACGACCGACGGCAGGAAGCCGTAGCTGATCCCCTGCGCCGCCAGCTGCGACCAGCCGCCCGCGTCGCCGCGGCCGTGGTACAGGCAGGTGACGGCGCCGACGCCCGGCAGGCCAAGCGCGGCGACGACACGGGCGAGATAGTCGGGACCGACCGCGATGTCGGAATCGCTGACGATCAGCACGTCGTGCCGGGCGGCGGCCATCATGTTGACGAGGTTCGAGACCTTGGCGTTGCTGCCGTGGCGGACGCTGTCGACGATGGTCTCGAGGTCGGCGTCCGGGTGGCCGGCGCGGAGCGTGGCGACCGCGCTCAGCGCCGCGTCGTCGGCATCGCTGACGCCGAACACCACCTGCTGCGCGCCGTCGTAGCGCTGCGCCAGGAAGCCGCCGAGGTTCGTCGCCAGGCGCGGCTCGATGCCGTGCAGCGGCTTGAGCAGGGTTACCGCCGGCGCCGGATCGAGCGGCGGGGCGGCCGGCGTGCCCAGCGTCCGCCAGACAGCGATCGCCGAGACGCATTGATAGACGATGCCGGCGACCGCGACGGTGATCAGCGCCGCCGCCAGGATGGCAGGCATGATCACGGACGGATGGGCGGACAGGTCACGGCTGCCGATATAGGACGCGCCGCCCGGCTTGTCGCGGGCCTCGGCCCTTCACAGCGCCGGCCGGTCCCGGCTAGGGAGGCCGGCGATGCAGCGCGGCACAGCCCTGGTCACCGGCGCGGCCGGCTTCGTCGGCGCGGCGGTGGCGCGGGCGCTCGTCGCCGATGGCTGGACGGTGCGCGCGCTGGTGCGCGGGTCGAGTCCGCGCGCCAACCTCACCGGGCTCGAGGCGGAGATCGTCACCGCCGACCTGCTCGACGCGCCCGCCGTCGCCGCCGCCTGCCGCGGCGCGGACGCGGTGTTCCATGTCGCCGCCGACTACCGCCTGTGGGCCCGCGACCCCGAGGAGATCGTCCGGAACAACCTTGCGCAGACGACGAACGTCATGCGCGGGGCGCTGGCGGCAGGCGCGGCGCGCGTCGTCTATACGAGCTCGGTGGCGACGCTCGGGCTGGGACGGGTTCCGGCCGACGAGAGCGACCCGCTGACGCCAGCCCAAGCGATCGGCGCCTACAAGCGCAGCAAGGTCATCGCCGAGCGCCGCGTCGAGGCCATGGTCCGCGAGGATGGCCTGCCGGCAGTGATCGTCAACCCGTCGACCCCGATCGGCCCGCGCGACGTGCGTCCGACGCCGACCGGGCGCATCATCGTCGAGGCGGCGACGGGCCGGATCCCGGCGTTCGTCGACACCGGCCTCAACCTCGTCCACGTCGACGACGTCGCCCGCGGGCACCTGCTGGCGCTCGCCAAGGGGGTGGTCGGCGAGCGCTACATCCTCGGCGGCCAGGACGTCAGCCTGCGGACGATGCTCGCCGATATCGCCGCCCTGACCGGCCGCCGAGCGCCGACGATCGCCCTGCCGCGCCGCGCGCTGTTCCCGCTCGCGTGGGGGGCGGAAGCGGCGGCGCGGCTGACGGGGCGCGAGCCCTTCGTCACCGCCGACGCGCTGAAGATGGCCGGGCACCACATGTACTTCACCAGCACGAAAGCCGAGCGCGACCTCGGCTATTCGGCGCGGCCGTACCGGGAAGCGCTGGCCGACGCGCTCGCCTGGTTCGGTGCGGCGGGGATGCTGTGAGCCTCGCCGTCGCTCTTCTCGGCGGGCTGGTGGTCGTCGTCTGGCTCGTCCTGCTGTTCGCCCGCGCCGGCTGGTGGCGCGCGGCGGAGCAGGACGGCGGCGCGCTGCCCGAGCCGGCGGCATGGCCCGCGGTGGTCGCCGTCGTGCCTGCGCGCGACGAGGCGGCGGTGATCGGCCGCGCCGCCGCGAGCCTCGCGGCGCAGGACTATCCGGGCGACTTCCGCGTTATCATGGTCGACGACGGCAGTTCGGACGGAACGGCGGCGGTGGCGCGCGCGAGCGGCGGTGAGCGGCTGACCGTCCTCCGCGCCGCGCCGCTCGTCGCCGGCTGGACGGGGAAGCTCGCCGCCGTGGCGCAGGGGATCGCTGCAGCGGGCGAGGTGCCGTACCTCTGGCTGACCGATGCCGACATCGAACACGCGCCCGACACGCTGCGCAGCCTCGTCGCGCGGGCCGTGCGCGACCAGGCGGTGCTCGTGTCGCTGATGGCGCGGCTGCGGACCGACAGCTTGGCCGAGCGCGCGCTGGTCCCGGCGTTCGTCTGGTTCTTCATGATGCTGTTCCCCTTCCGTGCCGTGAACCGGCCCGGGCCGACGGCGGCGGCGGCGGGCGGCGTGATGCTCGTCGACCGGGCCGCGCTCGCGCGTGCCGGAGGCATCGCCGCGATCCGGCAGGCGTTGATCGACGACTGCGCGCTGGCCCGGCTGCTGAAGCGCGAGGGGCCGATCCGGCTGTTGCTGACGCGGCGGTCGGTGTCGCTGCGGCCCTATCCGGGGGTCGCCGACGTCGGCGCGATGATCAGCCGCTCGGCCTATGCGCAGCTCGACTACTCGCCCCTGCTGCTTGCGGGAACGGTCGTCGGGCTCGCGCTGACGTTCGTCGCCCCGCCGCTGCTGGCGCTGTTCGCCGCCGGCTGGGCGCAGCTGGCGGGCGTCGCCGCCTGGGGGATGATGTCGGCGGCGTTCCAGCCCTGCCTGCGCTTCTACCGCCGCTCGCCGGCGTGGGGGGCGGCGGTGCCGGCGATCGCCGCGGTGTACGGCTGGTACACGCTCGTCTCCGCGGTTCAGTATCATCGCGGGCGCGGCGGGCAGTGGAAGGGCCGCGTCCAGGCACCGGGCGCGCCGGCATGACCGCGCCGACGGACGCCGCCCCGCGAGTGCCGACGCGCGACGAGACGAGCGAGAATTTCCCCGTCGCCTCGTGGCTGCTGAAGCCCGCCGCGCGCGCGCCGATCCTCGCCTTCTACCGCTTCGCGCGCGAGGCCGACGACATCGCCGACGACGGCACCGCGCCGCCGGCGGCGCGGCTCGCGGGGCTGGCGGCGATGCGGGCGAGCTTGGCCGGCGGGGAGGCGGTGGCGAGTGCGGCCGCGCTGCGCCGGGTGCTGGCGGAGCGCGGCCTCGACCCCGTTCACGCGCACGACCTGCTCGACGCCTTCGCCCACGACGTGGCGACGCCGCGCACCGCCGACTGGGCGGCGCTGATCGGCTATTGCACGAAGTCGGCCATGCCCGTCGGCCGCTTCGTCCTCGATGTCCACGGCGAAGACCGCGCGAGCTGGCCGGCGTCGGACGCGCTGTGCGCGGCGCTCCAGGTCATCAACCACCTGCAGGACTGCGGGAAGGACTATCGCGCCATGGACCGCGTCTATATCCCCGCGGACATGCTGACCGCCGCCGGCCTCGATGCGTCCGCCCTTGCCGCCGACCGCGCGCCGCCGGCGCTGCTCGGCGTGATCCGCGAGCTTGCCCGCCGCTGCCAAGATCTTCTCGCCGAGGCGCGACCGTTCGCGGCCATGCTGCGCGACCGGCGGCTGGCGGCCGAGGTGCGGGTGATCCACGCGCTCGCCGACGACCTCGCGGCGCAATTGACCCGCCGCGATCCCCTCAGCGAGCGGGTCGCCCATGGCCGCAGCCGGCAGGCGTGGCTCGCGTGCCGCGCGGTGCTCGCGGCATGAACCACGACGACCGCGTCGCGCTGCACGGGCAGGTGTCGCGCAGCAGCTTCTACGCCGGCATGCGCGTCCTGCCCAAGGCCGAGCGCGAGGCGATGTTCGCCGTCTACGCCTTCTGCCGCGCGGTCGACGACATCGCCGACGACGTCGACCGCGACCGCGGCGACCGGGCGCGGGCGCTGGCGCACTGGCGCGAGGACATCGACGCGCTCTACGCCGGCGGGCCTCCGGGCCGGGCCGAGCTGGTCGCCGAGGCGGTCGCGCGCTTCGGCCTGGCGCGCGAGGATTTCATCGCCGTCATCGACGGCATGGCGATGGACGTCGCGGCCGACATCCGCGCGCCCGACGCCGCGACGCTCGACCTCTACTGCGACCGCGTCGCGAGCGCCGTCGGGCGGCTGTCGGTCCGCATCTTCGGCATGGAGGGGGCGGCGGCGACCGACCTTGCCCACCATCTCGGCCGCGCGCTGCAGCTGACGAATATCCTGCGCGACATCGACGAGGACGCGGCCATCGGCCGGCTGTACCTGCCACGCGAGCACCTGCAGGCTCACGGCATCACCGCGACCGAGCCGCTGACGGTCGCCGCCGAGCCGGCGATCGACGCCGTCGCGCGCACCGTCGCCGGCGAGGCGCACGCCCATTATGCCGCCGCCAAGGCCATCCTCGCCCGGCGGCCCCGGGGCCACCTGTTCGCGCCGCGGCTGATGGCCGGTGTCTATTCGCGCACGCTGGCGCAGATGGAGGCGGCCGGCTGGCATCGGCCGCGGGTGCGGGCGAAGCTCAGCCGCCCGGCGCTGCTGTGGACCGTGGCGAAGGTCGGGCTGGGCCTCTAGTCCATGACCGTGCATGTCATCGGCGCGGGCCTCGCCGGCCTGTCGGCGGCCACCGCGCTCGCCGCCGCGGGCGAGCGCGTCGTCGTCTCCGAAGCCGCGCCGCAGGCGGGCGGGCGCTGCCGCTCGTACGCCGACGACGCCACCGGGCTGACGGTCGACAACGGCAACCACCTCGTGCTGTCGGGCAACGGCGCGGTCATGGCCTATCTCGATCGGATCGGGGCGCGCGACCGGCTCGCCGGGCCAACGTCGGCGGCGTTCCGCTTCGTCGACCTCGCCGGCGGTGGTTTCGCGGTCGCACCGAACGACGGGCCGCTGCCGTGGTGGGTGTTCGTCGCCGCGCGGCGCGTGCCGGGGACGACGGCGGCAGAGTATCTCGCGCTCGCCCGCCTGCTGCGCCCGCCGCCGAAGGCGACGGTCGGCGACGTCGTGCGAACGTCGGGGCCGCTGTGGGAGCGGCTGCTCGAGCCGGTCCTGCTCGCCGCGCTCAACACGCCGCCGGCGGGCGCGTCGGCGGCGCTGGCGGCGGCGGTAGTGCGCGGCAGCCTCGCCCGCGGCGGGCGCGCCTGCCGCCCGCTGATCGCGACGCCGACCCTGGCCGCCGCGTTCGTCGAGCCCGCCCTCGCCTACCTCGCCGCGCGGGGGGCGGAGGTCGTCACCCGCCGATTGACGGCGCTGGTGCCGCGGGCGGGCCGCGTCTCGGCGTTGGCGTTCGGCGGCGAGCCGGTGATGCTCGGCGCGGGCGACCGCGTCATCCTGGCGGTGCCGGCGCCGGTCGCGGCGACGCTCCTTCCCGGCCTCAGCGTGCCCACCGAGTTCAACCCGATCGTCAGCCTGCATTTCGCGCTGACGCCGCCGCCGGGGACGCCGCCGATCCTCGGCGTACTCGGCGGCCTCAGCGAGTGGATCTTCGCTTTCCCCGACCGCCTGTCGGTGACGATCAGCGCCGCCACCGCCGTCGTCGGGCGTGACCGGACGGAACTGGCGGCGACGGTGTGGGGCGAGGTCTGCCGCGCGCTCGACCGGCCGGCCCCGCTCCCCCCTTGGCAGGTAGTCAAGGAGAAGCGCGCGACCTTCGCCGCCACAGTCGAGCAGGACGCGCTGCGACCGCCGGCGCGCACCGGGATCGCCAACCTGTTCCTCGCCGGTGACTGGACGCAGACCGGCCTGCCGGCGACGATCGAGGGGGCGATCCGCTCGGGTCAGACCGCGGCGGGGTTGGCCCGCGCGCCCGACCGGTTATAAGCGCGCGATGTCCGTCACCGCGCTTGCGCCCGACCTGCTCGACACCGCCGTCGCCAACGCCGCTGCCGCGCTGGCCCGGCTGCAGCGCGGCGACGGCCACTGGGTATTCGAGCTCGAAGCCGACGCGACGATCCCCGCCGAGTACATCCTCCTCCGCCACTACCTCGGCGAACCCGTCGACGCCGACATCGAGGCGCGGATCGGCCGCTATCTCCGCCGCATTCAGGACGCGCGCCACGACGGCTGGGGCCTGTTCCACGCGGGCGATTTCGACGTCTCGGCGTCGGTAAAGGCGTACTTCGCGCTGAAGATGATCGGCGATGCGCCGGACGCGCCGCATATGGCCCGCGCCCGCGCCGCGATCCTGAAGGCCGGCGGGGCGGCGGCGGTCAATGTCTTCACGCGCATCCAGCTCGCCCTGTTCGCCTGCGCGCCGTGGGCGAGCATCCCGACGATGCCGCCCGAGCTGATCCTAGCGCCGCGCTGGTTCCCGGTGCACCTGTCGAAGATGGCGTACTGGGCGCGGACCGTGATCGTGCCACTGCTCGTCCTCGGCGCGCTGAAGCCGGTGGCGCGGAACCCAAAGGGCGTCCGCGTCGACGAGCTTTACCTGCCCAAAGCGACGGTCAAGCCCAAGTCGAACGTCGCCGGCGCCAAGGCCTTCTGGAAGGCGGCGTTCGGCGCGCTCGACGTCGTGCTCAAGGCCGGCGATCGCCTGTGGCCGAAGCGGCTGCGCGCCCGCGCGATCGATGCCTGCGTGCGCTTCACCGTCGAGCGGCTGAACGGCGACGACGGCCTCGGCGCGATCTACCCGGCAATGGCGAACAGCGTGATGATGTTCGACTGCCTCGGTGACCCCGTCCACCGCGACATCGCCCGCGCCGCGGTCGAGAAGCTGATCGTCAGGCGTGACGACGGCGAGGTCTATTGCCAGCCATGCCTGTCGCCGGTGTGGGACACCGCGCTCGCCGCCCATGCCATGCTCGAGGTTCGCTCGCCGGAAGCCGAAGCGGCGGCCGACCGCGGGCTCGACTGGCTGCTGCCGCGCCAGGTCCTCGACGTGAAGGGCGACTGGGCGGAGAACGCGCCCGACCTCCGCCCCGGCGGCTGGGCCTTCCAGTACAACAACGCGCACTACCCCGACCTCGACGACACCGCCGCCGTCGTCTGTGCGCTCGACCGCGCGCGGGGACGGGTCGGCGACCGCTTCGACACGGCGATCGCGCGCGGCACCGAATGGACCGTCGGGCTGCAGTCGAGGGACGGCGGTTGGGGCGCGTTCGACGCCGACAACAGCTATCACTACCTCAACAACATCCCCTTCGCCGACCACGGCGCGCTGCTCGACCCGCCGACGGCCGATGTCTCGCGCCCGCTGCGTGTCGATGCTGGCGCAGCTGGGCGAGCCGGCCGGGTCGGCGCGGATGCAGGCGGCGGTCGCCTACCTGCTCAAGGAACAGGAGGCCGACGGCAGCTGGTTCGGCCGCTGGGGGGTCAATTACATCTACGGCACGTGGTCGGCGCTGTGCGCGCTCAATGCCGCCGGGCTGACCGGCAGCGAGGCGGTGCGGCGCGGGGCGGACTGGCTGATCGCAATCCAGAACCCGGACGGCGGCTGGGGCGAGAGCTGCGACAGCTACGCCCTCGACCGCACGGGCCATGTCCCGGCGGAGAGCCGCGCGTCGCAGACGGCGTGGGCGCTGCTCGGGCTGATGGCGGCGGGGGAGGCCGAGCATCCGGCGGTCGGGCGCGGCATCGCGTGGCTGACGGCGAACCAGGGGGAGAACGGCGTCTGGCCGGAGGACCATTATACCGGCGGCGGCTTCCCGCGTGTCTTCTACCTGCGCTACCACGGCTATGCGAAGATCTTCCCGCTGTGGGCGCTGGCGCGCTATCGTAACCTGAAGCGCGCGAACACGACGCAGGTAAGCTGGGGCCTGTGAGCGGCGGACCGCGGGCCGGTCCCAGCGGCGGTACAGTGCGCACCGCCACCGCGGGCGCCGCCCGGTGATCCTGCTGACCTGCGGCTTCATCGTCGAGGCCGAGACCGCCGCGAGCGAGGCGATCACCGCGGTCCCCGGCGGCGGCGACGCGACCTATCTTGCCGCCGCACTCGATCGGCTGGCGCCGCGCGCCGAAGGCATCGTCAGCTGGGGACTGACCGGCGCACTCAGCGACGACCTCGCCATCGGCGACTGGGTTATCGGCACCGGCGTCTCGGGCGGGTTCGAGCACGATTGCGATGCGGGCTGGCAGGAGCGCGTCCTCGCGGCGCTGCCGGGGGCACGCTCAGGCCGCTTCCACGCCGACGGCCGGCTCGCCGACGCGCCGGCCAAGCGCCGGCTGGGGCAGGCGGGGGCGCTCGCGGTCGATATGGAAAGCCACATTGCCGCCCGCGTCGCCGCGGCGCACGGCCTGCCGCTGCTGATCGCCCGCGTCGTCTCCGACCGGATCGACGACGCGATGCCGCCCGCCGTGCTGGTGTCGATGGGGCCGCGGGGCCGCACCGCCTACGCTCGCGTCGCCGCGTCGCTGGTGCGAAATCCCGCGCAGGTGCCGGCGTTCACGGCGTTCGCGCGGCACAGCATGCGCTGCCTCAAGGTGCTGCGGGAAGGGCGCGCGGCGCTGGGGCCGCGGCTGGGTCTGCCCTAAGCGGCCTTCTGCACCCGCTTCCACCCTTCCGGGTCGGCGGCCTTGATCCGCGCCAGTTCCTTCTCGACGTGGTCGCTGAACGTGTCCTGCGCCGGCCGCGCGTTCGACAGGTCGATGTCGGGCGCCATCGGGCCGCTGGTGCGGACGCCGTCGCGGCCGAGCTTGAACATCTTGAGCGGATGGCGGATCGAATCGGTCGCCGCCGTGCCCTCGAAGCCGCAGTGGACCATGCAGTTCGAGCACTTGGCGTACTTGCCGACGCCGTACTGGTCCCAGTCGGTGCCCTCCATCAGCTCGGCGAAGGTCTGCACATAGCCTTCGCCGACGAGGTAGCACGGCTTCTGCCAGCCGAAGACGGTGCGCAGCGGCATCGACCACGGCGTGCACTCGTACGACTGGTTGCCGGCGAGGAAGTCGAGGAACAGCGGCGAGTTGGTGAAGGCCCAGTCCTTGCCGCCGTTGCCGCGGCTGAAGACGTCGCGGAAGAAGGTCTTGGTCCGCTCGCGGTTGAGGAAATGATCTTGGTCGGCAGCGCGCTCGTAGGCGTAGCCGGGCGACAGCGTGACCTCGACGCCGCGCGCCTTCATGTCGTCGAAGAAGGCGGCGAGGCGCGCCGGGTCGGCGCCGTCGAACACGGTGCAGTTGACCTGGACGCGGAAGCCCTTGGCCTTGGCCAGCTCGATCGCCTCGATGGCGACGTCGTAGGTGCCGTCCTGGTCGACGGCGTGGTCGTGCATGCCGCGGTCGCCGTCGAGGTGGATCGACCAGGTGAAGTAGGGCGACGGCGCATAGTCGGCCATGCGCTTCTTCAGGAGCAGCGCGTTGGTGCAGAGGATGACGAACTTCTTCTTGGCGATGAAGCCCTTGACGATCCGCGGCATGTCGCGGTGGAGCAGCGGCTCGCCGCCGGCGATCGACACCGCCGGCGCGCCGCACTCGTCGATCGCCGCCATGCACTGGTCGTAGCTCAGCCGCTGGTTGAGGATCGCGTCGGGATAATCGATCTTGCCGCAGCCGGGGCAGGCGAGATTGCAGCGCAAGAGCGGCTCGAGCATCAGCACGAGCGGGTACTTGCCGCCCTTGATGTGCTGGGCGACCGTGTACGTGCCGATGCGGACGAGGGGGGCGAGGGGAAGGGTCATGGGCGGGGCTCCTAGCCGCTAACCGCGGCCTGCGCCAGTTCGGCGTGGTCCTTGCGGCCGGGTGCCGCGCGCTCCAGCCCCGGCGGGAGGCGGAAGGACTGGTGCTCCTCGATGCCGGCCATGGTCGTCACTTCGACCGGCCCGAGCGCGCGCAGGGCGGCGACGACGCCCTGGACGAGTTCCTCCGGCGCCGACGCGCCCGCCGTCAGCCCAACGGTCGCGGCACCCGCGACCCAGGCCGGATCGAGCGCCGCGCCATCGGCGATCAGATAGCTCGGCACGCCGTTCTCGACGCCGATCTCGCGCAGCCGGTTCGAGTTCGAGCTGTTCTGCGCGCCGACGACGAGCAGGACGTCGACCTGGGCGCACAGGTCGCGGACCGCCGTCTGCCGGTTCTGCGTCGCATAGCAGATGTCGGAGACGTCGGGGCCGATGACGTCGGCGAAACGCGCGTGCAGCGCCTCGATCACCCCGCGCGTGTCGTCGACCGACAGCGTCGTCTGCGTGACGTAGGCGATCGGCGCGTCGACCGGCAGCTCGAGCGCAGCGACGTCGGCCGCGGTCGAGACGAGGTACACCGGCGCATCGATCTGGCCGATCGTGCCGTCGACCTCGGGGTGGCCGGCGTGGCCGATGAGGACGATCGTCCGCCCGCGCGCGGCATAGCGGCGGCCCTGGATATGAACCTTGGTCACCAGCGGGCAGGTCGCGTCGATCACCGGCAGGCGGCGGCGGGCGGCCTCTTCGACGATGTCGCGGGCGACGCCGTGGGCGCTGAAGACGGTCAGCGCCTCGTCGGGCACCTCGTCGAGCTCCTCGACGAAGATCGCGCCCTTGGCGCGCAGTTTCTCGACGACGTGGGCGTTGTGGACGATCTCGTGCCGGACGTAGACCGGCCGTCCGTGCGTCGCGAGCGCACGGTCGACAATCTCCACCGCGCGCACGACTCCGGCACAGAAACCGCGTGGCTGGGCGAGAATCAAGCGCATCGGGCACCCTCTGTCATCAATCGACTCGGCTACTGAAAAGGGTGCGGTGCGGCAACCCCGCGCACCGGCCGGCTCCCGAATCCTGCCACTGGTGTGACTTTCGCGCCGCGCTGCGGAAATGTTACGCCCGTGCCGTGTTCATCGCCGGTTCGGCCGGCCACCGTCATGCGCGGGCGCAAAGGAGATCATGGTGTTCCGATCCGCTATCGTCGCTCTCGCCCTCGTCGCGGCGCCCGCCGCCGCCGCCAGCGACCCGGCTGCCGTCGTCGGGGACTTCAACGCGGCGCTGATCACCGCCATGCAGAGCGGCAAGGGCACGCCGCTGGCCGCACGGACGGCCAAGTTGCTGCCACTCGTCAAGGCGACGCACGACATGCCCGGCATGACACGGCTGATCGCCGGCCCGGTCTGGACGACGGCGACGGCTGCCGACCGCGAGGCGCTGGTCACGGCCTTCACCCGCCATTCGGCGCTGACCTATGCGATCAACTTCTCCAGCTTCGACGGCGAGAAGTTCACCGTCGAGCCGAAGGTCGACATGCGCGGCCCCGACGCGCTGGTGCACGCGGCGCTGATCGGCCGCGACAGCCGCACGGCGCTCAACTACCGGCTGCACCAGACCGAGGGTGGCTGGCGGATCATCGATGTCTACGCCGACGGCGTCAGCCAGATCGCGGTGCAGCGGTCCGAGTTCGCGGCGACCGTCCGGAGCGGCGGCCTCGCCGGCCTCGCCGCGAAGCTCAACGCCGCCGACGAGGCCAAGCTCAAGTAGCCGGCGGTTTCGCTCCCCTCGCCGGCCCGAGCAGCGCCGGTTCGAAGATCAGCGCGCAGACCAGCGTCCAGGCGAGGCTGATCATCAGGATCTTGCCCATGCTCGCCGTTCCCGGGTGCCGGCTGAGCCACAGCGAACCGAACGCGGTGCCGGTGGCCAGCGCGCTGAACAGCACGGCGCGGGCGAGGCTCGAGGTGAGGAGGCCGGTCGCGCCGCTCCGCCATGCCATGACGAAATAGATGTGGAAGGCGACGCCGACGCCGAACAGCAGCGGGAAGGCGATGATGTTGGCGAAGTTGATCGGCTGGCCGATCAGCACGCACGTCGCCAGCGTCAGGAAGCCCGACAGGACCACCGGGGCCAGCGTGAACGCCACCTCGCGCACCGACCGCAGGACGACGAACAGCAGCAGCGAGATGGCAAGGATGCCGTAGATGCTCGCCCGCACGAAGGCGCCGGCGATGGTCCGCGCCGCCGCCTGCGTCGAGATCGCCGGGCCGGTGGCGTGGGGAGCCTGCGCGAGCACCGCCGCGGCGAAGTGCTTGAGGGTGGCGTTGTCGCTCGCGTCGCCTGCGGGGAAAACCTCGACCCGCTCCACGCCGCGGTCGCCCGCCGCGATCCAGTCGGCGCGCAGGTCGGGCGGCAGCGTCGCGCGGGTGACGGGCCCGGCGAGCAGCAGGGACCGCGTCTGGTCGAGGAGGACGGCGAGCGGCGCGGCGACGACGGCGTCGGCCTTGGCGCGCAGCGCGGGCGGTCCCACGGCCAGCCGGTCGAGCGCGCCTGCCAGCCGTGCCGCCGCGGGCTGGGCGGGCGCCGCCGTCCGCAGCTGCGCCGCGACCTTGCGCAGCGCCGCGAGGGTCGCGACATCGTCGGGCGGCGGCGGCGTGTCGAACGGATTCAGCGACAGGTCGAGCAGCTCGCGCGCGTCGGCGATCAGCGCCAGTTTTGCAGGCTGGTCGTCGGGCACGAAGCTGTCGAGCGTCACCACCTGCCGCACCTCGGGCAGCTTCGCCAGCCGTGCGGCAGTGCCGGTGGGATCGCGGGTCAGCACCTCGACCGTGTTCGGCGTCCGGTCCGGGTCCTGGGTGAGGTCGATCAGCGTCGCCATCGCCGGCCCGCGCGGGTTGCGCAGGTGGTACGGGTTGAAGTCGAACACCACCCACGGCAGCAGCGCGACGCTGCCCGCCAGCGACAGGCCGAACGCCCACAGCACCGCGCGCCGGTGGCGGAGCAGCCAGCTCTCGGTACGCTCGAGCGCCAGCCCCGGCAGGCCGCGCGCCCGTGGCCGCAGGACGACGAGCAGCGCCGGCAGCGCGGTCACGCTGAGCAGGAGCGCGACGACCATGCCGGCGGCGGCGATGACGCCGAGCTCGGACACGCCGACATAGTCGGTCGGCAGGAAGGCGATGAAGCCCAGCGCCACCGCAGTGGCCGCCAGCGCCAGCGACCCGCCGAGGCCGTCGGCCGCCCGCCGCAGCGCCGCCGCCACGTCGCCGTCCTGCGCCTCGGCGCGGAAGCGGACCGACAGCTGGATGCCGAAATCGACGCCCAGCCCGACGAACAGCGGGATGAAGGCGACCGAGATCAGGTTGAAGCGCCCGACCAGCGCCAGCCCCAGCGCCGTCGTCACGACGAGGCCGGCCAGCGTCACGACGGTGATCGCCGCCACCATCCGCGTCGAGCGCACCGCGACCGTCAGCACGCCGAGCATCGAGGCGAGCATCACCCCGCCGACCAGCCAGGCGTGGTCCTCCAGGCTGCTGAACTCCTCGTCTGCCAGCGGCACCGCGCCGGTCAGCCGGATCCGCGCGTCGAGGCCGCGGGCGGCCTCGCGGATAGCGTCCCCCGCCGCCTCGCCGGGCTTCAGCGCGCTATAGTCGAGCACCGGCTGGACGACGACGATCCGGCGGCGCGGCGGCTTCAGCTTGCCCGAGCCGCTGTCGAACAGGTCGATCCACGAGAAGGTGGCGGGCTGCCCCGCCACGACCGCGTCCATCGCGGTGCCGAGCGCGGCGATCGGCTTGGCGACGTCGTGCCAAGTGGCGCTGCCGTTGGCGACCCCGGTCAGCACGGTCGACAGTCCGGTCATCACGCCGCGTAAGGAGGGGTCAGCGGCGAGCGGGCCGAGGAACGGCTGCGCCGCGATCAGCGCCGCCGTCGTCGACCGTACGTCGGCGGTCGAGCCGAGGAGCAGGCCGTTCCGGCGCAGGAACGGCGTCGCGTCGGGACGGCGGACGCTGCGGACATGGGCGTGGTCGCGGGCGAGGCGATCGGCGAGCGTGGCCGCGGCGATCTCGGCCGCCTCGGGCGTCGCCCCGTCGACGACGACGGCGATCAGGTCGCGGTTCTGCGGGAAGCCGGTATCGAGCGCGATCTCGTCGCGCCGCCAGTCGACCGTCGGCGCGATCAGCTGCGCCGTGTCGGTCGACATCGCGAAGTGCGTCGCGGCGAACCACGCGGCGGCGACCACGGCGGCGAGGGCGACGGCGAGGACGGCCCAGGGGCGGCGGGTGGCAAGCGCGACGGCGGTGACGACAGGGGCGAGGATCGCGCTCTCCAGGGTGATCGACGGCTACGGGTCCGGCGCAACGTGCCCGGCCCTGCTGACGCTTTCGCGGGGAAGGGGGACCGGATCAAGCAACGAGTACGCAAACGCGACGAACGCCGCCGCGCCGCGCGCCCGATCGACCCGGGTGAGCGGTTGCCGCCTTACGAAAGCGCATTGCCTGATCCCCCGGTTCCGGGGCACCGTGTCGCGCACAGAACACCAAGGGGGCTCCGCTCGCATGATCCACGCCGTCCGTCCGCTCGCGCTCGCCGCGCTGCTGTCCTCCGCCGCCACCGCCGCGCCGCTGTCGCCCGCCGCGCTCGAGGCGAAGTTCGACGCGAACATCAGCAGCGCCGACCAGACGGTGTGGCTCAAGGACTTCTCCTCGGCGCCGAACCACGTCGGCAGCGCGCACGACAAGGTCATCGCCGACAAGACCCTGGCGATGTTCAAGTCGTGGGGCTGGGACGCCCACATCGAGCGGTTCGAGGTGCTCTATCCGACCCCGGTCAGCACGACCGTCGAGATGGTCGCGCCGCAGCGGATCGTGCTCGGCGGGCAGGAGCCGGCGATCCCCGAGGACGCGACCAGCGGCAACACGCACGACGCGCTGCCGCCCTATGTCGCCTTCCAGGGCGACGGCGACGTCACGGCGCCGCTGGTCTACGTCAACTACGGCCTGCCGGCCGACTACGAGGCGCTCGCCCGGCGCGGCATCGACGTCCGCGGCAAGATCGTCATCGCCCGTTACGGCGCCGGCTGGCGCGGGCTGAAGCCGAAGCTGGCGCAGGAGCACGGCGCGGTCGGCTGCATCATCTATTCCGATCCCGCCGACGACGGCTACCGCGACGGCGACGTCTATCCCAAGGGCGGCGCGCGCCCGGCGTTCGGCGTGCAGCGCGGCTCGGTCGCCGACATGACGACCTATCCCGGCGACCCGACGACCCCGGGCGTCGGCTCTGTGCCGGGGGTCAGCGGCCGGCTGAGCCGCGAGCAGGCGACGACGATCCTCAAGATCCCGACGCTGCCAATGTCATACGGCGACGCGACAGAAGCTGCTGGCGGCGCTCGCCGGCCCGCTGGCGCCCGACAGCTTCCGCGGCGCACTGCCCTTCGCCTATCACGTCGGCGGCGACGACACGGTCAAGGTCCACCTCGCGGTCCAGTCCGAGTGGTCGCTGAAGCCCCTCTACGACGTCGTCGCCATGCTGCCCGGGGCGAAGCACCCCGACGAGTGGGTCGTTCGCGGCAACCATCACGACGGCTGGGTGTTCGGCGCCGCCGACCCGTTGTCGGGCAACGTCGCCATGCTGTCGGAGGCGAAGGCGCTCGGCGCGCTGGTCAAGGGCGGCTGGCGGCCCGACCGGACGATCGTCTACCTGAGCTGGGACGGCGAGGAACCGATGCTGCTCGGCTCGACCGAATATGCCGAGACGCACGCGGCCGAGCTGAAGCAGAAGGCGGTCATCTACATCAACACCGACGGCAACGAGCGCGGCTTCTATCGCGCCGGCGGCAGCCACGAGTACCAGCACCTGGCGAACGCCGTCGCCGCCGACGTCACCGACCCCGAGCACGGCGGGTCGGTCGCGGCGCGGGCGCGGGCGAAGCTGCTCGCCGACGCCTACGACGGCCACGGCCGCGGCGACGAGGAGGCGGCCAAGGCGGCGGAAGCGGGCGGCGACCTGCCGATCGGGGCGCTGGGGTCGGGCTCCGACTATTCGTCGTTCCTCCAGCACCTCGGCCTGCCGGCGCTCGACATCGCCTTCGGCGGCGAGGGCTATTCGGGCGGTGTCTATCACTCGATCTACGACAGCTACGACCACTTCACGCGCTTCGACGATCCGGGCCTGAAGTACGGCGCGGCGATGTCGAAGACGGTCGGGCGGCTCGTCCTGCGGATCGCCGATGCCGATACGCCGCCGGTACGCTTCGGCGACTTCGCCGATACCGTCGCGCGCTATGCGACCGAGGTCCACAAGCTCGCCGACGAGCGCCGGGCGAAGGACGCGCGGCTGGCGAAGCTGGCGGCGGCGGGCGACTTCGCCGCGGCGAGCGATCCAGCCGATCCGGTCGGCGCGCCGCCGCAGGTCGCGGCGACGCCGTTCGTCGAGCTGGCACCGCTCGACAATGCCATCGCCCGGCTGCAGGCGAGCGCCAAGGCGTTCGACGCGGCCTATGCCAAGGCGGGGGCGACCCTGCCGGCCGAGCGGCGGGCTCGGCTCAACGCGGCGCTGCGGGACATCGACCAGCTGCTGCTCGACCCCAAGGGGTTGCCCGGGCGGCCGTGGTACCAGAACCTCGTCTACGCCCCCGGCCGCTTCACCGGCTATGGCGCGAAGACGCTGCCCGGCGTGCGCGAGGCGATCGAGGAGCGGCGCTTCGCCGACGCGACCGAGTACGCCCAGCGGACCGGCACCGTGCTGGCGAACTATGCTGCAAGGCTCGACGCGGCGACGGCGATCGTCGACGGCAGATGACGCCGACGACGCCGTTCGCGACGTTCGAGGCGCTCGACATCCGCGTCGGCACGGTCGTCGCCGCCGAGCCGTTCCCGGAGGCGCGCAAGCCCGCGATCAAGCTGACGATCGATTTCGGCCCCGAGATCGGCAGCAAGCGGTCGAGCGCGCAGATCACCGTTCACTACACGCCCGCGGCACTCGTCGGGCGGCAGGTGGCCGCGGTGGTCAACTTCGCCCCGCGCCAGATCGGCAAGTTCATGAGCGAGGTGCTGACCCTCGGCTTTCCCGACGCCGACGGCGCAGTCGTGCTGTTCGCCCCCGACCGGCCGGTGCCGAACGGGGCGCGGCTGTTCTGAGGCTGTTCGCGCGGAGTTGCCTTCGTGATGCTCAATCGGCAAACACCTCGTTCGTGTTTACGAAGTGGTAGTGGATTGGCGACCCGTACGCCAAGACGTATAAATAAGCGGCCCGATGGAAGTGCTGCGGCCGAAAGGGGGCACCATCGTGCCCACTGTCATATATACCGTTGGTGAAAATTGGGATCTTGCCATTACTCAGGCAGAAGTCTTGGGCTTCGGTAAACACATGAAGGACGGCCTCATCACTCAGGCCGCGCTGATCACTTCCTGGAGGAGCATCGCTAACTAAAGCGAGCCACTTGTCGGTTTCAACGGACTCAGGAGCGAATTTATCATCATATGATCTTGGGGTTATGTTCTTCAAGTCTTCCGTCGAGTTGGCAAACGTCAGCAGCCCCGCCGATAGATTGTTGAAGCCGCTGTGGCCAAATAAAAGCAAGAGTCCAGATGACGAGTTACCCCAATGCTTGAAAATGTCTCCCCTAATTCGATTTAGTGACATGCATTTTCCTCCTTTTCCAAGTTATACAAAGCTTCGTTTGGGTCAATCTCAAAAAAAGGCCGGTGCACTGCACCTCGAGAGGCGCTCTACCCACGCGTAGGGTGGCATGGTGCTGTTCGCCCCCGACCGGCCGGTGCCGAACGGGGCGCGGCTATTCTGAGGCGATCAGTGTGACGCAGACACTTCGTTTGCGCGCGCCCGCCGCGGGCACTACCTGCGGCGCATGACCAGCTTCGACCACGACCTCTTCGTCATCGGCGCCGGCTCCGGCGGCGTCCGCGCGGCGCGCGTCGCATCGGGCCACGGCGCCCGCGTCGCCATCGCCGAGGAGCATCGCGTCGGCGGCACGTGCGTCATCCGCGGCTGCGTGCCGAAGAAGCTGCTCGTCTACGGCAGCCACTTCGCCGAGGACCTGGTCGACGCCCGCCGCTTCGGCTGGACGCTCGGCGAGAAAGGCTTCGACTGGCCGACGCTGCGCGACAACGTGCTGGCCGAGGTCGACCGGCTGAACGGCATCTACGAGAACACGCTGGCGAGCCACCATGTCACGCTCCACCACGGCCACGCCGAGCTGCTCGACGCGCACACCATCCGCCTGACCTCGGACGCGGGCGAGAAGACCGTCACCGCGGACAAGGTGCTGATCGCCACCGGCGCGCGGCCGCTGGTGCCCGACCTGCCCGGCGCCGAACTCGGCATCACCTCGAACGAGGTGTTCCACCTCGACGCGCTGCCGAAGTCGGTGGTCATCGCCGGCGGCGGCTATATCGCCAACGAGTTCGCCGGCATCTTCCACGAGCTCGGCGTGCACGTGACGCTGGTCAACCGCGGCGACACCATCCTGCGCGGCTACGACCAGGCCCTGCGCGACCGGCTGCTGATGATCTCGGTCGCCAAGGGCATCAAGTTCGAGTTCAACTGCGCTTTCGAGCGTGTCGAGAAGACCGACGCCGGCGTCCGCGTGCACGTGCGTGGCGGCGAGCCGATCGAGGCCGAGCTGCTGCTGTGGGCCGTGGGTCGCCGCCCGAACATCGAGGGGCTGGGGCTCGACGCCGCCGGCGTCGCGCTGAACGACCGCGGCGCGATCGCGGTCGACGCCGGCAGCCGCACCAATGTCGAAAATATCTGGGCGGTCGGCGACGTCACCGACCGCATCCAGCTGACGCCCGTCGCCATCCGCGAGGGGCAGGCCTTCGCCGACACTGTGTTCGGTGACAAGCCGTGGACCGTCGATCACGCGACGGTGCCGAGCGCCGTCTTCTCGAATCCGCCGATGGCGAGCGTCGGCCTGACCGAGGCGGTCGCGCGCAACAAGCTCGGCCAGGTCCGCGTCTATGCCAGCGACTTCCGGCCTATGCGCAACGTGCTGGCCGGGCGCAACGAGCGGAGCCTCTACAAGCTCGTCGTCGACGATGCGACCGACGTCGTCGTCGGCGCGCACATGATCGGGCCCGACGCGCCGGAGATCCTCCAGGCGCTGGCGATCGCGGTCAAGGCGGGGCTGACCAAGGCGCAGTTCGACGAAACGGTCGCGCTGCACCCGACGATGGCCGAAGAACTCGTCCTGATGAGGTAGCGCGGCTGCGGCGGCCCCGGTCCGTCCTGGCCGCGGCTGTCCTACAGCGTCGAGGAGAGCTATCCTCTGAAGATGATCGCCGCCACCAACTCGTCCCGGCACCAAAGCAACCCGGTCGGTTCACGGGAGGGAAAATCCGGCGCGGCGTGGCACGACCTTCGTCAACTTCCAGATTCCGGCGCGAACCAAATCGCTTGCCTCGTCGCCGCGAGTCGCCCTAGGCGCGGGCGATGACCACTCCCTGGACCCTCGACGGCTGGCGCGCGGCGGAGGCCCGCCAGCTCCCCGTCTATCCCGATGCCGCCGCGCTGGCCGCGGCGGAGGCCGAGCTGCGCACCTATCCGCCGCTCGTCTTCGCGGGCGAGGCGCGCGACCTGACGGCGCAGTTGGCCGATGTCGCCGCGGGCAAGGCGTTCCTCCTCCAGGGCGGCGACTGCGCCGAGAGTTTCGCCGACTTCCACCCGAATACCATTCGCGACACCTTCCGCGTGCTGCTGCAGATGGCGGTCGTCCTGACCTTCGCGTCGAAGCTGCCGGTGGTGAAGGTCGGGCGCATGGCGGGGCAGTTCGCCAAGCCGCGCTCGGGCGACACCGAGACGGTCGGCGACACGACGCTGCCGAGCTATCGCGGCGACAACATCAACGGCATCGACTTCACGGCGGAGGCGCGCACGCCCGACCCCAAGCGCATGCTGCGCGGCTATATGCAGTCCGCGGCGACGCAGAACCTGCTCCGCGCCTTCGCCAGCGGCGGCTATGCCAGCCTGCACCAGGTCCACAAGTGGAACCTCGACTTCGCCGGCCGCTCGCTGTGGAGCGAGCAGTACCAGGCGCTGGCCGACCGCATCGGCGAGGCATTGGACTTCATGGCCGCCTGCGGCCTGTCGCCGGAGACGGTGCCGCAGCTCAAGGGCACGAGCTTCTTCACCAGCCACGAGGCGCTGCTGCTCCCCTACGAGGCGGCGCTGACGCGGCAGGACAGCCTGACCGGCGACTGGTACGATACCAGCGCGCACATGCTGTGGATCGGCGACCGGACGCGTTTCGCAGGCAGCGCCCATGTCGAGTTCCTGCGCGGCGTCGGCAATCCGCTGGGCCTGAAGGTCGGACCGTCGATCACCGCCGACGACCTGCTGCGGCTGAGCGATACGCTCAACCCGGCGAACGTGCCCGGGCGGCTGACGCTGATCGCCCGCTTCGGCGCGAACGAGATCGACGCGCACCTGCCGCGGCTGGTGCGGACGGTCGCCCGCGAGGGGCGGAGCGTGGTCTGGTCGTGCGACCCGATGCACGGCAACACGATCAAGGCGGCGGGCGGCTACAAGACGCGGCCCTTCGACCTGATCCTGCGCGAGGTGCGCAGCTTCTTCGCCATCCACCGCGCCGAGGGCACGCACGCCGGCGGCATCCACATCGAGATGACGGGCCAAGACGTCACCGAGTGCACCGGCGGGGCGATCGGCGTGACCGACGAGGGGCTGGCCGACCGCTACCAGACGCAGTGCGACCCGCGACTGAACGCCAGCCAGGCGATCGAGCTCGCCTTCCTCCTCGCCGACAGCCTAAAGGCCGAGCGCGCCCACCGCGAGCACCGCGCCGCCGCCTGACACGATCGGCCGGGCCGCGCCGCGCGTGTGTCGCGACCTTGACTTGCCTGCCCGCGCCGCCCTATGGCGTCCCCGCGGCTTCGGCCCCTTCGTCTAGCGGTTAGGACGCGGCCCTCTCACGGCTGAAGCACGGGTTCGATTCCCGTAGGGGTCACCACCGGGCACACGCCGCGGGGGATCGCCGGCCGGCCCGGCGTAGGCGCGGGCGGCAGCGGCAGGAAGTCAGCGCGAATGAGTGTTCACCGGGCGACGCGTCGCCGCCGTGGCCGGGCTTTGGTCGCGGGCGCCCTGGCGGCGTTCGCCGTCCAGCCCGCAACCGCGCAGGACGTGCCCGACGAGCCCGACATCGTCGTCACCGGTCGCACCCCGCCGCAGCCCGGGGCGGTCGTCGGCGACATCAAACCCGAGATCCAGCTCAGCCCGGCGGACATCCGCAGCTACGGCGTCTCGTCGGTCGCCGACCTGCTCAACGAACTGGCGCCGCAGACGCGCTCCGACCGGGGAACCGGCGGCGCGCCGCTGGTGCTCCTCAACGGCCACCGCATCTCGGGCTTCAGCGAGGTCCGCGACCTGCCGACCGAGGCGATCCTGCGCGTCGACATCCTGCCCGAGGAGGTGGCGCTGAAGTACGGCGCGGCGGCCGACCAGCGCGTCGTCAACTTCGTCCTGCGCCCGCGCTTCCGGGCGACGACGGCCGAGGCCACCGGCGGCACCGCGACCGAGGGCGGGGCGGCGAACGTCGCGGGCAGCGCCGACTACCTCCGCATCCAGCGAAACGGCCGCCTCAACCTCGACCTCAAGGCGACGCACGTCGACGCCCTGACCGAGGCCGATCGCGGCGTGCTCGACCCGGCGCGCCCGGGCGTCGCGGGCGAGATGCCGGACATTCCCGCCTTCCGCACGCTGACCCGCGACGCCGATACCGAGCAGCTGAACGCGGTCTACAACCACCTGCTGCCGGGCAACCTGTCGGCGACCGCCAACCTGCGGGTCGAGTTCGACCAGTCGCAGGGCGAGAACGGGATCGGGCTGGTGTCGCTGACCGTGCCCCCCGGCGCCTATGGTCCGCCGGCCGGCCCGGGAACGGTGACGCGCTATGCAACCGGCCTCGGGCCGCTGCTCGCCGACACGCAGTCGTCAACGATCCACCTCGGCACCACGCTCAACCGCGACGGCAAGGACTGGCGCTGGTCGCTCGTCACCAATTACGACCGGACCGACACCCGGACGCGGAACGACGTCGGCGCCGACGCGACCGCCTTCCAGGCGCTGGTGGCCGCGGGCGGAGACCCGCTGGCGCCCTTCGGCAGCACGCTGGTGCCGCGGACGCCTGATACGGCGCGCAGCCTTGCCCAGAGCGGCGGGATCGACGGGCTGGTCTCGGGCTCGCCGCTGTCGCTGCCGGCGGGCGACGTCGACGTCTCGCTCAAGCTCGCCGGCAGCTTCAGCGGCTTCGACGGCGAGTCGCTGCGCAGAGGCGTCGTGCAGGCGACGCACTTCACCCGCAACCTCGCCAGCGGCCAGTTGAACCTCGACGTGCCCCTGACCAGCCGAAAGCAAGGCTTCGGCGGGGCGATCGGCGATCTCAGCGCCAACGGCAATTTCGCGGCGCAGTACCTGTCGGACTTCGGCACGCTGACGACGGTCGGCTACGGCCTGCACTGGACGCCGCGCAAGCCGCTGAGCCTCGTCGCCAGCCATACCGACGATCATGCCGCCCCCAGCGCGCAGCAGCTGCAGGGGCCGGTCATCACCACGCCGAACGTGGCGGTGTTCGATCCGCAGACCGGCACCACTGCCTTTGCCACGCTGACCCAGGGCGGCAACCCGGCCCTGCTCGCCAGCGCGCGCCACGTGACCAAGGTCGAGCTCAACTGGAAGCCGCTGGCGAAGCCCGACCTGACGGTGACGGCGAACTATGTCGAGACCCGGCTGGAGAACGCCATCGCCGCCTTCCCGGCGACGAGCGCGGCGATCGAGGCGGCGTTCCCCGACCGCTTCAGCCGCGACGCGAACGGCGACCTCGTCGGCATCGACACCCGCCCGGTCAACTTCGCGCGGGAGGCGAGCCAGACGCTGCGCTACGGCTTCAACCTCGCGATCCCGCTCAAGTCGACGCAGGTTAACCCGTTCACCGGGCTACGCCGCCCGGGCGGCGACGGCCCGCGCGACGGGGACGGACGGGGCGGGGGCGAGAGGCGCGGCGGCGGTGGGTTCGGCGGTGGCGGCTTCGGCGGCGCGAACGGCGGCCGGCTGCAGTTCGCCGTCTACCATAGCATCTATTTCGAGGATCAGGTGCTGATCCGCCCGGGCGTGCCGGTGCTCGACCTGCTCGACGGCGGCGCGCTGGGCAGCAGCGGCGGCCAGCCTCGGCACACGGTCGACGTCCAGGCAGGTTACTCCCGCAACGGGCTCGGCGCGCGCC
Organism: uncultured Alphaproteobacteria bacterium; assembly: GCA_963846485.1. Classification (GTDB taxonomy): domain Bacteria; phylum Pseudomonadota; class Alphaproteobacteria; order Sphingomonadales; family Sphingomonadaceae; genus Polymorphobacter_B. The sequence goes on along the minus strand of CAWJWB010000008.1, from coordinate 202,428 downwards.
TGTCGGCGAACTGGCGGTCGGGAACGCGGGTGGACGCCAGCGCCGCCGACCCGAACGGCGCGCTGACCTTTTCGCCGCTGGCGACCGCAAACCTGCGCCTGTTCGCCAACCTCGGCCAGATGCCGGGCGTGGTGAAGGACCACCCGTGGCTGCGCGGCACGCGGCTGACGCTCGCCGTCACCAACCTGGCCGACGCGCGCGAGCGTGTCCGCGACGCGACCGGCGCGACGCCGCTCGCCTATCAGCCCGGCTATCTCGACCCGGTCGGGCGGGCGGTGACCATCAGCTTCCGCAAGCTGTTCTTCACGCCGCCGGCGCGCCGCGGCGCGCCCTGAGGCTATGGTCAGCGCTGCATCGCCATGACCTGATCCATCGGCGGCATCTGGTGGTTCAGATTGGTCATGATGAACAGCGAGCCGGCGACGACGAGGAAGGTGATCAGCAGGCCGAAGGCGAGCGCAAGCACGGTATTGGCGCTGTCCGGGCCGGTGCTGAGGTGCAGGAAGAAGATCAGGTGGACGCCCATCTGCGCGATCGCCAGCACGACCAGCCCCATCGGGATCCCCGGCGTCCAGATCAGCGAGCTGTGGACGATGTAGAACGACACGGCCGTCAGGATCACGGCCAGGACCAGCCCGACCGCGTAGCCGAGCACCTGGACGCCGACGCTCTGTTTGCGCTCGGCACCCACGCCCGGCGCATTGGGGGCAGGGGCTTGGTCGGTCATGCGGCACTCCCGATCAGATAGACGAGCGTGAACAGCGCGACCCAGATGATGTCGAGCGCATGCCAGAACAGCGTCCAGCACAGGATGCGGCGCATGATGTCGTCGCGGAACCCCTTGGCGTAGACTTGCGCCATCATCGTCAGCAGCCACAGCAGCCCGACCGTGACGTGGACTCCGTGACAGCCGACGAGGGCGAACAGCGCCGATAGAAAGGCGCTGCGATCCGGACCGGCGCCGCGAGCGACGAAGCCGGCGAGCTCGTTGACCTCGATGGCGATGAAGGCGGCCCCGAGCGCGAAGGTCGCTGCCATCATCACCTGATACCAGAGCTGCCTGCGCACGTGCGCGGCGATCGTCGCCAGTCCGCAGGTGAAGCTCGACAGCAGCAGGCAGCCGGTCTCGATGGCGGTCGTGTTGAGATCGAACAGGTCGCGCCCGGCCGGCCCGCCCGCGGTCGCTCCCGACAGCACGGCATAGGTCGCGAAGAACGCCGCGAACATGATGATGTCGCTGACGAGGAAGATCCAGAAGCCGTAGCCGACGATGATCCGCTTGGAGGGGACACCGCCGTGCGTCTCTGTCTCGGGTCCGTGGCCGAGCGCGTGCGGATCGCTCGGCGAGGCGGCAGCGACGCTCATGTCGCCGCCCCTCGGGCCTCATGCTCGAGGCGCTCGACCTCGTCGGCGCCCATGATCTCCTCGGCTCGGTCACGCCACGCGAAGACGACGAAGGTCGCCCACGCGCCCAGTAGCCCGCCGATCGCCAGCCACCAGATGTGCCAGATCAGCGCGAAGCCCATGACGCTGGCGAAGAAGGCGCAGACGAGCCCGGTGGGCGAGTTCCGCGGCAGCTCGATCGCGCCGTAGCTCGGCGCGGGTGCCTCGCGGACCCTGTGTTTCATCGCCCAGTAGGCTTCCTCGTTCGACACTTCGGGCAGCACGGCGAAGTTGAACACCGGCGGCGGCGACGGAGTCGCCCATTCGAGCGTGCGCCCGTCCCACGGATCGCCGGTCGTGTCGCGCAGCGCCTCGCGGTTGCGGATGCTGACGACCAGCTGCACGATCAGACAGCCGATGCCGATCGCGATCAGGCCCGCGCCGAGGCTGGCGACGATCAGCCACGGCTGCCACTCGGGCACGTCGTAATGCTGCATCCGCCGGCTCATGCCGAGGAAGCCGAGGGCATAGAGCGGCATGAAGGCGACGTAGAAGCCAACCAGCCAGAACCAGAACGCTGCGGTGCCCCAGCGGGGATCGAGCCTGAAGCCGAAGGCCTTGGGGAACCAGTACATATAGCCGGCGAACGCGCCGAACAGCGTGCCGCCGATGATGACGTTGTGGAAATGGGCGACGAGGAATAGGCTGTTGTGCAGCAGGAAGTCGATCGGCGGGATCGCCAGCACGACGCCGGTCATGCCGCCGATGACGAAGGTGACGATGAACCCGATCGCCCACAGCATCGGCGGCTCGTAGCGGACGCGGCCACCGTACATGGTGAACATCCAGTTGAACACTTTCACCCCCGTCGGCACGGCGATGATCGTCGTCATGATGCCGAAGAAGGCGTTGACGTTGCCGCCCGCTCCCATGGTGAAGAAGTGGTGCAGCCAGACCATGAACGCGAGGACGCAGATGACCATCGTCGCCATAACCATCGAGCGGTAGCCGAACAGCGGCTTCGACGAGAAGGTCGAGACGACTTCGGAGAAGACGCCGAAGGCCGGCAGGATCAGGATGTAGACCTCCGGGTGGCCCCACGCCCAGATCAGGTTCATGAACATCATCATGTTCCCGCCGCCATCGTTGGTGAAGAAATGGAATCCGAGGTAGCGGTCGAGGATCAGCATCGCGAGCGTTGCCGTCAGCACCGGAAAGGCCGCGACGATCAGCAGGTTCGACGCGAGGCTCGTCCAGCAGAACATCGGCATGCGGAGCAGGCTCATGCCCGGCGCCCGCGTCTTCAGGATGGTCGTCGTCAGGTTGATGCCGCTGAGCAGGGTACCGGCCCCCGATATCTGCAGCGCCCACAAATAGTAATCGACGCCGACGCCGGGCGAATAGGCGAGCTCCGACAGCGGCGGGTAAGGCAGCCAGCCGGTGCGCGAGAACTCACCGACGCCCAGACTGATGTTGACCAGCAGCGCGCCCGTCGCCGTCAGCCAGAAGCCGACCGAGTTCAAGGTGGGAAAGGCAACGTCGCGGATGCCGAGCTGCAGCGGCACGACGAAGTTCATCAGCCCGATCATGAACGGCATGGCGACGAAGAAGATCATGATCGTCCCGTGCGACGAGAACACCTGATTATAGTGCTCGGGCGGCAGATAGCCGTTCGAGTGCAGGGCGATATCCTGCTGCGTCCGCATCATGACGGCGTCGGTGAAGCCGCGGAGGAGCATGACCAGTGCCAGCACCGTGTACATGACGCCGATGCGCTTGTGGTCGACGCTCGTCAGCCACTCCTTCCACAGATACGGGAAGTGGCCCTTCACAACGACCCAGCCAAGCGTCCCCAGGATCGCCAGCGCGGCAGCGCCCGACGCAAAAAGCGGCAGCGGCGAATCCCACGGGATCGCCGCCCACGTCAGCTTGCCGAGCAGGTTCATTTCTTCGGCTCCGTCGTGCCGGGGGAGGTCAGCATCGGCCCGGGTCCCGGCGGCAGACGTTGCGCAACGATGTCGGCGAACAGCCCCGGCGCGACGCTGCCGTAGCTGACCGGACGCGGCATCGTCCCCTGCCGGCTGAGCGCACGATAAGCCCCGGCGTCGAGCGGCGCGCCGACGTGAGACGACGCCGCCCAGGCGGCGAACCGCTCGGGCGGAATGGCGGTAACGGTGAACTGCATGTCGGGAAAACCGTCGCCGCTGATCATTGTCGACCGGCCGTAGAAGGTGCCGGGCGTGTCGGCGACCAGCCAGAGGTTATCGGCCATGCCGTTCATCGTGTAGATCATGCTGCCGAGCTGAGGCACGAAGAAGGTGTTCATGACGCTGGCCGACGTCAGCGTGAAGTGGAGCGGCGTGCCGGCCGGGACGACGAGCATGTTGACCGTGGCGATCCCCTGCGCGGGGTAGATGAACAGCCACTTCCAGTCGAGCGAAACGACCTGCACCTCGAGTGGCGGCACGCGGGAGCGGAGCGGCTTGCTCGGCTCGAGGTCGTGCGAGCCCGTCCAGATGACCCCCGACAACAGCAAGATGATGAGCAGCGGGATGAACCAGACGACGATCTCGATTTGGCCCGAATGCGCCCAGTCGGGCAGGTACTTCGCGCGCTTGTTCGACGCCCGGTACCACCAGGCGAAGGCCAGTGTGCCAACGATGACCGGCACGACGATGGTCAGCATGATCGCCAGCGAGTTGTAGAATATCTTGACCTCGGACGCGCCGACGGCGCCGCGCGGATCGAGGACACCGCCTCCACAGCCGGCAAGCGGCATTAGGCAGAGGACCGCGGCCGCGATGCGGGAGCAAAGCTTTCCCGGCGGACCACGTCGGAAGCCCGGCTGGCGATCGGCAGTAATCGGTCAACTCCGCGACGTTCGTCCGACCTCATGAACGCTGCCGCTCGCGAAGGTTCCGCGACCGGTCCGTGCTTCCGCCGTGCTGCAGTGCGGCGCAGGGTCGCTGCCCGGGCGCCCGCGGCAGCCTCCGCAAAGCTGAACGACGGCTGAGCGGCCGGAACCAAGTCGTTGTCCCGTCGTTATATCTGACGCCTTCGTTCGGCAGCGGTCCGCGGTGGACCACCTCATCGTTAACTGTACAGCCGGGAGCCCAATGGTCTTCGCAGCGCACAATGACGTACGTCCGACGCTGATTGCGCTGTCGCATTTGCGGTGGGATTTCGTTTTTCAGCGGCCGCAGCACCTGTTGACGCGCGCCGCGCGCACCTACGACGTCATCATCGTCGAGGAGCCGATCGTTACCGACGATGCGGAAGCGGGGGCTAATGTCCTTGAGCGCGATGGCGGGATCCGCGTCGTCCAGCCGACGCTGCCGCATGGCGCCGACACGGCAGCTGCCATCGACCATCAGCGCCGGCTGCTCGACGATCTTGTCGCCACGGCCGCCGGGCCCGTGACCCTGTGGTTCTACACGCCGATGGCCTTGCCGTTCGCTCGGCATCTCGAGCCCGATCTGATTGTCTTCGACAAAATGGACGAACTGGCGGCCTTTGCCAACGCGCCGCCGCTCTTGAAGGCCCTCGAAGCCGAGATGCTCGAACGAGCCGACGTCGTTTTTACCGGCGGCGCGGCGATGTACAAGGCGGCTGCCGACCGGCACGCCAACATCCACTGTTTCCCGTCGTCGATCGACACGGCGCATTTCGGCGCGGCGCGCTCCGGCCTGCCCGACCCCGTCGATCAGGCGGCTCTGCCACACCCGCGCATCGGCTTCTTCGGCGTCGTCGACGAGCGGATGGACGCGGCACTCGTTGGCGAGATCGCGCGGCTGCGGCCAGACTGGCACGTGGTGATGATCGGCCCGACGGCGAAGATCGATGCGGCGGACCTGCCGCGCGCGCCAAATCTGCATTGGCTCGGCGGTAAGTCGTACGCGGAGCTGCCTGCTTATCTCGCCAACTGGGATATCGGCTTCATGCCCTTTGCGTTGAACGACGCGACGCGGTTCATTTCGCCGACAAAAACGCCCGAGTTCCTCGCTGCCGGGCTGCCGGTGGTTTCGACCGCGATCACCGACGTCGTCACGCCCTATGGCGACATGGGTCTGGTCGAGATCGCCGCGGACGCGCCGGCAACGGTTGCGGCAGTCGAGAAGCTGCTCGCGCGGTCGCACGATCCCGCCGCCCGCGCCGCCTGGCTTGCCCGCGTCGACGCGCATCTGGCGCAGGGATCGTGGGACCAGGTGTGGTCCGACATGACCACGCTGATGGTTGCCGCTCGCGCGGCCAAGATTTCACCCCCGCTCAAGGAGACCGCCCGTGTTTGATTGGCTCATCGTCGGTGCCGGTTTCGCCGGAGCGACCCTGGCCGAACGCATCGCGACGCAGCGCAACGAAAAGGTGCTGATCGTCGATCGGCGTCCGCACATCGGCGGCAATGCGTACGACCGCTACAACGACCACGGCCTGCTGATCCACGAGTATGGCCCGCATATCTTCCACACCAACTCGGCGATGATTTTTGATCACCTGTCGCAGTTCACCGACTGGCGTCCGTACGAGCATCGCGTGCTCGGCGTCGTCGATAGCAAGCTGGTGCCGATCCCGATCAACCTCGACACGGTCAACTCGCTCTACGACCTGAACCTGACGAGCGAGGAGCTGCCGGCGTGGTTCGCCGCGCGCGCCGAAAAGATCGATCCGATCCGCACGTCCGAGGATGTCGTCGTGTCGGTGGTCGGCCGCGAGCTCTACGAGAAGTTCTTCCAGGGCTACACGCGCAAGCAGTGGGGCATGGACCCGTCGGAACTCGACAAGTCGGTCACGGCGCGCGTCCCGACTCGGACCAACCGCGACGACCGCTACTTCACCGACGAATTCCAGGCGATGCCGAAACACGGCTACACCCGGATGTTCGAGAAAATGCTCAGCCATCCGAACATCAGCGTGATGACGCAGACGGACTTCCGCGACATCCAGAACGAGATCGACTACAAGCGCCTGATCTACACGGGTCCGGTCGACGAGTATTTCGACTTCCGCTTCGGCAAGCTGCCGTACCGCTCGCTCCGCTTCCGCCATGAAACGCATGACGTCGAACGCAAGCTGCCGACGGGCACGGTCAACTACCCGCAGACCGAGGCGTTCACCCGCGTCAGCGAGTATAAGTGGATCACGGGTCAGGTTCACCCGAAGACGGCGATCACCTACGAATATCCGTCGGCCGAGGGCGATCCGTATTACCCGATTCCACGTCCCGAGAATGCCGAGTTGTACAAGAAGTACGAGAAGCTGGCGATGTCGACGCCGAACGTCTGGTTCGTCGGCCGGCTTGCTACCTACCGCTACTACAACATGGACCAGGTGACCGGGCAGGCGCTCGCCACCTTCCGCCGCATCCAGGAGGCGCTGCCGCTGGATGGCGTCCGGTCGAACATCATCTCGCCGCCGAAGTTCGTCGCGGCGGAGTAGCCGTGCCGCCGCTCCTCGCCTGCGGGCGAGGGGCGGCAAACAATTTCTTGCTTAGCGGACGACCGGCGCCCCGCTAACCACCGGCATGGTCCTGTCCCACCTCGCCGCGCTCGAAGCCGAGTTGATCCACATCATCCGCGAGGTCGCCGCCGAGTTCGAGCGGCCGGTGTTTCTCTACTCGATCGGCAAGGACTCGTCGGTCATGCTGCACCTGGCGCTGAAGGCGTTCGCGCCGGCGCCGCCACCATTCCCGTTCCTGCACATCGCCACCGGCTGGGACTTCGCCGACATGCTCCGCCACCGTGACGCGACTGTTGCGCGCCACGGTTTGCGACTGCACGTTCGCCATAACGCCGCCGCTGCCGCCGCCGGGTGCAATCCATTCACCACGCCTACCCCTGACTACACCCGCGCGATGCTGACCGACGCCCTCAAGGCAGCCCTCGACGCCGGCGGCTACGACGCGGCGTTCGGCGGCGGCCGCCGCGACGAGGAGCGGGCGCGGGCGAAGGAGCGCATTTTCAGCTTCCGGTCCGCGGCCCACGTATGGGATCCGAAGCTGCAACGACCGGAGCTCTGGCGGCTATATAACGGTCGCGTCCGTCGCGGCGAAAGTGTGCGCGTCTTTCCGCTGTCGAACTGGACGGAGATGGATGTCTGGGAATACATCGCCGCCGAAGACATTCCCCTAGTCTCCCTCTACTTTGCCGAGGACCGGCCGACGGTATCGCGCGACGGGCAGATCCTGGTCGTCGACGACGAGCGCATGGTCTGGCGCCACGGTGAGCGGATCGAGCACCGGCGGGTCCGTTTTCGTACCCTCGGCGACTGGCCGCTGTCGGGCGCGGTCGAGAGCGAGGCGACGACGGTCGCGGAGATTATCGCCGAGATGCAGGCCGCGACGGTCTCCGAACGGTCGGGACGGATGGTCGACCACGATCAGGCCGGGTCGATGGAGCGCAAGAAGGCGGAGGGCTATTTCTGATGGCCGCCGACCGGAGCCTCCTCCGCTTCATCGCCTGCGGCTCGGTCGACGACGGCAAGTCGACGCTGATCGGCCGCCTGCTCGCCGACACCGGCGCGATCCCGCTCGACCAGATGGAGGCGCTGCGGCGGGACAGCGCGCTGGTCGGGACGCGGCGCGACGACCTCGACTATGCGCTGCTCGTCGACGGCCTCAGCGCCGAGCGCGAGCAGGGGATCACCATCGACGTCGCTTACCGCTTCTTCAGCAGCGCGACCCGTCGCTTCATCGTCGCCGACACCCCGGGCCACGTCCAGTATACGCGCAACATGGTGACGGCGGCGTCGACCGCCGATCTCGCCGTCGTTCTCGTCGACGCAACGCAGGGCGTGCTCGAGCAGACGCGGCGGCACAGCTTCCTCGTCCAACTGCTCGGCGTCCGGCAACTGGTACTCGCCGTCAACAAGATGGACCTGATCGGCTGGGACGAGGCGCGGTTCGCCGCCATCGTCGCCGACTATGCCGCCTTCGCCGCGACCATCGGCGTCACCTTCACCGCGATCCCAGTCTGTGGTGTGACGGGGGAGAACCTGACGAAGCCGTCGGTGGCGAGCCCGTGGTACGAGGGGCCGACGGTGCTCGCCTGCCTCGACGCCGCGACGGGAGCGGCCGACCGGGCCGCCGCGCCGTTCCGTCTAGCGGTGCAGGGGGTCAGCCGGCCGAGCTCCGACTTCCGCGGCTATGCCGGGCTGATCAGCGCCGGCACGATCGCTCCCGGCGACCGGGTCCAGGTTCTTCCGTCGGGCCGTGCGGCCGAGGTCGGGCGCATCCTGCTCGGCAGCGCCGACCTGTCGCGGGCCGAAGCCGGGCAGTCGGTCATGCTCACGCTCGTTCCACAGGTCGACGTGTCGCGCGGCGACCTGCTGACCGCCGCCGACCGCCCGGCCGAGGTGGCCGACCGCGTCGAGGCGACGCTCGTCTGGATGGACGACGCCCCGGCGATGGCTGGGGGAAGCTATTGGCTGAAGCTTGGCTCGCGCACGGTCGCGGCGACGATCCGCGAGATCGCGCACCGGATCGATATTGCTACGCTGCTACCGATCGAAACCGACCGGCTGGGCCTCAACGACATCGGGCAGGGCGTGCTGGTGCTGGATCGGGCGGTCGCCTTCGATCCCTATGTCGACAACCGCGACACCGGCGGCTTCATCCTCATCGACCGCGCGACCAACGCCACCGCCGGTGCCGGATTGATCCGCGCAGCAGCGCGAACCGCGTCGAACATCCATTGGCAGGCGATGGACGTTGACCGCGCCGGGCGGGCTGCGCTCAAGGGGCAGCGGCCGGCCATCCTGTGGTTCACCGGCCTGTCGGGCGCGGGCAAGTCGACCATCGCCAACATCGTCGAGAAGAAGCTGTTCGCCAGCGGACGTCACACCGTGCTGCTCGACGGCGATAACGTCCGCCACGGGCTGAACGCCGACCTCGGTTTCAGCACTGCCGACCGGGCCGAGAACATCCGCCGCGTCGCGGCGGTCGCCCGGCTGATGGCCGATGCCGGGCTGATCGTGCTGGTCAGCTTCATCTCGCCTTTCCGCGCCGAGCGGGCGGCCGCGCGCCGGGCGGCAGGCGACGTCGAGTTCATCGAGATCTTCGTCGACACGCCGCTCGCCGAAGCGGAGGCGCGCGACGCGAAGGGTCTTTATGCCAAGGCGCGGGCCGGGCAGCTGCGCGACTTCACCGGCATCGACTTGCCCTACGAGCCACCCAAGAATCCGGAACTCCGCCTCGACAGCACGCGCCTGACCGCGGAGGCAGCCGCCGATCTCGTCATCGATCGGCTGCTCGGCAACGGCGGCTGGGACTGGAGCATCTGACTCTCGCAACCATGCGCGGGGATCGCGCGTACTGGTCAGCGTCAGCGTCAGCGTCAGCGGCTGTCGGCGGCAATTCTTTGCCGGGCTGCGGCACTGCCTTGCCGAACACAGCTCTCGGCATCGTACGCGCCGATGAGCCATTTAGGTTCGGTGCCTTAACCGTTTTTTCGGTAAAGGATGAGTTACCCAAGCCGTTATGATCCACAATAGCGGTAACAACCAAGGAAATCTCTATGCCGGCGATGGTGGGGCGCCAAGAACAGGACGAGGAGGGCGAATGCTCGCAAGTAGACGCCGGCAAGGTTGCAGCGGTGCGGGCGGCTCTGGCGTCGGGAACCTACGTCATTGATCCCCAGCTGATCGCCGCGGCGATAATCGCCCGCGACCTGCCGCCGCCCGCGCGAACCAATAAGGTAAAATAGTCGCTTGGCATACGTCTTGCTGTGCACCTGTTCGGGCCGGGGGCGATCCGGTTTACGGCTGCGGGCCGCATCCCGCAGGGGGTGGGCCGCGTGGACGCACGTCTCGACTTCGACCGGTACCGGAGCACACGGGAGAGCAGCGACAGCGATGCGCTGATCGAGGCGCATCTCGGCCTTGTCCGCCGGATCGCGCGCCACGTTCATGCGCGCGTGTCCTCGGCGATCGAAATCGACGATCTGGTGCAGATCGGCACCGTCGCCCTGATCGAGGCGGCGCGCAGCTTCGAGGAGCGGGGCGAAGCGGCCTTCGCGACCTATGCCACCATCCGCGTCCGCGGCAGCATGATCGACGCCTTGCGGCGCTCGGCGACGATGGCCCGGTCGGCGATACGGCGGCGACGTGAGCTGGGATCGGCGCGGGCCACGCTCGCCGGGGTGCTTGGGCGGCAGCCGAACGACCTCGAGATGGCGGAGTGCCTCGGGGTCACGGTTCAAGCCTACCACGAGGCAGTCGAAGCGACGAAGCCGGCAAGGCACGAGCCGATCGACGACATCTATTCCGACCAGAGCGCCTGGTTCGCGGACGACACGCCCGACGCCTATGATCTGCTCGCCCGCGAGCGGCTGAAGGCGGCGGTGGCCGCGGCGATCGGCGGACTGCCGGCGCGCGAGGCGCTGGTCCTCCAGCTTTACTACGTGGAGGAGATGAACCTCGAGGAGATCGGGGCGACCTTCGACGTCGGCGCGGCCCGGGTATGCCAGATCAAGAAGGCGGCGCTGGCGAAGATCCGCGCCCGGCTCGGCGGTTGGGAGAGTTGATCAGCCCGGCGGCGCGGTAAGGCCGACGGCGTGGAGCACGACCGCCTCGGCCACCATGACCGCCAGCCAGTGACCGGCGTCGCGGGCAATGCCGGCGGCGCTCGCGCCCCGCGCGCGGAGCGTGACGACGAGGGCCGGCGCGACGAAGCCGATCCAGATGACGAACGCGGTGCCGACCGCCATGACCCAAGCGCCGGCTTTCGGCGGGGCGAGGATCAGCGCGCCGGCGAGAATGGCCGCGAACCAGAACTCGGCGACGAAGGCTACCGCAAGCGGGCCGGGCCGCCGCAGCGCCGGATAGATCGCCCCGCCAACGAGAAGTCCGGCGACGGTGGCGATGAGAATAGCGACGGCGTTGTCCAGGATGTAGATCATCGCGTGCCCCTCAGCTCGCCAGCGCCTCTTGCCGGCCAGCCAGGGCCAGCCAGCGCTCCTCCGCCGCCGCCTGCCGAGCGCGCAAAGCGTCGGCGTCGGCAGTGATTGCCGCAAAGCGACGCGGATCGCGCGTGTAGAGCGTGGGATCGGACAAAGCCGCTTCGGCGGCAGCGATCGCCTGGGCCATCACTTCGATCTCGCCCGGCAGCCGGTCCAAGTCGCGCTGTTCGATATAGGTCAGCTTGGCCGCCTTCCGGGCCGGTGCCGCCGCTGCGGCCCTGGCTTGCGTCGCCGGCGCGCGGGCGAGCAGCGCCGCGCCGTCGCGCTTCGCTTCCCAGTCGCTATAACCGCCGATGACGACGTCGGCCGTGCCCGAGCCGTCGAGCGCGACGACCGCGGTGACCGTGCGGTCGAGGAAGTCGCGGTCGTGGCTGACGATCAGGACGGTGCCGGTGTAGTCGGCGATGACCTCCTGCAGCAGGTCGAGCGTCTCGAGGTCGAGGTCGTTGGTCGGCTCGTCGAGGATCAGCAGATTCGACGGCCGGGCAAACTCGCGGGCGAGGAGGAGGCGCGATTGCTCGCCGCCCGAAAAGGTCTCGATCCGCGCGTCGAGCACATTGGGATCGAACAGGAAGTCCTTGAGATACCCCGCGACGTGCTTGCGGACGCCGCCCACCTCGAGCCAGTCGCCGCCGTCGGCGATGATCTCGCGCACGGTCTGGCCCGGCACCAGACGCGCGCGCTTCTGGTCGATGAGGATGCTCTCGATCGTCGCGGCGCGCCGGATGCGGCCGCTGTCGGGCGCCAGTTCGCCGGTCAGCAGGCGGAGCAGCGTCGTCTTGCCTGCGCCGTTCGGACCGATGACGCCAATCCGGTCGCCCCGCTGCACGCGAAGGGTGAGGTCGCGGACGATCGTACGCCCGCCGAACGCCTTGGTGACGTGCTCGGCGTCGATCACGACCTTGGTCCGCGCGTCGTCGGTCGTCGCCGCCAGCTTGGCGACCCCCTGCGGCCCGGTCATCGACTTGCGCAGCGCACGCATCTCGCCGAGCTTCGCCAGCCGACCCTGGTTACGCTTGCGCCGGGCCGTGACGCCGCGCTGGAGCCAGTGCAGCTCGGCGCGGAGCTGGTTGTCGAGCTTGTCGGCGGACTTCGCCTCCTCGGCGGCGACGGCCTCGGTCCAGGCCTCGAAGCCGCCGAAGCCGATCTCCGCGCGGCGTACCATGCCGCGGTCGAGCCACAGCGACGATTTCGTCAGACGGGAGAGGAACATGCGGTCGTGGCTGATGGCGACAAAGGCGCCCCGGAAGCGCTGCAGCCACGTTTCCAGCCACTCGATCGCGGCGATGTCGAGGTGGTTGGTCGGCTCGTCGAGCAGCAGCACCTCGGGTTCCTGCGCCAGCGCCCGGGCGATTGCCGCGCGCCGCTTCTCGCCACCGCTTGCCGTCGCGCCCGGCCGGTCGAGGTCGATCCCCAACTGGTCGGCAATTCCTTCGACCTTGTAGGCCTCGGGCGCGTCCTCCCCGTGCAATACGAAGTCGCGCAGCGTCGGATAGCCCGCTACGGGCGGATCCTGATCGAGAAGCACCACGCGCGCGCCGGGACGGATCGTACGCCGGCCCTCGTCCGTGTCGATCCGCCCGGCGAGGATCCTGAGCAGGGTCGTCTTGCCCGCGCCGTTGCGCCCGACGAGCGCCAGCCGGTCGCGTTCCCCGACCGCGAGGTCGAGGCCGCGCAGCAGCCAGCCGGAGCCCTGGACGAGACCGATGTTTTCGAGCGCGAGGACGGGTGCAGCCATACGCGCCATGTAGGGGCAGCTGCGGCAAAGGTCACGCACCCCCCGGCCATTAGACCAAGTTCACAGCCTGTTCAGTGGCTCGCACTTATGCGAAACGACATGCTGGAGCCAAGCCGATGATGTTGCGTGCCGTCGTCCTTGCCGTGGCGCTTGCCGCCGCCGTCCCTGCCGCTGCCCAGCGCGAGCAGGACAGTGCCTACCGTCTGGCTAAGGAAGGCCAGATCATGCAGCTCGGCGATATCCTGGCGCAGGTCAGCCCGCACGTCGGGGGCAAGTTCATCGGTAGTGAGTTCGACGCCGACCACGTCATGTACCGCCTTCGTTACTTGCAGGGCAACACGGTCAAGAACGTCGACGTCGACGCCCGCACCGGGCGCATCCTTGGGAGGAGTTTCTGACATGCGGGTGCTGATCGTCGAGGACGAGCCGACACTGGCCAAGCAGCTGAAGGCGGCGCTCGAGGGTGCCGGCTACGCCGTCGACCATGCCGCCGACGGTGAGGACGGTCATTATCTCGGCTCGACCGAAGCGTATGATGCGGTGATCCTCGACCTCGGCCTGCCGGAGGTCGACGGACTGACCGTCCTCGACCGCTGGCGCAAGGAAGGGCGCGCGACGCCCGTCCTGCTGCTGACCGCGCGCGACAGCTGGTCGGACAAGGTGGCGGGCCTCGATGCCGGGGCTGACGACTATCTCGCCAAACCCTTCCAGACCGAGGAGCTGATCGCCCGCTTGCGCGCGCTGATCCGCCGTTCGACGGGCAATGCGTCCTCGGAGCTGACGGCTGGCGACGTCCGCCTCGACACCCGCTCGGGCCGGGTGACGCTGGCGGGCGACCCCGTCAAGCTGACGGCGCAGGAGTTCAAGCTGCTCTCTTACCTGATGCACAACAAGGGCAAGATGGTCAGCCGCACCGAGTTGATCGAGCATATCTACGATCAGGACTTCGACCGCGACTCCAACACCATTGAGGTGTTCATCACGCGCATCCGCAAGAAGCTGGGTGCAGACATCATCTCGACCACGAGAGGGCTGGGCTACAGCCTCGCCGACACCGGTGCGTAGTCGGGTGCGCGGCTCACGGGCGGCTCGCGCGGCGGACTTCGTCGCGCGCCGATGACCACCGCGCCACCCGCCAGCTACCGGAGCCGGATCTTCGCGCGCGGCTCCCTGACCCTGCGGATGATCGCGCTCGCCGCGGGGTGGATCATCCCGCTGCTGGTGGTCGGCGGCTTTGCGCTCGACGACGTGCTGTCGGCGGCGATCCGGCACAACTTCGACGACCAGCTGAACTATGCGGCGACTGCCCTCATCGCCACGGCCGAGGTCGGACCGAACGGCGAGGCGCGATCGAACCGCCCGTTGAGCGACCAGCGCTTTACCGAGCCGTACTCAGGCCTCTACTGGCAGGTGTCGACGGCGGGCGAGGAGCCGTTCCGCTCGCGCTCGCTTTGGGACCGGGCGCTCGCCTGGAAGACGCATGAGGACTGCAGCGCAGGCTGCTTCTACAACAGCGAGGGGTTCAAGGACGAACCGCTGCGCGTCGTCGAGCGCGACGCCGTCCTGCCCGGCGCCAAGACTGTGTTTCACTTCCAGGTAGCCCAGGTCAGCCGCGATCTCGACGAGCAGGTGGGCGTGCTGCGGCAGACCCTGTGGTGGTCGCTGGGCGTGCTCGGGCTTGGGCTGCTGATCCTTGCCGGGCTCCAGTCGACCTATGGCCTGTGGCCACTCCGGAAAGTCAGCCGGGCGATCGCCGCCATCCGCTCGGGCGCGGCGACGCGGGTGCCGCAGGCGTTCCCGCCCGAGATCAGCCCGATGGTCGCCGAGTTGAACGAGCTGCTCGACGACAACGCCAAGCAGGCCGAGGCGGCGCGGCTCCACGCCGGCAACCTTGCGCACGCGCTGAAGACGCCGATGAGCGTCCTGCTCGGCGCGGCGCGCAGCGGGGATCCCGATCTCGCCCAGCTCGTCGTCAGCCAGACGGCGATCATGCAGCGCCACGTCGACCATCAGCTCGCGCGCGCGCGGGCGGCGGGCCGGCGGACGGCGTCGACAGCGCGGGCGGAGGTTTGGCCGGCGCTCGAGGGGCTGGTGCGGACACTGACGCGCATCCACGCCGATAAAGGTGTCGTCATCGATCTTGCCGGCGTGCGCGACGCCGCCTTCCGCGGCGAGCGGCAGGACCTCGAGGAGATGCTCGGCAACCTGCTTGATAACGCCGCCATCTACGGTGGCGGACGGGTGTTCGTGACCGTGGCGCGAGGCCCCGGCACGGTCGTCATCGCCATCGAGGACGACGGCCGCGGCATCCCCGAGCGCGACCGCGAGGCTCTGTTCGAACGCGGCGCCCGCCTCGATACGGGCAAGCCCGGCACGGGCCTCGGCCTCGCCATCGTCCGTGACGTGGCGGAGATCTACGACGGCAAGGTCACGCTGGGTGAAAGCGAGGACCTGGGCGGGTTGTGCGTAACCCTGACGCTGCCTGCGGCGGAGTAGCGGGCCGCTGCTTCGGGCCTAAAGTTTCTCGATCCGACCCACGCTGATCGTCTTGACCAGCCAGTGGCCGTGGTCGCGGGCAAGGGTCATGTCGGAGAAGCTGTGCGTCCCGACCGCACCGCCGTCGACATCCATCCAGAGGCATTCAAAGTAGAGCGTGCCCCGGTCTCCGCGAGCGGTAGCATGCATCCGCATGGCGGGCGTGTAGCCGATCCAGCGGTGTTCGGGGCGGAACGGACCGCTGACATCGGCCCAGTAACGGCGCACCTCGGCTTTGCCGCGGTAGACCTTGTTGTCGTGCGCCGTATCGGTGAGCACCGCGTCGTCGGCATAGATGCTCATCATCTGATCGAGGTTCTTCTCCGGCATGACGCTGCCGCCGGTATGGAACGTCACTTCGATATTGCGCAGGGCGAGGATGTCGGCGGCGGGGCCGTGGTCGGATGGCACCTGCGCAGACGCAGCGGCACCGATAGCCAAGACAAGCAGAAGAACCGCAGTTCTCATCGACTTCTCCGATCGGTTCTGCTGGCGTGAAGTGCGAAAGCCATACAGCAATACACCCGGCGAAACCAGCGCCCACTGGCCCGATAACCGGAAATTAGGCGGCGACCGCGACCGTGCTCAACCTTTCGTCACCGCCTCGTGGTGGCGGATGACCTCGTCGATGATGAAGCGCAGGAACTTCTCGCTGAACTCCGGGTCGAGGTGGGCCTGTTCGGCGAGGTTGCGCAGCCGCGCGATCTGCGCCGCCTCGCGCGCTGGGTCGGCTGGCGGCAGCGCGGCCGACGCCTTGTACGCACCAACCTTCTTCGTCACCTTGAAGCGCTCGGCGAGCAGGAACACCAGCGCGGCGTCGATGTTGTCGATGCTCTCGCGGTAACCCTGCAGGGTGGCGTCGGTCATGCTGTTCTCCCCACCCCCACCTTCGCGGCAGATCGCCGCCCCGGCAAGGCCGGCGTGCGGCGCGGGCTTGTCGCGCTGCCCCGCCGCCGTATAGGGAGCGCCATGCCGGCGACGATCCTCCCTCTGCGACCGCGGCCGGCGCCCGGGCCGTCGCTGACGCCGATCCTCGACCTTTGCGGGCCGGACCTTGGCGAGGTCAACCACGTCATCCTCGACCGGATGCAGTCGCCCGTCGCGCTGATCCCGCAGCTCGCCGGCCACCTGATCGCCGGTGGCGGCAAGCGGCTGCGGCCGATGCTGACGCTCGCCTGCGCCCGCCTGCTCGACTATGGCGGGCGGCGGCACCACCGGCTGGCGGCGGCGGTCGAGTTCATCCACACCGCGACGCTGCTCCACGACGACGTCGTCGACGGCTCCGACCTCCGCCGCGGCAAGTCGACGGCGAACACGATCTGGGGCAACCCGGCGAGCGTGCTCGTCGGCGACTTCCTGTTCAGCCGTGCCTTCGAGCTGATGGTCGAGGACGGGTCGCTGAAGGTGCTCCGCATCCTGTCGAGCGCGTCGTCGGTCATCGCCGAGGGCGAGGTCGCGCAGCTGACGGCGCAGCGCAATGTCGATACGAGCGAGGACCGCTACCTCGAGATCATCACCGCCAAGACAGCGGTGCTATTCGCCGCCGCCTGCCAGATCGCCGCTGTCGTCGCTGAGCGGACCCCTGCGGTCGAGGCGAGCCTCGAGGCCTACGGCCGGAACCTCGGCATTGCTTTCCAGCTGGTCGACGATGCGATCGATTATGTCAGTGACGCCGCGACCATGGGTAAGGACCCCGGCGACGATTTCCGCGACGGCAAGGTGACGCTGCCCGTCATTCTTGCATTCGCTCGCGGCGACGACACCGACCGGCGCTTCTGGCGCGACGCGATGCTGGGTCATGCAGCCGGCGACGGCGAGTTGGCGCACGCGCAGCGCCTTCTCGAGGCGACCGGGGCGATCGCCGACACCCTGGCCCGCGCCCGCCATTACGGCGCACGGGCGGCCGACGCTCTGGCAGGCTTCCCGGCGAACCCGGCCAAGGCGGCGCTGCTCGAGGCGGTCGAGTTCGCCGTCGCCCGGGCGTTCTGAACGGCGCTTGACTAGGCCGACCCAAGTGACGCAAGCGCGCCCGCGATGACCGCCCGCATCCATCAGCGACCGAAAAGCTCCATGCAGTCGGGGCGGGCCCGCGTCGGCGAATGGCTTCTCGAGTTCGATCCGGCCGAGGCCAAGCGCCTCGATCCGCTGACCGGCTGGCACGGGTCGGGCGACGTGTCGAACCAGGTTCGCCTCACCTTCGACAGTCTCGATGCGGCCACGGCATATGCCGTGGCGAACGGCATCGACTATGAAATCGTGCCGCTCGGGCCGACGACTCTCAAGCTCCAGACCTACGCCGACAACTTCCGCTAGTCGTCGCGGTCCTGGCCGTCCCGGCACCGACCGCTGCCGGGGGCACCGGGGAAGGAGCGGGCACGGTTGTCGCACATCGTGACGTCGCCGGTGGCCTTGATCCAGGCGCGGACGCGAGGGTTGGGGGTCGCGGGATCCGTCTCGACACGATTGTGGCGAATGACGCAGGCGCGGCACTCGACGGCTCCGATGCCCCAGTAGCTCTGCACCTTGGCGAAGTTGTTCTCGATCGTCACGCGGTCGAAGCCGCCGTCATCGACCTTGTTGCCGGTTGCGTCGGGCCGGGCATGGTTGAACAGGGTAAAACCCTGCATGTCGCCGATCGCCTCGTTGTTGCTGATGACGATGTCGGCCGTCGGCGGCTCGGTCGGGCGCGACCATAGCTGGATGCAGTCGGGGTGCGCGCCGAGCGTGGGATGGAAATCGGTACAGCGGTTGTGATCGATCACAACGCGGCGGGACAGGGCGACGTCGATCCCGTCCGACCCGGAGTCGGTAATGGTGTTGTTGACGATGCGCACGTCACTGACGCTGCCCATCCCGATGCCGGCGCGGGTGAAGTGGCGAAAGGTCACGCCGTCGACCACGAGGTGGTCGGCGGTGCCGACGCTGAAGCCGCCACGCTCGACGTCGCCGCCGTCGAAATTGCCGCCGCGCCAGGTGAGGCCCGACACCTCCTCCAGTCGGACGGTTCGCATCTGCGCCGCATGGGCATCGACGACGACGGGTGGTGACCAGCTCCGGCGGCGCAGCGTCAGCGGCTCGTAGCTGCCGGCGGCGAGGACAATCGTCTCGCCCGGCCTGGCCCGCGCGAACACCTCGCCGATCGTCGCCGGCGTAGCGGTCGTGGCGGCGGCGCAGGCCGCGGGGGCAGCAAGGAGGAGCAGCAGGGCAGCATCGCGGAAACGCATCGTCACCTCCAGGCCCCGGTGTCGCTCTAGCGGAGTGGCTGCCGCGTGCCAACGCCTCCGCTCCCTGCGCGCCGGTTCAGCGGCTGACGGCACCGCCCGCGACCGCGCTGGTGGCCTCGCCCGCCGCTTTCGGCTCTTCGGCCCTCCGCCGGACCCGCAGCGACGTGGCGAGGACGAAGGTCGCAAGCGGGATCAGCCAGACAACTCGTCCCTGATAACGGTCGAGCGGCGAAGCAAAGGTCCCGCACACCACGGCGTTGATGGCGACGCCGACGAGCAGCAGGGTGGCAAGGCGTGGTGCGTCATAGCTGTCCGTGAGGCGCCACCTCCCGCCCGGGCGAATGGCCATGAGCACAATGGCGATGACGCAGCCGACCGTCGTCAGGAGATTGGTCGCGGCGAGCAGGCGGAACAGGCCCGGGCCGGACGCTGCCAGCGACCGGTCGACGTGGGGCCGGACTTCGGCGGGGAACAGCGTGTGGACATACTTGATCATCGCCACGGTGTAGCTGAGGCCGAGCGGCGAGAAGCGCACCAGCTGCCGCGCGCTATCGCGGGCGAGGCCGCCGACGACGCCGGCCGGATCGTATCTCAGGACGTGGATGGCGAAGCTGATCTGCTCGTCCGACAGCGCGTGCTTGGTGGCGAGATCCGCCGGCGCGAAGATCCCCCGCCTCGGGTCGTTCAGGCCGACGAAATCCTCCCAGTAGATCGGCAGGCGCTTCTCGAAGCGGCAGACGGCGAAGCCGGAGCCGGGGCAGGTCGCGACGATGTAGCGGTAGCCCGGCCCCATATCGATCAGGTGCGCCGTCAGGTGCGGCAGCAGCAGTGGCCGGCTGCCCGTCGCGCGCGTCAGGGCATAGGTGAACGCTTGCTGCCCGGCGAAACCGATCGCCAGGCAGAGCGCAAGCGCGGCGGCAGGCGGGCCAATGACCATCCGACGCTCACGCAGCAGCGACCACGCCCCTGCGATACCGGCCATCGCGAGAAAGATCGGCAGGTTGCTCTGGTGGAAGAGGAGCGCAGCCGATGCCAGCGCGCCGGCAAAGACACGGTCGAACCAGGTTAGCCTGCGCCACTGGGTCGACAGTAGCGCCACGGCCAGGATCAGCACGGCGGTGAAGATGTCGGGCATCATGTAGGCGATGTAGACGCCCATGGTCGTCAGCATCGCGAGGCCGAGGATCAGCGCGAGATACGACCAGGCCGGCATCCGTGGCAGGCACCGGGTGAACACGATCGCGATCAGCGAGCAGACGGCATAGCTCTGAAGCCAGATCGTCAGCCAGAAGCTCGAGGTCAGATAGCCGATCAACAGCAGGAAGCCGTAGTAGATCGACCGGTTGGCGGTCACCCCGTTGTTTTCGGACGCCGCCGGCTTGGCCCCGACCGGTGCGACGGCACGTCGGGGAGCCGACGGCGGCGCCTCGACCGCCTTCCACCCGGCGACATAGTTGTAATGAGTAACATAGTTTGCCGCCAGACCCGCCCCGCGAATATATGCCCGCGAATCGACGAAGAAGATCGCATAGCCATTGGCAATGGCAATGACCATGCCAAGCACGGCACCCAATAATGCCGTTATGTAGGGCGAGCGAAGGGTGCCGGTCATCTCGTGCCTTTCGCGTCATCACTTAAGGCGTATAGAAGAGTTAATGTTAAGGTCTTGGATGATTGTATAACCGCCAACCAGTAATTGCCCCGATCCGTTAAGCTTTCTCTAGCTGAGGTGAACAGCGTCGGCAACGGCTTTGATCGGGCTATACAAGACGGGGCTGCGGTGCTTACAGGCATCCATGGCGTCGAGTGCTGCCCTGCCGATCCTGCCGCTGTACGAGCGCGCCTCGGTCGAGCCGTCGTGGCTCCGCCGGGCGCTGGTTCTGCTCCTCCAGCTTGCGCTGGCAGGGGCCTACGGCATCGCCGCGGTCGTGCTGCCGCCGACGTTGATCTTCATTCTGGCGGTGCCGATCGGCCTGTGCGCGGTAATTATTCTGTGGTTGATGCCGGACCGGGGGGTCTTCCCGCTAACCGGCATCGAGCGCTGCTACCGTGTCGTCGTCGTCCTCATGCTGATCTGGCCGACCTACATCGCCGTTTTCCTGCCCGGGCTGCCGTGGATGACGCCGACGCGGTTGATGACGTTCGTGCTGTCGATCCTGTTCCTCTACAGCGTGTCGACTTCCGCGGTGCTGCGGAACTATCTCGTCTCGTGTCTGCGCCAATCGCGTCTGCTGTGGGTCTGCTTTCTGATGTGGCAGGCGTCGATGCTGATCACGATCCCGTTCACGCACCAGCTCGCAGCGACGCTGCGGATCGTGTTCAACGATGAGCTGCGCTTCACCGAGATCCTGTTCATCGGCTGCCTGGTGTTCGCGCGGCGGGGCTTGGCTACGCAGACGGTGGCCATCCTGTTGCTGAGTGCAATGTTCTGGGGGTTCGACGGCTTCCTCGAGCGGCATCTCGAGATGCCGCCGTGGGCGAACCACATTCCGAGTTTCCTCAAGGTCGATGACGCGACCCTGGGGGCGGTCCTGGGGGCCCAAGCGCGATCATCGGACGGCTTGTACCGGGTCCGCGGCCCTTTCCCGGTCAGCCTGCTTCTCGCCGAGTTCCTGGCGTTGTGCATGCCCTTCGTCCTGCACTGGTTCCTGACCGGGCGGTCGGTGCTGATGCGGCTGGCGATGGTTCCTCTCGGCGCCTTCCTCATCGCGACGATTGTCATCACCCAGTCGCGGCTGGGTCTGGTTGGGGCGCTGGCAGCGGTCGCCGCCTACATGCCGATGTGGGGCTTTCGGCAGTGGCGGGAGAAGCCGACCTCGATTATCGGCCCGGCGATGCTTATCGGCGCGCCGCTCGCCGCGCTGGGGCTACTCGGGCTGATCCTCAGCAGCCATACGTTGACGACACGGTTCTTCGGCGGCGGCGCGCAGCAGGCGAGCACCGAGGCGCGCAAGGAGCAGGTTCGCCTCGCCATCCCCAAGATCCTGACCAACCCCATCGGCCACGGTCGCGGGATGAGCGGCGCCGTCATCGGCTACGTCAATCCCGCCGGCGCTGTGACCGTGGACAATCATTATCTGTCGACGCTCGTCGATCTGGGAGTGCCTGGCGCGATCGGCTTCTACGGTATCTTCGTGATCAGCGCTGCCATGGGTGTCAGGGTCTATCTTACGACGCGCGACCGGGAGAACGAGCTTGCCGGCCCCTTGGCGGCGATGTGCGCGGTGTTCATGATGACGAAGCTCGTGCTCAGCGAGGAGCAGAACCATTCGCTGGTCCTGCTATTTCTGGGCATGCTGCTGGCGCTGGTGGCGCGAGAACGGGGATTGGTGGACGCCGACACACCGCTCCCCGCCCTCGCCCGCCGGGCTTCGCCACCGGCCGTGCCTGCCACGCTCCCACGCGCCCGTAGCTCAGCTGGATAGAGCACGGGACTTCTAATCCTGAGGCCGCAGGTTCGAACCCTGCCGGGCGCGCCATTCCCCGTTATCGGCTCACCCTGAAGCCCACGGTCAGCGTTCGCGGGGTGCCGCGGTCGATGACGCCTGCCGCCGATACGCCCGCCTCGACGAGGGTGTCGGTGATGTTCTCGGCCCGGAAAGTCCCGACTAGTCCCGGGGCGACCGGCCACTCGAAGACAGCAGCAAGCGTTGCCGCGCCGGCGAGACGGCGGGTGCCGAGGTCGTCCTCGTTCTGCGGCCCCGAATAGCGGGCGGTGAGGGCAACCAGGGCCTGCGCGCGTGGGATCCAGCCGAGCGTGGCGCTTGCGGCCTGCTCCGGCGTCAAGGCCGGGGGCAGCCCGTCGAGCGCGGCACCGGCGCCGCTCGCCCGGACGCGGGCGTGCGTATAGGCATAGCTCGCGTCGAGCCGCCACTCGCCGGTAGCGAGGTGTGCCGTCGCCTCGACGCCACGCGCCACGACCGCGTCGAGGTTCCGCCGGACGCGGTATGCTCCGCCAGCCGCAACGAAGCCGACTTCGGGGAAGACGCCGGGGCCGGAACCCTCGGTGACATTGCCGATCGCTCCGCCGAGGCGGTTGGCGAAGGCGGTGAATTGGAGCGAAGCCGGCCCATGACGAAAGTCGACCCCGGCCTCGGCACCGGTCAGATGTTCGAGGCCGAGCGCGCTGTTGCTGGCGACCGCATCCGCGCCAACGCGGAACGGGCGATAGAGCTCGTTCAGTGTCGGCAGCCGGTACGAGGAGTAGGCGGCCGCCCGCAGGGTTACGCCGTCCGCCGCCGCGAGCGCGAGTCCCGCGCGCCCGGTCGGCTGCCAGCCGCTGCGCGCCGCGGGGCGCTCGTCGATGGTCGGCGTGAGCGCCGGGGTGGCGATCTCGTGGAGAAAGCCATTACCGATGCGCCAGCGGTCGAGGCGGGCGCCAGCGGTGAAGGTCAGGGCGGGGAGGGCTTGCGCCGAAATCTCGGCATAGCCTCCGGCCACCCGGTTGTCGCCGCCGCCGGTCCGCAGCCGCGTGTAGCTGCCCGCGAGATAGCGCGACCGCTCCTCGGTTCGCCCGCTGTCGTCGCGGATGTCGAGGCCAAAGCGCACCTCGAGCCGGCGGCCGAGCGGCGGCCGCACCTCGACCTTGCCGCCGACACCCGTCGCCGGTGTGTTGAACTGGTCGAGCGACGGCGTCACCACGCTTCGGGTCGCGTCGGTCGTCACGAGGGCGTTGGCGAAGGTCTGCGCCTGCAGGTAGGCAAGCGCCTGCCATTGCCAGCGCCCCGTGCCGAGCAGGCGAAGGCTGGTGTCGACGCCTTGCACGACACTGTGGTTGCCGGGCAGCCCGCGCACTCGCCGGTCGTCGAAGCCGAGGGCGTCAACGAGCAGGCTCGTCTCGGCACCCAGAGGCAGACGGGCGGTGAGGCCGAAACTTCCCTGCGCATAGCGCGCCGGGATGTCGGCGGGGCCGCGCTGATCGTCCGGCGTGATGACATAGCCATCGCCGCGGTCGTAGCGGCCGAACAGCGCGATGCTGCCTGCCCGCGAGCCGGCAGCGGCGATGGCGCTCGCCGTGAGCGAGTTGCGACTGCCGTAGTCGAGCTCGGCGCGGATCGTGGGCAGGGAGGCCGGATTGCCGCTCTCGAGTTCGATCGTGCCGGCGAGCGCGCCCGTACCGAACGCGCCCGCGCCCGCGCCGCGCGTGATGCGGACGTCGCGCAGGCGCTCGGGCGCGATGGCGAACCACGGGATATAGCCGGCGAACGGGTCGGCGAGCGGCGCGCCGTCGAGCGTCACCAGCGCCCGCGATGCCGCGTTGCCGCCCAGCGCCCGCAGCGTCGCGCCCTGGCTGGTCGGATTGGCCGTCCGGCTGTCGGTGCGCCGATACTGCTGGAAGCCCGCGACGTCTCCGAGCACGTCCTCGATCCGCCCGGAGGCGCTGGCGGTCAGCTGCTCGCGACCCAGCGTGACGATATCGTAGGCCGCGTCGCCGCTTGCCGGCGGCAGCGCGGTGATGACGATGGCGTCCGCCTCGGCTTCGGCACGCGCGGCCGCGGCTGTCAGAACGGTTCCGGCGGAAACCCAAAGCAAGACGACGCGCATCGCAACGGCTTAACCATCACCTCCGCTCTTGGACAGTACGGCAGCGCGTCCCGTGTGATTGCCCGGGGCGAACTGAAGGCACTGGCTCGGCTCGCAGGGCTTTGATAGGGCTCGCGGCCGGGCCAGAAAGGCACTAGAAGCCTCGTCGCGCTGAGCGGTCCGCTGCGGGTGTGGTGGAATTGGTAGACGCGCCGGACTCAAAATCCGGTTCCGCAAGGAGTGTCGGTTCGATCCCGACCACCCGCACCACTCGGCACTGCATCCTCCGCTGCCCTATCGCGGCGTGTGAGTTGGGCCGCGGCGGACTTCCGGATGGGCGATCCTCCGCTCAGGAGCTGGCATAGGCCTTGATGAGCCTGAACAGGAAGTCGCGGCCGTCGTACAGCGACTTGACGCGGATATGCTCGTTCAGGCCGTGGATGCCGCCGCCGTCGGGTTCGTAGAGGATGCCGGGAACGCCGTACGACGGGATGCCCGCCGCCGACAGGTAGATCGAATCGCTCGCTCCCGTCGACATGGTCGGGATCAGGGGCAGGCCGGGATAAACCTCGGCGGCCAGTCGCGTCGCCGGTCCGAGCACGCTGTCCGCGAGTGGTGCCGGGTGCCCGAGCGGCTTGTGCCGTTCCTCGCCGACGATCGACACCGCCGGGTCCGCGACCACCTCCGCCAGCTTGGCACGCACGCCGGCGATGGTGTCGCTTGGGAAGATCCGGCAGTTGACGTTGGCCGCCGCCCGCTGGGGCAGCGCGTTCTGGGCGTGGCCACCCTCGATCAACGTGACGACGCAGGTCGTCCGCAGCGTCGAGTTGAAGGTCGGATCGTGTGCAAGCAGCGCCTCGGCCTGCTTGTCATCGGGACTGGCGGCGATGGCGGTCATCGCCTGCGCGACCGCGGGCGGCGAGATCTTGGCCGCGCCAAGCCAGAACGCGCGGGTCGTCGCATCGATCCGCACCGGAAAGCGGTAGGCCTGGATTCGCAGCAAAGCAGCAGCCAGCTCGTCGATCGCATTGTCGGGGCGCGGCAGGGATGAGTGGCCGCCTGGATTGGTCACCTGCAAGGTGAAGTCCTGGTAGACCTTCTCGCTGACCTGGATCGCCAGCAACTGCGGCTTGCCGGCTGGATCGACGCGGCCGCCGCCGCCTTCGTTCAGGGCGAACTCGGCGTCGATCAGGTCGCGCTTGTTCGTGGCCAGCCACTGCGCGCCGTTGAACGCGCCGGTGGTTTCCTCGCCGCACGTCAGAGCGAGCTTCACCGTCCGGCGCAGGCGCGGCTCGGCGCGGAGCCGGATCAGCGTGTCGGTATAGATTGCGGCCATCGCCTTGTCGTCGGAGACGCCGCGGCCATAGAAGACGCCGTTTTCCTCGATGAGGCGGAAGGGATCGCGAGTCCAGTCGGCACGGCGGGCCTCGACGACGTCGAGATGAGCGAGGAGCAGGATCGCACGCGCGGTGCCGTCGGTACCGGGCAGCACTGCGACGAGCCCGCCCTCCTTGGGATGGTCGGGAACGCTGAACAGGGTCAGGTCGGCATCGCCGTATCCGGCCGTCTTAAGCCGTGCCGCCATACGCTCCGCTGCGAGCGTGCACGATCCCGCCGACAAGGTGGTGTTGGTTTCGACCAGTTCCTGATAGAGGCCGCGAAAGGCCGCCCGATCGGGGCTGAGCGCTTGCGCCGCGCCTGCGGTTTCGAACGCGGCGAGGACGACCACGCCGCACAGAACGTTCAGAAACCTCATTGCGGCGGACCCCGGCGACGGTTGAGACACCTGCAGCCAAGCAAATCGCGGCTTGCAAGGCAACTGAACGGCGCTGCCTAAAGGGTTCAGTCAGGACCGGTTCAGGCAACGCCTGTTGTACGGCTTGGCATCGCTCCCCCTGCCACCTAGCACGACACCGATTTGTGTTGGAGAAACGCGTGTTCCCTCGTTCCGTGCTGCGGTCGTGCGTGCTGCTCGGCGTCATGGCCGCGCCCGCCGGGGCGATGGCGGCCGCGGCCGAGGATAACGAGGGCGGGACCCCGGCCGACATTGTCGTGACGGCCAAGAAGCTCGACCAGGCGCGTGACGCCATTCTGCCCGATCTTGGCGCGAGCAAATACTCGTTCGACCGCGCGACACTCGAGACGCAGCCGGGCGGGCAGGACCGTGGCCTCGCGCAGGTGCTGCAACAGGCGCCCGGCGTGTCGCAGGACGCCGATGACGAGATCCACGTGCGGAACGAGCACGGCAACGTCCAGTACCGGCTGAACGGCGTCATTATCCCCGAAAGCATCAGCGGCTTCGGGCAGACGATCGACACGCGCATCGCCGATTCGGTGTCGCTGCTGACGGGAACGCTGCCGGCGCAGTACGGCTATCGCACGGCAGCGGTCGTCGACATCAAGACGCAGACGGGCAAGTTCGACCTGGACGGTGACGTCGACTTCTACGGCGGCTCGCAGGGGCGCATCGAACCGAGCTTCACGTTGAAGGACGCGACCGGCGGGCTCAACTATTTCGTGTCGTTCAGCTACCTGCAGAGCGATCTCGGTATCGAGAACCCGACACCGGCGCGCAGCGCGATCCACGACCGCACCGAACAGTACCGCGGCTTCGTCTATCTCTCGCAGCTGCTGTCCGACACCAGTCGGCTTAGCGCGTTCGGCGGCACGGCGATCGGGCGCTTCCAGATCCCGAACAACCCGGGTCAGCAGCCGGCGTTCGCGGTTGACGGCCGCTCGGCCTTCGATTCTGCGACGCTGGACCAGAACCAGCGCGAATACACGCATTATGGCGTGCTCGCGTACCAGTATTCGGCCGATCCGCTGAGCGTCCAGGTGGCGCCGTTCGTCCGCTATTCGCGAACGAGCTTCAGCCCCGACCCGAGCGGTGGCGATATCATCTTCAACGGCTTTTCCGACGCCTCGCGCCTGTCGAGCCTTGCTTACGGCGTCCAGGCCGACGCCTCGTACAAGGTGGCCGAGCGCCATACGCTCCGCGGCGGTCTGTTCTTCCAGAACGAGCGGACGCGCTCGCTGGTTACGTCGCGGGTTCTACCGGTCGACGCGAACGGCGCGGCGACGAGCGACCAGCCGTTCCCGATCCTCACCGCCGACGGCAAGACCGGGCAGCTGTACGGCATCTACCTGCAGGACGAATGGACGCTGACGCCTGAGCTGAACTCTCAACCTGGGGGCACGGTTCGACGCCGTTCACGCCTACACGACCGAAAACCAGCTGAGCCCGCGGATCAATCTCGTCTGGATTCCAAGCACGTCGACGACGGTCCACGCCGGCTATGCCCGCGATTTCACGCCGCCGCCGCAGGAGCTCATCGGCGCGACCACCGTCGCCCAGTTCGCCGGGACCACCAAGGCCGCTGACCCGCTCGCGTCGGCGACCGTCGGTGCGGTCAAGGCCGAGCGCGAGCATTATTTCGACGCCGGTGTGCTGCAGACGGTGCTGCCGGGCCTGACCGTCGGCCTGGACAGCTATTACAAGATCAAGCGCAACCTGCTCGACGAGGGACAGTTCGGCGAAGCCGTCGTCCTGTCGCCGTTCAACTACGCCCGCGGCTGGGCCTGGGGCGTCGAGCTGACCACCGCCTACAAGGCCGGTCCCCTGAACCTCTACGGCAACGTCTCGCGCGGCCAGGAGAAGGGGCGCGAGATCGTCTCCAGCCAGTTCTTCTTCGCGCCTCAGGAACTCGCCTATATCGCCGCACATCCGATCTTTACCGACCATAGCCAGTTCTGGACCGCTTCGGCGGGCGTGAGCTATGGCTTCGTCGATGGCCTTGGCAAGCTGACGCCGACGGTCGATGCGATCTACGGTGACGGCCTCCGTCGCGGCGACCCTCTCGGCATTGTTCCCAACGGCGGTAAGCTGCCGAGCTACGTCCAGGTGAATTTGGGTATCGAGCAACGCTTCGACGGCCCCGGCGTCCTCAAGGGGCTGGCGCTTCGCTTCGACATCGTCAACGTCGGCGACAAAAGCTATCAGATCCGCGACGGCTCGGGCGTCGGCGTCGGCGCGCCGCAGTACGGGCCACGCCGGGCGTTCTTCGGCGGCATCACCAAGCGCTTCTGACCGCGAGCTTGCTCATCGCGGCGCGCCGGCCCACATGAAGCGGGTGGTAGGGACGGTGACAGCGGAGATCGTGAATCGATGGCAGGCGACGGGTGCCGGGCGCGATCGCCTGACTCGCATCGTCGATCGTCTGGCGATCGGCTTGTCGGGATTGTGCCTCGTCCATTGTCTTGCCCTGCCGCTGGCGACCGCGGCGCTGCCGGCGCTGGCGACCGCGCTACCCGGACACCGCTGGGTTCATGTCGCGATCCTTGCGACGGCGCTGCCGCTGGCGTTCTTGGCGCTGCACCGTGGCTGGCGGCGGCATCGTGACACGCGGCCGGCGGTGCTCGGCGCGACCGGCCTTCTGCTGTTGATGGTCGGCATCTTTGCTGGCGAGAACTGGACGGAAACCGCCGTGACCGTGCTCGGCGGCCTCGTGCTGGCGAGCGCCCATGTCGCCAATTGGCGGTTGGTCAGCAGGCAGCATGGCGACTGCGATCACCCCGGCTGAGTTTCCGGATAGCACTGCCTCTTCGCCGGAAGGTAGATCGGCACCACCGCGCTGCCTTTACCGCGGGCCCTCGCGCGTCTATGCCGCCACCAGCGGGATTCGCGCCGACGGCTGCGCGCTCTCCTATTGAGCTGAGGCGCTGCCGAAGCGTCGTCCTGGCGACCGCTACTGCATGAACCAGCCGTGGCTGACGACAATCGACTGCCCGGTCAGCGCGTTGGTCGGGAAGGCGGCCAGGAACAGCGCGGTCTGGGCGACGTCGTCGACGGTCGTGAACTCGCCGTCGACCGTCTCCTTGAGCATGACGTTCTTGATCACCTCGTCCTCGCTGATGCCGAGCTCCTTCGCCTGCTCGGGGATCTGCTTCTCGACCAACGGCGTGCGGACGAAGCCCGGGCAGATGACGTTGGCGCGGACGCCGTGCTCGGCGCCTTCCTTGGCGACGACCTTGGCGAGGCCGACGAGCCCGTGCTTGGCCGTGACGTAGGGCGCCTTCAGCTTCGACGCCTCCTTGGAGTGGACCGAGCCCATGTAGATGACGCTGCCGCCACGCCCCTGCGCGTACATATGCTTGAGGCAGGCGCGGGTGGTGAGGAACGCGCCGTCGAGGTGGATCGCCAGCAGTTTCTTCCAGTCGTCGAACTTGAACTGGTCGACGGGGGCAACGATCTGGATGCCGGCATTCGACACCAGCACGTCGATGCCGCCGAACTTCGCCGCCACTGCCTCGATGCCGGCGTCGACTTGGTCCTCGTGCGTGACGTCCATGGCGACGCCCATGGCGTTCGCGCCGCTGGGGTCAAACTCGGCCGCCGTTGCGTTCGCCGCCTCGAGGTTCAGGTCGGCGATCGCGACCTTGGCACCGGCATCCAGGAAGACCTTGGCGATGTCCTTGCCGATGCCGCTCGCGGCGCCCGTAATGACGGCGACCTTGCCGTTGAGGTTCATGGGTTCAGTCCTTGCTAGTGAAGTCATAGACGCCGACGCCGAACGGCGTCGACGGCGGAGTCAGCACTTCGGGGTGGGACAGCGTCCGGCTGGCGTCGCGGTATCCGGCCGCCCAGTGTTCTTCCATCGTCCGGCGCGAGAACTCATAGTCCTTCGATTGCCCTTCATAGGTCGGCGAGCAGTAGATCAGCTGGACGATGTTGAACACCGCCGGGTCGGACGCCTCCGTCAGGAGCTTTGCCTCCTCAGAGGCGGCGAGACCGTCGGGCAGACGCTGGCGCAGCGTGTCGAAGGCGGCCTTCAGCGCCTGCTGCCGGCGGAAGGCGTCGGTCGCTGCACGCGTGCGGCTCGAATATTGGATTTCCTTCATCCTGGTGGCGACCTCGGCGAGATCGCGGGGCAGGTTGCCGCGCGCCGGCCACAGATCGACCTGGATGACCAGCGTGTCGAGGTCGGAGCGCGACGACAGCACCCAGTCGAGCGGCGTGTTCGAGACGAGGCCGCCGTCCCAGTAGAATTCGCCGTCGACCTCGATCGCCGGGAAAGCCGGCGGCAGCGCGCCGCTGGCCATGATGTGCTCGGGCCGGATCGTGTCGCTGGCATTGTCGAAATAGGCGAAGTTGCCGGTGCGGACGTTGACCGCTCCGACCGAGAAGCGGGTCTCCCCCGCGTTGATGCGGTCAAAGTCCACGAGCCGCTCGAGCGTCGTCCTCAGCGCGCCGGTATCGTACCAGCTCGTCGCGGCCGGCGCGCCTGGCGGGGACAGATAGGGGGGCAGAAAGCGGCGGCCGAAGAAGCCCGGCACGCCGTCCGACATGATGCGTCCTGCGGCCATCTGGTTTAGCCACCCGCGCGCGTCCCCGCCGCCGGCGAGCTGGGCCAGCCATTCACTCCAGCCGCCGTCATTGGCTTCGCTGACCATCTCCCAGAACGCGCGCAGGCGCTCGATTCGCCGCTCGCGCGGGTTGCCGACGATGATCGCGGCGTTGATCGAGCCGATCGAGATGCCGGCAACCCAGCTTGCCTCGACGCCATGCTCGACCAGCGCCTCATAGACGCCGGCCTGGTACGACCCGAGCGCGCCGCCACCCTGGAGCAGCAGCGCCACCAACTCGAACGCCGTTCCGGTCGACTGCGCGGCGGCGCGCGGTGCGGTACCGCTAGTCACGCTCGGGAACGGGGACGTTGAAGCCGTTCAGCGTCGTCGACACCATGGCGTAGAGGCCGACGAGATAGATCATCTCGTTGAGCCCATGCTGGCCGAAGGTCTTCAGAGCGAGCGCGTAGATCGGCTCTGGGAGCACGCCGCCGCCGACGAGCGCATAGGCCAGGTCGAAGGCGATGCTCTCCTCCGGGGTCAGGTCGGTCGGTTTGAGGTCGGCGGTGATCGTCGCCAGCCGCTCGGCTGTCATGCCCTCCTTCTCGGCGACGGCGATATGGGCGTAGAGTTCGTAAGCCGCATCGAAACGCGCGCCGACGACGAGGATGACAATCTGGCGGATCGGGTCGGGCAGGCTCGCCTGCGCCGTCATCGCCAACGTCAGGTCCCAGATCGCCTTGCCGATCGCCGGCTCGTGCAGCCACGGGTTCCACGGCCCCATCAGCGCACCGTCGTCGGCCAGCACCTTGAAGGCGTTGAAGTTGCTGGCAATGCCCTTCTTCATCTCCTCATAGAGCGGCTTCTGCTCGGCGGTGAGATCGCTCGGCGGGATCAGGGGCAGGCGCATGAAAACCTCCGTTTTCAGTGCAGCGTATCGGCCGCGTGTTACGGTTCGGCAACCGTTACTGGCCGAATTCTGCCTCCGCCGCGCGCGCGAGGGCGTCGTTCGCCGCTGCAACCAGCGCCGCGGCCTTGGCCCGGCACTCGGCATCCTCGCTGGCGGGAACGCTGTCGGCGACGACGCCGGCGCCGGCCTGGACGTGCATGACCCCGTCCTTGACCACGGCGGTCCGGAGCACGATGCAGCTGTCCATGCTGCCGTCGGCCGAAAAATAGCCGACGCCGCCGGCATAGGCGCCGCGCTTCTCGCCTTCCAATTCGTGGATGATCTCCATCGCCCGGATCTTCGGCGCGCCGCTGACCGTGCCCGCGGGAAAGCCGGCGAGCAGCGCGTCGATCGCGTCGTGGCCAATGTCTAACGTGCCGCGGACGTTCGAGACGATGTGCATGACGTGGCTGTAGAACTCGACGCCGAACCGATCAGTGACGACGACGCTGCCGCCCGCCGCCACGCGCCCGACGTCGTTGCGGCCGAGGTCGAGCAGCATCAGGTGCTCGGCGCGCTCCTTGGGGTCGGCGAGCAGTTCGTCCCGCAGTCGCGCGTCGTCGACCGCGTCGCGCCCGCGCGGCCGGGTGCCGGCGATCGGCCGGATGGTGACCTCGCCGTCGCGGACGCGGACGAGGATCTCGGGGGACGAGCCGATCAGGGCGAAGCCGGGCAGGTCGAGGAAGTAGAGGAAGGGCGACGGATTGATCCGCCTGAGGCTTCGGTAGAGGTCGAGCGGCGGCAGGGGGAAGGGGATGGTGAAGCGCTGCGCCAGGACGACCTGGAAGATGTCGCCTGCCGCGATGTACTCCTGCGCGGAACGGACCATGGCTTCATAGCGCCCCGGCGGCAGGACCGGAGTCGCCGTGCCCTCGGGCAGCGCGGCGACGGCGCGGGCCGGCGGCGGCGCCGCCCGGGCGAGCCGCGCCTCGGCCGCGTCGATCGCCTCCCGGGCTTGCGCCTCGGCCGCCGTCCCCGCAGCGCCGTACAGCGGGGCAACGAAATAGAGGTCGTCCTTCAGCCGGTCGAAGACGAGCAGCAGGGTTGGGCGGACGAACAAGAGGTCGGGGATGCCGAGCGGGTCGGCCTTGGGCTCGGGCAGGCGCTCGGCCAAACGCGCCGTGTCGTAGCCCATGGTGCCGACGAGCGTCGGCAGTGCCGGCGGCAGGCCCTCAGGCACGGGCAGACGGCAATCGGCGACGAGCGCGCGGAGCTCGGCGATGGTCCCGCTGCCGCACGGCGTGAAGGCGGCGCGGTCGGTCTGCCACAGGCGGTTGATCTCGCTCGCGTCACCAGTGGCGCGCCAGACCAGGTCTGGGTCGAGCCCGATCAGTGAATAGCGGCCGCGCACCGCCCCGCCTTCGACCGACTCCAGCAGGAAGTCGCCGCGGCCCGACACGCTCAGCTTGAGCCAGGCTGACACCGGCGTCTCGGTATCGGCGACGACCCGCCGCCAGACGATCCGCCCCGCGCCGGGCGTCGCGCCGTCCATCTACTTGCCTGTGCCGGTGACCCGCGCGGTGGCGGCGGCGAGCGCCGCGGCGTTGCGCCTGACGCCGACCGCGCGCTCGACGGCCTGGGCAAAAGCCGCTCCGATCTCGTCGGGGGCGGCGCGAGCGAACTCAGCGCGGGCGCTGTCGACGAGCTGCGGCGCGGTGGCGATGTCGCCCGGCGTGACGCTGTCGACATGGACCAGCCAGAAGCCCTGCGGCCCGGCCGGAAGCGCGCGCGTCGCTCCGGCCGCCAACGTCAGGAAAAGTTTAACCGGGGGCGGCACCTCCGCCTGGCGGTTGAGATCCAGACGGCGCCCGGCCAGCGGGTGCGCCGGCGGCAGGTTGTGCGCGGCGACGACGCTCGCGAAAGGCCGGCCCTTCGCCACCTCGGCAACGATGCCGTCGGCGACCGTCTTCGCCGACTTCAGCCGCGCATCGGCGAGATAAGCGGCGACGACGGCATCGTGCACCTTGGCGAGTGGTTGGACTGCGGGCGGGGTGATTTCGCCGAGCTCGACCACCGCGAAGCTGTCCTTGCCGAGTTGTTGTAGCGTCGGCCCATCGGCGGGATCGGC
The DNA here is from genome assembly GCA_963846485.1 of uncultured Alphaproteobacteria bacterium. Lineage (GTDB taxonomy): Bacteria > Pseudomonadota > Alphaproteobacteria > Sphingomonadales > Sphingomonadaceae > Polymorphobacter_B. The sequence goes on along the minus strand of CAWJWB010000008.1, from coordinate 168,713 downwards.
GTCGAACGCCTTGGCGACGATCGGTGCGACCGCGGGCGCCAACGTGAAGCCGGGATCGGCGGGGTCGGTGCCGGCCCGCGTCACCGCCGGAACCGCCGACACGGTCAGGGCGAAGCGCTTGGCGACGTCGGCGAGGCTCGTCCGGCCCGACAGTGCATCCTCGATCTTGTTGACGGTGTCGGCGAGCAGTGTCTGGGTTCGCTCCGCCTTCAGCTTGGCGACGATCTCGTCGTGCGCGGCGGCGAGGCTGCGCGGGCGCGCCGGTGTCACGGCCGTGACCGAGACGACGTGCCAGCCGAACGGCGACTGCACCGGAGCCGAGGTTCCGCCGGGCTTGAGTGCGAAGGCAGCATCGGCGACGGCAGCGCTGGTGGCGGCGGCGAATTTGGCCTTGCTCTGCTCGCCGATGTCGATGTCGGCGGGAGCGAACCCGGCGGCCGCGGCGGCGGCGGCGAAGCTGCGACCGCCCTTCACCGCGGCGGCAATCGTCTGCGCCTTCGCCTCGTCCGGGACGACGACCTGCAGCAGCTTGCGCGTCTCCGCACCCGCATAGGTGTCGGCGTTGGCGTCATAATATTTCTTGATGTCGGCGTCGCTGATGCTGACGCCGGCGGCGAGCTTTTCGCGGTCGACGAGCGCGTAGCGGAACGCACGGCGCTCGGGCAAGGTGAAGGCCGCCCCGTGGCTGGAATAGAAAGCCGTCAGCTGCGCGTCGGTTGGCGTCGCGGGAGCCGGCATCGCGGCCGCGGGGACGATCGCGATAGCTCCAGCCCGCTGCTCGAGCAGGGTAGCGGCATAAGGCGCGGCCATCCCGCGCGGCACCTGCACGCCGCTGAGCACGGGCGTGAGCAGCTGCTTGCGGACCAGGTCGCCCCGCAGACCCTCGCGCAGGTCGCGCTCGCTCAGTCGCTGGTCGGCGAGGATCCGACGATAGGTTGCCTGGTCGAACTTGCCGCCGACGCGGAAGGCGTCGACGCTGGCGATCTCGCCGTCGATCGCGCGCTCGCTGATGGCAAAGCCCGTGTCGTGGCCGAATTTCTCCAACGCCGTCGTCGCGACCAGCTGCTCATAAACCTCGCCGAGCGCGCCCTGGCGCGCCGCCGTGCGGGCGTCGAGCTTGGGATTCTGCTGCCGGGCACGGCGTAGCACGCGATCGAATTCGCTGAGCAGCCGCGCCTCGCTGATCTCGACGCCGCCGACGTTGGCGACCCCGCCGCCGCCCGTCAGGCCGCTGAACGATGTGTTGCCGACGCCGCTCAGCGCGAAGGCGACGAGGACCAGGCCGAACAGACCGAGCGCGAACCACGATGTCAGGTAGCGGCGGAACAGGGAGATCATGACCTCGGGCCTTACGCGAGCTTGGCGGGCGGCGGCAAGGGCGGGGCCGTGACAGAGGGGCACGCGCTCTGATACGCGCCCGGCATGACCGATTCGACGCCCCGCCTGATCGCTGGCAACTGGAAGATGAATGGCACGGCGGCCGCGCTCGCGGAGATCGAAGCCATAGCCGTCGCGGTGCGCGAGGTGCCGTCGCGCGTGACCGTCGCCGTCTGTCCACCGGCGACGCTGCTCCACCGCGCCGCGCTCGCGGCAGGGGAGGGGCCGCTCGTCATCGGCGCGCAGGACGTTCATTCGGAACCGTGCGGCGCGTTCACGGGCTGCATCTCGGCGGCCATGCTCCATGACGCGGGGGCGCGGCTGGTGATCGTCGGCCACAGCGAGAGGCGCTCCGGCCACTTCGAGAACGACGCCGTCGTCCGCGCCAAGGCCGAAGCGGTGCTCGCCGCCGGGATGACCGCGATCGTCTGCATCGGCGAGACCGCGGCCGAGCGCGACGCCGGAACGACGCTTGGCGTGCTCGGGGCGCAGCTCGACGGTTCGCTTCCCGGCACCGCCGAGCGGCTTGCGGTCGCCTACGAGCCGGTGTGGGCGATCGGATCGGGCCTGACGCCGACGCCGGAGCAGGTTGCCGGCATCCACGGCGCCATCCGCATCAACCTCGTCGCGCGCTACGGCTCGGCCGGCGCGCAGGTGCCGATCCTGTACGGCGGTTCGGTCAAGCCGGAGAATGCCGCCGACCTGCTCCACGCGGCGGACGTCGACGGAGCTCTGGTCGGGGGCGCAAGCCTGACGGCCGCCGACTTCCTGGCGATCGTGCGCGCGGCCTGACGGCCCCGTGGTAGACCCTCCGGTTGCGGGCGGGGGTCCCGCCCGCTACATCGCGGCAATCACCGCCGCTCGCGAAAGCCGTTCATGCTCGTCACCTTCATCCTCGTCGTCCACGGCCTGATCAGCCTTGCCCTCGTCGCGGTCATCCTGCTCCAGCAGTCGGAAGGCGGCGGTCTCGGCATCGGCGGCGGCAATGCGGGCGGGATGATGACCGCGCGCGGTGCGGCGAACCTCCTGACCCGCTCGACGATGATCCTCGCCAGCGCCTTCGTCCTGACGAGCATTCTCCTCGCCGTCCTGGCGACGACCTCGAAGCGCGGGCACGTCATCGACACCACACTTGCCGCCCCGGCGACGACCGGGGCTCCGGCGGCGCCCGGCGGCGTCCCCCTGTTCCAGAGGACGGTGCCGTCGGCACCCGAGACGTCCCCAGGGCAGCCGGCGTCGACCCCGGCCGCGCCGCCCAAGCCAGCGCCTGCGCCGACCGACAGCGTACCGTTGGCGAACTGAGTGCTGCGCCGCCGGAACGGCGATTGATCCACAGCTAATCGCGTCGGCCCACTGGCCTTCCGCGGGCGGCGCGGCTATCCGGTTCCTCCCATGGCGCGGTATATCTTCATCACCGGCGGCGTGGTTTCGTCGCTCGGCAAGGGACTCATGGCGGCCGCGCTGGGAGCGCTGCTGCAGGCGCGCGGCTACCGCGTCCGCATCCGCAAGTTCGACCCCTATCTGAACGTCGATCCGGGCACGATGAGCCCGTACCAGCACGGCGAAGTCTTCGTCACCGATGACGGCGCAGAGACCGACCTCGACCTGGGCCACTACGAGCGCTTCACCGGCACACCCGCGCGGCAGAGCGACAACATCACGTCAGGGCGCGTCTACTTCGACATCCTGACCAAGGAGCGGCGCGGCGATTTCCTCGGCGCGACCGTCCAGGTCATCCCGCACGTCACCGACGCGATCAAGGCCTTCGCCCTCGCCGACACCGACGACCTCGACTTCGTCCTGTGCGAGATCGGCGGCACGGTCGGCGACATCGAATCGCTGCCCTTCCTTGAGGCGATCCGCCAGGTCGGCAACGATCTCGGGCGCGGGCAGGCGATCTACATCCACTGCACGCTGATCCCGTATCTCGCGGCCGCGGGCGAGCTGAAGACCAAGCCGACGCAGCATTCGGTCGCCGAGCTGCGCGGCATCGGTATCCAGCCGCAGGTGCTGGTCTGCCGGTCGGAGCATCCGTTGCCCGATAGCGACCGCGCCAAGATCGCGCTGTTCTGCAACGTGCCCAAGGCAGCGGTGATCCCGGCCTTGGACGCCGATTCGATCTACTCGGTGCCCCTTCAGTATCACGCCGCCGGCCTGGACGCCGAGGTCCTCGCCGCGTTTGGCATCGACGACGCTCCGGCCCCCGACCTCGCGTCATGGGAGGGGATCGTCGAGCGGCTGCGCAGCCCAGAGGGCGAGGTGACGATCGGCGTCGTCGGCAAGTACATGGGGCTGAAGGACGCGTACAAGTCGTTGACCGAGGCGCTGGTCCATGGCGGCATCGCCAACCGGGTCGGGGTCAAGGTCCGCTGGATCGAGGGCGAGCTGTTCGAGGACCCCGCCGCCGATGTTGCCGCCGAACTGGAGCCGATGCACGGCATCCTCGTTCCCGGCGGGTTCGGCGAGCGCGGCACCGAAGGCATGATCGAGGCGGTGCGCTTCGCGCGCGAGCGCGGCGTACCCTTCTTCGGCATCTGCCTCGGCATGCAGATGGCGTGCGTCGAGGCGGCGCGCACCGCCGGCTTCGCCGACGCGCGCTCGTCGGAGTTCGGCCCGACGAGCGAGCCTGTCGTCGGCCTCATCACCGAGTGGACGACGGCGCACGGCACGGTCGAGAGCCGCTCGGCCGACGGCGACAAGGGCGGCACGATGCGGCTCGGCAGCTACCCCGCGCGCCTTGCGGGCAACAGCGTCGCGGCCGCGGCGTACGGGGCGGATACGATCGACGAGCGCCACCGTCACCGCTACGAGGTCAATATCCACTACCGCCCGGCACTGGAAGGCGGCGGGCTGGCCTTCAGCGGCATGTCGCCCGACGGCATCCTGCCCGAGATCGTCGAGCGCCCCGACCACCCGTGGTTCGTGGGCGTCCAGTTCCACCCCGAGCTGAAGTCGAAACCGTTCGACCCGCACCCGCTGTTCGCTGCCTTCATCGCTGCCGCCGTCAAGCAGAGCCGGCTGGTCTAGGCGGTCGCAGCTGGAACTCGAGACAAAACGGGTGGGCCCGTTTCGCCGCCGTCATAAACCTTTTGGTTCGTCGACCGTCTTCTCTCTCACAAGAATGTCGTTCAATGTGAGGGACCTATGCGCGAACGCGAGTATCAGGTCGTCCGGTACAACGAGCACGGCGTAGTCGACACCGCGACGTTCCTCGGGTTTCCGAACGACATGGCCGCCGCGGAACACGCGCGTGCGCTGTTCCATCCCGGGCAGATCGAGGTCTGGTCGGGTCACAGGTGCATCTGCACGGTCGCGCCGGCGGTCGAGCGACGGGGTACACTGCGGCGGAGCAGCGACATCGTTATCGGCTGAGCCGGACACGAAAACGCCCGGGGATCAGCCCGGGCGCTCGCGGTGACGAGACCAACCTCTGCACCAGCGCGGTGGCGATCACAGCCCCCTGGCTCGACCACCGGCGGTTCGCACGGCCTTGCGTTGGCCGTTTACTCCCTGAACTCTGGCGCTTTTTCGTGCCGGAGAACTTGCTTCTGTCGTAATCTGCAAACGGTTCCCTGTCATGGGGAATTAGTCGTTTCGTTAGCGGTTTGGTACGTGGTGTTGTGCGACTGCAACAGCTTCGCTAGACCGCGCGCTTCCGTCCGCCTTGCGAAGGTCTGCCATTGCGCCTCAGCCGCTACTTCATGCCCGTGCTCAAGGAGACGCCGGGCGAGGCGCAGATCGTCAGCCACCAGCTGATGCTGCGCGCCGGGCTGATCCGGCAGACGGCGGCGGGCATCTACGCCTGGTTGCCGCTCGGACTCCGGGTGCTGAAGAAGATCGAGGGCATTGTCCGCGCCGAGCAGGACCGCGCTGGGGCCGTCGAGGTGCTCATGCCGACGATCCAGTCGGCCGAGCTTTGGAAGCAGTCCGGGCGCTACGATGCCTATGGCCCGGAGATGCTGCGCATCACCGACCGCCACGACCGTGAGATGCTGTTCTCCCCCACGGCAGAGGAGCTCTTCACGACGATCTTCGCCAACGGGGTCAGGAGCTACCGCGACCTGCCGCGCATCCTCTACCAGATCCAGTGGAAGTTCCGCGACGAGATCCGCCCCCGCTTCGGCGTCATGCGCGGGCGCGAGTTCTTCATGAAGGACGCCTACAGCTTCGACACCGACATGGCGGGCGCCCGGCACAGCTACAACCGCATGTTCATCGCCTATCTGCGCACCTTCGCGGCGATGGGCATGCACGCGATACCGATGCGCGCGGACACCGGGCCGATCGGCGGTGATCTGTCTCACGAGTTCCATATCGTCGCGGCGACAGGGGAGAGCGGCGTCTTCTATCACGAGAACTGGGACCGGCCGCGCTCGACCGAGGTTGACGCCGACGACGCGGTCGCGCTTCAGGCCTATGTCGACGGCTTGAACGCCGACTATGCCGCGACCGACGAGAAGCGCGACCTATCTGCCGAGGCGGCCTGCGGCGCGGCGCTGAAGGAAGCGCGCGGGATTGAGGTCGGGCAAATCTTCTACTTCGGGACCAAATACTCGGCCGCGATGGGGCTGAGCGTTCAGGGGCCGGACGGCCAGGCGGTCGTGCCGCACATGGGCAGCTACGGCATCGGCGTCTCGCGGCTGGTCGGCGCGATCATCGAGGCGAGCCACGACAAGGACGGCATCATCTGGCCCGAGGCGGTCGCGCCGTTCCGCGTCGCCCTCATCAACCTGCGCGCCGACGACGCCACGTGCACGGCGGCGGCGGACGATCTCTACGCCAAGCTACAGGCGGCCGGCATTGAGGTGCTCTACGACGACCGCGATGAGCGCGGCGGGGCCAAGTTCGCCACCACAGACCTGATCGGCGTGCCGTGGCAGCTGGTCGTCGGTCCCAAGGGCGTCGCCGCCGGCACGGTCGAGGTCAAGCGCCGCGGGTCGGGCAGCCGCGAGGAGATGAGCGTCGAGGCGGCGCTGGCCCGCGTCGCTGGATGATCACCCGCTACGAACGGATGATCGCCGGGCGCTATCTGCTGCCCGGTCGCAACGAGGGCTTCATTGTCCTCGTCGCCTCGATCAGCCTCGTCGCCGTCGCCCTCGGCGTCGCGGCGCTGATCGCGGTGATGAGCGTGATGAACGGCTTCCGCGCCGAGCTGTTCGACCGCATCCTGGGCTTGAACGGCCACGCCGTCATCCAGGGCTATGGCGGCAAGCTCGCCGACTGGCGCGAGCTGTCGGCCGAGGTCCGCCGCCTGCCGGGGGTCACGCGCGCGACGCCGCTGATCGAGCAGCCGCTGATGGCGAGCTTCGGCGGCCGGGTTCAGGGCGTGCTCGTGCGCGGCATGACCATTCCCGACATCACCCGCACCGGCGTCATCGCCGCGAACGTCAAGCGCGGTACGCTCGCCGGCCTCGTGCCGGGCAGCAACACGGTGGCGATCGGCGCGCGGCTGGCCGAGAGCCTAGGCGCGCAGGTCGGCGACACGATCAGCCTGATCTCGCCCGACGGCGCGGTGACGCCGTTCGGCAGCGTGCCGCGCATCGTCGCCTATCGCGTCGTCGCCATCTTCGAGGTCGGCATCTACGATTACGACAAGGCGTTCGTTGTCATGCCCATGGCGAACGCACAGACGCTGCTCCGGCTGGGCGATGCGGTCGGCATGATCGAGGTGGTGACGACCGACCCTGACCGAGTCGACGCGACGCTTGCGCCGATCAAGGCGCGGGTCGCCCGCGACGGGCAGATCGCGACGTGGCGCGACACCAACGCCAGTCTGTTCGAGGCGCTGGTCGTCGAGAAGACGGTCATGTTCTGGGTGCTGTCGATCATCATCCTCGTCGCGGTGTTCAACATCCTGTCGTCGCTGATCATGCTGGTCCGCGCCAAGACGCGCGACATCGCCATCCTCAGGACCATGGGCGCGAGCCGGGCGGCTTTGATGCGGGTGTTCATGACGGTCGGCACGCTGATCGGCGCATTGGGCGTGCTGACCGGCTTGGCGCTCGGCTTCTCGCTGCTCGCCTGGCGCGAGGACATCGTCGAGGGCGTGTCGAAGCTGACCGGGCAGACGCTGTGGGATCCGAGCGTCCGCTACCTGACCGACCTGCCGAGCCAGACCGACCCCATGCAGGTCGCCGGCATCGTCGCCCTGACGCTGCTGCTGTCGTTCCTGGCGACGCTGTTCCCGGCGTGGAAGGCGGCGTCGACCGATCCCGTCACCGTGCTGCGCTATGAGTGACGTGCGGGCCCGCGCGGCCGGGAGCGAGGTGAGCGCCGGCGCCGCCGTCGCCAATGTCCTGGAGGTCGAGGGCCTCCGCCGCAGCTTCCGCCAGGGCGAGACGGTGATCGAGGTGCTGCGCGGCGTCGACCTGTCGGTAGCAGAGGGCGAGATCGTCGCTCTGCTCGGGCCGTCGGGGTCGGGCAAGTCGACGTTGCTCCAGGCGGTCGGGCTGCTCGAGGGCGGCTTTACCGGCGCCATCACCATCGCCGGGCAGCGGGTCGAGACGCTCGACGCCAGCGCGCGGACGGCGGTGCGGCGCGACCGGCTCGGCTTCGTCTACCAGTTCCACCACCTGCTGCCCGACTTCAGCGCCGCCGAGAACGTCGTCCTGCCGCAGCTCATCCGCGGCACCGGCCCGAAGGCGGCGCGCGCGCGGGCGGCAGCGCTGCTGACGGACCTTGGCCTGGGGGCGCGGCTCGACCACCGCCCGGCGCAGCTGTCGGGCGGCGAGCAGCAGCGCGTCGCCGTCGCCCGGGCCCTGGCGAACGAGCCGGTGCTCGTGCTGGCCGACGAGCCGACCGGCAACCTCGACGAGGCGACCGCGGCCAAGGTGCTGGCCGAGTTCGTCCGCCTGGTCCGCGCCCGCGGCTCGGCGGCGCTGGTCGCGACCCACAACCTCGCGCTCGCCGAGCGGATGGACCGGGTCGTGACGCTGCACGAAGGGCGGCTGGCCGTCTAGCTTACGTCCTCAACGGCCTTGTACGCCGACTCCCACTGCTCGATGTTCCTGACCGCGTCCTTGACGAAGGGGGAGCGGCGGACGCCCCACAGGAACAGGTCGGGGGCGATCGAGCCCGGCCATGCCATCGGTCGGCGGACCTGGATCAGCAAGATGACGCGGGTTTCGTCGGTGTCGTTCCACACCTCGTGCTCGTAGGTGTCGTCGAACAGGAAGCTCTTGCCTTCGCCCCAATGGACGAATTCGGTGTCGACCTGCATCCGGCAGCGCTCGGCTTCGCCCGGCACCTTCAGCCCGAGGTGCCAGGTGACGAGCCCCTTGGTGACGCCGCGGTGGCGCGGGATGTGGGCACCGGGCGCCAGGATCGAGAAGAAGGCGGTGTTGAGGTTGGGAACCTTCTCGATCAGCGCGCAGGTGCGCGGCGCCCGGGCGCAGTTGGCGGCGATGCGCTCGCCGTAGCCGTAGAGGAAGAAGCTCTTCCAGTCGCCGCCCTTGGCGATGCCGCTGTGGTCGGGGGAGATCTCGACCAGCGGCGGGATCGCCGCGTCGCGGGTGCGGATCGCCTCCATCTCGTCCCGGATCGTCCGCCACTCGGCCGCCAGCCCGGCGGTCCAGTCGAGCGCGCGCTCGTCGAGCAGGGGCTTGTCGGGAATCAGCGAGGAAGCGGCGGCGATGCGGTCGATCCGGGGACGCAGCTTCTTGCCCAGCGTGATGATGTAGGGCCGCTTCGCCTCGCGCGCCCAGCCTTCACGCCGCCAGTCTTCAACGTCCATCGCCGTCCCTTCCAACCGACTCTCGATTAAAGCGGGACTCTAAATAGGGTTCCTGTCGGCGATGAAAAGATAAACGCGTTTAGTCAGTCCACTCCAGGCCGATGTCGCGGTACACGGCGCGGTCGTCGGACCAGTCGGCCTTGACCTTGACGTGGAGGAACAGGTGGATGCGTCGGCCGGTCAATGCGGCGATGCCGGCACGCGCGGCCTCGCCGATCGCCTTGATCATGCTGCCCTTGGCGCCGAGCACGATCGCCTTCTGGCTGTCGCGCTCGACCAGGATCTGCTGGTGGATGAGGGTCGAGCCGTCCTTGCGCTCTTCCCAGCTCTCGGTCTCGACCGTGGCGGCATAGGGCAGCTCGGCGTGGAGGCGGGTGTACAGCTGCTCGCGCGTCAGCTCGGCGGCGAGCAGACGCGTCGTCGCGTCGACCAGCTGGTCCTCCGGGTACGCCCATTCGCCCTCGGGCAGGGCCGCGGCGAGCGCGGACTTGAGCTCGGGGACGCCGTCGCCGGTCTCGGCCGCGATAAAGAAGGTTTCGGCGAAGGGCACGACTGCGTTCGCCTGCGCCGCGAGGTCGAGCAGGCGCGGCTTGGCGGCGATGTCGACCTTGTTCAGCGCCAGCATCTTGGTCCCGGGCCGTCGGCCGAGCGTCTCCATGATCGCCCGCGCGTCGTCCTTCAGCCCCGCCTTCGCATCGACGACCAGAAGGACGACGTCGGCGCCTTCCGCTCCGTCCCAGGCCGCGCGGACCATCGCCCGGTCGAGCCGACGGCGGGGAGCGAAGATGCCCGGCGTATCGACCAGCAGCAGCTGCGCCGCCCCGTCGATGGCGATGCCGATCAGCCGTGTCCGCGTCGTCTGCACCTTGGCCGAGACGATCGCCACCTTCTGACCGACGAGCGCGTTGACCAGCGTCGACTTGCCGGCGTTGGGTGCACCGACGACGGCGACGGTGCCGCAGCGGGTGGGCGGGGCCCCGGTCACGACGCCTCGCCGGAGAACCGCAGCGGTACGGGTCCAAAATCGGAAGTTGACAAAGGTAGCGCCACGCAGGGGTCTAGTTGGAGGATTACATAACCGGTCCGGTTAAGTTCGCGGCGGCAGGGGGCGAGCGGCGGCATCATCGGTGGCACCCTAGCTCAGGATGCCCCCGTAGGACAGACGCGCGCGAGCATGGCGACGGCGGCCGCCTTCTCCGCCTCGCGCTTGTTCGCGCCCTCGCCGGTGGCTGGCTCCTGCCCGCGGACGAGCACCTTGACGCGGAAGCGCGGCGCGTGGTCGGGGCCCTCGCGGTCGACCAGCTCGTAGACCGGTGCCTGCCGGCTGCGCTCGAGCGCCCATTCCTGGAGGCGCGACTTGGGGTCGGCAAGCAGGCGCGGGCCGGCGTCGAGCAGCCGGCCCCAGTGGCGCCGGACGAAGGCCTCCGCCGCGGCGAACCCGCCGTCGAGGAATACCGCCGCCACCAGCGCTTCGGCGATGTCGCCCAGCACGTTGTCGCCGTGGCCGAGGCCGCGTGCGCGGACGGTCTTCTCCATGAACAGATGGTCGGGCACGGCCAGCGCCCGCGCCACCTCGGCGCACGCGGGCCCTTCGACGAGGCCATGATAGCGCGCCGTCAGCCGGCCCTCGGGCTCGTCATAGTCGCGGTAGAGCCAGGCCGCGACGACGCAGCCGAGGACGCGGTCGCCGACGAACTCCAGCCGCTGGTAGCTCGCGCCGGGCGCGCTGCTGTGGGTCAGCGCCTGGCGCAGCAGGGCAGGATCGCGGAACTCGTGGCCGAGCGTCTCCCGCGCCCAGTCGGCGAGCGCGTCGGCGCTCACAGGCGGGTGCCGATGCGGCCGAGGCCGCTGCCCTGCGCGGTCGAGAAGAAGATCATTTCGGCGCGGCCGATCAGGTTGACCGCCGGCACCATGCCGACCCCGCCATCGGCGAGGCTGAGGCGGCTGTCGGCGCTGTCGTCACGGTTGTCGCCGAGGACGAAGTAGTGCCCGGCCGGGACCGTCGCGAGCGGCGTATCGTCGACCGGGCCGCCGCTGATCTGGTCGAGGACGGCGAAGCGGCGCGCGCCGACCTGCTCGACGAAGCGCGCAACGCGGCAGCCGGTCGCGCCGGGAGCGAGGCTTACCCGCCCGCGGCACGGTGCCCCGCGGGGCAGCCGCACGAGGAAGTCGCCGGCGGCGATCTTGGGCAGCCGGACGCCGTTCAGCTCGACCTGTCCGCCGACCATCCGCACCCGGTCGCCCGGCAGGCCGATGACGCGCTTGATGAAGTCGGCGCTGTTGTCGCGCGGGTTCTTGAACACGACGACGTCACCCCGCTCGGGCGGCGCACCGCCGATCCGGTGATCGAGGACGAACAGCGGGATCGGCGCCGAATAGCGGCCGAAGCCATAGGGCCACTTGGCGACGAACAGGTAATCGCCGGCCTCGAGCGTCGGCAGCATCGAGTCGGACGGGATGTCGAACGGCTCGAGGACCAGCGTCCGCAGCACGATCGCCGCCATCACCGCCGTCGCGACGAGCTTCAGCGCGGCGCTGATCTGCGCAAACTGCCGTGCCGCCAGCGCCTTGTGCGCGTCGCGCGGCGAAAGGGGGGTGGTCGACATGCGGCCGGGCTTGGCGGGGGCGGGCGAGGGTGTCAACCGGCGCGGTCTGCGCTACCAAGCGCCCAAGCCGCCGGAGCCCGCCATGACCGATCGCACCGACCTGCCCGCCTGGATCGCGCTCGATGCCGAAGCCCGGGTCCCGGTCGACATCGCCGCGCTGGTCGACGGCGAGCCGGAACGGCAGGCGGCGCTGGTCCACACGCTCGCCGGCATCTATTTCGACTTCAGCAAGCTGGCGGTGTCGGGCGCCACCCTTGCCCGGCTCGGCGAGCTCGCCGGCGCGGTTGGGTTCGACGCGGCGCGGGCGGCGCTGTTCGCCGGCGCAGTTGTCAACCTCTCCGAAGGGCGCGCCGCGACCCACGCCGCCGAGCGCGGATCGGGGGCAGCGGCCGTCGTCGCCGCCGCGGCGGCGGGGCAGGCGAAGCTCCGCACAGTGGCCGAGGCCGTGCGGGGCGACGCCGGCATCCGGCACGTCGTCCATATCGGCATCGGCGGCTCCGCGCTCGGGCCGGCGCTGCTCCTCGATGCGCTCGGCCACGCTTCCGACGGGCCGGAGGTGCACGTCGTCGCCAACATCGACGGCGTCGCGCTCGAGCGGGTGCTCGCCCGGTGCGATCCGGCGGCGACGCGCATCGTCATCGTCTCCAAGACCTTCACCACGCTGGAGACGATGACCAACGCCGCAAGTGCGCTCGACTGGCTGGCGGCGGGCGGCGTCGCCGAGCCGCGGGCGCGGTGCATCGCCGTCACCGCCGCGCCGGCGAAGGCGCTCGCCTGGGGTGTCGCCGACGCCGACATCCTGCCCTTCGCCGAGACCGTCGGCGGCCGCTATTCGCTGTGGTCGGCGGTCGGCCTGCCACTCGCGATCCGCTGCGGCGTCGCCGCCTTCGACGCGCTGCAGGCAGGCGCGGCAGCGATGGACACGCACTTTGCGCACGCGCCGTTCGCCGCCAACGTGCCCGCGCTGGCCGGGGCGCTCGACGTGCTGGCGGCGACCTTCCACGGCGCGGCGACACGGAGCGTGTTCGCCTACGACGAGCGGCTGCGCCTGCTGCCGGCGTTCCTCCAGCAGCTCGAGATGGAGAGCAACGGCAAACGCGTGACCGCGACCGGCGCGCCGCTCGGCTATGCCAGCGCTGCGATCACCTGGGGCGGGACGGGCACCGACGCGCAGCACGCGGTGTTCCAGCTGCTCCACCAGGGGACGCACGCCGACCCGGTCGAGTTCGTCGCCGTGCGCGAGCCCGGCCACCGGCTGCCGGCCGCGCACCACCGCCAGCTGCTCGGCAATGCCTTTGCGCAGGGGGCGGCGCTGCTTAAAGGGCGGCCGTTCGACGAAGCGTTGGCACTGGCGAAGGGTGACGGGGCGCTGGCGGCGGCGCGGACCTTTCCCGGCAACCGGCCGTCGGCGACGATCCTGCTCGACCGACTCGACCCGGCGACGCTGGGGGCCCTGCTCGCCTTCTACGAGCACCGCACCTTTACGGCGGCGACGCTGCTCGGCATCAATCCGTTCGATCAGTGGGGGGTGGAGCTGGGCAAGGAGATGGCGAACGCGCTCGACGCCGGCGGCCACTTCGATGCCTCGACGGCGGCGCTGATCGCGCGCGCGGGGTTATGAGCGTCGTCGACGCCCGGATGACCGCGGTGGTCGAGGGCGACTTCGTCGTGTTCCTGATCGGCATGCGGGTCAACCACTGGCACAAGCTCGGCGCGTGGCTGCCGGTCGCCCGCGCCATGCCGCGGATGCTCGCCGAGCTGAAGCAGGAGCCGGGTCTCGGCCTGCTCCACGCCGCCAGCTTCTTCAGCGGCCGCAACCTGTTCACCATCCAGTACTGGCGGAGCTTCGACGCGCTCCACGCCTACGCGCACGCCGCCGACCGCGTCCACCGCCCGGCCTGGGCGGCGTTCAACCGGGCGGTCGGCACCAGCGGCGCCGTCGGGATCTGGCACGAGACGTTCCTCGTGTCCGCCGGGCAGTATGAGAGCGTCTATGCCAACATGCCGCCGTTCGGACTGGCGCTTGCCGGCGGGGCAGTGCCCGCCGACAAGCGCCGTACCTCGGCCAAAGGCCGGCTCGGCCGCGCCTCAGAACTTGGCGCGGACTGACACGCGGTAGTAGCGGCCGAGGATGCCGGCGTAGTAGATTGACGTGTCCTGCGCCACGGCCGGGTAGGGCGAGCCCTGGTTCAGGATGTTGTCGACGGTCAGGCGCAGCGTGTACCGCTTGTCGACATTGAACGACAGCGTACTGTTCAGGAACACGACCTCGGGCACGCCGGGGATGTCGCGGGTATTCGGCTTGTCGTTGGCGTTGAACACCGCCGACCCGAAATAGCGCGCCTGCAGCTGGAAGCCGATCGTGTTGCTGTCATAGTCGACATTGACGGTCGCCTGATGGCGGCTGCCCGGTTCGGTAACACCGGAGGTAGTGATGCTGTTCGTCTCGACGAACAGGTCGCCGCTGCCGACGCGATACTGCAGGCGGTCGGTGTAGAGATAGTTGCCGCTCAGCGTGATGTTGCCCGTCGCGCCGATGAAATGCGCCGGGAGAACGTACGACGCCGACGCGCTGAGGCCGGCGAACTCGTAGCTCGCGGCGTTGAGGTTGCCGGTCTGGATGAAGGTGACCTGTCCGTTGGTGCGCGTGAAGCTGCTGCACGTCGGGCCAGGGTAGTTCGTCGCGTCGTAGCAGCCGTTCAGCACGTCGGTCGCCGACAGCGAGACGATCGCCTGCTTCAGGCTGATGTTGACCCAGTTGGCATTGAGCGCGAGCCGCGGGGCGAAGCGCGGGCGGATCTGGACGCCGGCGGTCCAGCTGTTGGCGATCTCGTTCTTCAGGTTCGGGTTGCCGCCCGACGTGCCGGGCTCGGTGAAGTCGACGATGTTGCTGCTGAACGGCTGGGTGATGCCGGCCGCGGCGCAGTTCTTCGCCCGGTTGGCCGGGTTCGGACCCGAGGTGATGTAGCGCGAGTCGCACGGATCGTTCGCCGTGAAGAACGCCTGGCCGACGGGCGCGAAGAGCTCGGTCACCGACGGCGAGCGGATCGAGCGCGTGAAGTTGCCGACGAAGACAACGTCGGGGATGATCGCCAGCCGTCCGCCGCCGGTCCAGGTGAAGTCGCCGCCCGACGCCGAGTTGGACACGTAGCGCGCCGCCGCCTTGATCTCGAGCAGGTCGAGGAAGCGCAGGCGGTTGTCATGGCTGACGAGGGGCAGGTTGATCTCGGCGAAGCCCTCGTTGGTGAAGAAGCCGCCGGCGACCGGATTGATCGGGATCGAGTTGCCGTACTGCGTGTAGGTGCCGTCGGCGTTGAGCTGGCCGCGGTAGAAGGCGCCGGGATCGAAGCTCGCCCGCTCGTCGCGGTGCTCGTAGCCGATCGACAGGCCGACGTCGCCGCCGGGCAGGTGGAACAGCTTGTTGTCCGACAGCGTGGCGACGACATCGACCAGCTCGTTGCGGCTTTCGGAGCGTGCAATCGCGGTGATGTAGTTGAGCGCGGCCTGGCTCGGGCTGCCGTAGCCGAACAGGTTCAGCGGCGCACAGGTCGAGCTGAGCGTCGCGATCGTGGCGTTGGTGTAGCCGGGCGCACAGGTGATCGTCCCGTTCGGACCGGCGACGGCGTTGACCGCGTTGTTGAAGTTCTGGTTGACGACCTGCGGCGACAGGTTGACCAGCCGGTTGTTGCCGTAGGTCCCCGTCACGGCCCAATTGAGGTCGTGCCCGCGCACGTCGAAGTCGCCGTTCAGCCCGGCGACGATGCGGTAGGTGCGCTGGTCGCCGGTCGCGCTGTCGGGCTCGATATCCTCGTTGGCGCGGCCGAGATAGAAGAAGTTCTGTCCCTCCGGCAGGTTCGCCTGGATGATCGAGCGTGCCTGGGGGGTGAGGAACGGATTGGTGATCGGGATGACGAAGTTGCCGTTGATCTGCCCGGCACCGGCGAACAGCGCGGTGTTGTAATAGCCCTGGGCGATCAGGTTCTTGGTGTTCGACTGGCTGAACCAGCCCTGCGCGAAGGCGCGGACATGGTCGCTGATCTCGTAGTTGGCGAGGATCGTGCCGAGGTAGCGGTCGGACGGCGTCTGCAGGTTGCTGACGCTGGCGAGGTTGAGCCCGTTGCCGCCGCTGTAGTTGATGAAGTTCCCGGTCTTGTTGCCGAAGTCGATCGGGATCAGGTTGCCGCCGGGCGAGAAGCGGACCGGCTGACCGGCGCCGTTGAGCACGTTCGGCTGGAAGTCGTCGGTGATGTAGGGGATGCCCTGCTCCGACAGGCTGGGCAGGCGCTGCGCCGGGAACAGCTGCTGCTGGAACGGCGAGCCGGGCAGCGCCGTGGTGAAGAACAGACCCGAGGCCGTCTGCGCCCGGTCGTTGAAGACCAGCCCCTCGGTCTTGTCGTACTCGAACGACGCCGTGATGTTGCCGCGGCCGCCGGCGAAGTTGTGCCCGGCGATGACGCCGGCGCGGTAGGTCGCGGCGTCGTGCGCGTCGGAGATGCCGCTCTCGCCGGTGAACTCGAGCCCCTCGTAGTTCTTCTTCAGGATGAAGTTGACCGTGCCCGCGATGGCGTCGGAGCCGTAGATCGGCGCGCCGCCGATGGCGACCGTCTCGACCCGCTCGACGAGGCCGATCGGAATGGTGTTGAGGTCGACCTGGCTGCCGCCCGAACCCGAGCCCGGCCCGAAGTTCGAGGCGGTGTTGTTCGGGACGACGCGGATGCCGTCGACCAGAACCAGCGTGCGCTGCGACCCCAGGTTGAAGAAGTCGGCGAACGACTGGCCCGGACCGAAGCCGGACTGGCCGTTGCCGACGCCGTTGATGCCGGGACCGAACTCGGGCAGCTCGCGGATGGCGTCGGCGAGGTTGGTGTAGCCGCGCGTCTCGATCTGCTTGGCGTCGACGATGAAGGTCGGCTCGACGGTGTCGGTAATGACGCGCTTCAGGCGCGAACCGGTGACGATGATCTCCTGGACATTGTCCGTCGCCGCAGTCGCTCCGGCCGGGGGCGCGGGCGTGGCGGGCGTCGCCTCCTGTGCCTGGGTGACGGTGGCCAGCGCGAGCGCCAGCGCGGTCCCGCCGAGTGAATTCCTGAAGATCCGGCGCGTCTGCATTCGGCAGTCCCTTGCTAGCTGAACCCCCCGCTAACCACGTGAGGGCGCGCACCGATCCAGGCAATTCGCCGCAGGGTGCCGGTTGCGTCTGATCTGTTGCAAAGATGTGACATGGCGCTAGCCTGCCAGCGGCGGTGCCAAGCGGGCTCGTCGACGTGATGGAGCCGGACACCCGATGAAGACGATTGCCCCTGCGCTCGGCGCGGTGCTGCTCGCGGCCGCTCAGCCGGCGTCCGCCTATGATGTCACCGAAAAATCGGTCGCCGACCTCGCCGCCGACCTGCGCGCGGGCCGGACGACCTCGGTCGCGCTGGTCACCGCCTATGAGGCGAGGATCGCCCGGCTCAATCCGCAGCTGCACGCGGTCATCGCCGTCAACCCAGCGGCGCTGGCGGCGGCGCGCGAGGCCGACGCGGCGCGCGCGGCGGGCCGGGCGGCGGGGCCGCTCGCCGGCATCCCGGTGCTGATCAAGGACAATATCGAGACCGCCGACCCGGTGGCGACGACCGCGGGCAGCCTGGCGCTGGCGCAGAACGTCACCAATCGCGACGCGCCGCTGGTCGCCCGCCTGCGCGCAGCCGGCGCGATCATCCTCGGCAAGACCAACCTGTCGGAATGGGCGAACATCCGCTCGACCCGCTCGATCAGCGGCTGGAGCGCGGTCGGCGGGCAGACGCGCAACCCCTATGCCCTCGACCGCAACGCCTGTGGCTCGAGCTCCGGCTCGGGCGCGGCGGCGGCGGCGAGCCTGGCGGCGGTCGCGGTCGGCACGGAGACCGATGGCTCGGTGACCTGCCCCGCGGCGATCAACGGGCTGGTCGGGTTGAAGCCGACCGTCGGCCTCGTCTCGCGAACCCATGTCGTGCCGATCAGCCATACGCAGGACACGCCCGGGCCGATGGCGCGCAGCGTCGCCGATGCCGCCGTGCTGCTCCGGGCAATGGCCGGCAGCGACCCCGCCGACCCGGCGACGGCGGGCGCCGATGCGCACGCGGCCGGCCTGGCCACGCCGCTCGACGCCGCCAGCCTTAAAGGCGTGCGCATCGGGGTCATGCGCTTCGCCGCTGGCTTCCATCCGGCGACCGACACGGCGTTCGCCGCCGCCCTGGCAGCGCTGACGCGCGCCGGCGCGGTCCTCGTCGAGATCGCCAAGCCGGCGCAGGAGGCGGATGTCGGCAGCCTCGAGCAGCTCGTCCTGACGACCGAGCTGAAGGCCGACATGGCGACCTATCTCGCCTCGCTCGACCGGGCGAAGGTGCCGGCGCGGACGCTGGCCGACCTGATCGCCTTCAACGAGGTCCACGCCGCCGCCGAGATGCCCCTGTTCGGGCAGGAGCTGTTCGTCGAGGCCGACAAGACCGGGGGCCTGAGCGACCCCGCCTACCGCAAGGCCGCGGCCGATGCCCACCGGCTGGCGGGGCCGGAGGGCATCGACGCGCTGCTGGCGAAGTACGACGTCACCGCCCTCGTCGCGCCGACGCTCGGGCCGGCGTGGCTGATCGACCCCGTTCTCGGCGACCATTTCGCCGGCGGCGGGGCCGGCGGTGCGGCGGCGGTCGCGGGCTACCCGCACCTGACCGTGCCGATGGGGCTGGCCGACGGGCTGCCGGTCGGCCTGTCGTTCGTCGGCCCGGCGTGGAGCGACGCGCGGCTGCTGAACTATGGCTACGCCTATGAGCAGGCGACGCACGCCCGCAAGCCGCCGCAGTACCGGGCGTCGAGCGTCGCGCTGACGCGGCCGCTCTAGCGGCCGCTCAGTCGGCCAGCGCCGAATAGACGAGCGTGCGCAGCTCGCGCCGGACCGGATAGGTCGAGCTCGGCATCAGCTGGGTCATGAACACGCACGTCAGCTGCTCCTGCGGGTCGATCCAGAAGAAGGTGCTCGCGGCGCCGCCCCAGAAATAGTCGCCGGTGCTGCCCGGGATCAGGGTCCGCGCGGCGTTCGTCGTCACGGCGAAGCCGAGGCCGAAGCCGACCCCGTCATAGGCGGCCTCGCTGAACAGCGATTTCGACAATGCCGGCAGGTCGACGCCGCCGGGCAGGTGATTGGCCGTCATCAGCGCCAGCGTCTTGCGGCTGATCAGCCGCTCGCCGCCCGGTGCGGCGCCGGTCAGCATCGCCTCGGCGAAGCGGACATAGTCCGTCATGGTCGAGACGAGGCCGCCGCCGCCCGAGACGAAGGTTGGCGGCGCGAGGAAGCTGCTTGTCGCCGGATCGTCCTGCAGGTCGAGCCCGCCTTCGGCGCGCGGCGCGTAGCAGGCGGCGAAGCGGTGCGCCTGGCCCTCGCGGACGGCGAAACCGGTGTCGACCATGCCGAGCGGGTCGAGGATGCGTCGCTTGAGGAACGCCTCGAACGGCTCGCCCGCGATCAGCCCGACGAGATAGCCGAGCGACGTCGGTCGACACCGAGTAGTTCCACGCCGTTCCGGGCGAGAACTCGAGCGGCAGCCGGGCCAGCGCGGCGATGAACGAGTCGAGGTCGCCCGCCTTCTCGATCTCGCCGATCTTCAGCTGGCGATAGGCGGCGTCGACATTGGTCCGGTTCTGAAAGCCGTAGGTCAGCCCGCTGGTGTGGCGGAGCAGGTCGACCATGCGCATCGGCGCGGCGGTCGGCGTCGTCGCAAAACCCGTCGAGCGCGTGCCGGCGGCATAGACGCCCAGGCCCTTCCACGCGGGGATGAAACGATGCACGGGATCGTCGAGCGCGACCTTGCCCTCCTCGACCAGCATCATGAACGCCAGTGAGGTCAGCGGCTTGGTCATCGAATAGATGCGGAAGATCGTGTCTTCCGCCAGCGGCACGCCACGCTCGCGGTCGGCCTGGCCGAGCGTCGCGCGGTACGCCTGCTGCCCGTGCCGCTGCACGGCGATGTCCACCCCGACCAGCTTGCCCGGAGCGATGTAGCGTTCGTCGAGGAATGCCGCGATCCGCGCCAGCCGGCCCGCGTCGAAGCCGCTCACAGCGTCGGCTGGTCGAAGCGGCGCGGGTAGATCTCGCCGTGGAGCTTGAGGATGGCCGAGCTCCCGGTGGTCGTGCACAGCGCGGGAACGATCGCGTGGACGACGCACGCCGCCGCCGCCGTGCCCAGCCGCGCCGCCGTCGTCAGCGAGGCGCGCATGTGCTGGAAATAGGTTTCGCCGACCGTGTGCGGATGGTCGAGCAGCAGCCGCTGGATCATCGTCGTCCTCCCTCGCCGGGTACGTATCGCGAAAAGGACGTCGCATGACAACGGCGCTGTTGGCCGCTATGGGGCAGCGGCGGGCGATTAGCTCAGTTGGTAGAGCGCCTCCTTTACACGGAGGATGTCGGCGGTTCGAGCCCGTCATCGCCCACGCTCGCTTGCGCTGCTGGCACGCCCATCTGGCGGTGTTGCCGCGCTGCAACAATCCCCAAGCAAGCCGTGCTGCGTCATCGCGCTTCCGTACAATTGTAGCCGAAATGTCATTTTGCCCGGCCACAAGCCGCCCAGCGAATCAGCGGATATTCAGCCGCGGTTCAGGGATTTCAGGAGCGGGGAATGCGGAATCTGTGGGCGAATGCGTCGCTGGCGGCGCTGGCCTTGGCGTCGTCGACGGCGGTCTATGCGCAGGAGACGACCGCCCAGATCCGCGGCACCGTCGTCGCTGCCGGCACGCCGGTGGCGAACGCCGAGGTGACGATCACCAACCTGCCGTCGGGCACCGTCTCGCGCGCCGTCACCGACAAGCAGGGCGGCTTCACCGTCGCCGGCCTGCGCTCGGGCGGCCCCTACACCGTCGCGGTCGCCAGCACGGCGGGCACGGCCACGGTCACCGACGTATTCCTCGAGGTCGGCTCGCCGTTCGACCTGCCGATCGACGTCGCCAAGGATGCCGGTGCCGGCGACATCGTCGTCACCGCCTCGTCGATCAAGCGCGCCGGCATCCAGTCGGACGGTCCGCAGACGACGCTCACCGCCGTCGACATCGCCAAGGTCGCCTCGGTCAACCGCGACATCCGCGACATCGAGCGCCGCTCGCCGTTCGCGACGATCGACCTGACCAACAGCCGCGCCGTCTCCTTCGCCGGCGTCAACCCGCGCTTCAACCGCTTCACCATTAACGGATCGCAGGTCGGCGACACCTTCGGCCTCAACCCCGACGCCAGCCCGACGCGCCGCGGCCCGGTGCCGTTCGACGCCATCGCCCAGGTCTCGGTGTCGGTCGCCCCGTTCGACATCCGCCAGTCAAACTTCCAGGGCGGCGTCATCGATTCGACCCTGCTCGCGGGAACCAACGATTACCACCTGAACGGCTTCTATTCGCAGAGCACCAGCGGCCTGCAGGGCCACCAGATCGGCGCGATCGTCGTTCCGAACATCCACTACAAGAGCGAAACCTACGGCGCGACGGTGTCGGGGCCGATCGTCCGCGACAAGCTGTTCTTCATGGGCAGCTACGAGCGCAACACCGATCCGCGGCCGCTGTCGCCCGGCTCCGTCGGCGCGGTGCCGAACCTGACGCAGGACCTCGTCTCGCAGGTCCAGAACATCGCCAAGAACGTCTATAATTACACGACCGGCGACATCCTGCCGATCACCAATAACCTCGACGAGAAGTTCGCGATCCGCATCGACGCGAACCTGTCGGACCGCCAGAAGCTGACGATCAGCTACATCAACTCGTACGACGCGTTGGACAGCCTGGTGAACAGCGGGACGAGCGCGACCGGCAACAACACCAGCGCGCCGACGAATAATTCGGGACCGTCGATCAGCCTGGCGTCAAACGACTACAAGCTGACCGAGCTGCTCCGCACCGGCATCGTCCAGCTCAACTCGGACTGGACGGACCGCTTCTCGACCGAGACGCGCTTCGTCTACAAGGCCTACACCCGCGGGCAGGACCCCGAGCTCGGCCGCGGCTTCGCGCAGTTCAAGGTCTGCACCGCGCCGGTCACCGGCCTGCCGGTCAACGGCACTGCCGACACGCCGACGACCTGCGGCGCCGGTGTGCCGACGATCTATCTCGGCCCGGACATCAGCCGCCAGACGAACGCGCTGTTCACCGACACGTACGACGGGTCGTTCCTGATGCGCTATCAGGCGGGCAACCACAACTTCAAGGGCCTGATCCAGTACGTCGAGAACCGGACGACGAACGCGTTCCTGCAGTATAGCGCCGGCGCCTATTACTTCGACTCGATCCAGGACTTCCAGAACCAGAATGCCAGCCAGTTCGACTATCAGAACGCGCTGACGCTCAACCCGAACAGCACCACCGCCAACTTCAAGTACGGCGTGTATACCTTCGGCCTGCAGGACGATTGGACCCTGACGCCGACCCTGCGCGTCACCGGCGGCGTTCGTGCCGACCTCTACCAGTCGCACGACCCGATCATCCCGAACCAGAACTTCATCAACCGCAACGGCTTTCCCAACACCAACAGCTTCGGCGGGTTGTACGCGATCCAGCCGCGGCTGAGCTTCGACTATAAGGGTGTGCCGAACCTCGACCTCCGCGGCGGCGCCGGGATTTTCGCCGGCGGCACCCCGGACATCTACTTCTCGAACAGCTATTCGAACACCGGCGCGGTGCAGAACCGCATCCAGGCCGTCGTCCGCGCGACGGCGATCGGCGGGGCGACGGCGACGTGCAACGCGCCGTACACCGCCGCGCTCGGCAACGCCGGGGTCTGCACCGCGGCACTGAACGGCGTCACCGGCACCACGATCCCGGGGGCGGTCAACACCTACCTGACGACCAACACCGCCTCGCTGCTCACCGCGCCGACGGCGTCGGTCGCGCCGAACTTCCGCCTGCCGTCGTACAAGCGCTTCACGTTGTCGGCGGACTATAAGTTCTTCGGCATCAACTTCGGTGCCGACTATCTCTACTCGCGGACGATCGAGAACGTCACCTTCACCGACCTGCGCTCGATCCAGATCGGCACGCTGCCGGACGGCCGCCCGCGCTACACCTTCCGCCCGACCCCGGGCGCCGGTGTCCAGACCGCGGATACCAACACCGACATCCAGATCGCCAATACGCCGCTCGGCCGCAGCCACATCGCCGTCGTCCGCTTCGACAAGGAGTTCGACTGGGGCCTGTCGCTGTCGGGCAGCTACACCTACGAAGACGTCAAGGACGTGTCGAACGCGACCTCGTCGGTCGCCAGCTCGCTGTACAACGCGCAGGCGGCAAACGACCCGAACAACGCCGCGTACGGCACCAGCAGCGACGAGACCAAGTGGCAGTTCAAGTATAACGTCGGCTTCGACCACGCCTTCTTCCGCGACTACCGCACGATCATCCAGCTGTTCGGCGAGACCCGCGCCGGCCGTCCCTACAGCTTCACGATGAACGATCTGTCGTCGGGCCGCTCGGCGGTGTTCGGCACGACCGGTAACTCGAACCACTATCTGCTGTACGTGCCGGTCGGCCCGACCGACCCGAAGGTCAGCTATGACTCGCCGGCGACGCAGGCCGCGCTCGACACGCTGATCAACTCGACGGCGCTGAAGAACTTCCGCGGCACCGTCGCGCCGAAAAACATCGCCCGCTCGCGCGCCAACACCCGCATCGACCTGCACGTCGAGCAGGAGATCCCGACGTTCGTCGGCCGCTCGCGCTTGACCGTGTTCGGCGACATCGAGAACCTGCCGAACCTCATCAATCACGACTGGGGCGGCGTCACGCAGGTCTCGTTCCCGCAGACGGCGACGGCGGTCAACGTGCAGTGTCTGGTCGACGGCGACGGCGACGGGGCAAGCGGTGGCCAACGTCGGCGCGACCGCGGCGCAGAACCCGCTCGGCCTGCCGACGGTGGTCAATACCAACTCGACCCAGACCTGCGCGCAGTATCGCTACTCGTCGGTGCAGAGCCCGGCCGAGCAGACGACGGCGGCCCAGTCGCTCTACCTCATCCGGGTCGGCGTCCGCTTCAAGTTCTAGGGCGAGGGACGGCGGGTGATGCCAATACCCGGCACCTCGCCGTCTCGCCACGAGCAAGTCAAGCAGGAGTCGATGTCGCCATGACGGCCGATCCCGTGCCGGCTTGAAGATCGACGTTCCTGATAGCGGCGGTATTTTCTGGGTCGTGATGTCGAGCCGGCCCGTAATCAAGCAAGATCGGCTAGGTCTTGCCGGTTGCGAACCGCGCAATATCCTCTGCATGGGATGAGCAATCCAGCGGGGGGGAATGCATGTGACTGACCTGGAGATGATCGAGCTGTCGGCGACCGCGGCCGTTGCGGCGATGCGGGCCGGCGAGATGACGGCGTCAGACTATGCCGAGGCGCTGCTGGCACGTTGCGTGGGCGGCGCCGCGCTCAACGCCTTTATCACACTCGATCACGAGGCGGTGCGCGCGGCGGCGCGGGCGGCGGATGCGCATCGTGCGGCGGGCGGCGCGTTGGGCCCGCTGCACGGCCTGCCCATTCCGGTAAAGGACAGCGTCAACACCGCCGGCATCGAAACCACGGTCGGAACCAGGGCGCTGCGCGGCTGGATCCCGGCACGCGACGCGACCACGATTGCTCGGCTGAAGGCGGCGGGGGCGATCGTGCTTGGCAAGACCAATGTTCACGAACTGTCGTTCGGCTGGACGAGCAACAATCTCGAATTCGGCGCCGTACGCAATCCTTACGACCCTTCACGCATCCCCGGCGGCTCGTCAGGCGGCACTGCTGCCGCAGTGGCTGCGCGGATGGCACCGTTGGGGGTGGCGGAGGATACGCAGGGCTCGATCCGCGTGCCGGCAGCGCTGTGCGGCATTGCCGGTTTTCGCCCGACGACGGGCCGCTATCCGACCGACGGAACCGCGCCGATCACGCCGCTGTTCGACCAGATCGGCCCGCAGGCGCGCTGCGTTGCCGACCTGGCGCTGTTCGATGCGGTCGTAAGCGGGGAAGCGGGGCCGATCGAGCCGGCATCGCTGGTTGGCCTGCGCATCGGCGTCGACCGGAGCTTCTTCTTTGCCGGCGTGGCGGCGGAAGTGGCAGCACTCGTCGAGGAGGCGCTGGCACGACTTGGCGCTGCCGGAGCGATGATCATCGAGGCGGCAGTGCCGGGGCTCGAGGGGGTCGTGCCGATGGCGATGGCGATACAGGTGCACGACGTCGTGCCGGCCTTGGAGCGCTACCTCGCAGACTCGGGCGCGCCGATCGACTTTGCGACGATGTTCGCCGGGGTCAGCGCCGATGTGGCGGCTGTCTTCGCGCAGGTAGCGCTTCGCGGTGCGCCGCAGGCCGTCGCCGAGAGCGTTTATGCCGCCGCTCGCGACGAGGCCCGGCCGGCACTGCAGCAGGCGACGGCGTCATGGTTCGCTGACCATCGCATCGATGTTATGCTGTCGCCGGCGACGATGGTGCCGGCGACTCCGGTGGGAAGCGAGGGGAGTGTCGATATCGCTGGCAAGCCGGTGCCCTTCGCCACCGCCATCGCCCGCAACATCACGCCGGGCAGTACGCTGGGCCTGCCGGGTCTCGTACTGCCGTGCGGGCTGACGAAAGGCGGTCTGCCGGTCGCAATCGAGCTCGACGGCCCGGCTGGTCACGACCGCCGGCTGCTGGCGATCGGCATGGCCGTGGAGTCGCTACTCGGGCCGCTACCGGCACCCGTGCTCGCTTGAGACCCGATGGCGGTCAATCACGCCCTGATCGCTGTTCCGCGAAACCCGCCGGCTGCCCGGCACCGGGCTTCGGTGTTGCCTTGACTGCGGCGGGTTTGGGCGAGCTATCATCACCCTTGAGCCGAGCATTTTGCCCGACGCTGCCATGACTGCGAGAGTTTCCGCGATCCACCCCGTACCTAGCCCGTGCATCGGTACCTGTCGCATCGCTCCAGAAGGCGGGTGGTGTACCGGCTGCGGTCGAACCCTGGATGAGATCGCAGCGTGGAGCTCATTTTCCGATGAGGAGCGACAGGCTGTCCTCGGCGCCCTCCCTGGCCGGCTGGCACCACGCGCGGCTTCTTCCTGACGCCCTCCGGGTGTCATCGCTCGCGGCAATCGCGACCGCCCGGATACGCAACCAGCGTCTGCCGCGTCGCCCCGGCCGATGCCGCCGGGCCGCAGCCATTGACCGGATGGCTGATTGTCCCCTTGCCCCCGCCCAGCGAGATGGTCGTCACGTCGCGGAAGCGGACACCTGGCCGATCCGGCGCCTGCACCGCGCTTTCCGCGACGATCGTCGGATCCGCGGTGAAGTTCGCGTAGATTCCCAGTCCAACCCCCTCGTGCTGCTGAACGGCGTCCGCGACACGATAGGCCGACCAGCCTTTGCGGGCAGTATCCATGTAGGCCTGTTGCGATGGCGGATCGTACGGAAGCTCGCTCTGGAAGAAGAAGGTTCGTCCGCGCTCGCCGGTCCACAGGACCTGGTGGCGGCGAAAATGCTCGACGAAGAGTCCGTAGGCCGTAACGTCGCTACCGTTCACGACAAGGCCGTCGTCGGCCGGGTTGACCTCCCAGCCCACGGCAACCCGCGCGGCCGCCGCATCGCCATGGTCAGCGCGCCAGATCCATAGATTGTCACACAGGACGTGACGGCTGTTGATCTCGAGACCGGTCCCGGCCCGTCCCGCCACCGCGCCGCCGATGCGCACGTAAAGATCGGCCAGCAGCGTCGGGCGGTCGTGGTGATCGGCCGTGGCGCCGCGAGGACCGATCACCAGCAACGTAGGCGACAGGGCGGCTCCGGCGTCGATGAGGAGACCTGCGACCGTGACGCCGTCGACATCGGCGACGGTGAGCGCCGCCGTCCCGGCGAACGGCAGCAGGGTCGCCAGGCCCAGCCCGAGGACGACGGTCCCGGCGCGTACCACGCGGAGTGGCTCTGCAAGCCGATATATTCCCGGCGTGAGCAGCAGGTGCGAGCCATCGGCCAGCGCCGCGTTGATCTGTGCCACCGGCGTTTCGGGCCGCGCGATCAGGAAGTGCGAAAGCGGGATGTCCTCTCCCGCCGGTGCGCCGCCTAGCCAGCTCGGCCCGTGCGCGCGCCGGCGAAGCCCGGGCACGAACACCCGCCATTCGCCGTCCGGCGTGACGTGGACGAAGGGCTTCTCCCGGATCACAGGGACCGTCGCCAGTGATGTGATCGGCGGCGAGGGGAAGCTGGTGGGCGGTGCTCCCTCTACCCCCATGAACATCATGTTCCAGTTCGCGCCTTGCCAACCGCCGATGCGGCTGTTCCGGGTGAACCATTGCTGCTGTGTCCCGGAGCGGATCGTGCCCTCGATGTGGCAGTCGGCGACGAAGCCCCCGCTCGACCAGCCCCCGTCATCCAGTGCGAGATCGCCGCGGAGGTGCATTCTGCGGTATGGGGCAGCCTGCGACACGGCCCAGCGGTCGGCCCCGTCGCGCGGGCGCACCGCCATGTTCTCCGCTCCGCGCCAGAAGTTGTCGAGCGCCATGCCGTTGGCCCAGTCGGCTTCGACATGGACGTGCCCGTCGATGGTCACGTCTCCCGGCAGCAGCCCGAGCCCGGCGACCTGGGTGAAGAAGCCGATGTTGACGTCGGCCTCGTAGCGACCGGGCAGCAACAGCACGGCATGACGCTCGTCGGTGAAGTGCGCGCGCTCCTGGCGGCGGAAGATCGCGTCGAGCCGTGCTTGGACGACGGCGGCGGGCATGCGCGGGTCAAGCAGGGTCACGCGCTCGCCGAAATCGGGAGCGGCGGCCCGCGGCGTCGCCGACGCCGGCCAGCGCGCAAGTGCCGCCATCCCGGCGCCGGCGGTCGCCCGCAGGATGGCTCGCCGGGTCGTGCCTTGATCATCCACGGAGATTTTCCTTGTACGGCCTGAACGGTGCTCGCACGGCTTCGCGATCCTGATTGCGCGCCGTGATGCGGAGAGAGGCATGAACCGGTTCGAGGTGATGCAGATCGGTGACGAGCGGCAGACGGTCGTCGTGATGGATGCGTTCGCCGCCAGCGCCGACCGGCTGCGCGAGGCGGCCGCCGCGCACGCCTTCGAGCCCGCGCGCCACGCCTACCCTGGCGTGCGGGCCGAACTGCCCGAAACCTATTGGTCTGAACAGCAAGGCATCGTCGCCGACGGAATCCGGAAGCTCGGCCTCGACGGTGTGCCGACGCTGATCGACGCGAGCTTCTCGATCGTGACGACCCCGCGGGAAGCGTTGTCGGTCAGCCAGCGCCTGCCGCACTGCGATGCGCACGATCCATCGCGTGTCGCCTTCGTCCATTATCTCGACCGGTCCGAGTGCAGCGGAGGCACGGCGTTCTTCCGTCATCGCTCGACCCGCTTTGAAACGGTGGATGCCATCCGGGCACCAATCTATGCTGGCCAGCTCGACGCCGAACTGCGCTACGGCCGGCCGCTGCCGCCGGACTATGTCGGGGACGACAGCCGGCTGTTCGAGACGATTGCAGCCGTGCCGGCGCGATACAATCGCGCGGTGCTCTATCGCAGCTTTGCGCTGCACAGCGGCGTTATTCCGCGGAAGGCCAGCCTCAGCGCCGATCCGCTCAGCGGCCGGCTGACGGTGACGGGGTTCCTCTTCCTCGCCTAATCCGATCCGCGGTGTTCGCGTCCGGCGACCGAGATGAGACCGCCGATCGCCGTCAGCGCCGCGAGCGTCAGGAGCAGTGCCGCCGTATCGCGCGGCGTCGCCAATGCCCAGGCGAGCCCCTGTCCGATCAGCACGGGGATCGTGTTGGCCAGATTGACGACGCCCAGGTCGCGGCCTCGCCGCGCCGGATCGGGCAGCAGCTGCAGGATCCGGCTCACCTGCAGCGGCAGGAAGCTGCCCCATCCGGCCGAGAAGATCAGAAAACCAAGGGCCCGGCCCGGCCAGTGCGACGCGACGATCATTTCCGCCAGCCCGAGCACGGCCAGTCCGGCAGCGACGCCGAGGAAGGGCTTGCGCACCCCGATACGATCGGACCAGCGTCCAAGGACGACTGCGATTGGCAGGGGGATCACATTGGCGAGCAGCATAAGCATCGCGGTGCGTCCGACCGCTGCCCCGCTCGCCTCTCCTGGCTCGCCGATCAGATAGACGAGGTCGGCGAACAGCACCGCTCCGGCGACCTGGACGAGCAAACGCGCCACTCCGGCGATCGCCAGATCGCGGCGCTGCCGAGGGGGGCCACGCGTAACCGCGACCGCCGGACGCGCCTCGCCGTGAGCGAAGAGCAGCGGCACGAGGCACGTCGCGGCTCCCAGACCGATAACCGCCAGCCGCGCCGGCTCGCCCGTCAGGGGCGATGACGCCAGCGCCAGCGACACCAGCGACGCGAGCGGCGGTCCCGCCGCGAACAGGCCGGTCACGAGGCCGATCTGCTGCTCGGACACTTCCTCGGCAAACAACGCCATCATTGGGGCAAGCATCGCATTCAACGTGACCTGGAAGCCGACGATGGCGACGGCGAGGCCCAGCGGCGTCTGGGCGACCGCCACGGCAACGAAGCTTGCGAGGGTGCCCGCAAACCCCGCCACGATCCAGCGCCGGCGGTCCCCACCGCGGTTGTGGGAGCGGTCGCTGAGCCAGCCGAACAGCACGGCCGCGCCACCGGCTGCGACGGCTCCGGCCATCAGGATCAGCGCCAGCAGGCCGAAGCGCTCGTCGCCGGCGATGCGAGCGACTTTCAGCGGCAGCAGGATTCCGAGCAGCGGCAGATAGCAGACGACCCCGCCGGCATAGGCCAGCGCGCAAACCAGGGGAAAGCCGATCGATGATCCCCGCACCATGCCTCCCGCTGCCGCCCACGAATTCGCGCTCCGAGCAGCTGTCCACGGCTGGCTTTAGGGAGCAAGTCGTGATTGAGTTGAGATCGGCGTCGAGCACAAGCGCCCGATCGGCGGCATCATGGCCGATGGCGACGCGGTAACGGCCGCCGGCGATACGCCAGCCTGGCAGCGACACATCGTAATCGGCAATCACGCGCGGCTCTGCCCTGAGCGTTACCCGCCGGGTCTGTCCGGGCGCGAGCGTCACACGCTCGAATGCGGCCAGGCGCATCGGCGCGGGGTCTTCCGAGCGCTGCACATACAGCTGCGGGACGTCCGATCCCGTCGTGTCTCCCGTATTGCGGACATCGAACGAGACGGTCAGCCCATCGTGGCCCCTGATCGCCGGCCGGGAATAGGCGAAGGTCGAGTAGCTGAGGCCGTGCCCGAAGGGGAAAAGCGGGGTCAGGCGCTGGCGCTCGTACCAGCGATACCCGACATCCGCACCTTCGCGATAATCGATCGGGAAACTCTGCACCTTGGTCCGTTCGGCCAGTCCCGGATCGCCAGCCGCAGCCAGCTCGGCGGCCGTCAACCGGTCGAGCCCGACCGGCGCCGGCCGCGGCGGCTGGTCGGCGCTTGCCGGAAAGGTGATCGGCAGCCGGCCCGAGGGATTGACGCGTCCGGTCAATATGTTGGCGATGGCCTGGCCGCCCCGTTGGCCA
The DNA here is from genome assembly GCA_963846485.1 of uncultured Alphaproteobacteria bacterium. Lineage (GTDB taxonomy): Bacteria > Pseudomonadota > Alphaproteobacteria > Sphingomonadales > Sphingomonadaceae > Polymorphobacter_B. The sequence goes on along the minus strand of CAWJWB010000008.1, from coordinate 138,516 downwards.
GGATACCATGCCTCGATGACGGCGGGAACGCGCGCGATCCACGGCATCAATACGGGGCCGCCGGTCTCGAGGACCACCACGCTGTGCGGCTGAACGGCGGCGACGGCCTCGATCAACGTGTCCTGATGATCGGGGAGGACCAAATCGGGCGCGTCCTGGGCCTCCGTCATCCACTGGGTTGCGAAGACAATCGCGAGGTCGGCACGGCGCGCGGCAGCCGCCGCCGCGGCCAGGTCGTTGCCATCGACATAGGTAATCTCCGAGCCCGGCAGGACCGCGCGCAACGCTTCAAGGGGCGAGGACGCGTGATAGGTCACCCGCGCGAACGATGCTGCGGCGCCGCGCGTCAACGGGATTTCGATGGGCACGCCGCCGACCGAGCGGACTTGGCTCGAGCCGCCGCCGGATAGGACTCCCACGTCGGCGTGGCCGCCGATCAGCACGACACGCCGCGTCTTGGCGGCAAGAGGCAAGACGCCTCCCTCGTTCTTGAGGAGCACGATCCCCGCTTCGGCAGCGCGCTGCGCAACAGTGGCATGAGCGTCGTAGGGTATTGGCGCGGCGGTGGCGGGGACGGGCGCGTCGAACGCGCCCGTCTGCATCAGCCCCGTCAGGTAGCGGACTACCATGTCGTCGAGCCGCGACATTGGCACATGCCCGGCAAGGACCTCGGTCTTGAGCCCAGCCGCGAAATAGATGCGGTCGTCGAGCTCCTGCCCAGACTCCTGATCGAGGCCAGCGTTGGCGGCTTTCGCCGTCGAATGCACGGCGCCCCAGTCGCTCATCACCCAGCCGGAATAGCGCCAGTCGTGCTTCAACACATCGGTCAGCAGATGTCGGTTCTCGCACATCCAGTCGCCGTCGACCTTGTTGTAGGCGCACATGACCGAGCCCGGCCGACCGCGCTCGATGGCGATCTCGAAGGCGAGCAGGTCGCTCATACGCAGCGCCGCTTCGTCGATCCGCGCGTCGAGGATTGTCCGCCCGCTTTCCTGGGCATTCAGGACGTAATGCTTCACCGTCGAAACGATGCGGTTCGACTGAACGCCGGCGATATGGGCTCCGGCCATGATACCGGCGAGGAGTGGGTCCTCGCCGAAATATTCGAAGTTCCTGCCGTTCCACGGATCGCGCGCCAGGTTGACGCCGCCGGCCAGAAGCACGTTGAAGCGCTTGGCACGCGCCTCCGCGCCGATCATCTCGCCGCCCGAGCGGGCGATGGCCGGATCGAACGTCGCGGCGGTCGCCAGGCTCGACGGCAGCGCCGTGGCGACGTCGCCCTTGCGCTGCTCGATCTGATTGGCGACGCCGAGCGAAGCATCGCTCTCCCGCACCACCGGAATGCCGAGTTGCGGCAGCCCGTCGATGTGACCAGCAGAGGGGATCAGCGCTTCCGCTGTCTTTCCCGCGGCGAACGGCGGAAACAGGCCGTGGACCAGCGCGATCCTCTCGTCGAGGGTCATGCGCCGGACGAGCGCCTGTGCGCGCGCCACGCTGCCGCGGTCCGCGTGACGATCGGCGGCAAGGGGCTGGGTGCCCCGCGCCTCAAGCGGCGCGGCCAAGGCGATCAGCACAAGCGCGGTCAGCGCCGCTCGACTGGTAGTGACCATCCTGTTCCGCCTCGCCCGTTTTGGAACGTGTGTCATAGCTTGTGAACGCTCTCAACTGTCTTCGCCCGACGATGACCCTGTACCGATAGCATTGACAAGCTTCGGCACCACTGACATGAGAACGTTCACAAGAACAGCCGGTATACCCGGTCGACGACAGGGGAGACGCCATGAAGGGATTCACGGGCCGTTCGGCGGCGCGGCTGGGCCTGAGCGCATCGATCATCGCGCTGACGTGGCCAGCGGTATCGTGGGCACAGGACTCGTCGAGCACGATGGGTCAGCCCGGCCCCTCCACCACTCCGCAAACCGGCAGCACATCGAACGTCGGTACGACCAGGAGCACCGCGACCACGGACGGCACGAACACGCTCGCGCCCGTCGATACGGCGCCCGACCTGGTCATCACGGGTATCCGCGCCAGTCTCCAGCAATCGCTCGAAATCAAGCGCGACTCGCAGGGCATCGTCGACGCGATCTCGGCTGAGGAGATCGGCAAGTTCCCCGATACCAACCTCGCGGAGTCCCTGCAGCGGATCACCGGCGTCTCGATCGACCGCGCCAATGGCGAGGGTCAGTTCGTCACCGTCCGTGGCTTCGGGCCCGAATACAACCTCGTTACGCTGAACGGCCGCCAGATGCCGACGTCGATCATCGGCGACGGCAACAGTGCGCCCGTATCGCGCGCGTTCGACTTCGCCAACCTTGCGTCGGAAGGCGTCGCCGCGCTCGAAGTCTACAAGTCGGGCCGCGCCACCGTGCCATCGGGTGGCATCGGGTCCACGATCAACATCCGGACCCCGCGTCCCTTCGACAAGATGGGCCTGCGCGGCTCGCTGACGGCCAAGGCGGACGTCGACACATCGCAAAATGGAACGAAGGACATCACGCCGGAGATCTCGGGCATCTTCTCCGATACCTTCGCCGATGGCCGCATCGGCATCCTGATCGACGGTTCGTATCAGGTCCGCCACTTCAGTGAGAACTCGGCCAACATCGGCTTCCGCGACGGCTATCTTGGCTCCGAGAACAACTGGGGCTCGCTCGCGCAGCCCGGCGACCCGCGCTACGCCAACATCCAGAACCGCCCCGGCCCCAACGACGTCTATCAGGTGCCGCAGAACGGCGGCTACGACGTCGTCGACGGGCGGCGCCAGCGCATCAACGGCCAGGCGGTGCTGCAATTCCGCCCGATCGACAGCCTGGTGGCGACGATCGACTATACTTATTCGCGCGAGACGGTCGACATTCGCGACGACAGCGTCGGCATCTGGTACAATCACAACGACACGTCGAGCGCCTGGACCAACGGCCCGGTTGCCGGGCCGATCTTCTACACCGAGCGCTTCCAGGCGAGCGAGGGCAAGGATCTCGCCTATTCGGCTTCACAGACCGCGTATCGCAGCGAAAACAAGTCGCTCGGCGGCAACCTGACCTGGCAGGGGCCGGGCGGGGTGACGCTCGTGCTCGACGCCCACCACTCGACCGCCGAGTCGAAGCCCGACAGCCCTTATGGGAACAGCAACTCGTTCGGCACGGCGGTATTCGGCATCCAGACGCAGACGATCAATTTCGATCACCAATTACCGGTCATCTCGTTCGCCATGTACCCGGGCATCGACCCGCTCAATCCCGCCAATATCGTCCCGACGGGCAATGCGTTCCGCAACTCCTACTTCCGGGACGAGATCAATCAGGTCCAGTTGAAGGGACATTACGACCACGGCCACGGCTTCTTCGACAGCTTTGACTGGGGCTTCGAATATACCGACAACCAGGTCCGCTCGGCCTACAGCGTGTTGCAGAACGACACCTGGGGTGGCGCCGGGGGCGGCACGGATGCGCAGCGGGCGGCGGCGGCGGCGGTGCTGCCCGACAGCATCTTCCATCTTGTCAGCATCCCCGACAAGTTCTCCGGCATCAGCGGGGCGACCGACCCGAACATCGTCAAGTCGTTCTACACCTTCGATCTGCCGACGGCGCTGGCGTTGACCGACGCCGTCTATAAAACCTGCGGCGGCAACTTGCAGTGCCTGCTGCCTTACACCACCGACTCGCGCGTCCACGAGAAAACGCTTGCGCCCTACCTCCAGGTCAACGGCAAGTTCGACCTGTTCTCGCGACCGGGTCACCTCATTGCCGGCGTTCGATACGAGCGTACCGACGTGTCCGCGACGGCGCTCGTTCCGACCCCGATCGGTGGTCAGCAGAACTCGCAGAACGAGTTCGACGTCTTGTTCAGCGGGCAGGGCTTTACCAACTTCAAGGGCAGCTATCAGAACTGGCTGCCGGCGATCGACTTTGACATCGAGCCTTTAAAGGGCGTGAAGCTTCGCGCATCGTACAGCCATACGATTACCCGAGCAGATTACGGCAGCCTGCAGGGCGGGCGACGGCTCGATACACTGTTCCGCATCGGCGGCGGCACCGGATCGGTCGGCAACCCGGGCCTCATCCCTTACAAGTCGAAGAACATCGACCTGTCGGCCGAGTGGTACTACGGCAACCAGAGCTTCATCTCGGTCGGTTTCTTCAACAAGGACGTGTCGAACTTCATCAGCTCGACGCAGATCAACACGACGATTCCGGGCGTTGCCGCGCCGACGACAATCTTCAACGGCGTTCAGCAGAACGGACCGCGCTACCAGGCAGCGCTCAACGCTCTCGGTGCCAACGCAACGATCGCGCAAATCCAGCAATATTACGCGACCAACTTCCCGACTTATGTCGGGCCACAGGGTCAGCTGCTTGCCGGCCCGGGCGATCCGCTGGTCAACTTCGTGATCACGACGCCGTACAACAGCGATCAGACCGCGACGATCCACGGCTTCGAGTTCGGCATCCAGCACAACTTCTGGCAAACCGGATTCGGAACGATCCTCAACTACACCATCGTGAAGAGTAATCGAAACTACAACAATGCGCTGCCGGCCAGCGTTCAACCCGGGCAGTTCGCCGTCGTCGGCTTGTCGAATAGCGCAAACGCGGTGCTATTCTACGACAAGAACGGCCTTCAGGCGCGGGTTGCATATAATTGGCGGGACGGGTTCTTGTCTGGCTCAGGGATCAACCCAACCTATACAGACGCCTACGGGCAGGTCGACGTGAGCGCCAGCTACGCCCTGACCAAGAACGTTGCCGTCGTCTTCGAGGGCATCAACGTCAACGGCGAAAACCGGTTCGTGCATCTCCGCTCCGACAGGAACATCGCGCAGGTGCAAAAGCAGGATGCCCGCTACTCTGCCGGGGTTCGTTTCGCCTTCTGAGGTCGGGGAGGGCCAGCGCCGCGCGCCAGGGTGGCCTTTTCCCGCGCCTCGCGGCAAAGCGAGGCGGATCGCGCCCGGAGCGGGCCAGGTGATGGGAGCAGCGTGACCACGGCGGTTTCACGGGTCGTGATTGTCGGTGGCGGGACCGCGGGCTGGCTCGCCGCCTGCCGCATCGCAGCCGCGGCGCGGCCCGAGGCTCCGCGGCCGATCGAGGTGACGCTGATCGAATTGCCGGAGGTCGCGACGATCGGTGTCGGCGAAGGCACCTGGCCGACGATGCGCACCACCCTCGAGCGGATCGGCATCGACGAGACGACGTTCCTGCTCGCCTGCGATGCCTCGTTCAAGCACGGGACGCGCTTCGTCGGATGGGCATCGGGTGAGGCGGGCGACACCTATGCCCATCCCTTCACGCCGCCGAGCGCCGCCGAGCCGCGTGCGCTGGTCGATGCCTGGCAGGCCGAGGCGCCCGCGCGCGCCTTCGCCGAGGCGGTCAGCGCGCAGCCCCACGTCGCCAGCCTCGGCCTCGCGCCGCGGCAGCGCGCGATGCCCGACTATGCCGCCGCGGTGAACTACGGCTACCACCTCGACGCCGCCAAGCTCGCGGCGATGCTCGCCCGCCACGCGACCGGACGGCTCGGCGTCCGCTACCTGCGCGATCACGTCGACACCGTCGCGCGCGCGCCCGACGGCACGATCGTCAGCCTCGGCACGCGGGCGAGCGGCCCGATCGAAGGCGACCTGTTCCTCGACTGCACGGGGCACGCGGCCCTGCTCGTCGGCCACATCCCGTTTCTCGACCGTACCGACGTGCTGTTCAACGACCGCGCGCTCGCGGTCCAGGTCCCGGTGTCCCCCGACAGCGCGATCGCGGCCGAGACGCGGGCCACCGCGCACGCGGCGGGATGGATCTGGGACATTGGCCTGCCGACGCGCCGCGGCGTCGGCTGTGTCTATTCCTCCGCGCACATGAGCGACGATCAGGCTGCGGCGACACTCGCGGCCTATCTCGGCACGGCCGACACGCCGGCCGCGCGGCGGCTGACCTTCCGGTCGGGGCATCGCGAGCGGTTCTGGAGCGGCAACACCCTCGCCATCGGTCTGTCGGCCGGCTTCCTCGAGCCGCTCGAGGCGTCGGCGATCGTGACGATCGAACTGTCGCTCGATGCACTGCTCGACGACTGGCCGACACGCGAAACCATGCCGCTCGTGGCGGAACGCTTCAACGCGCTGTTCCGCTACCGCTGGGACCGTATCGTCGAGTTTCTCAAGCTGCATTATGTGCTGAGCCGCCGGCCGGAGCCTTACTGGTGCGACCACCGCGACGCCGCAGTGCCGCCGCGACTCGTCGAACTGCTGGCGCTCTGGAAAGCTCGGCCGCCGCTGCGCGCCGACTTCCCGATGGTGGACGAGGTTTTTCCCGCAGCGAGCTACCAGTATATCCTCTATGGCATGGGTGCCCCGGCGCCTGCCGCGGGGCCGTTTCGCGCCAGCGCACCACCCTTGCTCGAGCGAGTGTCGGAGCGGGCGCGCAGCCTCGCCGCCGCGCTGCCGCCGATCCGCGTCTATCTCGATTCCTGCCGTGCCGCGCAAATGCGGCCGCGTGCCGAGCAGCTGTCCTGATGGCCAACCACGTCCTCCTCACCGCCGACGACCATCGTTCGCTAAGGGTCAAGACGGATCGTGCCGCCGAGCTGGGCGACGCGGTCATGTCGTGCATCGTCGTGCCGAACGAGTTTCGGCGGGTGCAGAATGAATATCCGATCCTGTTCCAGCGAACGCCAGAGCGCGACGGCTTCCAGGCAGTAGCCCTGTTCGGCTTCGAGCACGGCGAGAACCTTTTCCTCGACGGTGACCGATGGGATGCCCGCTATCGGCCGCACGCGATGGACATCCAGCCGTTCCTGATCGGAGCTGCCGCCATCCCAGGTGGCGACAAGCAGATTCACCTCGATCTCGACAGCCCGCGGATCGCCCGCGATCACGAGGGCGTGCGGCTGTTCGACGATCTCGGCCGCGCTTCGCCCTACCTGGAGGCGATCGCCGCCCGGCTCGGCGAACTCGATGCCGGCTGGCACATGGTTGACGGCTTCTTCGCCGCTCTGGCCAGGCACGACCTCATCGAGCCGCTCACGCTTGAAATCACGCTGAAGGACCGCTCGATCAACCGCCTGGTCGGCTACTACGCCATCAATGAGGAGCTGTTATCCCGGCTTGATGCCGCTGCTCTCGGTGACCTGCACGGGGGGGACACCTGATGCCCGCCTTCATGGTGCTCGCCTCGCTGTCGAACATCGCCGGGCTGATCGCGCGAAAGAATGGCAGGGCCAGGCGTGGCTGAGGCCGATCCGGGCATCTTCGCGCAACTTCCGGCGATCCCGGAAGTCGCGATCGCGGACGCGGCAGCGCTCGACGCGCGGCTCAGCGGTGCCACGGCCCCATTCGTCGTCCGGGGACTGGTTCGCGAATGGCCGCTCGTCGCGGCCGGATCGCGTTCAGCGTCCGAGGCGCGTGCCTATCTTCTCGCCAAAGCGCGCGACCTGCCCTTCACCGTATCGGTCGGCCAGCCGACCACCGACGGCGGTCGGCTGTTCTACGAGGAGGCTGATGGCGGGGTGCTGGCGATGAACTTCCGCACCCTTCGGGCCAAGCTCGGCGACATCTTCGCGCAGATCGAGCAGATGGAAGGCCGGCCCGACGCGCCGCCGGTCTATCTTGCCTCGGTCGACGTCAAAGGCTTCTTTCAGGGACTGCACGAGGCGAACCACGTCGACCTCGGCGATCGCCAGCCCCTCGGCAGCATCTGGATCGGCACGCGCACGCGCGTCGCCGCGCACAATGACGCGCCCGCCAACCTCGCCTGTGTCGCCGCAGGCCGGCGTCGGTTCACGCTTTTTCCTCGCGACCAGTTCCGTAACCTGTACCTTGGACCGGTGGACAATACGCCCGCCGGGCGGCCGGTCAGCATGGTCGATTTCCACGCGCCCGACCTCGACCGCTTCCCGCGCTTTGCCGAAGCGCTGGCGCACGGCCAGGTCGCCGACCTGAATGCGGGCGACGCGATCTATATCCCGTCGATGTGGTGGCACCACGTCGAGGCGCTCGCCCCCTTCAACATCCTCGTCAACTACTGGTGGCGCGAGACGCCGCGCTGGCTCGGCAACCCGCAGGATGCGCTGAATTTGGCAATGATGGCCGTCCGCGATTTGCCCGCAGCGGACCGGGAGCACTGGCGCGACCTGTTCGACTTTTATGTCTTCGGCGATGCCGCCGCCGCGGCCGCGCACATCCCCGAAGGTGGACGCGGCGTTCTCGGCGCTATGACGCCTGAGAGTGCGGGGCGGATGCGCGCCTACCTTCTGCGGCAGCTTCAACAATGACCACGCCGCTCTCGTCCGCCAGGCGCCGCATCGTCGTCGCCGGGGGTGGTACCGCCGGCTGGATGGCGGCGGCCGCGATCGCCTACACGATGGGTCCGGTGGTCGAATTGACGCTGGTTGAGTTGGAGGAGATCGGCACCGTCGGTGTCGGCGAATCGACCATCCCGCCGCTGGCCCTCTTCAATCGCGTGCTCGGCATTGCCGAAGCCGACTTCATGCGGGCGACCAATGCGACCTTCAAGCTCGGCATCCTGTTCGACGGCTGGCGCGATGGGAACGATCGCTATTTCCACTCCTTCGGGCTGACCGGCAAGGATCACTGGTCGGCGGGATTCCAGCACTTCTGGCTGCGCGGCCTCGAGCGTGGTCACCGGCAACCTTACGACGACTATTGCCTCGAGCTGAAGGCGGCGCTTGCCGGCAAGTTCGCGCACTTGCCCGACGAAGGCATGAGCTACGCCTACCAGCTCGACTCAGCCGCCTACGCGCGCTTCTTGCGCCGTTTTGCCGAGAGCAACGGGGCGCGAAGGATCGAGGGCAAGATCGCGGAGGTCGTGCTGAACGGCGAGAGCGGAGACATCGCTTCGCTGCGCCTCGCGGACGGCACCCAGGTCGACGGCGACCTGTTCCTCGACTGCACCGGCTTCCGCGCCTTGCTCATCGAGGGAGCTCTCCATGCCGGGTTCGACGACTGGAGCCATTGGCTTCCGTGCGACAGCGCCGTTGCCGTCCAGACCGAGAGTGTCGGGCCGCCGGTGCCCTATACGCGCGCCATGGCGCATGACGCCGGCTGGCAGTGGCGCATCCCGCTCCAGCACCGCACCGGCAACGGCCTCGTCTGGTGCAGCCGCTATCTCACCCGAGACGCGGCGCTGGACCGGCTGCTCGGCAACGTCGAGGGCAAGGTGCTGACCGAGCCCAACCAGTTGAAGTTCACGAGCGGTGTCCGCCGCCGGCAGTGGCACCGGAACTGCATCGCGATCGGCCTTGCGGGCGGCTTCATGGAGCCGCTGGAATCAACCTCCATCCACCTCATCCAGCGCGCCGTACTGCGTCTGCTGCGAATGCTGCCCGCCGGCGACATCTCGCCGCGCGACGTTGCCGAGTTCAACGACCAGTCCGCCGAGGACATGGAGCAGATCCGCGACTTTCTGATCCTGCACTACAAGGCGACTCGCCGGCGCGACAGTGGCTTCTGGCGGCAGTGCGCCTCTATGGCGATCCCGGATAGCCTGGTGCAGAAGATCGAACTCTTCCGGGAGACGGGCCGCGTCTTCCGCCGGCACGAAGAACTGTTCGCCGAGAACAGCTGGGTGCAGGTCATGATGGGCCAGGGGATCATGCCCGCGAGCCACCATCCGATCGCGGCGAAGATGTCCGACGCCGAGCTGGCGCAGGTTCTCGGCACCCTGCGCGAAAAGGTGGCGCGTTCGGTGTCGAAGCTGCCCGAACACCACGCGTATGTCGCGCATTACTGCGCGGCGGGAGCGGGTTGAGCGTGGCCCGGCGGCGGCAGGCGGTCACGATCAAGCACGTCGCGGCCGACGCCGGGGTATCGCTCCAGACCGTCAGCCGTGTCATCAACAACGAGCCCAACGTCCGCCCCGAATTAATCCAGCGCGTCCAGGCGTCGATCGACCGGCTCGGCTACGTTCCGTCCATCGCGGCGCAGCGCATGGGCGGATCGCGGTCGCGGCTGATCATGGCACTGAACGATCGCGACCGGACGATCGAGGATTGGCGGCGCCGCGACGGGAGCACCTGGATCGACCAGATGCTGCTCGGTGGCATGCTGACCTGCGCCCGCTACGGCTACCGCCTGATCATCGAGCTGGTCGACACCCACAGCGATCACATCGAGACCGAGCTGCTGGCAGCCGTTGCCGCATTGCAACCGGACGGGGTCATCCTGACCCCTCCCCATTCGCAGAACCGGACGATCGTCGACCTCCTCGCCCATCATCATATCACCACGGCACGGATCGGCTCGCTCGCTCCGGGTCCGGGAATTCTACTGACGATGGACGACGCCAACGCAGCCCGGCTAGCGACGGAGCATCTGATCGCGCTCGGCCATCGCCGCATCGGCTTCATCGCCGGATCGAGCGAATATGAGCTCAGCGCCTGGCGCGTTGCCGGGTGGCGCGCGGCGATGGAAGCGGCAGGGTTTGCCACGGATGACCTGCTTGCCCACGGCGACTTCGGTCGCGCCTCGGGACGGGAATGTGCCCTCGCGCTGCTCGACGGCCCGGAGCCGCCGAGCGGCATTATAGCGAGCAGCGACCTGATGGCGGTTGCGACGCTCGAGGTCGCACGCGGCCGCGGTATGATCGTGCCGACCGACCTGTCGCTCATCAGCTTCGACGATACGCCGATCGCGCGCTCCGTGCAGCCGCCCCTTACGGCCATCGTCCAGCCTATTGCCGAGGTCGTTGAGAAGGCCGTCGAACTGATCGTGCGCGCGGAGCAGGGTCAGCCCATTCCGGCCGAACCTCTCGCGGTCCCCTGCAGCCTCACGATCCGAGGCTCGACTGGAGAGGTCCGGAGCTTGGCACCGTCGTTTAGGGCGTCCGCCGCGATATAGACCGATGGAGCGCCATGCGGCGGGCGTACCCAGCTCGGCGACCACATCGCGCCGAGTTCGTCCCGCAAGCGGCAGTTGCCCGATGCTGACGCGGCAGTGGAGCTAGGGCAAGGCTATCCGGCCACCCTTCATCACCAGCTGAACGCTGCGGACGGCGGTGATGTCGCGGGTCGGATCGCCGGCGACCGCGACCAGATCGGCGAGCAGGCCCGGCTTGATGCTGCCGACCGTGTCGTCGAGGCCAAAACTATGCGCATTGCCGCCTGTCGCGGCGAGGGCGACGGCGGCGGCCGGCATGCCTGCCGCCTGCATCAGCTCCATCTCGCGGGCGTTGGTGCCATGCGCGAAGACTCCGACGTCGCCGCCCATGCAGATCGGCACGCCCATCGCCAGTGCGAGCCGGAACGAGCGACGATTATCGAGGACAGCGGCCGGTGCCGGCTCGGTGCCACTCCAGCCGCGGTAGCGCGCGACCGCGTCCGAGGCAGCCAGCGTCGGGCAGAGCGCGATCCCGCGGTCGTGCATGGCCTTGAAGATCGCGGGCGTTCCGCCGTAGCCGTGCTCGATGCTGTCGACGCCGGCGGCGACCGCGCGCCGCATGCCTTCCGCCGTCACGCTGTGCGCCGCGACCCGGCGCCCGGCGTCGTGGGCGGCGGCAACGGCGGCGCTCAGCTCGGCCTCGGTCAGGGTCGGTCGGCTGCTGTCACCGCCCTGGTAATGGTAGTCGGCATAGACCTTGATCAAGCCGGCCCCGCCCGCGATCTGGTCGCGCACGGCACGCACGATCTCGTCGACGCCGCTGACCTCCTGTGCGCCCTGCGGGACCGCAACGCCGGGCTCGAAGCCTTTCGGCCCATAGGCGCCGCGCGCAACGATCGCCCGCGTCGCCACGATCAGCCGCGGACCCGGCACGATGCCCTGGTCGATCGCCTGCTTGAGGCCGACGTCGGCGAAACCCGCCCCTTCGGTGCCGAGGTCGCGCTCGCTGGTGAAGCCGGCGAGCAGCGTCGCGCGCGCCTGGACGACAGCGCGCGCGGTCCTGAGCGCCAGCGCCTCGTGCAGGACCTGATCATCCCACGGCGTTTCATTGTACGGGTGGAGGAACAGGTGGCCGTGGCCCTCGATCATGCCGGGCATGAGCGTCGTGCCCGGCAGCTCGACGATGCGGGTGCCGGCAGGCGTCGCAAGGTGCGGCCCGACGGCGGCGATGCGGTCGGCCTCGACGAGGACCTCCCAGCCCGGATGTGGCGCCGCGGCGACGCCGTCGAAGACCTGTGCCGGGCGCAGCAGGATCGTTTCCGCCGCAAGCGGTGCCGTCAGCAAGAAGGCGGCAAGGTAGAGGATCGACTTCACGGCGCTTCCTTGCAGGCAGGCGGGACGGCGAATAGCCTGATGGCATGAGTAGACCGGTCCGGCGCGTTGCGGAATGCCTCCTGCCCTTCGTCCTGGCGACGGCCGCGGAAAGCGCTCCGCCAGCCGAGTCCTCGCATCGCAGGCTGCAGCGGTGACCATCGCCCGCGACGACTGGGGCATCGCCCATGTCAGCGCCGCGACCGATGCGCAGGTGGTGTTCGGCACCATCTACGCCCAGGCCGAGGACGATTTCCCGCGGATTGAAGCCAATTACCTGACGGCGCTCGGCCGTACCGCCGAAGCCGAAGGCGAGACGGCGATCTGGCAGGATCTTCGCCAGCGGCTCTACGTCGATCCAGCCGTGCTGCAGCGCCAATATCGCACCAGCCCCGCCTGGCTGCGCGCGCTGATGGATGCTTGGGCCGATGGCCTCAACTTCTATCTCGCGACGCATCCCAAGGTGCATCCGCGCGTGCTGACGCGGTTTGAACCCTGGATGGCGCTGAGCTTCACCGAAGGCAGCATCGGCGGCGACGTCGAACGCATCTCGCTGTCGGGCTTGCAGACCTTCTACGGCGGCACGCGGGTAGCGGCGACGGCTCGGGAAAGTGGGGCCGAGGTCGAGGAGCCTCGCGGTTCGAACGGCATTGCCATCGCGCCGCAGAATACCGTTGCCGGCCATTCCCTGCTGCTGATCAACCCACACACCAGCTTCTATTTCCGCGCCGAACTGCAGATGACGAGCGGCGAGGGGCTGAACGCCTATGGCGCGGCGACCTGGGGGCAATTCTTCGTCTACCAGGGTTGGAACGCGAGCGCCGGCTGGATGCACACGTCGTCGGGTGTCGACAACGTCGACGACTTTGCCGAATCCGTTGTCACCCGGGGCGGCCGACGCTTCTATCGTTATGGTACCGCGCTGCGGACGGTGGCGACGGTGCCGATCACGCTTGCCTACCGGGCTCCTGATGGCAGCCTCAAGCGGCGGGCCATCACCACGTTCCGGACTCACCACGGACCGATCACGCACGCGGAGGACGGGCGCTGGATCGCCACCGCCCTGATGTGGCGGCCGGTGCCGGCGCTCGAGCAGAGCTTCCTGCGCACAAAGCAGGCCGACCTGGCCAGCTATCTCAAGGTGGCCGGCCTGCAGGCGAACAGCTCCAACGCGACGGTGTTTGCCGACAGGGCGGGCGAGATCGCCTACCTCCACCCGCAATTCGTGCCGCGCCGCGCCGACCGGTTCGACTACTCGCGCCCGGTCGATGGGTCCGATCCGGCGACCGACTGGCAGGGGCTGCATACGATCGCCTCGCTCCCGAACGCGATCCGGCCACGGGTCGGCTGGGTCTTCAACACCAACAATGAGCCTTGGGGCGCCGCCGGACCGGACAGCCCTCGGCGCGGCGACTTTCCCCGTTATATGGACATGGCCGGCGAGAACGACCGCGGCCGCCACGCGACCGAGTTGCTGTCCGGTCGCCCCGACTTCACGCCCGAGCGGCTCCGCCTCGCTGCCTTCGACAGTCATCTGCCGGGATTTGCCCGGCTCCTGCCGACGCTGTTCGCAGCGTATGACGCGTTGGCTGCCACTGACCCGCGGCGGACTGCGCTCGCCGAGCCACTGGCGCTCCTTCGCCGCTGGGACGACCGCTGGGCGACCTCCGATACGGCGACGACGCTTGCCGTCTTCTGGGGCGATACGCTGTGGCAGGACGTCGGCAGCTTCGCCAAGGCCGAGCGGGTTAGCGTGCCCGACTATATCCTGACCCGCGTCAGCGCGGCCGACAAGCTCGCAGCGCTGGAGCAGGCGGTCGCCCGGCTCACCCGGGATTTCGGCAGCTGGACGGTGCCCTGGGGCACGGTCAACCGCTTCCAGCGGCTCGACGACAGCATCGTGGGCCACTTCGACGATGCGCAATCTAGCTTGCCGGTCGGCTTCACCTCGGCGCAGTGGGGATCGCTGGCCTCTTTCGGCGCACGGACGTATCCGAACACCAAGCGATACTACGGCAGCAGCGGCAACAGCTTCGTGGCCATTGTCGAGTTCGGTCCCCGGGTCGAGGCCTGGGCAGTGACCGCCGGTGGCGAGAGTGGCGATCCAGCGTCCCGTCACTTCGAAGATCAGGCGCGGCGCTACACCACGGGCGACCTCCGCCCAGTGTATTTCTGGCCCGACGAACTGAGCGGTCACGTCGAGCGGCGTTATCATCCCGGCGAATGAGCGAAGGTGGGGCGGGAGCAAGATTGCTCGGCGAACGCCTAGGTTTAAGCAGGGGCTACCTGGATCTGCGGGCGACAGACTTAGTCGGCGCTCGCCAGAATCATCAAGGACATCTTAGTTCGCGCAGCTGTATAGCCGCGGCGACCATCCACACTCCGTATAGCGAGAGCTGCTTGACCTCCAAATCCGAGCTGCAGCTGCCCGACCCACCCGAGACTGGCCAATGATATGAGTGCCCACCGTCATCGTGCAGGACGCGCCACTACCTCTTGCATCCTTGCAGGCGCGTGACCGATTGAGGTCACAGCCTTTGCGCGCACGCCGGCCGATTTACGCGCGTACCCAATATATCCTCGAGCTCGCCAGATAGGTCGGGAGATCGGTCACTGCCCGCGCGCGCGCAGCAGGGCATCGAGTTGGGGGAAGACGGCGCGCGCGTTGCCTTCGTAGATCGCGTGGCGGGTCGCCGCGTCGATCGCCAGCGCGTCGACGTAGCGCTTGGTGTCGTCGAAGTGATGCCCGGTTTCGGGGTCGATCCCGCGCACCGCGCCGACCATTTCGCTGCCGAACAGGATGTTCTTGGTCTCGATCACCTCGGCCAGCAGGCGCACGCCGGGCGCGTGGTAGACGCAGGTATCGAAGAACACGTTGTTCATGACGTGTCGGGCGAGATCGAGCTTCTTCAGCATGTCGGCGAGCCCGCGGTAGCGCCCCCAGTGGTACGGTACTGCGCCGCCGCCGTGCGGAATGATAAAGCGTAGGCGCGGGAAGTCGGCAAAAAGGTCGCCCTCGACCAGCTGCATGAAAGCGATCGTGTCGGCGGCGATGTAATAGCCTCCGGTCGCGTGGAGCGCCGGGTTGCACGATCCCGACACGTGGATCATCGCCGGCACATCGAGCGCCGTCATCGCCTCGTACAGCGGATACCAAAAGCGGTCGGTCAGCGGCGGCGCGTCGAAGTGCCCGCCGCCCGGATCGGGGTTGAGGTTGCAGCCGACGAAGCCAAGCCCAACGCAGCGCTCGAGCTCGGCAATACTCGGCTCGAGACCTGCGCCGGGCGACTGTGGGAGCATGCAGACACCGGCGAAGCTGGTCGGGTACAGCCCGCAGACCCGTGCGATCAGGTCGTTGCACGCGCGCGCCCAGGCGATGCTGACCGCCTCGTCGCCGATGTGCGGGGCCATGGCGGAGGCGCGCGGGCTGAACAGCGTCAGGTCCCCGCCGCGCTCGCGTTGCACGCGAAGCTGGTTCGCCTCGACCGTCGCGCGGATGTCTTCGTCGGCAATATCGGGATAGAGCGGCGGCGCGGTTCCGGCGGCGAAGGCCGTGACCTGCGCCGCCCGCCATGCATCGTGCGCCGCCGGGGCGGTGGTATAGTGGCCGTGGCAGTCGATGATCATGCCGAGCACGCCCCTGATACGTCGGTGATCGCCGCAAGCTTCGCCTCGAGTCCCGCCACCGAGCCAAGACCGAGCCCGCCAAGATCGCGCTGCCGTCCGGCCGCCGCGCGCGTCAGCGACGGTGTGACGCCCAAGGCCTCCAGGGTGACTGCGACCTCGTCGAGCTCGGCCGCGCGGCGGGTGCCATGAACCAGCATCCGGTCGAGGTTGTAGTCGGCACTCGCTCTCCACTCCTCGCCGAGCGCGGCAAGCACCTCGTCGACGAGGTCCGCCCGCGCGGCGGCGATCATGCATTCCGCAGTGAGCGCCTCGATCCCCTTGATCATGACCGAGCGCAGCATCTTGATCGCTGACGCCGTACCGACGCCCCGGGCAACCGTGCGCACGGCAGTGAAGCCGATGGAATGCAGCGCCGCGACGGCATCTTTGGCGTCGGTACCGCTTACCAGCAGCGGCACTGCCAGTTGCGCAGGGTGGACCGGGGCCATCACGGCGACATCGACGTATCGGCCGCCGGCTGTCTCGATCGTCTTCGCTGCGTCGCGCTTGCTACCCGGCGCGATCGAATTCATGTCGAGATAAAGCGTGCCCGGCGACAGTACGGCGGCGGCCGCGGTTGCCGCGATCGTCGCCTGATCGGCCGTCACGAGCGACAGCACGGTGTCTGACCCGGCAAGCGCGTCGGCCAGATCGGCGGCGGCAACGCCGGCACGGGCGCAGTCGGCGCGCTTTGCATCGGCGCGGCTCGGGTCCTCGAACAGGATATCGAAGGCGGTCGCCTCCCCGTGCCAGTCGGGCGCGCGGGCAAAGGCCTGCGCGGCCTCCCCGAACCCGATGAATGCGATGCGCATGGCCATCGAGAAACGGTTAGCGGCGGGTTGCGCGCCGGGCCAATCGGAACAGGGCAGAAGGTATAAACTCAGGCTAAGTCAGGCGCTGGCCTCCGCGTCGAGCAGCGCGAGGAACGCGGCCTGCAGCGCGGTCGGTCGCCAGCCGGCGCGCGTCGTCACGCCGATGGTCCGGCCAAGCTCGCCGGCGGCTTCGCCGATCTTGACCAGGATGCCGGCGGCAAGTTCGGCGGCGACCTGATCGGACGACAGGAGCGTCAGGAAATCGCTGTCGAACAGGATCTGCCGGATCGTGACGACCGAGCCGCATTCAATCGGCACCGGCGGTGCGGGAACCTGCGCCGCGTCGAACATGCGCTGCCACAGGGTGCGGAGCGGCGTGCCGGGGGCGGCGATCGTCCATTTGTAGGCCGCCAGATCCGCCACCGGGATTGCCGCCCGAACGGCCAGCGGATGCCCGGCCCGGCCGATGATGACCGGCCAGTCGGTCAGGAGCGGCCGTTGCTCGATGTCGCTTCCCGGCGGCAGGTCGCGCAGCGCGCCGATCAGCAGATCGACCTCGCCGTCGCGGAGCGGCTCGATCAACTCGGCGTGCGATCCTGCGACGATCCGGATTTCGACCTCGGGATGGGCGCGGTGAAACGCGGTCGCTGTTGCCGGCAGCAGCCGCGCGCGTGACAGCGGCATGGCACCGACGGTGATGCGCCCGGTTTCCCGCCCGGTGAGGACGGCCAGTTCCGAGGCGGCGGCGGCAAGTTCGGCTCGCGCCAACCGGAAGCCACGCACCGTCCGACGGCCGGCCGAGGTCAGCACGATGCCGCGTCCGCGACGCTCCACCAGCGGACGGCCGATGGCGACCGACAGGCCGCTCACCGCCCGGTGCAGCGACGGCTGCGTCACCCCGCTGGCGCGCGCGCCGTCGACGTAGCTGCCGGCCTCGGCCAGCGCGAGCAGGGCGCGCACCTGTGCCGTCGTCACGCGCGGCCTGCCGACATGCGCGAGTGCTGCCTCGATGCGCGGCAAGAGTTGGCCGGCGGCTGCGGTCGGCGCCATGCCATCCGGCCGCCTCTCGAACAGTGGCAGGCCGATGGCCGCCTCGACCTTGGCGAGCGCCTGGGTCACCGCGGGCTGCGACAGGTGGATCGCCTCGGCCGCTGCGCCGATCCGCCCGAGCCGGGCAACTTGCGCCACCGCGTGCAGATGGCGAAGGTTCAGGCCGAGCAGGTCCATGACTACTCTTAGCCAGAACTTATCGCGCCTGCACAGATCGGACTTGCCGGCGGCGCCCGGCCGGCGGCAAGGCGCGGCAATGACTGGAATTGTAGTCACGGCAGTCGAGCGCGCGGCCGCAGACGTTATCGACGGGCTCGCCGCGTGCGGCGTCGCGACCGTCCACGAGGCGCAGGGCCGCACCGGTCTAATGGCGAGCGGCCTGCGGCCGATCTACCCAGGCGCCCGGATCGCCGGCTCGGCGGTCACGATCAGCGCTCCGCCCGGCGATAACTGGATGGTCCATGTCGCGATCGAGCAGCTGCAGCCCGGCGACATTCTCGTCCTCGCGCCGACGAGCCCGTGCGAGGACGGCTACTTCGGCGACCTGCTGGCGACTTCCGCACAGGCGCGCGGCTGTCGCGGGTTGATCATCGACGCGGGAATCCGCGACGTGCGTGATCTGACCGCCATGGGCTTTGCGGTCTGGGCGAAGGCGGTCAGCGCGCAGGGCACGATCAAGGCGTCGCTCGGCTCGGTCAACGTGCCTGTGATCTGCGGGAGCGCGGCGGTGCAGGCGGGCGACGTCATCGTCGCCGACGACGACGGGGTGTGCGTCGTGCCGCGCGCGGACGCGGCAACGGTCCTCGCTGCCGCGCGGCGCCGCGAGGCGGCCGAGGAGGACAAGCGGCGTCGGCTGGCGGCAGGCGAGCTTGGCCTCGACATGTACGACATGCGCGGAAAGCTGGCGGCGCTCGGCCTCAAATATGTCTGACGGCGTGCGCTGCATGTGGATGCGCGGGGGCACGTCGAAAGGCGGCTTTTTCCTCAAGGACGATCTTCCCGCCGACCCTGCGGCGCGCGACGCCCTCCTGCTGCGGATCATGGGCTCGCCCGATCCGCGCCAGATCGACGGCATGGGCGGGGGCGACCCGCTGACGAGCAAGGTTGCGGTGGTGTCGCGCTCGGCGCGGCCCGGGGTTGATGTCGATTACCTGTTCCTGCAGGTCTCGGTCGAGCGCGCCGCCGTCAGCGACGCACAGAATTGCGGAAACATCCTCGCGGGCGTCGGGCCATTCGCGGTCGAACGCGGGCTGGTCGCGGTAGACGGCGAGGCAACGCGGGTCGCCATCTACATGGAAAACACAGGCCAAACGGCCGTTGCCACGATCGCTACGCCCGGCGGCCGGGTCCGCTACGAGGGCGACACGCGGATCGACGGCGTCCCGGGGGGTGCGGCGGCTGTTGCGCTTGAGTTCCGTGACACCGCCGGGTCGAGTTGCGGTGCCCTGCTGCCGACGGGGAACGCCGTGGATATGGTCGATGGGGTGGCGGTGACGCTGATCGACAACGGCATGCCCTGCGTCGTGCTGGCCGCCGCCGACGTCGGTGCGAGCGGGTACGAGTTTCGCGACGAGCTCGACGAAGACCAGGGTCTAAAGTCGCGCATCGAAGCGATCCGGCTGAAGGCGGGGCCGCTGATGAACCTCGGCGACGTTTCTGACGTGTCGGTGCCTAAAGATGATGTTGGTCGCGCCGCCGCGCGATGGCGGCGCGGTCACGGTGCGCAGCTTCATTCCGAAGCGTGCGCACGCCTCGGTCGGGGTCCTCGGCGCTGTCAGCGTCGCCACCGCCTGCCTTATCCCCGGCACACCGGCGGCGCGTGTCGCGGTGGTGCCGGCGGGCGGGCGCAAGACCCTGTCGGTCGAGCATCCGAGCGGTGAGCTAACCTGCGTCATCGACACCGATGAAGCGGGTACCGTGACCGCCGCGGGGGTGCTGCGCACAGCGCGCAAGCTCATGGATGGCGTCGTTTTCGGCTGAAGGCGATGACGTCTGGTGCCCGACTTCATGCCGCGGTCGTCCTGCTTCCGGTTCGGCTTCCTCCGCCGGGCTGCGGACGGCGTGGGCGACTTCATCCCGGCGCTCAGATAGGGCAGGTGTCGTGCGCAGGTCCTTGCCGACACCTCGCCTCAAAGTTGGCGAAACTTTGTCGGTGTCAACCCTACCGCGCGCGTGAAGAAGCGACTGAAGTACGCGGCATCGTCGAAGCCCAGCAGAAAGCCCACTTCGCCGACGCTCATCGGCGTGTAAGCAAGGCAGCGTTTGGCCTCCGCGATCACCCGGTCGTGGAGAACGGCGAGCGGTGACAAGCCGAGTTGCGCCTTGCAGGCGTTGCGCAGTTGCGCGGGCGTGACGGCGAGCAGGGAAGCGAGGGCGCCAATGTCGGGCTGCTCGCGGTAGCGTTGCTCGACCAGGGCGACGAACCGATCGACCAGAGTACCTCGCGATGTCGCGCTGCCCGCATCGCCCTCCGGGCGGTCGCGGAGGCTAAGCAGCAGGATCTGCAGCAGCTGGATCTCGGCACCGACCGGTCCGCCACGGTCGGCGGTCTGAAGTTCGCGCCTGAGGCTCTCGAGATGAGCCGATATCGCCGCATGGGCGGCGGGCGACAGTCCGAAGGCGCCCGCCGCGCCGAGCACCCCACGAAGATCGGCCGCGCGCGCCAGCAGGTCGGCCAAGTAGTTGGTCTCGATCGTCACCACCTCGCCCTGCGCCGGACCGGCGTAGCGTAAGCCATGAATGCGAAACGGCGGCACTACCAACATGCACGGCGCTGCAAAGGGCAGCCGGTCGCCGTCGAGCGTCATCTCGCCGGTTCCATCGGCGACGAAGATGATCTGCGCGAACTTGGGATGCGTGTGGGGCTCGATGTTCCAGTTCAGCTTGCGCGCCCGCTGATCCAGGGACTCGATATTGACGAACCACTCGCGCGCGGCCGGGAAGTCTCCGTACAGCGAGTAACGCGGCACGGGGACCGGCGATTCGCTGCGCACGGGAACGGCCGAGCTGCGCGAAATGTGCAAGCGATTATCAGATTCCGCCATCGCCCGAGCGTAATTCATGCGCCAATCAGGTGCAATGACAGCGATCAGTACAAGCTGACGCCAGGGGAGGAACGATGATGACCGTCAGGCTCGAACTGTTCACCGGAGCCGCAGTACTTACCCTGGCGCTCGCGGCGGGAACGCCGGCTTTCGCGCAACAGGCAGCGGCCGAAGCGGCGCCGCCCGCTTTCGGCTCGGCCGCAGCGAGCACCAACGGCGCTCCCACCGAGGCGCAGGAAGGCGACATCGTCGTCACGGCGCTCAAGCGCTCGCAGAACATCCTCAAGGTTCCCGCGACGATCAGCGTGCTCGGCGGCGGCGATCTCCGAACCCTCGGCGTCAACTCGGTTTCGGACGTGCAGAACGTGGTGCCCGGCGTGGTCATCGGCACCGGCAACTTCGGCACGAACATCAGCATCCGCGGCGTCACCTCGACCGACCAGACCAGCAAGGGCGAGCTCGGCATCGCCTTCAATATCGACGGGGCTTTTGTCGGCCGAGGCCAGGAACAGGGCGTCTCGCTGTTCGACCTCGAACGGGTCGAGGTCCTCAAGGGACCGCAAGGTACGCTCTACGGGCGCAGCTCGACAGGCGGCGCAATCAACGTCATCACGCGCAAGCCGATCATCGGGGAGCTGTCGGGCTACGTTAAGGTCGAGGCCGGCAACTATGAAACGCGGCGAGCCGAGGGCGCGATCAACGTCCCGGTCAGCGATACTCTCGCGATTAGGCTGTCGGGCAGCTTCAACGACCGCGACGGCTATCTCAAGCCGCGCGACGTCACCGTCACCGGGTCTCCGGCGGCCAACAACGGCGCGGGACCGAGCACGGTCAACCTCGTCGCCGGCAGCCTGCCGGCCAAGAACGATCAGAAGGACCGTACCGGGCGCGCCTCGCTCCTGTTCAAGCCGACGCCGGACATCACCCTTACCGGCATCGCCACGGTGGGTCACATCGGCGGCGTCGGCGTCGGCACGGCAACGCTGGACAATCTCGACGCCGGCGGCTCGGCCGGGTCCAATATCGTTCCCAACTACGTTCCCTCATTTGTCGACGAGAACTTCTCGAACTTCAACGAACAGCTCAACTGGCGGTTCGACAACGTCCAACTCGACGTGCTCGGCAACGAGCAGCATTTCTCCGATCACTCGCAATCGACCGCGAACTTCAACCCGTTCGATACAGGCAATGCGACGGCGGCGGGCTCTTTCGCGCTCGACGACTATCAGGGCGTGTTCAACACCACGCAGTTCGAAGCCCGGCTTTCGAACGTCCACCCCGGCTTCCTCGAGTATGTCGCCGGTGCCAATTATTACCACGAGAAGGTCCACGAGAGCGACCACAACTGGACTGCACCGCTTAGCACCACGGGCTCGCTGAGCGACACCAGCCAGTGGGTCAACGGCATCGATCCGCTCAACACCACCCAGCACCGGGCCTACGGCTTCTTCGGCCAGGTCACGCTGAACCCCACCTCGCGCCTCGGGCTCGTCGGCGGCCTCCGCTACACGCATGACGAGAGCACGCGCCAGGGCACCTTCGCGGTCGGACCGGTGGCCGGCTGCACCTACCCGAACGACTGCATCGGCGGCCCGAACAACGGGCGCGAGACCGATCACAAACTGACGTGGCGGGTCGGCGTCAACTTCCAGGCCGACCCGAGCAACCTGATCTATGCATCGGTCGCCACGGGGTTCAAGGCAGGCGGCTTCAACGACTTCGACCCCACTACTGGAGCGACCGCACCCTATGGTCCGGAACAGCTGACCGCCTATGAGATCGGCTACAAGGGCCGGCCTCTCAGCGGGCTAACCGTGTCCGCCTCGGGATATTATTACGATTATTCAAAGGACCAGATCAACGGGCTGACGCTGTTCCCGACCTCGGCCGGCGTTGTCGGCGTGCTCTTTACGCAGCTGGCGCCCGTGGAGATCTATGGGGCCGAGGGTGAACTCCACTACCAGGTCGCGCGAAACACCACACTCAATGCCACGCTGGCCTATGAGCACAGCCGGATCATCTCGCTGAAGACCGGCTTCCTCGGCTACCTCACTGGTGCCTTCGCCGACTTCCGCGGTTATCCGTTGCCCAACGCGCCGGAGTTCACGTCGTACCTGTCGGCGACGCACGCCGTCGACCTCAACGGCGGTGCCCAACTCCGCTTCCGCGCGGCGATGAAGATCAGCTCGAGCTATTACCTGACGGACTACGCCAATGCCGTTCGGTACAAGCAGGGCAGCTATACGCGCAGCGATGCGAGCCTGACCTACGCCGCGCCCGACGACCGCTTCACCGTGCAGCTATTCGTCGAGAACATCGAGAACAAGCTGCAGAAGACCTTCGGCCCGAACGGCTATAACGGTGCGTACGGCGGCTTCACCGGCGGGATCGCCAGTCCCGAAGCGGACGGGACGGCCTTCCCGCGGAACTCGGTCTACTTCGGGGTCTCGACGCCGCGCTTCTTCGGCGCACGTCTCGGTGTGAAGTTCTGATCGTCGCGTGTGGGTAGCTTGGCCAAGCATGCAGAGCCGCCAGCGGCCCGGGCTGGATCATTGCCGGCGCGCCTGCCAGCATGGGGGATCGACCCAGGCTCGGCTTCTCGGACGGACTGAAGCGCTATGGCACGCATCATCGGCGGCATCGGCACCTCGCACACGCCCACGATCGGCTTTGCTCTCGACGCCGGTAAGCAGGACGATCCCGCCTGGGCACCGATCTTTGCGGCCTATGCGCCGCTGAAGCAGTGGCTGGCCGACACCCGCCCCGACGTCGTCTTCACGATCTACAACGATCACGTCACCTCGTTCTTCTTCGACCATTACTCCGCGTTCACGCTCGGCGTCGGCGCGACCTTCGACGCTGCCGACGAGGGCGGCGGCGCGCGGGCCCTTCCGACCATCGCCGGGCATCCTGACCTCGCCCGCCATATCGGCGAAGGCTGGTCGCCGACGAGTTCGACATGTCGTTCTTCCAGCGCCGGGGTCTCGACCATGGCTGTCTATCCCCACTCAGCCTCTTGTTCGATTGGCAGCACGGCTGGCCCATCGCGCTGATCCCGCTGGCCGTGGGTGTGTTGCAGAACCCTGTGCCGACGGCGCGCCGGTGCTGGAAGCTCGGGCAGGCGCTGCGGCGCGCGATCGAGAGCTACCCCGAAGACCTGTCCGTCGCGATCATCGCGACCGGCGGCCTGTCGCATCAGGTCCATGGCCGGCGGGCAGGCTTCAACGATCCAGCCTGGGACCGCCAGTTCATCGACCTGCTCATCGACGACCCCGAGACGCTGGCCGGCATGACGCAGGGCGAACTGGCGATGCGGGGCGGCTGGGAAAGCTCGGAGGTCGTCATGTGGCTGGTCATGCGTGGCGCGCTTTCGGCACGTCCCGAGGTCCTGTTCCGCGACTATTATCTGCCGTCGATGACCGGGATCGCCACGCTGCTGCTGCAGAACCGCGCCGGCGTGGCCGACCTAAGGCCCGCCGCCGATCTCGACCCAGCGGTGCTTGCGCTGCCATGGAGCCACCCGTTCACGCTCGACGTCAGCGTCGCCCGCTATGATCTCAACCGCTTCCTCCAGCAGATGATCGAGCCGGCCCATCGCGCAGCGTTTGTTGCCGATGAGGAAGCGGCGCTAACGGGATCGGGCCTCACCCAGATCGACCAGGACCTGATCCGGCGGCGCGATTGGACCGGCTTGATCGAGCGGGGAGCGATCTTCTTCGGGCTGGAGAAACTGGCGGCGGTGCTCGGGCTACCCAACGCGGTGATCTACGCCGGGATGCGCGGCGAGTCGCTCGGCCAGTTCCAGGCCAGCCGGAACGCGCCTGGCGCGCTGTACTCCGTCGGCAGTAGCCTGCCGGACGACACTCGCAACACGGCCGAGGAGTAGCCGGATGGCGGCGTGGGCCGAACCGTTCGCGAGCGACGATCCCCGCGCCATCATCGCGCGGGAAACGATGCACCCCCGCCAGATCCTCGCCGTCGGGATCGCAACCGCCCTCAACGGCCTCGACGGCTTCGACGTCCTGTCGATCTCCTTCGCTTCCCCGGGCATCGCCAGCGCCTGGGGCGTCGGCCGGGCGGCGCTGGGTGTCGTCCTGTCGATGGAGCTGATCGGGATGGCGATCGGAGCCTTGGCGCTGGGTGCGCTCGCCGATCGCATCGGCCGGCGTCCGACCATCCTTGCCTGCCTAGCGATCATGGCTGGCGGCATGGCGCTGGCCGCGGCTGCGACGAACGTGATCATGCTCTCGGCCGTGCGGCTGGCAACCGGCCTCGGCATCGGCGGGATGCTAGCCGCGACCAACGCGATCGTCGCCGAGTTCGACGAGTGCCCGCCGCCGCAATCTTGCCGTCGCCTTCATGGCGGGCGGCTATCCGACAGGCGCGGTGATCGGCGGGATTGTTGCGTCAGCCCTGCTGGCGGCGACGGGCCGCTGGCAGTCGGTGTTCGTGTTCGGGGCGCTGGCCTCGGCGGCGTTCATCCCGCTGGTCGTCTGGCTGTTGCCGGAAACGGTTGCTTTCCTGTGCGTGCGCCGGCCGCCAAACGCCCTCGCCCGGATCAACCGCACGCTGATCGGCCAGGGAAGGGCAGCCCTTGCCATGCTGCCGCCGCCCGTGCCGGTCGCCGTCGCGGACGTGGGTCGTGGCGCCGACCGAGGCCGCTCAGCCGCCACGACGCGGCTGACGATCCTGCTCGTCGTCGCCTATTTCTGCCACATCATGACCTTCTATTTTCTGATGAAATGGACGCCCAAAGTGGTTGCCGACATGGGCTTTGCGCCCGCCCAAGCTGGCGGCGTCCTGGTCTGGGCCAATGTCGGCGGCGCCCTGGGCTCGGTCTTCCTCAGCCTGCTGACGCAGCGCTATGATGTTCGCCGGCTGGTGAGCGGGGCCATGATCGGCGGCGCGGTTGCGGTCGCCGCGCTCGGCCAAGGCATCACCAGCCTTACCGGGCTGTCACTCGCCGCCGGCATTGCCGGCTTCTTCACCAATGGCGCTACCGCCGGGCTGTATGCCGTGCTGGCGCAGGTGTTTCCGGCGCGAACGCGCGCGGGCGGAACCGGGCTCGTCATCGGGATCGGCCGCGGCGGCGCTGCGCTCGGTCCGGTGCTGGCCGGGGTGCTGTTCTCCCTTGGCTGGCCGCTGCACCTCGTAACGACCGTAATGGCAAGCGGCTGCCTGCTGGGGGCGGTGGTGCTCCAGGGCGTTCACCCGGCGGTGGAAGCATGAGCAGCTGCCGCCTTCCGTCGGCCAATCGACCAGCAGTGAGGGATCGTGATGCCACTCATCCGGAGTTTGTGCCGAGCCCTGCCTGGATTCCGGTCGATCGGATTACTTTGCCTGGCGCTGATGCTGTCCACGCATGCGTACGCGCTCCCGCAGGGGGCGACTGCCTCGACCGAGGCGACGCCGGTACGGCCGATCCAGGCCTGCGCCAACCTTGCGCGCGTCGATCTGATCGCGATCGGCGGTGCCGGCAGCCGCGTCACCAACACTACGGAAACGACCGGCGTGGAGGGACAGCCCGTCTGCGCCGTCCGCGGGACACTCGCCCCGGCGGTCAATTTTGCGGTCGAACTCCCCACGCGCAGCTGGACAGGGCGGTACCTGCAGACCGGCTGCGGCGGCCTCTGTGGCCATTTGAGCCTTCAGATCGGCGCCGCCGATGGCTGCCCGGCGGTCAAGGCCGGCAAGTTCGTGGTCGCCTCGACCGACATGGGCCACGAGGGCAACGGCGGCGAGTTCGGCCGGGATGCGCAGCGGCGCGCCGACTTCGCCTATCGCGGCGTCCACCTGACCGCGATGGCGGCCAAGAAGCTGATCCGGGCGTTTTACGGGCAAGCGGCGCGCGCGGCCTATTTCAGCGGCTGTTCAGATGGCGGCCGCGAAGCGCTGATCGAGGCCGAACGCTTTCCCGACGACTTCGATGGCATCATCGCCGGCGCCCCGGCGATGAACTTCGTCGTCCAGAACAGCCTGTTCCATGCATGGCAGGCGCGGTCGAACACCGGACCTGACGGCCGGGCGGTCCTGCTGGCGTCACGCTTGCCGATCCTGCACGCCGCGGTGCTCAAGGCCTGCGACGGCCTCGACGGTACGACCGATGGGCTCGTTTCGGAACCGGGGGAGTGCCGCTTCGACGTCGCCAGCACGGTCTGCCGCACGCAGCAGGACCCTGCGACCTGCCTGACGCCGGCTGAGGCGGAAGCGGCGCGCCGCTTCTATGACGGCCCGCGCGATCCTCAGACCGGCGAGCGGCTGACGCAGGGCGGACCCCAGTTCGGATCCGAGCTCGAATGGGCCGGCGTGTACGTGCCGCGAGCGGCCGACGAGCCGATCTTCAGTGCCATGATCGCCAATGCGTCGATGGCCAACCTGATCTTTCCCGACGGGCAGCCGGCGACAACGGCGGACGTCCGCTTCGATCGGGCGACCTTCGACCGGCTGCGCGCACGCCATCCGCTGTTCGACGCGACCGACCCCGACCTGTCGCGCTTCGCCGCGCGCGGAGGCAAGCTCATCCTGTTCCACGGCTGGGCCGACCCGCACATCTCCCCTCTCAACACCATTGGCTACCATCGGGCGCTTGGCCGCCAGCTGGGCATTGCCCGGGTTGCTGCATTCGAGCGCTTGTACCTGATGCCCGGCATGGCTCATTGCGCCGGCGGCGAAGGCCCGAGCGCGGTCGACCTGCTCTCCCCGCTGATCGCCTGGGTCGAGCGTGGCACCGCACCCGTGGCGATCGTTGTCTCGACGCCCGCACAGATGACCAATTTCGGGCAGCCCGGAGACGGCAAGGAACCGCGAGAGGGCCGCGCAGCAGCTCCCGCAGAGAAGCCGACGAACGTGGCGCGTAGCCGCCCCGTTTACCCCTATCCCTATATCGCAGCCTACACGGGGCGAGGCGATCTCAACGCCGCGGAAAATTGGGAGCGGGGCAGAGCCGTGGACGTAAAAACTCCGGACTGGGCCGGGTCCGACTTCTATCACGCTTCACAAAAGGTTCCTCAGCAGCCGGTCGGCTAGGTGCAGCACTACGAATTAGTTCGTTTGCCTTGGCGACAGTAATGTTCGGGGCGGCCACGTACGTCGTGAGTCCAAGTAACTCAGCAGCTGTTACGGCGCGTCGCGGCGCGCGATCTCGCTTCGATTATGCCGGTTGCCCAACGCACCATCGCCGTTACTAGGTCTCCAGCCTCGACACGAAGGATCAGCCCCGTGGCGACGCGAGCGCTGGGGCGAACAGATTTTGCGAGTTCGCGGTCGGTTTACGGCCGGTTCGGCTGGCGAGCGTAAACGATCGCCAGCCCGGCGTCGTGGCTCGGCTGTTGCCGATCGACGCTCACCGCACGGATCAAGCTCGGCTACCTTGCTTCCGACATCGCCGCGGCGATTCCCGCCGGACCACGACCGCGTTCGCTGACGCGGGGCCCGGCTGACTGGGTGGTGCGGCCAAGAAGACTCGAACTTCCACGGCCTTTCGGCCACAACGACCTCAACGTTGCGCGTCTACCAGTTCCGCCATGGCCGCACGACCATCCTGCCCGGAGCACGCTCCGGCGGTAGAGGCGGCCTGCTAGCAGAGCCGTTAGGTACGCGCAACCGCCGCCGCAACCTTTGCCGCGACCACGGGTTTGCCGGGGCTGACAGCGAATGGAGTAGCGACGATGAGCGATTCAGAAGACGGCAGCTCGCGGCGGCAGGTGATGGGCGCGGTCGGCGTCGGGGTCGGCATCGCCGCCGCGGCCGCTGCCTTGGCTGGCCGCGCGGCGGCGCAGACGACGCCGGCGGCGCCGCTGCCGGAGGGCGCGCCGAAAATCAGCGACCCGCGCAACAAGTATCCGAAGCCGCCCTTCAAGCAGCAGCGGCAGCCGTGGCCGGGCCTGGCGTCGAAGATGGACCCCAAGCCCGATCACGGCGAGCTCAGCTACAAGGGCACCGGGCGGCTGCTCGGGCGGAAGGCCCTGATCACCGGCGGCGACTTTGGCATGGGACGCGCCGCGGCAATCGCCTATGCCCGCGAGGGGGCTGACGTCGCCATCAACTACTACCCGACCGAGGAGCCCGACGCGCGGGAAGTCGTCGACCTTATCCGCCAAGCCGGGCGCAAGGCTGTCGCCATCCCCGGCGACCTGCGCGACGCGGCCTTCTGCCGCCGGCTGGTCGCTGACGCGGTAAAGGGGCTCGGCGGGCTCGACATTCTCGTCTCCAACGCCGGTCGGCAGCAGGCGCACGCCTCGATCCTCGACATCTCGGACGACGATTTCGACGCAACGATGAAGACCAACATCTATGCGCCCTTCTGGATCATCAAGGCGGCGCTACCCCATCTGCCGGCGGGCGCCGTCATCATTGGCACCACGTCGGAGCAGGCGTACGATCCGAGCGAGGACCTGTACGACTATGCCCAGACCAAGGCGGCGACGATGAACTACGTCAAGTCGCTCGCCAAGCAGCTGGCGCCGAAGGGCATCCGCGTCTGCGGCGTCGCGCCCGGCCCGATCTGGACGCCGCTCCAGATCAGCGGCGGCGCGAGCCCGCAGAAGCAGCAGACTTTCGGCTCGGACACGCCGGGCAAGCGGCCCGGCCAGCCGGTCGAGCTCGCCGGCATCTACGTTCGCCTCGCCGAGGACGACGGCAGCTACACCACCGGCAACATCTACGGGGCCGGCGGCGGCAAGGGCCAGCCGTAGCGCGGGCTGCGCGCTTGACGGGGCGGCGGCGACGGACCACGCGGGGGGCCCGCCGCAGGAGTAGCCATGGCCCCGATCCTCGCCCCGTCGCCGGCCGAGCCGTCGGTCGACTCGACCGACGTAATGATGCTCGAGGCGCTCGAGGTGCGGCTGCGCTGGCTGGCGGCGTGGACGATCCACAACGCCAACCATCTGCGTGAATTGCCCGACGGGCTCAAGGTTGGCGGCCACCAGGCGAGCTGCGCGTCGATGACGGCGATCATGGCCGTGCTCTACTTCCATGCGCTCGGCCCGAACGACAAGGTCGCGGTCAAGCCGCACGCCGGGCCGGTGCTGCACGCGGTCCACTACCTGCTCGGCCAGCAGAGCCGCGAACAGCTGGAGCGCTTCCGCGGCTTCGGCGGCGCGCAGAGCTATCCGAGCCGCACGAAGGACCGGATCCCGGTCGACTTCTCCACAGGGAGCGTCGGCCTCGGCGTCGCGGTCACGCTGTTTGCCAGTCTCGTTCAGGATTATCTCGTCGCCCACGGGGCGCTGGCGGCGGAGAAGACCGGGCGGATGATCGCGCTGATGGGCGATGCGGAGCTCGACGAGGGCAATATCTACGAGGCGCTGATCGAAGGCTATAAGCACGACGTCCGTAATTGCTGGTGGATCGTCGACTACAACCGGCAGAGCCTTGACCATACCACCGCCGACCGCATGTTCCGCCGCTTCGACGACATCTTCGAAACCTGCGGCTGGCGCGTCCTCACCCTGAAGTACGGCCGCAAGCAGATGGCGGCGTTCGCGTGCCCCGGGGGGCAGGCGCTGAAGGACTGGATCGATGCCTGCCCGAACGTCGATTTCGCCGCGCTGACCTATCAGGGCGGCGCGGCATGGCGGGCGCGGCTCATGGTAGACCTGGGCGACAAGCCGCACGTGGCGGCGCTGTTGGCGACGTACGACGACGCCGCGCTCGCCGAGGTCATGACCAACCTCGGCGGCCACTGCGTCGCGACGCTGATGGAGGCGTTCGACGCCGCGCAGGACGACCGGCCGACGCTGTTCATCGCCTATACGGTCAAAGGCTACGGCCTGCCGTTCGCCGGCCACAAGGACAACCACGCCGGGTTGATGAACCCGGGCCAGATTGCCGGCCTGCGCGACCGGCTCGGCATCGCCGAAGGCGACGAGTGGGAGCCTTTCGCCGGGCTTGGCGACAATACTGCGACCGCCCTCAAGGCGTTCGTCGCCGCTTCGCCGATCGCCGTGAAGGGCGCCGGGCCGGCGCTCGCGGCGGAAACGGTGCCGGTGCCGCGGCTGCCGGTGCCCGACGGGGCCGAGCAGTCGACGCAGGCCGCGTTCGGGCGCATCCTCCTCGACCTCGCCAAGTCCGCCGACCCCGCCGCCAGGGCCGTCGCCGACCGCATCGTCACGACCTCGCCCGATGTCACCGTGTCGACCAATCTCGGCGCCTTCGTCAACGCGCGCGGGCTGTTCCGCCGTTCGGAGGTGAAGGACGTCTTCCACGCCGCGCGCATTCCCAGCCCGCAGAAATGGGCCGGGCACGGCGCCGGCCAGCACCTCGAACTCGGCATCGCCGAGAACAACCTGTTCCTGGCGCTCGCCGCGTTCGGGCTCGCGGCACCCCTGTTCGGCACGCGTCTGCTGCCCGTCGGCACCGTCTACGACCCGTTCATCGCCCGCGGCCTCGATGCGCTCAACTACGGCTGCTACCAGGACGCGCGCTTCCTGCTGGTGGCGACGCCGTCGGGGCTGACGCTGGGGCCGGAGGGCGGCGCGCATCAGTCGATCAACAGCCCGCTGATCGGGATAGGGCAGCCCGGGCTGACCTACTACGAGCCGGCCTTTGCCGACGAGCTGGCGCTGATCATGGGCCACGCCTTTCGCCAGCTGCAGGCCGCCGACGGCGGCTCGGTCTATCTGCGGCTGACGACGCGGGTGATCGCCCAGTTCGCACGGTCCGTTGCGGACTGGGAGGCCGACGCCTTGAAGGGGGGCTACTGGCTGCAGCGGCCGGCGCCCGGAGCCAGGGCAGCGCTGGTCTTCACCGGCGCGATCGTCCCTGAGGTGCTCGCCGCGGCCGAAGCGCTCGCCGATGACCTGCCGGGTCTCGGCATCCTGAATGTCACGTCGCCCGACCTGCTCCACCGCGGCTGGACGGCAAGCCAATGCTCGCGCTGGACCGGCAAGGGTGCGGCGACGAGCCATGTCGAGGCGTTGCTCGCGCCGCTCGCCCGCGACGCCGGGCTGGTCACGATGATCGACGGCTCGCCATCGGCGCTGTCGTGGCTCGGCGGGGTGCGGGGTATGCGGGTGGCGGCGCTCGGCGTCGACCGGTTCGGCCAGACGGGCACATTGCCGGATCTCTACCGTGAGTACCGTCTTGATGCCGAGGCGATCGCCGACGCGGCGGCCGAGCTATTCCTCAACCGATAGAGCGTCGGTGCCAGCGTCGGACGGCCCCCTAAACTCCGCACGCGCAGCGGGGCAGACCGGGGGTGTTCCCTGATCTGCCCCGCGGGCACTGGCGTTACTGGGCGGAGGCGAACTGCGGGGCGGTGGTGGGCAGCTGCGCCATGGCGCTGTTGACCGCGGTGCGCAGGCAGTTGGTGTGGTTGACGCGCGAGGCGAGGTCTTCGCTGTCGCTGCGGCCGCAGACGGCGCGGGCGGCACCGCTGATGCGGTTCTTCAGCGTCGCCTGGCCGGCGGCGGTGGCGAGGTTGAGGTCGCCGTAGAACACCTTGGCGGTCGGCGCGGTCTGGGCGTTGACCGAGGGCGCGGCGAGGGTCGTCAGGGCGACGGCGGCGGCGATGAGGATCTTCATGATGGCGGTTCCCTTGTTCGTTCTGGCGCCGGACCATCCGGTGCCGATGCCCCCTGATACGCCGCCCCCAACCCGCCCGCTGTGACGCAGATCACAGGGGAAATAGCGGCGGCGGAGGCGGCGCTTCTGGAGCCCGGATGCAATGGTCGACGAGAGCTAGGCTACATGCCAACAGGTCATCGTTCGCGCCAACGGCCCCTAAGCCGACGCACAGGGATCATGACCTAACTCTCGCGGATCGTCGGAGCCGTGGCGGAGAGGGTGGGATTCGAACCCACGGTGAGCTTGCACCCACAACGGTTTTCGAGACCGTCCCAATCGACCACTCTGGCACCTCTCCGGCAGGGCGCGTGGCCGCGGCGGGCCGGTCGAAGGCGCGGCTATAGCGGAGCGTGTGCGGCTTTGCCAATGGCCTTCACGAAACCGTGCGTATTCCTATATGTTGTGGATGCGTAACCGGGCCCATGCCCGCAGAGGTTCCCATGAGCGAGACTGAGCAAGACGTCGCCAACCCGATCGCCCGCTTCGGCATCGGCGAGGTCGTGCGCCATCGCCTGTTCCCCTTCCGCGGCGTCATCTTCGACGTCGATCCCGAGTTCGCGAACTCGGAAGAGTGGTGGCAGTCGATCCCGGAGAACGTCCGCCCGCGCAAGGATCAGCCGTACTATCACCTGCTCGCCGAGAACGAGGAAAGCGCCTACGTCGCCTACGTCAGTCAGCAGAACCTGGTCCACGAAGACGTGCCCGAGCCGGTTCAGCATCCGGCCGTGACGCAGATGTTCACCCGCTTCGAAGGCGGCCGCTACATCCTCAGGCCCGAGGTGCGTAACTAGCGCCGTTGCCGCGGCGGCGTCTCCGCCCCATGTTGCCGGGATGCGAGACTCCGCCGCCGTCACCAACGCCAACCCCGACCTGAAGGCGCTGCGGCGCTTCCTTCCGTATCTGTGGCCGCACGGTCGGTCCGGACTTCGCCGCCGCGTCGTCGCGTCGATGCTGCTCGTCGTCGTGTCGAAGGCGGTCGGCTATGTGATGAGCTTCGCGCTGGGCGGGGCGGTCACGCGGATGAGCCACGGCGGTCAGGCGGCCGTGGCGATCGTCATCGGGCTGGTCGTCGCCTATGCGGGCGCGCGTTTCGGCGGCGTGCTGCTCGACAATCTCCGCAACGCGATCTTCGAACGCGTCGGGCAGACGGCGGCGCGGCGCCTGTCGCAGGACGTTTTCGTCCATATCCACAAGCTGTCGCTGCGCTACCACCTCGAACGGCGCACTGGCGCGCTGACGCGCATTGTCGAGCGCGGCACCAAGAGCATCGACACGATGCTCTATTTCATTCTGTTCAACATCGTGCCGACGGTTCTCGAGCTGGTCGTCACCTCCATCATCTTCGGCGTGAAGTTCGGCCTGGGGCTGGTCGCGGCGACCCTGATCATGGCCGCGGCCTATGTCTGGTTCACCCAGAAGCTGACCAACTGGCGCAATGCGCTGCGCCGCGAGATGGTGACGTTCGACAACAAGGCGACCGCCCGCGCCGTCGACGCGCTGCTCAACTACGAGACCGTCAAATATTTCAACGCTGAAGAGCATGAGGCGCGCGGCTACGGCGCGGCGATGAACCAGTGGGCCGAGGCCGCGATCAAGAACGAGGTATCGCTGGCGTGGCTTAACATCGGCCAGTCGGCGATCACCAACCTGATGATGGGCGGCGCGCTCGCCTATGCGGTGTGGGGGTGGAGCCGCGGGCGATTCGAGCCCGGCGACGTCGTCTTCATCTCGACGCTGCTCGCGCAGCTGTTCCGCCCGCTCGACCTCCTCGGCATGGTCTATCGCGAGATCAAGCAGGGCCTGATCGACATGGAGGCGATGTTCAAGCTGCTCGACACCGAGGCCGAGATTGCCGACTCGCCCGATGCAAAGCCGCTGGCCATTACTCATGGCGAGGTGCGCTTCGATCACGTCGACTTTGCCTACGAGAGCCGCCGCGCCATCCTGCACGACGTCAGCTTCGTCGTGCCCGCCGGGCGCAAGGTCGCCGTCGTCGGCCATTCGGGCGCCGGCAAGTCGACGCTCAGCCGTATCCTCTACCGCTTCTACGACATCAGTGCCGGCAGCGTGACCATCGACGGGCAGGACATCCGCCGGGTGACGCAGGACTCGCTTCGCCGCGCGATCGGCATCGTGCCCCAGGACACGGTGCTGTTCAACGACACGATCGGCTACAACATCGGCTACGGTCGGCCGGGCGCGACGCAGGCCGAGATCGAGGCCGCGGCCAAGGAGGCGGCGATCCACGACTTTATTGTGGCGCTGCCCGACGGCTATCGGTCGACCGTCGGCGAGCGCGGCCTCAAGCTGTCGGGCGGCGAGAAGCAGCGCGTGGCGATCGCGCGCACGATCCTCAAGGATCCGGCGATCCTGATCCTCGACGAGGCGACGAGCGCGCTCGATTCAGCGACCGAGGCGGAGATACAGGACTCGCTGCGCGCCGTCGGGCGGGGTCGGACGACGCTGGTCATCGCCCACCGCCTGTCGACCATCGCCGACGCCGACGAGATCCTCGTCATGGCCGGCGGGCGGATCGTCGAACGCGGTTCGCACGCAGCGCTCCTGGCAAAGAACGGCACCTACGCCGAGATGTGGGCGCTGCAGGCGGCCGAGGCGGAGAGCGAGCTGCTCGCCGCCGAATAGATCACGGACGGTCCTCGGCGATGCGCCAGCCGTGGTCCTCGTACACCTCGTCCGCCACCCGGTTTCCGGCGGCGTCGCGCGCCGGGTCGAAGCGATAGCGCTTGATCGCCAGCCGGCACGTCGTCGCGTCGAGCAGGTCGCTGCCGCTCGATTCGGTGACGTAGCAGCGCTCGATGCGACCGCGGGCATCGACCAGGTAGCGTGTGGTCAGATTGCCCTCGATATGCGCTGCCTTCGCCTCCGGCGGGTAATCGCTGCCGCTGATCTCGCCGCGCACGAGCCGGGCGCGGGTGCCGCCGCTGCCGGTACCGTTTCCGCCCGAACCGCTCCCGCGCCCGTTACCTTGGCCGCCGGCACCCGTGCCCTCCCCGACATCGGCGGCACCCGCGGCGGGATCGCTGCCGAGAGCCGGGAGCGGCGCCGCGATGATCGCCGGCGGCGGCGGGAGCTTGATGATGGGAACGGGCGCGACCGCCGGCGTCGGCGTTGCCCGCTTGTGCGGCGGGGCCGCGGCACCGGCGGCGCGGCGCGCGGCATGGCGAACGGGCACCGGCTTGGAGGCGGGTGGGGGCGGTGGCGGGGCGACCTCGAACACCTTGAGGTCGGCCTCGATGGTGCGGACGACGCGCCCCGACAGGCCGGTGATCAGCACCCAGCCGATCAGCAGCTGGAGCGCCAGCGCGGCAATCGCGGCGACCGCGCGGCTGGACAGATTCGGTGTGGAAGCGGGCATGTCGGTCGGGCGGCCAACGCGCCACAGCCGTTGCGTGTCCGTGCGGGCGCGCGCTATGCCATTGGCGCGCGCAGCGCGTCGAGCATGGCCCGGACTAGCGCCTGCGCCGCGTCGTGCATCGCACGGTCGGCGGCAATCGCGCGCGACGCCTCGGCAAGAACGGCGAGAAGGGTCGGCGCAACGAGCTCGACCGGCCGCGGCGTCAGCACCCCGCTGCGCATGAGTTCGCCGAGAACGGTCGACAGCACACCGTAGGCATATTTCATCTCGACCGCGCGCCAGGCCTCGATGCCGAGGACACGTGGCGCGTCGAGGAACAGGATGCGGTGGACGTCAGGGACGGCACCCGCATCGACCAGTGCGACGAACGCCTGGCCGACCGCCGTCAGGGGGTCGGGGTGCGCCGCGGCCAATGCCCGGGCGAGCAGGTCGGCCTCGATCAACTCGGCGACGGCGAGGAAGAGTCCCTTTTTACCGGCGAAATGATGATAGACCGCGCCGGTCGTCACTCCAGCCTCTGCCGCGATCGCTTCAAGGCTGGTGCCGTCATAGCCCTCCGCGCCGAACTGCCGCCGCGCCGCCCTCAGCAGGGCGGTGACGGTCGCCGCGGTGTGCGCGTCGCGTCGGGAGTTGGGGGCGATCACTACCCGCACTTGACTGACATAATCAGGCTATGCAACATAATGACGTTATGTGTGACACGGGAGGAAGATAGTGATCACTAATGATTTGGGCATATCGGCGACCGCGGCCCCAACGCTGACGCAGGCGCGCACGCTTGCCATTCTCGGGTTCAGCGCCGTCATCTGGTTCGGCGTGGCGATGTACATCCGCTTCGCCGGACCGCGCGGCACCTTCGACGGACTGCAAGGCGTGCTGACCTATGCGCTGACAGTTCCGGTGACGGTCGTGCTCAACCGCCGGCTGCTCAAGATGAGCGGTTTACCCAAGCACGACATCGTCAAGCCGGTCGCGTTGGCTGCGATCGTTCCGCCGCTGCTCGAAGGCGTCGTCATGCGCCAGTTCCCGGCCTTGTACGGGGGCGACCCGGCGGTAATGTTGAGCGGAGCGATCTGGATCCTGTGGGCAATTGGCGTGGGCATGGCGCTGGCGGTCGCGACCGCATCGTCGGCACGTACAGCATGACGTTCGAATTGGCCGCGCTGGTCGCCTGCGCGTTTCTGGCGCTCGCGCTCGCGCTGCTGACCATCGCTGTCCACCTGCGGACGTTCGGCGGCGCGGCGGTCCGCAGCAGCCGAGACACCTACCCGCCGCTGACCGGCCTGGCTGGGCGCGTCGTGCGGTCTCAGACCAATCTCGGCGAAGCGCTGGTGCCGTTCGCTATCGTCACGCTGATCGCGGCGCACCTCAAAGTGTCGAACGCGGTCACGGTTGCGGCAGCCGGGAGCTTCCTTGCTGCACGGATCGCCCATGCCAGTCTGTATGTTGCCGGCGTCCCGATTCTGCGATCGGTCGCCTACTATGTCGGCCTCGTCGCCACGGTGGCGATCGCCGCGCAGCTGCCGCTGTGCCTCGGCTGAAACGAAACCGGGCGGACCTCACGGCCCGCCCGGCAGAGGGTCGCTGTGGCGTCGATTACGGCATCAGCACGGTATCGACGACGTGGATGACGCCGTTCGACTGGTAGACGTCCTTGATCGTGACGGTCGACATGCCGCCCTTGGCGTCGGTCAGCACGAGCTTGCCGCCCATCATCTTGGCCGTCAGCGGCTCGCCCTGAACGGTCGTCAGCGTAGCGGTGCCGTGGCCGGCCTTGATCGCGGCGGCAATCGCCTTCGAGTCCATCGACCCCGAGACGACGTGATAGGTCAGGATCTTGGTCAGCGTGTCCTTGTTCTCGGGCTTGACCAGCGTGTCGACGGTGCCAGCGGGCAGCTTGGCGAACGCGGCGTTGGTCGGCGCGAAGACGGTGAACGGACCGGGGCCCGACAACGTGTCGACCAGGCCGGCGGCCTTCACCGCGGCGACGAGCGTCGTGTGGTCCTTTGAGTTGACCGCGTTCTGGATGATGTTCTTGCTCGGATACATCGGCGCACCGCCGACCGTGACGGTCTTGGTGTGCATCATCTCGGCACCGGCAGCGGTGCCGAGGCCGGCGGCAACGGCAAACAGGGCGGCGCGCAGCGCTGTCGTCGAAGTCTTCATGCTTGGCTCTCCATGGTAACGTCCGTTCGATAAGGACGGCGGAGGTACGGTTGCATTGCAGTAACGGTTGCAGGCGCTAGAGCGCCGTCAGCGTTCCCGCGGCGATGGCGGGACTGGTCGGCTGACCGGTCGGCGAGCCGCCGGCCTGTTCGAGCGTGATGGCCAGCGTCGCGCCCTGCTTGAGCCGCCGGCGGAGCGCCGGCGGAATGCGGTGCGCCTGGGGGTCCTTCAGGTCGATCACGCCGAGCGATTGCGGCTTGTCCTTGCCGACGATGACCCACAGCTCGGGTGTCAGGCCGCGGTCAGGCTGTCGCGCCGCCGGCGTCAGTACGACCGAGCCCCGCGCCGGATCGTAGGTCGCGGTGATGACGACGGCTTTCGCCGCGTCGGTCGTCGCCATCGAAGCGGCGAGCAGGGGCGGGGGCGCGGCGGCGGGAGGTGCGCCCGGCCGCATCACGAGAAGGGCGAGCGCAACGGCCGCGACGGCGCTCGCCGCAAAGGCGAGACGGCGCCACAGCGCCACCGCCCGCGCCATATACGTGCGCCGGAGCCTCCACCGACACGGTGCTGGCCGGCTGACGGAACAGCTCGCGCTCGATGCCGCTCCAGACGGCAGGCGGCGGGGCCGCGGAGCGAACGGCGTCGGCCAGCGGCGCGAGCTCGGCCTGCCAGCGGGCGACGTCGGCGGCGAAGGCCGGATCGCGGCGCAGGCGCAGCTCGGCTGCGCGCAACGCCGCACCGTCGAGCGTGCCGAGCGCGAAATCCATCGCCAGCGCCGCATCGGGCGTCAGGCCGTCGTCGTCGGGCGGCAGCGTGCTCACGTCGCCAGTTCCGTCCGCAGGCGGATGAGGCCACGGCGGACCCAGCTCTTCAGCGTGCCGACGGGGACGTTCTCGCGTGCGGCGATCGTCTCGTAGGTGGCGCCGTCGAAATAGGCGCTGCGGATTACCCCGGCATGGCGTGGATCGAGACGGTCGAGCGCGGCCGCCACGCGCCGCGCGTCATCGGCGCTCGCCATCAGCGCATCGGCGCCGGGCGACGGTTCGGGCACCTCGGCGGCGAGCTCGAGCGTGGTCGTGGGCCGGCTGCCGGCCGCGCGCAGGCGGTCGATCGCCCGGTTGCGGGCGATCGTCACCATCCAGGTGATCGGGCTCGCGCGGGCCGGGTCGAACTCGGCCGCCTTCCGCCACACGGTGATGTAAACTTCCTGCAGCACGTCTTCCGCTTCACTCCGTTCGTGCAAGATACGGAGGATCACTCCAAACAGCTTCGCCGACGTGAGGGTATATAATTCCTTAAGCGCTGTCCGCTCGCCCGCGCCGACGGCAGCGAGCAGCCGAACGATATCGGCAACGCCGCTCACGCGGGGCGCACCTGCATCCGGATCGGCCCTTCGGCGCGGCCATGAACGAACTGGTCGACATAGGCGTTGCCTGAGGAGTCGACCATCTCGCGGCTCCCCTGCCAGATGATCCGCCCGGCGTACAGCATGGCCACGCGGTCGGCGATCTTCTTCGCGCTCGCCATGTCGTGCGTGATCGTCAGCGCAGTGATCCTGAGGTCGCGGACCAGGCTGACGATCAGGTCGTTGATGATGTCGGCCATGATCGGGTCGAGCCCGGTCGTCGGCTCGTCGAAGAAGATGATCTCGGGCCGCACGGCGATGGCGCGCGCGAGGGCGACGCGCTTCTGCATGCCGCCCGACAGCTCGGACGGGCGCAGGTCGGCGACCTCGGGGCCGAGGCCGACGCGGGCGAGGTTGTCGAGCGCCGCCGCGCGCAGCCGCGCCGCACCGTCGCCGCGCGGCAGGGCGAAGGCGACATTGCGCCAGACGGAGAGCGAATCGAACAGCGCGCCGCCCTGGAACAGCATGCCGAACTTGGCCTGGTGCGCGGCGAGCGCGGCACCGCGGAGGGTGGTGACCTCGACGCCGTCGACGACGATGCTGCCATCGTCGGCGCGGAGCAGGCCGAGGATCGACTTGATCAGGACCGATTTGCCCGTGCCCGAGCCGCCGATGACGACGAGCGATTCGCCCGCACCGACGTCCAGGTCGACGCCGTCGAGGACGACCTTGGGCCCGAACCGCTTCTTCACGCCGCGCAGGACGATCCGCGCCGTCATCGCCCGCCGAAGACGATGACGGTGATGACGAGGTTCGACATCAGGATGAGGATGAAGGCGCTGACCACGGCGTTGGTCGTCGCCCGGCCGACGCCCTCGGCACCGCCACTCGAATTGAAGCCGTGGTAGCAGCCCATCAGCGCGATGATGAAGCCGAACACGGCGGCCTTGACGAGCGAGGAGACGACGTCGTCGGTCTTCAGGAAGGACATGGTCCGGTCAAGGTAGTTCGCGGCATTGAACCCGAGCCGCGTCGTCGCGAGCGCGAAGCCGCCGAGCACGCCGAGGATGTTCGACACCAGGACGAGCAGCGGCATGACCAGCGTCGCCGCCAGCACGCGCGGTCCGATCAGGTAGCGGAACGGGTCGGTGCGGAGCGTCGTCAGCGCATCGATCTGCTCGGTGACGCGCATCGTCCCCAACTCGGCCGCCATGGCGGAGGAAACACGCCCGGCGACCATCAGCCCGCCGAGAACCGGGCCGAGCTCGCGGACGATGCCGATCACCGTCACCGCCGGCACGGTCGCGGCGGCGTTGAAGCGGCTGCCGCCGATGAAGATCTGCTGCGCGAGCGCCGCACCAGTGAACAGCGCTGTCATGCCGACCACGGGCAGCGAGAACCAGCCGATGATCAGCAGCTGCTCGCCCAACCGCGCCGGATAGTAAGGCGGGGCGGCGGCGCGGCCAATCGCGCGGCCGGCGAACAGGACGATCCGACCGATCAGCGCCAGCCCGCCGAGAACGAAGCGGCCGATTGCGCGCAGGACGCCGAGAATATCGTGGGGCACGCCGGTCATTCGTAGACGCGGGCATAGCGGTGGCCGAGGCCCGTCAGCAACTCATATTGCGAAACGCGCGCCTTGGCCGCGGTGGCGGCGAGGTCGAAGCCGATCGCCAGCCAGTCGCCCTCGGCAACCACGGTGCCGGTAACGTCGACCGCCGTCAGGTCCATCGACACTCGGCCGACCACCGGGCAGCGCACCTCCCCCACAAACGCCTCGCCGGCATTCGACAGCGCCCGCGGATAGCCGTCGGCATAGCCGAAGTTGAGGACCGCGATCCGGCTGGCGCGCGCAGCGGTCCACGTCGCGCCGTAGCCGACGCTCGCCCCGGCGGCGACATCGCGAACCTGGACGACGCGCGCGGCGAGGTGGACGACCGGCTCGGCATCGGGCGCGCCGCCGTAGAGGGCGATCCCGGGCCGGGTGAGATCGAAGGCGTAGTCGGCCCCCAAGCGCACTCCGGCGGAGTTGGCCAGCGCCGCGCGGCGGGCGGGAACGGCCGCGACGACCTCGCGGAAGACGGCAAGCTGCGCGGCGTTGTGCGGGCTGGCGGCGTCGTCGGCGCAGGCGAGGTGGCTGTGCAGGACGTCGACCGCCAGGCCATCCAGCAGCGTCATCGCCTCGGCAGGCGTCAGGCCGAGGCGGTTGATGCCGGTGTCGACCATGACGTCGCACGGCCTATCGGGGGCGGCCGCGCGCCACGCCGCGACCTGGGCCGGCGTGGTCAGCACGGGAACAGCGGCATTGGAGAGGGCAACCGCCATCTCGTCGGTCTGCACTCCGTGGAGAACGGCGAGCCGCGTCCCTTCGGGTATCGCCAGCGCCGACGCTTCCGTCCAGGTCGCGACGAAGAACTCGCGGCAGCCGGCGCGGGCGAGGATGTCGACGACCGCTTGCGCGCCGAGCCCGTAGGCATCGGCCTTGACGGCCGCGCCGGCCCTTGCCGGGGCAGAGGCCTGATCGTACCGCTGCCAGTTACGCGCGAGCGCGGCAGTGTCGATCGTCAGGCGGAGGTTGGCGGCCATCGCCGCCGGCATAGGCGAAGCGGCGCGGCTGACAAGACCGCGCCGCGCCGTCGGCAGCTACATGCGCTGGCTGTAGCGCGCGCGCTCGGCCTCGCTCTCGGTCGACGAATAAGCCGGAGCGTTCTCGTCGAAGCCCGACCAGCCGTTCGCGCGATAGTCCGCACCGCGCGTCGCGGCGTCGACGCCGTTGTACGGGGCCAGCGCCTGCACGGCGTCGTTCGCCAGCTCGTCCGGCACGCGCGCGCTCAGCAGCGTGCCGCCGCGGCGGACGCCCTCGGAATAGACGTGCGCTTCCTCGTCGGTGTGACCGGCGCCCTTCAGCGCACCGACGATGCCGCCAGTCGCGGCGCCACCGGCGGCGCCGATGCCGGCACCCGCGGCGGTCGACAGCAGCCAGCCGGCGGCGACGACAGGGCCGAGGCCGGGGATCGCCAGCAGGCCAAGCCCGGCGAGCAGGCCGCCCGCGCCGCCGAGCAGCGCGCCAGTCGAGGCGCCGCGGCTGACGTCGCCGTCGTGGTCGGGGTGGGCAGCGGCGTCGGCCACGCCTTCGGCGCGGTCACCGGCCGTGCTGCCCGTGGCGTTCGTGTCGCTCTGGCTGGCGACGATGCTGATGTCGTCGCGCGGCACGCCCATGGCTTCGAGCGCGCGCACGGCACCCTCGGCATCCGATCGGTTGTCGAACAGGCGGGTCAAGGTCTTGGTCATGGTAAATTCTCCCGAAGCAGCGGTTTTAGCGGGTGGTGACGTTGCCCTTGTAGTCGAGCGCGACCGTCACCTGCTTGCCGTCCTTCATGGCCGAGCCGACCCACGCCCCGGACGGATCCTTGGTCAGCGACGAGACCTGATAGCCGGCCTTCATCAGCCGCTTCTTGGCCTGGCCTTCGGTGAAGCTGTTGTGGCCCTCGGCGGGCGCGGTGACCGCGTGCGGGGCGCTGTCCTTGACGGCAGGGTTGTGGCTGGTCTGCGCTTCCTGCGCACTGACACCGGCCGCGGCGCACAGCGCAGCGACGGCAATGATCGATCGAAGCATGGCAAAATCCCTATCGAGGATGGAGCCTGCCAAACGATCAGGATCTCGTGCCGGGGGCAGTCGAGCGGCGCTTGTTTCCAGCCCGGTACGAGCGGTCAGT
This sequence comes from uncultured Alphaproteobacteria bacterium, assembly GCA_963846485.1. Classification (GTDB taxonomy): domain Bacteria; phylum Pseudomonadota; class Alphaproteobacteria; order Sphingomonadales; family Sphingomonadaceae; genus Polymorphobacter_B. Next base: position 95,586 of record CAWJWB010000008.1, on the reverse strand, counting down.
CCGGCGACCGGCCGTGCGTCCGGAGAACCCTGGCCGGTGCCTGACGCTCCCAGGCGCGCGCGAGAAGGCGGGCGATCTGGTCGGGATCCGCCGCGGCCAGGCGCACGAGGAGCATCGGATAGCCGGCGTAATGCGGGGTCGTGTGGAACACGTCGGCGTGGTGCTCGAGCAGCGCCTCGCGGAGGCCGTCCTCGACCACGAGCACCATGTCGCCGTCCTCGCGCAGGCGCACGAGGAGCTTGCCGGTGCCCGGCCGCGCGCCGACCTTGACCGCGGGCGTGCCGTACGACGTCGTCCGCTCCGTGGCCGGCAGCGCCAGCGCCAGGGCCACGACGTCGTCGAAGGTCACGGGATCAGCGGTGCCAGTGCCGATGGTGGCGGTAGTGGTGCCGCATCATATGGTGGCGGTGGTGGCCATAATAGCCGTGGTGGCCGTGATAGCCGTGGCGGCCGTAATAGCCGTGGTGGTGCCCGTGATAGCCGTGGCGGCGCGCCTCTGCCGGCGCGGCCAGCATCGCCGCGGCGGCGATCAGCGTCAGGATCAGGGTCTTCATCAGGCGTCCTCCCAGGTTGAACCCATCGTCGCCGAGCGCCCGGCCTGTGGTCAGACCCGCATCGGCATCAGGACGTACAGCGCCGCGCTGGCATCGTCCTTGCGGATCAGGGTCGGCGCGGCGGCGTCGGCGAGGTGGACCTCGACCTGGTCGCTGTCGACCTGGTCGAGGATGTCGAGCAGGTAGCGGTAGTTGAAGCCGACCTCGAACTCGGGCGACGCATAGTCCGCCGGAATGTCCTCCGACGCCGTGCCGTTCTCCGGCGAGGTGACCGACAGCGTCACCTTGTCGTGCCCGAGCGCGATCTTGACCGCGCGGACCTTTTCCGTCGTGGCGATGGCGGCGACGCGGTCGACGCCCTGGGCCAGGCTCTTGCGGTCGATCCTTAGCAGCCGGTCGTTGGCGGTCGGGATGACCCGGCTATAGTCGGGGAAGGTGCCGTCGATCAGCTTGGACGTAAGAACGGCGTTCCCCAGCTTGAAGCGGATCTTGGACGAGGACAGCTGGATCTCGACCGGCCCGTCCACCTCGTCGAGCAGCTTCCGGATCTCGGCGACGCACTTCCGCGGCACGATGACGTCGGGCATGCCCTTGGCACCCTCGGGCAGATCGAGTTCGATGCGGGCGAGGCGGTGGCCGTCGGTGGCGACGGCGCGGAACTTCGGCGTCTCGCCGCCGGCGACGTGGAGGAAGATGCCGTTCAGGTAATAGCGCGTCTCTTCCGTCGAGATGGCGAAGCGCGTGCCGTCGATGATCTCGCGCAGCTTGGCCGCATCCAGGCTGAACTTGGTCGGCAGGTCGGTTTCGGCGATCACCGGGAAGTCGTCGCGGGGCAGCGTGGCGAGGTTCGAGCGATAGCGGTCGGCCGTCACCGTCATCTTCTCGGCCGCGACGGTCAGCTCGACCTGCGCCCCCTCGGGCAGCTTGCGGGCGATGTCGAACAGGGTGTGGGCGGAAACCGTCGTCGCGCCGGGCACGGCGACGTGCGCGGCGATGGTCTCGACGATCTGCAGGTCGAGGTCGGTCGCCATCAGCCGCAGGCCCCCGTCCTTGGCCTCGATCAGGACGTTCGACAGGATGGGGATGGTGTTGCGCCGCTCCACCACCGACTGGACGTGCGCCAGGCACTTCAGAAGTGTCGCGCGTTCGGCCGTCGCCTTCATTCAGTTGCCCTTGTGATCGTGTCCGCCCCGTGGACGCCGGACTATAGCGGCGGCCAGCGCGGCGGGTAGGGGGAAAACGTCAGGCGAGATCGTCCAGCAGCTCGCCGATGCGGCCGAAGATCGTGTCGATCTCCGCCGCCGACGCGATCAGCGGCGGCGACAGCGCAAGAGTGTCGCCGGTGACGCGCACGAGGAGCCCGCCGTCGAAGGCGCGGTGGAACAGCTCGGTCGCGCGCGCCCCCGGCGCGCCGTCGCGGGGCGCAAGCTCGATCCCGGCGACAAGCCCCAGGCTGCGGATGTCGATGACGTGCGGCTTGCCGCGCAGCGCGTGTGCGGCGGAGGCGAAGTGCGGCGCGAGCGCCGCAGCGCGGGCGAACAGGTCCTCGGCCACATAGAGGTCGAGCGCCGCCACGGCGGCTGCGCAGGCCAGCGGGTGGGCCGAATAGGTGTAGCCGTGGAACAGCTCGATCCCCGCCGGACCGGCATCGACGATCGCGGCGTGGACGGCGGCGCTGGCGACCGCTGCCCCCATCGGTACGGCGGCGTTGGTCAGCCCCTTGGCGCAGGCGATGATGTCGGGCGTCACGCCGAAATGATCGGCGGCGGTCGCGGCACCGAGCCGGCCGAACCCGGTGATGACCTCGTCGAAGATCAGCAGGATACCGTGGCGGGTGGCGATCTCGCGCAAGCGCTCCAGATAGCCCTGCGGCGGCACCAGCACGCCCGTCGACCCGGCGAGCGGCTCGACGATGACCGCGGCGATCGTCTCCGCGCCGTGAAGCGCGACCAGCCGCTCGAGGTCGTCGGCGAGGTCCGCGCCGTGTTCCGGCTGGCCGATGCTGAAGGCGTTCTCGGGCAGGTGCGTGTGGCGCAGGTGGTCGACACCCGGCAGCGAGCCGAAGGCGCGGCGGTTGTTGACGATGCCGCCGACGCTGATCCCGCCGAAGCCGACGCCGTGATAGCCGCGTTCGCGCCCGATCAGCCGGGTGCGCGTCCCCTGGCCGATCGCCCGCTGGTAGGCGAGGGCGATCTTGAGCGCGGTGTCGACCGCCTCCGACCCCGAATTGGTGAAGAAGACGTGGTCGAGGCCGGCGGGGAACATCAGCGCCAGCCGCTCGGCGGCGGCGAAGGCGAGCGGGTGGCCGAGGTTGAAGGTCGGCGCGAAGTCCATCTCGCCGGCCTGGCGCTGGATCGCCGCGGTGATCTCGGCCCGCCCGTGCCCGGCGTTGACGCACCACAGGCCGGCGGTGCCGTCGAGGATCGGGCGGCCGCCGGGCGTAAAGTAGTACATGCCCTCGGCGCGGGCGAGCAGGCGGGGCGCAGACTTGAACGCCTTGTTGGCGGTGAACGGCATCCACCAGGCGGCGAGATTGTTGGGGGTCACGGTGTTCAGGTCCTCCCCGCGCGCAGGAAGGATCACGCCGCGAACGCCGCCCCCGTCCGCGCGCGGAGGTGGTCGAGGCTCACGCCCGGCGCGGTCTCGACCAGCCGGAACGGCGCCCCCTTGCGGTCGGGCCGCTCGAACACGGCGAGGTCGGTGATCAGCACGTCGACGACGTTGGCTCCGGTCAGCGGCAGGGTGCAGCGTTCGCAGAACTTGATGCCGCCCTTCTTGTCGTTGTGCTCCATCAGCACGACGATGCGCTTGCACCCGGCGACGAGATCCATCGCTCCGCCCATGCCCTTGATCATCTTGCCCGGCACCATCCAGTTGGCGAGGTCGCCGTTCTGCGCGACCTCCATCGCCCCCAGGATCGACAGGTCCATGTGGCCGCCGCGGATCATGGCGAAGCTGTCGGCGCTGCTGAAATAGCTCGTCCGGCGCAGCTCGGTGATCGTCTGCTTGCCGGCGTTGATCAGGTCGGGGTCCTCGTCGCCGGCAAAGGGGAACGGCCCCATGCCGAGCATCCCGTTCTCGCTCTGCAGCGTGATGTCGATGCCGGGCGCGACATGGTTCGCGACCAGCGTCGGCATGCCGATGCCGAGGTTGACGAAGTAGCCGTCCTTGAGCTCGTGCGCGGCGCGCGCCGCCATCTCGTCGCGGGTCCAGGGCATTACGCGGCCTCCCCAGCACTCGTATCAGCCGTTGCCGGCCGCTGGCGGACGGTCCGCTGCTCGATCCGCTTCTCGAAGTCGTGCCCCTCGATCAGCCGCTGGACATAGACGGACGGGGTGTGGATCGCGTCGGGGTCGAGCGCGCCCGGCTCGACGAGGTGCTCGACCTCGGCCACCGTCACCCGGCCGGCGGTCGCCGCCATCGGGTTGAAATTGCGCGCCGTCTTTCGATAGACGAGGTTGCCGTAGGGGTCGCCCTTCCACGCATGGACGATGGCCAGGTCGGCGACGATGCCGGTTTCGAGGATGAAGGTCTCGCCGGCGAAGTCTCCCGACGCGAACGTCTTGTGTTCCTTGCCCTCGGCGATCTTCGTGCCGACGCCGGTCCGGGTATAGAAGCCGGGGATACCCGCGCCACCGGCGCGGATGCGCTCGGCCAATGTCCCCTGCGGCGCGAACTCGAGCTCGAGCTCGCCGGCGAGATACTGGCGCTCGAACTCCTTGTTCTCGCCGACGTAGCTGGCGATGACCTTCCTGACCTGCCGGCTTTCGAGCAGGACGCCGAGGCCGAAGCCGTCGACGCCGGCATTGTTCGAAACCAGCGTCAGGTCGCGGACCTTGCTGTCGTGAATGGCCGCGATCAGCTTTTCCGGGATGCCGCACAGGCCGAAGCCGCCGGCGACGATCGTCATGCCGTCGAACAGGAGCCCGTCCAAGGCGGCGGCGGCATCGCTATAGATCTTGCCCATCGCCGCCCCCTAGCAAGCTCCGCTACGAGGCGAAAGCCGCGGCGGTCACGGATGGTGCTTTCGCCGCCTCATGCTTTCGGGTTACGGGGCCGTCATGCTCCTCTACCTCGCCCGCCATGCCGAGACCGTCTACAACGCCGGCGCGCGCATGCAGGGGCACATGGCGCACACGCCGCTGACCCGCGCCGGCATCGCCCAGGCGGAGGCGATGGGGGCGGCGCTGGCCCGCCACTTCGGAGCCGGCGCCGACCTCGACATCTGGGCCTCGCCCGCGGGCCGCACGCTGCAGACGGTGGCGATCGTCGCCGAGCACTTGGGCCGCGACTTCTTCGACATCCGCACCGACGAGCGCCTGCTCGAGATCGACGTCGGCCGCTGGCAGGGCCGGCGCTATGCCGACATCGTCGCTGAGCAGGGGCCGATCGTCTGCCCCGACGCGCGCGCCTTCAACGTGCCGCCGCCCGGGGGCGAATATTACCCGGCGATCGCGGCGCGGCTGCAGGCGTGGCTCGCCGACCTCGCGCCCGAACGGGTGGCGCTGGTCATCAGCCACGGCATCACGCTCAGAGTGCTGCGCGGGCTGCTGGCGGGCGGGCGCGACTTCGAAGGCGTGAAGCTCGCCGACGACGCGCCGCAGGGGACGGTGTTCCGCATCGAGGACGGCGTGCAGACGGCGCTGCACGTGGGCGCGGGGGCGAGCGGCGCGAGGGGAGCCTAGCGCGCGGTTGCCCCGAGCAGCCGGCGACGCACCGGGTTGTCGTACGCCGCGTCGGCCAGCAGCGCGGTCCCGAACACGCCGACGACGAACAGCCCGCCGACCAGAGGTCCCGATGGCAGGTGACCGTGGAACAGCCGGGGCAGGACGCCGAGCACCAGAGCGAGTAGCGGCACGTGAAGCGCGTAAACCGCATACGATGCGCGGCCGAGCAGGGTGAACAACGGCGCCAGCGCGTTCGGCCGCGCCGCCGCCGCCACCAGGACGAATAGCGGAAAGACGACGAGAACCGCCGCGAAGTCGAACACCGGGCGCCACGCGGCCGCGACCGGCAGCCACAAGGCGAGCAACAGAGCGGCGACGACGAGCAGGCCGCTGACCGGGCGGCGAATGGCGAACTCGGCGCGGCGGAGCAGGACACCCGCGAAAAAGGAATAGGTCACCCGGGCCATGCCACCGGCCAGTCCATCCCACTGGGCGCCAAGATTGATGTCCCCGTGCTCGGCGACCAGAATTGCGATGGCAATGCTGGCAACGAGCGCGAGGGCGAGTGTCCGTCCGCTCTGGCGCAGCGGTCGCCACAGCGCGACGAAGACCACGTTGATGACGATCTCGAAGGCGAGCGACCATGCCGGCACGTCAAGCGGATAGAGGTTCGGATCAACCGTGCCGAGCGGCGGCGCCGGCAGGAACGCTAAGTTGAAGGCAAGCGTCGCTGCCAGGCGAGCGAACGTCCAGTTGGTCTTTGCCCCGATAATCAGCGCCGCAGCGAGTGCCGCTGTCATTATGCCGACGCCGAGCAGGTAGAGCGGATACAGCCGGATCAGCCGCACCCGCATGAACCCGACGGTCGTCATTCCGGCGGCAATCCGGCCATCGTAAGCATGCGCCAGGACGAAGCCGCTGATTACAAAGAACAGGTCGACCGCGAGGTAGCCGCTCGCGGGACCGAAGCCGAACAGTGCCGTGGCATGCCAGATCACGACGAGGATTGCCGCCGCGCCGCGCAGTGCGTCCAGTCCGACGAACGGCTTGCCCGCGGCGTAGGGCGTCGGCGCTGCATCAGCTGCTGAGGAAAGGGGGCGCGTCACCGGCGCCGTCATACAGGGCGGCAGTGATCGCGCCAGTGACATCGCCGTGCGCGGCGGTGCGGCCCATGCTATGCGCCGTCGCGCTGCGGCGTGAAGGGAACGGTGATGTGCGGAATTCTGGGCGTCGTGGGGCAGGTGAGCCGGTTCGAGCCGCGCTTCCAGGGCGCCCTCGACAGCATCGCCCATCGCGGCCCCGACGGCGAGGGCGTCTATGCCAGTGACGACATTCTCTTCGGTCACCGCCGGCTCGCCATCATCGACCTCGGACCCGGGGGGCATCAGCCGATGGTCGACGCGGCGACAGGCACGGTCCTGACGTACAATGGCGAGATCTACAATTACCGCGAGATCCGCGCAGAGCTCGAGGCGCTCGGCGTCGCCTTCGAGACGCGGTCCGATACCGAGGTGCTGCTACGCGCCTTCCTGCAGTGGGGAAACGACATGTTCCCCCGGCTCAACGGCATGTGGGCCTTCGCCATATGGGAGCCTCGGCACCAGCGGCTCACGCTGTCGCGAGACCGGTTCGGCGTCAAACCGCTGTATTGGCACGCCACCGGCGGCACCTTGCTGTTCGCATCCGAAGCGAAGGCGCTCATCGCCCTCGACCCGCGGCTCGCTGTCGCCAATCCTCGCGCGGTGTACGATCTGATCGTCCACTCGCGCTCGCATGCCGGCGACAGCAGCTATTATCGCGACATCGCCGTCCTGCCGCCGGCGTCGGTCGCGACCTTCAACATCGGCGACCCGGCCCCGGCGATCGCGCGCTTCTGGGATTACCCCGAACCGATCGGCGATGCGGGCGATGACGCGACCGAGGCGTTCGCAGCGATCTTCGACGATGCGGTTGCGCTGCGGATGCGCAGCGATGTTCCGGTCGGCCTGACGTTGTCGGGCGGGCTCGATTCAAGTGCGGTCCTTGCCGCCGCGCAGGCGCGGTCGTCGACCCCGATCCACTGCTTCACTTCCGTCTACGATACGACCCAGCGTGGCGAGGAGAAATGGGCGCGGATTGCCGCCGACGCCTGTGCCGCGGCGCTGGAAAGCGTGCCGGCCGGGGCAGGCGACTGGCTCGGAACGCTGCAGGCAATTGTCCACCACATGGACGGCCCCGGCTTTTCCCCAGCGGTGTTTCCGCTGTGGGCGATCATGGCGCGGGCGCGGGCGACCGGTGTCATCGTGCTGCTCGAGGGCCAGGGCGCGGATGAACTGCTCGCCGGCTACCCGCAGCACGGCGCGGCCGAGCTTGCAGCGCGCGCTGCCGGCGTGCTCCGCGGTCGAACGTCGCCACTAAACGTCCGCAACACCTACCGCGGGCTGGCGGCGACCTTCGGGGCGAAGATGCTGCTGTTGTGGACCGCACGGCAGCAGGCCCCGACGCTCTTCGACCGGGCGGGACCGCGACGGGCGCGCGAGCAGCTGTTCCTGCGCGTCGCCGCGGCGGCGGGCGAAAGCGCCGGCGTCGCGCCGCCGCCGGGTTATGGTGCGCTCGCCCGCGCGTTGCACCGGGACCATGCGGACGCAGTCCTGCCGGCGCTGCTCCATTATGGCGACGCGATCAGCATGGCGCACGGGATCGAGGGGCGGCTGCCGTTCATGGACTATCGTCTGGTCGAATGGGTGTTCCGGGCGCGGCCCCGCCTGATCGACGGCGCCGGGCGGACCAAGGCGCCCGTGCGCCGCTATCTGGCGAAGCACGGCATGAAGGTGATCGCCGACCGAGCCGACAAGCAGGGCTATCCGACGATGGTCGCGCAGTGGCTGAACACCGGTGCGGGCAAGGTGTACATCGACGACCTGATGGCCTCGCCGGGGGCGGCGATCTGGTCGATGCTCGACCGCGCCGCCGTCCGGCCCCTCGTCGCGCGCGCGCGGGGCGGGGACGCGACGCCGGTCTACCACCTGTACAAGATCGTCGCGACGCAGATCTGGCTCGAGCAGCTGGCGCGGCCGCCCGCCGCGGCCACCGCGCCGGTCATCGCGCGTCAGGCAGCCGGCTGATCGCCGAGCAGCTGTGCAATCTGGGCGGGGATGCTCGCCGAGAACAGGAAGGCCGCATCGGGGCGCGCCGCCATCGCTGCTGCAAGGCGCGCGCCGGGCGACTGACCCGGCCGCGGGGCGCGCAGCACGCCGTGAAGGATCGCCGTGCCCGGTCCCGGTGGCGCGTCGAAGCGCTCCTGCCGGACGGTGCCAAGCGCCCAGTCGGGCGCCAGCGTCGCCCCGGTCCCACCCCCGAACGCCGCGATCCGGCCCTGTGTGCACAAGCCGGCGAGCACGTCGGCGACCTCGGGTGCGAGCGCCAACTGCGCCGGCTCGTGCAGCAGCAGGATGTCGACCTGACGTCGCAGGTGGCGCTCCGACCGTTCGAGACTGCGCTGAACCTCGTCGCCCGACAGCGCCACGACCGGCGGCGGGGCAGCGGCGCGCGGAGCGGCTGCAGCGACCAGAGCGCGCTTTACCGCCGGAACCTGGGCCAGCAACGGCCGGACGAGGCGGCGGTACGCCTGGCGCGGCAGCGACGCCGCCGTCGGCGGCACCGGCGGTGCGCCGACCTTGGTTGCGATCGTCACGTCGGGCACGCCGGCAAGAATGTCGCCGAGCAGTGTTTCCGACGCGCCGTCGCCATAGGACGGCGCGGTATCGAAATGGCGGATGCCGTGGCGCAGGGCTGCCTCGATCAGGCGCGCGGTCGCGGCCGTCTCCCGGCCGCCGAGAATACGCGCACAGCCGAACCCGAGGCGCGTGATGAGCAGGCTGCTGCCGGCGACCTGGAGGCGGGCGAGCGTCATTGCCGAACCAGCCGTGCCGCAAGCCGGTCCGTCAGCGCAAGGGCCGTCAGCGTGCAGTTGGCGTGGCTCGACGTCGGAAACACCGCCGCACCGGCGACGTAGACGTTCGTCGTGCCGAACACCGTCAGATTAGGGTCGACGACGCCGTCCGCTGCGCTCGCTGCCATCGCCATTCCCCCGCTGTGGTGATTGGTATCGATCATGGTCGCCATGAACTCCGCGTCGCCCGCCGCGACGCGCGGATCGACCTCGAGCCGGCCGATGCCCGCCTGTTCGAGGTAATGCCTGACGTCCTCGACGAACGCGGTGATGCCTGCCATCTCGCGGCCATCGACCCGCCAATCGACCGCAGCGCGATACAGGCCGTCGTCCGCAGGCGCGTCGCCGTCGAGCCGGATCCGGCTCGACGCAAGGGCGATCTGCTCGCACTGTACCTGGAACTCGAGGCCACCGTCGAAGAATGCCATCACCCGCCGGTCGCGCAGATAGCGCCAGATGAACGGCGCGAACGACCGCCCGACCGCCACCACGTCGCCCGGCAGCCGGCGGACCGACGACAGGCTGGCGGCCGAGCGCAGCGCGCGCGCTACGTGCTTGATGTTGTCGAGGTGGCCCGCGAGATCGGACCCGAAGACGAAGCTGCCTGAAATGCCGGGCGCGGCGCGCGGCGAGGGGCGCGCACCCGGCCGCAGGCGCAGCTTGGGCTGGAGCTTGAGCCCGCCGACGACGGCATTCTCGAAATAGTCGCGAAACCGGCGCTCGTCGTCGACCACCACGCGGGCGGCATTGCCGGCGAGGTGATCCTGAAAGCCGTGCCCAATCCGCGGCTGATCCGCCCACGGCACGCCACCGGCACGCGCAGTGGACAGGAAGAAGCGGCTCGTCGCGATCGTGCCCAGGGCGAAGACGATGTCGCGTGCGCTGACGGCGACGCGTCGCCCCGCGCTCATACCCTCCACCGCGGTGGCGCGGTCACCGGCCACGACGACGCGGTCGACGGTCGTGTTGAGCACGATGCGCAGGCGGTCGTCGCCGGCGATGGCGCGCCTGAACAGCTGAGCGAAATTGGGCTGCGGCAGCCACGCGGTGAAGAAGCGTTCGATCGCCGCGTCCTCGCGCAGCTCCCCGCCCAGTCGCCGGCGATACGCGGCAAAGTCCTCGGGCGCACCGACGCCCAGCCGGGCATAGACCGCGGCATAATGGGGACGGACGTCGTCAAGGGTTATCGGCCAAGGCGCGTATGTTCGGGCAAAATCGTCGGCGTCGAACTCGGCGAGCTGGCCGCCCCATAGCGTGCTGGTCCCGCCGAGCCCACTTGCCCGCCCGTCGAGCGCCCCGAGATGCGGCCGGCCGACAACCGTCGTCGTCTGCGAGTTGCCCCGCGAACTCGCGATGCGCGTCCCCGCTTCGACAACAACGACCGACTTGCCGGCCTCGACGAGCGTCGTGGCGAGATAAAGCCCCATCGTCCCGGCGCCGACGATAACGACGTCGGCCGACATCGCGTCGTCGGCGTGATCAAGCAGCACGGACTGCCCCGATCTGCCGAATGCGGCGTATCGTCTTGAGCGGCAGCAGCCAGCCGTTGACCGCCAGCGCCGCGGCGGCCAGCGCCCAGCCGACGCCGGCTACGCCACCGACCGCCATCAGCAGCGCGGCGAGCGCATAGACGAGCGCCGCCTCGATCACGTAAGCCCGGCCGACGCCGCGTGTCGCGCCGATCGCCAGCAGCACGTTGAACAGCGTGAAGTTGAGCGTCGAGGCGACGAAATAGACCCCGAACCCCGCGCACAGCAGAGGCGACGGCGCGACTCCCCGTCCGAGCCACAGCCGCATCAGCTCCGGTCCCGCGGCGATCAGCGCGACGGCAACGACGGCGGCCGCCGCCAGCGACAGGCCGACGAGGCGGATCGTTGCCTTGCGCACCCATGCCACGTCGCCGCGGGCGGTCGCGTCCGACAGGGCGGGCACGCTCGGCCAGATCACCAGCCCGATGACGCTGTTGCACAGCACGGTCAGCCGCATCAGCGAGCCGTAGGCCGCGGTCTCGGCCGAGCCGAAGCGGTGCGATACCAGCAACACCGTGCCGAATACCGTCAGGAAATAATGGATCTGCGCGGCCCACGTCACACCGGACGCCGAAAACAGGGCGCGCAGATCGCCATGGACGATCGTCGACCACCGCGGCACGCGCGGCGGCCACAGCTTCGGCCGCCCGGCGAACAGCCACACGACGTCCATCAGGTACATCGCCGTATAGGGCGCATAGATGATGAGGATGAACGTCGCGATCGGCGTGTGCCGCCGGTCGATCAGGAAGATGCCGCCGATGATGAACAGGTTGGCAACGAGGCTCAGCCCGTTGCTGACGAAGTTCTCCTGGTAGCCGGCGCGGACCGCGGTCGACAGCGTCGCGAAGAAGTGGACCGACATCACGCCCATGGCGGCGACGAAGCCGATCGTCATCTCGTGCGGCGATACGCTGTGCGCGACCCCGGTCAGCGCACCGATGTCGGCTGTCTTTCCGACGATCAGCGTGAACAGGCCGAGCATCGTTCCGAGCGCCAGGGTCACCCAGAAGGCGGCGCCGACGAGCCGCGCCTCGACCGAGACATTGCCCTTGGCGGCGACGTCGGCGAGCTGCTGCGTCAGCGCCGGCAGCAGGCCGAAGCCGAGCGGCGCGGTCCACGCCACGAGCGCCGTGAGGGCGAGATAGGCGGCGTAGCGCGTCTCGCCGAGCCCCGCGACGACGAGCGGCAGCGTCAGCACCTGCGCGAAGAAGCCGACTCCCTTGGACGCGAGGCTCGTGAGGATCGCCAGCGACAGCCGCAGCTCGCGCTGCCGCTGATCGGACCCCGCGCCGAGCAGTCGCGCGCCGATCATGCCGCGCGCCGCTTCGGCCGCCGCGCGGCGGCCGTCGTGAACACCGCGCGAAGCGCCGTGGCGTGCTGGTCGAGCCGCGCGTCCTGGGCCGCCAGCAGCCGCTCGACCGAGATCCGCTGCCGCGGCGGCCGCGCCTGCACCGCCAGCAGCCGGTCGAGCAGGGCCGCGGCGTCATGCGGATCGAAGAACGTGGCATCGGGGGCTTGTTCACGGTGGACGGGCAGGTCGGCGATGAGCAGCGGGACGCCGAGCGCCTTGGCCTCCTCGATCGGCGTCGACCACCCCTCGAACCGCGACGGGTTGAGCAGCGCCTCGCTCGCCGCGGCAAGCGCCAGCACGTCGCCGTAGGGGATCAGACCGAGATGGCGCACCGCCGTGCCCGCTCCGGCGGAGGCGACCGCGGTCATGAATTCGTCGAACGCGTGCGGATGGCGCGGATCGTCGGTGCGCCCGGACAGGACGATCGGGGGCACCCGGTCGAGGCAGCCGCGCGCGGCGGCGAGCGCCAGCGCCTCGGCCACGAGCGTGTGGTTCTTGTGCGGCCAGAACTGGTTCGGCAGGAAGACGAAGCGCGCTGGCAGATCGTAACGCGCGCGGGCAGCATCGGCCGCGGCGGCTACGGCTGCCACGTCCATCACCTGAGCGAACCGCACTACCGCCGTCCGCCCGCGCGCCGTGGGATAGAAGGTCTCCGCGTCGCGCCGGGCCGTCTCCGACGACACCATGATCGTCCGGCCGCTGGCCACCTGCGCCCGGAATCCGAGCTCGCGGCGTGCCCACTGCGCGCGCGTGAACATCGCCGGCAGGTGCTTGTGCTGGAAATCGGGCAGCCACGCGACCGCCGGCAACGGCAGCCGCCAGCCGTAGAACAGCGCCGGCTCGAACACGACGTCGCACGCCTGCGCGGCGAAGGCACGGGCGGCGGCGCGGTCGACGCCGACCGTCATCGCCGCGCGCAGGCCCGGACCGCGGCCGAACGCGGCCACCTCCTCCGAAACCACCGGCGGCGCGGGAAGCAGGTCGCGCCAGTCGGCGCCGGCGGCCTCCTGCGGCGTAAGGAACAGGACCGGCGCGATCGTGTCGGCCAAGCGCGTCCTGATGACGGCCAGTGTGTTGCGCAGGTACGTCTCGCCGCCGGTCCAGTGGCCGTGGCCGGGCAGCGTCATGGCGACCCGGATCATTGCCGCCGGAACCAGGCGACATAGCCGGCAATGCCGGTCGCGACGTCGATCCGCGCGTCGAAACCGCCGGCATGGGCCCGCGTCATGTCGGCGACCAGCGATGCCGGGTTGCCGGTCCGCTCGTGCCCGTCGAAGACCGCGTGTCGGCCTTCACCCCATGCCGCGCAGACGAGGCCGACCGCCTCGCGGACCGCCGTCGCCTTGCCCGTGCCACCGTTCCACACCGGGGCCGAGGGGGCGACACCGGCCGCGGCGAGGCGCAGCAGGGCGACGGCGTCGTCGACATGGATCCAGTCGCGCTGCTCCGCGCCGGTGCCGCCGACGCCGACCGCCGGCCCGGCGGCGCACCGCGTACACACGTCCCACAGCAGCTGCTTGGTCAGGCCGGGGCCATAGACCGAGAACAGCCGCACGATCGCACTGCGCAGGCCGAAGCTGTGGCTGCGACTGGCGATCAGCTGCTCGGCCATCGCCTTGTGGGTGCCGTAGGGCGACAGGGGCCGGATCGTTGCCGTCTCGGCTATGCGCGGGTCGCCGCAGTCGCCGTAGACCGCGGCGCTCGAGACGAGGACGATCCCGGCCGCAGGCGCGGCGACGCGCAGCCACTCGACTAGCCGCGCGGTGGTGACGACGCTGTTTTCGAAATCGGTGTCGGGCGCGGCGAGCGAGGGAGCGACCGAGGCGCCGCCGGCGAGGTGATAGACCGCCGTGATCGGCCCTGCCGCCGCGGCGACCGCGTCGAGCCCGGCGGCGTCGATGGTTCCGGCGTGCCAGTGCGCGACCCCCGCAGCGGCCGCATCGGGCCACGCGGCGCGGCCGATGCCGGCGACCGTTTCGCCGTCGCGCGCGAGCGCGGCCGCGAGGTGGCGCCCGATGAAGCCGCGCGCGCCGGTGACGAGGATGGTCATCGCCGCTTCAGCCCGGACGGGTACAAACGAACGACACCAGCCGCCCCGGCCGGTTGTCGAGCCGCGAGGCGATCGCTGCCGCCGGGCCGAAGACGCCGCCCAGCACGCCCCGTGTCACCGGCCGCGGCACGCCGAGGCGCGCCGCCCGCCCGGCGGCGGCGTCGATGACGTCGGTGCGGGTCGCCGGCGCGAGGTTGATCGGGCTGTCGAACGCGCGCAGCACCCGGTCGATGCGCAACCCGGCGCCGGTCAGCGCGGCGCGATACGCGGCCATGGTGAAGGCATTCTCGCCGCCGTACAGCGCGTGCAGCGGGTGCTTGGCGAAGAACGCCGGCAGGTCGGCGGCGCGGCTGACGACGTGGTCGCGGACGGCGACCAGCCGTCCGCCGGGCACGAGGACGCGGTGCAGCTCGCGGCACAGCTGCGGCAGGTCGCGCGCGTGGTGGAGGACCTGCCGGGCGAAGACGACATCGACGCTGGCGTCGGCGAGCGGCAGGCTTTCGCCCCACTCCTCGACGACGTCGATGGCGAGGCCGTGCCCGGCCGCCAGCCCGCGGATCGCCGCCGCGCCGACGAGCGCGCTCGGGTCGGGCTCGATCGCGGTGACGCGCCAGCCGTCGCTCGCCAGCGCGAAGCTCGCGATCCCGTTGCCCGCGCCAAGGTCGAGCGCCCGCCCCGGCGGCGGCGGCAGCAGCGCGCGCACGGCCTGCCACTCGGGGCCGTCGCGGTACCGCGTCGCGGCGGCGGCGAGCGGGGCATCGTAATAGCACGCCTCGACGAGCGCGCGCTGATCGGGCTGGCCGATCAGCCAGCGGACCGCGTCCTCCCACGTACCGGCCATCGCGCCGGGCTGGTCTGCAGGAGTATCAGGCATCGGGGTCCATCCGCCGGATTTCGCGTGCCGGGTTGCCCGCGACGACCGTCCACGGCGCCACGTCGCGGGTGACGACGGACTGCGCCGCAACGACCGCGCCTTCGCCCACCGTCACGCCCTTGAGGATCGTCGCGCCGAAGCCGATCCATGCCCGGTCGGCGATCGTTACCGCGGCAATCGCAACGTGCGTCCAGTCCTTGTGCCCGCGCATCCAGTCGGCGACATCGGTGCGGCGCTGTCGCGAAGGCGAGCGCGTGCGAGTCATGGTCGACGATCGTGACGTTCCACGACACGAGGACGTGGCTGCCGATGACGACGCTTGTCGCTGCGATCAAGGTCGAGCGTCCGATATAGCTGTCGTCGCCCACCGCGATGCGTGCGCCCGGCCGATCGAAGGCAAGCGCAGCGTGGCACAGGCTGCCGGAGCCAACCTCGAGGGTTGAGCCCGTGTAGCCGCGGATCCGGTGCAGATCGATGCGGCTGCCCGGCGCGACGGCGAAGCGCGCCATGCGGCGGTTCAACACCGGCGTCAGCGCCAACCGGGTAAGGGCGTGGAGCGCCGGCCTCACGCGCGAGCCGTCGCGGCGATGATCGCCCGAGCAACCCGGCGGAGCGGACCCTGCTGGCGGCGGAGGAGGCGCTTGATACGGGCAAAGGCGATTTCGTCCACCGCGACCGGCCCAATGCGGCCGACATCGGGCGCAGCGGCAGCGGCAGCGGCCAGTGGACGGGGTGCGGTGCGGCGCACTGGCCGCCGCGTGTGCGTCGCCTCGGCATCGAAGCCGTCGTTCTCGATCAAGCTGTGAGGAGGGTACAGGACCAGCCCGCCGCGCCGGAAAACCGACCAGTTCCACCGGATGGCCCAGCTGTCGACCTGCCCACGCTGCTGGCGCTTGAGCATGCCGTAGTAGTCATAGCTGCCGTCGAGATCGAACCGCCGCCGCAGCGCACTGTCGGTGTCGAGCGCTTCCGCTCCGATCGACGTCAGGATCGAAATGGTCCCACGCGCGCGCCCATGTCCCCCAGCCCCACGACGTGACGAACGGCAGGAAGACCGGGTGCGGGCCGACGTCGACGTCGAACATATGGCCCGACACCTGCATCACCCGGGCGTCGTCGGCATAGCGGTCGAGCGCGGCGTTCATGAACGTCAGGAAGTCCGGCGCGACGAGCAGGTCGTCTTCCAGCACGATGACGCGGCCATGCTGGCGGACCAGCGCCGTCGTGCCGGCGATGATCGAGCGGGCGAGCCCCTGGTTGGCGGGCGCGGCGACGAGCTGCGCGCCGGGCAGTTCGGCCGCGACCAGCGCCCGCACCGCGGCGACCGCTGGTTCGTCGGCGACGGACTTCGCGCCGTCGGCGAACACCGTCACCGCGGTGTCGGCAAAGCCGTCGCACGCCTTCAGCGCGGCGATCGTCCGCGCGGTATGCGCGGCGCGCTTGTAGACGAACAGGGCCAGTGGTGCCGCCACGGCTAGAGCGCGTCCGGGATCGCCGCGCCGTCGGGCTCGCCGGCGCGCGCGGCGGGGATGCCCAGCATGATCGCGATGAACGCGCCGACCGAGAAGCCGATCACCGCCGCGATGGCGGCGAACAGATAGGGGCGCTGCGTCGTCGCGGTCTTCGACAGGGTCGGCGCCTGCAGCGTCTCGGCGGAGAACGGCTGGCTCGACGCGGTCAGCATCAGCGTCTGCTCCTGCCGTGCGAGCAGCCCGGCGAGGTTCTGGCGATACTCGAGCACCTGCGCCAGCGCCATCTGGGTGCGCAGATAGGTCGCCTGCTGGCGGGCGCGGAGCTCGGCGTCGCGCCGCAGCAGCAGGTCGGTGTCGCGGACGATCGCGGCCAGCACCTTCCCCGCGCGCTCCGGGCGGGTGTCCCGATAGTTGAGCTGGATGAGGTTGGTTTCGCCGACCTTCTTGATGGCCAGGTTCTGATCGTACAGCTCGGCGAGGTCGCGCCCGTCGGGCGGCAGCCACGCCGGCAGGCCGAAGATCGGGTTGAAGATGTCCTTGAACGACTGAACGAGGCCGTCGGGCTTCCGCCAGCGCCGGGTGGCGGGGTCCCACCGCTGGTCGAACACCATCGCCAGGAAGCCGGGCTCGTGCGCCTGATAGACGCCGAGGCGGTCCGACATGACGAGAAACTGGAACTTGTCGAACTCGGACACCGTCCCCTTGTCGTTCAGGCTGACCCCGGCGACGCTGGCGAGCCCGCTCAGCTTCGACAGGCCGCTGAGCGGCGATTCAGCCTGGTCGCTCGGCCCGAGGACGACGCTCGCGGTATATTTGGGCGGGATGACGGCCTGCGCGACGAGCGTCAGCACGACCGCCAGCAGCGTCACGCCCAGAACGAATTTCCAGCGCATGCGGATCGGCTGCCACAGCTGGCGGGACAGGCTCGTTCCCGTTTCGATCAAACCAAGGCTCCAGCGGTCCACGCGCGGGGTGGCGCCGACGAACGGGTCTATAGAGTTGCCGGCTTGGCTCTGCTAGCCGCAATCGGTGTCCGTCCCGCCGTCCGCCGCCGCCGTTCCCGCCCCGACCGAAGGCCGGATCGCGGCGCTGGGCCTCGCGATCATCCTCGTCGGCCAGCCGGTCGCGTGGTCGGTGCGCGGCTTTGTCGGCGACGGCGTCAACCCGCTCTATCCGATCGCCGCGGTGCTGTTCGGCCTGCTGCTGCTGGTCCGGCGAAGCTGGTTCCACGACCCGCGCCTGTACGTCTCCGCGCCGCTCGCGGTCGCCATGATCCTGCTGTGGCTCCTGCCGGTTGCGGCACTGTCGCTGGTCGCACCGGTCGAGGTCGGCAACGACGGGGCCTATGCGCTGTTCCTCGCCGCGGTCGCCCTGGCGGTCGCGATGACGCCGCTCGCCGCGCTGCGCGACCTGCCCGAGACGATGACGCTGGTCGGCGGCATCAGTTCGGTGCTGCCGCTGGTCAACCTGCTGTTCGGTCATGCCGCGGCCAAGTTCGTCCGCCTGACGCTCGCGGGATCGGACAACCAGGCGATCACCGGCTCGGTCGGCGGGGCGACCATGATCGCCGCGCTGCTGGTCGTCCTGACCAACCGCCGGCCCGGCATCGCCGTCGGCCTCGCCACAAGCCTTGCCTTCGTCGCCGGGCTGGGCTGCGTCGTCCTGTCGAACACCCGCAGCGTCATGCTCATGCTGCTGATCTGCCTGCCGCTGATCGTCCTCGTCGTGGTTCCGCGGATGCGCGCGGGCGCGTCGGCAGGGTTGCCGCGTGCCGGTGGCGGCCAGCGGGCGGCGTTCTGGACGGTGCTGGGCCTCGCTCTCGTCGCCGCACCGGCGGGGGCAGCGGCGGTGTTCAGCCGGACGGCGATCGAAACCATCGGCAAGCTGTTCACCGACCGCATCCTCGGTGCCTTCGCCGCGTTCGACGACAAGCGCTTCCAGGTGCTCGACGAGTCGTCGCAGATCCGCGTGCACATCCTCGATTACACCATCCGCCGGCTCGACCTGCTCGGGCACGGCATCTCGGAGCAGATCCGCTCCGGCTTCGGCTATTACCCGCACCTGACGTATCTGCAGGCGTTCTACGACTTCGGCGTTTTCGGCGGGCTTCTATACCTGCAACTCGGGCTCGTCCTGCCGTTCGCGCTGATCTACCGCCGGCTGCGGTCGGGGCCGCTCGATCCCGCGGCGGCGTTCGTCATGCTCTATTTCATCTACGGGCTGGGCGACCAGTTCAGCCACTCGACGCCGTACAGCTGGAGCGGGCTGATCCCGGCCGTGCTCGTCTTCGCCGTCGTCGCCCGGTCGCCGCTCGCCGTGGGGCCGGGCGTCACGGCCGCGGCCAGCGGACGGCCGCCGGGGCCGGCCAGTCCCGCGCCGGCATGAGGTACTGGGCCGACTTGGCGAGATACTTCGACCACAGCAGCGGCGACGCGCTCGCGACGCCATGCCGGCGCAGGGACGCCAGCGCATGGGCGTTCGCCCGGGCAAAGCTGCCGAGGCCGGCGTTCGACACGCCGCCGGCGCGCATCGTCACGAGTGTCTGCGGGATGACCGCCGCGCGAAGTCCGTGGACCGCGTGGAAGCGGACCATCCAGTCGAAGTCGGCCGAGGTGCCTGTCGCCAGATCGAACGGGCCGACCCGCGCGAAGGCATCCGCGCGGGTGTAGAAGCCGGGGTGGGGCGGCATGTGGCCGAAGCGCAGCGGCCACGTCGCGGCGTGCGCCGGGTAGGCGCGTTTCAGCCGGGTGGTGTCGACCGGATCGACCAGCGCGACCCCACCGCTGATGGCCGGCGCTTCGGTCGCGGCAGCCGCGGCGGCGACGAGCGACACGGCATCGGTCCGGCAATAGAAGTCGTCGGCGTTGAGGAAGCCGATCAGCTCACCGGTCGCGCGCGCCACGCCGCGGTTCATCGCGTCGTACAGGCCGTCGTCGCGCGCGCTGAAGAACTGCGCCCGCGGGCTCGCCGTGGCGGCGAAGATCTCGGCTGTCGCATCGGTCGACCCGCCGTCGATGACGAGATGCTCGAGGTCGGCGTGGTCCTGCGCCGCGACCGACCGGAGCGTGTCGCCGATCGTCGTCGCGGCGTTCCACGCGACGGTGATGACGGAAACCTTCAACCCGCGGCCGGTGCGGCGTGCGCCCGGAAATCGGCGACGGCGCGCACGAGACCGCTCGCGAGGTCGGTCGCCGGTCGCCAGCCAAGCGTGGCGAGCTTGGTCGAATCGAGCAGCTTGCGGGGGGTCCCGTCGGGCGCCGTCGGGTCGAAGCGCACGGCACCGGTGAAGCCGACCGCGGCCGCGATTGCCGTCGCCAGCTCGGCGATGGTGAGATCGCTGCCGAAGCCGATGTTGATGAGCGGGAAGCCGTCGTGGCCGCGGTCGCGTTCGAGCGCCGCGTCGAAGGCGGCCGTCGTCGAGGCGCAGCAGGAAGGCGACGGCGTCCGCCATGTCGTCGCTGAACAGGAACTCGCGCCGCGGCGTCCCCGTGCCCCAGACGACGACCTCGGCTCGCCTTGGCGACGCGCGCCGCTTCGAACCGGCGGATCAGTGCCGGGATGACGTGGCTGTCGGTCGGATGATAATTGTCGCCGGGACCGTAGAGGTTGGTCGGCATCGCCGCGAGGAAGCGCGTGCCGTACTGCCGGTTATAGCTCGCGCACAGCTCGACGCCGGCGATCTTGGCGAGCGCATAGGCGCGGTTGGTCGGCTCGAGCGGCCCGGTCAGCAGCGCGGCCTCGGCGATCGGCTGGGCGGCGTACTTGGGATAGATGCAGCTCGACCCGAGGAACAGCAGCCGGTCGACCCCGACGCGATGCGCCGCGGCGATCACGTTGGTCTGGATGGCGAGGTTGTCGCGGATGAAGTCGGCCGGAAACGTGTCGTTGGCGCGGATGCCGCCGACCCGGGCGGCCGCGAGCACGACATGGGCGGGGCGCTCGGCCGCCATGAATGCCGCGGTCGCCGCCTGGTCCGTCAGGTCGAGCTCGGCGTGCGTGCGGAGGACGAGGTTGTCGAACCCGGCAGCGCGCAGCGCACGGACGATGGCGCTGCCCGCCAGCCCGCGGTGCCCCGCGACGTAGATCTTGTCGGTCGTCTCCATCGCCCTCACTCGTGATAGTCGAAGGCCTGGAATCCGTGCTTCTTGACCAGCTCGTCGCGCTGGGCCGACTTCAGATCCTCGCGGACCATCTCGGCAACCAGGTCGGCGAACGATGTCTGCGGCACCCAGCCGAGCTCGCGCTGCGCCTTCGAGGCGTCGCCGAGCAGGGTCTCGACCTCGGTCGGCCGGAAATAGCGGGGATCGACGCGAACGATCACCTGGCCGACCG
Organism: uncultured Alphaproteobacteria bacterium; assembly: GCA_963846485.1. Taxonomy (GTDB): domain Bacteria; phylum Pseudomonadota; class Alphaproteobacteria; order Sphingomonadales; family Sphingomonadaceae; genus Polymorphobacter_B. Next base: position 74,823 of record CAWJWB010000008.1, on the reverse strand, counting down.
CGAGCGGACCCGCGGGTGCGCGCGTGACGCGCCCGACCTCGTCGACACCGGTGCCCTCGAAGGCGAGCTCGATGCCGAGTTCGGCCGCCGCCGCGACGACGAAGTCGCGGACGCTGAACTGGACCCCGGTCGCGATGACATAGTCGCGCGCCGTGTCCTGCTGCAGCATCAGCCACTGCATCTCGACATAGTCGCGCGCGTGGCCCCAGTCGCGCAGCGCGGCGAGGTTGCCGAGGTAGAGGCAATCCTGCAGGCCGAGCGCCAGTCGCGCCATCGCCCGGGTGATCTTGCGCGTGACGAACGTCTCGCCGCGCAGCGGGCTCTCGTGGTTGAACAGGATGCCGTTGCAGGCATACAGGCCATACGCCTCGCGGTAATTGACCGTGATCCAGTAGGCGTACAGCTTGGCGACCGCATACGGGCTGCGGGGGTAGAACGGCGTCGTCTCGCTCTGCGGCACCTGCTGGACGAGCCCGTACAGCTCCGAGGTCGATGCCTGGTAGAACCGGGTTTTCGTTTCCAGGCCCGCGACGCGGATCGCCTCGAGCAGGCGCAGCGCGCCCAGGCCGTCGGCATTGGCGGTATATTCGGGCTCCTCGAAGCTCACCGCCACGTGGCTCTGCGCCGCCAGGTTGTAGATCTCGTCGGGTTGGATCTGCTGGACGAGGCGGACGAGGTTGGTGCTGTCGGTCAGGTCGCCGTAGTGCAGGATGAAGCGGCGCGCGTCGACGTGCGGATCCTGGTAAAGATGGTCGATCCGCGTCGTGTTGAACGACGAGGCGCGGCGCTTGATCCCGTGGACGACATAGCCCTTGGCGAGCAGGAACTCGGACAGATAGGCGCCGTCCTGCCCGGTCACGCCGGTTATCAATGCGGTCTTGGTCATCGAACCCCAGCGTTCAGTGTCGCGCGGCTCTAGCCGAGGCAGCGGGCGCTTGTCGATGGTCGTCCGCCGTCCGCCGGGATCGCGTGGACGCTGATAACCCGCGACTTGGGGCGTGGATTTGCCTATCGACGCCCGCATTGCGACGGAGACCATGGTGAGCAGCGCAGTCGAACAGATCATCCCCGTCATCCTCTCCGGCGGTTCCGGGACCCGCCTGTGGCCGGTGTCGCGCTCGCTGCACCCCAAGCAGCTGCTGCCGATCGCCGGCGACCGGTCGATGCTGCAGGCGACGGTCGCCCGCTTCGCCGCGCCCGCCTTCGCCGCGCCGATCGTCGTCGGCGGCGAGGAGCATCGCTTCCTCATCGCCGACCAGCTCGAGGAAGCCGGCGTCGCGCCCGCGGCCATCGTCCTCGAGCCGGCCGGGCGGAATACCGCCGCGGCGATCGCGCTCGCCGCGCGCCACGCGCTCGCCGGCGATCCCGACGCGGTCCTGCTGGTCGTCCCGTCCGACCACGTCATCGGCGATCCGGAGGCCTTCCGCCGCGCCGTCGCCACCGGCGCGCCCGCGGCGGCCGAGGGCTGGCTGGTGACGTTCGGCATCGCGCCGGCGGGGGCGGAGACCGGCTATGGCTATATCGAGGCGGGGGCGCCGCTCGCGGGGCTTGACGGGGTCGAGCGGGTCGCCCGCTTCGTCGAGAAGCCCGACCGCGCCACGGCGGAGGGGTTCGTCGCCGGCGGCCGCCACCTGTGGAACGGCGGCATCTTCCTGTTCCGCGCCGACCGCTTCCTCGCCGAGCTCGACGCCCATGCCCCCGACATCGCCGCCGCCACCGCCGCCGCGATGGCCGGGGCCGCGCGCGACGGCAGCTTCGTCCGGCCCGAGCGTGCCGCCTTCGCCGCCTGCCCGAACATCTCGGTCGACTATGCGGTGATGGAGCGGACCGACCGGGCCGCGCTCGTCCGGGTCGACATGGACTGGTCGGACGTCGGCTCGTGGGGGGCGCTGTGGGAGATCGCCGCGCGCGACGGCGCCGGCAACGCGCTGCACGGCGACGTCGTCGCGGTCGACACCACGAACTCGCTGGTCCGCGTCGACGGCGGCCCGGCGGTGGCGATGGTCGGCGTGTCGGACCTCGTCGTCGTCTCGACGCGCGACTCGGTGCTGGTCATCCCCCGCGAACGGTCGCAGGAGGTCCGCGCCGTGGTCGACGCGCTGAAGGCGCGGAACAGCCCGCGGCTGACGACGCAGCCGGTCGTCCACCGGCCGTGGGGCACCTACGAGACGACCGACAGCGGCGAGCGCTTCCAGACCAAGCGGATCGTCGTCAAGCCGGGCGGCCAGCTGTCGTCGCAGATGCACTACCACCGCTCCGAACACTGGATCGTCGTCACCGGCACCGCGCTCGTCACCGTCGACGGCGTCGAGAAGATCGTCGGCGAGAACCAGTCGGCCTATATCCCGGCGGGCACGCAGCACCGGCTGGAGAACCCCGGCAAGGTGCCGCTGCACCTGATCGAGGTCCAGTGCGGCCCCTATCTCGGCGAGGACGACATCGTCCGCTTCGAGGACAAGTACGCGCGCCGCTAGGCGCCCGCCGCACCCTCGCACAGCACGGCGACGAGGTCCTCGCCGCGGGTGACGGCGCGCCAGTCGAGCGCCGCGCTGGCGCGGGCGGTGTCGCCGGTCTCGCCCGGCGGAGCGGCGACCGCCGCGGGGGCCTCGCGCTTGAAGAAGCGGGCGGCCGCCTGCGCCGCGGCGCTGCCGCTGAGCAGGACGCCGGTGGCGACGGCGACCTCGCCCGGCGTGGGCCGCTGCAGCAGCCGCCACAGCGGATCGACGTACTCGGCGGTCCAGCCGCAGTCGGTGCTCGTCGCGAGGTCGGCCGGATCGGCGTCGCGCCCGGCGGCGATCGCGGCGACGATCCGCGCGATCGGCGAGGTGCCCGGCCCCAGCCGCGACTCGTGCGGCCAGAGCACCGCCGTGGCGACGAAGCGTCCGGCGGCGCGCTCGGCGGCGAGTGCGGCGCGGCGGCGGGTGTCGCCGGGATCGACGGCGACGACGAGGCGTCCCGCGGCGACGGGGACAGTTCCGGCATGGCGCAGGTCGTAGACCTCGTCGGCCCCGTCCGCCGCCGCGGCCGCCGTTTCGGCGATGGCGACGTCGGCGGCGATGCCGAGCCGGTCGAGCAGCGCCGCGCCGCCGGTTCCCGCGACGGCATAGCCGCGCGCGCCGAGCAGCCGCGCGAGATAGGTGCCGAGCGCGGTGTCGAGGCCGAGGATCGCCGCCCGCCTGGTCGCCATCGTCTAGAGTCTCCTGAGCAGGGGGATGAGGGCGACGCCGCTGACCGCCGCCGCCGCGAGGACGACGGGGATCGGCGCGCCTGCAGCGATGGCCGCGCCGGCGACCAGCGTGCCGCCGACCTGGAACGCGGCATTGACGATGTTGTTCGCCGCGATCGTGCCCGCCCGCCGCGCCGGCTCGTCGGCGGTCTGGAGGACGGCGTAGAGCGGGACCGAGAACACGCCGCCGGCCGCGGCCAGCGCGAACAGGGCGGCGGCGATGGCGAAGCCGCGGGCGTCGGCGGCCAGGCCGTGCGGCAGTCCGCCGCCGATCGCCAGCGCCAGGGCGACGCCGGCCGCCGCCATCGCCAGCGCCGCCCACGGCGCGGCCCGGGCCGAGACGCGGCCGCCGAGCAGCCGCGGCACGATCCCGGCGCCGCTGGCGATGCCGACGGTGAACAGGACGAGGAACAGCGTCGCCTGCGCCGGCGAGGCGTGCCAGGCCGCCGCCAAAGGCACGAACTGGGTGGTGTAGATCGTCCCCACCGCCCAGAACCACGAGATCGCGAGCGTCGCCCGCCACGCCGCCGGCGTCGCGACGGCGCCGCGCAGCACCGCGACCGACGTCGTCCACGGGTTGAGGTCGAGCGCCGCCGCACCCGCCGCGGGCGGCGCGGGCGGGATGCGCCGGGCCGCGACGACGCCGGCGAGCGCGGTCACCAGCATGACGACCGCCGCGGCGCGCGCCGGCAGCAGCCCGCCGGCGATCTGGCCGAGCAGGATAGCGACGAAGGTGCCGCCCTCGACGAGGCCGGTGCCGGCGAGGAGCTCCCCCGGCGCGAGGTGCTGCGGCAGGATCGCGTACTTGACCGGCCCGAACACCGTCGAGTGCGTGCCCATCGCGAACAGCGTCGCGAACAGCGCGGGCACGCTCGCGGTGAGCAGCGCGACGCCGCCGACGGCGAGGATGGCGACCTCGGCGATCTTCACCCCGCGCGCGACCCGCGCCTTGTCGAGCGCGTCGCTCATCCGCCCGGCGATCGCCTGAGAACAGGAAGAACGGCACGATGAAGATGCCCGCCGCCGCCGTCACCAGCGTCGCCGCGCTCCGCGGGTCGCTGCCGGCGCGGAAGGCGATCAGGAACAGCATCGCGGTCTTGAACAGGTTGTCGTTGAACGCGCCGAGGAACTGCGTGACGAACAGCGGGGCGAAGCGCGGCGTGGCGACGAAGCCGGCGAGCGGCGCGCGGTGCAGCGGCGACGGGCGCGGGGCGGGCACGGACATCGCGCCACCCTAGCCGCGGTGGCGGCGACAGGCTACCACGGCACCGGCGGACCCGAAGGTCCGGCTGCGTTGTTTCGGATTGTCGTCCCCTCAGCGAGGTTCCCCATGTCCCAGCAGTTGCTCGATCTCGTCAATCGCTTCGGCGGCGCACAGGCGGTCGAGGCGATGGCGGCGCGCGTCGGCCTCAGCCCCGAGCAGACGCAGTCGGCGATGTCGGCGCTGATGCCGGCGGTGGCGGGCGGCCTCGCCAACAAGGTCGAGAGCGAGGGCCCCGCGGCGCTCGACCAGGCGGCGGCGCCCGCGACCAGCGTCGTCGCCGGCGAGGGCGCCGCGAGCGACGCCGCCGTCGAGCACGGCAGCAGCCTGCTCGGCTCGCTGTTCGGCGGCCACGCCGAGGCGGGCGCCGTCGCCGACCATGCCGCGGCGGCGACCGGCATCGACGCGTCGAAGCTGTCGGCGCTGCTGCCGATGGTCGCGACGCTCGCCGCCGGTGCGCTCGGCCATGCCGGCAACGTGCCCGGCGAGGGCGTCGCTCCCGGCGGCAACGCGGGCGGCGGGATCGGCGGGATGCTCGGCGGACTGATGGGCCAGCTGGGCGGCAGCCAGGGGACGCCGGGCGGCGCCGCCTCGGTTCTGCAGTCGGTGCTCGGCGGCAGCGGCGGCAACGCGCTCGAGGGCATCCTCGGCGGGCTGTTCAAGCCGCACTGACGCGATGCCGGGCCGGCGCAACCTCGACTGGGGGTTTCCCCGCTGGCGCGACTACGGCACGGGCGGGGCGGCGACCGCGGTCCGCATCTGCGACCGCGACGGCTGCGACGCGCCGGGCGACCGGCCGGCGCCCAAGGCGCCGAATCGGCCCGAGCGCTGGTGGTTCTGCGAGACGCACGCCGCCGAATACAATCGCAACTGGGACTATTTCGAAGGCCTGACCGCCGCGGAGGCGCGGGCGCGCGAAGCCGCGGCCGAGGGGGAGCGCGAGTTTACGCGCGCGCGGCACTGGGGCTGGGGCGGCGCGGGCGACGGCAGCCGCAGCCGGGCCGAGTGCGACGCGCTGACGGCGCTGGGGCTCGAGACCGACGCCGACTCCGCCGCGGTCAAGGCCGCGTACCGGCGGCTGGCCAAGGCGAGCCATCCCGACGCCGCCCCCGGCGACCCGGCCGCCGCCGCCCGCTTCCAGGTGATCCAGGCCGCGTACGACGTGCTGCAGCGCGCCGAGGAGCAGCGCAGCCGCTCGCGCTGACAGCGCGTCGCGGGCCGCAGCCGGCAGGCGCCGCCGTCCGCGCGGCGTTTCCGGAAGGGGCTTGCCGCCCGGCGTCCGGCGCGGCAGGGAAGCCGGACGTGACCGAGCGGCCGATCGTCATCGCCCATCGCGGCGCCAGCGCGCTGCGCCCCGAACACACGCTCGCCGCCTATGCCCGGGCGATCGCCGACGGCGCGGATTTCATCGAGCCCGACCTCGTCGCCACCCGCGACGGCGTCCTCGTCGCGCGGCACGAGAACGAGATTTCGGACACGACCGACGTCGTTCGGCACCCGGAGTTCGCCGCGCGGCGCACGACGCGGACGATCGACGGAGTCGCGACGACCGGCTGGTTCACCGAGGATTTCACGCTCGCCGAACTGAAGACGCTGCGCGCGCGCGAGCGCCTGCCGGCGCTGCGCCCGGCGAACGCCGCGTTCGACGGCGCGTTCGAGATCCCGACGTTCGCGGAGATTCTCGCGCTGGCCCAGGCGGCCGAGCGCCCGGTCGGGGTCTATCCCGAGACCAAGCACCCGAGCTATTTCGCATCGATCGGCCTGCCGCTCGAGCCGCCGCTCGTCGCGCAGTTGACAGCGGCGGGCTATACCGGGAAGACCGCCGCGGCGATCATCCAGTCCTTCGAGGTCGCCAACCTCAAGGTGTTGCGGACGATGACCGACCTGCGGCTTATCCAGTTGATCGGCGACGGCCACCCGGCCGACGCGGCGTTGTCGTACGACGCGATGACGACACCGGCGGGGCTCGGCGACGTCGCCCGCTATGCCGACGGCATCGGCCCGGCGAAGGAGCGGATCGTCCCGCGCGACGCCGCCGGGCGGTCGCTGCCGCCGACGTCGCTCGTCGCCGACGCCCACGCCGCCGGGCTGCTCGTCCACGCGTGGACGTTCCGGCCCGAGAACGCGTTCCTGGCCCTCGAGCAGCGGCGCGGCGACGATCCCGCGGCGCACGGCGACGCGGCGGGCGAGCTCGCCATGTTCCTCGCCGCCGGCGTCGACGGCGTCTTCGCCGACCTGCCCGGACTGGCGGTCGCCGTTCGCGATCGGGCCGGCCGATGACGCGCCGCCTTCTCGCCGGCAGCGCGCTGGCGCTGCTCGTCGGCACCGTCGCCGCGCCCGTCGCCGCCGCCCCCTGGGCGAGCGTCGGCGACGACCAGCTGCGCTCCGACCTGACGCTCCTGAACGACGCCGGCATCGCCCAGACGATGGTGACGCAGTGGCCGGTGCCGTGGCGCGGGGTGCTCGACGCGCTGCAGGACTCGCCGACGCTCGACGCGCAGCCGACGTACATCCGCGAGGCGATCCGCCGCGTCCGCGCCCGCGCCCAGCGCGAGACGGCCGAGGGCAGCCGCGCCGAGACGCTGCTCGACGGCACCAACCGCCCCGCGCTGGTCCGCGGCTTCGACGCGCAGGGCTACGGCAAGGGCACGATCCAGGAGACGGCCGAGATCACCGCCGGCCGCTCCGACCTCCACGTCCAGGTCGGCGCGATCGCCGGGCAGAAGGGGCAGCACGGCGTCCAGTTCGACGCCGACGGCAGCTACCTCGCGCAGCGCTTCGGCAACGTCCAGCTGTACGGCGGCCTCGTCACCCACTGGTGGGGGCCGGGGTGGATCAGCGCGCTGACCTATTCGAACAATGCGCGGCCGTTCCCGCAGCTCGGCATCTCGACGGCCGGCCCGCTGCGCTTCAAGACGCCGATCCTCAGCTGGATCGGGCCGTTCCGCGCCGAGGCGATCGTCGGCCTGCTCGACGACACGCGCATCGCCCGCCACACCGCCTTCACCGGCATCCGCGTGACGCTGAACCCCGCGCGCGGGCTCGAGATCGGCGGCGCGAGGACGCAGATCCTGTGCGGCAGCGGCCACCCGTGCAGCATCACCGACGTCGTCGCGCTGAACAACAGCCCGACCAACCCCAGCAAGAGCGCGAGCGAGGGCGAGTTCGACGTGCGCTACGGCTTCCGCATCGGCGGGGTGCCGGTCGAGGCGTACACCCAGATCTTCAACGAGGATTCGTCGCCCGTCACCCACAGCTACTCGAGCTATCTCGTCGGCGGCAGCGTCTATGTGCCGGCGGGGCGCAACACGCTCCGCATCACCGGCGAGTACACCTCGTCAATCCCGACGCTGAACCTGTTCGGCTTCTCGACCGTCGGCTACGGCATCACCTACAACGACTATAAGTACCCGGACGGGCTGCGCTACCGCGGCCGCGACTTCGGCTTCAGCCTCGACAGCGATTCGCGGCTGATGACGCTGCAGGCGAACCTGACCGACAGCTACGACCGCAACTACACGCTGTCGCTCAACCGGGCGCTGGTGTCGCGGCCGCAGACCGGGCCGGCGAACGTGCTGACGCCGACGCCGGTCAACATCAACTATGCCGAGGCGCGCGCCGCGCTGCCGTTCACGCATCGGCGTGCTCAGCCTGACCGGCCGCGTCCAGGACGACCAGCTGCGCCCGGCGCACGGCTTCACCGCCGCGGCCGAGGTCAGCTTCAAGATCCGGATCAAGTAGCGGCGAGCTCGCCGATCCGCGCCAGCATCGACGCCAGCCCCTGCGTCCGGTTCGACGACAGGTGCCTGGCCAGCCCCAGCGCGTCGAGCCGCGCCTTCAGCCCGGCGACGTCGATCTCGCTCGGGCGTCCGGTCCTGCACGCCCAGCAGCACCAGCGCCACCAGCCCCTTGACGATCGCCGCGTCCGAATCGGCGGCGAAGTGCAGCCGCCCCCCGGCGCGCGTCGGGTAGAGCCAGACCTGGCTGGCGCAGCCGCGGACCCTGGTCGCGTCGGTCTTCAGCGCCGGGTCCATCGGCGGCAGGGCGCGCCCCATGTCGATCAGCAGGCGGTAGCGGTCGTCCCACTCGTCGAGCGCGTCGAACTCGTCCTGGACCTCGTCGAGCGTCGCGGGCAGCATCAGTCGCGCAGCAGGTCGTTGATCGCCGTCTTGGCCCGCGTCTGCGCGTCGACGCGCTTGACGATGACGGCGCAGTAGAGGCCCGGCCCCGGCTCGCCCGAGGGCAGCGGCTTGCCCGGCAGCGTGCCGGGGACGACGACGGCATAGTCGGGGACGCGGCCGGTCACGACCTCGCCGGTCGCCCGGTCGACGATCTTGGTCGACGCGCCGAGATAGACGCCCATCGACAGGACCGCGCCGGTGCCGACGACGACCCCTTCGGCGACCTCGGCGCGGGCACCGATGAAGGCGCCGTCCTCGATCACCACCGGCCCCGCCTGGAGCGGTTCGAGCACGCCGCCGATGCCGGCCCCGCCGGAGATGTGGACGTTCGCGCCGATCTGCGCGCAGCTGCCGACCGTCGCCCAGGCGTCGATCATGCTGTTCGCGCCGACGCGGGCGCCGATGTTGACGAAGCTCGGCATCAGCACGACGCCCGGCGCGATGTACGCCCCGCGGCGGACGATGCTGCCCGGCACGGCGCGGAAGCCGGCGGCGGCGAAGCGCGCCTTGTCCCACCCGGCCCACTTCAGCGGCACCTTGTCCCACGCCCGGCCGGTGTCCATGACGGCGTTGTCGGCGAGGCGGAACGACAGCAGCACCGCCTGCTTCAGCCACTGGTTGACGCGCCAGCCGCCCGTCCCGTCGGGCTCGGCGACGCGCAGCGAGCCGTCGTCCAGCCCGGCGAGCGCCGCCTCGACCGCGTCGCGCACGGCGCCGCCGGTCGTGCTCGAGACGGCGGCGCGGTCGTCCCACGCGGCGGCGATGGTCGCTTCCAGGCTCATGCCGCCTCCCGCTCGGCGACGACGCCGGTCAGCCACGCCTCGAGGTCGGTGATGCGGAGGTCGATGCCGGCAGGCACCGTGCCGGGCCCCTGCTCGGAGCCGTTGTCGACCCACACCGTCGTCATGCCGATCGCCTTCGCCGGCGGCAGGTTGCGCGCCATGTCGTCGACGAACAGCGCGCGCGCCGGATCGACGCCGTGCGCGGCGCACAGCCCGGCATAGGCACGCGCGTCGGGCTTCGGCCAATAGTCCATCGCGTGGACGTCGTAGATCGCCTCGAACGCGCCCTCGAGGCCCAGGCGGCCGAGCACCCGCTCGGCATAGGGGGCGTCGGCGTTGGTGAAGATCAGCTTGCGCCCCGGCAGGGCGGCGATGGCGGCGACCAGGCCCGGCGCGTGGCCGACGCCGGCCATGTCGATCGCGTGGACGTCGGCGAGGAACTCGTGCGGGTCGACGTCGTGCTCGTTCATCAGGCCGCGGAGCGTCGTGCCGTGGGTATGGAAGAAGTCCTTCTGCACGCGCGTCGCCGCCTCGGGCGCGAGCCCCAGCCGCCGCGCGACATAGGCACCCATCCGTGCGTCGATCAGCGCGAACAGGTTGGTCGCCGCCGGATACAGCGTGTTGTCGAGGTCGAAGATCCAGGTGTCGATGTCGCCGAGCATCGCCGCCCTATGCCGCGTCGGCGGCGGCGGCGCCAGCGGCTACCGCCCCCGCGCGGCGTCGTGCCCCCCGCGCGGCCCGGTCAGAGCGGCAGCGACATGGCGACGTCGGCGCGGCGGTAGCGGGCGCCGAAATCGGCCATGACGCGGGCGTCGTGGACGAAGCCGGCCTTCTCGTACAGGTGGATCGCCGCGGCGCAGCGGTGGTTGGTCAGCAGGTAGAGCCGGTCGAGGCTGCCGCCGGCGGCCATCGCGCGCGCCTCGGCGACGACGTGCGCGAGCAGGAACTCGCCCGCTCCCCGGCCGCGGGCGGCGGCGCGGACGCCCATCTTGGTCAGCTCGAACACCCGCTCGCCGGTGCGGATCAGCGCGCAGGTGCCGACGATGCCGAGCCCCTCGGCCGCGACGAAGCGGACGATGCCGCCGCGCTCGACGATGGTGCCGCGCGGGTCGTCGAGGATGGCGCGGTCGTTCGCCTCGAGCGTGAACATCGCCTCGATCCATTCGGCGTTGATGTCGCGGAAGGCGGCGGCGAGGTCGTCGCCGAAGTCGATGATGCGGAGGTCGGCGGCCATCGCACCAGCGCTACGCCGCCGCCGGGCGGGACGGCAAGCCTCTACCGGGCGGGGGCGGGGCCGGCCGGCGCGATCCGCCTTGCCGCCTCCGGGTGCGCGCGGTTATTGGCCCCGCCCGCGCCGGGCACCGGGAACCGCCATGCACCACTTCCACCCCACCGCGCTCCGCGAGTACGACATCCGCGGCATCGTCGGCGAGACGCTGGGCGAGGCCGACGCCTACGCCATCGGCCGCGGCTTCGGCACGCGGATCGTGCGGGCCGGCGGCGGCGCGCGTCGCGGTCGGCTTCGACGGGCGGGCCTCGTCGCCGGGGTTCGCCGCGGCGGTCGTCGCCGGGCTGAACGACGCGGGGGTGAGCGCGGTGACGGTCGGCCTCGGCCCGACGCCGATGCTCTATTACGCGGTCCACGAGCTCGGCTGCGACGGCGGCATCATGGTCACCGGCAGCCACAACCCGCCCGCCTACAACGGCTTCAAGCTGCTGCTCGCCTCCGGCCCGTTCTACGGCGCCGACATCCAGGCGCTGGGCGCGATGGCGGCGGCGGGCGACTGGGCGGAGGGGACGGCGGGCAGCGAGGCGGTCGACCTGACGGACCGCTACGTCGACCGGCTGCTGCGCGGGCTCGACCTGCCGCCGCTGACGATCGCCTGGGACGCGGGCAACGGCGCCGCCGGCCCGGTCGTCGAGCGGCTCGTCGCGCGCCTGCCGGGCACGCACCACACGCTGTTCACCGACGTCGACCCGGCCTTTCCCAACCATCACCCCGACCCGACCGAGGAGAAGAACCTCGCCGACCTGAAGCGCGTCGTCGCCGAGCGGGGCTGCGACCTCGGCGTCGCCTTCGACGGCGACGGCGACCGCATCGGCGCGGTCGACGGGCAGGGGCGGGTGGTCTGGGGCGACCAGATCCTGTCGATCCTCGCCGCACCCGTGCTCGCCGCGGTGCCGGGCGCGACGATCATCGCCGACGTCAAGGCGAGCGCGATGCTGTTCGACCGCGTCGCCGAGCTCGGCGGCGTGCCGCTGATGTGGAAGACCGGGCACAGCCTGATCAAGGCCAAGATGAAGGAAACCGGCGCGCCGCTCGCCGGCGAGATGAGCGGGCACATCTTCTTCGCCCACGACTGGTACGGCTTCGACGACGGCCTCTACGCCGCCGTCCGCCTGATCGCGCGCGATCGCCGCCGGCGGCACCTCGCTCGCGGCGCTGAAGGACGCGATGCCGGTGCTGGTCAACACGCCCGAGCTGCGCTTCCAGATCGTCGGAAGCGCGCAAGTTCGCCGTCGTCGCCGAGGTGCTCGGCCGCCTGCGCGCAGGCGGCGCGCGAGGTCGACGAGACCGACGGCGCGCGGGTGACGACCGCCGACGGCTGGTGGCTGCTGCGCGCCTCGAACACGCAGGACGTGCTCGTCGCCCGCGCCGAGGCGCGGGACGAAGCGGCGCTGGAACGGCTGATGGCGGAATTGAACGCGGCGCTCGCGGCGAGCGGGGTCGCGCCGGTCGCAAGTCATTGAGATTGCTGGCTGCACCTGCTCGCGACGGGGGTGGTGGCCGGCGCGAACGAGCGCCCACCACCGGCCATTGCGCGCGCGACTCCCGCATAAGCCATTGACCTGAAAGCAGAAAAGCCGCCTATCGCTATTGCGACCCGTTAGCGCCACTTTTGCCCTTTATACCGCGTTGTGCACAGGGTTGCTCCACCATTGCCGCTTTCGGCGGCTTGAGCGATAAGCTGGGCGATGCAGGCTCCCTCGCTCCCTACCGCGCCGCCGTCCGCCGCGGCCGCGCCCCTGGCGCTGGTCCCGGCCGCCTCGCTGCCGCACAATCTCGAGGCGGAGGCCGCGCTGCTCGGCGCGCTGATGATCGACAATCGGCTGGTCGAGGACGTCCAGCTCAAGCTCGGCAGCCACCATTTCTTCGAGCCGCTGCACGGCCGGGTCTATGACGCGATCCTGAAGCTCGTCGACCGGCGGATGACGGCGACGCCGGTGACGCTGAAGCCGCTGTTCGACAGCGATCCCGAGATGATGGCGATCGGCGGCACGTCGTACCTCGCGACGCTGACCGAGCAATCGGCGGCGCTGATCGCCGCGCGCGACTTCGCCCAGCAGATCTACGACCTTGCGCTGCTGCGCGAGATGATCCGCGTCGGGCGCGACATGGCCAACGACGCGATGGACACCGCGAGCGGCGTCGAGCCGCTGACCCAGATCGAGAACGCCGAGCTCGCGCTCTACAAGGTCGCCGAAGCCGGCGAGGTCGCGGGCTCGGTCAAGACCTTCGGCGCGGCGACGCGGCTGGCGATCGAGATGGCCGACCGGGCGATGAAGTCGGGCGGGCATTTGTCGGGCTACACGACCGGGCTCGATGCGCTCAACGCCAAGATCGGCGGGCTGCACGACAGCGACCTCGTCATCCTCGCCGGCCGCCCGGCGATGGGGAAGACCGCGCTCGCCACCAACATCGCCTTCGCCGCCGCCCAGCGCCTGCTGCGCGACAAGGCCGACGGCGTCGAGAAGTCGAGCGGCGCCGGCGTCGCCTTCTTCAGCCTCGAGATGAGCGCCGACCAGCTGGCGACGCGCGTGCTCGCCGAGCAGTCGGGGGTCAATTCCGAGAACCTGCGCATGGGCAAGATCAGCCAGAGCGAGTTCAACAGCCTCGCCCGCGCCGCCGGCCAGCTGACCGAGCTGCCGCTCTACATCGACGACACGCCCGCGCTGTCGATCGCCGCGCTGCGGACGCGGGCGCGGCGGCTGAAGCGGCAGAAGGGCGTCGGCATCATCGTCGTCGACTATCTCCAGCTGCTCCAGGGCTCGGCCAAGGCGTCGAACGAGAACCGCGTGCAGGAGATCAGCGAGATCACCCGCGGGCTGAAGACGCTGGCGAAGGAGCTGCAGGTGCCGGTGCTGGCGCTGTCGCAGCTCAGCCGCGCGGTCGAGAACCGCGAGGACAAGCGGCCGCAGCTCGCCGACCTGCGCGAATCGGGCACGATCGAGCAGGACGCCGACATCGTCCTGTTCGTCTACCGCGAGGAATACTACCACGCGCTGAAGCAGCCCGACGAGGAGGACGTCGAGAAATACGCCAAGTGGCGCGAGCGGGCGGAGAAGCTCCACGGCCTCGCCGAGGTCATCGTCGCCAAGCAGCGCCACGGCTCGACCGGCACGGTGCCGCTGACCTTCCACAAGACGACGACCAAGTTCAGCGACCGGGCGAACGACGCCTATCTGCCCGAACGCTATGGTTGACGCCCCCGCCACCGTCGACGCCTACCTGGACGCGCTGCCGCCGCTGCGGCGCGAGCGTACCGAGGCGATCCGCGCCCTCGCGCACGCCGCCTTCCCCGACGTGACCGAGCGGATCGAATGGCAGATGCCGGTGTTCGGCCGGGGCGAGCGCTGGATCGCGGTCGCCAGCCGCGCGCAGTACCTGTCGGTCTATCTGCGCAGCACGGACTGGGCCGACCGCATCGCCGCGAGCGACAAGCGGATCGGGCAGGGCAAGGGCTGCGTCAACATCCGCGACACCGCCGTCTGGCCGGCCGACCTGCTCCGCGAGGCGATCGCCGACCGGCTCGGCTGAGGCGCGACATCGCCGCGCGTTGACCGCCGCGCCGGCGCGCGCGTTCTCCCGCGCATGACGACCCTGATCCCGGTCCTCGGCGACCAGCTGACCCCCGACCTCGCCAGCCTGCGCGGCGGCCCCGCGGGCGCCGTCGTGCTGATGGTCGAGGTCGCCGCCGAGGCGCACTACGTCCGCCACCACAAGAAGAAGATCGCCCTGATCTTCAGCGCCATGCGCCACTTCGCGGAAGCACTGCGCGAGGCCGGCTGGACGGTCGACTACGTCCGCCTCGACGACGCCGGCAACACCGGCAGCTTCACCGGCGAGGTCGTCCGCGCCGCCCGCCGCCACGGCGCGACGGCCATCCGCGTCGTCGAGCCCGGCGAGTGGCGGGTGCAGCGGATGGTCGAGGGCTGGGCCGCCGACACCGGCCTGCCGGTCGAGATCGTGCCCGACGACCGCTTCCTGTGCAGCCGCGCCGACTTCGCCGAGTGGGCGGGGGCGCGCAAGCGGCTGGTGATGGAGGAATTCTACCGCGAGATGCGCAAGCGCACCGGCCTGCTGATGCGCGCCGGCAAGCCGGTCGGTGCCCGCTGGAACTTCGACGCCGAGAACCGCAAGGTGCCGCCGCGCGGGCTGAACTATCCCGCCCCGCCGACCTTCGAACCCGACGCGATCACGACCGAGGTGCTCGACCTCGTCGCCCAGCGCTTCGCCGGGCACTTCGGCGACCTCGAGCCGTTCGGCTTCGCCACGACGCGCGCCGACGCGGCTGTAGCGCTCGACCACTTCATCGCCGTCGCCTTGCCGCGCTTCGGCGACTACCAGGATGCGATCGTCGAGGGGCAGGCGTTCCTCTATCACGCGGCGCTGTCGCCCTACCTCAACTGCGGGCTGCTGACCGCGCGCGAGGTGGTCGACGCGGCGCAGGCGGCGTTCGACCGCGGCGAGGCCCCCCTGAACGCCGTCGAGGGCTTCATCCGCCAGATCATCGGCTGGCGCGAATATGTCCGCGGCATCTATTTCTGGGCCGGACCGGACTACGCGAAGTCGAACGCGCTCAGCGCGACCCGCGACCTGCCGCACTTCTACTGGACCGGCGAGACGGAGATGCGCTGCCTCGCCCAGTCGGTCGCGCAGGTCCGTGCGGAAGCGTACAATCACCACATCCAGCGGCTGATGGTGCTCGGCAACTTCGCCATGCTGATCGGCGTCGAGCCGGCGCAGGTCGAGGAATGGTACCTCGTCGTCTATGCCGACGCCTATGAATGGGTCGAGCTGCCCAACGTCCACGGCATGAGCCAGTTCGCCGACGGCGGCATCCTGGGGTCGAAGCCCTATGCCGGCGGCGGCGCCTACATCAACCGGATGAGCGACCATTGCGGCCGGTGCCGCTACGACGTGAAGGCGCGCGTCGGCCCCGACGCCTGCCCGTTCAACGCGCTCTACTGGGATTTCCTCGCCCGCCACCGCGACACGCTCGGCGGCAACCACCGGCTGCTCCGCATGTACGACACCTGGGACCGCTTCGCGCCTGAGCGGCAGAAGGAGACGCGGGCCAGCGCGGCGGCGTTCCTGAAGACGCTGCCGCCGGCGGCGCGGGAGTGGGCGGTGGCGCAGCCGGACGCGGTGCCGCCCGCGCCGCCGGCTGGGCCGCCGCCGGCGGCCGTGCTGAACGGCTGATCGTTTCCGCTTCGCCCGCGTCGCGCCTAAACAGGCGACCGTGGCCCATCTCACCCGCCTGACGCTGACCGATTTCCGCTCCTACGCCGCCGCCGAGGTCGCGGTCGGGGCGGGTGCGGTCGTCGTCACCGGCGACAACGGGCAGGGCAAGACCAACCTGCTCGACGCCGTCTCGCTGCTGTCGCCGGGGCGGGGCCTGCGCGGCGTGGCGCTGTCGGACGCGGCGCGGAGCGGCGGGCCGGGCGGGTGGACGGTCGCGGCCGAGGTCATGGCCGCGGGCGGCGCGGTCGCCATCGGCACCGGCGTCGCCCCCGCCGCGCCCGACCGGCGGATCGTCCGCATCAACGGCGCCGCGGCACGCAGCGCGGCGCTCGCCGAGTGGCTGTCGGTCCTGTGGCTGACGCCGGCGATGGACCGCCTGTTCGTCGACACGGCGAGCGCGCGGCGGCGCTTCCTCGACCGGCTGGTGCTGGCGCTCGATCCGGCGCACGCGGGTGAGGTCACGCGCTACGACGCCGCGATGCGCGCGCGGACCCGGCTGCTGACCGGAGAGGCGGCGGCAGACCCCGCCTGGCTCGCCAGCCTCGAGCGGGCGATGGCCGAGCATGGCGCGCGCGTCGCGGCGGCGCGCGCCGCGGCGGTGGCGGCGCTCGCCGATGCGCTCGCCGCAGCGCCCGACGGCGATTTTCCGCGCGCCGGCATCGCGCTCGCCGACGCCGCGGACGGCGATCTCGCGGCGACGCTGGCGCGGAACCGGGCCCTCGACGCCGCCGCGGGCCGTGCCACGGCCGGGCCGCACCGCACCGACCTCGTCGTCCATCATGCCGCCAAGGGCCAGCCGGCGGCGCGCAGCTCGACGGGCGAGCAGAAGGCGCTGCTCCTCGGCCTGATCCTCGCCCATGCCGGGCTTGTCGCCGCGCGGACCGGGCGGCCGCCGGTGCTGCTGCTCGACGAGGTCGCCGCGCACCTCGACCCGCGCCGCCGCGCCGCGCTGTTCGAGCGGCTCGCCAGCCACGGGCAGGTGTGGCTGACGGGGACCGAGGCGGCGCTGTTCGCCGGGCTCGAGGCGCAGCGCCTCCACGTCGAGCAGGGCCAAGTCGCTTAACCCTCGCGTACGCGCGCGCGAATCCCTATATGGAAGTGTAATAAACCGGTGCGGCTCCCCGCGCCGAGGGGAAAGCATTGTCCGACGAAACCAACCAGCCCGAGGCCGACTACGGCGCGGATTCGATCCAGGTCCTGCGCGGCCTCGACGCCGTGCGCAAGCGGCCCGGCATGTACATCGGCGACACCGACGACGGCTCGGGCCTCCACCACATGGTGTTCGAGGTCAGCGACAACGCCATCGACGAGGCCTTGGCCGGCTATTGCGACCGCATCGACATCCGCCTGAACGCCGACGGCAGCGTCACCGTCGCCGACAACGGCCGCGGCATCCCGACCGGCATCCACAGCGAGGAAGGCGTCAGCGCCGCCGAGCTGGTGATGACCCAGCTGCACGCCGGCGGCAAGTTCAACAATTCGGACGAAAACGCCTATAAGGTTAGCGGCGGCCTGCACGGCGTGGGCGTGAGCGTCGTCAATGCGCTGTCCGAATGGCTCAAGCTGCGCATCTGGCGCGAGGGCCACGAGCACGCGATGGAGTTCCGCCACGGCGACCGTGTCGAGCCGCTCGCCGTCGTCGGACCGCAGGGCGACCGGCGGGGGACCGAGGTGACGTTCCTGCCTTCGCCGGCGACGTTCAAGACGGTCGAGTTCGATTTCGCCAAGCTGGAACACCGCTTCCGCGAGCTGGCGTTCCTCAACTCGGGCGTCCGCCTGGTCCTGACCGACGCCCGCCACGTCGAGCCGGTCAGCATCGAGCTGTTCTACGAGGGCGGGATCGCCGCCTTCGTCGCCTATCTGGATAAGTCGAAGAGTGCGCTTATCCCCGCTCCGGTTGCCATCCACGGCGAGCGCGACGACATCGGCATCGACGTCGCGCTCGAATGGAACGACAGCTATTACGAGCAGGTCCTCTGCTTCACCAACAACATCCCGCAGCGCGACGGCGGCACCCACCTCGCCGCGTTCCGCGCCGCGCTGACCCGCACCCTCAACAATTACGCCGAGAAGTCGGGCGCGCTGAAGAAGGAGAAGGTCGCGCTGACCGGCGACGACATGCGCGAAGGGCTGACGGCGATCATCTCGGTCAAGCTGCCCGACCCGAAGTTCTCGAGCCAGACCAAGGACAAGCTCGTCTCCAGCGAGGTTCGCCAGCCGCTGGAGGCGCTGATCGCCGACAAGCTCGCCGAGTGGCTCGAGGAGAACCCGGCGCACGCCCGGACGATCATGGGCAAGATCATCGACGCCGCCGCCGCGCGCGAGGCGGCGAAGAAGGCGCGCGACCTGACGCGGCGGAAAGGCGCGCTCGACATCGCCAGCCTGCCCGGCAAGCTCGCCGACTGCCAGGAGCGCGACCCCGCCAAGTCCGAGCTGTTCCTCGTCGAGGGCGACTCGGCCGGCGGCTCGGCCAAGCAGGGGCGCAACCGCGCCTACCAGGCGATCCTCCCGCTTGCGCGGCAAGATCCTCAACGTCGAGCGCGCGCGCTTCGACCGGATGCTGTCGAGCCGCGAGATCGGGACGATGATCCAGGCATTGGGCTGCGGCATTGGCCGCGACGAGTTCAAGATCGAGAAGCTGCGCTACCACAAGGTCGTCATCATGACCGACGCCGACGTCGACGGCGCGCATATCCGCACGCTGCTGCTGACCTTCTTCTACCGCCAGATGCCCGAGCTGATCCGCGGCGGCTTCCTCTACATCGCCCAGCCGCCGCTTTACAAAGTCTCGCGCGGCCGGTCGGAGGTGTACCTGAAGGACGACGCCGCGCTCGACGATTACCTCGTCGACAGCGGCCTCGGCGGACTGGCGCTCGACACCGCCTCGGGCGAGCGGCGGACGGGCGACGACCTGCGCGCGCTGGTCGAGCATGCGCGGCGGCTGAAGACGCTGATGACCTATGTGCCGCAGCGCTACGACTCGCGGATCATCGAGGCGCTGGCGCTGACCGGCGGGCTCGCGCCCGATCTCGACCGCGACGCGCTGGCGGCGGCGGCGGCGCGGACGGCGGCGTGGCTCGACGCGACCGACGACGTCCAGGGCTGGGTCGCCGAGCCGGCGGCGGAGGGCGGCTATCACCTGACCCGCCTGCTGCGCGGCGTCACCGACCATTATATCGTCGACGCGGCGCTGCTCGCCTCGGCCGAGGCGCGCAAGCTGCACGCGCTGGGGCTGGAGGAGGCGGCGACCTATGCCGCTCCGGCGCGGCTCGGCGAGCGCATCGTCCGGCGGCCGTCGGAGCTGCTCGACGCGGTGCTCGAGGCCGGGCGCAAGGGGCTCGCCGTCCAGCGCTACAAGGGGCTGGGCGAGATGAACGCCGAGCAGCTGTGGGAGACGACGCTCGATCCGCAGGCGCGCGCGCTGCTCCGCGTCACCGCCGACGAGGCCGACCTCGCCGACGAGATCTTCACCAAGCTGATGGGCGACATCGTCGAGCCGCGCCGCGCCTTCATCCAGGACAACGCGCTGTCGGTCGCCAACCTCGACATCTGAGGCGGGGACCGCCGGTCCGCCGGCGCTCACCCCCGCGGGTGGAAGTGGCCGTGGAGGGCGGCGGCGGTCGCCTTGCTGATCCCGGGCGCCTTCTCCAGGTCCTCGAGCGTCGCGCCGCGCACCGCCCGGCTGGTGCCGAAGTGCATCAGCAGCGCGCGCTTGCGCGCCGGGCCGATGCCGGGAACGTCGTCCAAGGGATTGGCGACGATCGCCTTCGACCGCTTGGCCCGGTGGGCGCCGATGGCGAAGCGGTGCGCCTCGTCGCGCAGCCGCTGGAGGAAGAACAGCACGGGGCTGTTCGGCGGCAGCGTCAGCTCGCGGCCCGAGGGCAGGTAGAAGGTCTCGCGCCCGGCGTTGCGGTCGGGGCCCTTGGCGACGCCGACGACGGCGACGTTGTGGACGCCGAGCTCGCCCATGACCTCGAGGACGCTGTTCAGCTGCCCGCGGCCGCCGTCGATCAGCAGCAGGTCGGGCCAGTCGCCGCTGGTCCGGTCGGGGTCCTCGCGCTCGAGCCGGGCGAAGCGGCGGCCGAGCATCGCCTTCATCATGCCGAAGTCGTCGCCGGGCGTGATCGCGGTGCCGCCGACCTGCGCGTCCTTCATGTTGAACTTGCGGTAGGCGTTCTTGCGGAACCCCTCCGGCCCGGCGACGATCATCGCGCCGAGGGCATTCGTGCCCATGATGTGGCTGTTGTCGTAGACCTCGATGCGCTTCGGCGGCTCGGCGAGGTCGAACACCTCGGCCAGCTCGGCGAGCAGCTTGCCCTGCGTCGTCGCCTCGGCGAGGCGGCGGTCGAGCGCCTCCTCGGCGTTGCGCTTGGCCTGCTCGACGAGCTTGCGCCCGGTGCCGCGCTGGGCGTGGCGCAGCGCGACGCGCTTGCCCGCGCGCTCGGACAAGGCGTCGGCGAGCAGCTCGGCCTCGGCCAGCGTGCGGTCGAGCAGCACCTCGCGCGGGCAGGGCACGTCGTCGTAGAACTGGGCGAGGAAGGCCGACAGCACCTCGTCCTCGGCGACGTCGCTGGTGTGCGCCGGGAAGAAGGCGCGGTGGCCCCAGTTCTGGCCGCCGCGGATGAAGAACACCTGGATGCACATCGTGCCGGCGCGGCAGGCGAGCGCGATGACGTCGGCGTCCTTGGCGTCGTCGCCGGCGTTGATCGCCTGGCTGCCCTGGATGTAGGTCAGCGCGCGCAGCCGGTCGCGGACGACGGCGGCGCGCTCGAAGTCCATCGCCGCCGCCGCCGCCTGCATCTGGCCGCCGAGCTTCTTCTGCACCTCCTGGCTGCGCCCCGAGAGGAAGCCCTTGGCGTCGGCGACGAGCTCGGCATAGGCCTCGGGCTCGATCCGCCCGACGCACGGCGCCGAGCAGCGCTTGATCTGGTGGAGCAGGCACGGGCGCGAGCGGTTGGCGAAGAAGCTGTCCGAGCACGAGCGCAGCAGGAACACCTTCTGCAGCGCATTGAGCGTCGTGTTGACCGCGCCGGCGCTGGCGAACGGGCCGTAGAACACGCCCTTGCCGACGCGCGCGCCGCGGTGCTTGGCGATGCGCGGGAAGGCGTGGTCCTCGCGCAGGAAGATGAAGGGGAAGCTTTTGTCGTCGCGCAGCAGGACGTTGTACGCCGGGCGGAAGCGCTTGATCAGCTGTGCTTCGAGCAGCAGCGCCTCGGCCTCGCTGTTGGTCGTCACCACCTCCATGCCGCGCGTCTGGGCGACCATCCGCTGCAGGCGGCGGGGCAGGCGCGTGACCTGCGTGTAGTTGGTGACGCGGCTTTTGAGCGCCCGCGCCTTGCCGACGTAGAGGACGTCGCCGGCGGCATCGAGCATCCGGTACACGCCGGGCCGGGCGGGGAGCGTGCGCAGGACGTTGCGGATCGCGGCGACGCCGGCGTCGAGGTCGGGCGTGTCGCGGCCCTTGACGGCGAAGGTCGCCGCCTCCTCGGCGAAGCGATCGCGCGAGGCTTCCGGGTCGGGCGGGCGGCCGGCGGGGGTACGCATCGCCTCTACCTAGGAGGCGGGGCGGGGCGGCTCAAGCGGGCGAGGCGGCACCGTCAGGCGTCGATCGCCGCCGCCTCGACCTCGCGCGCGCTCGCCTGGATGAAGGCGAAGCGGTGCTCGGGGTTGCGCCCCATCAGGCGGTCGACGAGGCCGCGGACGTCGCTGCGCGCGTCGGGGTCGGTCGGCATCGTCACGCGCAGCAGGGTGCGGCGCGCGGGGTCCATCGTCGTCTCGCGCAGCTGCGCTCGACGCCATTTCGCCCAGCCCCTTGAAGCGGCCGACCTCGACCTTCCTCCCCTTGAACACGGTCCGCATCAGCTCGGCGCGGTGCGCCTCGTCGCGGGCGTATTCGACCGTGCCGCCGGCGGCGAGGCGGAACAGCGGCGGCTGCGCGAGGTACAGCCGCCCGGCCTGGACCAGCCCCGGCATCTCCTGGAAGAAGAAGGTCATCAGCAGCGTCGCGATGTGCGCGCCGTCGACGTCGGCGTCGGTCATGATGACGATCTTCTCGTAGCGCAGCGCCTCGGGCGAGAAGCGGTCGCGCGTGCCGCAGCCGAGCGCCTGGATCAGGTCGCCGACCTCGCTGTTGGCGCCGATCTTGGCGGCGTTGGCCGACGCGACGTTGAGGATCTTGCCGCGGATCGGCAGCACCGCCTGCGTCGCCCGGTCGCGCGCCTGCTTGGCCGAGCCGCCGGCCGAGTCGCCCTCGACGATGAACAGCTCGGTGCCGACCGCGCCCGTGCGCGTGCAGTCGGTCAGCTTGCCGGGCAGGCGGACGGTGCGCTTGTTGGTCGCCGTCTTGCGCTTGTCGAGCGCCTCGGCGCGGCGGCGCAGGCGCTCGTCCATGCGTTCGAGCAGCACGCCGAGCAGGGTGCGGGCGCGGCCCTCGTTGCCCGCCAGCCAGTGGTCGAAATGGTCGCGGATCGCCGCCTCGACCAGCCGCGTCGCCTCGGGGCTGGTCAGCCGGTCCTTGGTCTGGCTCTGGAACTGGGGGTCGCGGATGAACAGGGAGAGCATCAGCTCGCTGCCGGTCATCACGTCCTCGGGCGTCAGCTCGGCGGCGCGCTTGTTGCCGACGAGCGCGCCGAAGCCCTTGATCCCGCGCGTCAGCGCGGCGCGGAAGCCCGCCTCGTGCGTGCCGCCGTCGGGCGTGGGAATGGTGTTGCAGTAATAGCTCGCCGCGCCCTCGCCCCAGGTCGGCCAGGCGACCGCCCATTCGACCGCGCCGCGCCCCTCGGGCAGGTCGGCGCGGCCGGTGAACAGGTCGGGGACGACGCGCTCGCGGTCGCCGAGCTGCTCGGTCAGATGGTCGGCGAGGCCGCCGGGGAACTGGAAGGTCGCCGCCGCCGGCGTCGCGTCGGCGATCAGCTCGGGGTCGCACTTCCAGCGGATCTCGACGCCGCCGAACAGGTACGCCTTCGACCGCGCCAGCCGGTAGAGGCGCGCCGGCTTGAACGCGGCGTCGCCGCCGAAGATCTCGGCGTCGGGCACGAAGCTGACGGTCGTGCCGCGCCGCCCGCTGACCGGGCCGAGCGCCTCGAGCGGCGTCGTCGCGTGGCCGCGGGCGAAGCTCTGGCGGAACAGCGCCTTGCCGCGCGCGACCTCCACCGTCAGCTCGGCGGCGAGCGCGTTGACCACCGACACGCCGACGCCGTGCAGGCCGCCGCTGGTCGCATAGGCCTTGCCGGAGAACTTGCCGCCCGAGTGCAGCGTCGTCAGGATCACCTCGAGCGCCGACTTGCCCGGGTATTTCGGATGGTCGTCGACCGGGATGCCGCGGCCGTTGTCGGCGATCGTCAGCCGGTTGCCGGCAGCCAGCGTCACCTCGATCCGCGTCGCATGGCCGGCGACCGCCTCGTCCATCGCGTTGTCGAGCACTTCGGAGGCGAGATGGTGGAGCGCGCGCTCGTCGACGCCGCCGATGTACATGCCGGGGCGGCGGCGGACCGGCTCGAGGCCCTCGAGCACCTCGATGTGGCGGGCGTCGTAATCGCTCGTGGTGGTCGTCGCGGAGAACAGGTCGGTCATCGCCCCCGGCTATAGAACGGACGTGGAACGGGTCAACGCGGGAATGGAATCTGCACCGCTAACCAACTTTTCCACTTGCAATCGTTTTTGCTGCAGTGCACAAGAAACGGGCCGAAAGGCGATCCTCCCCAAGGATTTTACTCGGGCCGGTGGTTTCGACCTCCGGCCCGCTTTTTATGCCCGCTTGACGGCGGCGGGCCGCTTCTCCCCGCGAATGGCACGGATGTTGCGTTGCACAACGCGAGCAGCCGGCGGTGCCGCCGGGGCTCCATCAGGGAGCAGGGAGAAAAAGATGAACAGGGTCCTCGCCGCCGCCGCGTCAGTTGCCAGCTTTGCCGCCATGCCCGCCGCCGCGCAGGAGGCGCCCGCCGCCACGCCGCCGGCCGCCGCCGCCGCCCCGGCCGAGGCCGCCCCTGCCGCTCCGGCGCTGCTGCCCGCGCTGGCCGGTCCGCTCGCCTATGCCGCGACTCCGGTCAGCTTCGACATCGACGGGCTCGGCAAGGTCTATGTCAACGGCGCGCTGTCGGGCATCGGCCGCTTCCAGGACCATAGCGTACCGGGCGACCACAGCTCGTTCGGCGACATCTCGAACGGGCAGGTCGTCGTCCAGAAGGTCGACGGCGTGTTCCAGTTCATGGCGCAGGCCGGCATCTATTCGCTGCCCTCGCTCGGCGTGTCCTATCTGCGCGCGTCGCGGACCAACGAGGCGACCTTCGGGCCGATCCCGCAGGCCTTCGTCAAGATCGCGCCGACGTCGGCCTTCTCGGTCCAGGTCGGCAAGCTGCCGACGCTGATCGGCGCCGAGTACACCTTCACCTTCGAGAACATGAACATCGACCGCGGCCTGCTGTGGAACCTCGAGCCGGCGGTGTCGAAGGGGGTGCAGGCGAACTATACGCACGGCCCGCTGGCCTTCTCGGTGGCGCTGACCGACGGCTATTATTCGAGCAAGTACAGCACGATCTCGGGCCTCGTCGCGTGGACGATCGACCCCGCCGACGTGCTCGCCTTCGCCGCGCAGGGCAACACCAAGACGACGACCAAGTCGACCTTCGTCACCAGCCCGGTGCTCAACAACCAGCAGATCTACAACCTGATCTACACCCGGACCAAGGGCAAGTGGGTGTTCCAGCCCTACCTCCAGTACACCCATGTCGACGCGCTGCCGTTCCTCGGCACGACGTCGGCCGACACCTGGGGCGGGGCGGTGCTGGCGCGCTATGCGGTGACGCCGGCGTTCAGCCTGTCGGGGCGCGGCGAGTATGTCAGCTCGTCGGGCACGCCGGGGGGACGGGGGCGAACTTCCTCTACGGCACGGGCAGCGAGGCGTGGTCGCTGACGGTGACGCCGACCTATACCTACAAGATCTTCTTCGCCCGCGCCGAGCTGTCGTACGTCAAGGCTAGCCACACGACCCCGGGCTTCGTCTTCGGCAGCAACGGCACCGACCGGTCGCAGACGCGCGGCGTGTTCGAGGTCGGCGTCCTGTTCTGATCGGGCCGGCGCCGCTGCTTGCTTTTTGAGCCTCGGCGGCGCAGGTGCCCGATTATTATGCACCCGCGGCGTGGCGTGAGTTTCCGTAAGGCCGGCCGCCTGTTGCTGGGATGCAACACGCTGCTGGCGATCGCCGCCGCGCCGGCCGCGGCGCAGGTCGCCGTCTCGGCCGACGTCCTCAGCGACTATCGCTTCCGCGGCGTGTCGCTGAGCGACCGGCAGCCGGTCGCCGATGCCAGCGTCAGCGGCGCGGCCGGGGACTGGTCCGCCGGGGTCGAGGCGATCTCGTCGTCGCGCGGCCGCTATGCCGTCGGGACGCGCGCGGCGGAGATCGACGTGTCGGCCGGGTGGAGCCGCAGCTTCGGGCTGGTTACGCCGAGCGCGGGCGCCATCGCCTATCTCCACCCGGGCGGCGAGGCGGCCAATGGCGAGGTCTTCGCCAGCGTCGCCGGGGCGCTCGGGCCGGCGACGCTGACGCTCGCCGCCAACTATGCGCCCGGCCAGGGGGCGGTGCCGGGCGGCAACCTCTACCTGCAGGCGCGCGCCGCGGCGGGCATCCCGGCGACGCCGCTGACGCTGCGCGTCGCCGTCGGGCGCGAGGCGGGGGCGTTCGCCGGCTTCCGCGCGCTCGGCACGGGCGGGGTCAAGACCGACTGGCAGGGCGGCGTCGAGGCGCGGCTGCTGCGCGTCGTCGTCCTCGGCCTCAGCTATGTCGGCAACGACCTGCCGGCGATCGCCCCCGGGCGGCTGCAGCGCAACCGCGAGGACGGCGTCGTCGCGCGTGTCGGCGTGCGTTTCTAGCCGGCGGGCGCTGCTAGCCGATCAGGTGGCGGAACTCGGCGATCACCGCCTGGTAGAGGTCGCGCTTGAACGGCACGATCAGGCGATCGAGCTCGTCGAGCGTCGACCAGCGCCAGGCGCGGAACTCGGGGTGGGCGGTGGCGATGTCGATGTCGCCGTCGTCCCCCAGGAAGCGCATGGCGAACCACTTCTGCCGCTGCCCGCGATAGCGGCCGCGCCAGACCGTGCCGACGAGATCGTCGGGCAGGTCGTAGGTCAGCCAGCCGTGCGATTCGCCGATGATCTCGGCCTTGGTGATGCCGGTCTCCTCGGCCAGCTCGCGGAAGGCGGTCGCGCGCGGCTCCTCGCCGTCGTCGATCCCGCCCTGCGGCATCTGCCACGCCTCGAGCTTCGAATCGAGCCGCTGGCCGGTGAACACCTTGCCCTCGGCGTTCAGCAGCATGATGCCGACGCCCGGCCGGTAGGGCAGGGCGGCGACCCGGGCGTGCTCGGTCACTCCGCCGCCTGGGCCAGCGCCGGGGCCGCGGCGTCGCCGATCAGCAGCTTCAGGGCGGCGAGGCAGGCGTGGAGGTCGCCCTGCGTGCTCGGGATCGCCGCGCGCAGGTTCATGCAGCCGTGGATCTGCCCGGCCGCCTCGAGGAACGAGACGTCGACGCCGGCGGCGATCAGCTTGGCGGCATAGGCGCGGCCCTGGTCGCGCAGGGGATCGAGGCCGCAGGTGAAGACCATCGCCGGCGGCAGGCCGGCGAGCGTCTCGGCGTGCAGCGGCGAGGCATAGGGGTGGAGCAGGTCGGGCGTCTCGCCCATGTAGTGATCCATGAACCAGCGCATGCCCGGCGCGGTCAGCAGATAGCCGTCGGCGAACTCGGTCAGCGAGCCGCCGCTCGCCGCCATGTCGACGCCCGGGTAGATCAGCCACTGGGCGACGATCGGCACCGCCAGCTTGCCGTGCAGGTGCTGGGTGCAGACCGCGGCGAGGTTGCCGCCGGCGCTGTCGCCCGCGGGGATCAGGCCGGTGATCTCGTGGCCGACGGCGCGCGGCGTCGACGCCAGCCACTGCATCGCCGCGAGGCAGTCCTCGGTCGCCGCCGGGAAGCGGTGTTCGGGGGCGAGCCGGTAATCGACGCTGACGACCGTCAGCGCGAGCACGCGGGCGATCTCGGCGCACAGCGGGTCGTGCGTCTCGAGGTCGCCGATGACCCAGCCGCCGCCGTGGAAGAAGACGACCACCGGCCCTGGCGCGGGGGCGGCGACGGCGCTGTAGACGCGCGCCGGGATGTCGCCCGCCGGACCGGGAATGGTAAAGTCGCGGACGTGGGCGAGCTCGCCGCGCGGCCGCTCGGTCATCTCGCGCATCGTCCGCATCATCATCCGCGCCGCCGCCGGCGTGCCCTCCTCCATCTTCGGCCCGGGTGCTGCGGCGAGCATGGCGAGCAGGTTGGCGACGTCGGGACGGACGAACGGCGTGGCGGACATGGCGGGCTCCCTTGGATTGGCGCCGTTCTAGCGCGCCGCCGCCGCCGCCGCCACTGCCGCGTCGCGCGCCGGACGGCGAGGGATGCCCCGCGGACGCGCCGGTGCAACGAGTGGCGGCGGTAATCGTTGGCGGCTGGTCAAGGACCCAGGCGATGGACTCAGACGAGACGTGGCGGCAGCGGCGCGCGGCCGAGTTGTTCGGGGCCGTCCCGCTGGGCGGCAACATCGACGACACCGCGCCGCGCGGGCCGGCGGCGCGCGCCCCGCAGCCGCCGGAGCCGCCGGAGCCGGGTGCCTCGCGGCCGCGGATGGTGCCCCTGACACCGGCGGAGCCCGTCGGGCCGCCGCCGCGGATGGCGCCGCTAGCCCCTGCGGAGCCGATCGCGCGGCCGCCGCGGATCGACCCGCCGGCCTCTGCGGATCCCGCGGCCACTGCGGCGAAGCCGGCCATCCCGCCGCGGTCGCCCGCCGCGCCGCTGCCCGCCGGAACGCGCACCGCCGCGCCCGCTACTCCTGCGATCGGCGCGCGGCGAGGGCCGGCGCTGCCGCTGTGGCCGGTGGTTCTGACGCTGGTCCTGCTGGCGCAGGGCGCGGCGATCATCTGGCTGCTGCTGGCCCCGGCCCGGCCGCAGGTCGTCGTCGCCCCGGCATCGCTGCCGGCGGAAACCCCCGACCCGGCGGCGGGAGCGCCTGCCGCCAGCGTCGCGCCAGTGCGAACCGCGCCGGCGGCGCCACGCCCCGATGCTCCGCCGGTCGCCGGTGCCGCGGTCGCTATAGACCCGCTGGCCGCGAGCCTCGCCGCCGCGCCGACGCGGGAGGATGCGCCTCCGCGCAGCGACGCCCCGCCACGCGGCGAGCCGCCACGGTGATGCGCCGCCCCGCAGCGACGCGCCGCCGCGTCGTGACCCGTCGTCGCCTGACGACGCTCGAACTCCCGGCCGCCGCGCCGACGGTGCACCACCGCGCTGCGGGATATGGAGTCCGCACCGAGGCCCGCGCCGCACCCGCCGCTTCGTCAGCGGCCGCGCCTACCGCGCCGCCGCGCGCGCGCCAGCGCCGGACGGACGGGGTGGAGGCGGCGACGCCCGACGCCTCGCCGTACCGTTCGCCGCCGAGCTTCGACGGGCACCGGCCGCGGTCGGTCGCTGCCCCGGGCGGGCCGCGGACGAGCTTCAACTGCCGGCGCGCGCACGCCGTCGTCACGCGGCTGATCTGCGGCGACCCGGAACTGGCCGCGCTCGACCGCGAGCTGTCCCGCCGCTACGCGCGTGTCGTGGCGGCGCAGCCCCGGTCGCTGCGCGAGCTGCAGGACGGCGAGGTCGACTTCCTCAACCGTCGCGGGCGCTGCACCACCGGCGCGTGCGTCGCCGACGTCTATCAGCAGCGGCTGGAGGAACTGCGCGGCGGCTATTGACCCGCCCCGGGCCGGCGAGCGGGTGCAACGCAATGCGCCAAGCCTCGTTAAGCCGCTGGCAAGGAACGATGATGGACGCAGACGAGGGATGGCGGCAGCGGCGCGCGGCCGAGCTGTTCGGGGCGGTGCCGCTCGGCGGCAGCATCGACGCGCCGGCATCTCGCGCGCCCGACCCGCCGCCGCCGCTCCGGCCGAGCCAGCCGGCGGCAGCGGAAGTGCCGGCGCCGATGGCCGCGCCGGTGCCGCCGGCGAGCGCGGCAGCCGGCCCCCGCACGCCGCCGTGGCGGATCATCCTGGCGGTCGCGCTGCTGCTGCAGGGTGGCGTGATCGTCTGGCTGCTGCTGACGCGCGGCCGGCCGCAGGTGGTGGTGATCCCGGCCGCGACTGCGACGCGTCCGGTCGCTCCCGCCGCAGATGCTCCACCGCTGGCGGCGGCGCCCGCTACCCCGGCCGAGCCCGCGCCGTCCGCGCCCGCGACCCCGGCTGAACCCGCGCCGACCGCGGCCGAGCCAGCCGGCGGCGCCCTTGCGGGCAACGCCGTCCCGCCCCCGCCGCCGACGATCAGCCGGTCGCCGTGTCGCCCGCGCCTGTTCCGGCTCCCGCTCCGGCAAAATCGTCGACGGCGGAGGTAGCACGTCCGACGAGGACGGCGCGAGCGGTGCCGGAGCCGAGCCCGCCGCAGCCGCAGGCCACGGAGGCTGCGCCGTCACCCGTCCAAGCCAACTTGCCGCGCCCGTCGCCGGCCGCCGCGTCGCGGACCGACGCCGCGCCGCGGACCGACGCCGCGCCGCCGCCCGCACCCGCGCCGTCACCGCCGGTCACGACGGCCGCGACGGTTCCCGCTGAGACGATCGCCGCCGCTCTGCCGCCGGCGAGCGCGCCGCCGCCGCTCGACGCCCTGGACGCCCGGGTCGAGCAGGCTTTCGCGGCGGTCGCCAACGGCGCCAACCCCGACGCCGCCCGGCAGGCGCGGGCCGGCCGCGGCGCCTTCCGCCGCGCGCTCGACCGCTGCCGCGACGACGCCTGCGCGGCGGCGGCGTACCGTACGCGGCTGACCGAGCTGGAGCGGCTGAGCGCCGCGGCTGCGACCGCCGCGCCGCTTCCGGTCTGCGATCCCGCGAGCTACGACCACCATCCCGTCCACTGCCGCGAGTCGCGGCTGCGACCGTTGAGGCCGTCCTTCGTCAGCCAGTGACCATCGCCCTCGTCCATCACCCCGACTACGTCGCCGCGCTGCCTCCCGGTCACAGCTTTCCGATGGACAAGTACGGGCTGCTGATGGCCGCGCTCGACGCCTCGGGCGCGGCGTTCGACCGGCGCGTGCCCGAGCCCGCGCCGCGCGACTGGCTCGAGGCGGTGCACGACCCGGACTATGTCGCGGCGGTGTTCGACGGCACGCTGACCCGCGCGCAGGAGCGGCGGATCGGCTTCCCGGTGACGCCGGCGATGGTCCGGCGGTCGCAGCTGGTCATCGGCGGGACGTGGCTCGCGGCGCGGCTGGCGCTGACGGCCGGCTTCGCCGCCAACACGGCGGGCGGCAGCCACCATGCGCTGCCCGACGGCGGCGCGGGCTACTGCGTGTTCAACGACATCGCCGTCGCCGCCGCCCGCCTGCTGGCCGAGGGGAGCGTCGCCCGCGTCGCCGTCGTCGACCTCGATGTCCACCAGGGCGACGGCACCGCGACGATCTTCGCCGCCGAGCCGCGCGTCGCCACCCTGTCGCTGCACGGCGCCAAGAACTTCCCGGTGCGGAAGGCGCGGTCGACGCGCGACGTCGAGCTGCCGGACGGCATGAGCGACGACGCTTATCTCGCGGTCCTCGCCGACGAGCTGCCGCGCTTCCTCGACGCCGCGCGGCCCGACCTCGTGGTCTACCAGGCGGGTGTCGACCCGCACGCCGACGACCGCCTCGGCCGGCTGGCGCTGAGCGACGGCGGCCTCGCCGCGCGCGACCGCTTCGTCGCCGCGACCTGCATCGCGCGGGCGCTGCCGCTCGCCTCGACGCTGGGCGGCGGCTACGGCAGCGACCGGGCGGGGGTGGCGGCGCGCCACGCGCGGTCGATCCTGACGCTCGCGGCATGTTACAGAAAAACTTCTTGGCCCCCCTGACCGGCCGGGAGTAGACGGGAACCGATCCAGAACCTTCGGAAATAGTTAATGGCGACTGCGCTCTCTGCGTTCGACGAGCCCCTTCCCGCACCCGAAAAGGCCCATGCCGAGACGATGGTCGTCCGCTTCGCCGGCGACAGCGGCGACGGGATGCAGCTGACCGGCGGCCAGTTCACCCTGTCGACCGCATTGGCCGGCGACGACTTCGCCACCTTCCCCGACTTCCCCGCCGAGATCCGCGCGCCGCAGGGCACGACCTTCGGCGTCAGCGCCTTCCAGATCAATTTCGGCGCGGGCGGCATCGAGACCGCGGGCGACGAGCCCGACGTGCTGGTGGCGATGAACCCGGCCGCGCTCAAGGTGAACGTCGGCGACCTCCGCGCCGGCGGCCTCGTCATCATCGATTCGGGCGAGTTCTCCACCCGCAACCTCGCCAAGGCCGGCTACACCTCGAACCCGCTCGAGGACGGCAGCCTCGCGCGCTGGCAGGTGATGGCGTTCGACATCAGCCGGCAGACGCTCGAGGCGGTCAAGGCGTTCGGGCTGGGCAACAAGGAGGCCCTGCGCTGCAAGAACATGTGGACGCTGGGGCTGGCGCTCTGGATGTTCGACCGCAGCCGCGAGCCGCTGATCGACTGGCTGAAGACCAAGTTCTCGAAGAACCCGGTGCTCGCCGAGGCCAATGCCGCGGCGCTCAACGCCGGCCATGCCTACGGCGAGACGGCCGAGCTCGACGGGCCGCTGAAGCAGTTCGCGGTCGACGCCGCCGACGCCGCGCCGGGCTTCTACCGCACCGTCACCGGCGGCGAGAGCCTGGCGCTCGGCCTCGTCGCGGGGGCGAAGCTGGCGAACCTGCCGATGTTCTTCGGCTCCTACCCGATCACGCCGGCGTCGCCGATCCTCCACGCGCTCGCCCGGCTGAAGGAGTTCGGCGTCACCACCTTCCAGGCCGAGGACGAGATCGCCGCGATCTGCTCGGCGATCGGCGCGAGCTATGCCGGCGCGCTCGGCGTCACCTCGTCGAGCGGGCCGGGCATCGCGCTCAAGGGCGAGGCGCTGGGGCTGGCGATCATCACCGAGCTGCCGCTGGTCATCGTCAACTCGCAGCGCGGCGGCCCGTCGACGGGCCTGCCGACCAAGACCGAGCAGAGCGACCTCTACCAGGCGGTCTACGGCCGCAACGGCGACGCGCCGCTGGTCGTGCTGGCGACGCGCTCGCCGTCCGACTGCTTCGAGGTGGCGATCGAGGCGTGCCGCATCGCCACCCAGTTCATGACGCCGGTCATGGTCCTGACCGACGGCTATATCGCCAACGCCGCCGAGCCGTGGCGCGTGCCTGACATCGCCGACTTCGCGCCGTTCCCGGTGACCTTCCACACGGACCTGCACCCGGAGGGACACGTCAACCCCTACCAGCGCGACCCCGACACGCTCGCGCGCATCTGGATCAAGCCCGGCACGCCCGGCCTGACCCACCGCATCGGCGGCATCGAGAAGTCGGTGAAGACCGGCAACATCAACTACGAGGCCGCCAACCACCAGGCGATGACCGACATTCGCGCGCAGAAGGTGGCGAACGTCGCCCGGACGATCCCGCTGCAGGCGGTCGACCAGGGACCGGAGCGCGGGCCGCTGGTGCTCGTCGGCTGGGGCTCGACCTACGGCCCCATCGCCAAGGCGGTCCAGCGCGCGCGGGCGAAGGGCATGGACGTCGCCCACATCCACCTGCGCCACATCTGGCCGCTGCCGGCGAACCTGGGCGAGTTGCTGAAGGGCTACGACAAGGTGCTGGTGCCCGAGATGAATACCGGCCAGCTGAAGACGGTGCTGCGCGACCAGTATCTCGTCGACGCCCGGCCGCTCAACAAGGTCAGCGGCCAGCCCTTCAAGATCGCCGAGATCGAGGCGGCGATCGAGGCGCGCGCTAGGAGTTTCGGCATGAACGACATGACGCGCATCACCGTCCCCGCCGACTGGGCGACCGACCAGGAGGTCCGCTGGTGCCCGGGCTGCGGCGACTATGCGATCCTGAAGGCGGTGCAGCGGACCATGCCCGAGATCGGCACGCCGCCCGAGCGGACCGTGTTCGTCAGCGGCATCGGCTGCTCGTCGCGCTTCCCCTATTACATGGAGACCTACGGCTTCCACACCATCCACGGCCGCGCGCCGGCGGTGGCGACCGGGGTGAAGCTGGCGAACCCCGACCTCGACGTGTGGATCATCACCGGCGACGGCGACGGCCTCAGCATCGGCGGCAACCACATGCTCCACCTGCTGCGGCGCAACCTCGACGTCCAGGTGCTGCTGTTCAACAACGAGATCTACGGGCTGACCAAGGGCCAGTATTCGCCGACCTCGCGCGTCGGCACGCGGTCGCCGTCGACGCCGTTCGGCTCGGTCGAGCGGCCGGCGAACCCGTGCAGCTTCGCGCTCGGCGCCGGCGCGCGCTTCATCGCGCGGACGGTCGACACGGCGCAGAAGGCGATGCCCGAGATCCTGAAGCGCGCCCACGCGCACAAGGGCACGAGCTTCGTCGAGATCTTCCAGAACTGCATCGTCTACAACGACGCCGTGTTCGACGCCTTCACCGACAAGAAGGCCGCGCCCGACCATCAGCTCCACTGCGAGCACGGCAAGCCGCTGCTGTTCGCGAACGGCACCAAGGGGCTGGCGTTCGACGAGGCGACGATGACCGTCTCGGTCGTCGACATCCGCGAGGGCGAGACGACCAAGGTCATGGTCCATGACGAGACCAACCGGATCATGGCGCAGCTGCTGATCGACATGCCGTTCGGGCCGTTCCCGATGGCGCTCGGCGTCATCTGGTGCTCGCCCGCCGCGACCTTCGAGGTGGCGGTCACCGAGCAGAACGCGGCGGCGGCCAAGGGCAAGACCGCCGACCTCGACGCGCTGCTCCGCAAGGGGCAGAGCTGGGAGATCGCGGCCAAGGAGTTCCACGAGATCTGACGCGGGGGATCGCCGCGCGGCCGCGCGTAGGTGGGGCGAATGCTGCCTGTCGACACCTCGGCGTCGCTGATGGCGCGCGTGGCCGAGGGCGACGCGCGGGCGTTCACCAAGCTTGTCGGCGAACTCTACGGCCCGTCATTGCGCGTCGCGATGCGCGTCGCCGGCGACCGCGCCGAGGCCGAGGACGCGCTGCAGCAGGCGCTGACCCGGCTGTGGACCGAGGCGGCGCGCTTCGACGCGAGCAAGGGCTCGGTCGGCGGCTGGTTCCGCCGCATCGTCGTCAATCAGTGCCTCGACCGCCGCCGGCGGCTGAAGATCGTCGCCCCGATCGAGGCGGCGGCCGCCGTGCCGAGCGACCTGCCCGACCCCTTCGCCAGTGCCGAGGCCAATGCCCGGGCGCGGCGCGTCGATGCCGCGATGCAGCAGCTCAATCCGCGCCAGCGTGCCGCCATCACCCTGTTCCACGGCGAGGGCGCGAGCATGGCCGAGGTCGCCGCCGTGCTCGAGACGACGCCCAAGGCGGTCGAGGGATTATTGTCGCGGGCGCGTAGTGAACTCAGCCGCTTGCTGCACGGCGACCGGCCCCAGGCGAGAGACGAATGACGAAGCCCTTCTTCCACGACCGCGCCGCCGAGATCCTGGCGGCCTATGGTGCCGACCCGGCGCGCTGGCCCGACGGCGAGCGGGCGACGGCGCAGGCGGTGATCGCCGCCAGCCCCGAGCTGCGCGCGGCGCAGGACGCGGCGCGCGCGCTCGACGCCGACCTCGCGGCCTGGGCCCAGGCCCCGGTCGCGGGCGGCGACGCCGCCGCGGCCGCGCGCCGGGCGCTCCCTGCCCCCCGGCCCTATCTCCGCTGGGCGCTCGGCACCGGGCTGGCCGCGTCGCTCGCCGCCGGGCTGGTCCTCCTGACGCCCGCGCACCCGCCGCCGCCCGCGAAGACGCCGGTCGTCGTCGACGACGCGACCGCCTTCGCCCAGGTCTTCACCCCCACGCCCGACGAGGAACAGTCGCTATGAAGCCCGTGCTGCTCGGCCTCCTGCTCGCGGCCGCGACCCCGCTCGCGGCCCAGGTCCCGCCGCCACCGCCGGGCGCGATGGCAGGCGAGGCGGAGCACCGCGGCAACCCGATGTTCGCCGGCCTCAGCGAGGCGGGCCGGGCGACGATGCGCGCGGCGATGCGCGGCGCCGACCCGCGCGGCGACCACGCCGCGATGGCCGCGGCGCGCGACCGGATGCTCGCGGTCCTCGACGCCGACCGGCTCGACGTGACAGCGCTCAAGCGGGCGATGGACGACGAGCGCGAGACGGCGAACGCGGTCAAGGCGCGCCACCAGGCAGCGATGATCGCCGGCCTGCAGCAGCTCTCGCTCGCCGACCGCAAGGCCTTCGTCGCGAACGCCCGCGCGGTGCGCGAACGCTTCGAGGGGCGGGCGGACGGCTGGCGCGACCGCCGCGGGCGGGGGCCGGGTGCCGGCGGGCAGGGCGGTCCCGGGATGCCGCCGCCGCCGCAGTGACCTAGGGCCGGTAGCCGGTCTGCCCGGCGATCCGCGCCCAGACCGCCGCCGCCAGCCGCGCCGCGACCGGACCGGGCGTTCCGCGACCGACGGCCGCGCCGTCGATCCGTACTACCGGGAGCACCGGCACCGTCGTCGAGGTGATCAGCGCCTCGTCGGCGGCGCACGCCTCGGCGACCGTGAACGGCCGCTCCTCGACGCGCATCTGCAATTCGTGCGCTCGCCTCCAGCACCGCCGCGCGCATCACGCCGGGCAGGATGCGCGGCGTCAGCGGCGGCGTCACCAGCGTGCCGCCGGCGACGATCCAGGCGTTGGTCGAGGCGCCCTCGGCGACCGCGCCGTCGGCGCCGACCAGCCACGCCTCGAAGGCGCCGGCTCCCCGGGCGTGCTCCTTGGCGAGGACGTTCGCCAGCAGCCCGGTCGTCTTGATGTCGCAGCGGCCCCAGCGCGCGTCGGCGACCGTCACCACCGCGATCCCCTGCGCCTGCTGCGCGACGCGCTGGGCGAAGTCGAACGGCCGCACCGTCATCACCAGCGTCGGTCGCGGCCGGACGGGGAAGCCGTGGTCGCGGCGCGCGCGGCCCCGCGTCACCTGGACGTACAGCAGCGCCTCGCGCGCGCGGTTCGCCGCGAGCAGCCGGCGGGCGACGAGGCCCAGCGCCGCCTCCCCGAGCGGCGGCGCGATGCGGAGCTCGGCGAGGTTCCGCGCCAGCCGCGCCGACGTGCTCCGGCCAGTCGAACAGGCGGCCGTTCAGCACGGCGACGACCTCGTAGACGCTGTCGGCGAACTGCAGGCCGCGGTCCTCGACGTGGACGGTCGCGGCGGCGAGGGGTACGACCTGGCCGTCGACATAGGCGAGACGCGGCATTTGGCGCTTTCGGTGGTTGGCGCGTTCGGCGGTAGACGAGCGCCGACAGGGAGTCATCATGGCCGCCGCGCAGATCATCTGGTTCCGCAACGATCTCCGTCTGGCCGACCAGGCGGCGGTGCGCGCGGCGGCGGCGGCGGGGCCGGTCGTTGCGGTCTATGTGCTCGACGACGCGACGCCGGGCGAGTGGCGGATCGGCGCGGCGCAGCGCTGGTGGCTGCACCACAGCCTCGCGGCGCTCGCCCGCGACCTGACGGCGATGGGCGGCAGCCTGGTCCTGCGCCGCGGCGTGCCGGGCGAGGTGCTGCCCGAGATCGCCGCCGCGGCTGGGGCGAGCGGCCGTCCACGCGCTGCGCGCGGTCGAGCCCTGGGCCAAGGCGCAGGAGGCCGCGGTCGCCGCGGCGATCGACCTCCACCTCCACGACGGCGCCTATCTCGCGCCGCAGGGGGCGGTGACGGGGGGCAGCGGCGCGCGCTACCGCATCTTCACGCCGTTCTGGAACGCGCTGCAGCGGCAGATGCCGCCCGCCCCGCCCGAGCCGGCGCCGATGATCCGCTTCGCCGCGCCGCCGCCGTCCGACGAACTCGCCGACTGGCGGCTGCTGCCGACGCACCCCGACTGGAGCGGCGGCTTCGCCGTCTGGACGCCGGGCGAGGCGGGGGCGCACGCGGCGCTCGATGCCTTCGCCGGCAATGTCCGCGCCTACGACCACGGCCGCAACCTGCCCGGCGAGGCGCTGACCAGCCGCCTGTCGCCGCACCTCCACATGGGCGAGATCAGCCCCGCGCAGGTGTGGCACGCGCTCCACAGCGCGGCCGGCGACCACGCGCTGCCGTTCCTGCGCGAGATCGGCTGGCGCGACTTTGCCGCGGGCCTCGTCGACCAGTTCCCCGACGTCGCCGAGCGGCCGGGCCGGCCGGCGTTCGCGCGCTTCCCGCACCGCGATGCGCCGCACGACCTCGACGCCTGGCGGCACGGCCGCACCGGCTATCCGATCGTCGATGCCGGGATGCGCCAGCTGTGGGCGACGGGGTGGATGCACAACCGGGTGCGGATGATCGCCTCGTCGTTCCTGGTGAAGCACCTGCTGATCGACTGGCGGGCGGGCGAGCGCTGGTTCTGGGACACGCTGGTCGACGCCGACCTCGGCAACAACTCGCTCGGGTGGCAGTGGATCATGGGGTCGGGGGTCGATTCGTCGCCGTTCACCCGCATCTTCGCGCCCGTCGGCCAGAGCGAGAAGTTCGACGCCGAAGGCCGGTACATCCGCCAGTGGGTGCCGGAGCTCGCCAAGCTGCCCGCCGCCGCGATCCACGCGCCGTGGGCGGCGGACGCGCCCACGCTGGCGCAGGCCGGGGTCAGGCTCGGCGCGACCTACCCGCGGCCGATCGTCGATCATGCCGTCGCGCGGGCGCGGGCGCTCGCGGCCTACGCCAGCCTCAAGGAGAGTTGACCATGGACATCGGCTTCATCGGCACCGGCAGCATGGGCGCGGCGATGGTGCCCCACCTCGTCGCCGCCGGGCACGCCGTCACGGTGTGGAACCGCACGCGCGCGGCGGCGGAAGCGATCGCGAGCGTCCGCGTCGCCGACTCGCCGGCCGAGGCGTTCGGCGGCGACGCGGTCCTCACCATGCTCGCCGACGATGCCGCGGTGCGCAGCGTCGTCCTCGACTCGGGCGCGCTCGCCGCGGCGCGGCCCGGCCTCGTTCACGTCATGCTGGCGACGATCTCGCTGCCGCTGGTCGAGGCGCTGAAGGCGGCGCACGCGGCGGCGGGGCTCGGCTATGTCGCCGCGCCGGTGTTCGGCGTGCCGGCGGCGGCGGCGGCGAAGCAGCTGAACGTGCTCGCCGCCGGCGACGCCCGACGCCGTTGCCGCGCGTCATGCCGCTGCTCGAGGCGATCGGGCGCAAGGTCTGGCCCTTGGGCGACGATCCGGTGCGCGCCAACGTCGTCAAGCTCGGCGGCAATTTGATGCTGGCACTGGCCATGGAGGCGATGGGCGAGGCGAGCGCGCTGACCGAGCATTACGGCGTCAGTGCTGCCGATTTCCTGAACGTCGTCACCAACACGATCTTCGCCGCGCCGAGCTACCAGCGCTACGGCGGGTTCATCGCCTCGGGCAGCTACGACCCCGGCTTCAACCTGCCGCTCGGCATGAAGGACGTCGACCTCGCCCGCGCCGCCGCCGCCGACCGCGGCGCGACGCTGCCGTCGGCCGAGGTCGTCCGCGCGCACATGGCGGCGGCGATCGACGCCGGCTGGGGTGAGCGCGACTGGTCGGTGCTGGCGCGGATCGCGAGGGCACGCGCGGGGTTGGCCGTCGATCTCGCCTGAGGCCGTCAGCCGAGCAGCTGATCGACCGTCAGCTTCGCGGCCTCGATCTGGGCGAGTCGCTGCCGGTACGCCGCGACGAACTGTTCGTGCACATCGCGGATCGGGCCCTTGCTCGATCGTGCTAGTTCCTCCTCGGCATGCAGGCGCCGCTGGAGATATCCGTAATGGTCTTTCATTGGCTCCACCCTGTCGTCCGATGGTGCACATTTTGTCGCACTGCGCCGAGAAGGCGTTCGGCGCGCTATGGTACGAAAAGCAAATATACTTCGTAACGGACACGTTTATTATCAAGCGGTTATTTCGCTTTTACCATCGCCTTGACTGGCGGCGGGCTAAGACCGCAGCGCCTCGATCGGGCTGAGCTTTGCCGCGCGCGTCGCCGGGTACCAGCCGAAGAAGATGCCGATCGACGCCGATACGGCGAAGGCGATCGTCACCGACGCGGCGGTGACGCTGGTGTCGAAGCCGATCGCGCCCGCACGCCAGCGTCGCCAACCCCGTGCCGAGCGCGACGCCGACGCCGCAGCCGAGCAGCGACAGCATCAGCGCCTCGAGCAGGAACTGGAGGCGGACCGCCGCACGGCTGGCACCGATCGCCATGCGGATGCCGATCTCGCGCGTCCGCTCGGTGACCGAGACGAGCATGATGTTCATGATGCCGATGCCGCCGACGATCAGGCTGATCGAGCCGATCGCCGCCAGCAGCAGCGAAATCGCCGCCGTCGTCGACGACAGCGTGTCGGTGACGGCGGTCAGGTTGTTGACGGTGAAGTCGTCGGGCGTCGCCTTGTCGATGTGGTGCAGGCGGCGGAGCAGCTCGGCGATGCGGTCGCTCGCGGTCGTCAGGTTGTCGGCGTCGTCGATCCCGACCGAGATCGCCCGGATCGAGCGGCGGAAGGTGTTGCCCTGCAGCTGGCGGAGGGCGGTGGTCAGCGGCACGATGATGATGTCGTCGCGGTCGACGCCGCCGAAGCCCTGGCCGCGCCGCGCCATGATGCCGATGATGGTGAAGCTCGTGCCCTTGATGCGGACGCTGGCGCCCAAGGGATCGTTGGCGCCGAACAGGTGGTCGGCGGCGCTGCGGCCGATCAGCGCCACGCGGGCGGCGGCGCGGTCCTCCATGTCGCTGAAGGCACGCCCCTCGTCGGGCCGCCAGTCCTGGACGACGAAGTAGGACGGGGTCGAGCCGGTGATCTGCGTCGCCCAGTTGGCCGAGCCGGCGACGACCTGCGCCGCCAGCTGCGTCGAGGGCGCGGCGGCGACGACGTTCTTCAGCCGCGCGATGGCGTCGGCGTCGTCGATGCTGAGCGTCGCGCCCGTGCCCGCGCCCGCCATGAAGCCGCCCTGCCGCCCGCTGCCGGCGGTGACGATCAGCATGTTCGAGCCGAGGCCGGAGATCGCGCCCTGCACCTCCTTCTGCACGCCGCCGCCGATCGCCAGCATCAGGATGACCGCGGCGACGCCGATGATCATGCCGAGCATGGTCAGGGCCGAGCGCAGCCGGTTGGCGACGAGCGCCGACCAGGCTTCCGCGAGCATGGCGTCGATCATGCCGCCGCCTCCGCATGTCCGTACAGCGCCGCCTCGGTCGGCGGCCCGTCGTAGAACACGCGCCCGTCCTGGATGCGGACGACGCGGTCGGTGGCGCGCGCGACCTCGGGGTCGTGGGTGACGATGACCACCGTCACGCCGCGCTCGCGGTTGAGGCTCTTGAACAGGCCGAGCACCTCGGCGCCGGTCTTCGTGTCGAGCGCGCCGGTCGGCTCGTCGGCGAGGAGCAGCTTGGGGTCGTTGGCCAGCGCGCGGGCGACGGCGACGCGCTGCTGCTGCCCGCCCGACAGCTGGGTCGGGCGCGAGCGCGGCTTGTCGGCGAGCCCGACCTGCGTCAGCAGCGCCAGCGCCTTCGCCTCGCGCTCGCCGCGCCCGAGGCCGGCATAGACCAGCGGCAGGGCGACGTTGCCGAGCGCCGACAGGCGGGGCAGCAGGTTGAACTGCTGGAAGACGAAGCCGATGCCGGCGTTCCTCAAGCGTGCCAGCGCCCGCTCGCCGAGCGTCGCCGTGTCCTGCCCCTCGAAGCGGTAGGTGCCCGCGGTCGGGGTATCGAGGCAGCCGATGATGTTCATCAGCGTCGACTTGCCCGATCCGCTCGGCCCCATGATCGCCATCAGCTCGCCGTCGGCGACCGTCATCGACACGCCGTGCAGCGCGCGGAAG
Organism: uncultured Alphaproteobacteria bacterium; assembly: GCA_963846485.1. Lineage (GTDB taxonomy): Bacteria > Pseudomonadota > Alphaproteobacteria > Sphingomonadales > Sphingomonadaceae > Polymorphobacter_B. The sequence goes on along the minus strand of CAWJWB010000008.1, from coordinate 34,080 downwards.
CTGCCCGCCTCGCCGACATAGTCCTTGACGACGTCGGTGAGCGCCAGGACCGGCGTCGTCACTTCTTCGGCTGCCCGCTGCCCGGCGGCCCGAGCGTCAGGCCCTTCTTGTCGCCCTTGAGATTGTCGGCGGTGATGACGCGGTCGCCGGCGTGGAGCTCGCCGCCGGTGACGATCGAGTTGTCGGCATCCGACGCGCCGATGCGGATGTGCCGCGGCTCGGGCGCGCTGCCGGCGAGGACGAACACCGTCAGCGTGCCGGCATCCATCTCGCGCCGCCGCGCCGGCTTGTAGTCGGCGGGCTTGTAGCTGAGCGCGGCGTTCGGCACGAGCAGCACGTTCCGGTGGTCGGCGACGCGGAAGGTGGCGTTCGCCGTCATGCCCGGCAGCAGCGCGCCGTCGGGGTTCGCGACGCTGACGATCACCGTATAGGTGACGACGTTCTGCTGCGTCGTCGGGTTGAGGCGGATCTGCTTGACCGTTCCGGTGAAGCCGCGGCTGCCATAGGCGTCGACGGTGAAATCGACCGGCTGGCCGATGCGGACCTTGGCGACGTCGGCTTCGGCGACGGCGGCCTCGATCTGCATCTGCGTCAGGTCGCGGGCGATGGTGAACAGGGTCGGCGTGTTGAACGACGCCGCGACCGTCTGGCCGAGGTCGATCTGGCGGCTGATGATGACGCCCGACACCGGCGAGCGGATGATGGTGTAGCCGAGGTTGGTGCGGTCCTGCTTGATCTGCGCCTCGGCCGCGCGCACCTGCGCCGCGGCGCTGGCGGCGGTCTGCTGCGTCGTCTCGTAATCCTGGCGGCTGATGTAGTTCTGGCGGAACAGCTCGGCCGAACGCGCGGCGTTGGCGCGGGTCAGGGCGAGGCTCGAGCGGATGTTGGCGAGCGTCGCCTCGCTCGCCGCGAGCTTGGCGGCGAGGACGCTGGGATCGAGCTCGCACAGCACCTCGCCGACGCGGACGCGGTCGTTGTAGTCGACGTTCAGCTTGGCGACCGTGCCCGACACCTGCGTGCCGACGCTGACGACGCGCACGGGGTTGATGACGCCGTTGGCGGTGATGACCTCGCTCAGCTCGCCGGTGCCGACGGTCTGCGTCGTGTAGGCGGCGGCGGGGTCGGGGCGGTGCGTCGCCTGCCAGCCGAACCACGCGGCGACGGCGACGACGATCAGGCCGAGGACGATCCAGCGGCGGCGCGGCAGCCTCATGGTGTTTTCCTCATGCCGGCGACGGCGTCGCCGATCTGGCCGACGGCGCGGGCCAGCGTCGCCTGTGCGTTCCGTACCCCGAAATCGGCCGAGACCAGCTGCTGCCGCGCGCTCGCCAGCGCCGACTGGGCGTTGAGCAAGTCGGTGAACGTGCCGACGCCGGCCTTGAACCGGCCCTGCGCGATGTCGGCGCTGGCGGTCGCGCTGTTGATCAGCTCGCGCGCGGTCGCCAGCACCTGGATCGCCGTCGTCAGCGCCGTCGCCTGGGTATAGACGTCGAGCCCGGCCTGCTGGCGCGACTGCTCGAGCAGCGCCGCCTGGCGCTCGGCTTCCGCGCGAGCCTGCGCGATGCGGTAGGTGCGGTCGTAACCGTTGAACAGCGGCAGGCTGAGCGTCACGCCGACGCTCGCCCGGTTGAGGTCGGTCGCGCTGTCGGCATAGCCGAGCTGGTCCTGTACGCTGAAGCCGACCGTCGGTCGCGCGTCGGAGCGGGCGGCGCGGACCTGCGCCACCGCGGCGTCGCGGTTGGCTCGCGCCGCGGCGAGGTCGGGGCGCAGCCGCTCGGCGTCGGCGATGAGCTGCTGGACATCGCGCGTCAGCACGTCGCCCGAGGCGAGCGGCGGCGCGGGGGCGAGGCGGAGCGCGGTGGTCGGCGGCTGGCCGACGGCGACGGCGAGTTGCCCCGCCGCCGTCCGCGCATTGCCCTCGGCCTGCGCCAGTGTCAGCTCGGCCTGGGCGAGCGAGGTCTTCGCCTGCAGCGCGTCCGCCGGGGTCGATACGCCGGCGCGGCGCTTGGCGTCGGCGAGATCGAACGAGCTGCGGTTGAACGCGACCGTCGCCCGCGCCGCCTCGACCGAGGCGCGATAGCCCTGCAGGCTGTTATAGGCGCTGACCGTCGTCAGCGCGACCGACTGGGCGGTGTCGGCGACGGTGGCGAGCGCCGCGCGCTGGCTCGCCCGCGCCGCGTCGATCCGCGCCGCGCGCCCGCCGAAGTCGAAGATCAGCCAGTCGAGCGCGAGGCTCGCCGAACTGCCGACCGCGGTGTCGTGGGTCGAGGCGCCGAAGCTGAAGCCGCCGCTGGTGACGAACTGCTGGTTGCGCAGATAATCGGTCCGCGTCAGCGTCGGGCCGACCGTCGCCGACAGTGTCGGCAGGTCGGCGGCGCGGGCGATGCCGACCTGCGCCGCGGCCGAGCGGCTGGCGGCATAGGCCACCGCCGTCGCCGGGTTGGCGCACAGCGCGAGGTCGACGAGATCGGCGAGCGTCAGCGGCGTATCGGGCAACGCCGCACAGGCGGCGGGCGGGGCGGCGATCAGGTGGCGCGGGTCGTCGCCCGCGGATGCCGCGCCGGGCAGCCCCGCGCACCCGGCGAGGCCGAGCCGCACCACAGTTCGCCATCCCCGCATCCCGCGCCCGTGTATCGCGGCCGCAACACGGCTCAAAACGGAATCGCCTGGCCGTCCCAGGCGAAGAAGCCGCCGCTGTCGGCGGGCGTCAGGCGGTCGACGACGCCGAGCAGGGCGGCAGCGGCGAACTCGGGCGTGAACAGCTTGTCGGGCGCCACGCCGCGCTGGAACGGGGCCGACAGGCGGGTGGCAACCGTTCCCGGGTGGAGCGACGCGACGACCGACAGCGGCGCCCGGCGCGCGTGCTCGATGGCGATGGTGCGGAGCAGCTGGTTGAGCGCCGCCTTCGACGCGCGGTAGCCGTGCCAGCCGCCCAGCCGGTTGTCGCCGATCGAGCCGACGCGCGCCGACAGCGCGGCGAAGGCGGTCTTCCGATCGGTCCTGAGCTTCGGCAGGAACGCCTGGGCGACGAGCGCCGGGCCGATCGCGTTCACCGCGAAGCTGTGCGCGAGCCGGGCGGCGTCGAGATCGCGCAGGCTCTTCTCCGGGCCGCCGCCCTCGCCGTGGAGCCGGCCGGTGGCGACGATGACGAGGTCGATCGGCCCCGTCACGCGGGCGGCCGCCGCGGCGATCGACACGGGGTCGGTGAGGTCGAGGTCGGCCCGGTTCAGCGCGGCGATCTCGCCCCGCCCGGCCAATGCCGCGGCCAGCGCCGCGCCGATGCCGCCGCCCGCGCCGACGACGACGGCGCGGAGGTCGGAGCCGAAGCTAGCGAGCACGGAAGGGGACGATCAATCCTTTTCCATCGTGCATTGCAGCGGGTGCTGGTGCTGCTTGGCGAAGTCCATGACCTGGCTGACCTTGGTCTCGGCAACCTCGTAGGTGAAGATGCCGCAGACGCCGACGCCGCGCTGGTGAACATGGAGCATGACGCGCGTTGCGTCCTCGATCCCCATGCGGAAGAAGCGCTGCAGCGTCAGGACGACGAACTCCATCGGCGTATAGTCGTCGTTGAGCAGCAGCACCTTGTACAGCGCCGGCTTCTGCGTCTTCGGCTTGGTCTTGGTGGCGACGCCCGTGCCGCCGCGCCGCTCGCGGTCGTCGTCATCGTCGCGGCCGGGGCCGAGGCGCGGGGCGAAGGACTGGATCATGGCCGCAATATACGGGCGCGGCACGCCGGCGTTCAAGGGCTGCGGCGTCGCGGGCGGCGGGTGCGGGCGCACGAAAACGGGCGGAAGGTTGCCCTTCCGCCCGCAATCCGTACCGGGGCGTGCCCGGCGTGGGGTGTCGGCTTACTGGCCGGCGGTGCCGACCATCGACTTCATCTTGTCGGTGGCGACGGCGACGCGGGCCTGCATCGGCTCGAAGACCTCGCCCATCAGCTTGACCATCGTCTCCGACAGCTTCGACATCTCGGCGACGGCCGCGTCGAACTGCGTCTTGGCGAAGTCGTTCTGCAGCTGCATCAGCTCGTTCGGCGTCTTGACCGTGGTCATGGCGCGGGCGGCGGCGGTCGTCTCCTCGAACGACTTGCGGCTGAAGTCGGCGACTTCGCGGGCGATCGCCTCGATCCCCTGGGCAGCGGCGCGCGACGAGGCGAGCATCGCCTCGACGTTGCCGCGGGCCATGCCGGCGAACTCGTCGACCTGCTTCATGCCGTGCTCGATCGCCTCGCGCGACTTCGACGCGACCTGGTCGAAGGCGGCCTTGCCCTGGTTCATCGCGGTCTCGGTCGTGGTGTTGACGCTCGCCTTCATCGCCTCGGCACCGTTCTTCATGGCGTCGGCGGCAGTGGTGTAGGTCTCGTTCATCGGAGCTTCCTTCTGGGGTTCGACCGCGGGCGCGGCAGGGTGGACGTTCTCGGCAACAGGCTCGGCCATCAGGGCCGCAGGGTTGGCGTCGACGACGAGGTCGACGGGATCGGGCGCGGCGACGGGCAGCGCCGGCGCGACGCCCACGTTCTCATCGACGGCGGGTGCGACAGCGGCGGGCGCGACGGCGACGGGCTCGAGAGGGGCAGGGGCCACGACCGGCAACGGTGCCGCGGCGAGCGCGACCGGCGTCGCCGCATCGCTCTCCGGCATCTCGATCACCGACTTGACCCGCGGCCGCTTCGCCCCGCCCGTCTTCCCGTCTGCCACGATAGCCTACTCCCGCCGCCCTATGCTGCACTGCACAATAAGCCCGGTTTGTGACAGTTGCAAGCGTCAAACCGGCGCCGGGTTCCTCGAATGCGAAGATTTCGGCCGCTTTATCGCGGGAATTGGGGCCGCGGAAGCGCTCGTGCGCGGTAAATCAGCCGAGTTTGCCTCGTGGCCGCAGCAGCAGGTCGCGCGCCGCGGTGAGCGCCGCGGCCCCCTCCGCCGTGCCCCCGCGGTCGGGATGGGCGGCGGCCAGCGCCTGCCGCCAGGCGGCGTGGACGGTGCCCGCGTCGGCCCCGGGGGGCACGCCGAGCAGCGCGCGCGCCGCCGCCTCGTCCGCCGCTGCCGCGCGGTCGCCCGCCACGCCCACCGCCGGCCGCGACGCCGTCCACCACCAGACGCCACCGGCCGCGACGAGGAGCGCGGCGACGATCTCGCCGCTGCCGGCGAGGCGCAGCGCGACGATCGCGGCGCCGGCGGCGACCCCGAAGCGCCGCAGGTTGGGCAGCAGCAGCCCGTCCTTGTGCAGCCACCAGGCGAGCGCGGCGACGGCGGCGAGCGCGAGGATCACGCCGCCGCGCTGACCGCCGCCGGCAGGTTCAGCGCGGCGATCAGCGCACGAAGCTCGGCGCGCGCGGTGACATGGCTGAGGCTGACCTCCTCGAGCGCCTCGATGTCGAGCAGGGTCAGCCCGCGCGGGAACAGCTCGCGGTAGATGACGCGCTCCGACAGCCCCGGCGCGACGCGGAAGCCCACGCGCTTGGCGAGTTCGTCGAGCGCGCCGCCAACGCGCTTCATGTTGCGTGCCTCGAGGCTCGACAGGCGGTTCCTGAGCACGACCCAGTCGACCGTGCCGCCGTCGGCGCGGCCCCGGGCCTTGCGCGCGTCCCACACCATCTCGGCGAAGAAGCTCGGGCGGCGGACCTTGTACGTCTCGGGGTCGACCTGGCCGATCAGGTCGAAGTCGACGAAGCTGTCGTTCATCGGCGTGACGAGGGTGTCGGCGCGGGCCAGCGCGGCACGGGCCAGCGCCGAGTCGCGCCCCGGCGTGTCGACGACGACGAAGTCGAGGCCGCGCCAGCCGTCGAGCCGCTCGGCCAGCGCCGCCGTGTCGGTCCGCGGCGTGCCCGGCGCCGCTTCGGCGTCGTCGGCGATCACCGCCACTTCGGGCTGGACCAGCGCCAGGCCGCGCTTCCGGGCGAAGGCGGCGCGGTTCTCGAGGTAGCGCGCGACCGTCCGCTGCCGCGCGTCGAGGTCGATCACGCCGACGCGCGCGCCGTCGTGAGCGAGGGCGACGGCGATGTGGACCGCGGTGGTCGACTTGCCCGAGCCGCCCTTCTCGTTGCCGAGCACGATCAGATATGCTTGCTGCGCCGCCATTGTCCTCGTCCGCCCGCCTCCCCGCGCGCGGCTTTCCCGTATCGCCTCGCCCAAGTCAAACCGGAGCCCTAGCCGCCTTGCCCCTGCCGATCGTCCGTTCCGTCGCCGCCCTGCGCGCCGCCGTCGCCGCCCTGGAGCCCGGGCGTGTCGCTCTCGTCCCGACGATGGGGGCGCTCCACGCCGGCCATCTCGCGCTGATCGCCGCGGCGCGGTCGGCGGGCGCGCGCCACGTCGTCGCCAGCGTCTTCGTCAACCCGGCGCAGTTCGGCCCGGGCGAGGACTTCGACCGCTATCCACGCGACGAGGCGGCCGACGCGGCGGCGCTCGGGCGCGCGGGGTGCGACCTGCTGTTCGCGCCGGCGGTCGCCGAGGTCTATCCGGCCGGCTTCGCGACGCGCATCGAGGTCGCCGGGCTGACGGAGGCGTTCGAGGGTGCGATCCGCCCCGGCCATTTCGCCGGCGTGGCGACGGTGGTGGCGAAGCTGCTGATCGCCGCCGCCCCCGACCTCGCCGTGTTCGGCGAGAAGGACTGGCAGCAGCTCGCCGTCATCCGCCGCCTCGTCGCCGACCTCGCTTTGCCGGTCGAGATCGTCGGCGCGCCGATCGTGCGCGATCCCGATGGTTTGGCCCTGTCGTCGCGCAACGCGTACCTCAGCGCCGACGAGCGGGCACGGGCGGTAGCGCTGCCCCGGGCGCTCGCGGCGGCGCGCGAGGCGCTGCGCGGCGGCTCGGCGGTGGCGCCGACGCTGGCCGCGGCGGCGGCGGCGCTGGTCGCGGCGGGGTTCGCGACGCCCGACTATGTCGCGCTGGTCGACGAGGGCTGCAGCCGGTCGAGGTGCTCGCCGGCCCGGCGCGCCTGATCGCGGCGGCGCGGATCGGCGCGACGCGGTTGCTGGACAACGTGGCGATTTGAGAGGAGCCGGCGGCTTTCTAGGATTGGCCGGAAACGCCCAGATTTGGTCATTCAGGCCTCAGCGTGGCGTGCCTGAAAGCCGCCTGTCTGAATACATCAGGGCAAGCCAATCCGGTCGGCACAGCGGCGTCTCGAGCCAAAAGACAGGCGCTCCGGTGGTCGACAATACTTACGGTGCTTTACGATTTCTTGCGCTTTTGACGAGCCATCGTACAATCTAGCGATGAGCCGATTATTGCACCTTGTCGCATGTTTTTTTCTGGTAGGGTGTGATCGCGCGCATCCGGCTGCTGAGGTTCCAACGCATGGTTTGATTGCAAAGGCCGAGGCATCATCGCGATACACGATACTTCCCGAGCTCATCCATCGTCCTCTGACAAGGCATTCTTTCAGGGTGTTCGTGACCGCGCCTATGCATTTTGTTATAGGCCCGCAGTGAAGCAGGTAGATGTGACGTGTAGTCTTGGGCAAGACGATGCGATCCGCGGTATTATTCTGGTCCTGATGATGTCAGAGGCAAAAGATCTCACAAATCAGACGACCAAGCAAAAGTGGGTTACAGCGCATCCTGAGGCTGTCGAAAGGGTCCGCCAATACTGTGATGAGATTTATCGGGATGCGGTTCGAAAGATGCGCGTATTCTAAATGTTTGCCTCTCAAATCTCGGCGACTGGAGCAATCTGTTACCACAGCCCATTCGAAGTGATGGATTAGTCCAGACTCGGAGCTCGAACATGAAGCGCTCGGCGTAACGACCGCTTTCGCTCGTGTCGGCTTGAAGCTGCCCGTACCGCTTTCCACCCATAGCAGACATCCGCTCTATCCACAGGACGGCCCGCTCACCCCTTCCGGAACGGCCCCTCCTCGTCCAGCGCCTCGATGCCCTCGACCACCGCCTCGCGCTCCATCGCCAGGAAATCGGCGACGGCGCGGCGGAAGCCGGGGTCGGGGATGAAGTGGGCGCTGTAGGTCGGCGTCGGGCGGTAGCCGCGGGCGAGCTTGTGTGCGCCCTGCGCGCCGGCCTCGACGCGGGCGCGACCGTTCGCAATCGCCCAGTCGATCGCCTGATAATAGCACAGCTCGAAGTGGAGGAAGGGCACGTCCTCCGTACAGCCCCAGTAGCGGCCGTACAGGCAGTCGTCGCCGATCAGGTTCAAGGCGCCGGCGATGTAGCGCCCCCCGCGCCGCGCCAGCGCCAGCAGCACGCGGTCGGCCATGCGCTCGCCCAGCAGCGAGAAGAAGCGCCGGGTGAGGTACGGCCGGCCCCACTTGCGGCTGCCGGTGTCCTGGTAGAACACCCAGAAGGCGTCCCAGTGCGCCTCGGTCAGCGCGGCGCCGGTGACGAGGTCGACCTCGATGCCGCCGCTGAGCGCCCCCTCGCGCTCCTTGCGGATCGCCTTGCGCTTGCGCGACGCCAGCGCGGCGAGGAAGTCGTCGAAGGTCGCGTAGCCGTCGTTCTCCCAGTGGAACTGCTGGTCGATGCGGATCAGCCAGCCCGCCGCTTCGAACGCCGCGACCTGGTCGGGGCGGATGAAGGTCGCGTGCGCCGACGACAGCTTGTTCTGGACGGTCAGCGCCTCGGCCGCGCCGAGCAAGGCAGGGGCGAGCGCTTCGTCGCGCAGCAGCAGGCGGGGGCCGGTCGCGGGGGTGAAGGGCACGCAGCTCTGCAGCTTGGGGTAGTAGCGCCGGCCGGTGCGCGTCCAGGCGTCGGCCCAGCTATGGTCGAAGACATATTCGCCCTGGCTGTGCGATTTCAGATAATTGGGCATGATCGCCGCCGGGCGGCCGCCCTCGTCGTCGACGACGAGGTGGACCGGCTGCCAGCCGGTGCCGGGAACCGCGCTGCCCGAGTCCTCGAGGCACGTGAAGAAGGCGTGCGTCAGGAACGGGTTGCCGGTGCCGGCGCAGGCGTCCCACTCGGCCGCCGTCAGGTCGGCGGCGGCGCTGAGGACGCGGGCGGTGATCGGCGGCATCGGCGGCTTGTAACGCCGGTCGCGGCCGAACGGCAGCTTCAGTCGCGCACCGCGACAATCGCGTCGACCTCGACGGCGACGCCCAGCGGCAGGGCGGCGACGCCGACGGCGCTGCGCGCGTGGCGGCCGATCTCGCCGAACACCGCGACCATCAGGTCCGACGCGCCGTTCGCCACCTTGGGCTGGTCGGTGAAGTCGGGCGTCGAGTTGACGAACACGCCGAGCTTGACGATGCGGGCGACGCGGTCGAGGTCGCCCAGCACCGCCTTCATCTGCGCGATCAGCCCGACGCCGCAGCGTTCGGCGACGGCCGCGCCCTCCTTGGTCGTCAGGTCCGCGCCCAGCCGGCCGCGGATCAGCTGCCCGTCCTTGTCGAACGGGATCTGCCCCGAGATGTGGAGCAGCCCGCCGTGGACGACGCCCGGCACGTAGTTGGCCGCGGGTGCGGCGGCGTGGGGCAGGACGATGCCCAGCTGTTCGAGGCGTTGCTGAGGGGTCACGGCGTCACTCCCAGGGCGGTTTGCAGGACGGGCAGCGCGCTCGCCCAGTCGTCGATGCGGGCGTCGGCGTCGGGCGCGGCGGGGATCAGCGGGTGGAGGCGCGGGTCGGCGATCATGTGCAGGCGGAAGACCTCCGGCGCGGCGCGCTTGACCGAGCTGTGGTGCGGCGGCAGGTCGTCGATGAACGCCGCCCGCGTCGCCCCGTACTCGGCGACGAGCTGCTTGACCGGCACGCCCTTCGGTCCCTGGTTGCAGACGACGCGGTAGGGCATGCCGTGCCGGGCGAGCTCGCTGGTGCGGACGCCGTTGTGCGCGTCCTCGACGTTGGTCAGGATGACGATGTCGCAGTCCTCGGCGAGCGCCGCCAGCGCCGCCGCCGCGCCCGGCGCGGGCGTCTGCGTCGCCATGTGGGTGGCGAAGAAGCCGTTGAGCAGCGGCATGAACTCGGTTCCCTCGACCGCCGAGCCGTCGGCCCGGCGGATGTTGCCGGACAGCGCGAAGGTGTCGAGATGGAGCGTCAGTGCGTGCTCCCGGTCGAGATAGGCCTGGAACGGGCCGACGAAGTGGAGCAGCACCTCGTCGCAGTCGCAGATGACGAGCGGGCGGCTCATGCCAGCGCCTCCTGGGCGCGGACCAGTGCCGCCGGGGGCACGTCGAGCGCGGCCGCGGTGGCGATCAGGTCCGAGTTCGCGGGCGGCGAGGAAGCCGAGCGCCGCCGCCAGCACGTCCGGCTCGCCGGCGCGGGCGCGCAGCGTCGCAACGTCGAGCCCGGTCAGGTCGAGGAAGCGCGGCCCGAGCTCGGCATCCCCGGCGATGTGCGCCAAGGCCCTGAGCGCAAGCGTCTCGGCCGTGTCGCGGGCAGCGGGATGGTCGGGCATGAGCGGGTCCTACCGGGGCGGCGGCGGTGTCGTCGAGTGCTAATTTTATTGCGCGTCGGGCGTACTCGAGACGCTATTTAACGGCCATTAATTGACTGGGAACGATCGTGCGTTACACGACTCGCGTGGTTAATCGTGTCGCCAGCGCACCGATCACCGATGAACGGCCGATGCCGGCCGTCGGCATTGTAGCGACACTGCGCGACTATTCGGCGCTCGCTCCCGTCCTGTCGACCGACGCGCGGACGGTCCTGCTCGACGAGCGCAGCGCGATCGCGGCCGTCCGCGAGCATGCGATCGACCTGCTCGTCCTGGTGCCGCGGCACGACTGGTGGGCCGAGCGGCCGGCGATGGCGATCCTCGAGGCGGAGGCGACCCGCGCGCATGTCGCGGTGCTGGCGATGGTGCCGCGGGGCGACGCGGTCGCGCTGGCGCTCGCCTTCGACGGCGGGGTCGCCGATTGCGTCGCCTATCCGTTCGATCTCGACGAGCTCGGCGTGCGGGTCCGCACGCTGCTGCGGCGGAAGCGGGCGGCCGACCGCGCGCGCGAGGCCGCCGACGAGGTCCGCCGCTTGGCCATGACCGACCCGGTCACCGGGCTGTGGAACCGCCACTTCCTCGATACCGACCTCGCCGCCAAGATCGCCGCGGCGCACGCCTCGGTGCGGCCGCTGTCGCTGCTGATGATCGACGTCGACCGCTTCAAGCCGATCAACGACCGCCACGGCCACGCCGCCGGCGACACGGTTCTGCGGTCGATCGCGACGCGCCTGCTCGGCGGGATCCGCAGCGGCGACACGCTGGCCCGTTTCGGCGGCGACGAGCTGGCGCTGGTCATGCCCGACACCGGGCTGGAGCTCGCGACCGGTGCCGCCGAGCGGCTGCGCGCCGTGGTCGCCGCACCGACGCCGGAGGTGCCGTTCGGCGTGACGATCAGCATCGGCGTCGCCCAGCTCGCCTTCGACGAGCCGGCGGCGGCGCTGCTCGCGCGCGCCGACAAGGCGCTCTACACGGCCAAGTTCGAGGGCCGCAACCGGGTCGCCGCGGCGTCGTAGGGGCGCGCGCAGTTTAAGACAGGACGACACGCGCAAGGGCAGCCGGCGCCTCGGCGCCGCCTGCTGCGGATCGAGTGTGCTGAACGATGAGGCTGCGGATCGGCAGCCTGCCGCCGGCCGAGGGCCCGGCGCGGCTTACTTGATCTTGGCTTCCTTGAACTCGACGTGCTTGCGCGCGACGGGATCGTACTTCTTGAACAGCAGCTTCTCGGTCTGCGTCCGCGGGTTCTTCTTGGTCGTGTAGTAATAGCCGGTGTCGGCGGTGCTCACGAGCTTGATCTTGATGGTGGTCGGCTTGGCCATGGCGGGTCCTGCGAGAAGCTAGCGTCCAGCCGGGGGCCGTCGCGACAGGGGGCGGTCAATGACGGCAGCGCCCGCGAAAGTCAAGACTTGCGCCCGCGGCGGACGCCCTTGGGGATGCGCCCGCGCGGACCGGGGCCGGCGCGGTCGGTGACGAGGCGCGCCTGGCCGGCGCGCCGGCCGGTGCGGACGCGGTCGCCGCGCGGCGGCATCTCGCCCTCGCCGAGCGGCAGCTCGAAGCGCAGCGCGCCCGTGATCGGGTTGGCTTCGGCAAGGCGGAGGTCGAGGTTCTGCCCGGCGGCGTAGCGCGTGCCCGACGTCGTTCCTTCCAGCGTCCGCGCGTCCTCGTTGAACACGAAATACTCGGCGCCGAGCGTCGACACCGGCACCAGCCCGTCGCCGCCGACGCCCTCGACGGTCGCGAAGAAGCCGAACTTGGCGACGCCCGTGATCCGCGTCGGCAGCACCTCGCCGACGCGCGTCGAAAGATAGGCGGCGACGTAGCGGTCGATCGTCTCGCGCTCGGCTTCCATCGCCCGGCGCTCGGTCATGCTGATGTGCTCGGCGGTACGCGCCATCAGCGCCGCCTCCGCGTCCGACAGCCCGTCGTCGCCGAGCCGGTACGCGCGGACCAGCGCCCGGTGGACCATCAGGTCGGCGTAGCGGCGGATCGGCGAGGTGAAGTGGGCATAGCTCTTCAGCGCCAGCCCGAAGTGGCCGAGGTTCGCCGGCGAGTAATAGGCCTGGGTCTGGGTCCGCAGCACCTGCTCGCTGACCTGCGGCGCGAAGGCCTCGCCCTTGACCTTGGCCAGCAGGGCGTTGAACGTCCGCGGCGCGACGACCTGGCCGAGGGCGAAGGACAAGCCGAACGTCTCGAGATAGTCCTTCAGCGCCACCAGCTTCTCGCGCGGCGGCGCCTCGTGGACGCGGTACATGCACTCCGTGCGCTTGGCCTCGAGCGCCTGCGCCGCGGCGACGTTGGCGGCGATCATATAGTCCTCGATCAGCCGGTGGGCGTCCAACCGTTCGCGGGTGACGATGGCGGTGATCGTGCCGCCGGCGTCGAGCTCGACGCGCCGTTCGGGCAGGTCGAGCTCCAATGGCGCGCGGGCGTCGCGGGCGCGGGCGAGCGCGGCCCAGGCCTCCCACAGCGGGCGCAGCGCGGCGAGGTGCTCGCCGGCGTTCGCGTCGATCGTCGCCTGCGCGTCCTCATAGGCGATGTTCGTCGTGCAGCGGATGACGGCGCGGGTGAAGCGGTGGCCCGTCACGCGGCCGTCGGCGGCGATGGTCAGGTGGCAGGCAAGCACCGCCCGGTCCTGCCCGGCGACCAGCGAGCAGGCGTCGGCCGACAGCACCTCGGGCAGCATCGGGACGACGCGGTCGGGGAAGTAGACGCTGTTGCCGCGCTCGCGGGCGGCCCGGTCGAGGGCGCTCCCTTCGCGGACATAGAAGGAGACGTCGGCGATGGCGACGATCGCGTCCCAGCCGCCGGCCTCGTTTGCTGCCGCCCACACGGCATCGTCGTGGTCGCGGGCGTCGGCCGGGTCGATCGTCAGGATCGGCAGATGCCGCAGGTCCTCGCGCGCGCCGAGCGGCTGGTGCGCGGCGCGCTCCGCCTGCTCGGTCGCGGCCTCGGAGAAGCGGTGGGGCAGGCCCTTGGCGTGGATGGCGATCAGCGAGAAGCTGCGCGGCGCGAACGGGTCGCCGAGCACCTCGACGATGCGCGCGGTCTGGTGCGGCGCGCGGCCCGACGGCTCGGCCAGCACGAGGTCGCCGACCTCCGCCTCGCCGCGGTCGCTGACGAGGAAGTCGATCCGCGCGCGCTTGTCGACGGGCACGAGGCGGAAGCGGTCGCCATCGGGGCGCAGGATGCCAAGGACGAACTCCTCGGTCTTGGCCAGCTTCTTCATCGGGAAGGCGGAGTAGCCGCCGCCCGTCTCCTCGATCCGGGCGAGCACGCGGTCGCCCAGCCCCAGCGCGCCGCGGCGCTTGCCCTCGATCACGCGGACGCGCGGCGGCGGCGCGGCCTGTTCCCAGCGGTCGGGCACGGCGAACACGCCTTCGGCCGCCTCGGTCACGCGCAGCACCGTCACCTTGGGCAGGCCGCCGCCCTTGTGCACCGTGCGCTTGGCCCCGGCGTCGAGTTGCCCCGCGTCGGCCATGTCGCGGAGCAGGCTTTTCAGCGCGATCTTGTCCTGCGCGTGCAGGCCGAAGGCCTTGGCGATCTCGCGCTTGCCGACCGGCGTCGGCGAATGGGCGACGAAGGCGAGGACCTGCTCGGCGGTCGGCAGGCCGGGCGGGGGAGCGGGCGGGCGGCGGGGCACAGTTTGGTTGTGGGGACTGGCGGCAGCCGGCGCAAGGCTGCCGGCGGTCCCGAAGGCGGCCAGGCATTTCATCGCGGTCGCCGGCGCGATAAGCCGGGGTTACTCCGTTCCCGACCGCCAGGAGACGCGCCATCGCTGACTTCGCCCTCGCCGACGTCGGCATCCTGCTGGTGGTCGCCTCGCTCGTCGCGATGATCTCGCGGCGGATCGGGCTGCCGTACACCGCCGGGCTGGTGCTCGCGGGCGTCGCGCTCGCGTTCCTGCCGCTGGGGATCGCGCTGCCGCTGTCGCAGCCGCTGATCTTCACCGTCTTCCTGCCGCCGTTGATCTTCGAGGCGGCGCTGCAGCTCGACTGGCGCGCCTTCCGCCGCGAGCTGCCGCTGACGCTGGTGCTGGCCTTCGTCGGTGTCGCCGTTGCCGCGGCGCTGGTCGCGGCGGGGATGCACTGGCTGCTCGGCTGGAGCTGGCTCGGCGCGGCCTTCTTCGGCGTGCTGATCGCCGCGACCGATCCCGTCTCGGTGATCGCGGCCTTCAAGGAGATGGACGCCGAGCCGCGCCTGCAGATGGTGGTCGAGGCCGAAAGCCTGCTCAACGACGGCGTCGCGGCGGTCGCCTTCATCCTGCTGCTGGGCCTGGCGCAGGGCGGAGCACCGACGCCGGCGAGCGCGCTCGGCACCTTCGCCTGGACGGTCGCCGGCGGTATCGGCATCGGCGCCGGGATCGCGGCTGCCGTGCTCGCGCTGTCGGGGCGGACCGACGACCATCTGGTCGAGCTGACGCTGACCACCGTCGTCGCCTGGGGCAGCTTCCTCACCGCCGAGCACCTGCACGCCTCGGGCGTGTTCGCGACGCTTGCCGCCGGGATGATGGTCGGGAACTTCGGCTGGCAGGGGGCGATCTCGGCCAAGGGGCGGCCGCATGTCGTCGGCTTCTGGGAATATGCCGCCTTCCTCGCCAATTCGTGCCTGTTCCTCCTGATCGGCAGCCACGAGGCGCACCAGCCGATCGCGCCGCTTGCCGGGGCGCTCGCCGTCGCCGTCGCCCTCGTCCTCGCCGGGCGGGCGGCGGCCGTCTATCCGCTGGCGGCGCTGTTCGCGGGATCGCGCCTGCGCCTGCCGCGCCAGTACCAGCACGTCCTCGTCTGGGGCGGCCTGCGCGGTGCGATCGGCCTCGCGCTGGCGCTCGCCGTGCCGTCGAGCGTGCCCGAACGGGCGGCGATCGTCATCCTGACCTTCGGCGTCGTCGCCTTCTCGATTTTCGTTCAGGGGCTGACGATGCCGCCGCTGCTCCGCCGCTGGGGGCTGACCGGCGGTGGCGGCGGCGGCGAGGAGCCGGCCGACTGACGGTCAGGAGGCGGCGGCCTTGGCCGCGCGGCGCGCCGGCTTGGCGGGAGCCTTGGCCGGCTTGGGCGTGGCTAAGGCCGTCTTCTTTGCGGTCGCCGGCTTGGCCGTCTTCTTGGCGGCCGCGGCCGTCTTCGGCGGAGCCTTGCGCGCCGGCTTCTTCCCCTTTGCCGGCATCGCCGCCCGCGCGTCGATCAGCGCCGCCGCCGCCTCGGCCGAGAGCGCCATGCCGTCCTCGCCCTTGGGCACGTTGGCGTTGGTCGTGCCGTCGGTCAGGTACGGGCCGAAGCGCCCCTCCATCAGCTTGATGACCGCGCCCGAAACCGGGTGCGGCCCGACCTCGCGCAGCGGCACCGGCGCGTTGCGCGCGCGCCCCGGGTTGGCGGCGGCTTCGGCGAGCTTGACCACCGCCGAGTTCATCCCCGTCTCGAACACCTCCGCGCTCGATCCCAGCCGCGCATATTTGCCGGCATGGGCGAGATAGGGGCCGTAGCGGCCGATGCTGGCGGTGATCGGCTGCCCCGTCTCGGGATGCGCGCCAATCGTGCGCGGCAGGCTCAGGAGCTTCAGCGCGGTGTCGAGGTCCTCCGGCCCGGCGACGGGCATGTCCTTGGGGATCGACGCGCGCGGCGGCTTGGGCCCATCCTTATCGGCGCCCTTGGCCCCGTCCTCGCCGAGCTGGACGTATGCGCCGAAGCGGCCCGAGCGCAGCGACACCGACTGCTTCGTCACCGGATCCTCGCCGAGCACCACCGGCCCGGCCTGCTCCTTCAGTTCGCCGCCCTCGCCGAACTGGCGGGTGTAGCGGCAGTCGGGATAGTTCGAGCAGCTGACGAAGGCGCCGAACTTGCCGGTCTTGAGGCCCAGCCGCCCGGTGCCGCAGGTCGGGCACAGGCGCGGGTCGCGACCGTCGGCCCGGGGCGGGAACAGGAAGGGCGCGAGGAACTCGTCGAGCGCCACCGTCACGTCGGACGGGCGGATGTCGAGCACCTCCTTCGTCTTCGGCTGGAAATCCTTCCAGAACTCGTCGAGCACCGTCAGATAGTCGAGGTCGCCGGCCGACACCTCGTCCAACCGCGTCTCGAGGTCGGCGGTGAAGTCGTAAGAGACGTATTTCTCGAAGTACCGCTCGAGGAAGGCCGTCACCAGCCGCCCCTTCTCCTCGGCGAAGAAGCGGTTCTTCTCCATGCGGACATAGGCGCGGTCGCGCAGCGTCTGCAGGATCGAGGCATAGGTCGACGGCCGGCCGATGCCGAGTTCCTCCAGCCGCTTGACCAGCGACGCCTCCGAATAGCGCGGCGGCGGCTCGGTGAAGTGCTGGTCGGCGCGCGCCGCGGTGACCTTGGGCTTCTCGCCCTGCGTCAGCTTGGGCAGGCGGCGGCCGTCCTCGCCGTCCTCGTCGGCGTCGTCGCTCGATTCGGTATAGACGGCGAGGAAGCCGGGGTGGAGCACGACCTGCCCGCTCGCGCGCAGCGTCGCGGTGTCGCTCACCAGGTCGACCGCCGTCCGCTCGAGCTTGGCCGAGGCCATCTGCGAGGCGATCGTCCGCTTCCAGATCAGCGCGTAGAGCTTCGCCTCGTCGCCCGAGCCCGACGGCCGGCGGGCGAGGTCGGTCGGGCGGATCGCCTCGTGCGCCTCCTGCGCGTTCTTGGCCTTGGTCGCATAGTGGCGCGGCGCCTTGGGCAGGACGTGCTCGCCGGCGCCATAGTCCTCGGCGATGACCGCGCGGGCGGCGGCGATCGCCTCCGCCGCGACCTGGACGCCGTCGGTCCGCATATAGGTGATCTGGCCGCCCTCGTAGAGCGACTGGGCAACGCGCATCGTGTGGCTGGCGGTGAAGCCGAGCTTGCGCGCCGCCTCCTGCTGCAGCGTCGAGGTGGTGAAGGGTGGGTAGGGGTTGCGCGTGACGGGCTTGGTCTCGACCGCGCTGACGGTGAACTGGCCCGCCTCGACGTCGGCCCGCGCCTGTTGCGCGGCGACGACCTCCTGCAGGTCGAAGCGGTCGAGCTTCCTGCCCTTCCAGTGCGTCAGGCGCGCGACGAAGGACGCGCCGGCCACCGTCGCCAGCGTCGCCTCGACCGTCCAGTATTCGCGGGAGACGAAGGTCTCGATCTCGCGCTCGCGGTCGACGACGATGCGCAGCGCCACCGACTGCACGCGTCCCGCCGACTTGGCGCCGGGCAGCTTGCGCCACAGCACGGGCGACAGGTTGAAGCCGACGAGATAGTCGAGCGCGCGCCGCGCCCGGTAGGCGTCGATCAGGTCGGCGTCGAGATCGCGCGGGCGTTTCATCGCCGCCAGGATCGCGGGCTTGGTGATCTCGTTGAAGGTGACGCGCGTCGCCCCGCCCTTGGGCAGCAGGCCGCGCTTCGACTTCAGCCATTCGAGCAGGTGCCAGCTGATCGCCTCGCCCTCGCGGTCGGGGTCGGTCGCCAGGATGACGCGGTCGGCGCCCTTGACCGCGTCGCCGATGGCCTTCAGCTGCCGCGCCTTGTCGCCGTACAGCTCCCATTCCATGGCGAAGCCGTTGTCGGGGTCGACCGAGCCGTCGCGCGGCGGCAGGTCGCGGACGTGGCCGTAGCTCGCCAGCACGACATAGTCGCTGCCGAGGTATTTGTTGATCGTCTTGGCCTTGGCGGGCGATTCGACGATGACGACTTCCATGCACGTCTCCTGCCGACCGCCAAGCGCGGCGGCCCCTACGCGTTATATGGGGTGGGGCGCAAGGGGCGGCCTCAGCCCCGTGCCACCCGGCCCCCGGCGTGGCGGACGATGCGGCCGGCGAGTTCGAGGTCGAGGAGGGCGCCGGCGACGACCGCGCTGGCGCAGCCGGTCTGGCGGACGAGCTCGTCGATGGCGACCGGAACGGGCGAGAGCAGCGCCGCGATCGCGTCGCGCGTCGCGTCGTCGGCCTCGGCCGGGCCCGCCTCCCACTCGGCACCGGGCGACAGCAGGCGGCCGCCGACGTCCCCCGACACCGTGCCCAGCGCCTCGACGACGTCGGCGGCGGTCTGGATCAGCGTCGCGCCCTCGCGGATCAGCTGGTTGCAGCCCTGCGCGCGCGGGTCGAGCGGCGAGCCCGGCACGGCCATGACCTCGCGGCCCGCCTCGGCGGCGATGCGCGCGGTGATCAGGCTGCCGGACTTGAGCGCGCCCTCGACGACGACGGTGCCGGCGCACAGGCCGGCGATGATGCGGTTCCGGCGCGGAAAGTGGCGCGCCTGCGGCTGCGTGCCGAACGCCGCCTCGGCGACGACCAGCCCCTCGGCGCCGATGCGGCCCTGCAGCTCGGCGTTCTCGGGCGGGTAGACGACGTCGATCCCGCCGGCGACGATGCCGACCGTGCCGCCGGCAAGCGCGCCCCAGTGCGCCGCCGCGTCGATGCCGCGAGCGAGGCCCGAGACGACGACGAGCTCGGCCTCGGCGAGCGCGGTCGCCAGCTCGCGGGCGAAGCGGACCGCGGCCGCACTGGCGTTGCGCGCGCCGACCAGCGCCACGGCGGGGCGGTCGAGCAGGCGGACGTCGCCCTTGACCGCCAGCGCCGGCGGCGCGGTCTCGGTCTGCGCCAGCAGGAATGGGTAGTCGGGGTCGCCGAGAAAGACGAAGCGCGCGCCGAAGCGGGCGACGGCGGCGAGTTCCGCCGCGACCGTCGCCTCGGGCGCGATCCGTGCCGTGCCGCCGCCGCGCTGGACGAGGTCGGGCAGCGCCGCCAGGGCCCGCGCCGCCGAGCCGAAGCGGCGGATCAGCTGGCGGTAGGTGACCGGCCCGATATTCTCGCTGCGGATCAGGCGCAGGCGCGCGAAATCGTCGCTGCCCGCTCCGGCGGCGGTTGCGGCGGCGCGGGCGGCAACGGCGGCGTTCATCGCGGGTCTGCGTCGCCGAGGGGCGGGCCGCCGTTGTGGCCGAGCGGGGACGCGGTTTCCGCGCCGGCGGGTTCCGGCGCACGCTTCGCCCCGATGCGGCTCTCGGTGCCGGCACGCAGGCGGCGGAGGTTCTCGGCGTGCTTCAGGATCAAGAGCGCGGCCATCGCCCAGGCGGCGAGCGTCCATGTCCCGTCGAGCGGCACGGTCGTCCGCGCCACCGTGAACAGCACGGCCGCCGCCAGCGCCGCCGCCATGCCGCCCACCGAGGAGTAGCGCGTGACCAGCGCCGCGGTCAGCCACACCGCCAGCGCCACGACGCCGGCCGGCCACCAGCCGGCGAGCGCGACGCCGAGCATCGTCGCCACGCCCTTGCCGCCCTTGAAGCGCAGCCAGGCCGGGAACAGGTGCCCGCCGAACGCGGCGAAGCCGGCGACCGCGGCGATGTGCTCGCTGCCGCCGAAGTGCCGCGCGAGCAGCACGGCGACCGCTCCCTTGCCCGCGTCGAGCAGCAGCGTCGCCGCCGCCAGCCCCTTGCGCCCGGTCCTGAGCACGTTGGTCGCGCCGATGTTGCCCGAGCCGATCGTCCGCAGGTCGCCCGCCCCGAAGGCGCGCGTCAGCAGCAGGCCGAACGGGATCGCCCCGAGGACATAGCCGATCAGCGCGCAGATCACCGGGGTCGGGGCCATGCCGGCGACGCTAGCGACGCGCCGGCCGGTTTGAAAGCCGCCCGGTCGCGGCCTAGGGTCGAAACGGATCGATTTCGGGGGGATCATGCTCAGGCTGCTCGCAGCGCTCGCGCTTGCCGTCGCCGCGCCGGCGGCGGCCGAGAGCGGGTCGGGACCGTATCCCTTGCTCGTCATCCGCGGCGCGACCGTCGTCACCGGCGACGGTGCCCCGCCCTACGGCCCGGCCGATATCGTCATCCGGGAGGGCCGCATCGCCGCAATCCTGCCGGCCGGTACGCCGGGCCTGCCGCTCAGGCCCGACCGCGAGCCGCACGGCGCGACGCGCGAGATCGACGCAACCGGCATGTACGTCCTGCCCGGCTTCGTCGACATGCACGGCCACCAGGGTAACGCGCAGAAGGCTCCCGACCCGGCCTATGCCTACAAACTGTGGCTGGCGAGCGGAGTGACCACGGTCCGCGGCGTGCCGTTCCGCTTCGGCGAGGTCGACCGCGACCTCGCCGACAAGCGGGCGAGCGCGGCGGGCACGCTCGTCGCCCCGAACCTGTTCGTCTACCAGACGCTCGGGGCGGGGTGGAGCGGCGGCCCCGTCGACACTCCCGACAAGGCGCGCGCCTGGGTCCGCTGGGCGGCGCACGCCGGGATCGACGGCGTCAAGTTCTTCAACCGCGGCGATGAGACGCCGGCGATCGACCGCGCCGCAATCGACGAGGCGAGGAAGCTCGGCCTCGGCACCGTCGCCCACCTGTCGCAGCCCAATGTCGCCGAGTTCAACGCGCGCGACGCGGCGGCGGCTGGGCTGGGGACGGTCACCCATTTCTACGGGCATTTCGAGGCGCTGCTGAAGGACCGCCGGCTCCAGGCGTCGCCGCCGACGTATAATTACAACGACGAAGCCGACCGCTTCGGCGGTATCGCGACGATCTGGGACCAGATCTACGAGCCCGGCAGTCCCGAATGGCGCGAGTATCTGGCGGCGCAGAAGGCGACGGGCGTGACGTTCGACCCGACGCTGACGATCTATTCGGCGTCGCGCGACCTGATGCACGCGCGCAACGCCGACTGGCAGGCCGAATACGCCCTGCCGTCGATGACCGACTTCTTCACCTCGAACCGCGACAACCACGGCTCGTACTTCTACGACTGGAAGACGAGCGACGAGGTGACGTGGCGGCGGTTCCTCGGTCGCTTCATGACACTGGTCAACGATTACAAGAACATCGGTGGACGGGTGACGACGGGGTCGGACTCGGGGTTCATCTACCAGATCTGGGGCTTCGGCTATCTGCAGGAATTCGAGCTGCTGCAGGAGGCGGGCTTTTCGCCGCTCGAGGTGATCCGGTCGGCGACGATCAACGGCGCGCGAACGCTGATGGACCCCCGGCACGCCGAGCCTGACTTCGGGCTGGTACGCCCCGGCTATGCCGCCGACCTCGTCATCGCGCCGGAAAACCCGCTTGCCAATTTCAAGACCCTGTACGGCACCGGCGTCATGCGCCTCGATCCCGCGACCAACCGGCCCAGGCGCGTCGGCGGTATCCGCTGGACGATCAAGCACGGCATCGTGTTCGACGATCCCGCCCTGCTCGCCGACGTGCGGGCGATGGTCGCGAACGCCAAGGCGAACCGTCCCTGACGTTGCCCGTATGCGGCGCGGCGCTTAGACGGGGGCGATGACCGATACGCTGACGATCGCCCTGCACCAGTCGAACGCCAGCGTCGGCGACCTGCGGGCGAATGCCGACGCGATGCTCCGCGCGCGGGCCGCGGCCGACGCCGACCTCGTCGTCACTCCGGAACTGTCGCTGATCGGCTATCCGCCCGAGGACCTCGTGCTGAAGCCCGCCGCGGTCGCCGCCTGCGCCGCCGAGCTCGAACGGCTGGCGACCGCGACCGGCGACGGCGGCCCGGCGCTGCTCGTCGGCCTGCCGTGGGCCGAGGGCGGCAAGCTCTACAACGCGATGGCGCTGCTCGAGGGCGGCCGCGTCGCCGGGCTAACCCGCAAGCACGACCTGCCCAACTACGGCACCTTCGACGAGAAGCGCGTCTTCGCCAGCGCGCCCTTGCCCGGGCCGCTGACCTGCCGCGGCGTGCGGCTGGGCGTGCCGATCTGCGAGGACATCTGGACGCCCGAGGTCGCCGAGTGCCTCGGCGAGACGGGGGCCGAGATCCTGATCGTGCCGAACGGCAGCCCGTTCGAGGTGGGGAAGGACGACCGCCGCCTGTCGCTGTCGGTCAGCCGCGTCGTCGAAACCGGCCTGCCGCTCGCCTACCTCAACCGCGTCGGCGGCCAGGACGAGCTGGTCTTCGACGGCGCGAGCTTCGTCCTGGGTGCCGACCGCAGCCTCGCCTGGCAGCTGCCGGACTGGGACGAGACGCTGGCGCTGACGCGGTGGCAGCGCACGGCGGCGGGCTGGACCTGCGCGCCGGGCGAGCGGGCGGTGCTCGACGAGGACCCGGCCGACACCTACCACGCGATGGTCGTGGGCCTGCGCGACTATGTCACGCGCAACCGCTTCCCCGGCGTCGTGCTCGGCCTGTCCGGCGGCATCGACAGCGCGCTGTCGGCGGCGGTCGCGGTCGATGCGCTGGGGCCGGACAAGGTCTGGTGCGTCATGCTCCCCTCGCGCTTCACCGGGCCTGAGAGCCTGGCGGACGCGGCCGAGTGCGCGCGCCTGCTCGGCTGCCGCCTCGACACGGTGGCGATCGCCCCGGCGATGGCGGCGTTCGACACCATGCTCGCGCCGCTGTTCGCGGGCCGGTCGCCGGACCTCGCCGAGGAGAACATCCAGTCGCGCATCCGCGGGCTGACGCTGATGGCGATCTCGAACAAGTTCGGGCCGATGCTGCTGACGACCGGCAACAAGAGCGAGATGTCGACCGGCTATGCGACGATCTACGGCGACATGGCGGGCGGCTTTTCGGTGCTGAAGGACGTCTACAAGACGACCGTCTTCCGCTCTGTCGGAGTGGCGCAACACGCACCGCCCGCGCCTCGGCCTCGGCCCGGACGGCCCGGTCATGCCGCAGCGCGTGATCGACAAGCCGCCGACCGCCGAGCTGCGCGACAACCAGCGCGACGACGACAGCCTGCCCCCTTACGACCTGCTCGACGCGGTCCTCGCCGGGCTGATCGAGGAGGAAAAGTCGGCGAGCGACCTCGTCGCCGCCGGCTTCGACCCCGCCACCGTCGCCCGCGTCGAGCGCCTGCTCTACGTCGCCGAATACAAGCGCCGCCAGGCGCCGCCGGGGGTCAAGATCGGCCGGCGGAACTTCGGCCGCGACCGCCGCTACCCGATCACCAACGCGTTCCGGACGGCGTGACCATCGCCTTTCGCCCCCTCCGGCGCGACGAGACCGATGCCGCTGCCGGCCTGCACCGTCGCGCCGGAGCGCTGATCCCCGGCTACGACACATCGCTGCATACGCCGGCCGAGTTCGCCGCGCTGTACCGCGACAGGGTATTCGCCGCCGGGCCGATCTGGGGCGCGTTCCACGGCGACGACCTCCTAGGCTTCGTCGCGCTGCTGCCGGGGTGGATCGACCACCTTTACGTCGAGCCCGCGCGGCACGGCGCGGGGATCGGCAGCGCTCTCGTCCGCCTCGCCCAGCGCGAACAGGACGACCTCCAGCTTCATACCTTCCAGGTCAACGCCCGCGCCCGGGCACTGTACGAGCGGCTCGGCTTCGTCGCCGAAGAATTCACCGACGGCTACCGCAACGAGGAGCGGATGCCCGACGTCCGCTACCGTTGGCGGCGTCCATGACCGTCACCCGCTTCGCGCCGTCGCCGACCGGGAGCCTGCACGCCGGCAACATCCGCACCGCGCTGGTCAACTGGCTGTATGCGCGGAAGGCCGGCGGGCGGTTCGTGCTGCGGCTCGACGACACCGATGCCGCCCGGTCGAGCGCGGCGGCGGCGCAGGGCATCCGCGACGATCTCGCCTGGCTCGGCCTGAAGCCCGACGCCGAGGTGCGGCAGTCGGACCGCTTCGCGCGCTACGAGGCGGCGCTGGCGCGGCTGGCGGCGGACGGACGTGTATACCGCGCCTACGAGACGCCCGAGCAGCTCGACCTCAAGCGGCGGAGCCTCGCGGCGCAGGGCCTGCCGCCGGTGTACGACCGCGCCGCGCTGGCGCTGACTGAAGCCAACCACGCCGAGTTCGCCGCGCGGGGGGTGGCGCCGCACTGGCGGTTCCGGCTCGACACGGGGGCGCCGGTCGAGTGGCACGACCTCGTCCGCGGGCCGAGCCACATCGACCCGGCGTCGCTGTCCGACCCCGTCGTCCGCCGCGCCGACGGGACGTGGCTGTACATGCTGCCGTCCGTCGTCGACGACATCGACCTGGGGGTGACGGCGATCGTCCGCGGCGAGGACCATGTCACCAACTCGGGCGTGCAGCTGCAGATGTTCGCGGCTCTGGGCGTCGAGCCGCCGGCGCTCGCCCACCTGCCGCTGCTGACCGGGGCCGACGCGGCGCTGTCGAAGCGGCTGGGGTCGGAGGGGGTCGCGGCGTGGCGCGCGCGCGGCATCGAGCCGCAGGCGGTCCGCGCCTTCCTCGCGCGGATCGGCACGAGCCATGCGGTCGAACCGGCCGACGACGCCGAGCTGATCGCCGGCTTCGACCTCGCCGCCTTCGGCCGGGCGGCGGTGCGCTTCGACCCCGCCGAGCTGGCCGCGCTCAGCGCGAAGGTGGTGCACGGGCTCGACTTCGCCGCCATCGCCGGGCGGCTGCCGGCGGGGATGACCGCGGCGGCGTGGACGGCGGTGCGCGGCAACTGCGCGACCGTCGCCGACGCGGGCGAGTGGTGGCAGGCGATCGCCGGGCCGGTCGCGGCCGATGTTGCGCCGGAAGATCGGCCCTTCCTGGCCGCCGCGCGCGAGGCGCTGGCGGCGACGCCGTGGACGCCGGCCGTGTGGGCCGACTGGACGGCGGCGCTCAGGGCGGCGAGCGGGCGCAAGGGGCGCGCCCTGTTCCTGCCGCTGCGGCTGGCGCTGACCGGGCGCGAGCATGGCCCCGAAATGGCGGCGCTGCTGCCGCTGATCGGGCGGGAGGCGGCGCTAGTGCGGCTGGCCGCCGCCGCCTGACCACGCGCGGCTTGCCGCAGCCACCCTGGGCGCGGCTGGCGGCGGCGGCGGGGGAGGCTTATATCCGGGGGAGAGAGGGACCGAACGTTGAAGCTGTTGCCGCCGCTGCCGCCGCCCAAGCTGATGGGCTCGAAGACGCCGCCGCCTCGCCCGGCGCGCCTGCCGCTCGCCCGCGCCGAGCCGGCGTGGCGTCCGGACCCCGGCTATGCGGCATCGGCCCGGCCGGGCAACCGTGGCGACGCCGATGGATCGTGGCGCGACCGGCTGCGCAACCTGCCCCGGTCGCGGCTCATCATCGCGGCGCTGACGCTCGCCATCGTCGGCACGATGGTGACGCTGTTCCTGATCGAGTCGCGCTACGGCTACACCCCGCGCGAGGACAAGATCGTCTATTTCAAGAGCTGGTCGGCCGACCGCAGCGAGGCCGACGTCGCCGCCGACAATGCCGCCGACGTCGCCCGGGCGCGGGCCGATGCGGCGGCGTCGCGGGCCTATATCGCGACGCTGCAGGGGCCGGCGCGAGCGGCCGCGCTGCACCAGTACGAGGCCTATCTCGCCGCCCAGCCCAAGGCGCTGCAGCCGCCGGGGTTCGTGCCGCCCAAGCCGCAGTGAGCGCCGCCGCCGCCGGCGACGACGCGCGCTGGCTCGGCGCGGCGCTGGCGCTGGCGGAGCGCGGCGTCGGGCGGACCGCCCCCAACCCGAGTGTCGGCTGCGTCATCGTCCGCGACGGCCGCGTCGTCGGGCGCGGCTGGACCCAGCCCGGCGGCCGTCCCCACGCCGAGGCGCTCGCGCTGGCGGCGGCGGGCGAGGCGGCGCGGGGAGCTGCGGCCTATGTCACGCTCGAACCCTGCGCGCACGTCTCGCCGCGCGGCCCGGCCTGTGCCGACCTGCTGATCGCCGCGGGCGTCGCGCGCGTCGTCGCCTGCGGCCCCGACCCCGACCCGCGGACGGCGGGGCAGGGGTTCGCGCGGCTGCGGGCGGCGGGAATCGCGGTCGCCACGGGCGGGCGGCAGGCCGAGGCCGAGCGGCTCAACGCCGGCTTCTTCACCCGCCAGCGCCACGGCCGGCCCCACGTCACGCTCGAAGCTGGCGCTGTCGCTCGACGGCGCGATCGCGCTCGCCGACGGGACGCAGCCGCTGGATCACCGGCGAGCGGGCGCGGGCGCACGCGCACCTCGAGCGCGCCCGCGCCGACGTCATCGTCGTCGGCGGCGGCACGCTGCTCGCCGACGACCCCGCGCTCGACGTGCGCCTTGCCGGGCTGGAGGACCGCGCCCCGGCGCGGGCGGTGCTCAGCACGTCGCTGGCGGCGATCCCGCCGGGCGCGCGGATCGGCGCGGCGCGGCTGCTGCGCGATCTCGCCGAGCTCGACGCCGATCCCGGGCTGACCGTCCTCGTCGAGGGCGGGGCGGGGCTGGCGACGACGCTGCTCGCGGCCGACCGGGTCGACCGGCTGCTCGTCTACCGCGCGCCGATCCTGCTCGGCGGGCGGCGCGGCGTCGGCGACCTCGGCCTTGCCGACCTCGCCGCGGCGCACGGGCGCTGGCGGCGCGTCGACACGCTCGACCTCGGCCCCGACCGGGTTGAGGACTACGACCGCATCCGCTAGGCCGACGCCATGTTCACCGGCATCATCACCGACATCGGCACGGTCGTCGCGGTCGAGCAGCGCGCCGACCTCCGGGTGACCATCGCCACCGCCTACGACACCGCCGGCATCGCGCTCGGCGCCTCGATCGCCTGCTCGGGCGTCTGCCTGACGGTCGTCGAGAAGGGCGAGGGTACGTTCGCCGTCGACGTCAGCCACGAGACGCTGCGCCACAGCGCCGCCGCGCAGTGGACGGTCGGCGCGCGGCTGAACCTCGAGCGCGCGCTGAAGGTCGGCGACGAGCTCGGCGGGCATATCGTCACGGGCCACGTCGACGCGGTGGCGACGGTCGCCGCGGTCGAGCCGGAGGGCGGGTCGCTGAAGCTCACCGTCCACGCGCCGGCCGCGGTCGCGCCGTTCATCGCCGCCAAGGGGTCGGTCGGCCTGTCGGGCGTGTCGCTGACGGTCAACGGCGTCGCCGACCGGCCGGACGGCGGCGTCGCGTTCGATCTCAACATCATCCCGCACACCGCCGAGTGGACGACGCTGGGCGGTCTGGTGCCGGGCGACGAGCTCAACATCGAGATCGACGTGCTGGCCCGCTACCTCGGCCGGATGCGGCAGGTCTTGACATCCTGATGTGATTATCGCTTGATCGTCGCACATTGGAGTGTGCCGATGACGACGATCGAGAAGGTCCGGATGCTGGTCGGCGAGAGCGCCGAGAGCCGCTCGCGCCTCGCCGCAGCCGCCGGGCTGCACAAGAACTCGCTGCGCAACCTCGACGATCCGCAGTGGAACCCGACCGCGGACACGCTCAGGAAGCTCGACGCCTATCTGACGCGGCAGAACGCGCCGCGCGCCCTCGTCGGCATCGAGGAGATCATCGACGAGGCGAAGAACGGCCGCATGTTCATCCTCGTCGACGACGAGGACCGCGAGAACGAGGGCGACCTCATCATCCCCGCCCAGATGGCGACGCCGGCGGCGATCAATTTCATGGCCAAGCACGGCCGCGGCCTGATCTGCCTCGCGCTGTCCGCCGACCGGGTCAAGGCGCTCGGCCTGCCGCTGATGAGCCGCCATAACGGCACGCGGCACGAGACCGCCTTCACCGTGTCGATCGAGGCCAGGGACGGCGTCACCACCGGCATCAGCGCCGCCGACCGCGCGCGCACCGTGTCGGTGGCGATCGACGCCAGCAAGGACGCGAGCCACATCGTCACGCCGGGCCACGTCTTCCCGCTCGTCGCCCGCGACGGCGGCGTGCTGGTGCGCGCCGGCCATACCGAGGCGGCGGTCGACGTCGCCCGGCTGGCGGGATTGAACCCGAGCGGCGTGATCTGCGAGATCATGAACGACGACGGCACGATGGCGCGGCTGGACGACCTGACCGGCTTCGCCGCCGAGCACGGCCTCAAGATCGGCACGATCCGCGACCTGATCGCCTACCGCATGCGCCACGACAACCTCGTCAAGTGCGTCGCCGAGATGCAGCTCGACAGCCGTCACGGCGGGCGCTGGACGGCCAAGACCTATGCCAACACCGCCGAGTACGGCGAGCACATGGTGCTGCAGAAGGGCCATGTCGTGCCGGGCAAGCCGACGCTCGTCCGCATGCACACGATGAGCATGTTCACCGACCTGTTCCTCGAGGACAACGACCGCGCCGGCCAGCTGCAGCGGGCGATGGACATCATCGGCGAGGAGGGGGCGGGCATCGTCGTCATCCTGCGCGACGGCTCACCGACCGCGATCAGCAGCCAGATGCGCGCGCGCGGGCAGGGCGGCGAGGTCGCCGCACTGCGCGACTACGGCATCGGCGCGCAGATTCTGGTCGACCTGGGGGTCAGCGACATGATCCTGTTGACCAACGCCCACCGCACCATCGTCGGCCTGACCGGCTATGGCCTGACCGTCGTCGGCGAGCGGCCGATCCCCGGCGCGAGCGACTAGGAGATTTGTCCATGCCCCACCTGCTGATCGTCGAGGCGCGCTTCTACGAGGCGCTTGCCGACGCCCTGCTCGACGGCGCGCGCCATGCGCTCGAGGCAGCGGGGGCGACCTGCGACGTGGTGACGGTGCCCGGGGCGCTCGAGATTCCGGGGGCGGTCGGCCTCGCCGCCGACCGCTACGACGGCTTCGTCGCGCTCGGCACCGTCATCCGCGGCGAGACGTACCACTTCGAGGTCGTCGCATCGGAGAGCGCCCGCGGGCTGATGGCGCTGAGCCTCGACGGGCTGGCCATCGGCAACGGCATCCTGACCGTCGAGAACGAGGCCCAGGCCTGGGCCCGCGCCCGGCGGAGCCGAAAAGGACAAGGGCGGCGAGGCGGCCAAGGCGGCGCTGGCGATGATCGACGCTGCGCGCGCGCTTTGCCGGGTAAGCCTGCAAGGATCGTCGGCGCCTCGACGATCCAAGCACTTGGTGGAGACACGATGCCGGAAGGTCGCCGCCGCTACTTTGCGTGTACGACTTCTGTCGATGATTGTTGCTGCGACAAAAAAGGTTAACGTCGCTTTTGCTTTGACACTGTGCTGCGCTGCACATACGCCATGACCCGCGAGGCGTCGGGACAGGTGGGGAACGAAATGCCGCGCCAAGACCAGGCGTTTCTGGCGTTGGACGATCATGCTCGACGGCATGCTCGAGCGGTCAACGACAGCCAGATCTGCCCACCAGCTCGTCGGGTTCGTCACGGGCATGGATGGGCACTTCTACGGCAACTTCCGGGTGCGGGCGGCTTCACGCCATGGCGCCCGACCGTAGATTGCCCGGCGGGACGCTCGTTGGCTACGGTTTCCTGCCGTATCCGGGCACCGTCGACGAACTCGCAGCAGCAGGGTCGGCGATCAGCGGCTCGCCGGCGGCCTGACCGACGACTTGTGCTACGCCGGGCTCCTGCGCCGAACCGGCTTCAGGCCGACCCCAAGCTGTCGATCATGGATTTGCCCGATCGCCGATCAGCCACGGCGATCCGAGCACATCAAGGAAGGCGTGCTGACGCGACGGCCTGGTCCACGATCGGCAGAAGTCGAGATCAGCGGTTCGGGACCGGGCCCGACCAGCACCGCTACGACATGAGGCGCCGCGGCCGACCGACCAGCCGTCGTCAGCCCCGGCTGGCGCTGCAGGCGAGCTGCACGGCAGGTGTCGCCGGAGCAGCTCCCGCCGCGCGCGTCAACGATCGGCTGGTCGGCGAGCGCCGATTCACCAACGTGCCGGTCGGCGTCGTGCGGTTTCTGTCGACCACGGCACCCCGAGCGGCGCCGCCGATGGCGGCGGCGGCAGCGGAGGCCACTCGACGCCGGGGTGCCGGAGGCCGGCCACCCGGTGCGCGCTGGACGGTCACGGGCGCGGCCGGCGCGTCGACAACGCGCGCCGCCGCGCGGCAGCGGTCGCCGCCCGATCGTCGCAATCCTAGCCGGGTCGAGACGCGGCCTCGCGTCGCGGCCCGACTGAAGTTGAGCCTCGCGGGATCGAGGCCGATCCTGCGGCGCTTCTTCGTGCCGCGGTGTCCCGCCGCAGCCGAGGCTGCCGAACCGCTGACGGCGACGGGCCTCGTCCGGCTGTAGCTCGACCTAGCCTCGCCAGCGCCGCCTTCAGCCGCTCGTTGACCACCGCCGGGTTGGCCTTGCCCGCCATCGCCCGCATCGTCTGGCCGACGAAGAAGCCGAACAACTTGTCCTTGCCGCCGCGATAGTCGGCGACCTTGTCGGGGTTGGCGGCAAGGATCGCGGCGATCGCCGCGTCGATCGCGCCGGTGTCGCTGACCTGGCGGAGGCCGCGCGCCTCGACGATTGTCGCGGCGCTGTCGCCGGTTTCGACCATCGCCTCGAACACCTGCTTGGCGAGGCTGCCCGACAGCGTCGTGTCGTCGACCAGCGCGAGCAGTTCGGCCGCGCCCGCGGGCGTCACCGGCGACGCCTCGATGCCGACACCGGTGCGCTTGAGCACGCCGAACAGCTCGCCCGTCACCCAGTTCGACGCCGCCTTGGCGAGGTCGAAGCCCGGCTTGCCGGTGCGGCGGACGAGGTCGGCCAGCAGCGCCTCGAACCAGTCGGCGGTCTCGCGCTCGGCGGTCAGCACGGCGGCGTCGTAGGGCGACAGCCCGAGGCTGCTCGACGTAGCGCGCGCGCTTGGCGCCCGGCAGTTCGGGCAGGCTCGCGGCGCAGTCGGCGACGAACGCCTCGTCAGCTCGACCGGCAGCAGGTCGGGGTCGGGGAAATAGCGATAGTCGTGCGCGTCCTCCTTCGACCGCATCGACCGCGTCGTCATGCGGTCGGGGTCGAACAGCCGCGTCTCCTGGACGATGGTGCCGCCGGCCTCGAGCACGTCGACCTGGCGGCGCGCCTCGGCCTCGACCGCGGCCATGACGAAGCGCACCGAGTTGACGTTCTTGGTCTCGGTGCGCGTGCCGAAGGCCTCGCCCGCTCGCCGCACGCTGACGTTGACGTCGGCGCGCATCGAGCCTTCCTCCATGTTGCCGTCGCACTGACCCGACGTAGCGCAGCATCGCGCGCAGCGCGCGGACGTACGCGCCCGCCTGCGCGGGCGAACGGATGTCGGGCTTCGACACGATTTCCATCAGCGCGCAGCCGGAGCGGTTCAGATCGACGAAGGTCATCGTCGGGTGCGCGTCGTGGACCGACTTGCCGGCGTCCTGCTCGAGGTGGAGCCGCTCGATGCCGACGCGCTTGGGCGCTTCGCCCTCGGGCTCGATGTCGAGGTGCCCCTCGCCGACGATCGGGTGGTACAGCTGGCTGATCTGGTAGCCCTGCGGCAGGTCGGCGTAGAAATAGTTCTTGCGGTCGAAGCGGCTGACGCGGTGGATCTCGGCGTCGAGCGCGAGCCCGGTGCGGACCGCCTGGCGCACGCACTCGCCGTTCAGCACGGGGAGCATCCCCGGCATGGCGGCGTCGACCAGGCTGACCTGCGTGTTGGGGGCGGCGCCGAAGCTCGCCGCGGCGCCGCTGAACAGCTTCGACTTCGCCGTGACCTGGGCGTGGACCTCGAGCCCGACGACGATCTCCCAGTCGCCGGTGGCGCCGCGGACGGTGAAGGGGGCGGTGGTCATCGCAAGGCCTCTGGTGAACGGAAGCGCGATGCTTACCGCTTCGCCGCCCGATCGTCACCCTCTGGCGCGCTGTTCATGCCGCGGTGCAGCAGAGGCTTGGCGGCGGGACGGCAGTGTAATAGGACGCTCGTGCTTAACGGCTTGACCATCGGTCCGTTGTACGGATTCGAGCGGGTCGAGGCGGAGCGTGGCGATGATGTCGGGGCAGGTCAGCATGGCGAGTGAGCAGGTGCCCGCCGTCCGCCCCTTCGCCCTCGCCCTCGGCCGCAGCACCGCCCGTCCGACCGTGCTCGCCGCGGTGTTCGTGCTCGCGCTGGTGCCGCTGCTGACGACGCCGCTGTTCCCGTTCATCGATTTCTACAATCACCTCGCCCGCTACTACGTGCTGTCGCACCTCGACGGCAGTGCGCTGCTGCGCGCCAACTATGCGTCGAACTGGGGGCTGCTGCCGAACATCGGGCTCGATATCCTCGGCACGGCGCTCCTGCGCGTCGTGCCCCCGGCGGCGGCGGCCCACCTTGTCGTCGCCCTGCTGCTGGCGGTGCAATATGCCGGCGTGCTCGCCTTCAACCGGGCGCTGACCGGGCGCTGGTCGCTGGTCACGGCGCTGCTGCTGGTGCCGCTCCTCTACAGCTACATCCTCAACTGGGGCTTCGCCAATTTCCTGCTCGGGCTCGGCCTCGCCTTTGCCGCCGCCGCCTGGTGGCTGGCGATGCGCGCGCGGCCGGCGATCGCGGTGCCGGTGGCGTGCCTGTGGGCGGTGGTCATCTTCTTTACCCACGGCCTCGCCTTCGCCCTGTACGGCATCCTCGTCGCCAGCCTCGAGGTCGGCCGGGTGTGGACGGGGTCGTCGCGCCGGCCGGCCGACTATGTCCGCGCGCTGGTGCCGGTCGCGGTGCAGGCGGTCGTCCCGACGGTGCTGTTCCTGCTCGCCCCGACCAGCAGCGCGGCGGGCGGCGTCGGCGGCACGGGCACCAGCCTCGCCCGGCTGGCGGCCGAAGGCACCTTGCTGTCGCGCCTGGCGACGCTGTGCCAGTACCGGCTGCTGACCATCGTCCGCGTCGCGGAAAGCCCGTACCTGTGGCTCGACGTGCTCAGTCTCGCCGTCGCCGCGGGGGTCGTCGGCCTGCTGATCCGGCGCGGGCAGGCGCGCTTCGTGCGCAGCGCCTGGCCGGCGATCGCCGCCGGCATCGTCCTGGTCGTCGTCGTGCCGCCGGCGCTGTTCGGCGTCGGCTATGTCGCCGACCGCATGCCGCTGTTCCTGGCGATGGTGCTGGTCGGCGCGCTGGCGGTCGACGCGGCCGCCGCGCGGCCCGCCGTCGCCGTGCTGGCCGCGCTCGTCGCCGTCCGCCTCGCCGCCATCGCGCTCGGCTGGCAGGCCTATGCCGCCGACTATGCCGGCTTTCGCGCGCTGGCGGCGCACATCCCGCGCGGCGCGCTGGTCGTGGACGTGATGGTCGGCGGCCAACCGCGCGACAGCCAGGCGCCGCGCTGCGCCATGTACCGCCCGCTGCTGTCAGCCTCGACGGCATGATCGCGCCGCTGTTCGCCGACGAGTTCCAGCAGCCGCTGCGCCTGGTCGGACCGCTGCACGCGGCGCTCGCCCGGCTGCCGCACGGCGGCTTCTCGACGGGAGCGAACCCGCGCCAGTACGACGACGACGTCATCGCCGCCGCCGGTCCGGCGGGCTTCGACTATGCTCCTGATCTGCAACGCCGCGGCGCTAACCCGGCCGCTGCCGGCGGCGTCGGGGTGGTGGCCCGCACCCCGCTGCTGACCCTGGTGGACGTCCGCCCGCTGCACGGGTAGAGGCCGCGCGGCAAGGGGTCGCACACGGGCGAGCTAGTCGCTTGGCGGCGCGAGTTAGGGGTGGGCCGGCATGGATCTCAAGGAAGAACATCTGCTCGGCGACGCGGTCGCGTCGCACTGGTACTACCGTGCCAAGCTGGCGGCCCTGCTGGCGACGACGCGGCAGGTCGCCGGCGAGGTGCTCGACGTCGGCGCCGGGTCGGGCTTCTTCTCGCGCGCCCTGCTCGCACGGACCGGCGCGAGCGGGTCGACCTGCGTCGATCCCGGCTATCCCGCCGACCGCGAGGAGATGGTCGCCGGCAAGCCGCTCCGCTTCCGCCGCGAGGTCATGGCGAGCGACGCGGCCTTGGTCCTGATGATGGAAGTCATCGAGGACGTCGCTGACGAACGCGCGCTGGTCGCCGATTATGTCGCTGCGGTGGCGCCGGGACCCGCTTCGTCGTCACCGTGCGGCGTTCATGTGGCTGTGGAGTGGCCACGACGTCTTCCTCGAACATCATCGCCGCTACACGCGTGACCCAGGCCGAAGGCGTGCTGCGCGACGCCGGGCCGCGGGTCGAGCACGGCCATTATTTCTACGGCGCGGTGCTGCCGCTCGTCGCCGG
>CAWJWB010000007.1:0-298350 GCA_963846485.1 uncultured Alphaproteobacteria bacterium | reverse complement strand
CAGTTTTAGGAGCACACGCACTCGGCGCGGCAGGAGCCTTCGACTAGCCGCGTCCGGGGCCGCGGGCCGCGGCAACGTGCAGCTTTGCCAGTTCCACGTATCCCGCGGCGCCGGCGCGGTTGCGGGCGATCTCGGCCTCGGTCAGGGCGCGGACATAGACCGCGGGCCGCCCGGCCCAGAGCTGACCACTGGGCATACGCTTGCCCGGCGTCAGCAGTGCGCCCGCAGCCAGCATCGCATCGCTCTCCACGACGCAGCCGTCCATGACGATCGCGCCGAGACCGATAAAGCTGCGATCCTCCAGCCGGCAGCCATGGACGATCGCAAGGTGCCCGATCAGGCAGTCATCGCCGATGAACGTGCCGTCGGTCGAGCGGGTGACGTGGACGACACTGCCGTCCTGGATGTTCGATCGCGCCCCGACGACGATCGGCGCGACGTCGCCACGCAGAACGCAATTGTACCAGACGCTAGATCCCGCCCCCAGAGTGACGTTGCCGATAATCCGCGCGCCCGGAGCGACATAGGCATCGGCGGCAAGCGTCGGCGACATGCCGTTGAACGCGTAGAGGGTCACAGCGCCTCCTTCGAATAGACGATGTGCGGCCGCAGCGGGTCGTCCTCAGCCAGCCGCGGATGGTCGAAGGCGAGGTCGTCGCGGCGCGTCATGCCGAGGCGCTCCATCAAACCCCAGGAGCGCAGGTTGGCCGGAACGGTGAACGCCACGATCCGCGGCAAGCCCAGGGCGAAGCCGTCAGCGAGCGCCGCCTCGGCCGCCTCGCGCGCAAAGCCCTGCCCCCAAACGTCGCGCCGCAAGCGCCAGCCGATCTCCACCTCGCCGTCGACCGGTGTACCGGCGAGGTCGACCCGCCGCAGGCCGCAGAAGCCGAGAAAGGCAGCGTCGGCTCGACGTTCGACGGCCCAAAAGGTGAAGCCGTGCTCGGCGGCATGCGCGCGCTGCCGGTCTACGGCGAGATCGGCGGCGGCGCGGTCGAGCGGCGGCCCGAGAAAGCGCATCACCTCGGGATCGGCCAGCATCGCCGCAAACGGCGCCCGGTCCCCGTCGACCCAATCGCGCAGGATCAGCCGCGCGGTCGCGATCACGGGAACAGCGGTGCCTGCGCCAGCCCCATCGTTTCCGGCAGACCGAGCATGACATTCATGTTCTGGAGCGCCTGCCCGCTCGATCCCTTGACGAGATTGTCGATGGCCGCGACGACGATAGCTCGCCCCGGCACGCGGTCCGCAAACACGTTGACGACGGCGTGGTTCGAGCCGCGCACCATGCGCGTCGCCGGAGCAACGCCTTCCGGCAGCAGGTGGACGAACGGCTCGCCGGCGTAGCGCTGCGCCAGCGTGGCGCGCAGGTCGGCGACGGTGTACGCGGTTTCGACGATCATCGTCACGAGCTCACCCCGGTTCATCGGCACGAGGTGCGGGGTGAAGCTGACCGTCACCGGCCGACCGGCGGCGTTCGCCAGCTCCTGCTCGATCTCGGGCATGTGGCGGTGGCGTCCGACGGCGTACGGCGCGACCGCCTCGGCAATCTCGGGGAACAGATTGGCTTCCTTAAGGCTCCGCCCTGCCCCGCTGACGCCGGACAGCGCATTGATCGTGATCCGCTCTGCGCTCATCAGCCCCGCGCGAAGCAGCGGGAGCAGACCGAGAAGCGCGGCCGTCGGATAACAGCCAGGGCAGGCGACGATGCGCGCCGCCGGCAACGCGTCGCGGGCAAACTCGGTCAAGCCGTAGACCGCGTCCCCCAGCAACGCCGGTGCCGGGTGCACGCCGCCATACCACTCAGCGTACGTCGCGGCGTCCTTCAGGCGGAAGTCGGCCGACAAGTCGACGATGCGCGGCCCGCTGACGCCGCTCAAAAGCTCCGCGGACGCGGCGTGCGGCAGGCAGCCGAAGACGACGTCGACACCGGCGAAGTCGACCTCCTCCGCTCGCACCAGCCGCGGGAGCGCCGGGAACATGGCGAAGTGCGGCCAGACCTCGGCCATCACTTGCCCGGCCTTTGCATTGGCCGACAGGGCGACAATCTCGATTTCCGGATGCCCCATCGCGAGGCGCACGAGGTCGGCACCGGTGTACCCGGAGGCTCCGAGGACGGCGATGCGGATGGTGGTCACCCCAGCAACCGCGCCGCATCGCGTGCGAAGTAGCTCAGCACGCCCGAGCAGCCCGCACGCTTGAAGCCGGTCAGCACCTCGATCATTGCCTTGTCGCGGTCGAGCACGCCAGCGGCGACCGCCGCCTGCATCATCGCGTACTCGCCGCTGACCTGATATGCGAAAACAGGCACTTCGAAGCGGTCCTTCACCTGCCGCACGATGTCGAGATAGGGGAGCCCCGGCTTGACCATGACGCTGTCGGCCCCCTCCGCGAGGTCGAGAGCGACCTCGCGCAGCGCCTCGTCGGCGTTGGCGAAGTCCATCTGATAGGTCTTCTTGTCGCCCTTCAGGTACCCGCCCGAGCCGACGGCGTCGCGGAACGGCCCGTAGAAGGCGCTCGCGTATTTGGCGGCATAGGCCATGATCTGGACGTCGTGGAAACCCTCCGCCTCGAGCGCGGCGCGGATCGCCCCGACGCGGCCGTCCATCATGTCCGACGGCGCGATGATGTCGGCGCCGGCCCGCGCCTGGTTCAGCGCCTGGTGCACCAGCACCTCGACACTCGCGTCGTTGACGATGCGGTGGTGGTCGTCGAGCAGCCCGTCGTGCCCGTGGCTGGTGTAGGGATCGAGCGCGACGTCGGTGAGGACGCCGATCGCGGCTCCGCTGTCCTTGATCGCGGCGAGCGCGCGGCACATCAGGTTGCCCGGATTGAGCGCCTCGCGCCCGTCGTCGCTGCGGTCCTTGGCGGCGGTGTTGGGAAACAGCGCGAGGCAGGGGATGCCGAGCGCCGCCGCCTCCTTCGCCGCCGCGCCGAGCAGGTCGACCGACAGGCGCTCGACGCCGGGCATCGTCGCGATCGGCTCGCGTGTGTCCTGCCCCTCGGTGACGAACAAGGGCCAGATCAGGTCGGCCGGCGTCAGGACGGTCTCGGCGACCATGGCGCGCGACCAGGCGTGAGCGCGGCTGCGACGCAGGCGGAGGGCGGGATAGCTGGCGTGGGTCATGGCGACGGGTTAGCCGCCGCGTCCGCGCCTGTCACGCCCACTGCTGCCGCGCCGGCGCCGTCGATACGCTCTTGTCACGCGCAAGGTATGCCGTTGACCGCCGACAGGCCCTCGGCGATCCGCCGCCGCGCCTCCGCGGCGATGCCCTTGCGATCGAGAGGCGCAGGATCGAACGGTTCGAGAAAATGGACCGTGACATGGAACGTCCCGCGCCGGGCAAAGACGCGGAAGGCGTTGTCGGCCGCCCCTTCGGTCCCGATCCAGGCGAGCGACGAGCCGGCGTCGTCGAACTGGAGGACGACCGGCTGGATCATCAGCGGCCGCGGCGGCGGGTCGAGACTGGCGAACAGCGAGGGCTTGAACGGCAGCAGGCTGCGCCCGTCGGTCGTCGTGCCTTCGGGGAACAGCGTCACCGGGCGCGGCTGCGCGATCGCCTCGCGGACGAGCGCGATCTGCCCCGCGATGCCGGCGCGGTCGGTACGCGAGACGAACACCGTATCGTTCAGCGTTGCCAGCCAGCCGATCAACGGCCAGTCCTCGATCTTGTCCTGCGAGACGAAGATCGTCTCGACCTCCCCGCCCAGGATCGGGATGTCGACCCACGACAGGTGGTTGGCGACGAAGAAGACGTCGCGCCGCAGCGGCTCGCCGACGCGCGTGACGTGGACGCCGCAGGCGCGCGCGGCTTTCTGCAGGAACCGCCGCGGCCATGGTGAAAGGTATCCGGCCCAGCGCCAGGCGAAGTGCAGCGCGATGTACGGCACGGCGAGCGCTGCCAGCCAGGCGACGCGCGCACCCAGCCGCAGACGCTGCTCCGCCCATGCCGGCCACGACCTCGCCTGCGTTCCGCCCACCTCGTCCACGGCGGCGACACTACAGCATCCGAACGCCTTGGCGAGATTGCCTGTTGCGCCGCCCGTCGTTAGCAGCGCTCGGGTGAACCCGGTTCTCCTGTTCGATTCCGGCGTCGGCGGCCTGTCGGTGCTCGCCCGCGTTCGTGCCCGCCGGCCCGACCTGCCGCTGGTCTATGCCGCGGACAACGCCGGTTTCCCCTACGGCACCAAGACCGAAGCAGAGATCGGCGCGCGCGTGCCGGCGCTGCTCGGGCGGCTGGTGGAGCGCTATCGCCCCGCACTCGTCGTCATCGCCTGCAACACCGCATCGACGATCGCTTTGGCGAGCGTCCGCGCGGCGCTCGACGTGCCGGTTGTCGGCACCGTGCCCGCGATCAAGCCCGCAGCGGAGCGCAGCCTGACCAGGGTTATCGGTGTGCTCGGGACCGACGCGACGGTCCGCCAGCCGTACGTCGATCGCCTGACCGCCGAATTCGCCGCCGATTGCACCGTGGTGCGGCACGGCTCGGCGCGGCTGGTCGAACTCGCCGAGGCCAAGCTGCGCGGCGAGACGGTCGCGTCGTCTGCCTATGCACACGAGCTCGACGGCCTGCTGTCACAGCCCGCCGGCGACCGCATCGACACCGTCGTCCTTGCTTGCACGCATTTTCCGCTGGTCGAGGGCGAGCTCGCCGCCGCCGCTCCCCGACCGCTAAACTTCGTCGACGGCGCCGAGGGGATTGCCCGCCGCGTCGCGTACCTGTTGTCGAACACGGCGGCGGAGCCAGCCTGCCCCCCCTTGGCCCGCGCCGTGTTCACCCGCGCCGGGCCCGCGGTTGACGCCCTTCGCCCGGCACTCCACAGCTTCGGCCTCGACATCATCGAGTTCCTGTGACCATGCCGCTCAGCGACGCCGATCTCGCCGCCCGGATGAACCGGCACCAGGCCCCGACCTCGGCCCTGCTCGGCATGACCGTCCTTGCGGTCGACCAGCAGGCGGGCACGGTCCGCCTGCGCTTCGAGCCCAGGCCCGAGTTTGCCAACCCGATGGGCAACGTCCAGGGCGGTTTCGTCGTCGCCATGCTCGACGATGCCGCCGCACTCGCGGCGATCGTCAAGGCAGGCAAGCGCATCGGCATCCCGACGGTCGAGCTCAAGACCAGCTTCTTCGCTCCCGCCAAGCTCGGCGTGCCGCTGTTCGCCGATGGCCGCTGCGTCAAGCTCGGTCGGCGGGTCGCGTTCATGGAGGCCGACCTCCGCGACGAAGGCGGCACCCTGCTGGCGCGGCTGACGACGAGCGCGCTGCCGGTCGACATGGACGGCCCGGCCAATCTTGTGGAGGCGGCATGACCGACACGGCGAACGACGAAGTCCTGATCGAGCGGCACGGGCAGGCGCTGTGGCTGACGCTCAACCGGCCGGCCGCCCTCAATGCGCTGACGCGCGACATGGCGAACACGATCCAGCGTGCGCTGTACGACAGCATCGGCGACACGCGCGTCGACCGCGTGGTGATCGAGGGCGTGGGCGAGCGCGCCTTCTGTGCCGGCGGCGACGTCGTCGCGATGCACGCCGCCGGCCGCGCCGGGCCCGAGGGCTGGGAGGGGTTCTTCCGCGACGAGTACCGGATGAACCAGACCATCGCCCGCTACCCCGACCCCTATGTTGCGATCCTCGATGGGGTGACGATGGGCGGCGGCGTCGGCCTGTCGATCCACGGGAGCTACCGGGTCGCGACCGAGCGAACGCTGTTCGCCATGCCCGAAACGGCGATCGGCATGATCCCCGACGTCGGCGGCACGCACGCGCTGGCCAAGCTGCCGGGCCAGATCGGGGTGTGGCTCGGGCTGACCGGCGCGCGGCTGAAGGCGGCGGACTGCCTCTATGCCGGCATCGCCACGCACGTCGTGCCGGCCGAGCGTCTGCCGCTGCTGCGCGAATTGCTCGCCGGCGACGATCCGGTCGAGCAGGTGCTGGCGACGCTCGACACGGACTCGGGCGAGGCGCCGCTCGCCGCGCTGCGCGACGCCATCGACTTCCACTTCGGCCACGACAGCGTCGAGGCGATCATCGCCAGCCTCGCCGACGGCGACGAGTGGGCGCAGGCGCAGGCCGCGACGCTCCGCGCCATGTCGCCGACCAGCCTCAAGCTCAGCCTCCGCGCGATCCGTGCCGCCGCCGGCGGAACCATCGAGGCGGCGCTACAGACTGAGTTCCGCGTCGTCAGCCACATCCGCACGGGCCACGACTTCTACGAAGGGATCCGCGCGCTGCTGATCGACAAGGACAAGTCGCCGAGATGGTCGCCGGCGACGCTGGCCGAAGTCGACGACGCCGACCTCGACCCCTATTTCAGCGAGCCGGCGAGCGGCGACCTCGAGTTTTCCTGAGGCCGTCTACTCCGCTGGCTTGACCGCCGTTTCCACGCGCCCGCTGCGTTCGAGCTTGCCCCAGCCGACGCTCGGGCCGCGCAGCGCCGAGGTGATGGCGCGGATGACGACGTAATACATGACCTGCCGGTAGCCGAAGCGCTGGGGCAGCATCAGCCACAGCAGCCGCCAGCGCTCGCTCGCCTCGAGCCCGAAGGCGACGAAGCCGGACATCAGGTCGATCGCGCCGAACGCGAGCCAGTAGATGCCCATGCGGACCACGTCGTGCTGCGTCGCTGCCCAGCCGTGCGCGTGGACGGCGAGGACGGTCGCGATCATGCTCGCGATCAGGGCGAGATCGATCACCGGCGAGACGGCGGCGAAGAGCACCTGGAACACGATCGCCTGCGGCAGGCCGATGCGCGCCAGCCCCGCCGGCCGGCCGGTCGCCAGCACGGCGCGGTGCTTCCACAGGCACTGGAGCGTGCCGAAGGCCCAGCGAAACCGCTGGCGGGCAAGTGCGGCGAAGCTTTCGGGCGCCTCGGTCCAGGCGATGGCGTCCTGGTCGTAGCGGACCTTCCATCCCGCGCGCTGGATGGCGATGGTCAGGTCCTGGTCCTCGGCCAGCGTATCGGGCGGATAGCCGCCCACTTCGGCGAGCGTCGCCGCCCGCCAGGCGCCGACCGCTCCGGGGACGACGGTCATCGCGTCGAGCCGCGCGAGCGCCCGCCGCTCGAGATTCTGCGCCGTGATGTATTCGAGCGCCTGCCAGCGGGTGACGAGGTTGACCCGGTTGCCGACCTTCGCGT
Organism: uncultured Alphaproteobacteria bacterium; assembly: GCA_963846485.1. Classification (GTDB taxonomy): domain Bacteria; phylum Pseudomonadota; class Alphaproteobacteria; order Sphingomonadales; family Sphingomonadaceae; genus Polymorphobacter_B. Next base: position 291,215 of record CAWJWB010000007.1, on the reverse strand, counting down.
TGCCCGCAACCGCCCCGACGGCGGGATCGACGAACCAGCGTGCGAGCCGGGCGATGGTCGTCGGCTCGAACTGCGTGTCGGCGTCGAGCGCGACAACGATCTCCCCTGTCGCGAGCGCCAGGCCCTGATTGAGCGCCCGCGCCTTGCCGCCGTTGACCAGCGTCAGCAGGCGCACCCGCGGATCGTCGGCGAAGGCGGCACGGACGATCTCGCTCGTCGCGTCCGCCGAACCGTCGTCGCAGACGATGACCTCGACCCGGACATCGCGGCTGGCGAGGACGCGGTGGACCGCCGCCTCGATGACGCGCGCCTCGTTGAATGCCGGGATCAGGACGGAGACGAACCGCTCCGGATCGATCGGCGGGCGAACGATGCTCGCCTCGCGCCGCGCCTGCCACAGCGCCAGGGCCGACAGCGTCAGCGCGCGCCCGATGCCGAGCGTGATGGCGATGGCGAACAGCCACTTCAGGCCGACGATGAAGACGTCGATCATGTCGAACAGAGCGAGGTCGGTCTGCGACGCCGCCAGTTCGTCGGGCGAGAGCCTCGGCATGACCTGCGCAGGCGACAGGCCGATGAGCTCGCTGGCCGTGACGAAGCGGAAGCCGCGCGCGCGCAGCTCGTCGATCAGCAGCGGCAGGGCGGCAATGGTCTGCGTACGGTCGCCGCCGCCGTCGTGGAGGAGGACGACGTTGCCGCTCCGCTCCATCGTTGCGCCCTCGACGCCGTCGATGGTCACGTCGACGATCTGCTGTATGCCCGGGCGCCGCCAGTCGGCCGGATCGACGTGGAGGCCGACGGTCAGGTAGCCGAGCGACTGGGCGACCGTGACGGGATCGATCTCGTCCGCCGTCGTCGGCTCGGCGTCGCCGAAGTAGGGCGCGCGGAACAGCTTCATCGAGCGGCCCGTGAAGGCCTCGAACAGCCGCTGGTTGGCGTTCAGCTCCAGCCGCGTCTTGCGCGCCGTCGCCTCACCCAGGTTCGGATGCGTATAGGTGTGATTGCCGACCTCGTGCCCCTCGGCGATCTCGCGGCGGAGGATGCCGCGCTCGGGCAGCGCATTCTCGCCGATGACGAAGAAGGTCGCCGGCACGTGCTTGGCCTTCAGGATATCGAGGATCTTCGGCGTGTAGTTGGGATCCGGCCCATCGTCGAAGGTCAGTGCGACAAGTCCGGGGCGGTAACCGGCGCGCTCGATCGCATAGGGGAGCGGCAGGCGCAGGAAGCGCGAGTCGACGATCAGCCCGTGCTTGTCGACGGTGACGGCGCGCTCGCCCGCGACCGGCGTCGAGCCGACGTGGAGGATTTCACCCGACCCCTCGATGTCGACATTGGTACCGGCGGGCATGGTCGTGATCGCCGCGGCCGGCACTGGGCCCGGATGGCTGCGGCCGAAGATCTTCCAGACCGTGGGATCCTCCGTTCCGAGCCGCCACAGGGCAAAGGCGTTGATGCCCAACGCCCGGACGGCGAGCATCTGGTTATGGGCGCTGACGGCATCGAGCAGCCAGACCGTGTGCGCTTCGCCGCCGCCGTCGTAGCGGAAGGTCCAGTTGCCGCTCGCCGTGTCGAAGGTCGGCATGACGCTCGATTCATGCGCCGTCAGCAGGACCTCTTCGACCGACGTCGAATTGGTCCCCGACTTCGCCCAATCGTAGGCGTAGTTGCCGAGGGCGACGACGATCTTCTCCGGCGGGATCCCGCGCGTGTCGCGCTGGATGGTCTGGACGAACCACGGCTGTGAGGCGATCGGACCGGGATCGTGATCGGGGTCATGTTCGTCGTAGACCATCAGGAACAGACGGTCGACCGCGGCGGCGTACGAGCGCAGGTTCCAATCGCTGTCGCCGACCGGCACCGCCACGGCGAGCTTCCAGCCGCGCTTGGCGCACCGCGCGTGCGCTTCCCGCAGGAAGGCGAGGTAGTTCGCGTGCGCGGACGGAGGCAGGCTCTCGAAATCGAAGAAGATGCCCTCGACCCCGAGCTTGTCGGCCGCGAAGCCCCCTTCGAGATTGTCGAGCAGGCGCTTGCGCTGGGCCGGGTCGGCGAGCAGCTGCGCCATGCCCGGGCCGTCCCACTCCCCCTGAATGGCGTTCTGGACCATCGGCACGATGCGCGGCCGGGCCGAGGCGGCGGCGATGATCCGCCGTCCGCGCAGGTCGGGGAAGCGGGTGATGATATGGTCGGGCCCGGTGACCGACACCCACGCCGGGACGATCCAGTCGAGGTCGCCGATGTGCCGCTCGAGGCTGGCGGCGCTGGCGTCGTCCCACGGCGCATGAAAGCCGACCGCCAGCGGCGCGCCGGCCTTGGGCGCCGGTCGCGCCAGCCACCAGGCGCGGCGGAGGGCATGGCTGACCTCGCGACGCGTATCGTGGGCGAGCTGGCCGAGGTCGCGCACCGGCGGACGCTCGACCGTGAAGGGCAGCGGCGTGCCCGCGCCCGTCGAGGCGATCGACGTGACGAACAAGCCGATCGCCGAGCAGATCAGCAGCACGAAGGCCGTGACGGCGATCCCGAAGCGACGCCGCCGGCGGCCGCTGGGATCGTGGAAGACGGCGCCTTCAGCCATGGTGGAAAGAGATCATCGCCCGCTACACATCGGATTTCGCGGCAGCCTTACCGCAACCGACATGAACGCGCGATAGTTACGTCATCGCGCGACGCGCACGCGCCCCCCCTGCACCCCGGAGTGACGACGATGAGCCTGTTCGGACGCATCATGGACAAGATCTTTCACCATCCCGTCGCCACGGCGGCCACCGCCCCGCCGATGGCGCCGTCGCCGGCAGGATCGGCCGCGCTCGCCAAGGCGCCTCCGGCGCAGGTGCCGTCGCAACCGGTCGACGTCGAGGCCGTGCTGACCTCGATGGCCGCGGCGCATGGCGGTGGCGGCAACTGGCAGACCTCGATCGTCGACCTGCTGAAGCTGCTCGACCTCGATTCCAGCCTCGATGCTCGCAAGGACCTCGCCAACGAACTGAACGTTCACGTCGGGGCCGACGGCACGGCCGAGGAGAACATCGCGCTGCACAAGGCGGTGATGGCAAAGCTTGCCGAGAACGGCGGCAAGGTACCCGCCAACCTCAGCTAGACACAAAAAAGGGGCCGGGTCGTCGCCGACCCGGCCCCCTTCGTGCATTCCTCGCGGCTTAGCGGCGGCCGCTGATCAGCCATCCGATGAGCACGCCGACGGCGATGCCGCCGACCAGCGTGGCGATCGGCTGCTCCTGGACCGTATCCCGGACCGCCGGTGCGATCTTCTCGGCATACTGGCGGCCCTGCTCGCGTGCCTTCTGCACATAGTCAGGCGCGTTCTCGGCCCAGTCGTTGACCGCGTCCTTGGCCTTGCCATACGCGTCCTGAACCTTCGCCTTGGCGTCGCCGAGAACCTGCTGCGCCTGGCCCTTCGTCTCGTCGAAGGCGCCCGAAGCCTGGGTCTTGGTATCGCCGGTGATGTCGCCGACGGCGCTCTTGGCCTTGCCGCCAAACTCGTTCAGCGCGCCTTCGGCCGTATCGCTGTTGATCGCCATGTTGTTCTCCTTTGCGGATGAAACCCGAGCGGCCTGATCATGCGATCAGGCCCGCACCCGCCCAACGGGGCTGAAACGAATTGGTTCACTCGATCGCTGTCATTCGTCGGCATTTACCCGTCCGCGTGACGCTTTAACTTTGGCCCGCACCGTTTTGCCGGTCAACCGCCGCACCTTCGAGGCGGCGGTCGGCCGGGACGGTCGGCGCTTGACCGGAGCCACGGCCGCCGCCGCGATCAGGGCGACGAGCCGCGCCCGGGCGTCGGCCCGGTTTCGCTCCTGCTCGCGGAAGCGCTGGGCGGTCAGGACGATCACGCCGTCGTGCGTCAACCGGTGACCGGCAAGCTTCATCAGCCGCACCGCGACCGCGTCGGGCAGGCTCGGCGAGCGGCGGACGTCGAAGCGCAGCTGCACCGCCGAGCTGACCTTGTTGACGTTCTGCCCGCCCGGGCCGCTGGCGCGGATGAAGGTCTCGACCAGCTCGTCTTCGCCGATCGCGATTTCGGGGGTGACGACGATCATGCTTGGCCCCTACCCTGTCGCCTCGTCCGCGTCACCGGAGCCGCCCAGATGATCACCGTCCATCACCTCAACAACTCGCGGTCGCAACGCATTCTGTGGCTCCTCGAGGAGCTCGGCACCGGCTATGACATCAAGTTCTACCAGCGCGATGCCGTGACCAACCTCGCCCCGCCCGAGCTGAAGGCGGTCCACCCGCTCGGCAAGTCGCCGGTGATCGAGGACGGGGAACTGAAGATCGCTGAATCGGGAGCGATCGTCGACTATCTGATCCGCACCTACGGTCCGCACCTCGCGCTTCCCGCCGACGATCCCCGTCGCGAGGAGTATGTCGAGTGGCTGCACTTCGCCGAGGGCTCGGCGATGCTGCCGTTCATGCTGAAGCTCTACACGTCGCGTCTCGGCCACGCCGCCGCTCCGCTTGCGCCCCGCATCGACGAGCAGATTACCAGCCACCTCGCCTTCGTCGACGCCGGCCTCGGCGACAAGGAGTGGCTGCTCGACAACCGGTTGACCGGGGCAGACGTGATGATGTCGTTCGTCGCCGAGATCGCCGTCGCGCAGGGCGTGGCCGCTCCGTTCCCCCGCCTGGTCGACTACGTTCGCCGCATCCAGGCGCGCCCCGCATGGCAGGCGGCGCTCGCGCGCGGCGGCCCCTACCTCTTCACCCTTCCGGCGCCGTCACCCACAGCCGCGCCAGCCGCGGCCACAGCAGGGTGAGCGCCAGCCCGCCGAGGATCAGCGACCCCGCGCCGAGCTTCCACGCCGGCAGCGGCTCGGCCAGCACCAGCGCCGCCGTCGCCATGCCGAACACGGGCACCAGCAGCGACCACGGCGCGACCGTCGCCGCCGGGTAACGCGTCAGCAGGAAGCCCCACGCGCCGTAGCCGAACATCGTGTTGCCCACCGCCTGCCACACGACAGCCGCCCAGGTGCCGAGGCTCGCGCCGCCGACGCCCGCGACGATTGCCGGCCAGCCCTCGCGCCAAAGCGACAGCGCGAACAGGGGCGGCACGGTGAACAGGCTCGCCCAGACGACGTAGGCGAGCATGTCGACGCCCGCGCTCCGTCGCTGGACGATGTTGCCGCAGGCCCAGGCGAATGCCGCGCCGAGGACGAGAGCGATCCCGCCGACACCCGTGCCGCCACCGCTGTGTGCGCCGATCACGGCCAGCCCGGCCGCGCCCAGCGTCAGAGCGGCGACCTGCACCGGCTGAACCCGCTCACGGTTCAGCCACAGCGCGAGGGCAATGGTGAAGAAGACCTGGCTCTGGACGATCAGGCTCGCCAGGCCCGCGGTGATGCCGCCGCTGATGGCGATGAACAGCAGCCCGAACTGGCCGACGCCGATCAGGATGCCGTACAGGGCAAGCTCCGCGAGCGGCACAGCCGGGCGGCGCAGCACGAACACCCCCGGCACGGCGGCGAGCGCGAAGCGCAGGGTCGCGAAGAGCAGCGGCGGCAGGTGGCCGAGGGCGAGCTTGATGACGACGAAGTTCGTCCCCCAGACCGCGACGACGCCGAGCGCGAGCAGCGCGTGGCGCGGACTGAGCGCCGTCACACCTCCTGCCTGAGTGCCAGCAGATGGAACGAAACCGCCGCTCCCGCCATGGCCACGGCAATGACCAGCGCCAGCGCGTGCGGCGTACCGTCGTCGAAGGCTCCGGCAATGCCCGCCGCCAGCGCTCCGGCCCCGAACGACGCCGAGCCGATCAGCGACGACGTTGCTCCCGCGCGCGACGGATCGACCGCCAGGGCGCCCGCGGTCGTGTTCGCCGCGACGAAGCCGTAGGAGGTCAGCGCGACGAACAGACAGACGAGCACCGGCCACTGCCCGAGCGTGAAGGCGGCGACGACCAGCGCCGCGCCGGCCGCAACCCCGACCAGCGTCGCCACGGCGAGGATGTGGTCGCTCTCGTAGCGGCGCAGCAGCGAGCGGTTGACCTGGCTCGACCCGATCACTCCCACCGCGATCGCCGCGAAGGCGGCCGCAAAGGCGTGCGGGGTGAAGTGGTACCGGGTGATGAGCAGCCCGGGCGCGCCGCTGACATAGGTAAACAGCGCCGCGCCGTTCAGCGCGCCGCCGAGCAGGTAGCCGAGGAGCCGGCGCTGGCGGAACAATGCGACGTAGGAGGCGGCGACGCTCTCGTGCCCCGCGGTGGCCGTCGTCGCGCCCGACCGGCTCTCGTCGAGCCGCCACGCGACCGCCACCGTCATCGCCACGCCGAACGCTGCCAGCACCGCGAATACCGTCCGCCACGTGGCGAAGGTGACGAGCCACGCCCCGACCGTCGGGGCGATCATCGGTGCAACCCCCAGGACCAGCGTCAGCAGCGAGAAAATGCGCGCCGAGTCCTGGTGGTGGTAGCGGTCGCGGACCACCGCCCGCGCCACGACCGGCCCCGCGCACGCCCCCAGCGCCTGCACCAGCCGCCCGCCGATCAGCCAGCCGATCCCCGGCGCCAGCGCACAGCCGAGCGAAGCGGCGGCATAGACGACGAGGCCGATCAGCAGCGCCGGTCGCCGGCCGATGCGATCCGACACCGGGCCATAGACCAGCCCGCCGACCGCCATGCCGATGAAGAAGGCCGACATCGTCTGCTGGACCGCCGCGGCGCCGACCCCGAAGCCACGGCCGATCGCCGGTAGGCTCGGGAGGTAGAGGTCGATCGACACGGCGCCCATCGCCGTCAGCGCACCAAGCAGCACGATCGAGCCGAGCGTCGGCTGGGCGGGTTGCGCGAGTGCAGGGGGCGGGCTAGCGAAGGTCATCGCGACGCCGTGTACCGGCAGCCGCCGCGCCGCAACAGCGCTGATATGGGGAGAAAACGCCTGTGACCGCGATCAATGCCGTGACCGACCTGACGATCGATGGCGACATCGGCGTGCTGACGATCAACTCGCCGCCGGTCAACGCGCTCTCGGCCGAGGTCCGCGACGGGCTCGCCGGGGGCATGGCCGCCGCGGTCGCCGACGACGCGGTCAAGGCCATCGTCCTGATCTGCGCGGGTCGCACCTTTATCGCGGGCGCCGACATCAGCGAATTCGGCAAGCCGCCGCGCGGCGCCGCCTTGCACGACGTGCAGGCGGCGATGGAGAACAGCCCCAAGCCGGTCGTCGCGGCGATCCACGGCACCGCCTTGGGCGGCGGGCTCGAGGTCGCGCTCGTCGCCCACTACCGCGTCGCCGTCTTGAGCGGCGAAGTTCGGCCTGCCCGAGGTCAAGCTCGGCCTGCTCCCCGGCGCCGGCGGTACGCAGCGCCTGCCCCGCGTCGTCGGCGCCAAGGCGGCGCTCGAGATGGTGACGACGGGCAAGCAGATCGGCGCCAAGGAAGCCGCGGCCGCCGGCCTGATCGATGCCATCGTCGACGACCTGCGCGAGGGCGCGATCCACTTCGCCCGGCGCGTGCTGAACGAGAACCTGCCGCTGCACCGGGTGCGCGACAAGCCGGTGCTCGGCGTCGAGGACGGCATGTTCGACGCCTATCGCCGCGCGCAGGCGAAGGCCTTCCGCGGCTTCGAGGCGCCCGAGGCCAATATCCAGTGCATCGAGGCGGCGGCGACCCTGCCCTTCGACGAAGGCATGGCGGTCGAACGCCGCCTGTTCATGGGGCTGATGACCGGCCTGCAGTCGAAGGCGCAGCGCTACGTCTTCTTCGCCGAGCGCCAGGCGAACAAGGTCGACGGGCTCGACCCCAACGCGCCGCTGCTGCCGGTCAAGGCGGTCGGCGTCATCGGTGCAGGCACGATGGGCGGCGGCATCGCCATGAACTTCCTCAATGCCGGCGTGCCGGTGACGATCGTCGAAACCAAGCAGGAGGCGCTCGACCGGGGCGTCGCGACGATCCGCCGGAACTACGATAACACCGCCGCCAAGGGGCGGATGACTACCGCCGATGTCGACAGGCGCATGGGCCTGCTGACGCCGACGCTCGAGATGGAGGCGCTGGGCAACGCCGACCTCGTCATCGAGGCGGTGTTCGAGAACATGGACCTGAAGAAGCAGATCTTCGGCCGCCTGGACGGCATCGCCAAGCCGGGCGCGATCCTGGCGTCGAACACCAGCTACCTCAACGTCGACGAGATCGCTGCCGCCACCTCGCGGCCCGACCATGTGCTCGGCCTCCACTTCTTCTCGCCGGCCAACGTCATGCGCCTGCTCGAGGTCGTGCGCGGGGCGCAGACCGACGGGCAGGTGCTGGCGACCGCGATGGCGACCGCCAAGACCATCGGCAAGGTCGCCGTCGTCTCGGGCGTCTGCCACGGCTTCATCGGCAACCGCATGCTGAGCGCGCGGCAGCAGCAGGCGATGCAGCTGATCGTCGAGGGCGCGCTGCCCGAACAGGTCGACCGCGTACTTTTCGACTTCGGCTTCCCGATGGGTCCGTTCCAGATGTCCGACCTCGCCGGATTGGACATCGGCTGGTCGGCCGAAACGTCGAAGGGCGAGACGATCCGCGACCGGCTGTGCGAGGCGGGCCTGCGCGGGCAGAAGAACGGGCGCGGCTTCTACGACTATGACGCGCAGCGCAACCGCACGCCCTCGCCCGTCGCCGAGAAGATCATCCTCGACTACGCCGCCGAGAAGGGCGTCAACCGCCGCGAGATCGACGACGCCGAAATCCTCGAACGCTGCCTCTACCCGATGGTCAACGAGGGCGCGAAGATCCTCGAAGAGAAGATGGCGCAGCGGGCGAGCGACATCGATATCGTCTGGATCAACGGCTATGGCTGGCCGGTCTATCGCGGCGGCCCGATGTTCTGGGCGGATTCGGTCGGGCTCGCCAAGGTCGCCGAGGCGCTGACCCGCTACGGCATCGAACCGGCGCCGCTGCTGGCGCGATTGGCCGCGGAGGGCAAGGGCTTTACCGGCGCGGTGTAACCTTTACCCGCGCCGCCCCGTACCTACCTCGGCATGACCCGTAATTCTCGCCGAGGATGTCCCCTGTGATTTCGCGTCGTTCCTTCGCCGGCCTGACGGTTGCGGCCGTGGCCGTCCTGCCCATTGCCCGCTCCCTGTCGGGCGCCCGCGCCGCGACCGCCGAGCGCTTCGAGGTCACCCTGACCGAGGCGCAGTGGAAGGCGAAGCTGTCGCCGGCCGCCTTCGAGGTGCTGCGCCACGAGGACACCGAGCGGCCGTTCACCTCGCCACTGCTGACCGAGCACCGCCGCGGCACCTTCGCCTGCGCGGGCTGCGCGCTGCCGCTGTTCAGCAGCGCAACCAAGTTCGACAGCGGCACCGGCTGGCCGAGTTTCTACGCGCCGCTGAAGAACGCGGTGCGCACGCGCGACGACACCTCGCTCGGCTTTGAGCGGACCGAGGTCCACTGCCGCCGCTGCGGCGGACACCTTGGTCACGTCTTCGACGATGGGCCGAAGCCGACGGGCCTCCGTTACTGCATGAACGGCGTGGCGCTGACGTTCGCGCCCGCCAAAGCCTGAAGGAGACAGAAATGAAGAAACTGCTGCTCGCCGGCATCGCCGCCGGCGCCTTCGCCGCCGTGGCCACCGCCCAGGCCCCCGCCGCGCCGGCGTCGATGCATGTGGTGCCCGCCCCCGCCATGACCCTGCCCGCCGCCGACGCGCCCGGCGTCGCGGTGTTCGCCGGCGGCTGCTTCTGGGGCGTCGAGGGCGTGTTCGACCACGTTGCCGGCGTCAAGAGCGCAACTTCGGGCTATGCCGGCGGGGCTGCGGCAACGGCGCATTACGAGGTTGTCGGCACCGGCCTCACCGGCCACGCCGAATCCGTGCGCGTCGTCTATGACCCGGCCAAGGTCACCTACGGACAGCTGCTGCGCATCTACTTCTCGGTGGCGACCGACCCGACCCAGCTCAACCACCAGGACCCCGACGACGGCACGCAGTACCGCGGCACGATCTTCGCCCAGAACCCGGCGCAAGCGGCGGAAGCCCGAGCCTACATCGCCCAGCTGAACAAAACGAAGGCCTTCGCCCAGCCGGTGGTGACGACCGTTGAAGTCGGCAAGCCGTTCTTCGCCGCCGAGGGCTATCACCAGAAGTTCCTCGAGCGGAACCCGACCTATCCGTACATCGTGTACAACGATCTGCCGAAGGTAGAGGCGCTGAAGAGACTGTTCCCGGCGCAGTATCGGAGCTGACCCCGCTCTCCCTCCCACGTGCGGGAGCGGGCGAGAGACACGCCGTCAGGCGCGGCCCTGGGTGAGGCTACGGGATCGTGGCATCAGCTGCCGTCGCCGGGTTCTGACTTGGGGAGCACCCTCACCCGCTGCGCTACCGCGCTAATCGCCTCTCCCGCAAGCGGGAGAGGAACGACGCGCCCTCGCTCTCGCCAGCTCCCGTTGGCGGGAGAGGGAACTCAGGCGCTCGCCGCTTTCTCGGCGAACACGCGCACCGGCTCCTTGGTGCCGCCGACGACGTCCTTGTCGACCACAACCTCGTCGACCCCGTCCATGCCGGGCAGTTCGAACATCGTGTCGAGCAGGATCGACTCCATGATCGAGCGCAGCCCGCGGGCACCGGTCTTGCGCTCGATCGCGCGCTTGGCGATCGCGCCCAGCGCGTCGGGCTGGAACGACAGCTTGACGCCTTCCATCTCGAACAGGCGCGCGTACTGCTTCGACAGCGCGTTCTTCGGTTCGGTCAGGATCTTGACCAGCGCACCCTCGTCGAGGTCCTCGAGCGTGGCGATCACCGGCAGGCGGCCGATGAACTCGGGGATCAGGCCGAACTTCAGCAAATCCTCGGGCTCGCACTGCCGGAGCAGCGCGCCGGTACGGCGCTCGTCGGGTCCCGCGACGTGCGCGCCGAAGCCGATCGACTTGCCCTGCAGCCTGTCGCCGATGATCCGGTCGAGGCCGTTGAACGCACCGCCGCAGATGAACAGGATGTTCGTCGTGTCGACCTGCAGGAACTCCTGCTGCGGATGCTTGCGCCCGCCCTGCGGCGGCACGGAGGCGGTCGTGCCCTCCATGATCTTCAGGAGCGCCTGCTGCACGCCCTCGCCCGAGACGTCGCGGGTGATCGACGGATTGTCGGCCTTGCGGCTGATCTTGTCGATTTCGTCGATGTAGACGATGCCGCGCTGCGCCCGCTCGACGTTGTAGTCGGACGCCTGAAGCAGCTTCAGGATGATGTTCTCGACGTCCTCGCCGACATAGCCGGCTTCGGTCAGCGTCGTCGCGTCGGCCATGGTGAAGGGCACATCGAGGATGCGCGCCAGCGTCTGGGCGAGCAGCGTCTTGCCGCAGCCGGTCGGGCCGACGAGCAGGATGTTCGACTTGGCGAGCTCGACCTCGGCGCCCTTGGCCCCGTGGTTCAGCCGCTTGTAGTGGTTGTGGACCGCCACCGACAGCACGCGCTTGGCGTGGTTCTGGCCGATGACATAGTCGTCGAGGACCTTGCAGATCTCGCGCGGCGTCGGCACGCCGTCCTTGGTCTTGACCAGCGCGGTCTTCGTCTCCTCGCGGATGATGTCGTTGCACAGCTCGACACACTCGTCGCAGATGAACACCGTCGGGCCGGCGATCAGCTTGCGTACTTCATGCTGCGACTTGCCGCAGAACGAGCAGTAGAGTGTGTTCTTCGAGTCGCCGCCATCCAGCTTAGGCATGAGTTCCCTTTCGCGCACTCGTGGCGCATCCTAGCGGGCTGCCCGCCCTAGCGGCAACCCGGTATCGTGACCGCGGTCACGATAATGTCATCGACCTTCAACCGGGGATGAACCCTTAGGCGGCCTTCAGGGTTTCCCCCTCGAGCGGCGTTGGCCGCTTGTCGGTCACCTCGTCGATCAGCCCGAAGACCTTGGCCTCGTCCGCCGACAGGAACTTGTCGCGCTCCATCGCCCGCTCGATGACGTCGAGCGTCTGGCCGGTGTGCTTGACGTAAAGCTCGTTCATCGCGTGCCGGACGCGCAGGATTTCCTTCGCCTGGATCTCGATATCGGTCGCCTGCCCCTGCGCCCCGCCGGACGGCTGGTGAACCATGATCCGGGCGTTCTTCAACGCGACGCGCATCCCCGGCTCGCCGGCGGCGAGCAGGAAGCTGCCCATCGACGCCGCCTGGCCGATGCACACCGTGCCGACCTTCGGCCGGATGTACTGCATCGTGTCGTAGATCGCCATTCCCGCCGTGATCACCCCGCCCGGCGAGTTGATGTACATGAAAATGTCCTTCTTCGGGTTCTCCGATTCGAGGAACAGCAGCTGGGCGACGATCAGCGAGGCCATATGGTCCTCGACCTGGCCGGTGACGAAGACGATGCGCTCGCGCAGCAGACGCGAGTAGATGTCGAACGACCGTTCGCCGCGGTTCGACTGCTCGATGACGATGGGGACGAGGCCGGCGGTCAGGTCGTGATGGTCGGGCATAAACGCTCCGTGGGGCGGTGAACGGCTAACATCGGCGCGAACGCGCGAGGGTTCAAGCCCCGCGCGCCGCTCCCTCGAGGCGCCCTTATGCCGCCTCGCCCGCCGCCGGGGCTCCGGTCACCTCACCGTCGACCGACGCCTGCGGTTCGATCGCGGCGACCTCGTCGGCTCCGGCGGCGACGGCCGGATCGGCCACCGGTGCGCTGGCGACCGCCTTTTTGGCGCGCGGCTTCTTCGCGCGGGCCGGCGCGGCCGGAGCTTCGGCATCGACCGCGGCCGCGCCGCCACTTGCGGCGTGATCGTGCCCGCCTTCGTGCGCCCCATGATCGTGCCCGGCGTGATCGTGATCGTGATCGTGATCGCAGTCGGGGCCGTGGACGTGCCCGCGGATCCCCGGCGTCTCGTCGTCGCTCTCGATCTCGGCCTGCAGCTCCTCGCGGCTGACGACGCGCTCGGTGACCTCGGCCTGGCCGAGGAGGAAGTCGACGACCTTGTCCTCGTACAGCGGCGCCCGCAGCTGAGCCGCCGCCATCGCATTTTCCTGGAAGTACTTGACGACCTGGGGCTGTTCCTTGCGGTCGTACTTGGCCGCCTCCTGGCCGATCAGGCGGTTCATCTCCGCCTGGCTGATCTGGACGCCATTCGCCTGGCCGATCTCCGACAGCAGCAGGCCGAGGCGGACGCGGCGCTCGGCGATGCGGCGGTATTCGGCGCGGTCCTCGTCGGAGGGCGCCTCCTCCTCGGCCTCGACCTGCCGCCAGATGGCGTCGAACTCGGCCTCGACCATCGACGGCGGCACCTCGAAGTCGTGGGTACCGGCGAGCGTGTCGAGCAGCTTGCGCTTCATGTGCGTGCGCGTCATCGCCGCCAGTTCGCCGGCGACCTGGTCCTTCAGGATCTCGCGGAGCGCGGCGATGCTGTCGATGCCGAACTTCTTGGCGAACTCATCGTCCAGCGCGGACTGCTCGGGCGAATCGATGCCGGTCACGGTGACGGCAAACTCGGCGTCGCGCCCGGCGAGATAGGCGACGTTATAATCGGTCGGGAACGTGACCTTGACCGTCCGCGCTTCGCCGACGGTCGCGCCGATCAGCTGGTCCTCGAAACCGGGAATGAGCTGGCCCGAGCCGATGACGACGCGCATGCCCTGGCCCGTGCCGCCATCGAACGCCTCGCCATCGACCGTGCCGACGAAATCGAGCGTCAGGCCATCGCCCGTCGCAGCGGCGTGCCCCTCGGGCGCCGGCGCGAAGCCCTGGGCCTGCGTCGCCAGCCGGGCGACGGCGGCGTCGACGGCAGCGTCGTCGACCTCGACCACCAGCTTCTCGAGCACGATGCCGTCGATCCGGGGCGTCTCAATCGTCGGCAGGACCTCGACGGCAACCTTGAAGTCGACGTCCTGACCCGGCGCGGGCGGCGCGGCGAGGTCGATCTGCGGCTGCATCGCCGGGCGCAGCGCATGCTCGGCGATCAGCTGCTGGACGCCGTCCTGCACCGTCTCCTGCAGCGCCTCCTGCAGCATCTGCGCGCCATGCATCTTGCGGACGAGGTTCAGCGGCACCTTGCCGGGACGGAAGCCGGGCATCCGCACCTGCGCCGCAACCTTGCCGAGCTGGGCGGTGACCTTGGCGTCGAGGTCCGCGGCCGGGACATGGACGCTATATTCGCGCTTCAGGCCTTCGTTGAACGTCTCGGCAATCCGCATGGTCGATCTTTCTGGGTAGCTGGCGTGGTGCGGGCGAAGGGACTCGAACCCCCACATCTCTCGATACTGGTACCTAAAACCAGCGCGTCTACCATTCCGCCACGCCCGCGAGGGAAGCGCGGGCTTATACCAGCGCGTACTCCACGCGCAAGAACGCGCACGACCTGGCGGTCGTGCGCGTTCCCAGGGGGTCATCGGTCGAGGCCGCGGTTGGCGGCCTCGAAGACGCGTCCGCCCGACCCTACTCGGCGGCTTCCTTCTCGCCGTGCGGCTGCGCCATCTGGCGGTGGCGCTCCGCGACCGCTGGCCAGGGCAGGATGTTGGTCATCAGCGCCTGGAACTTGTTCTTGAGCCCCGCGACGACGTGATCGTCGTCGGCCATCAGCGCGTCGTAGCCGGCCTGCGCCACGGGTGCGGGGTCCATCTTCTTGGCCTCGCCGACATCGGTGTCGTCCATGTCGGCGCGGTGGAAGAAGTTGGTTTCCGTCGGCCCCGGCATCAGCACGGTGACGACGACGTTCTTCTCCTTCAGCTCGTTGCGGATCGCCTCGCCCCAGTTGTCGAGATAGGCCTTGGTGCCGTTGTACACCGACTGGAACGAGCCGGGCATGATGCCGGCGATCGAGCCCGTGATCAGGATCCGCCCCTGCCCGCGCGCCGACATCTCCTGCGCGACGTGCTTGACGAGCTGCGTCGTCGAGATGACGTTGACCGCGATCATGTCGAACTCGACGTTGATGTCGGTCTCGGTGAAGCGCCCGCCAAGGCCGAAGCCGGCGTTGGCCGCCAGCACGTCGACTGGGCGCCCGGCCTGGCCGATCGCCGCGATCAGGCTCTCGGTGCCGTTGCGGTGTGCCAGGTCGGCGACATGGGTCGTTACCGTCGCACCTTCGCCGCGCAGGGTAGTCGCTGCCTGCTCGATGCCGCCGGCGTCCTCCGACGTGATGAAGATGTCGTAACCGTTCTTGGCGAAGATGCGGGCAAGCTCGAAGCCGATGCCGCTCGAGGCACCGGTGATGACGGCGAACTGATTATTGGCCATGGTATGTCTCCTGATGGGTGATCCGCAGGGGCAGTCATGTCCGAAAACCGGCGCGGGCGTTGGCCGTTCCAGTATTGTTTCGCCAGCAAACTGAAAGACTTGCCGCATGATCCTGGCCCTAGTGCTTGGCCTCGCCGCCGCCGCCGATGCGGGCCTGCGCGACCTTTGCCCCGACCGCCCGGGCAAGCTGACGCCGGCGTGCATCGTCGATGCCGGGCACCTGCAGGCGGAGACGGCGCTTGTCGACTTCACCCACGACACGAGCGGCGGCGGCGTTACGGACACGACGGCGGTGGCGAGCACGCTGCTCCGCTACGGCGTGACGCAGCACCTCGAGCTGCTCGCCGGCTGGACGCCGTTCATCCACGCGCACTCGCCCGGCCAGCGCGCGGTCGACAGCGTCGGGGATATGACACTCGGTCTCAAGCAATCGCTGCTTCACCCTGACGGCAAAGGCTTTTCGCTCAGCGTTCAGCCGTTCGTCACCTTGCCGACGGCCAAGGCCGCGGTCGGCGTCGGCAGCACCGTCGAAGGGCTGATCGTGCCGGTAACGCTGTCGCTCCCCGCCGACTTCGCGCTCGGCCTGTCGCCCGAGATCGACCGCGTCGCCGACGCGGGCGCCCGCGGGCACCACGCCAGCTACACCATGATCGGCGGGATCAGCCGCCAGTTCGGCGCGGTCAACGCCGGCGTCGAACTCGCCGGCACGCATGACGACGACCCCACCGGGCGGACGACCAAGGCGACCGCCGACCTGTTCGCCGCCTACGTCCCCAAGGCGCATCCAACGGTTCAATTCGACGCGGCCGCCTACATCGGCCTCAACCGCGACACGCCTGCCGTCGAGCTCCAGGTCGGCGTGTCGCACCGCTTCTGATCTTGCCCGGGCGCGGAAGGTCAGCTATGTTGACCTAAACAGCCTTGGGAAGAATGATGGTCGCCGGTTTGCCCGTTTCGCTCGACGACAAATACAAGTTCACCGACGGGCGCGTGTTCCTGTCGGGAACCCAGGCGCTGGTCCGCCTGCCGCTCGTCCAGCGGGCGCGGGACCGCGCGGCGGGGCTCAACACCGCCGGCTTCATCAGCGGTTACCGCGGCTCGCCGCTCGGCGGCTACGACCAGGAGCTGTGGCGGGCGAAGAAGCTGCTCGCCGCCGAGAACATCGTCTTCCAGCCTGGACTGAACGAGGAACTCGGCGCGACCGCGGTCTGGGGCACGCAGCACGTCGGCCTGCGCCCCGGCGCGACGGTGGATGGCGTGTTCGGCATCTGGTACGGCAAGGGGCCCGGCCTCGACCGGGCGATGGACGTCATCAAGCACGCCAATGCCGCCGGCACCACGCCCCATGGCGGCGTCCTCGCCATCGTCGGCGACGACCACGGCGCGAAGTCCTCCACCCTCCCCCACCAGAGCGACCATAATTTCCAGGCGGCGTTCGTCCCCTTCCTCGCGCCGGCCAGCGTCCACGAGTTCGTCGAGTACGGGCTGCTCGGGATCGCCATGAGCCGCTTCGCCGGCACCTGGGTCGGCTTCAAGGCGACCGCCGACACGGTGGAGACCTCGGCCACCGTCGACCTCGCCAATGAGCAGCGCTCGATCATCCTGCCGCCGTTCGACTTTCCGGAAGGCGGCGTCGGCATCCGCGGCAACGACGTCTGGCGCGAGGAGGACACGCGCCTCCAGCGTTACAAGGGCTTCGCCGCCCAGGCCTTCGCCAAGGCCAACGGCATCGACCGCCGCGTCTGGGACACGCCTCGCCCGCGCTTCGGCATCGTCACCACCGGCAAGGCGTTCGCCGACACGATGGAAGCCTTGACCGAGCTCGGCATCGACGAGCGGACGGCAAGCGACATCGGCCTGCGCGTCTACAAGGTCGGCATGCCCTGGCCGCTCGAGCCCGACGGCATCCGCGCCTTCGCCGAGGGGCTCGAGGAGGTCCTCGTCATCGAGGAGAAGCGCGAGTTCATCGAACACCAGCTGCGCTGGCAGCTGTACAACTGGCGCGAGGCCGTCCGCCCCCGCGTCGTCGGCAAGCACGACGAGGACGGCAACTGGCTGCTCTCGCCCGACAACGAGCTGACGCCGGGCGTCATCGCCCACGTCATCGCCGCGCGCATCCAGAAGTACCACGACACCGACGCCATCCGGAACCGCCTCGCCTTCTTCGACGACCAGGCGGCCAAGGCGCAGGCCTACGTCACGCCGATCAAGCGCAGCCCCTATTTCTGCAGCGGCTGCCCGCACAACACCTCGACCAAGGGGCCGGAGGGGACGCGGACGCTGGCCGGCATCGGCTGCCACATCATGGCGCTGTGGATGGACCGCGCCGAGACCTTCACCCAGATGGGCGGCGAGGGCGTGACCTGGGTCGGCGAGGCCCCGTTCACCACCGACAAGCACGTCTTCGCCAACCTGGGCGACGGCACCTACTTCCACTCCGGCCTGCTCGCGGTGCGCCAGTCGATCGCGGCCAAGGTCAACATCACGTACAAGATCCTGTTCAACGACGCCGTTGCCATGACCGGCGGCCAGACCCACGACGGCGAGCTGACGCCGGCCGATATCGCCCGGCAGATGGTCGCCGAAAACGCCGCCAAGGTCGCCGTGCTGACCGAGGACCTGTCGCGCTATCAGGGCATCACCCTGCCCGAGGGCGTGCGCCTGCTCGATCGTTCGGCGCTGCCTCAGGTCCAGGACGAGTTCGCCGCAACGCCCGGCACCACCGTCATCGTCTTCGACCAGACGTGCGCCGCCGAGAAGCGCCGCCGCCGCAAGCGCAAGCAGCTCGCCGACCCGGCGCAGCGCGTGTTCATCAACACCGCCGTCTGCGAGGGCTGCGGCGACTGCTCGGTCCAGTCGAACTGCGTCTCGATCGAGCCGGTCGAGACCGAGTTCGGCCGCAAGCGCCGCATCAACCAGTCGAGCTGCAACAAGGACTATAGCTGCCTCAAGGGCTTCTGCCCGTCCTTTGTCACGGTGGATGGAGCGCGCCCACGCAAGGCCAAGGCGGCGGGCGACATCGACCTGTCGGCCGTGCCCGAGCCGGCGATGCCCGCGCCCGGCCACGGCTTCAACATCATGGTCACGGGCATCGGCGGCACCGGCGTGCTGACCGTGTCGGCGCTGCTCGGCACGGCCGGGCACATCGCCGGCCTCGCCGCGACGACCGCCGACATGGCCGGCATGGCGCAGAAGGGCGGCGCGGTCTACTCCGCCGTCCGCCTGGCGCAGGCGAACGACGACCTGACGAGCCCGCGCATCATCGCCGGCGGCGCCGACCTCGTCCTCGCCTGCGACGCCGTCGTCGCCGCCGACAAGGCAACGCAGACGCTGATGGTGCCCAGCCGCACCGCCGTCGTCGCCAACGCCGACATCGCCCCGACCAGCGACTTCGTCCGCAACCGCGACATCGATTTCCGCTCGGCGCAGGTCGAGCGGGCGATCCGCAAGGCGGCGAACCCCAACGCGACGAGCTTCGTCGCCGCCGAGACGATCGCCACGACGCTGCTCGGCGACGCCATCGGCGCCAATATCCTGTTGATGGGCTATGCGTGGCAATCGGGGCTGATCCCGCTGCCGCTCACGGCCATCGACGCGGCGATCGAGCTGAACGGCGTCCAAGTCGACTTCAACCGCCGCGCCTTCGCCCTCGGCCGCTTGCTGGCGCACGACGCCAGCGCCGTCGAGGCGATGGTCGCGCAGGCACGCGGACCCGCGCCCGAAGCGCCCGCCACGACGCTGCCCGAGCTGATCGCCCGCCGCGTGGCCGACCTGACGGCATATCAAGACGCGGACTATGCCAGCAAGTTCAGCGACCTAGTGGCAAAGGTTCAAGCCGTGGGCGAGGACCGTCTGACCGAGGCGGTCGCGCGCTCGGCGTACAAGCTGCTCGCCTACAAGGACGAGTACGAGGTCGCCCGCCTCTACAGCGACGGCCGCTTCGACGCGGCGTTCACGGCGCAGTTCGAGGGCGGAGAACGACCGCGCGTGCAGCTGTCGCCGCCGCTGTTCGCTCGGCTCGACCCCGCTACCGGCCGGCCGAAGAAGTACAGCTTCGGCCCGTGGGTGTTCACCGCCTTCAGGTTGCTGGCCAAGATGAAGGGCCTGCGCGGCACCGCCCTCGACCCGTTCGGCTATTCGGCCGAGCGGCGGCACGAGCGTGCGGCGTTCGCCGATTATGCCGCCAAGGTCGACCGGCTGATCGCGCGGCTTGCGGCCCGACAACCTCGATCTCGCCGTGCAGATCGCGGCCCTGCCGCTCGCGGTGCGCGGCTTCGGCCCGGTCAAGGCGGCGGCGGCCGAGAAGGTTGCGGCTGAGGAAGCGGCGCTGTGGGCGAAGTGGCCCGGCGAGGCGGGCGCGGGCGAAACGGCGCGCGCGGCGGCATAGCGGTGCCAGTCGACCCGGCAAGCGGCGCGGCTTCGGCCGAGCCCGTGGAAGTCCGGGGCGTCGACCTCGACGCACAGACGCGCTGCCGCCACTGGCACTCGCCGCTCGACATCGTCGCCATCCGCATGGCGTGCTGCGGCGAGTTCTACGCCTGCGCCGACTGCCATGCCGCGCTCGCCGACCATCCCCTCGAGCCGTGGCCGGCCGAGGCGTTCGACAGCCCGGCGGTCCGCTGCGGCGCGTGCGGCGGGGTCATCAGCATCGCCGCGTACATGGCGAGCGGCGACCGCTGCCCGACGTGTGCAGCGGCCTTCAACCCCGGGTGCCGGGGGCACTATCCGATTTACTTCGCTTGCGCTGACATACCGGCTGCGAAGTCGGCCTGACTTGGCCGGCACCCCCCGGGCACCACGCGCTGTTCGTAGCTTGCACCAGTCTCCGGCTGCCGCTCGCGACGCGATTTCCGGACTGAGCCTGCGCCACTCATGTCTCAGCGGGGACCGGCGACCACGTCGCCGGCCCCCGACCGAGCTTAGGCGGCGACGGTTGCCTGACGCCGGCGCGACGAGACGCCGACGAGCCCGAAGCCGACGATCATCAGCGCCCAGACACCGGGTTCCGGCACCGCGGCGATCGAGCCGCTGACGTCGAGCGACGACGCCACCGTGTGCCGATCCGCGAAGAACAGGTCGAAGGAATAGCTCCCCGGCCCGAACCGCTTGGTGACCGTCGGGGCCGCGGTGTTGCCGTGGACGCCGCCGACGCCGGTGAACAGCTTGCCACCGATGAACAGGAAGGCGTCATCGTCCGCGTCCAGGCTGAACGTGACGTTGTACGACGCGCCCAGGTTCAGGGACGACGTAAAATGAACGGTCTGGAAGCCGTTCGAGTTGTCGCCGCCCATGCCGTCCAGCGGAAACAGCGCGTGGTTGCTGTACGGGAAGCCGACGAGCGTCGAGCTCGTCGCCACCACCGTGTCGCCGCCGTTGGTCACGCCGGGCGTCCACCACTGCAGCTCCTTGGTGGTCGCATCATAACCCTTCATCGCCTGCGGGCCGACCGACGCGGTGTTGTAGACCGGCAGCCCGTTCGGGCCGAGGGTCGACTGCACGAGGTCGCTGCGGACGTCGGAGCAGCAATAGGTCTCGAAATCGCCCATCCCGCCCGCGGTGACGGTGAAGTAATTGGCGAGCATCGTGCCGGTGAGCGGGATCGGCGCGGCCGTGACGGGCGCGGCCGCCATGCCCGCCGTCGTCGCCGCGAGCGCGGCAAATGCGAAATACAGTGGCTTCATTGGTCCCTCCGATGACGTGAGGAAGCGTGCACAACTGAAACTGGCGGTACGAAACGTAACATCCAGTTAAGCAATGATTATGCCAACGTAATGATTATAAATGAATCAATAGGTTGCTGAGGCTCGCATCGCCGAAGTGTAAGACATTCCGACACTTTCTGGCCTGAGCCCGGGCCTGTGGCGGGTGCGTTGGCTCGATCCCGACGCGCGGCCAAGGCGCGCGCGGGCGAGCAGCCCGGCAAAAGGCTTAGCCTGCAGAGCGAGTGCCGCGGATCAGCGGCGGCGGACGATCACCCGCCGCCGGGTGCTACCCCTGGGTGACGAAGCACGCCCGCCCGGCCGCGGTCAGCCTGGCGCACGCCGCCTTCGCCGCCTCGTGCGACGCGAACGGCCCCATCTGCAGCTTGGTGACGGGTCCGTCGGTGGCAAACAGCGGCTTGGCCGGAGCGGCGGCGTCCTTGGCGCTGGCCCAGGCGGCGTCGGCGAGCTTGCGCGACGAGAACGCGCCGAGCTGGACCCGCCAGCCGTCGGGCTTGTGCGCCGGCGTTTCGACGGTCTCGAACGGCTTGAGCGGCGGCTGGCGCGTCGCGACGTGGGTCGGCTCGGGCGGTTTGGCCGCGGCGTGCTCGGGCGTGGCCTCGGACTTGCCGGCGTCCGCGGGGCGCGAGGGTGGGATGTCGATGGTCGCGATCGCGCTGCGGGGCGCGCTGGCGGGTGCCGCCGCCACCGCCTTCGGCGCGGCGGGGACGGTCTGAGCGGTCTTCGCCGCCAGCGACGACGGCGGTGCAGCCTCGGGCGGCGTCGCCGGTGTCGTCGCCGCCTGCGTCCGCGCCGCTGGCGGCGCGACGGGCAGCGGCGGCTTCGGCGCGGGAGCGACGGCGCTGCTCGTCGCCGTCACGGTCGATGTCACGCTCTGGGTGGTTGCCGCCGGGGCGACCGCCGGCGCGGCTCTGCCTCCGGTCGGCGTTGCCACCGGCGCGGGCGCGGCTCGGGGCAGGGCAGACGGCGCCGTCGCCGCCGCGGCCCCGGCGTGCGCGGGCACCGGTGCCGGTGCCGCCGGCGAGGTGGCGGGTCCGCTCGCCGCGGGCGGCGATGCCGGCACGGGCGGCCGGGGGCTCGCGGGGATCAGCTTCGGTGCCGTCGCGGCGGCGATCGCGCTGGGTACCCCGGTACCGGCGGCAAGGCTTGCCGCCACCGCCTCCCCCGCCGTCCGGTCGGCGGGCGACAGCGCCGGCGCAATCCCGGCGAGCGCCGTCACCGCCTGCGGCAGACCGCTCGCCTGCGCGCGCAGCAGATAGCCATACCCCAAGGATTGCGAACGCGGCAGGCCGTCTCCGTTATACGCCGCGATGCCGAGAACATATTGCGCGCGCGCCTCGCCCCGGTCGGCCGCGGTCTTCAGCCACTTGATCGCCTCGGGCTTCTCGCCCGCCTGGAACAGGGCGATGCCGAGGTTCGCCTGCGCCGGCAGGTGGCCCTTCATCGCCGCCTTGCGATAGTAGTCGCGCGCCGTCGCGGCGTCGGCGGGAACGCCGCGGCCGAGCTTGTACGCCTGCCCCATGTTGAACAGGGCGTCGGCGTCCCCGGCGGTGGCGAACGGCTGCCAGATCGCAACGGCCCCGGCATAGTCGCCCGCACGCCATTTCTCGACGCCGGCGCGGACGGTCGGCGCGACGGTCGTCACCGGCTCGGGCGGGGGCGGCGGCGGCACGCGCTTCGCCGCCGTCAGTCCGGCCAGCGCCAGCGCCGCTGCCACGACCTGCCGCGTCTTCATCGCCGCCATGCGATCTCGCCTCCCTTGACCGTCATCGTCACCTGCCCCTGCACCGGCAGTCCGTCGAACGGCGTGTTCCCCGCCGCTGCGAGGCCCCGGTCGGCATCGATCCGCCAGGGCGCGTCGGGATCGAAAACCACGAGGTCCGCCGGCGCCCCGCGGTCGAGCCGCCCGCCGGGCACGCCGAACAGGGCGGCGGGCGTGCTCGTCATCGTCTTCAGCAGCGCCGGCCAGGTCATGCCGTGGTCGCGCACGAGCGTGCTCGCGAGCGCGAGCAGCGTCTCCGCCCCGACCATGCCGGGCGCCGCGTCGGCGAACGGCAGGCGCTTGTCCTCCTGCGTCCGCGGGTCGTGGCCGCTCGCCACCACGTCGATCGTCCCGTCGGCGACCGCCGCAGCGACGGCGCGGCGGTCGGAATCGTGGCGGAGCGGCGGCGACAGCCGGGCGAAGCTGCGATAGCCGGCGACCGCATCCTCGCCGAGCAGGAAGTGCGCCGGCGTCACGCCGCAGGTGACGCGCACCCCCGCTGCCTTGGCCGCGCGGACGAGGTCGAGCGCCTCGGCCGTCGTCACCTGGCGGAAATGGAGCCGGCAGCCGGTGGCGGCGGCCAGGCGGAGGTCGCGGGCGACGGCGATCGCCTCGGCAAAGGCGGGCGCGGCGGGCAGGCCGAGGCGCGTCGCGAACTCGCCCGCCGTCGCCACCGCGCCGGCCGTCAGCGCGGTGTTCTCGGCATGGCTGACGACGACCAGGTCGAAGGCGCTGGCGTATTGCATCAGGCGCAGCATGACGCCGGCATCGGCGAGCGCCGCCCGCCCGGTGGCGACCCCGACCGCGCCGGCCGTCTGGCACAGCCCGATCTCGGCGAGCTCGCGGCCGGCCAGTCCGCGGGTCGCCGCGGCCAGCGGGTGGACCCAGACGTGCGGCTTGGCGATGCGCTGCGCGAACTCGATCAGCGCCGGCTCGTCGAGCGGCGGGGTGCGGTCGGGCATCAGCACGACGCGGGCGATGCCGCCGGCCAGGCACGCCGGCGCGTCGGCGGCAAAGACTCCGGCGTCGATCAGCGCCGGGGCGACGATGCGTCCGCCGCAGTCGATCACCTGCGCGTCGCCCGGCACCGCGCCGTCGATCGCGGCGATGGTCCGGTCGGCGACGATCACGCTGCCGGCCGCGTCGCGTCCGCTGGCGGGGTCGATGACCCGCGCGTTGACCAGCGCCAGGCCTACCATCCGGCCACTCCGCGGCGATGGCGCGTCAGCACGTCGAGGCAGGCCATCCGCACCGCGACGCCCATCTCCACCTGCTCGCTGATGGCCGAGCGCACGATGTCGTCGGCGACCGCGGTGTCGATCTCGACGCCCCGGTTCATCGGCCCCGGATGCATGACCAGCACATCGGGTCGCGCCGCCGCCAGCCGCGCCGCGGTCAGGCCGTAGAAATGGAAATACTCGCGCGTCGAGGGGACATAGGCGCCGCTCATGCGCTCGAGCTGCAGGCGCAGCATCATCACCACGTCGGCCCCGTCGAGCCCGGCGGCCATGTCGGTGAACACCTCGACGCCCATCCGCTCGAGATCGGGAGCAAGCAGCGTCGGCGGCGCCACCGCCCGCACCTTCGCGCCGAGGTTCCCGAGCAGCTGGAAGTTCGACCGCGCCACCCGGCTGTGCAGAATGTCGCCGCAGATCGCGACCGTCAGCCCCTCGATGCGCCCCTTGCGCCGGCGGATGGTCAGCGCGTCCAACAGCGCCTGCGTCGGGTGCTCGTGCCGCCCGTCGCCGGCGTTCAGCACCGGGCACGACACCTTCGCCGCGATCAGCGCCACCGCGCCGCTCTCGCCGTGGCGGATGATCAGCCCGTCGGGGTGCATCGCGTCGAGCGTCAGCGCCGTGTCGAGCAGCGTCTCGCCCTTCTTCACCGACGAGGCGCCGACCGTCATGTTGACGACGTCGGCGCCCAGCCGCTTGCCGGCGATCTCGAAACTGAGGAGCGTCCGCGTCGAGTTCTCGAAGAAGGCGTTGACCAGCGTCAGCCCCGCCAGCCGGTCGTCGTGCTTGCGCAAGCCCCGGTTGACCTCGACCCAGCTCTCCGCCTCGTCGAGCAGCAGCATGATCTCCCACGGCGCGAGATCGGCGATGGCGAGCAGGTCGCGATGCGGGAACGGGTGGACGCCGGCGGGAGTGTGCGGGGAAGCGGCGATCATCGCCCCCGGTCTAGTCCTGCCGGCGCGCCGCGGCTAGACCGCTCGGCGCTGCCGCGGCACGGCCCGGCGGCACCGGCGGCTCTCAACCGGGGAACGCCGCCGCCATCAGCGCGTCGATCGCCCCCTGCAGGATGTGCGCGGCGGCCAGGCGGTCGACCCGCTCGGCGCGCTTGGCGCGGCTGAGGTCGGCGGCGATCATCGCCCGCTCGACCGCCGCCGTCGACCAGCGCTCGTCCCACAGCAGCAGCGGCCGCCCGAGCGGCGCGGCGATGCTGCGGGCGAACTGGCGGACCGACTGGGTGCGCGGGGAGTCGCTGCCGTCCATGCTGAGCGGCAGGCCGACGACGAGGCCGGCGATGCGCTCGCGGTCGAGGATCGCGCCGAGCCGGGCGAGGTCGGCGGTGAACTTCGTCCGGGCGATCGTCTCGAGCGGCGCGGCGAAGCTCCAGCCGGCGTCGCAGGTCGCCAGCCCGATCGTCTTGGTGCCGACGTCGAGCCCCGCCAGCCGGCCGCCTTCGGGCAGCGCGAGGCGGAACGCCGCCCGGTCGACGATCACCGGCCCGCGCCGGCCGGCTTGGCGCCGAACGCCGCCACCCGCCGCTCGACGTCGGCGCGAACATTGGCCCAGAACAGGTTGTAATCGTAGACGTGATAGTTGTTGCCCGGCAGGACGTAGCGGTCGAAACCCGCCGGCGGCGCGCCGATCGACAGATACGCGCCGCGGCAGGTCGCGCCGACCGCGCCGGGGACCAGCGTTCCGCCCGCGTCGTCCTTGCCCGGCGCCAGCGCCCCGCGGTTGGCACTCGCCGGGACGGCGGCCGTCGTCTCGCTGCCGGTCAGCGGGTTGGTGCAGACGAGCGCGCTCGCGCGCTTGGTGGCGACCGGGTCGGCGGTGCGGAAATCGGTGACCTCGGCCGGCTCGGCATAGCTCCGCCAGCTCAGCACGCAGCGGGTCGCGTCGGGCGCGGCACACGCCGGCAGGTCCATCGCCGCGAGGTCGGCGGCCGCCACCGGCCAGCCGACCGCGTAGACGGCAACCACCCGTCGCGCCAGCGGCGTGCCGGCGACATGCTCGGCGACGAGGCGGAGCAGGTGCCGCGACCCCTGGCTGTGCCCGGCGAGGACGATCGGCATCCCCGGCGGCACCGCGGCGACGAAGGCGGCGAAGGCGCGCTCGACGTCGGCATAGGCGAAGTCGAGCGCCCGCGCCGCGTCGGGCCGGGTGGTCAGGAAGGCGCCGAACGTCGCCTGCCGGTACTTCGGCGCCCAGATTCGCCCGACGCCGTTGAACACGCTCGCCAGGTTCCTGAGGTAGAGCGCGCGCCGGGCGTTGGTCGGGGCGTCGTCGAACGGCATCGTCCACCGGTCGCGGCCGAAGAAGGCGGTCGGCGTGACGAAGAACACCGCCACCCGCGGCTCCGCCCCCACCGCCACGCCCGGCGGCGTCCACCGCGCCGGGTCGGTCGGCAGCGCCGGGTTGGCGTCCCAGCTGCCGAGCGCCGCATAGTCGGGCGGCGGCGCGGCGCGCGTGTCGGCGAAGGTGCCGCCCGGCACCAGCGCGACCTTCAGCAGCTGCGGCCCGAACAGCCGGTAGGCGAAGGCGGCGGCGAGGACGAGGAGGACGGCGGCGACGATCAGCCAGAGGAAGCGGCGGGCAAGCATGACGCCGCGCCTAGCACGGCGGCGGCCGCGGCCGAAACGGCATTGACCCGGCGGGCCGCGTGGGGCGTTGTGCCGCGCGGCTGACGGAGGACCCCATGCGCCTGGACGACGAACGCGAGAGCGACAATGTCGAGGACGTCCGCGGCGAAGGCGGCGGCGGCGGGTTCGGCTTCGGCGGAGGCGGCGGCGGCGGCTTCGGCGGCGGGCTGGTGCCGATGCTGTTCGGCTTCGTCCTCAGCCGCTTCGGCTGCGGCGGCGTCGTCGTCCTGCTCATCATCCTTGCCGTGTTCGGCGGGCTGGGGAACATCGGGTCGATGCTCGGCGGCGGCGGCGGGCAGATCGGCCAGCCGCAGGTCGGCCGCTCGCTGAGCCAGGACGACACGACCGGCGCGCCGGCGCGCACCGCGACGCCCGGCCAGGAGGACAGCGACAAGCGCTTCGTCCGCAAGATCCTCGCCTCGACCGAGGACACCTGGACCAAGCTGCTGCCGGCCCAGGCGGGCGTCCGCTACGTCGACCCCAAGCTCGTCCTGTTCTCCGGCAGCACCCAGTCCGGCTGCGGCGGGGCGAACGCCGCGACCGGCCCCTTCTACTGCCCGGCCGACAAGAAGGTGTATCTCGACGCCAGCTTCTTCAACGAGTTGTCGCAGCGCTTCGGCGCGCCGGGCCAGTTCGCCGACGCCTATGTCATCGCCCATGAGATCGGCCACCACGTCCAGGACCTGCTCGGCATCTCCGACAAGGCGCAGGCGGCGATGGACCGCGCCTCGTCCCGCCAGCGCAACGCCATCTCGGTCCGGTTGGAGCTCCAGGCCGACTGCCTTGCGGGCGTCTGGGCGAGCGCCAATCCGCAGCTCCTCGACCCCGGCGACGTGCCCCAAGCGATCCGCGCGGCGACCGCCATCGGCGACGACCGCCTGCAGCAGGCGGCGCAGGGCACCGTCACCCCCGACAGCTTCACCCACGGCAGCAGCGCCCAGCGCGTCCACTGGCTGCAGACCGGGCTGCAGGCGGGGCGGATCGACGCCTGCGACACGTTCAGCGGCGCTGTGTGAGGGGGCGTCGTTTGGCCCGGCGGCGCGCGGCGGCGGCAAAGCCCCCTCCGCCGCGAAGAGAGGGCGGCTCGAGCGGCGCGCGGCGGGGAGAGGGCGTCGCCCGAGGCAGCGAAGATGCCTCCGGCGGGCAGCAGTGCCCTGCACCCGGTCGCGGGCGACCGGCGCGCGGCCTTTACCCGGCGGCGGCGCTGCCCCCGCCGCCGCCCACCACGCGAACGCCGCCGCCTGGTGCCGGTCGAGGTAGGCGCGCGCGAGCGGCCCGGTGAACGGCCCGTCATGGTCGCGCCGCCCGACCCACCACCCCTGCCCCGGCAGGCCGTCGCTCTGCCGCACGACGAGGCAGGCCAGCCCCGGCCGCCCCGCCCCCCGTTCGGCTGCGTCGAGGTCGTCGAGCGCCGCGCACAGCGCCGCGCATCTTCGGCCGCGAGAAAGCGAAGCCGAGGGCGTTCAGGGTCTCGGCGTAGGTGAGCGCGGTGCCGGCGCGCGCGGCGGCGTGGAGGAGGGCGGCGAGGTCGGTGGGGTCGATAGCGCGCTGGCCATGACTTCCCCCAACCGCTTGCCGCCCGATGTTCGCGATCGTGCATACGGCGTACGGCACGTTGGAGGCAATCATGCGCAGCGCGCTCCGCAAGATGGGCAACTCGACCGGGCTGATCGTCCCCAAGTCGGTGTTGCGCGAAGCCGGTGTCGAGAGCGGCACGACGCTCGACCTGACCGTCGAGGACGGCCGCATCATCGCCAGCCCCGTCCGCGACCACCCCCGCGCCGGCTGGGCGGAGGCGGCGGCGGCGATTGCGACGCTTCCCGAAGGCGACGACGAAGCGGCATGGCGCGACGTGCCGGTCGAGGGCGACGCCGACCTGACATGGTAAAGCGCGGCGTCGCCAAGCGCGGCGAGGTCTGGCTGGCGACGCCTCGACCCGACCGTCGGCAGCGAAATCCAAAAGACCCGGCCGTGCGTGATTGTCTCGCCCGACGAACTCAACGACGCATTGCGGACGGTGATCGTCGCGCCGATGACGACGGGGAGCCACCCGGCCCCGTTTCGCGTGGCGGTGCGGTTTCAGGGTAAGAGCGGGCTGATTTTAGCTGAACAAATCCGAACGCTTGATTCGGCACGCCTAGTTACTCGCTTAGGAAAACAGATATTCGACGACACATAAAAAGGTTGCGCATATTTTGACTGTTATGTTTATCTAAGCAGTAACAATGAGCACTATTTTAGCAGTCGCCAACGTCTGCCTTCTTCACTTCTTAGCCAAAATCGCCTCATCGCAAAGCTTCTGCGCTGCCCAACGCATATCATATTGCCAAGTGTAGAACAGATCCCCGCTAGCGCTTATCTCTTTTTCGTTAGCCTCCCATATCTTTTTCGCAACTTCAGTCACGGTGCCCCTTCCGCCAAGAGATGCGAGAGCTGTCGCCTACACAACGCTTCAAGTCGTCTTTTGTCATAAAAAACAGTCCCTGTTCTCACTCCGCCGCCACGCCCACCAGCAGCCCCTGCGCGTCATCCTCGTTCGCCGCACTGACCCCCGCCGTCTGCGCGCCGCGCCGCCGGTCGAACGCTTCCCACACCTCGTTCCAGTTGCCCTTGGTCGCGGCCTTGGAATATTCGGTCGCGCGCGCCTCGAAGAAGTTGGCGTGCTCGACGCCGTTGAGCAGCGGCTGCAGCCACGGCAGGGGGTGGTCGTCGATCATGTAGATCGGCTTCATGCCGAGCTGCTTCAGGCGCCAGTCGGCGATGAAGCGGATGTAGCGCTTGATCTCGGCCGGGCGTCATGCCGGTGACCGGGCCCATCTCGAAGGCGAGGTCGATGAACGCGTCCTCCAGCCGCACGGTGCGGATGCAGACGTCGGCGATGTCGTCGCGGATCTTCGCGCTGAGCACGCCCGTCTCGGCGCAGAAGGCGTGGAACAGCTTGATGATCCCCTCGCAGTGCAGGCTCTCGTCGCGCACGCTCCAGGTGACGATCTGGCCCATGCCCTTCATCTTGTTGAAGCGCGGGAAGTTCATCAGCATGGCGAAGCTGGCGAACAGCTGCAGCCCCTCGGTGAAGCCGCCGAACATCGCGAGCGTGCGGGCGATGTCCTCGTCGCTGTCGACGCCGAAGGTCGCCATATACTCGTGCTTGTCGCGCATCTCCTTGTAGTTGAGGAAGGCGCTATACTCGCTCTCGGGCATGCCGATCGTGTCGAGCAGGTGGCTGTAGGCGGCGATGTGGACCGTCTCCATGTTGCTGAACGCGGTCAGCATCATCTTGACCTCGGTCGGCTTGAACACGCGGCCGTATTTCTCGTGGTAGCAGTCCTGCACCTCGACGTCGGCCTGGGTGAAGAAGCGGAAGATCTGGGTCAGCAGGTTGCGCTCGTGCTCGCTGAGCTTCTGCGCCCAGTCGCGGCAGTCCTCGCCCAGCGGCACCTCCTCGGGCATCCAGTGGATCTGCTGCTGGCGCTTCCAGAACTCGAACGCCCAGGGGTATTCGAACGGCTTGTAGGTGTTGGAGGCCTTGAGGAGGGACATGGGCTTATTCCGCTGAGGTAAAGTGGGGGATCAACGCCTGCCGGTAAGCGAGGGGACCCGGTTCGCGCGTCGTGGAATGCGCGAACCCGGCCCCCTCACCCGCCCGCCGGAGCCACGGGGCCCCGACCGGTCCCGCGCGGTTGCCCGCACGGGGACGCCTCACTGACAGGCCAGGCATTCGTCATAATCCTTCGCCTCGACCTCGATCTGCTTGAGGTCGGGCGTGTTGTCGGCCTCGACCCCGCCGGCGAACCCGGCGCGCTGGATCGACTTCGAGCGCAGGTAATAGAGCGACTTGATGCCGAGCTCCCAGGCGCGGAAGTGGAGCATCAGCAGGTCCCACTTCTCGACGTCGGCGGGGATGAACAGGTTCAGGCGACTGCGCCTGGTCGATGTACGGCGTGCGGTCGCCGGCGAGTTCGAGCAGCCAGCGCTGGTCGATCTCGAAGCTGGTGTTGTACACCGCCTTCTCGTCCGCGCTCAGGAAATCGAGGTGCTGGACCGAGCCGCCCTGCTCGAGGATCGAGTTCCACACCGCGTCGCTGTTCTTGGACTTCGCGGTCAGCAGCTTCTCGAGGAACGGGTTCCTGATCGAGAACGAGCCCGACAGCGTCTTGTGGGTGTAGATGTTCGCCGGGATCGGCTCGATGCAGGCGCTGGTGCCGCCGGTGATGATGCTGATGCTGGCGGTCGGCGCGATCGCCATCTTGCAGCTGAAGCGCTCCATGACGCCCATGTCGGCGGCGTCGGGGCAGGCCCCGCGCTCGGCGGCGAGCTGCATCGAGGCCTCGTCCACCTGCGCACGAATGTGGCGGAAGATCTTCAGGTTCCACGACTTCGCCATCGCGCCTTCGAAGGCGATGCCGCGCGCCTGGAAGAAGCTGTGCAGCCCCATGACGCCCAGGCCGACCGACCGCTCGCGCATCGCGGCATAGGCGGCGCGCTCCATGCCCGGCTCGGCGCGGGCGATGTAGTCGGTCAGCACGTTGTCGAGGAAGCGCATGACGTCCTCGATGAACAGCTTGTTGCCCTGCCACTCGTCCCACGTCTCGAGGTTGAGGCTCGACAGGCAGCAGACCGCGGTGCGGTCGTGGCCGTACTGGTCGCGGCCGGTGGGCAGCGTGATCTCGCGAGCACAGGTTCGAGGTCGAGACCTTCAGGCCGACGTCGCGCTGGTGCTTGGGCATGGCGTTGTTCACGTGGTCGATGAAGACGATGTACGGCTCGCCGGTCGCCAGCCGCGTCTCGACCAGCTTGGTGAACAGGCCGCGCGCGTCGACGGTCGAACGGACCTGGCCGGTCTTGGGGCTGACCAGCTGCCACTCGCTCCCCGCGCGCACCGCCTCCATGAACTTGTCGGTGACGAGCACGCCGTGGTGGAGGTTCAAGGCCTTGCGGTTGAAGTCGCCGCTCGGCTTCCGGATCTCGAGGAATTCCTCGATCTCGGGATGGTTGATGTCGAGATAGACCGCCGCCGAGCCGCGCCGCAGCGAGCCCTGGCTGATCGCCAGCGTCAGGCTGTCCATGACGCGGACGAAGGGGATGATGCCGCTGGTCTTGCCGTTCAGCCCGACCGGCTCGCCGATGCCGCGGACATGGCCCCAGTAGGTGCCGATGCCGCCGCCGCGCGCGGCCAGCCAGACGTTCTCGTTCCAGGTGGCGACGATGTCGTCGAGGCTGTCGCCGACCGAGTTCAGGTAGCACGAGATCGGCAGGCCGCGCCCGGTGCCGCCGTTCGACAGCACCGGCGTCGACGGCATGAACCACAGCTTGGAGATATAGTCGTACAGCCGCTGCGCGTGCGGGGCGTCGTCGGCGTAGGCCGCGGCGACGCGGGCGAACAGGTCCTGGAACGACTCGCCGGGCAGCAGATAGCGGTCGCTGAGCGTCTCGCGGCCGAAGTCGGTCAGCAGCGCGTCGCGGCTGCGGTCGACCGTGACCGGGAAAGCCCAGGGCAGGACGGCGTTGGAGGCGCGGGCGTCGGGCTTGCCGGCCGGCGCGGGCGTGTCGGGAGCCTGACGCGGCGGGACCTCGGCAACCTCCGGACGGTCCATCGTCGCTGCATCGCTGAACGTCATGTCCTCACCTGCTCCATCCGGTCGCCCGCGCCCGAGCCGACACTTGTCCCCGATCCGGCGCGCGACGCAATGTTCTTTTTACGTTCTCCCGGCTGGGGAGCGGCGGCGATGGCCGAAACCTCGGCAGTTCTTACCATCGCTTGTGTCCGCCCCCGGATCACCGGCTACAAATAGTGCCCGAAAGCGGCGGCGGCACAAGCGAAATATGGTGTCGCAGGGGCAGCCGAGCAAGGTCAACAGCTTGCCCGCAGCGGCTGAAGGCGGGGTCAACAACCGCCTCGCCGGCGGTGGCTAACGGCCGGTCAGGGCTGGCGAATCGTGCCCGTGGCGAGGGCGTGCTCGACCGCGGTGAAGCTCGACTCGGCGGCCGCCGGCGCGGGTTCGGCGACGCCGGTGGCGGCGAAGGCGACGCCGCTGCCGTGCGCGCGGTCGAGCCACAGGCCGGAGCGGACGTGGAACGCCTCGCCGGCATGGCCGTCGTGGGGCCGGCCGTCGGCGAACAGGTCGTCGCGGCAGCCCGGGACGAGGCCGATCAGCTGCTCGCCGAGGCCGTAGGCGCAGTAGAGCCCGCCCTCGCTGTCGCCGTTGCCGCCGTCGAAGCGCCACGTCGGCGCGCGCATGGCGGCGACCGTCGCCGGCCGCAGCAGGCGCACGCCGTCGAGCGCGCCGTCGGCCAGCAGGAAGCGGCCGATGCGGGCCAGCCCGGCCATGCCGATGCGCAAGCCCCCCTGCGGGCTGAACACCGCGCCGTTCGTCCCCGGCACATAACCGTCGAGCGCGCAGGCGGTCGTGTCCGCACGGTTGACGCCGGCGCACGGTGGCCGCCGGCCGTGGAGATCGTCCTTGACCGGGGCGCCCGCGTTATCGGTCAGCACCGCCGCCCGCGCGACCGCAGCGTCGCTGCACGTCGCCCAGTTGAAGCAGGCGTCGAGCTTGAGCGGCACCAGCACCAGGCGCGCCATCAGCCGGTCGAAGCGTTCGTGCGTCGCCGCCTCCATGACGGTCGCGACGACGGGGAAGTTGAAGTTGGTGTAGTGGAACCAGCTTCCCGGCGCGTGCCCGCTCCAGTTGCCGGGCTGGACCGCGTCGCGCAGGTTCCGCCCGAGCGGCACGGCATAGTCGTCGCCCTGGTCGATCAGGCTCGACCGGTGCGACAGCAGCAGGCGGAGCGTGATCGGCACGTCGGGAAAGGCGGGGTTGCGCAGCCGCCAGCCGAGATAGTCCGAGACGTCGCGGTCGAGGTCGAGCGTCCCGGCCTCGACCAGCCGCATCAGCCCAAGCGTCGTCACCAGCTTCGACACGCTGGCGACGCGGACGAGCGTGTCGGGGGTGAAGCGGCGCCCGGGGGCGGCCCAGCCGGTGGCGGCGCGGGCGGTCGCGCGGGTGGCGGTGAAGGCGACGCGCGCCTCGCCCCCGGCGCGCGGGCCGGGACGGGTGACGCAGGCGGCGAGCAGCAGCGCCGCCAGCGCCGCCGCCGCCCTCACGCCGGGCCGACGCGGAAGGCGCAGAACTTGTTGCCGTCGAGATCGCGGAAATAGGCGGCGTAGAACGCCTGCGGCCCGTCCTCGCCGCGGACGCCGGGCCCACCTTCGTCGGCGCCGCCGAGTTCGAGCGCTTTGGCGTGGAGCGCGTCGACCTTGGCCCGCTCGTCGACGACGATCGCCAGCATCGCGCCGTTGCCGGGCGTCGCCGGCTGCCCGTCGAACGGCGGCCCGACGGCGATCATCGGCTTCGACCAGTCGACGCCATAGGCGGTCGCGCCGCCGGGGAACTCCATCATCCGCGCCGCGCCGATCGTGCCGAGCAGCGCGTCATAGAACGCCCGCGCGCGCTCGATGTCGTTCGTGCCGACGTTGGCGTAGCCGATCATGGTTCTTCTCCCGCCGACCCCTCGCCGGCCAGCTCGTTCGCCAGCTTGACGACGGCGGTCGGCAGATAGGGCTTGCGCACGAAGCGGCCGCCGGGGACGACATCGAACGTGTCGCCGGGGAAGCCGCTGGCATAGATCACGGGCAGGCGCAGGTTGAGCTCGCGCGCACGGCGGGCGACGCCCCAGCCGTCGACCGTGCCCGGCAGGCGGATGTCGGTGAACAGGACATCGACCCGTTCGGCCGCGAGGTGCGCCAGCGCCGCCTCGCCGCTCGGCGCTTCGATGACGCGGTAGCCCGCCTCTTCGAACTCGACGACCGCGATCTCACGAACGAGGTCCTCGTCCTCGACAATCAGGACCGTTGGCATTTGCCCGTGATAGCAAAGGCTACGCCGACGGCAAGACAATGTGAACGGTCGTGCCCGCGCCGGGCACGCTGTCGATGGCGACGCTGCCGCCGGTCTGGGTGACGAAGCCATAGACCTGGCTCAGCCCGAGGCCGGTGCCCTCGCCGACGGCCTTGGTGGTGAAGAACGGCTCGAAGGCGCGCGCCTGCGTCGCGGCGTCCATCCCGATCCCGGCGTCGGCCACCTCGAGGACGACGCCGTCGGGTGCGCGCCGCGTCCGGATCGTGACCGTGCCGCCGGCCGGCATCGCGTCGCGCGCGTTGACGATCAGGTTGAGCACGGCGTTCGTCGTCTGGCTGGCATCGACGCGAACGGGCAGCGGCTCCGCAGCGAGATCCAGCGTCAGGCGGGTGCCGGCGGGCAGCGTCGCCGCCGCCAGGTGCTCGGCATCGGCGATGAGGCGGTTGAGATCGTGCTCCGCCGGTTCGAGCGGCTGCCGCCGGGCGAAGGCGAGCAGCTGCGCGGTCAGCTCGGCCGCCCGCTCGGCCCCCGTCACCGCGTTCGCCAGCGGCCGCGCCAGCCGGGCATCGCCGTCGGTCATCCGCTGCACGCGGTCGAGGTTGGCGACGACGATCGTCAGCAGGTTGTTGAAGTCGTGCGCGATGCCGCCGGTCAGCTGGCCGACCGCCTCCATCTTCTGCGCGTGGCGCAGCATCTCCTCGGCGCGCGCGCGTTCGCCCGCCTCGCGCTGCAGGGCGGCGAGTGCCGCGTCGCGCTCGGCGATGCGCACTTTGAGGTCGGCGTTGACGTTCTGCAACTGCGCCGGCGACGGCAGCGCGATGGCGCGCGGCAGGAGCGGCCACAGCGCCACGGCGGTGAACACCGACACGCCCGCGGTCGCCGCCTTGACCAGCCCCTCGATGCCATAGTCGGGATGCCACAGCGTCCAGATCGCGAAGAAATGCGTCGTGCCGCAGGCCATGATGAAGGCGGCGAACATCCACACCACCCAGCTGAAGGCGACGTCGCGGCGGCGCGTGAGGAAATGCGCGAGCGCGATCGGGATCGAGAAATAGGCAAGGCCGATCAGCGCGTCGGAGATGACGTGCGTCCAGATCAGCGCCGGGTCCCACAGCAGGCAGAAGCCGTGCGGCGCGAGCCCGCGCTCGCCGAGCAGTCGCTGGAAATAGTCGAACATGGCCAATTCCCGCTCCCCTGCGGCACCCTAAACCGCGCTGCCGGACGCGGCCACTGGAACAAACCCCGTCCAGTCCCCATAACCGCAGCATGGCCGCCATCCAGATCCGCACCTCGCTCGCCGAACCGGAGAGCGAGGGTCCGTTCGTCCCGCACCGCCCGGCGCGGCCCGAGAAAAGCGAGGGCGGCAAGAAATTCCGCCTCGTCACCGACTATCTGCCCGCCGGCGACCAGCCGACCGCCATCGCCGAACTCGTCGCCCAGGCCGAGGCCGGCGAGCGCGACCAGGTCCTGCTCGGCGTGACCGGATCGGGCAAGACCTTCACCGCCGCCAAGGTCATCGAGGCGGTGCAGCGCCCGGCGCTGATCCTCGCCCCGAACAAGATCCTCGCCGCCCAGCTCTACGGCGAGTTCAAGAGCTTCTTCCCCGACAACGCCGTCGAGTATTTCGTCAGCTACTACGACTATTACCAGCCCGAGGCCTATGTCCCGCGGTCGGACACGTACATCGAGAAGGAAAGCTC
This sequence comes from uncultured Alphaproteobacteria bacterium, assembly GCA_963846485.1. Classification (GTDB taxonomy): domain Bacteria; phylum Pseudomonadota; class Alphaproteobacteria; order Sphingomonadales; family Sphingomonadaceae; genus Polymorphobacter_B. Next base: position 255,160 of record CAWJWB010000007.1, on the reverse strand, counting down.
GGTGAACGAGGCGATCGACCGGATGCGCCACTCGGCGACGCGGTCGCTGCTCGAACGCGACGACGTCATCATCGTCGCCTCGGTCAGCTGCCTGTACGGCATCGGCTCGGTCGAGACCTACTAGCGCGATGACCTTCTCCCTGAAGAAGGGCATGACCGCCGACCGGCAGGAGATCGTCCGCAAGCTCGTCGCGCTCCAGTACAAGCGCAACGACGCCGGCTTCGCCCGCGGCAACTTCCGCGTCCGCGGCGACAGCCTCGAACTGTTCCCCTCGCACTACGAGGACAGCGCCTGGCGCCTGTCGTTCTTCGGCGACGAGATCGAGGCGATCACCGAGTTCGATCCCTTGACCGGCAAGAAGGTCGCCGACCTGACCAGCATCAAGGTCTATGCCAACTCCCACTACGTCACGCCCGGCCCGACGCTGAAGCAGGCGAGCGAGGCGATCCGCCACGAGCTGACCGAGCGGCTGAAGGAGATGCACGCCGAAGGGAAGCTGCTCGAGGCGCAGCGGCTCGAGCAGCGGACCAACTTCGACCTCGAGATGATCGCCGCGACCGGATCGTGCGCCGGCATCGAGAACTACAGCCGCTTCCTCACCGGCCGCCTGCCCGGCGAGCCGCCGCCGACGCTGTTCGAATATCTGCCCGAGAACGCCCTGCTGTTCGTCGACGAAAGCCACGTCACCGTGCCGCAGATCGGCGGCATGAGCCGCGGCGACCACCGGCGCAAGCTGACGCTGGCCGAATACGGCTTCCGCCTGCCGAGCTGCATCGACAACCGGCCGCTGCGCTTCGAGGAGTGGGAGGCGATGCGCCCGCAGACGGTGTTCGTCTCGCGCGACGCCGGGCAAGTGGGAGATGGAGGCCACCGGCGGCGTCTTCGTCGAGCAGGTCATCCGCCCGACCGGCCTGATCGACCCGCCGATCGACGATCAAGCCGGTCGAGGACCAGGTCGAGGACTGCATCGCCGAAGCGCGCAAGTCACCGCCAAGCTCGGCTACCGCACGCTCGTGACGACGCTGACCAAGCGCATGGCCGAGGACCTGACCGAGTTCATGCACGAGGCGGGCCTGCGCGTCCGCTACATGCACTCCGACGTCGAGACGCTGGAACGCATCGAGCTGATCCGCGATCTCAGGCTCGGCGTCTACGACGTGCTGGTCGGCATCAACCTGCTGCGCGAAGGGCTTGATATTCCCGAATGCGGCCTCGTCGCGATCCTCGACGCCGACAAGGAGGGCTTCCTGCGGTCCGAGACCAGCCTGATCCAGACCATCGGCCGCGCCGCGCGCAACGTCGAAGGCCGCGTCATCCTCTACGCCGACAGCGTGACCGGCAGCATGGAGCGCGCGATCGCCGAGACCGACCGCCGGCGGACCAAGCAGGAGGCGTACAACGCCGAGCACGGCATCACGCCGACGACGATCAAGCGCAACATCAGCGACGTCCTCGCCGACGTGTCGATGCGCGACGGCGTGATCGTCGACACCGGCGACGAGGACACGCCGAACCTCGTCGGCCACAACCTGAAGGCGTATATCGCCGATCTCGAGAAGCAGATGCACAAGGCCGCCGCCGACCTCGACTTCGAAGTCGCCGCCGCCGTCCGCGACCAGATCCGCCGGCTGGAAGCCGACGACCTCGGCCTGCCCGCGGGCGCGACGAGCGCCGCCCCGGTCAAGGGCCGCGCGATGGGCGGCAAGCCGGGCACGCGCACGACGCGCTTCGCCAAGGCGAAGGCGCTGAAGAGCACGCGGCGGGGGGCACGGTAGGGCTGCTCCCCGGAACGCGGAGGAGGAGCGCGCAGCTTCTTCAGCCGCGTAATGGAGGGACCGCTGCGCACGAGTGGCCGCCGTCTCCGCGGCGACCGCCCCGGCTTCCCCGCCCGCCGGCTCGACCTGCCGATGGCGCGCAACGCGGTGAAGGCGGCGGCGACGCTCGCCGTGGACGATGCGCAGGGGGCGCTGCTCTAAACGCGGCCGGGGTCCGCCAAAAGGCGCTTGGGGGCACGAAAAGGGCAGGAAAGGGCATAAATGGCGCTTCTGCTTCGCATTCGCATTTAGCTTGTTATTGCGAATGGCTCGCAGTATCAATCTTCCCCGTAACAGCCTGCGGGGAACGAAATGCGAAGTGAATTCAGCGGCTTGGCCGCGGCGGCTGGGGTGGCGCTGGCGGCTGCCTCCCCCGTCCAGGCTGGCGAAGGCCTGTTCAGCCGCGTCTACACCACCGACCTGACGCCCGCGCACACCTTCGAGTTCGAGCAGGTCGTCCGCGACCGCGACGGCCGCGCCTTCGGGCACTATGACGCGCAGGACTTCCGCACCGAGCTCGAATACGGCGTCACCGACAACTTCCAGGCGGCGCTGTACGTCAACACCAACCGGATGCACGCGAGCGGCGCGCCCGACGACGACGATGCGAACGGCCGGACCGGCTTTACCCGCCACAACTTCACGCTGCAGTCGGTGTCGACCGAGCTCATCTGGCGGCTCGTCAGCCCGTACAAGAACCGCAACGGCTGGGGCGTCGCCGTGTACCTCGAGCCGGCGTACGACTTCCACGACCTGCACAACGGCCTGACCTATGCCGGCGGCACCGTCGAGCTCGAGGGCAAGCTGATCGTCCAGAAGAACTTCCTGCAGGACCGGCTGGTCGTCGCCTACAACCTGACGCTGGAGGGGGAGTCGATCCGCTTCTCCGGCCGGCCCGACCGCACCAGCGAGCTCGACTGGAACAACGAACTCGGCGTCAGCTATCGCGTCGCCCCCAGCCTGTTCGTCGGCGGCGAAGTGAGGAATCACAACGAGTACGGCGACTTCGTTCGCCACGAACATTCGGTGCTCTGGGCCGGGCCGGTGGTCCATTACGGCGGCCGCCGGGCGTGGGCGACGCTCGGCTGGCTGCGCCAGTTCGCCGGCAACCCGGGCTATGACGACGCAGGGCAGGACATCGGCGGCAGCCTGTTCCTGCGCAGCCACGAGAAGAACGAAATCACCTTCAAGATCGGGGTCCCGTTCAAATGAGACGCCTCGCCTGGTTCGCTCTCCCCGCGGCGGTCGTCACGCCCGCCTATGCGACGACCTACCTGACCGTCGCGCAGGCGCAGGCGGCGATCTTCCCGGGGGCGGCAATGACGCCGGACCCACACACGCTCAGCCCTGAGCAGGCGAAGGCGATCGCCCGCGCCGCGGGGGTCAAGCCGCTGTCGCCGACGCTGAAGGCGTGGAAGGTCGCGGCCCCCGATGGCAAGCCGGCCGGCTGGTTCATCGTCGACGAGGTCGTCGGGAAGCACGAGTTCATCACCTTTGCCCTCGGCATCGACATGAACGGCGCGGTCAAGAGTGTTGAAATCCTTGACTACAGGGAAGTCTATGGCGGCGAGGTGCGGCTGCCGGCGTGGCGGGCGCAGTTCACCGGCAAGACGGCCGCCTCGCCGCTGGTGCTCGACCGCGACATCCGCAACATCAGCGGCGCGACGCTGTCGTCGCGGCACGTGACCGACGGCGTCAAGCGGCTGCTCGTCACGGCGCAGCTGGTGCTGGGCACGCCGGCCTGATGCAGCGCCGCTGCCGGCCGCTGCTCGGCACGTTCGTCGAGGTGAGTGCCGACCGCCCGCAAGCGATCGACGCCGCCTTCGCCGCCGTGGCGCGGGTCCACGCGCTGATGAGCGCGCACGACCCCGCGAGCGACGTCGGGCGGGCGAACGCGCGCGCGCATCGGAGCGCGGTCGCGGTCGATCCGTGGACGGCGGCGGTCGTCGCCGCGGCGCTCGCGCTGGGCGCGACGGAGCGACGGCGGCTTCGACCCGACGATCGGCGGGCGGCAGCGCGCGGCGGGCTTGCTGCCGGTCCACGCGGGCGATCCCGTCGCCGATGCGGAGGCGAGCTGGCGCGACGTTCACCTCGACGGCTGCACCCTGCGCTTCGCCCGGCCGCTGGCGCTCGACCTCGGCGGCATCGCCAAGGGGTACGCGGTCGACCGGGCGGTGGCGGCGATGCAGGCCGCCGGGGCGGCGGCGGGGCTGGTCAACGCCGGCGGCGACCTTGCCGGCTTCGGTGCGGACTGGCCGGTGACGCTGGTCGACCCGCGGACGCGCGCGCCGGCGGCGGCAGTCGTGCTGCGGGACGAGGCGCTGGCGACGAGCGCGGGGGTGCGCGGCGGCGGTGCGCTGCGCGACCGGCGGCTGCGGGGTCACGGAGGCAGCTGGCGCGGCAGCCGCGGCGGCGGGCTCGACTTCGCCCATCTGCCCGGCCGCGCGCCGGGGCGGACGAGCGCCACCGTCGCCGCCCCGCGCTGCCTCGACGCCGACGCGCTCGCCAAGCTCGTCATCGCCGACCACCCTCTTGCCGCCGCCTGCCTCGCGCACGCCGGCGCGCGCGTCGTCGCCGTGAGCCGGACCCCGGCGCGGCAAGCGGCGTGAGGCGGCGGCCACATTTCGTGCTGCGCCTGCCGCGCTGGCAGGAGGCGAGCGTCTATGCCGGCGGCGGCGTGCTGCTGCTGTCGGGCGTCGCGTGGCTCGTGCTGCACAACTTCCTGACGGTGAAGGGCGACTTCGGCCCGCAGCCACACCCGGCCGAGCAGCCGATGCTCGTCGTCCACGGCGTCGCTGCCGCCGCCTTCCTTGTCGTCGCCGGAGCGATGATCCCGGTCCACGTCCGCCTCGGCCTGGCGGGCGCGCGCAACCGCGGGAGCGGGATCATGGTCGGAGCGGGACTGATCCTGCTCGCCGCGACGGGCGTCGGCCTCTATTACGTCGGCGGCGAGGGCACGCGCGCGGCGGTGAGCGTCGCCCACTGGGGGCTCGGGCTGGCGGCGGCGGCCGGGCTGGGTTGGCACGCCTGGGCGGGGCAGCGGCGCTAGGCACGGGGTCGCGGTGCAAGGCGCAGCGCGGGCGCCTGCGGAGCCGGCCGGGCGCGGGCCCGTGCGCGTCGTCACCCGCGCTCGCCGGGGGCGAACGCACGCCGGCGCCGCTGCTCGCTTGCGCCGCCGCGTCCCGGCGGCGAAAAGCGCGACGATGGCCCTCCCCTCCTCCCCGCGCCTTGAGCGCCTGCTCGGCCGGCTGGCAGGCATGGAGACGGTCGACACCATCCGCCGCCGGGTCGCCACCGGCATCGGCGCGGTGGTGCTGGCGTTCGTCGCGCTCGGCTTCGCGCGCGCCGCCGACCTTGCGCGCTCGGGCTTCGCCGCGCTGGTCGCCGTCGCCCCGCTGGCGCCGCTCGCGGTAACGCCGCTGACCTTCGCCGCCGTCGTCTGGGCGACACGGCGCTTCGTTCCCGAAGCGCGCGGCTCGGGCATCCCGCAGGTCATGGCGGCGGCGCGCGTGCCGCAAGCGGAGGCGAGCCAGCGCCTCGTCTCGCTGCGCGCTGCCGCCGCCAAGATCGGGCTGACGGTCGCGATCCTGCTCGCCGGCGGGTCGGCCGGGCGCGAGGGGCCGACGGTGCAGCTGTCGGCGGCGGTGATGGTCGCCGTCCACCGGCTCCTGCGCGTGCCGCTGTCGGCCGGCGTCTATATCGCCGGCGGCGCGGCGGGCGTCGCGGCCGCGTTCAACACGCCGCTGGCCGGCGTCGCCTTCGCCATCGAGGAGCTCGCCGCCGCCTACGAGCAGCGCGTCGCCATCCTGGTCATGGGGGCGGTGATGATCGCCGGCATGGTCAGCCTGGGGGTGGCCGGCGACTATGTCTATTTCGGCGCGATGCGCTCGACGCTGCCGCTGGCGACGGTGGCGGTCGCCGCGCCGCTTGCCGGCATCGTCGGCGGCGCGGCGGGCGGGCTGTTCAGCCGGCTGGTGCTCGGCTTCGCCGCCGGTGCCGGGCGCTGGCAGCGGCGGCTGACGGCGCGGCCGGTGGTCTTCGCCGCGCTGTGCGGGCTGGCGGTGGCGCTGCTCGGCCTTGTCTCGGGCGGGCTGACCTGGGGCACGGGCTATAACGCGACCAAGCTGCTCGTCGAAGGCTACGGCCAACCGTGGTGGTTCGGCCCGGCCAAGTTCGGCGCGGCGCTGGCGACGACGCTGTCGGGCGCGCCGGGCGGCGTCTTCGCGCCGTCGCTCGCGGTCGGCGCGGGGATCGGCAACCTGCTCACGCCGCTTTTTCCGCAGACGCCCGCCGGAGCGATCGTGCTGCTGGGCGTCGCCGGCTATTTCGTCGGCGTCGTCCGCGCGCCGCTGACCGCGGTCATCATCATCACCGAAGCGACCGCGAGCCGCGGCATGATCCTGCCGTTGTTCTTCACCGCGCTGATCGCCGAGGTGGCGAGCACGGTCGTCTGCCGCGAGCGGCTGTACCACGGGCTCGCCAAGGGTTTCGGCGCGCCGCCGCCCGCGGCTGCCGCGACGCCTCAGCCGGCGGGCTGATCGCCGGCGTCGACCGCTGCGGCTTCGTCCTCGCTCTCGTCGCCGATCTTGGCGGCGCTGACGACGTGCTCGCCCTCGGCGACGTCGAACAGCTTCACGCCCTGGGTCGTGCGGCCCATGATGCGGACCTCGCCGGCGGTGATGCGGATGAGCTTGCCCTGGTCGGTGACGAGCATGACGTGGTCGCCGTCGTGCGCCGGGAAGCTGGCGACGACGGTGCCGTTGCGCTCGGAATCGGCGATGGTGGCGATGCCCTGCCCGCCGCGGCCCGAGCGGCGGAACTCGAAGGCCGAGGTGCGCTTGCCGAAGCCGTTCGAGGTGACCGTCAGGATGAACTCCTCGGCCGCGGCGAAGGCGGCGGCGCGCGTCTCGGACAGGACGCGCTCGGTGCCTTCGCCCTTCCACGGCGCGGCGCGGAGATAGTCCTCGCGCTCCTCGGTGCTCGCCTCGAACGGCCGCAGGATCGACAGCGAGATGACCTCGTCGCCCTTGGCGAGGCTGATGCCGCGCACGCCGGTCGAGGTGCGGCTGACGAACTCGCGGACGTCGTCGACGGCAAAGCGGATCGCCTTGCGCTGCTTGGTCGTCAGCAGCACGTCGTCCTTCTCGTCGCACAGCGCCACGCCGATCAGCCGGTCGTCGTCACCGTCGTCGAAGCGGATGGCGAGCTTGCCGGCGGCGTTGATGTTGGCGAACGCGTCCATCGCATTGCGCCGCACCGAGCCGTGGGCGGTGGCGAACATGACGTGCAGGCGCGCCCAGCTCGCCTCGTCCTCGGGCAGCGGCAGCACCGTGGTGATCGTCTCGTCGTCGGCCAGCGGCAGCAGCTGGCGCATGAAGCGGCCCTTCGACTGCGGCGAGCCGGCGGGCAGCTTCCACACCTTCAGGCGATAGACCTTGCCCGCGCTCGAGAAGAACAGCACCGGCGTGTGGGTCGAGGCGACGAACAGCGTCGTCACCACGTCCTCGTCCTTGGTCGCCATGCCCGACCGGCCCTTGCCGCCGCGCCGCTGCGCCCGGTAGTCTGACAGCGGCACGCGCTTGATGTAGCCGGTCATGGTCACGGTCACGACCATGTCCTCGCGGGTGATCAGGTCCTCGTCGTCGATGTCGTCGCCCGCGGTGACGATCTCGGTCCGCCGCCTGGTGATGTACGGGTCGGAGCCGTTCAGCTCGTCGCGCAGCACGGCGTACAGCTTGGCCCGGTCGCGCAGGATGTCGAGCAGCTCGACGATCGTCGCGGCGATCTCCTTCAGCTCGTCGCCGATCTCGTCGCGCCCGAGCGCGGTCAGCTTCTGCAGGCGGAGGTCGAGGATGGCGCGGACCTGGACGTCGGACAGGCGGTAGGTGCGGCCGACCTCTTCGTCCGGCCGGTCGGTGCCGGCGATGACCGCGGCGGCGTGCGCCTCCTCGCCGTCGATCAGCGCGAGGTACGGGCGGATGTCGGCGGCGTCCCACTCGCGCGCCATCAGCTCGGTGCGGGCCTCCGCCGGCGACGCGCTGGCGCGGATGATGCGCACGACCTCGTCGAGGTTGGCGACGGCGACGACCAGCCCGACGAGGATGTGCGCGCGGTCGCGGGCCTTCCCCAGCTCGAACTTCGAGCGGCGGGTGATGACCTCTTCGCGGAACTTGACGAACGCCTCGATGACGTCGCGCAGGGTGAGCAGCTCGGGCCGGCCGCCGCGGATCGCCAGCATGTTGATCGCGAACGACGACTGCGCCGGCGTGTGGCGATAGAGCTGGTTGAGCACGACCTCGGGCACGGCGTCGCGCTTCAGGTCCATGACGACGCGCACGCCCTCGCGGCTGCTCTCGTCGCGCAGGTCGCTGACGCCCTCGATGCGCTTGTCCTTGACCGCCTCGGCGATCTTCTCGACCAGTCCGTTCTTGCCGAGCTGGTATGGGATCTCGGTCAGCACGACGCTGCGCCGCTCGCCGCGCCCCTCCTCGACGACCGCGCGGGCGCGCATGATGACGCTGCCGCGCCCGGTCGCGTAGGCCGAGCGGATGCCGCTGGTGCCGAGCAGCAGGCCGCCGGTCGGGAAGTCCGGCCCGGGGATGTGCGTCATCAGCTCGTCGACGGTGATCGCCGGATTGTCGAGGTAGGCGCGGACCGCGTCGATCACCTCGCCGAGGTTGTGCGGCGGGATGTTGGTCGCCATGCCGACCGCGATGCCGCCGGCGCCGTTGACCAGCAGGTTGGGGAAGCGCGCCGGCAGCACGCTCGGCTCGTGCTCCGACCCGTCGTAGTTCGGCGTGAAGTCGACCGTGTCCTTGTCGATGTCGGCGAGCAGCTCGTCGGCGACGCGCGCCAGCCGCGCCTCGGTATAGCGCATCGCCGCCGGCGCATCGGGATCCATCGAGCCGAAGTTGCCCTGCCCGTCGATCAGCGGCACGCGCATCGACCAGTCCTGCGCCATGCGGACGAGCGCGTCGTAGATGCTGCTGTCGCCGTGCGGGTGATATTTACCCATCACGTCGCCGACGATGCGCGCCGACTTGCGGTACGGCTTGCCGGCGGTGAAGCCGCTCTCGTGCGCGCCCCACAGGATGCGGCGATGGACCGGCTTCAGCCCGTCGCGGACGTCGGGCAGCGCGCGCGCGACGATGACCGACATCGCATAGTCGAGGAAGCTCGTGCGCATCTCGCTGACGATCGACACCGGCTGGATGTCGGGCTCGCGGGACGGCGCTGCGGTGGGATCGGCCAAGGAGAACTACCTGTCGTGGGGACTGCGTCGCGGAAGCGTAATATCTAGGCGCGCGTGCGGCAAAACGCCAGCGAAACGGGGCTGGAACCGGCAAGCGCCGCGGTGCGCTTCGCTGATCTGCACAGCCTTCGGGAAGCCGCCATGCCTGTCCGCCTCAAGCCTTTGTCCGAGCAGGTCATCGTCGTTACCGGCGCGACGAGCGGGATCGGCCGCGCCACGGCCGAGGCCGCCGTCGCCGCCGGCGCGCGGGTGGTGATGACCGCGCGCAACGCCGGCGAGCTCGCCGCCGCGCAGGCGCAGCTCGGTGCCGAACGGGTGGCGACGATCGCCGTCGATATCGCCGAGGACGACGCCACCGACCGCATCGCCGCCGCCGCGGTCGAGCGTTTCGGCGGCTTCGACACCTGGGTCAACAACGCCGCCGCGGTCAACATCGGCCGCGCCGCCGACACGCCCGTCGCCGACATGCGCCGCGGCTTCGACGTCGGTTACTGGGGCACGGTGCGCGGGACGCTGACGGCGCTCGCGCACCTCCGCACGCGCGGCGGGGCGATCGTCAACCTCGGCAGCATCGAATCCGACCGCGCCGTCCTGCTGCAGTCGAACTACAGCGCGATGAAGCACGCGGTGAAGGGCTTCACCGAGGCGCTGCGCACGGAGATCCTCGCCGACCGGCTGCCGGTCAGCCTGACGCTGATCAAGCCGGCGGCGATGCACACCCCCTTCCCCGAGCATGCGCACAACGACACCGACCACCCGCTGACCCTGCCGCCCGTGATCTACGACCCCCGCCTGACCGCGCGGGCGATCCTGTTCGCCGCCGAGCACCCGCGGCGAACGCTGAGCGTCGGCGGCACGGGCGTGCTGGCGACAATCCTCGCGGTGCACTTCCCGCACGCGACCGACCGGCTGCTCGCGGCCTTCGGCGAGGCGCTGCAGACCTTCGACAAGCCCGCGCCCGCCGACCGCGACGACAATCTGTGGCAGCCGCGCGCCGACGCCATCGACAGCCGGCAGGACGTCTACGTCCGCCGGCAGAGCCTGTGGCTGGAGGCCCAGCTGCACCCCGGCCTCGCGCTCGGCCTCGCCGGGCTGGCGGCCGCCGGCCTCGCCGGGACGCTGCGCCGCCGCTGAGGGCTGTCCTACGCGCGGCCGAGCCGCTAGCATCGCCCGATGATCGCCGCCGCGCCCCGGACACCAACCGCCGTCGAATGCCAAGCGAACCAGCGGGGAGAGCGACGGGACCGGACGTGGCACGACCTTCGTCAACTTCCGCGCTTTCGCCGCTCGGGGCGCGGTTCGTGACCGGGCCGCTCCACATCATCGGCGGCGGGCTCGCCGGTAGCGAGGCGGCGTGGCAGGCGGCGCGCGCCGGGGTGCCGGTGGTGCTCCACGAGATGCGCGGGGTCCACCCGACCGAGGCGCACCACACCGACGCGCTCGCCGAGCTCGTCTGCTCGAACAGCTTCCGCTCCGACGATCCCGAGCATAACGCCGTCGGGCTGATCCACGCCGAGATGCGCAGCCTCGGCTCGCTGGTGCTGCGCGAGGCCGACGCAGCGCGGGTGCCGGCGGGATCGGCGCTGGCCGTCGACCGCGACGCCTTCGCCGCCGGGGTCACCGCCGCGATCGACGCCGAGCCGCTGATCGAGGTCCGCCGCGAGCTCGTCGCCGCGCCGCCGCCCGACGTGGTACAGCGTCATCATCGCCACGGGGCCGCTGACCGCCGGGCCGCTGGCGGAATGGATCGCGACCCGGACGGGCGAGGACGCGCTCGCCTTCTTCGACGCCATCGCGCCGATCGTCCACTTCGAGTCGATCGACCTGGACACCGCCTGGTTCCAGTCGCGCTGGGACAAGGGCGACAGCCGCGACTATCTCAACTGCCCGCTCGACCGCGACCAGTACGAGGCGTTCATCGACGCGCTCCTCGCCGGCGGCAAGACCGAGTTCAAGGAGTGGGAGGGCACGCCCTATTTCGACGGCTGCATGCCGATCGAGGTCATGGCCGAGCGCGGGCGCGACACGCCGCGCTTCGGGCCGATGAAGCCGGTCGGGCTGACCAACCCGAAAACCGGCCGGCGCGCCTGGGCGGTGGTCCAGCTGCGGCAGGACAATGCGCTCGGCACGCTGTGGAACATCGTCGGCTTCCAGACCAAGCTCCGCCACGCCGAGCAGGTCCGCATCTTCCGCACCATCCCCGGCCTCGAGCGCGCCGAGTTCGCGCGACTGGGCGGGCTGCACCGCAACACCTTCATCAAGTCGCCGGTGCTGCTCGACGAACAGCTCCGGCTGCGCGCCGAGCCGCGCATCCGCTTCGCCGGGCAGATCACCGGCTGCGAGGGCTATGTCGAGAGCGCGGCGGTCGGGCTGATCGCCGGGCGCATGGCGGCGGCCGAGATACGGGGCGAGGCGCTCGACCCGCCGCCGCCGACGACGGCGATCGGGGCGCTGCTCGGGCATATCACCGGCGGCGCGGCGGCCGACAGCTTCCAGCCGATGAACGTCAACTTCGGCCTGTTCCCGCCGCTCGACGCGCGCATCCACAAGAGCCTGCGTAAGCCGGCGCTGGCGGCGCGCGCCCGGGCCGATCTCGCGGCATGGGCGGCGGCCGGCGTGGCGCGGACGGGTCAGGCCGAGGCGCTGGCGCCGCTCGCGCAGAGCGTGGCGGGGTGACGAATGCAACCTTTCACTGCGCGTCCGCCTCGTCCGGCGCCGCCGCCGCGCGCGCCGTCGCGGGCGGGCACACCGCCTTGGTCCGCGGCTTGCGCTTGACGGCGGTCGTGGCGAACTCCTCCGGCGTCAGCTTCCCGTCGTGCTTCGCGTCGGCGGCGTCGAACTTGGCGATCGCCTTGACCGAATACTCCTCGAAGCTGAGCTTGCCGTCATGGTCGGTGTCGAGCTTGGCGAACGCCTTGTGCCGGGCGGCGAGATACTCGTCGCGGCTGATCGTGCCGTCCTTGTCCTTGTCGTAGCGCCGGAAGCGCTTGGCCTCGCGGTCGAGCGGCGTGACGTCGGACGCGGGGGCGACGAGCGGCGTATCGGCGCCGGCGTCGGTCACGGCCTGGGCGGCGGCCGGTGCGGTCAGGTGCAGCGCCCGCGCCGCCGGCGGCGTCTGTCGCCACAGCGCGACCGCCAGCACCAGCAGCGCCACGACGGCCGCCGCCGCCAGCCATTTCGGAACGACCATCACGCAACCCCCTGCCCCGGCTTAGCTTTAGCCGCGGCACGGTTGATAAAGCATTGCCGGATCAGCGGCCGGTTGCGACCCGCCACAGCAAACGCGCCTGCCGCCCGGCGCTCCCCGGTGTCGCCGGGCGCCGGCTGCCCAGCGCCCGGGCGACGTCGGCGGCGGCGAAGCCGGCGAGTGCCGCCAGCGGGCGCAGCGGCGGCGCGAGCTTCGCCGGCGGCGGCGCCGCCGCGATCCGCCGCGCGTCGTCGGGATCGACCGGCGGCGCCTTGATGCCGGGCCGCACCAGCTGCCCCAGCGCCCACACCCGGCCGAGCGCGCGCGCCGACGCCTGCGCCACGCCGAGCGCCGTCGCGCACGCGCCGAACAGCGTGCCGCCGCGCCGGTCGAGGTGATCGTCGAGCGCGCGGCCCGCCAGCCGCTCCTCGAGCAGCAGGGCGAGGAAGGCATCCTCCATCGGCTCGAGCGCCTGGCCCTTGACCCCCAGCGGCAGGGCGTGCGTAGCCAGCGCGGCGAGCACCGGCTGCGCCGGCGGCGGGGCGGTGTCGAGCTTGGTCAGGCTCTCGCGCCACCACGCCAGGCGGATCTCGCCGAGCATGGGCTCGGTCGTCGTCGCCACCACCTTCGCCAGCTCGAGGTCGAGCGCGTGCAGCGCGAACAGCGCCGGCCGCACCGCGACGGGCGCGTAGAGCGTCGCCAGGTAGCGGTCGCGGTCGCGGTCGCGGACGAGCGTGGCGTTGAGGTCGGCCGCGTCGCTACGCTCCGCCACGATGACCTCCGCCGGTCAGCGCGTCAGCCGCTTGTAGGTCAGCTTCGTCGGGCGGTCGGCGGCGTCGCCCATGCGGGCGTGCTTGTCGGCCTCGTACGCCTCGAAGTTGCCTTCGAACCATTCGACGTGGCTGTTGCCCTCGAAGGCCAGGATGTGCGTCGCCAGCCGGTCGAGGAAGAAGCGGTCGTGGCTGATGACGACGGCGCAGCCGGCGAAGCTCTCCAGCGCTTCCTCGAGCGCGCGCAGCGTCTCGACGTCGAGGTCGTTGGTCGGCTCGTCGAGCAGCAGGACGTTGCCGCCCTGGACCAGCATCTTGGCCATGTGGACGCGGTTGCGCTCGCCGCCCGACAGCTGGCCGACCTTCTTCTGCTGGTCGGCGCCCTTGAAGTTGAAGGCGCCGGTATAGGCGCGGGTCAGCACCTCGTTCTTGCCGAAATAGAACTTCTCCGCGCCGCCCGACACTTCCTCCCAGACGTTGTGATTGGGATCGAGCGCATCGCGCGACTGGTCGACGTAGCCGAGCTTGACGGTATCGCCGATGCGGATCGAGCCGCTGTCGGGCTGTTCCTGGCCGGTGATCATGCGGAACAGCGTCGTCTTGCCGGCGCCGTTCGGGCCGATGACGCCGACGATGCCGCCCGGCGGCAGGCTGAAGCTGAGATCGTCGATCAGAACCCGGTCGCCGAAGCTCTTGGTCAGGTTCTTCGCCTCGATGACCGTGTTGCCCAGCCGCTCGGGCACCTGGATCAGGATCTGCGCGGTGCCGAGGCGGCGGTTCGCCTGCTTCTCGACCAGCTCGTCGAACGCCGCGATACGCGCCTTGGACTTGGTCTGGCGCGCCTTGGGGCTGGAGCGGATCCACTGCAGCTCGTCGCGGATGGCGCGCTCGCGGCTCTCGTCCTCGCGGCTCTCCTGCGCCATGCGCTTGACCTTGGCCTCGAGCCAGGCGGAGTAGTTGCCCTCGAAGGGAATGCCGCGGCCGCGGTCGAGCTCCAGCACCCACTTGACGACGTTGTCGAGGAAGTAGCGGTCGTGGGTGACGAGGATGACGCAGCCGGCATAGTCCTGCAGGTGCTTCTCGAGCCACTGGACGCTCTCGGCGTCGAGGTGGTTGGTCGGCTCGTCGAGCAGCAGGATGTCGGGCTTTTCCAAGAGCAGCTTGCACAGCGCGACGCGGCGCTTCTCGCCTCCGCTCAGCTTCTCGACCGAGGCGTCGCCCGGTGGGCAGCGCAGCGCGTCCATGGCGATCTCGAGCTGGTTGTCGAGCGTCCAGCCGTCGACCGCGTCGATCTTCTCCTGGAGGACCCCCATTTCCTCCATCAGCGCGTCGAAGTCGGTGTCGTCCTTCGGATCACCCATCTCGGCGGCGACGGCGTTGAAGCGCGCGACCATGTCGGCGACCGGGCGCACGCCGTCCATGACGTTCTCGCGCACCGTCTTGGCCGGATCGAGCTGCGGCTCCTGCGCAAGGTAGCCGACCCGCACGCCCTCGGCCGCCCAGGCCTCGCCCTGGAAGTCCTTGTCCTGGCCGGCGATGATCTTCATCAGCGTCGACTTGCCGGCGCCGTTCGGACCGATAACGGCGATCTTGGCGCCCGGCAGGAACGACAGGTACAGGTCCTTGAACACCGGCTTGCCGCCGGGATAGGCCTTGGTCAGGCCCTTCATGACAAAGGCGTATTGGTAACCGGCCATGGCGGAAACGGGCTTTCGGTTGTCGGTTGTGGTCGCGGCAGGGCTGTAGCGCAGGATCGCCCGGTCGGGCAACGCGCGAAACGCCGGGGCCGCCGGTGTGGCAATGCCACCACTATGGATGGTGTATCGCTTCGCTTCGGGAACCCAAGAGCCGATATATTGTTGTCGACCCTCAAGGCGGTGGCAGGCGCAGCAGTGTTGGCAAGGATGGAACATACTTTGACGGAGCGGTGGCAACAGCCGGCCGACGCCGGCACCATCGACCTGGCCGCGCTGATCGCCGAGCTCGAGGCACCGGACGCCGTCGCGCCGATGGACGACGGCCTTCACCGCCTGCTGGCAGCGATGCACGAATTGCGCGGCGAGCGTCAGGGACGCGCCTGACAGGCAGGCACGGGTAGGTCTTGCTTCGCCCCCGCGGCCGGGATGGGCATCTCAGGCCTGCGTTCGGGCAGGTCATCTATCGGCAACCGGCGCTTGAGCTTCGGGGCGCGCGGTCTATATTCAGTGCAGGCGGGTACTGCCCGGTACGAGCATACGGAGCATCCCTGAGGCGATATCACATCCTAGGGCGCTGTCCCTGCGCCGGTCTTGGCCGGACGTACATGGTGCCCACCTGACGTTAATGGCGTCAGAGGATCTTCCGGCAAACGGCCATGGCGGTCCCGCCGACCTTCCGGCCAAGCGCGACTTTCGCCGTCACTTTCGCAACGCCCGCGCGGCGTACGTCGCGACCCTTGCGCCAGGCGAGCGCGAACACCTCGAGGCAGCCCTGGCGGCGGTGCTCGAGGCGCACCTGCCGCCGGATGGCCTTGTCGCCGGCTACCACGCGATCGGCAGCGAGGTATCGCTCGAGCGCGTCGCGCGGGCGACGCTGCTGCCCCGGGTCAATTCCCGTGCGCCCCTCTCCTTCCACAGCGGCCCCGCGACAGCCGGGCCCAGCGTCGCCGGCCTCGGTCGGCTGGTCGAGCCGCCCGCCGACGCGCCGGCGGCCGATCCTGACATCGTTCTCGTCCCCCTGCTCGCCGCCGATCGGTACGGCACGCGCCTTGGCCAAGGCGGCGGCCACTACGACCGGACACTGGCGGCGCTCCGGGCGCGGCGGCGCGTGTTCGCGGTCGGCGTCGGCTGGGACGTGCAGCTCGTCGAGCGCCTCCCGCGCGATCCGTGGGACGCGCCGCTCGATGCCCTCGCCACGCCGTCGCAGTGGCTGACATTCGACTCCGCGACCGCTATGTCCGCGCCATGAAGCCGACCTTCCGCCGTCCCGCGGGCATCCTGCTGATGCTCGCCTATCTCGCCTTCTACGCCGGCGTCGCCGTGCGGCTGGTGGCGGCGTTCGGCACGCTGCCGTGGTATGCCGCCGTGCCGGTCTATGCCGCGCTCGGCTGCCTGTGGCTGCTGCCGATGAAGCCGCTGCTGCAATGGATGGAGACGGGCACGTGGCGCGCGCCGAAGTGAGCCCCGACGCCTGCACGACGATGGCCGAGGTCCGCGCCGGGGTCGACGCGGTCGACCGCGAGCTCGCCGCGCTGCTGGGCCTGCGCTTCGGCTACATGCGCGCCGCCGCCCGGATCAAACCCGATCGCGCGGCGGTCCGCGACGAGCCGCGCAAGGCCGCCGTCATCGCCCAGGCGGCGGCGGCGGCGGCAGCGGCGGGCGTGCCGCCGGGCGTCGCCGAGGATCTGTGGGAGACGCTCGTCGAGGCGTCGATCGCCTATGAACTCGATGTGTTCGACGCGCTTGCCCATTGAGGGTGGCGCGAGTGACGGGGCTCGAACCCGCGACCTCCGGCGTGACAGGCCGGCGCTCTAACCAACTGAGCTACACCCGCTTGGAAGCGAGGCGGCGGACGTAGGCGAGGCTCCCCACCGCTGTCAAACGAAAAGGCCGCCGGACGGGTGTCCGGCGGCCTCGTCGTCGATCGTGAGTTGCTGGTGTCAGACCACCCGGTTGCCGCGGACCAGATGCATGATCAGGCCGATGACGAACAGGATGATGAAGATGTAGAACAGCAGCTTGGCGATGCCGACCGAGGCGCCGGCGATGCCGCCGAAGCCGAGCAGGCCGGCGATCACGGCGATGACCAGGAAGATTAGAGCGTAGCGTAACATGGCGAACCCCTTACCGTTGCGAGCGTGTACCGAGACTATAGCGCGCAGCCTGATCGAAGGTTCCGGGTGGTGACAGGCCGGGCCGCCGCCGCTACCCGCAGGCCATGACCGACGCTCCCGATCCCGCCGCCGCCGTCGCCGCCCTGTGCACCCTGCTCGACCTCGAGGAGCTGGAGGTCGACCTCTATCGCGGACGGGCGTCCGACCCGGGCTGGCCGCGCGTCTTCGGCGGGCAGGTCGTCGCCCAGGCGCTGATGGCGGCGTCGCGGACGGTGCGCGCCGACCGCCCCGCGCACAGCCTGCATGCCTATTTCCTGCGCCCGGGCGACCCCGGCGCCCCGATCGTCTACCGGGTCGAGCGGGAGCGCGACGGCGCGAGCTTCTCGACGCGCCACGTCTCCGCCATCCAGCACGGACGGCCGATTTTCACCCTGACCGCCTCCTTCCAGATCGAGGAGACGGGCCTTGCCCACAGCGCCGCCATGCCGCGCGTCGCGGCGCCCGCGCTGCTCAAGAACGATGCCGAGCTGTTCGCCGCCAACGCCGACCGGACGCCCGAGCCGTGGCGGTCGCTCTGGGCGGCGCGGGCGCGGCCGATCGAGATCCGGCCGGTGGAAGTGCACGACCCATTCAAGCCGAAGCGGGGCAAGCCGCTCGCCCACCACTGGCTGCGCGCAGCCGCACCGGTCGCGGCTGATCCGGCGCTCGCCCGCTGCCTCCTCGCCTATGCCAGCGACATGACCCTGCTCGACACCTGCCTGCTGCCGCATGCGGTCAGCTGGAGCGACCCGGCGCTGCAGGCGGTGTCGATCGACCACTCGCTGTGGTTCCACGCGACGCCCGACATGAACGCCTGGCACCTGTTCGCGCAGGACAGCCCGCGGGCGAGCGGCGGGCGCGGGCTCAACCGCGGGCTGATCTTCGCGGCCGACGGCACGCTCGTCGCCAGCGCCGTGCAGGAGGGGCTGATCCGCTACCGCGGCTGAGTATCGCGCCCGGTCAGCGTCAGCACGCCGACCGTCGCGTTGCCGTTCGGTGTGAGCGTCGCGTCGAAGCTCTCCGTCCCATCATCCTTCGGCTTGACCCCGGCGATCTCGGCGGAGGTGTTGCGGCTGACGGTAAAGCCCGCCTTCTGTGCCTGGTCGGCCATATGCTGCGCGACGGCCAAGGGCGCGGCGGGGCTGGAGAAGGTGACGACCACCTCGCCCTTGTCCGCGCCGCCGCGGTCGACCGCGTGGACGCGCATCCCCTTCACCGTCGAGCCCGGATAGAGCTTCATCCCCGACAAGTCCATGTGATCGCCGCCGAAGGTCAGGCCGGGGATCTCGAGATTGGCCTTGAACTTGTCGGAATCGATGTTGAGCCCGCTGACCGTATCGCCGCCGGCCCTGGCGACGGCGCGGTCGTCGTCGTCGACCTCCCGCCGGGTAACGGTCGTCGTCGTCACGCCGTCCTTGGTCACCGTGCGGGTCGTCTCCTGCTCCTTCTCGTGGCTGCCGCCGCAGCCGGCCAGCACGAGCAGGGGAAGGACAACGAAGGCGAGGCGATGCATCGGGCGGGGCTCCTCTGTATTGCCCGCCTATTACACTTGTGCACCGGCGGCGACAAGCGCCATAACCGCGGCGCTCCTGACAACGATGGGATGACGATGCGCCTTTCTGCCCTGCTCGCGGCTGCTGCCCTTCTCGTTCCCGTGCCGGCCATGTCGCCCGCCCTCGCCCAGACGCCCGGCGCGGTCGCGGCGACCGCCACCTTCACGCCCCGCGACGTGTTCGCGCTCGAGCAGGCGACCGACGTCCAGATCAGCCCCGACGGCCGCCGCATCGTCTACACGCGGTCGAGCGGCGACATCATGACCGACAGCGCGCGCCGCTCGCTGTGGCTGGTCGACGTTCCCAGCGGTACGCAGGCGCCACTCCTCGACGGCAGCGCCAGCCGCGCCCGCTGGTCTCCGGGCGGCGACCGCATCGCCTATGTGGCGGCCGTCGATGGCAAGCCCCAGCTGTTCGTCCACTGGCTCGACCGGCACGCCAGCGCCCGCGTCACCACCCTGCCCGAGGCGCCGTCTGACATCGCCTGGTCGCCCGATGGCAAGATGATCGCCTTCACCATGTTCGTCCCCGACGACGGCGCGAAGCTCGGCACCCCGCTCGGCAAGCCCGACGGCGCGAAATGGGCCGAGCCGATCAAGCTCATCACCCAGGTCCAGTACCGCGCGGACGGCGAGGGCTATCTGCGCCCCGGCTATACCCACCTGTTCGTCGTCTCGGCGGACGGCGGCGCGCCGCGGCAGCTGACCTTCGGCAAGTTCGACGACGAGAGCGTCGCCTGGAGCCACGACGGCCGCGCCCTGATCTTCGCCGCCAACCGCGAACCCGACTGGGAGCTGAACGAGGACCGCGCCGCCATCTGGCGTGTCGGCGTCGACGGCGGCGCGCCGGTCAAGCTCGCCGGGCGGGTCGGGGCCAACCACGAGCCGCAGGTCTCGCCCGACGGGCGGCTGATCGCCTTCACCGGCGCCGACGACCACGGGCGGGCGTACGAGAACAGCCAGCTCAGCGTGATGAACGCCGACGGCAGCGGCATCCGCACGCTGAGCGGCGGCTTCGACCGCGCGCTGCGATCGCCCCGCTGGTCGGCGGACGGCAAGAGCATCGTCGCCCAGTTCGACGACCACGGCGTGACCAAGGTCGCCCGCTTCGACATGGCCGGCCGCATGACCGTGCTCGCCGAGGGGCTGGCCGGCAGCGACCTCGACCGGCCGTACAGCGGCGGCAGCTTCAGCCTGGCGAAGACCGGCGCGGTCGCCTTCACCGCCGGCGATCCGACGACGCCGCCTGATGTCGCCGTCGTGGCGAACGGCAAGACCCGCCGCCTGACCCGCCTCAACGACGGCCTGTTCGCCGGCAAGACGCTCGCCGCCGTCACCGCCCACCACGTCGCCTCGTCGGCCGACGGCAAGGTCATCGACTATTGGCAGGTGACGCCGCCGGGCTACGACCCCTCGCGCAAGTACCCGACGATCCTCGAGATCCACGGCGGGCCCTACGCCGCCTATGCCCCCGTCTGGTCGACCGAGGACCAGCTCTATGCCGCCGCCGGCTATGTCGTCGTCTACGCCAACCCGCGCGGGTCGACGAGCCAGGGGGCCGAGTTCGCCGACCTGATCTGGAAGGACTACCCCAGCCACGACTACGACGATCTGATGAGCGTCGTCGACGATGCCGTCGCCCGCGGCGTCGCCGACAAGGACAATCTGTTCGTCACCGGCGGCTCGGGCGGCGGGCTGCTGACGGCGTGGATCGTCGGGCGGACGACCCGCTTCAAGGCCGCGGTCAGCCAGAAGCCGGTGATCAACTGGACGAGCGAGGGGCTGACCACCGATGGCTATACCGGCATGCTGCGGTCGTGGTTCGGGACGACGCCGTGGGATAACGAGCCGCTGCTGTGGGCGCACTCGCCGCTGTCCCTCGCCGGCCACGTGACGACGCCGACGCTGCTGATGGTCGGCGAGGACGACAAGCGGACGCCGGCGAGCGAGGCCGAGCAGTTCTACGCCGCCCTGACCATCCGCAAGGTGCCGACCGGCCTGATCCGCGTGCCCGGTGCCAGCCACCACGGCCTCGCCGAGCGCCCGTCGCAGCTGACGGCGGAGAACAGCGCCATCCTGGCGTGGTTCGCGCGGTACCGGACGGACGCGACGACGAAGTGAGCGACGCCGACCCCGCCATCGCCGCCGCGACGGTCGTCCTGCTCCGCGACGCGGGATCGGTCGGCCCCGGCCCTCGCGCGCCGGCGGGCGGCTGGGAACTGCTCCTCCTCGAGCGGCACGCCGCCACCGCCTTCGCCGGCGGGGCGATGGTCTTCCCCGGCGGGCGGGTCGATCCCGGCGACGCGGCGGTTGCCGCCGATCCGGCACTGGCGGAGGGGTTCGCGGCGCTCGAGCCGACCGACGCCGCCGCCCGCGTCGCCGCTGCGCGCGAGGCGTTCGAGGAGGCGGGCGTGGTCCTCGGGCACCGGACCGGCCCCAGCGAAGCCGCCGCCGACCTCGCCGCCTGGCGCGCGCGGCTCAACGCCCGCACCGCGACCTGGGCCGAGGTGCTGCAGGCGACCGGCACCCGGCTCGACGCGGCGCTGCTCCTGCCCTTCTCCCACTGGGTGCCGCCGGCGGCCGCGCCGATCGCCCGGCGCTTCGACACGCTGTTCTATCTCGCCCGCCTGCCCGCCGGCGCCGACGCGAGCCCCGACGGCGGGGAGGCGGTGACCGCGCACTGGACGACTGCCCGCCGCCGCCTGCGCGCGCGCCGACGCCGGCGAGATCGGGCTGGTCTTCCCCACCCGGCGCAACCTCGAGCGGCTGGCGCAATATCCGGCGCTCGACGCGCTGTGGACCGCGACCGCGGCGCGGGCCGTGACGCGCATCCAGCCGGCGATCGTCGACCGCGACGGCACGCCGTGGATCACCATCCCCGACGGCTGCGACTATCCGGTCACCGCCGAGCCGCTGGCGAGCCTGCGCCGCGAGTAGGCGCGTTCAGCCGGCGTGCCCCGCCCGCCCGCTCCCCGCTTCGCCGCCCGGCTGCTCGCTCTGGCCCGCTTCGCGACCCTGCTCGTCGTCGCTGGCTTCGCGTTGTTCGTCGCCCGCGACTTCCTCCGCCGCCATCCCGAAAACGCGCCGTGGACCCCGCTCGACCTTACCGCGCCGATCGGCTGGGCAACGGCGGGCAAGCTCGCGGCGCTGCGCGGACGCCCGGCCGAATGCCGCGCCCTGCTCGCCGCCGCGCGGGTCGGCTTCACACCGGTCGCGCCGCGCCGGGACGGTCCGGGGTGCAGCCTCGCCGACGCCGGGCGCGTCACCGGCCTCGCGCTGCCGATCGAGCCGGCGGGCGAGGTCATGGCCTGCCCGCTCGCGGCGGCGCTCGCGGTCTATGCGCGGCGCGTCGTCGTTCCTGCCATCGCCGCGACCGGCGAGCGGGCGACGGCGCTGGTCAGCCTCGGCACCTACAACTGCCGCACCATCGCCGGCAGCGACCGGCTGAGCCAGCACGCGACCGCGGAGGCGCTCGACCTCGCCGGCGTCCGCCTCGCCCGCGGCGACGTCAGCATCGCCCGCGACTGGCACGATCCCGGCGCACGCGGACGGCTGGCGCGGCGGTTGCGCGACGGCGCCTGCCGCGTGTTCGGCGTCGTCCTCTCGCCCGACTACAATGCTGCCCACCGCAACCACCTCCACCTCGACACCGAGCCGTGGCAGACGTGCCGCTGAAGGCTACTCCGGCCCGGTGAAGCCGCTCGACGGCGCGGGCTCGAGGCCGCGCCCGGGCTGGGTGTTCGACGGCGGATCGCTGGTCGGGAAGGTCTCGTCGAGCTCGATGTCGAGCTTGGCGTCGGGGTCGCTGGGATCGCGCTTCAGTGCCGGCTTGTGCTCGGCGTCCTGCGCCTCGCGGTGCTCTGAATTCGGCGGCGTGTCGGGGTGCGCGAGCGGGCGGTCGTCGGCGGACATGGCGGCGTCTCCACGGCTGTTCGACCTAGACGCGCCGCCGTCGCACCCGTTCCGGTCTGCCTTGCCCGGCTGTCCGCCGCACCTTACCTGAGGACGCTGGCGTTCCCTGAACAAATCTGGAACAACTTTACCTTATGCTGACCCATATCCAGGTTCGCGGCGCGCGCGAGCACAACCTCAAGAACGTCGATCTCGACCTGCCGCGCGACAGCCTCGTCGTCATCACCGGGCTGTCGGGCAGCGGCAAGTCGTCCCTCGCCTTCGACACCATCTATGCCGAGGGGCAGCGGCGCTACGTCGAGTCGCTGTCGGCGTACGCGCGCCAGTTCCTCGAGATGATGCAGAAGCCCGACGTCGACCATATCGAGGGCCTGTCGCCGGCGATCAGCATCGAGCAAAAGACGACGTCGAAGAACCCGCGCTCGACCGTCGCCACCGTCACCGAGATCTACGACTACATGCGCCTGCTATGGGCGCGGATCGGCGTCCCCTACTCGCCCGCGACCGGCCTGCCGATCACCGCGCAGACGGTCAGCCAGATGGTCGACCGCGTGCTGGCGCTGCCCGAGGGCACGCGCCTGCTGCTGCTCGCCCCCATCGTCCGCGGCCGGAAGGGCGAGTACCGCAAGGAGCTGGCACAGCTGCAGAAGGATGGTTTCGGCCGCGTCAAGATCGACGGGCAGGTGTACGAGATCGGCGACGCGCCGGCGCTCGACAAGAAATACAAGCACGACATCGACGTCGTCGTCGACCGCGTCGTCGTCCGCCCCGACATGGCCGGGCGGCTGGCCGAGAGCTTCGAGCAGGCGCTGAAGCTCGCCGACGGGCTGGCGGTGGCGGAGGTGGTCGACGTGCCTCCCCTCCCGCTCGCGGTAGGGGCCAGAGACGGCGAAGCCGGCCCGGGGGCGGGCAATGGGCGCGAGGCCGACAGCCCCACCCCCGACCCCTCCCGCAAGCGGGAGGGGAGCGAAGACCTCCTCGCCCCCGGCCACCGCATCGTCTTCTCCGAGAAGTTCGCCTGCCCGGTCAGCGGCTTCACCATCGCCGAGATCGAGCCGCGGCTGTTCAGCTTCAACGCCCCCCAGGGGGCCTGCCCGGCGTGCGACGGCTTGGGCGAGAAGATGTTCTTCGACCCCCAGCTGATCGTGCCCAACGAGAACCTGACGCTTGCCGCCGGCGCCATCGCCCCCTGGGCGCGGTCGAACCCGCCCTCGCCCTACTACCAGCAGGTCCTCGCCAGCCTGGGCCGCGCCTATGGCTTCGACCTCAAGACCAAGTGGTCGGCGCTGACCCCCGCGCAGCAGCACGCCATCCTCCACGGCAGCGGCGGCAAGCCGGTGGCCTTACGCTTCGAGGACGGGCGCAAGTCTTACGAGGTCAACAAGCCGTTCGAGGGCGTCGTCGGCAACCTCCAGCGCCGCCTCGGCCAGACCGAGAGCGCGATGGCGCTCGACGACCTCGCCCGCTACCAGTCGGCCGCGCCGTGCGAGGTGTGCCACGGCGACCGCCTCCGCCCCGAGGCGCTGGCGGTCAAGGTCGACGGCGAGACCATCGCCGACGCCGTCCGCCGCCCGGTCGGCAAGGCGCTGCCCTGGGCGCAGGCGCTGTCGGCCAAGCTCAACCCCAAGGACCGCACCATCGCCGAGCGGATCATGAAGGAGATCGTCGAGCGCCTCGGCTTCCTCGACAATGTCGGGCTCGACTACCTCAACCTCGACCGCAAGTCGGGCACGCTCTGCGGCGGCGAATCGCAGCGCATCCGCCTCGCGTCGCAGATCGGCAGCGGCCTGTCGGGCGTGCTCTACGTCCTCGACGAGCCGTCGATCGGCCTCCACCAGCGCGACAACGACCGGCTGCTCGTGACGCTCAAGCGCCTGCGCGACCTCGGCAACACCGTGCTCGTCGTCGAGCACGACGAGGACGCGATCCGCGCCGCCGACTATGTCGTCGACATGGGGCCGGGCGCGGGCGTCCACGGCGGCGCGGTCGTCGCGCGGGGAAGCCTGCAGGACATCCTCGACACGCCCGGCAGCATCACCGGCGACTATCTCTCCGGCCGCCGCGCCGTCGCCGTGCCGGCCAAGCGCCGCAAGGGCAACGGCAAGAAGCTGACGGTCAAGAACGCCCGCAGCCACAACCTGCGCGGCGTCACCGCCTCCATTCCCCTGGGCACCTTCACCTGCATCACCGGCGTCTCGCGGCTCGGGCAAGTCGACCTTCACCATCGACACGCTCTACGCCGCCGCCGCGCGCGAGCTGAACGGCGCCCGCGTCATCGCCGGCGCGCACGACTCGGTCGACGGCCTGCAGCACCTCGACAAGGTCATCGACATCGACCAGTCGCCGATCGGCCGCACCCCGCGCTCGAACCCCGCGACCTACACCGGCGCCTTCACCTGCATCCGCGACTGGTTCGCCGGCCTGCCCGAAAGCCTCGCCCGCGGCTACAAGCCCGGGCGCTTCAGCTTCAACGTCAAGGGCGGGCGGTGCGAGGCGTGCACCGGCGACGGGCTGATCAAGATCGAGATGCACTTCCTGCCCGACGTCTACGTCACCTGCGACGTCTGCCACGGCGCGCGCTACAACCGCGAGACGCTGGAGGTGAAGTTCAAGGGCAAGTCGATCGCCGACGTGCTGAACATGACGGTCGAGGACGGCGTCGAGTTCTTCAAGGCCGTCCCCCCGATCCGCGACCGGCTGGCGATGCTGCTCGAGGTCGGCCTCGGCTACGTCGCCATCGGCCAGTCGGCGACGACCTTGAGCGGCGGCGAGGCGCAGCGCGTCAAGCTCGCCAAGGAACTCGCCCGCCGC
Organism: uncultured Alphaproteobacteria bacterium; assembly: GCA_963846485.1. Taxonomy (GTDB): domain Bacteria; phylum Pseudomonadota; class Alphaproteobacteria; order Sphingomonadales; family Sphingomonadaceae; genus Polymorphobacter_B. Next base: position 230,011 of record CAWJWB010000007.1, on the reverse strand, counting down.
GCCACCGGCCAGACGCTCTACATCCTCGACGAGCCGACCACCGGCCTCCACTTCGAGGACGTCCGCAAGCTCCTCGAAGTCCTCCACGCCCTCGTCGACCAGGGCAACACCGTCGTCGTCATCGAACACAATCTGGAGGTCATCAAGACCGCCGACTGGGTCATCGACCTGGGGCCCGGACGGCGGCGACAAGGGCGGGCGAGATCGTGGCGACGGGGACGCCGGAGGCGGTGGCGAAGGTCGAGCGGAGTTTGACGGGGGGGTATTTGCGGGGGTTGTTGGGGTGAGGGCCAGGACTAGTGCTGAAAGAATCCGTAACGTAGACTGATACCGTCATGGCGAGCGTTTCCTTCTCATCCGCACTGATCGACGCCAACACGCTTGGCGTTGATCCTAGACGATTTCAACACCAACACGTCGCCAACCGGTGACGGCAGCATATCTTTCAAGAATTGGCATTATCAGGAGAACTTCCACTCCTTGACGATGCTTTCCAGTATCCTGATGTTGTAAGTCCGCATGAATTTAATTCAATTATCCATAGGGCGATGATTGACATTCGCAAGGCCGGATTAGTTACGCAGGATAAATTGCTCAAAGAGATAAGCAGTTCGGTATCTAGGCTTTTATCTTGCCAAGAGTCATATGTCATGTGGACTAAACTTCGGTTAACAGGCATGCCGTTTGAGAAAGACTTCTCGCTTAAATTTAAGGGCGTAAGTATTAGTGCGAGTTAGTCAGATACCGAACCGGTATAACATTAATGAATATTTTCTAAATGGCGTCGGTACATAGATCCGAACCGTCATTTCAATTTTGGATTTCTCTTATTTAGAACTATGGCTCGAAACGAAGACGATGCAGCGCGTGTGGTATTTGAGGCATCTGACGCATTCTATGGGTTGGTGAACACACTGTGGCGAGTAATTGGAACATTTTTAGCGGCGAGCATCACGTCGAAGCCAAGATATGGCAGGGACCATATCAGTTCTTTTGGGAGGAAAAAAGATTTCTTGGTTCTTAGAATACTCTGGTTTAACTCTGATTTTAGTGAGGACGAACTGCGTCCCATTCGAAAACTATTAGAGAATTCTCGTGGCATTTAGACCCATTGCGTAGGGGGCTTCCACTACTTGAACAACATCCCATGCACGACATACTAATGCGCACGCTAAGACTTGTGCATGATGGAATGGCTTCACGCGACAGGTCGTATAGATTACTAGATTTTGGTGAGCTCTCGAAACAACTATTCTCTAGCCCCGATAATACAACCAAAACCGAGACAATCATAAGACGATCTCTCTTTGCAGTTCCAGACCCAGCACTCGACCAGCGAAACTTCGATATCTTTCTAGAATTAGAAATAACTACGTTCATGCTGGCACTGAAACACAAACAGTTTATCACTTGACTCAATATTTGCGGAGCGACTAAGTGTGCAGCCATCTCTTGTATATCATCTATAACTGCTCCGACATCAGATCACACAGCGATTACATATTGATGGCGGACCTGCCGGACAGCCAAAAGAACTAGCTAGACATCGCGAGGCGATTACCCGCCGTGAGACGGTGTTGCGGGTAGGGCGTCACAAAGACCTATCTTCGGCCAAGAGGAACACTCGAACTATTGAGGTGCGTCTCGCCTCCGCCGCTGCACGCCTTGGCGAAACTACTGACGCACTGGCGGCGCGGGCGGTGCGGAGCTATGTTGAGGATCTGGAAGATTATTCTCGCGCCGCCGATGCGTGGGCAGAACTCGACCCCAACTCGGTCAAGTCGCTCGACGAGATGAAGCACGAGCTTGGCCTGGCGGGTTGATTTTGGCCCGCGTGCTGAACGAGCCCTCAAGAAGCTCGACCGTCAGACGGCGGCTCGGCTTCTTGCGTACGTCGAGAACGCCGCCGCCGATGATCCCCGGGCGCGCGGCAAGGCCCTGACCGGCGACCTCGGCGGCTTCTGGCGCTACCGCGTGGGCGACTGGCGCGTGATCTGCCGGATCGAGGATGCGCGGCTGGTGATCCTCGTGATCGACCTTGGGCACCGGCGCGAGGTGTATCGGTAGCGAGGCCCGTCGCGGCAAAGCCGCGCCGTCGGACGCGGCGGCTGGCCGCGCCGGCCGGGCGGGGCTTGAGCTTCGCTTTTGCGCCGCAAAAGCGTAAGCCGCCCCGCCATGTGCAACGAAGCCGCCCGTCTCCGCTCGCTCGGGGAAATCTCCGCCGAGTTCAACCAGCTGAAGATCCCGCTGCGCTTCCCCGAAGGCCTGCCCAACCTGGGCGAGGCGCCGAGCATCCGCATCACCGACCCCACGGTGATCGTCCGCGCCGCCGCCGACGACGCGACCGCCGCCGAGCTGGTCGTGCGGCGGTGGAGCTGGCCGGGGGCGTCGGGTGGCAAGGGGGCGGGCAAGCCGGTGTACAACTTCCGCAGCGAGGGGCGGACGTTCGCCAATAGCGCGACCGGCGGGCGGTGCCTGATCCCGCTCGACGCCTTCTTCGAGTTCACCGATGCCAGCGCGATGGGCGACGCGGCGGAGATGGCAGTGCCCTCTCCCTCCCATTGCAAGGGCAATGGGCCCCTCCCTCTCCCGCGAAGGCGGGCGAGGGGGCGGTCGCCGCGCAGCCCCTCTCCCTCCCGTTGCTGGCGGAACAGGCTCGTCCCTCTCGGCGGCGGGAAGAAGGGGCCGCCGCCGGGGCCGTCACGGGTGCGCCGTCCGGCGAGGGCGCGGCGGCACCTCCCCCCACCCGCGCGCGGGCCAAGGCGCGCAAGGACAAGTGGGAGTTCACCGCCGCCGACGGCGGGCTGCTGTGCGTCGCCGGGCTGTGGCGGGCGGGCGTCGTGCCGCCCCCCGCGAGGACCGCCGGCGCCGGCGGGGACGCGGCGGGCGAGCCCCGCGCGACCGAGGCCTTCACCATGCTGACCTGCGCCCCCGGCCCCGACATCGCCCCCTACCACAGCCGCCAGATCGTCCTGATGCCGCGTGGGTCGTGGGCCGACTGGCTGGCGGGCGTGCCGGCGGCCGAGCTGATCGCGCCGACGCCGGCGGGCACGCTGCGGGTGACGCGGGTGCGGTGAGGGCGCGAAGCCCCTGTCCTACAGGGGCGTGTTCATGCCATGTTCCGCGGCCCTTGTCCCTGACGGAGCCTTCGCATGTCCGCCCCCCGCCCCACCTTCGGCCTGTCGCGCGAGCCGACCTTCGACGACGGCGAGTTCGCGCTGTGGCAGGCGCGGCTCGACGCGGCGCGGGTGGAGACGCCCGAGCGCGAGCGCATCGCCGCCGCCTGCCGCGCGGCCGAGGCGGCGCTCGGCATCGGCACGCGCCGGCGCTGAGGGCCGGAATCGGCGGCCACGTAGCACGACCTTCGTCAACTTCCGCGCCGTTCTAACCGGCCTGGTTCGCGGCCGGCGGCGCTGCCGGGCGCGGCGGCGATGGCGCGAGCCGCCCGTGGCGCGCCGTCACCGGGACGGCGGAAGGGTGCGGCGGCGGAGGGGCGGAGGGCGGCGCTAAAGGCTGATCGAACGCCCCGGCGGCGGCGGCTGCGGCCAGCCGGCCCGGCCGCGCGCCGCCCCGCCAGACCACGCCGCTGAATGCAGCTGCGGCTCAGCGCGCGACGGCGATCGCCGCTTCGGGCACCCAGCCCTTGGTGCCGAGCTCGTCCTCGACCTCCCAGAAGCCGTCCTGCTTGTTCCCCGTCGGGTAGAGCATCGCGCCGGGGTCGAGCGATTTCAGCACCTTGGCCTTGAGCGACGCCGCCGCGTACATCCGGCCGGGGCGCTTCATCGCCACCGCCTTCTCCGCCTGCTGCTGGCTGGCGAACTGGCCGAGCTGCCCGCCGAGTTCGCCGACCATCTTGGTGTAGGCGTCGAGATAGGCGAGCGCGACGACCTGCCCGATCTCGGTGTTGTCGTAGCCCGAGGCGCCGCCCGCAGCGAGGCCGCCGCCGCCGAAGATGCCGGCGCCGCCGCCGAAGCCGAGGTCGGTCTTCTTCGACTGGCCCTCGGCGACGAACTCCTCGCTCGACTTGTTGTTGACGACGTTGAGGACGACGTTGGCCGAGCGCTTCTTGACGTTGATGCCGCCGAGCAGCGCGCCGCCGATGCCGGGGACGAACCCGCCGAGGATGCCGCCGACGTTCAGCCCGCCCTTGTTGCCGTTGCCGGTGACGATGTCGGGGATGACGGTGAAGTCGGCCTCGACCATCTGGCCCTTGCCGATGGTGCCGCCGCGGCGCATCTCGCCGCCGGCGTTGAGCGCGCGCTCGCGCTCCATCGCCGCCATGCCCGCCGCGCTGCGGTTGACGAGGCGGAAGCAGTGCGACTTCTGGATGTAGACGCGGATCAAGGCCTCCGGCGAACCGAGGCCGAGGCCGCCCCACCACTTCGTCTCCGGCTCGGAGACCGCGATCGTGCCGAGCGGCTTGGCACAGGTCGGCAGCTCGGCCGTCGCCTTCGCCCGCGTCGCCTCGGCCGATTCGCTGTGCGTCGACTTGATCTCGGCCAGCGCCGGCGCGGTCAGCGCGGCGATCATCAGCCCCGCCAGGATCCGGTTAACGATCATCGCGCGCTCCCCTGTTTGCCCTGACGTTCTCTTAACGCAACGATGCCGCGCTTTCCACCGGGCAATCGCCGGGCTAGCAGGGGACGATGACCGACGCCGACGTCCTCGCCGAATTCCGCGCCGCCGATGCTCTCCTCGAGGGGCATTTCATCCTGTCGTCGGGGCTGCGCTCGGGCCGCTACCTGCAGTGCGCCCGCGTGCTGATGGACCCGGCGCGCGCCGAGCGGCTCGTCGCCGCGCTGATCGTCAAGCTGCCCGCCGACGCGCGCGCGGTCGACGCGGTGATCGCGCCGGCAATGGGCGGGGTGATCGTCGGCTACGAGGTCGCGCGCCAGCTGGGCGTCGCCTCGATGTTCGTCGAGCGGCCGGCGGGTACGTTCGAGCTGCGCCGCGGCTTCGCCCTCGCGCCGGCGGCGACGGTGCTGATGGTCGAGGACGTGGTGACGACCGGCCTCAGCAGCCGCGAGGCGATCGCGGCGATCGCGGCAGCCGGCGGCCGGGTGGTCCACGCCGCCGCGCTCGTCGACAGGAGCGACGGCACGGCCGATGTCGGGGTGCCGCTGACCGCGCTGCTGCGGCTGTCGGTGCCGAGCTATTCCGCCGACGCGTTGCCGCCCGAGCTGGCTGCGCTGCCGGCCGTCAAGCCGGGCAGCCGGGCGTGAGGGTTTTCCTCGCCGCTGCCCTGCTCGCCGCGCCCGCCGTCGCCGCACCGCCGCTCGCGCCGCCCGGCAACGACGCCCTGCTCGACCGCTGCGCCGCCGTCGAGCGTGTCGCCGCCGGCCTGCCGCTCAGCGGCCAGTATCTCGTCAGCGACCGCGAGGACGACTGCGGCGGCCTGCTCGGCTCGCTGCGCGGCGACGCCGACCTGCCGTGGCGCTGGGCGTCGGTGACCAAGCAGATCGTCGCCGTTGCCGTCATGCGCGAGGTCGAGGCCGGACGGCTCGCGCTCGACACGCCGGTGGCGGCCTATGCGCCGGGGCTGAAGATCGCCAACGCCGGGCGCATCACGCTGCGGATGCTGCTCCAGCACACCAGCGGCCTGCCGAACGTCGAGGACGGGGCGCTCGATGCCAGGGGCGAAATGCTCGTCCAGTACCGCTACGACGCGCCGCGCGCGGCCGGCATCAGCCCGATCTGCCTGGGACCCGCCAAGCGCGAGCCGGGTGCGCGGTTCGAGTACAACAACTGCGACACCGAAGTCGTCGGCGCGGTGCTCGAGGCGGTGACGCACAGGCCGCTCGCCGACGTCCTCGCCGTCGACGTGTTCACGCCGGCCGGGATGACCGGAACCCGGCTCGTCGCCCCGGGCGAGAAGCCGTTCGGCCGGCCCGGTTATTTTACTGACGGGCGCGACGACAGCTTCGTCGACCTCGGCCGCTTCGGCGCTGCGGCCGCCGTCGCCGGACCGCCCGCCGACCTCGCCCGCTTCGACCGCGCGCTGCTGAACGACGCCCTGCTCAAGCCCGGCGTCGCGTGCGGAGATGGAGCGCGGCGATCCCAAGCTCGGCTATGCCGCGCTCGGCGTCTGGTCGTACACCGTGCCCTTGCGCGGCTGCGCCCGGCCCGTCCACCTCGTCGAGCGGCGCGGCGAGATCGGCGGCGTGCAGGTGCGGAACGTCATCGCGCCCGAAGCGGGCCTCGCGCTGATCGTCTTCACCGACCACCCGTTCGAGTTCGGCGAGGCGTGGCAGGGCAAGGGCGGCAGCTACACCCTGTTCTCGGCGGCGCTCTGCCCGGAGACGGCGCGATGAGCCGCGTGCGCCTTGGCGTCAACATCGACCACGTCGCCACCATCCGCAACGCGCGCGGCGGCGACCACCCCGATCCCGTGCGCGCGGCCGAGCTGGCCGTGGCGGCCGGCGCCGACGGCATCACCGCCCACCTGCGCGAGGACCGGCGGCACATCCGCGACGACGACCTCAAGCGGCTGATGGCGGCGCTGACCGTGCCGCTCAACCTCGAGATGGCGGCGACCGAGGAGATGCTCGGCATCGCCCTCGCGTATGCGCCGCACGCGGTCTGCGTCGTCCCTGAGAAGCGCGCCGAGCGGACAACTGAGGGTGGCCTCGACGTGCTCGGCCAACAGGCAGGGCTGCGGCACGTCGTCGAGCGGCTGACGACGCGCGGCTGCCGCGTCAGCCTGTTCATCGAACCCGACCCGGACCAGATCGAGGCGTCGGCGGCGATCGGTGCGGCGGTGGTCGAGCTGCACACCGGGCGCTACGCGCACCTCGACGCCGCCAGTCGGGCCGGCGAGCTCGAGCGCCTGCAGGTGGGTGCCACTCTCGCCGCCGCGCGCGGGCTGGAGGTCCATGCCGGCCACGGCCTGACCTTCGCCAACGTCGCACCGGTCGCCGCGATCCCGGAGGTCGCGGAACTCAACATCGGCCACTTCCTGATCGGCGAGGCCGTCTTCACCGGGCTCGAGGCGGCGATCCGCGCCATGCGCGAGGCGATCGACCACGCCCGCCCGCCGGCCGGGGGACGTCCGACGGGCCGCTCGTGATCATCGGCCTCGGCAACGACCTGACGAACATCGACCGCATCGCGGCGTCGATCGATCGTTTCGGCGACCGCTTCATCCGCCGCGTCTTCACCCCCGTCGAGATCGCGCGCGCCGAGCGGCGCCCGCTGACGCGCGCCGGCACCTACGCCAAGCGCTGGGCGGCGAAGGAGGCGTGCGCCAAGGCGCTCGGCACCGGTATCCGCGGCGGCGTGTTCTTCTCGGCGATGGGCGTCGTCAACCTGCCGAGCGGCCAGCCGACGCTGGCGCTGACCGGGGGTGCGGCGGAAAGGCTGGCCAAGATCACGCCGCCGGGGCATAGCGCGGTAATACACCTGACCATCACCGACGATCATCCCTGGGCCCAGGCGATCGTCCTGATCACGGCGAGACCGGAATGAGCGAGACAGCGACCATGGCCAAGAAGAAGGTCGACTGGGCCGACGAGCTCCGCCAGCTGCTGGTGCTGGCGCTGGCCGTGCTCGCGGTCCACAGCCTGATCGCCAAGCCCTTTTACATCCCGTCGGAATCGATGCTGCCGACGCTGCTGACCGGCGATCGGCTGATCGTGTCGAAGTTCCCCTACGGCTATTCCTATCTGTCGCCGTCGCTGCCGATCCTGCCCGAGATGCACGGCCGCCTGTTCGGCCGCTACCCCGACCGGGGTGACATCGCCGTGATCAAGGCACCGCGCGACCACGAGGACTATATCAAGCGCGTCATCGGCCTGCCCGGCGATACGGTGCAGATGAAGAACGGCCAGCTGTGGCTGAACGGCGTCGCCGTGCCCAAGGTGCCCGAGACGCCCGCCGACATTCCCGTCTCGGCCAACACCGACTGCATCGGCCAGTTCGCCCAGTATCGCGTCACCCTCGCCGATGGCCATGCGATCTGCCGCTATCCCCGCTTCCGTGAGACGCTGCCGAACGGGCGGAGCTACGACGTGCTCGATCTCGGCGAGACCGGCCAAGACAATACCGCGCCCGAGATCGTACCCGAAGGCCATATCTACCTGATGGGCGACAATCGCGACAATTCGGAGGACAGCCGCTTCCCCGCCTTCGTCGGCGGCCTGGGCATGCTGCCGATCGAGAACCTGGTCGGGCGGGCGGAGTTCCTGACCTTCTCGCTCGATGGTTCGACGACGTGGAACCCGCTGACCTGGTTCTCGGCGCTGCGCCCGCACCGCGCCTTCGTCTCGCTGCGTCCGCATATCGAGCCGAGCCAGAGCGCGCCGTCGAAGTGAGCGACGCCGAAGGCCCGGTACCGCCGAGCCCCATCGGCCTCTCCGGCCGGGCGCGCAGCGCCCTGACCGATGCCGCGGTGTGGCTCGGTCTAGCGGCGGCGATCTGGCTGTCGTGGCAGGTCGCCTCGTCGCTGCTGCTGATCCTCGGCGGGCTCGTCTTCGCTGCCGGGCTGCAGGGCGGCGAGCGGCTGCTGGGCCGCATCCTGCCGGTGCGCCGAGGTATCCGGCTGGCGATCGTCGTCGTCCTGTTCGTCATCGCCGTCCTCGGTTTCTTCTATTTCGCCGGCGTGCAGATCGCCGCGCAGGCGGGACAGCTGCAGGTGACGCTCGTGGCGCAGGCCAACCGCGTTTCGAGCCTGGCGCAGGAATATGGTCTCGGCGGCGGCGGCGACCCCGTCCAGCAGCTGAAGGCGCAGGTCGGCACGTCGTTCGGCCGCATCCTGACGGTCGTCGGTGGCGCGGCCGGTGTCCTCGGCAGCATCGCGCTCATCGTTACCTTCGGCATCTTCGTCGCCGCCGATCCGCGGCTATACGAACGCGGCGTCGAGTGGCTGACGCCCGAACCGCGGCGGCCGGCGATACGCGAGACGACCGAAGCGATGGCCGCGATGCTCCGCCGCTGGGTTGGCGGACGGCTGGTCCTCATGCTGTTCGAGGGCACGCTCACCTTTCTCGGGCTGAGCCTGGTCGGCGCGCCGCTGCCGCTGCTCCTCGGTCTCGTCACCGGGCTGCTCGCCTTCATCCCCAACCTCGGCGCGATCATCAGCGGCGCGCTGGTCGTCGCCGTCGGCTTCTCCGCGGGCACGACCGTCGGCCTGGAGGCGGTCGGCGTCTATCTGACGGTCCAGTTTGCCGACCAGTTCGTCAGCCCGATGATCGAGAAGCGCGCGGTCGACCTCGCGCCGGCGATGGTGCTCGCGGCGCAGCTGGTCTTCGGCGTGCTGTTCGGCATCCTCGGGCTGATCCTCGCCGATCCGGCCGTCGCGCTGGTCAAGGTGGCTCTGGCGCCGCGCACGGTCGACCGCTAGGAGGCCGGCAACCGAAGCGGGGGCGACGATGCGGAAAGCGGTTGTCATGGCGGTGGCGCTGGCCGCCGCTCCGGCCGGGGCGCAGACCGCCGGCTCGACGGCACCGTCGCCGACGACCGATGCCGCGGAGGAGCCGACCGCCACTCCGCAGCGCTATGCGATCCACGGGCAGGCGACGATCGTCGGCCAGGGCAACACCGCCTTCCGGGCGCCCTATGAGGGACCGAACAGCCTCGACGGCACGGGCGACGTCCGCGAGACGGTCGACGCGACGCTCTATGCCGGCGCCGCCCTATGGCGCGGGCTCGAGCTGTGGATCAATCCCGAGATCGACCAGGGCTTCGGCCTGAGGAACACGCTCGGCGCCGCCGGTTTTCCCTCGGCAGAGGCGTACAAAGTGGGCAAAAAAGACCCCTATTTGCGCCTCCAGAGGCTATTTTTCCGCCAAACCGTCGATCTCGGCGGCGACAGCGAGGCAGTCAAGCCAGACCTGAACGTGCTCGGCGCGATGCATACGGCGAACCGGCTGACGATCACGATCGGCAAGTTCAGCGTCGGCGATGTGTTCGACCAGAACAAGTACGCGCACGACCCGCGGAACGACTTCCTCAACTGGACCGCCGTCGACACCGGCACCTTCGACTATGCCGCCGACGCGTGGGGCTATACCTATGGCGGAACAGCGGAACTGACGCTCGCCAAGTGGACCTGGCGGTTCGGCCTATTCGACCTGTCGACAGTCCCGAACAGCGTCACGCTGGAAACCGGATTCCGCCAGTACCAGCTCGTCGGCGAGGTCGAGCGGCGGCTCAGCCTCCGCGGCCGCCCTGGAGCGGTCCGCGTGACCGGCTGGGTGATGCACGGCAACTTCGGCCGTCTCGACGACGCGATCGCCTACGGCGTGGCGCACGGCACTGCGCCCGACCCGACACCCGTGCGCCGCTTCCGCGACCGCACGGGCATCGCGATCAACGCCGAGCAGGAGCTGAGCGACACCGTCGGCGTCTTCGTGCGGGCGGGGCTCGGCGACGGGCGGACCGAGGTGGTCGAGTTCACCGATGCCGACCGCAGCGTGTCGGGCGGCGTGTCGGTCGGCGGCGCGGCATGGGGCCGGAAGGACGACCGGGCGGCGCTGGCGCTGATGGTCAACGACATCTCCGCCGAGCGCCGGCGGTACCTCGACCTCGGCGGGCTCGGGATCCTCGTCGGCGACGGCCGCCTGCCCCACCCGGGGCCGGAGTTCATCGCCGAAACGTGGTACGCGCTCGCCATCGTCGGCGGCGTGACTTTGACCGCAGATGGGCAGCTGATCGTCAACCCGGCCTACAACCGCGACCGTGGCCCGGTACCGGTGCTCGGGCTGCGGGCGCACGCGCAGTTCTGAGAGTGTAGCGGGGTCGCCGCGCGGCGATCTTAGCGCCCCTGCACGCCCAGCAATTCGATGTCGAACACCAGCACCGCGTTCGGCGGGATAACGCCGCCGGCACCGCGCGCGCCGTAGCCGAGATCGGGGGGGATCGTGAAGCGGTACTTCGACCCAACGTGCATCAGCTGGACGCCCTCGGTCCAGCCGGGGATGACGTTGGCGAGCGGGAATACCGCCGGCTGGCCGCGCGCGATCGAGGAATCGAACACGGTCCCGTCGAGCAGCTTGCCCTCGTAATGCACGGCGACCGTGTCGGCGGCGGTCGGCCGCGGGCCGGTGCCCTCGGTTAGGACTTCGTACTGCAGGCCGGAGGCGGTGGTGTGCACGCCAGGCTTCCTTTTGTGAGCGGCAAGATAGGCAAGGTCGGCGGGGCGTGAGGCTTCGACCGCACTGCGCGTGCCCGCCCAGACGAGCACGGCGACGATGGCGACGACGAGCAGCCCGAAGGCGACCCAGCGGCCCGTCATGCCGCCAGCCGCGCTGGCGGTGGCCACCGGCTTACTTCGCGCCGTCGCGCTCGGCGCGCTTGCGCTCGAGCTTGCGGGCCCGGCGGACGGCCGCGGCCTTCTCGCGCGCACGCTTCTCGGACGGCTTCTCGTAGTGGCGGCGCAGCTTCATCTCGCGGTAAACGCCCTCGCGCTGGAGCTTCTTCTTGAGGGCACGCAACGCCTGATCGACGTTGTTGTCGCGGACGATGATCTGCAAGCCGTTCTCTCCATTCACGCCGATGGCCTCAGCATGGCCACGGCTTGTCATACGGTTGATGGCCGCCGGACAGGGTATCCGCCCGGCGCAAGGCGCTGCCCTTAGCAGATGGACGAGCGGGGAACAAGGCGAACCGGAGCGCGAATCTGCGGCTGCGCCTTGATGGATGTCGCTCCTCCCGCCTGGAGACGCGGTCGCATGCCGCCCCTAGGCGATCGCTTGCCAGACCCTCACGGCCTGCACCGTCTCCGCCACGTCGTGCACGCGCACGATCTGCACCCCCTGCGCCAGGGCGCGAAGAGCCAGCGCCAGGCTCCCACCGAGCCGCTCGCTCGGCGCGGACTGGTCGCCGGCGAGTTTCGCGATGACCGCCTTGCGGCTGGCACCGAGCAGGAGCGGGACTCCGAGGCCGTGGAACGCGGCGAGGTTCGCAAGCAACGCCGTATTGTGCGCCGGCGTCTTGCCGAAGCCGATTCCGGGATCGGCGACGATCGCCGCAGGGTCGATCCCGGCACCGACGCAGGCGGCGATCCGCGCCTCCAGCCAATCGAACACGTCGGCGACGACGTCGTCGTAGCGGGGCGCCAGCTGCATCGTCGCCGGCGTGCCCTGCGCATGCATCAGCACCACCGGCGCGCGCCGGGCGGCGACCAGCGCCATGGCGGCCGGATCATGGGTCAGGGCGGAAACGTCGTTGACCAGCACCGCGCCGGCGTCGAGCGCCGCGGCCATGACCGCGGCCTTGCGCGTATCGATCGAAAGCGGCAGCCCGGCCGCCCCGGCGAGGACCGGCCCGACCCTCGCGAGCTCGTCGGCGACCGGGACGTCTGACGCCCCGGGCCGCGTCGACTCCCCGCCGATGTCGATCAGGCTTGCCCCTGCCGCCGCCATCGCCTTGGCCGCAGCGACCGGATCACCGCCGCGACCGCCATCGCTGAAGCTGTCTGGCGTGACGTTGAGCACGCCCATGACGTGCGGCCGATCGAACGTCAGGCGGGCGAGCGGTGCGCGCGGCGAGACCAGCGCGTCGCAGCGGCGACGGACGGTCGCGCGCACCTCCGCCGGCAGGGGCGCGATGGCGCGCGCGACCCGGTCGAGCGGGATGACCTCGTCGCGTCCGTCGACAGTCAGGCGCAGCGCCGAGAAGTGGCACCAGCCGCCGGCCAGACGCTCGCCGCCGTCGCGCGCTCGACCGAGGCGCGCCGGGGTGACGGTTACGCGGGGCAGTCGGGTCAGAGGCCGGCGAGCTCCGCCGGGAGCGCCTCGACTGCGGCGATCGCGCTGGCGGTCGTCTCCCGCGCCGCGAGCGCGGCACCGCTCAACGCCTTGGCGGCGTGACCGTAGATGAACCCGTACACCGGGTACTCCGTTTTCCCGAGGTCCCCGAGCGGCGCATACCAGACGCGCACCCGGCTCCAATTGCCGGCGGCGGAGGTGTCGACGACGGTGACGTTCTCTTCGACCTGCCCGCGGTGGCCGTTGATCGGCGACCAGTTGGCGTGGGTCACCTTGATCTCGCGCGGCGAGACGATCTCGCTGACCGTCGCGACGTGGCCGACGCGCATGTGGGCGAAGGGCTTGAAGACAAGCACGCCGCCGACGCGCGGCGTAAAGCCCTGCTCATACTGGCCGACCGCCTGGTGCCACCAAGTCGCTGCATTGCCGAACAGCTCGATGCCCGAAAAGGCGCGGGCGAAGGTAACGCACTGCCAGCTGCCGGCCCAGGTCTGCGCCGTCGCGGGCAGCGCCGTCGTCAGCGCAAGCATCATCGCGGCAAGTCGTAGCGTCCGGCGCATCGCAAGCTCCCCAGCTCTTGAGCGGAGACTGGCGAGTTACGGGACGGCCGCAAAGCGTTGAGCGGCCAATGGAAGCAAGGGCGGGACGAGCCGAGCGGCGCGCAACTACTGGTCGTGGAAAAGGTTCCGGCCGTCGACGTGCTACCACCGCGTCAGGCGCGGGAGCAGCAGACGGGCGATGGCCATGACGATCGCGATGGCGAGCGAGAACCACACGGCGATGTAGAACGGATCGTCGTGCGGACAGTCGAGGGTGAAGACCACGCCGCCCCACGCCGCGGCCGCGACGCCGGCCGCTGTCGCGGCACCGGTCGGGTCGGTCGGGGCACCGCGGCGCATCAGCAGCGCCAATGCGCCGAGCGCCGGCAGCGCGCAGGCGACGACGAAGAGAACGCAGTCCAGCCCCTCGCGCCAGTCGAGCCGGGCGATGAAGTCCGCTGGTCCAACGCGCGCCGCATCGACGACCCACCCCGCCGCGACGGCCAGCGCCGCGACGATCGCCAGCAGGCGCAGGCCCCGCCGCGGCGACCGGACGGGGTCGAGCGCGGCGATGGTCGTGCCGACGCCGATGACGGCCAGCACCAGCAGGCTCAGCGCCTTCCACCAGAAGGCCATGTGCGACATCGCCTCGGGCATGTCGGGGCGCATGCCGCGCATCGTGAGGTAGGCCGCGACTTCGGCGACGGCGAGCAGCGCGAACGCCGCCCAGTCGCGCGCCGGCCGCCGCGGCGCGACCGGCTTGAGCTCGGCGACAAGGGCGTCGAGCATGGCATCGGCGTTGGGGTCAGCCATGGTCGGTCTCCGCCTCGTGCTCCGGCGCCGCGGCGAGCCGGGCGCTGAGGCGCGCGAGGCCCCGGTGGATGTTGACCTTGACCAGGCTCGGCGACTGCCCCGTTGCCGCCGCCGCTTCCTCGATCGAAAGGCCGTCGATTTTCACCAAACGGATCACCGCCGCCTGCGGCGCCTTCAGCGTTGCCAGGAGCGACGTCAGGACGCTGGCACTGGTCACCGCCGATTTCGTGGTCGCCGACCGCGACATCGTCGGGCAGCGCGTCGGCGGCGGTGCGCTTCATCGAGCGGAGACGGTCGATCCATTTGTACCTGGCGATCGCCGCCAGCCACGGGCCGAACGGCCGCTCGGGATCGTAGGTATGGCGCTTGGTATGCACGGCAACCATCGCCTCCTGCACCGCGTCGTCGACCGCCGACGGCGGCAGCCGCCGGGCGTAATAGCGCAGCAGCCATGGCCGCAGCTCGCCGAGCAGGCGGCGATAGGCACCGCCGTTCCCGGCCTGCGCCGCCGCCATCAGCGCTCCCCATTCCCCCGCGTCCACCGCAGTCTCCCGCTCTGGCCGCGGCAGGATAGCAGCCGGCTGCTCCGGACAACACCCGTGTAGAGAAGGTGTTCGCCCGAGCGGCGGCGACGGTTACAGGGTGCCGATGATCGCGCTCGGCTCGGCGGCCTTTGTCCTGATGTTCGCGGCCGTCGGCGCCGGGGCGGGCAGCGGCGTGGCGCGCGTGGCGGACCGCTGGTCGGCGGGGCTGCCGACCGCTGGCGCGGACCTTGCCAGCGAGCGGCGGGACGCGGCGGATCGGGCCGAGGCGATCGCGGCTCCCGGCCGTGGCGACCGCCTCGAACGGCGAGGCGGCGGCGGGATGCGGCACCACAGAGCGCTGATGGCGGCGGGAGCGGCCATCGGGGCCGCCAGCGTCGTCGTCTGCCCCGGCCTGGCGGCGGCGGCCGTCGCCGGTCTGGGTTGGACACTGCTGCTGCTCGCGGTGCTCGACCTGCGTCACTTCTGGCTGCCGTCGGTTGTAACGTGGCCGCTGACGGCGGCAGGTCTCGCCGTGACCGCCGTCCTGATGCCATCGGCGCTGCCCGATCATGCGATCGGCGCGGCGGGCGGCTATCTGGCCTTGGTCGCGGTCGCGGCCGTCTATGCGCGGCTGCGGGGCCGAACCGGATTGGGCGGCGGCGACGCCAAGCTGTTCGCCGCCGCGGGGGCCTGGCTCGGCTGGAGCGCCCTGCCGCTGGTCCTCGGCAGCGCCGCCGTCACCGGGCTGCTCGCCGTGCTGTTCAGCGTGCTCCTCCTGCGGCGGCGGGTGAGCGCCACGACGCGCGTACCGTTCGGCGTCTTCCTTGCGCCGGCGATCTGGGGCTGCGCGCTGCTCGTCTTCAGCCAGTCCCCAGCCGGCGGCTGACGACGACGACCCGGCTCGGCGGCTTCGGGACGGCGCTCGAGCAGGCTGGTCAGCACGACCGTCGTACCGCCCTGTGTCACCGTGCTGGTGACGAGGAAATGGTTGCTGGTGAACCCCGCGCCCGGCGGCAGTTCGGCGCCGGCGGCCGCGAGGTCGGGCGGCGTCAGCCGCCCTGCCCGCTCGCGGCTGCGCGCCAGCTGCTCGCCCTTGACGCCATCGCCGACGAGGACGCCGAGAAGCGCGGCCGGGGCGGCGTTGACGTTGACCGGCGCGTCGCCCGGCAGCGCCGTCACCAGCGGCCGGAGCCGCGCCAGCGTCGCGTCGTCGAGCCCGGCGCGCGTCAACTCGCCGAGGTTGCGCACCCGCCCGCGCGCGGCGACGGTCCCCGCGATGCGGACGGCGACCTCGGGTGGCAGGCCGAGCGCAGCGACGATCCCGGCCAGCACCGGCTCGCCCGCTCCGGTCGCCGCGTTGACGTTGAAGCGCCCCTGCGCGTCGGTGATCGCCAGCGCGAAGCTGCCGCCGGCGATCGGCGTCGGCGGCTGCGCGACCCTCGCCCACGCCTCGGTAAGGTCGTCGCGCGTGGAATCGCCGTCGCGCTGCAGGGCCGCGACCGCACTGAGCTCGCCGCCGCGGGCGATCGCCAGCGCCTGCGCCGCGGTGCGGTAGGTCGCCGTCCGGTCGACCGCCGGCGCCTCGCGGTCGAGCATGGCCATGACCAGCGCGGCGGCCACGGCAACCATCGCCACGACGTTGACGAGGATCACGGCGATGCGCTCGGCGGCAGCGGCCGAACCGGCAGATCGACGACGCGCCGCAGGTGCCCCGCCGGCGGTGGCCCGACGAGGTCGAGGTCGAGCGCAACGGCCGCCGGCCAGGCTTGTGCCTGTGCCGTGTCCATCGGCCAACGGTCCTGCCACGTCCGTCCGGAAAGGTATCGCCAGCGCACCGCCACGACGTGGTCGAGCAGGTGCTGCTTCACGCCATCGGCACGCCGCTCGAGGCGTGCGGCGTCGACGCGGTAACTCACGGTGGCTGTCCCGGTCTCCTGCGCGCGCTCGAAGCTCAGTCCGTCCGCATCGCCTTTCAGCGGGGCATCGGCGATCTCGGTCAGGTCGCGCTCGACCACGGCGAGCGTCCGTTCGATCGCGGCCAGCCGGTCGAGCCGACCCGCCGTATGCCGCCCGGCGTCGGTGATGGTGGTCAGCAGGCCGGTGCCGGCGGCGGCAATGACCGCGAACAGCGCCAGGGCGACGAGGAGCTCGATCAGGGTAAAGCCGGCGTCGCGGGCAGCGAAGCGGACATCGCGCACACGCCTTGACCGGGGACAGCGGTCCGCAGCGCGCTGCCGATGGCCGCGACGATCGCCGCCTCCCGCGCTGCGCGCTGCCAGCCACACGGAGCCTCGCCGCCTCATTCCGGTCGCGGGCCGGGACGCTCGACCGGTGCCGACGCCTTGCTCCAGGCGCGCGTCGCCCACTTCACATCCCGGCAAGGTTGTTGAGGTCGATGATCGGCAGCAGGATGGCGAGCACGAGCAGCAGGACGATGCCGCCCATCACCAGCAACACCGCCGGCTCGATCAGCGCGGTCAGCGCCGCGACCGCGGCATCGAGATCGCGCTGCAGGTCGGCGGCGGCTCGCCCGAGAACGGCGCCCAGCCGCCCGCTCGCCTCGCCGCTGGCGACCACCGCGATCAGGAGCGGTGGAAAGATTTCCGCCTCGGCCATCGCGCGCTGCAGCGTTGCACCGGCGCGGACCCGGTCGGCGACGGCGAGCGCGCGGGCCTGGAGGAACCGGTTCGGCGTCACCGCCGCGGCCGTCGCGATCGCCTCGACGAGCGGCACGTCGCTCGCGACAAGCGTCGCCAGCGTGCCGGCGAAGCGCGCCGCCCCGACCCGGCGGACGAACCCGCCCGTGAGGCCGGTCGCCAGCGCGCGGTCGAGTGCCACCCGATTGCCGGGCTGCGTCAGCCATCGCCGCCCCGCAATCCCCGCAGCGGCCAGCGCGGCAACCACCGCCCAGCCATAGCTCGCGACGAAGCCGCTAAGGCCGATTAGCAGCCGCGTGATGCAGCGGCAGCGCCGCCCCGCGCGCCACGAACACCCGGACGATATCGGGCACGACGTAGACCAGCAGCGCCGCCATCATCGCCAGCGACACGGCGGCGAGCAGCGCCGGGTAGAGCAGCGCCAGCCCGAGGCGCGTCGCCGCCTGCGCGCGGCCCTCGATGAAGTCGGCGAGGTGCGACAGGACCTCGGGAAGGCGCCCCGACGCCTCGCCGGCGGCGACCGAAGCGCGGTAGAACTCGGGGACGGCCCCGGACTGGGCGGCAAGCGCTGCCGCAAAGCTGCTGCCGTCGAGGATCGCCCCGCGCAGGTCGAGCAGCAACCCCGCGGCGCGGCGATCGCTGGTCTGCGTTGCAACCAGGCGCAAGGCCTCCTCGATGCGAACGTCCGTCCCGATCAGCATCGCCAGCTGCCGGGTCTGCACCGCCAGCGCCTTCATCGGAAGCCGTGCTCGCCGCCTAGGATCGCGCGCAGCTGCGGGACTCACGGCGAGCGGCACGAGGCTGCGGTCGCGCAAGACGCGACGCGCGGCGGGTGCGCTCGACGCCTCGACGATCCCCCGCCGCGTCGCGCCAGTGGCGTCGAGTGCCTGATAGGCGAAGGCCGCCATCACCCCTCCTCGCGCACGACGCGGGCCACCTCGGCGACGCTGGTGATCCCGGCGGCGATCTTGGCCGCGCCGTCTTCGGCTAGCCCGGGTCCGGCGCGGCGCGCGGCGGCGACGAGCGCGGCTTCGCTCGCGCCGTCGTGGATCAGCTGGCGCAGCTCGGGGCCGACCGCGATAACCTCGTAGAGCGCGTGCCGCCTGCGGTAACCTTCGCCGTTGCACGCGCTGCATCCGCCGGGACGGAATAGCGCCGTACCCACGGCCAGTGCTCCCCCCGCGAGCGCGGCGTCGGCCGGGGTCGCGACGTCCGGCTGCCGACAGGCCGGACACAGCGCGCGCACCAGCCGCTGCGCGACAAGGCCGACGAGCATCGGCGCGAGCAGGTAGCGCTCAACCCCCATATCGACGAGCCGCGTCACACTGCCCACCGCGCTGCTGGTATGCAGGGTCGACAGGACGAAGTGCCCGGTCAGGCTCGAGCGGACCGCCATCTCGGCCGTCTCCTGGTCGCGGATTTCGCCGACCATGATGACGTCGGGATCCTGCCGCAGGACCGCGCGTAGGCCGCGCGCGAAGGTCAGCCCGATCTTCGGGTTGACCTGCATCTGGCCGACGCCGGGCAGCGCATATTCGATCGGGTCCTCGACCGTCAGGATGTTGCGCTGCTGGTCGTTCAGCCGATTGAGGGCGGCGTAAAGCGTCGTCGTCTTGCCCGATCCGGTCGGGCCGGTCACCAGGATCATGCCGTTCGGCCGCGCCAGCATTCGCGTGAACACGTCGCCGTCGCGGCGGCTCATGCCCAGCCGGGTAAGGTCGAGGTCGATGGTGTCGCGGTCGAGCAGGCGCAGCACGATCCGTTCGCCGTGCTGCGCCGGCAGCGTCGAGACGCGCAGGTCGACGTCGTGGCCACCAATCCGCAGCGCGACGCGGCCGTCCTGCGGGATGCGCTTCTCGGCGATGTCGAGGCGGGCCATGACCTTCAGCCGGCTCGCGAGCAGCGGCGTCAGCGCCGGTGCGGGCTCGACGATTTCGCGGAGCGAGCCGTCGATGCGGAAGCGGACGCGGCAGCTGCGCTCCTGCGGCTCGAAATGGATGTCCGACGCGCGCTGGCGGACCGCCTCGAGCAGGAGGGCGTTGATCAGGCGGACGACGGGCGAGTCGTCGCGCGTGTCGAGCAGGTCGTCGACTGCCGCGGAGTCGGCCAGCGCGGTCAAGTCGCACTCAGCGGCGGCCAGCCCAGCGGCCCGGCTCGCGCTGTCCTGATAGACCGCGCGCAGGGCCGCTTCGAAGTCGGCCTCGTCGGCGGGCACGAAGGCGATCCCTGGGCCGCAGCGGCGCTGGACCTCGAGCCGCGTCGCCAGCGTCAGGCCGTCCCCGTGCAGCACCCCCTCGGCCGTGACGACGACGCCATGGCGGCGTGCAAAGGCATAGGGCAGCAGCGGCAGGCCGGCGTCGGCGAAAGGCGCGGTGCTCATCGCTCGCGCAACGTGACCTGGGCCGCGACCAGCCCCGCCTCGCGACGGTCGAGCTTGAGCTCGACGACGCTGACGGCGGCGTCCGCATCGAGCGCGGCGAGCCAGTCGACCAGGGCGTCGAACTCGACGCTCTCGAAGCCCACGGCCACCGCGCTCCCCTGCGGATCGATGCGCGCGACCGGCAGGTGCGCACGGGCAGCACGCGCGGCTAGGATCGCGGCGAGCGTCCCCTGTCGCGCCGCCGCGATCCGCGCCACCGCCGGGCCTTCGGCCGCAAAGCGGGCGGCGAGCCGGTCGTAGCGCGCCAGGCTGTCCCGCGCCGTCTGCTGCGCCGCGAGCAGCGGCATCCAGACCAAACGGGCGGTCAGCGACAGGACGGCGATCGCCGCAAGGATGGCGAGGAGCGCGCGCTCGCGCGGCGTGCGCCCGCCCAGCCAGGTGCCGGCAGCGGCGGACAAGGCCTCGATCCGCGGGCCGGCTCTACCCGTCAGCCGCCGCCACGTCGCCCCGCGGTCGCGGGGCATGGCAATGCCGAACCCCCTGGTCACAGCCGCTCCCGCACGGTGATCTCGCCGTCCGCCCCGCTTTCGGCCGCGGTGACGGTGCCGCTGGTGATGACTAGCCCGGCTGCGGTCAGCGCCGTCTGCGCCCGCTGCAGCGTCCCGATGTTCTCAGCCTTGACGCCGAGGACCAAGCGGCGCTCGGCGTCATTCCAGGCGACCCGACTCCAGCCCAAACCGCCGAGCGCCTGCAGCGCGCCGGCCGAGCGGGCGAGCAGGGGCAGCAGGGGATCGCGCCCGCCGGCGGCCGGCAGCAGCGCGTCGCTGTCGGGCAGCGGGGTGCCGGGCAGCGCCTGGCGAAGCAGGGCCTCGGCCCGCTCCCGGTGCGCGGCGGCGCGCGCTGTCAGCGCCCGCGTCTCGACGGCCAGCACCAGCGTATGG
This sequence comes from uncultured Alphaproteobacteria bacterium, assembly GCA_963846485.1. Taxonomy (GTDB): domain Bacteria; phylum Pseudomonadota; class Alphaproteobacteria; order Sphingomonadales; family Sphingomonadaceae; genus Polymorphobacter_B. The sequence goes on along the minus strand of CAWJWB010000007.1, from coordinate 209,453 downwards.
GCGACTATTCCGATCGCCGCGACCGAGGCGGCCCGGCGGAACGCGCGCGCCCGCGCCGGGACGGCAACGGCATAGGCCCCCGCGCGGAGATCGAGCGGCACCGCCTCGAGCCGCGGCAGTTCGGGCACGGTTGCGGCGAACGGCACATCGAACGGCAGCGGCGAACCGAAGCGGGTGCAGGCCGGCGATCCCGCGGCCCGCCACACGTCGATGAAGCCCGCGGCAGGTGTCGCGAAGCCGGCACCGCCGTCGACCCGGACGACGACCCGCTCACCGGCCGCCATGACGTGCCACATTCCCGCCGGCGGCGCAGGCAGCAGCAGAGCGTCCGGTACCAGCCGCGCGCCGGGAATACCGCGGTCGACCAGCTCTGCGAGCCATTCGTCCATGCGCGCGCGCGCGACTACGGCCGCCAGCCACGTCTGCGGTGCGAGCGGAGCCCCAAGGACGACATGAACCGCATCGAGCGGCTCGGACAGGCTCTCCTCGATCGCGAACGGCAGGGCCGCCCGCCGCTGCGCGGCGCTGCCGGGTGGCAGCGAGACGGCGAGAAGCAGCACCGCTTCCGTCGGCACCGACACGATCGGCTCGCCTCCACCGGGATCGGATATCACCTCCACGAGCCTGCCTCCCGACATTGTGGCAAGGCCTGTCTGTACACGGGCAGTTCTTGCTCCGGGCGCAGTTCGGAACCGTTTTGGTTGCTTCTGCGGCTCCGACGAATGGGCGCGGCCCGTCCTCTGATCTATGAGGCGGTATGGCTAACGCGCAGCATCTGGGGGGCCGAAGCATGACACCGCGCAGGGTCGAGGACGATCTCGGATTGACGCTGATCGAGATGATCATCGTCCTGGCGATCATCGCGCTGGTCGCCGCGCTGATCGTCCCGAACGTCATCGGCCGCCCCGACCAGGCACGCGTGACCGTCGCCCGGGCCGACCTCAAGGCGATCGCTGCCGCGCTCAAGATGTACCGGCTCGACAACGGCGACTATCCGACGACGGAGCAGGGGCTGGCCGCCCTTGTGACGCGGCCGACGGCACCACCACAGCCGGCCGCCTATCCGGCGGGTGGCTATCTGGGCCAGATGCCGGCGGACCCCTGGGGTCGCCCCTACCAGTACCGCAGCCCGGCGGAGAACGGCAGCGGCTTCGAGCTCGTGACGTTCGGGCACGATGGCAAACCCGGCGGCGCCGGCATCGACGCCGACCTGACGGAGAGCGCCCGGTGAGCCGGGCGACCCTGGGCCGGCGGGCAACGCCGCCCGACCGCGAAGCGGGTCTTACGCTGGTCGAGGTCCTCGTCGTCCTCGCCGTGATCGCCATCGCCGGCAGCGCATCGGTGCTGTCGCTCGCGCCCCGGCGGGACAGCGCGGTCGAAGGCGCGGCGCGGCAGCTGGCGGCCGCGATCCAGTCGTCCGCCGACCGCTCGCTCGTGACCGGGGGCGCCGTCGCGCTCGTCTTGGCTAAAAGTGGCTACCGCATCGGCACGGTCCAGACGGAACTGCCCCCGGGCGCCACCCTTGCCGGAACCAGCCCGACCGCGCGCATCGCCTTCGGCGGCGAACCGTTTGCGCTGAACCTGGTCCGGGGGAGCGATCGCTGGACGATCGCCTTCGACGGCATCGAGACGGCCGCGACGCCGGGAGCGCGGCCATGAACGATGCTGGCTTCTCGCTGGTTGAGGCGCTCGTCGCCATGGCCCTGCTCGCGGTGGCGGCAACCGGCCTGTTGCAGGCGACTGCCCGTCACCTCGACGCAGTCGCGGCGATCGAGTCGCGTGCCGCCGCCGGCTGGTCGGCCGAGAATGCCCTGACCGAGGCGCGCCTCGGCCTGCCCGCCATGTCAGGAACGATCCTCGGCCGGCGCTGGCAGGTCGGGATCACCGGCTCGGCCAGCCCGGACCCCGGAGTCGTTGCCCTCACCGTGAGCACCCGCAGCGATGGGGTCGCCGGAGTGTTGCGCGGGTTCGCCGCCAAGCCGCCGAAGGCTGAACTCGCGGCCCCGCCGAAAGCGGCAGAGGTGCGCGACGAGCCGACCCAGCCAGTTGGCAGCACCGGCAAATCTGGCGCGCTGACCCCCGGCGCGGCACTTCCCGCGATGGTCGCCCCGCGATGATCCCCTACGATCGCCTCACAACCGCCTTCACCGCCGTAGTCGCGCTCTCGCTCGCCGCCGCTGCCGTGCCCGTGCTGCCGCAATTGTTCGACCGCGACGACGGCCGCGCGCTGGCAGCGATCGCCCCGGTGCCGCCGCCGGTGCCACTCGACCTGACGCCGCTCAAGCGACTCGCCCCCTTCGGTCATCCGGCCGGCGAGGGCGCCGGGGATGCGGCGACGCTCGGGCTCGCGCTGCGGGGCATCATCCTCGCCAAGCCCGCGTCTGATTCGGTGGCGATGATCGCGGTCGGATCCGGCCCGGCGCATGGCTATGCCGCCGGTGCCGTGCTGCCCGGCGGCGTGACCGTCGACTCGATCGAGTTCGACCTCGTTGTTCTGCGGGTGGGCGGCAGCCTGGTGACGCTCGGTCTGCCCGGCATGGACCGGCCCGGCGGCATGACGAAGGTTGCGGCAGCGCCACCGCCCGCCAGCCTCGAACCGCTCGAGCCGCCACCCGAACCCGACCAGCTGAACCTTCTTGGCAGCCTCGGCGCGACCGTCACCCCCGGCGGATATCTGATCGGCGGCCAAATGCCCCAGGCGGCACGACGTGCCGGGCTCGAGCCGGGCGACGTCGTCGAGCGCGTCAGCGGTCAGGCCGTCGGCGATCCGGTGCGCGACCGCCGCCTGTTCGATGACGCGGTAGTCGCCGGACACATGCAGGTCGACGTGATGCGCCACGGCAAGCGCGTGGCGCTGACCCTGACGCTGAATTGAGGGAGGAAGTTGTGAAGCCCGTTAAAATGGCCGTCGCACTAGCGCTCGCACTCCCCGCCCCGGCGGCTGCGCAGGAACCCCTCCGCCGGCCGGGCGGCGAGGTCATCGTCAACATGCGCGACGTCGACATCGCCCAGGTCGCCGAGCAGGTCTCGCGCCTGACCGGGCGCACGATCGTTCTCGATCCGAGCGTCAAGGGCGCGGTCAACGTCGTCTCCGCCGAGCCGCTGCCGCCCGCGGGCGTGTGGGACCTGTTTCGCTCGGTGCTGCGCGGTTACGGCTTCGCTGCCGTCCGCGCCGGCAGTGCATGGCGGATCGTGCCGCAGGCGAGTGCCGTCCAGGGCGGGGCGAGCGCCGCGATCGGCCCTGCGGCGGCGCCGTCGGCCGACGTCGTCACGCGCGTCATCCCGCTGCGCAACCTCGCCGCCGACGCCGCCGTCCGTGTCTTCCGCCCGCTCGTTGCCTCGTTCGGCAGCATCGAGCCGCTGGCCAATCCCAACGCCGTCGTCGTCACCGATTACGCCGAGAACGTCCGGCGCATCGAGCGGCTGGCCGGGCAGCTCGACGGCAGCGGTGGCAGCAACTTCGAAAGCTTCGTCCTGCGCTTCGCCAGCGCCAAGGACGTCGGCGCCGCCCTGACGCGGCTGATCGGCGATGGCAGCGGACCGGGCGTGCCCCACATCGCGGTGGACGAGCGCGGCAACAGCATCCTCGTCCGCGGCGACGCCAAGGCACTGAGCGACGCGCGACGGCTCGTCGCCACGCTCGACCGGGCCGGCGGGGCGACGCCGACGACGCGGGTCTTTCGGCTGAACTTCGCCGATGCGGAGAGCATCACCAATGTCCTTCGCGGCCTCGCCGGTCAGCCGCCGGTGGCGACGAACGCCGTCGCACGCTCCCTGCCGCGGCTCCACGCGAGTCTCGGCGGCAGCACCGCAGGCGGACCCGGCCTTTTCACGGCGGCCGGCGGCGGCGGCGTGGCGGGTGCGGCCGGCGACCTGGCGCCGCCCGACTCCGCGTCGCCCGTCACCGCCTCCGACCGCCGGTCCGGGCGTCCAGACCGACGAGCTATCGATCCAGTCGGCGCCCGAGGTCAACGCGATCGTCGTTCGCGGCACCCCGTCGGCCATTGCGACGATCGCCTCGCTGATCGAGCAGCTCGACGTGCGCCGCCCGCAGGTGCTGATCGAGGCGGCCATCGCCGAGGTCACCGGCGACGCCGCCGACCAGCTCGGCATCCAGTTCGGCGCCGGCAACGCCGCCGTCTTCGGCCGGCCGGAGGGCGGCACCTCGTTCACCAACACCGGCGTCTCGCTGGGATCGATCGTGCAGGCGCTGCTGCCCGGCAGTGCGGTGGCGACCGCGCTGCTGTCGAACGGCCTGTCGGTGGGGGGCGGCAGCCGCGGGGAGTTCTCGGTTCTTGTGCAGGCGCTGGGCGCGTCGACCAAGGCCAACCTCTTGTCGACGCCGTCGATCACCACGCTCGACAACGAGCCGGCCGAGATCGTCGTCGGCCAGAACGTGCCCTTCCGCACCGGCAGCTACGGCACCAGCGGCAACACGCTCACCCCGTTCACGACCATCGAGCGCCAGGACGTCGGCCTCACGCTCCGCGTCGTGCCGCGCATCCACGAGGGCGACACGATCCGGCTCGAGGTGGCGCAGGAGGTCTCGTCGCTGGTCGGCAACGTCGCCGGCGCCGCCGACCTCATCACCAACCGCCGCTCGATCCAGACGACGGTGCTCGCCGACAATGGCGACACGATCGTGCTCGGTGGCCTGATCTCGGACGACCGGACGCAGGTGAAGAGCCAGGTTCCGGTGCTCGGCGACGTCCCCGTCCTCGGCAACCTGTTCAAGTCGCGCTCGACCGAACAGGTCAAGCGAACGCTCTTCGTCTTCCTCCGCCCGACCATCCTGCGCGACCGGGCGTCGGTCGCCGCGGCGGCGGAGGCCAAGTACGGGCGCATCCGGGCGCAGGAGGCCGGCGAGGCCAGCCGCAGCCTGCTCCTCCACCCGCCCGCACCCCGCCTGCCCGTCAAGATCGAGGGACTGTATTGAGGCGGCGGCGGTGCCACCGTTCACGGTGGGGCAGCGAATACCGACGCCGCGCCGCAGAGGGCGAGCGGCCGCGCGGCGCCCGTTGGCGTCCGCCCGGCCGCCCGAGCCTAGAACTTGCCGCGCACGGTCACGCCGAAGGTGCGCGGCTGCCCCAGGAAGGCGTCGTAGCTCTTCGACTGCGCGGTCGCGTCGAACACGACCTGATAATAGTTCTGGTTGAACAGGTTCTGCGCCCACAGCTCGACGCTGACGACCTCGCTCGCCGGCGACAGGGCGACGCGCGCATCCACGATGGTGAATGCCTTCTGCAGCTTGACCGGATTGAGGTCGGAGCCGGTATTGTAATCGCTGTTGTACTTGGCATCGACCGCGGCGTGGACGACGAGGTTGCTGCCCAGCTTATGGGTGTACGCCGCCCCGAGCGTCGCCGACCAGAGCGGCGCCAGGCTCAGCCGGTTGCCGGGCAGCAGCGAGCAGCCAGCCGGCGTACCGGTAGTGGCGGTATTGCCGAACGGAAGTGACGTGCACGGGACGCCCAGTACCGAGGCGTCGCTGCCGGCATAGCGGGTGTCGGCATAGGTCACGCCGCCGTTCAGCTTGAGCGCATCGGTCGCGAACCAGACGAAGTCGACATCGACACCCTTGGTTGTCACCTTGGGGATCGACGTGACGGTGAAGACGAGGCCGTTGAAGGCGTTGAGCTGGAAGTTCTTGTAGTCCTGGAAGAAGGCGGTGGCGTTGAACAGCAGCTTGCGGTTCAGCAGCGTCGACTTGAAGCCGAGCTCGTAACTGTCGACCGTCTCCTCCTTGAAGCTGGTGTCGAGCACCGGCGCCAGGCTCGCGCCGCAGGCCGCGTTGACCACATAGGGACAGGCGAGCCGGTCGAGGTTGAACCCGCCCGCCTTGTATCCGCGCGCGTAGGAAGCATAGGCGAGGAGGTCGCGATTGAAGCGATAGTCCGCCTTGACCGTGCCGGTCAGCTGGCTCTCGGTCCGGCGCTGGTAGTCGCGCAGGCCGGTGAAGTACGGGTTCTGGAACGTGCCGCAGGTGAGCGCCGAGGTCGCCGCGATCGTGCCGGCGAGCGGCGGGATCTTCCCGCGGGCGATCGCGGCGGCGCAGCCGAGCCCGCCATCGGTATTGTCGTACAGCGATGTCAGCCGCTTCAGCTCGCTGACGTAACGCAGGCCGAGCGTGATCTCGAACTTGTCGGTGACCTTGAAGCTGTCGTTGGTGAACAGCGACAGGTTGCGCTCGCGCTGGTCGTAGTTGTCGTTCTGGCCCTGGCCGGCAACGTAGCTGGTCCCGGGGGCGCGGCCGAGGATGGTGCCGAGCAGCGTCGGGTTCGTGCCGCCGGAGAAGAGCAGGCTCGCATAGGGCTCGAACTGGGTACCGTATTCCAGGCTGACGTTCTGCGTCAGATCCTCGCGCGCATAAAAGGCACCGACCAGCCAGTTGAGCGGCCCGGCCTCGCCGGCGTAGCGCAGCTCCTCGCTGAACTGGTTGAACTTCGCGTTCTGCCGGTGCGGATCGTACTGCAGGATGTCGACGCTGGTGTAATCGGGGTCGGTGAAGCCCGTCCGCTTCCAGTGGCGATAGGCGGTGATCGAGGTCAGCGTCGCATCGTTCAGCCACGGCGTATGCCACGTCGCCTCGGCCGAGACGCCGCTCTCGTCGATGTTCTGCGGCGTGTCGCGGTTGGAATAGGTGACACGGTTGAACGGATTGACGACGGTGGCGACGCCGCCGTTGATCGGGTCGAGCGCGTGGAGGATGTTCTGCGTCGCACCCGCCTCGAGGATCTGGACAGCGGCGCAGCACGCCTCCTGCCGCTTGCTGTGGTCGACGATCAGGTTGACGTCGACCGTCTCGCTCGGCGTCCACAGCAATTGGCCGCGGAAGGTGACGAAGTTGCGGTTGTAGTCGTCCGTGCGCCGGCGCGGCCCGGCCCCGACCAGCACGGACTCGAAGCCGCGCCGCTCGCGGTCGGCGAAGAAGAAGCGCGCGGCGAGCTTGCCGTCGACGATCGGGCCGGTGATCGAGAAGGAGCCGCCGTAGCCGTCGTAGTTCGACGCCGTCGCCTCGAGGTTGGCGCCGAACTTGAAGCTCGGCCGCGCCGTGACGACGTTGATAACGCCTGCGGTCGTGTTCTTGCCGAACAGCGTGCCCTGCGGACCCTTGAGCACCTCGACGCGGGCGAGCTCGCCCAAGTCGCCGAAGCCGACGCCGCCGCGCGGACGGTAGACGCCGTCGATGACGATGCCGACCGACGCCTCGAGCCCGAAATTATCGCCGACCGTGCCGATGCCGCGAATACGCGCGGTCGTCGACGCCTCCGACGAGGTCGAGGTGACGAGCAGGCCTGGCGTCAGGACGGTCAGGTCCTTGATGTCGCGGACGCCGGCGTCCTGCAGCTGCTGCGCCGTCACCGTCGTCACGACGATCGGCACGTCCTGCAGGCTCTGTTCGCGCTTCTGCGCGGTGACGATGATCTCGTCGACCGATTGCGGCTGAGCGCCGGGGACGTTGGTGTTGGCGACCGTGGCGCTCTGCGCCGCGGCGACTCCACTCCAGCCCGTCACCAAGGCGCAGGCCAGCAACAGATGCGCACGAACGATCATGATTCCCCCCCATCGAGACCACTCCGGGCCTTCTACCTTAATGTACGCACATTGCGGGGGATCGGCCAAGACAATCTCGTAAGGGCGCGACGCCGCAGCTGCGCGAGCGAACGACCATGCCGCGTGCCCCGTCCGATCTGCCGCACCGCCAGCAGCCGGTAGGCGTTGTCCGCGCGGGCGCAGCAGCCTAAGCGCACCCGCGATGGCGACCGTCGTCCTCCCCCGGCCCCCGGCATGGTGGCGCGAGCGCCGCCCGCGGACGATCGCGCTCATCGTCGTCGCGCTGGTTCACATCCTGCTGTTGCTGGCGCTGCTGTTCGCCGCGCGGGTCGCGCCGCCGCCCGGCGAAAGGCCCGCGACGGTCGTCCGGCTGATCGCCCTGCCCCGCTCGGCGCCGCCCAAGGCGGCCAAGCAGAAGGCGGTCGCCAAGCCGAAGACCCCGCCGCACGTCGACGCGCCCAAGGTGCCGGTGCCGATCGTCAAGCTGCCGCCGACCGACAAGCCCGCCGCGCCGCTCTTCAAGACCGAGATGTTCGACGCCATCGACATCTCGAAGCTGCCCTCGCACCACGATGCGCAGGTCGCCGACAATGCCGGTACGGGCACCACCGTCGGGCCGCCGGCGGCAGCGAGCGGCGAGGGCGACTATGGTCCCGTCGTCGGCAACGGTCCGCACGGCGAGAAGCTGTTCGCCGCCGAATGGTACCGCGAACCGACCCACGCCGAGATCGCGCCCTATCTCCCGAAGCACCTGCCCGACGTGTCGACCGCTGACATCATCTGCAAGACGATCGACCATTTCGGCGTCGAGGACTGCCAGGAATTCGGCGAGAACCCCGTCGGCACCGGCCTGTCGCGCGCAATCCGCCAGGCCGGCTGGCAGTTCAAGGTCAAGCCGGTGCGGCTGGGCAGCAAGTTCGAGGTCGGCACCTGGGTCCGCATCCACTTCACCATCACCGCCGTCCCGCGCGAGGACGCCGGCGGCTGAGCGCTCCCCCGCCGCTGCCCGCCGGGCGCACGGGCAGCCGCTATTCGGCGGCGCGGATCAGGGTGGACGGCCAGCCGACGCGGACCAGCAGGCCGTCGGGTCCGGCGATCCCGACCTCGTAGAGCCCCCACTCGCGGTGGCGGAGAACCCCGCCGGGACGGATGACGAGGTCGTCGACGCGCGCGGCGATGGTCGCGACATCGGGCGTGCGCAGGTAAACGCCGAACGGATTGTGCTCCGCCGGCACGCGCCACGGGCCGGAACCCGCCTGGATCAGGTGAGCCTCGCAGCCCCAGCCGGTGACGATCACATAGTCGTCCGCGCCGCCGCTGCGCTCGAGCCCCAGCCTCGCCCAGAAGGAGACTGCGGCCGCGAGGTCGTTCGACGGCACGATGGCGAAGGCGCCGACGGTCGGCGTGGTCACGCGCGATCTCCCCTCAGGTGTGGCGATCAGAACGGGACGTCGTCGTCGAGGTCGTCGAAACCGGCGCCACCGCCGCCGAACGCCGGCTTCTTGGCGCCGCCGAAGCCGCTGCCCTGCCCGCCGAACCCGCCACTGTTCTGCGCCTCGCGGCCACGGTCATAGGCGGCGTCGGGCCCACCTTCGGCGCGGCCGCCGTCGCGACCGTCGAGCAGGGTCAGCTCGCCGCGGAAGCGCTGCAGCACGATCTCGGTGATGTAGCGCTCGTTACCGCTGTTGTCCTGGTACTTGCGCGACTGGATCGAGCCCTCGAGGTAGACCTTGCTGCCCTTCTTGCAGTACTGCGTGACGACCTTGCCGATGTTCTCGTTATAGATGACGACGTTGTGCCATTCGGTCTTTTCCTTGCGCTCGCCCGACTGCTTGTCGCGCCACGTCTCGCTCGTCGCCAGCGTGAACTTGACCACCGAGCCGCCGTTGGCAAAGCTCTGGCTCTCGGGATCCTTGCCGAGGTTGCCGACCAGAATGACCTTGTTGACCCCGGCCATGGATTTTCCTTGTGCTAGAACAAAACAGGTAAATAGCGCCGCCGACGCAACTCGTCGAGAGCAGGCGTAACCGCGCGCGCTTGAAAAAGCGACTGTGTTGCGCCAGCATGACGGCAGCAGGAGCACGACATGGCGGGTGAGGTCGAAGCGGTCGGGCAGATGGCGACGGCGGGGCTGACGGCCTCGACGCTCGAGGGGCCGCGGTCCTCCCGCCTGCGCGGCGTGGGGCGGCGGCCGGTCGTCGAGCCGCGCGACCCCCACGACATCGCGCACGGGGCCTGCGCCAATTGCGAGACGGTCCTGACCGGCGCGTTCTGCGCGACGTGCGGGCAGTCGGCGCACGTGCATCGCTCGATCGGCCACATCTTCGAGGAGTTCCTGCACGGCATCTGGCACTTCGACAGCAAGGCCTGGCGGACCCTGCCGCGGCTCGTGCTCCAGCCCGGCCGGCTGACGCGCGACTATGTCTACGGCAAGCGCGCGCGCTACATCGCCCCGCTGGCGCTGTTCCTGTTCTCGGTCTTCCTGATGTTCTTCGTCTTCGAGACACTGGGCGGCCCCGACGTCAACAAGGCGCTGAACGCCGCCGGCGGCGCGGCGGTCGCCGACGCGCGGAGCACGGTCGCCGACGCCCAGGCAAGCGTTACCGAGGCGAAACAGGACCTCGCCGAAGCCAGGGCCGACACCGATACGCCGGCGGCGGCGATCGCCACCCTGACGACGACGCTCGCCGCCAAGGAGGCGGCGCTCGCAAAGGCGCAGCAGGCGCTGACTGCCGTGAAGGCGGCCCCCGCGCCCGCCGACAAGGCGAGCGGACGCTGGCAGGACCAGCTCGCCGACGGGGCGCGATCGGGCAAGCTGACGGTCAATACCGGATCGGCGGCGATCGATGCCCGCATCCGCGAGGCGCTGAAGAACCCCGACTTCGCGCTCTACAAGATCCAGCAGAAGGCGTACAAGCTAAGCTTCCTGCTGATCCCGATGTCGCTGCCAGTGCTGTGGCTGCTCTTTGCCTTCCGCCGCGACGTGCACACTTATGACCACGTCGTCTTCGCGCTCTATTCGCTGTCGTTCATGTCGCTGCTGACGATCGTCATCGCGCTGATCGCCCGCTTCGATCCGACGGCGGGCCTGCACACGTCGGGCGGCACCACCAGTTTCTCGAATGGGATCAGCGGCATCCTGTTCTTCGCCGCGCCGGTGCACATGTTTGCGCAGCTGAAGGGGGCCTATCGGCTCGGCTGGCCGAGCGCGCTGTGGCGGACCTTCGTGCTCGCTACCGCCTGTATCGTCATCCTCGTCGTCTTCGCCGCGCTCATCGTCGTCGTAGGTCTGGCAGACTAAGGGCCCGCTCCGCCGGAGCGAAGCGAGCCCTGTCGATCGTTCCAGTGTCGCCGATCAGGCGGCCGCGGTCGTCGCCTTGCGGGCGCGCAGCGTGACGCCGACCAGTCCGAAGCCGCCGATCATCATCAGCCACACGCCGGGCTCGGGAACGCCGGGGCCGACCTCGAACGTCGTCTGCAGGCCCCACTCGTCGAATTGGGAGCCGAAGTCGTGGGCGCGGCTGAACAGGCCGCCAGCGTCGCCGTTATTGGCGAGGAAGAAGCCGCTGAAACCCGACGGCACGCCGCTGACATTGACATCGAGCAGCAGGTTGCCGGTGGAAGGCTTGTAGGTAAAGGGCGCGAAGCTGAAGCTGAGCACCCCACCCGACAGCTGTCCGGCGAGCGTGCCGCTGTAGATCCACGTGTTGTCGCCCCCGATGTTATTGGCGAACACCGACGTGTCGAGGCCGTCGACCGCCTTGCTCGTCGTCGATAGGCTCAGCGAATAGGTGCCGCTCGACACCGAGCCCGACTGCAACACGAACGATATGCCCGTGATCTTGACCGGCGAAGTCCCGAACGACGAACTCGCATAGACCTGTTGGTAGGTGGTCGGATTGGCATTGAACGACCCGCCGAACGGAAAGGCGTTTCCGCCCGTCCCGGTCCCGATCGTCAGCGGCGTGGCGGCCGCAGCACTGGCGAGAACGGCGGCAACGGTGGCGGCTAGAAATGAATAGGTTCGCATAGCTGTGCCCCTTCAAGCGACGGTCATGCCGTCAGGGAATCGCCAAGCAACACTCATGCCATTTCGCTAAAATAATGACAACCTTCGTTAAAATCTAATGACAGTTGCTGCAGGTGTAAAGAAGGCCGACACTTTTGCGCCCCAGACTAGGCGAGCGTTCGCGCGATCCAGTATGTCGCCCCGGCGCCCACATAGGCCATGGCGAAAAGATAGGCGAACATGAACCCGGGCCACTTCCACCCGCCGGTCTCGCGCCGCGTCACGGCAAGGGTGGACAGGCACTGCGGCGCGAAGACGTACCAGGCGAGGAAGGCGAGCGCGGTCGGCAGTGTCCAGGCGTGGCGCAGCCGCTCGACCAGGCCCTGCGGATGCTCGGCGTCGGCGTCGAGCGAATAGACCGTGCCGAGTGCGCTGATCGCCACCTCGCGTGCGGCCATGCCGGGGACGAGGGCGAGCGCGATCTCCTTGTTGAAGCCGATCGGCGCGAACAGCGGCTCGAGCGTCGCGCCGATGTGTCCGGCGGCGGAATAGGCGAGCGGCGGCCGGGTCGCTCCGGCCGGCGGCTTGGGCCACGTCGCCAGCGCCCACAGCGCCACCGTCGACACCAGGATGATGCCGCCCGCCCGCGCCAGGAACGCCCACGCCTTCTGGTAAAGCCCGATGCCGATGTCGCGCGCCGCCGGCCATTGGTACTTGGGCATCTCCATGAGGAAGGTCGGGCTCGCCCCGCGCGTCACCGTCCGCCGCAGCACCCAGGCGGCCACGAGCGCGCCGGCGACGCCGAAGCCGTAGAGCGCGAACAGGACCAGCCCCTGCAGCCCCAGAACCCCGAGCACCGGTCGGTCGGGGATGAAGGCGGCGATGATGACCGCATAAACCGGCAGCCGCGCCGAACAGGTCATCAGCGGCGCGATCAGGATCGTCGTCAGCCGGTCGCGCGGCTCGGCGATGGTCCGGGTCGCCATGATGCCGGGCACGGCGCAGGCGAAGGACGAGATCAGCGGAATGAAGGCGCGGCCGTTGAGGCCCACGCGCGCCATGAGCCGATCCATCAGGAACGCGGCGCGCGTCATGTAGCCCGACTGCTCGAGGCACAGGATGAAGAAGAACAGGATCAGGATCTGCGGCAGGAAGACGACCACCGAGCCGACGCCGTGGATCACGCCGTCGACCAGCAGCGAGCGCAGGTCGCCCGCCGGCAGCGCCGCCGTCGCCTTCGCCCCCAGCCCGTCGAACGCCGCCGACAGCAGGTCCATCGGCACCTTGGCCCAGGCAAACACCGCCTGGAACATGAAGAACAGCAGTCCCGCGAGCAGGACCGGCCCGGCGACCGGGTGCAGCGCGACCATGTCGAGCCGCGCCGTCCAGGCGCGCGCCGCACCGGCCTGCGTCGTCACGGCATTGGCGATCGCGCGCGCCTCGCGCTGGAGGAGGACGAGGTCGGCGACGCTGTCGGCGGGCGGCGGCGCGACGCCGGTCAGCAGCGGGCCGAGCGCGGCGGCGATCTCGCTCAAGCCGCGCCGCCGGACGGCGACGGTCGGCACGACGGGCACGCCCAGGATTGCGCTCAGCCGCTCGACGTCGATCGTCGTGCCGTCGCGCTCCGCCAGGTCGGCCATGTTCATCGCCACGACCAGCGGCAGGCCGAGGCGGCGCAGCTCGAGGACGAAGCGGAGATGATTCCGCAGGTTGGTCGCGTCGACGACGGCGAGGATCGCATCGGGCCGCGCCTCGCCCACCTGCTCGCCAAGCACCACGGCACGTGTCACCGCCTCGTCGGGCGAACGCGGCGTCAGGCTGTAGGTGCCGGGGAGGTCGACCAGACGGACGGTCCGGCCATCGGGCAGGAACAGGCGGCCGGACTTCCGCTCGACGGTGACACCGGGATAGTTGCCGACCTTCTGCCGCGAGCCGGTCAAGGCATTGAACAGGCTGGTCTTGCCCGCGTTCGGATTGCCGACGAGCGCGACCACCGGCTCGCCCGCCGATGCGAGCGTCGTCGGCGCGTCGAGGACCGCGGCGGTCACGCGGCGAGCGTCTTCTCGACCAGGACCATCGCCGCCAGCTTGCGCCGGAGAGCGACGCCCATGTTGCCGACGCGGAGCATGACGGGATCGCCGCCGAACGGCGCGCGGTGGAGCAGCTGCACGTCGACGCCCTCGTCGAAGCCCATCTCGTGCAGCTGGCGGGCGTTCGCCGGATCGACGCCCGGCGCGGTCGATGGCAACGATCGTCGCCGCCTCGCCGGGTCGCAGATCGGACAGGGTCAGCGGCAGCATCATCACGCCTACAGTCGTCGCTTTCACGCAAATGCGAGTGATTAGCGATTAGCGCAAGGGTTGGAAAGCCTGTTCTTTGCCGGCCGGGCCGAGCGGCTGTCCTACGCGGCCACGACGGTCTAAAGTCCGTTCGATGACCGGCGCTCGCCTGCCCTCTTCACGCCGCCACGCGGCCGGCAATTTCGCGTTCAGCGAGTCGCTCCGCCCCTCCGCGCCACGAGCGCGGGCGTGTGACGAATGCGACCTTAGCCCGCCGCCGCCGTCCGCATGATCGCCGGCGGCTTCGACATCGACGCGGCGACGCGTGCCTATCTGGCGACGGTCAGCGGCGCGGCGCGGGCGAAGTCCGACGCCTATTTCGAGGGCGGCTACTGGCTGATCCTGTGGAACGCCGTCGTCGTCGCCGGTTTCGCCTGGGCGGTCCTCCACTTCGGTTTCGCGGCGCGACTGTCCGGCTGGGCGGAGCGTGTCGCTGGCGGCCGGCGCTGGCTGGCGGCGCTCATCTGGGCCCTCGGCTTCTTCGTCGCCATGGCGCTCGTGACCCTGCCGTGGACGATCTACACCGACTTCGTCCGCGAGCAGCAGTACGGCATGTCGACCCAGACCTTCGCCGCGTGGCTCGGCGACTGGGCCAAGGGCAATGCGATCTCGCTGCCGCTGTCGGCGCTCGGCGTCGTCGCGGTCATGGCCGGCGTCCGCGCCAGTCCGGGGCGCTGGTGGCTGTATGCCGGTGCGGTGTCGCTGGTCGTCGCCGCCTTCTTCGCGCTGCTGGCGCCGGTCGTCGTCGAGCCGATGTTCAACACCTACACGCCGATGGCGCCGTCGCCGCTGCGAGCCGCGATCCTGAAGATCGCGCAGGGCAACGGCGTACCGGTGACGAACGTGCTGGTCGTCGACGCCTCGCGGCAGACGACGCGCGTCTCGGCCAACGTCGCCGGCTTCGGTCCGACGGCGCGGGTGGCGCTGAACGACAATCTGCTCAACACGCACGACGACGCCGCCATCCTCGCCGTCATGGGCCACGAGACCGGCCATTATGTCCTCGGCCACTCCGTCTCGCTGCTGGTCGGCTTCGGCATCCTCATCGTCATCGGCTTCGCGGTCACCCAGGCGAGCGTCCCGGCGCTGATCGCCCGCCACCCGCGCTGGGGCGTCGCGGGGATCACCGATCCCGCCGCGGTCGCCGTGGCGACGATCGTGCTGACGCTGTTCTTCCTCGTCCTGACGCCGGTGACGAACTCGCTGACCCGCTTCCACGAGGCACAGGCGGACATCTTCGGCCTGAACGCCGCGCGTGCGCCCGACGGCTTCGCCCGCAGCGCCCTGCGCCTCGGCCAGTACCGCAAGCTCGAGCCCACCCCGCTCGAAGAGATTGTCTTCTTCGACCACCCTTCCGGCTACACGCGCATCCATCAGGCGATGGCGTGGAAGGCCGCGCACCTCGGCGAGCCGGGCGTGCAGTAGGGACCGCGGTTTTGACGCAACATTTGCGCGCGCCATGCGCTAGGGCGGGTTGATGGCGCGGATCCGCCTCTTTCTCGCACAGCAGCGCTGGCTCGCGCTGGCCCTGGCAGTCGCCGCGCTCGCGGCGCGGATCGTCGTGCCGGCGGGAATGATGCCGGCGCGCGGAGCCGCCGGGCCGACGCTGATCCTCTGTTCCGGCCAGATGACGATGGCCGGCGTGGCGATGCCGGACAAGGCCGACACGGCTATGGCGATGTCCGGGGCGCATGGCAGCGGCGCGGGCAAGCATCGGCATGGCCCGGCGCCCGAGGGACCATGCGCCTTCACCGGCCTCCTCGCGGCAGCGGTTGACGGGGCCGCTGTCCCGGCGCTCCCGCCGACCCCATTGCCGGTCGCAGTGCTGCTGTCGGTCGTCCTCCTCTCCGCCACGCTTACGCCGCGCCGGCTATGGCCGCACCGGCGCGGTCCGCCCGCCGTTTTCGCCTGACCCTCCCCCGGCGGCACCGGTTCGACCAGGCCGCGTCAGCGAAAGCCCATCCATGTCCCTTGTCCATACCGGCGCCGCAGCCGCGTGCCTGCTGCTTGCCGCCCCCGCCGTCGCCTGCTCGAGCTGCGGCTGCGCGCTGACCTCTGACTGGCTGAGCCAGGGTCTCGTCGCCGTCCCCGGCACCGTCCTTACCCTGCGCTACGACGACGTGCCCCAGACCCGCCTGCAGGACGGACGGCGCGGGGTCGACCGGTCGGCGATCACCTTCCCGACCGACCGCGAGATCGAGCGCTACACCTACAACCATTATTTCACGGCGACGCTCGACCACCAGTTCGCCAGCGCCTGGGGCGTCAACGTCCAGCTGCCCTTCATCTACCGTCCGCACGTGACCACCGGCGAGGGCGACACCGCGCCGACCTCCTCGACCACAGGCGGCCTCGGCGACGTCCGCGTGACCGCCCGCTGGCAGGGGTTCGGCGGTCCCGGCATCACCGGCCTCCAGCTCGGGCTGAAGCTGCCGACGGGGGCCTTCCACCAGCACTTCACCGGCGGCGCGGGCGCCGGCGACGAGGTCGACCGCGGCCTCGACCCCGGCACCGGCACGACCGACGTCGCTCATTGGTGCCTATCACTACGGTCGCATCGCGCCGAAGGTCGACGTCATCCTGCAGGCGCTGGCGCAGATCCCGCTGAACGAGCGCGCGGGCTACAAGCCGGCGACGGCCGAGAACTTCTCGGTCGGCGTCCACTATACCGGCTGGCGCGGGATCACGCCGCAGCTGCAGGTCAACCTGCACGTCGCAAGCAAGGATTCGGGCGTCAACGCCGATCCCAACCACAGCGGCGGCGAGCTGCTGTACGTCGCGCCGGGCGGCATCGTCCGGCTCGGGCCGCGCGCGTCGGCCTTCGCCTATGTCCAGGTGCCGGTGTACCAGCGGGTGATCGGCTACCAGCTGGTACCGACCTATACCGCCTCGGTCGGGCTCAATTACCGGCTCTAGACGGCGGGGTAGCGCAACCGGCCGATCAGCTGGGCGAAGTCCGGCAGGCGCGACGTGGCGGTGGTCACGCGCGCCTTCGCCTTCTCGAAGTTCATGATGCCGGCGATGCGCCGGTCGAGGAACGCCCAGGTGTCCGCCCGGCCTTCGCTCTCGTCGGCCAGCCAGTAGAGCAGGGTCGCCGCATAGACGGCACCGAGCGTCGCCCGCTTGCTGTAATGGTTGAAGTCGGTCGCGGTATCGCCGCAGGCGCGCCAGATGGCGTCGGCCGTCCGCCAGGTCGTCCGCGCGCTGAGCGCCGGGTGCATGGCGAGGACCGTCACCGTCCGCCGCACCGTCTCGCGCTCGGCCTCCGCCTGCTCGAGCCGCAGGCGAACCGCACGAGTGATCTTCTCGCGGACCTTCGCCGGCGGCAGCTCCGCGAGCGCGGCAGTCATGCGTGCGTTGGCAAGGTCGGTATAGGCGACCGCCATCTCCGCCGCGCCGCCGGTAAAGACGAGGCGCGCAACGTCGGGATCGATGCCGGCGTCGGCGGCACCGGCGGCGAGGCTGACGTCGCTCCAGCCGTCGAAGGCGACGTGCGGGACCATCGCGGCGAGCAGCCGCGGGCGGAGTTCGTCGAGCGTCTCGTCGGTCATGCGGAGTGTCTAGCGCGGGTGCGCCAGCGACACTAGCGCGCTGGCGTCGCGGTAAGGCCCTCCCTATTTCCCGCCCATGGATGACGCGAACACGTTCGGCGGCCGGCTGGCGCGCTATGCCCGGGTCGGCGGCACCGGCGTCGGATTGGCGGCACGCTTCGCCGGCGCGCGCTTGACGGGCGGCGGCGATGCGAACACGGCGGCGGCGCAGCTGCGCGTGGCGCTCGGCGGCCTCAAGGGGCCGGTGATGAAGATCGCGCAGATCCTCTCGACCGTGCCCGGCGCGGTACCCGAGGAGTTCGCCCGCGAGCTCGGCCAGCTCCAGGCCGACGCCCCGCCGATGGGCTGGCCGTTCGTCAAGCGGCGGATGAAGGCCGAGCTCGGCCCCGATTGGGAGACAAAGTTCGCGTCGTTCGAGCACGAAGCCGCCGCCGCCGCCAGCCTTGGTCAGGTCCACCGCGCACAAAGTCACGACGGCCGCGCGCTCGCCTGCAAGCTGCAGTACCCCGACATGGCGAGCGCGGTCGAAGCCGACCTCGGACAGCTCGACGTGCTGTTCGGCATCTATCGACAGTTCGACCGCTCGATCGACACCGGCCTGATCCGCGGCGAGCTCGCCGACCGGCTGCGCGAGGAGCTCGACTACACTCGCGAGGCCAAGCACCTGGCGCTATACCGCGAGATGCTGAGCGGCCAGCCGGCCGTCTGTCTGCCCGACGTGCTGCCCGAGCTGTCGACCGCGCGCTTGCTGACGATGACCTGGCTGACGGGCAAGCCGCTGCTCAGCTTCAAGGGCGCGAGCCAAGAGGACCGCAACCGTATCGCCGAGCTGCTATTCCGCGCCTGGTACTGGCCGCTCCATCACTACGGTGTGATCCACGGTGATCCTCACCTCGGCAACTATCAGGTGCGCGACGGCACCGTGTCGGGCGAGTGGGGCCTGAATCTGCTCGATTTCGGCTGCATCCGCGTCTTCCCCCCGCGCTTCATCGGTGGCGTAGTCGACCTGTTCCACGCGCTCGAGCGCGGCGACCAGGCGCTGGCGGTCGATGCGTTCGAGCGCTGGGGCTTCGTCGGCCTGTCGCGCGAGATCATCGACACGCTGCTGATCTGGGCCAAGTTCCTCTACGGCCCGCTACTCGACGACCGCGTCCGTCCCATCGACGACGACGGCCGCCCAGTCGACTATGGGCGCGAGACGGCGCAGAAGGTTCACGCCCGCCTGAAGCAGCTTGGGACCGTCACCGTGCCCTTCCGAGTTCGTCTTCATGGACCGCGCCGCGATCGGCCTGGGCGGCGTCTTCATGCACTTGAAGGCCGAGCTCAACTGGCACCGGCTGTTCGGCGAGATGATCGCCGGCCACGACGACGCGGCGCTGGCGGCGCGGCAGAACGCCGCTCTGGCCCGCGCCGGCCTCGCGCCGCCGGTTGGCCCAACCGGCATCGCCTGACCCTTCCCTCGCGGAGATGCGCTGCTATTAAGGCCGCGATTTCCGTGCGAGGAGCCGAATTCGATGGCCGACGACCCTGATGCCGCAACACCCGAGGCCAATGTGCCGAACGTCCGCTTCTACCACAGCTTTCTCGGGATGCTGAAAGCGGCGATCGTGGCGATTGCGTTGCTGCTGATCGTCATGGCAGTGTTCCTCGTCCGATAACGGGAGCAAGGGGGGTTCATGCGGATCGGGGTATTGCGCGAGACGGTCGACGCCGAACGGCGGGTCGCCGCGACCCCGGAAACGGTCAAGAAGCTTATCGCGCTGGGTGCCACCGTCGCGGTCGAGGCCGGTGCCGGCGCCGGCGCGAACATCGCCGACGCCGCCTTCGCTGACGCTGGCGCGAGCATCGGCGACCGCGCTGCAACGGTCGCGGGCAGCGACCTGATCCTTGCCGTCCAGACCCCCGATGCGAGCGACCTCCCCGGCGTCAAGGCGGGCGCGATGCTCGCCGGGATCGTTCAGCCTTTCACCAACCGCGCGCGCACCGACGGCTATGCCGCCGCGGGCATCACGGCGATGGCGATGGAGCTGCTGCCACGAATCACGCGGGCGCAGTCGATGGACGTGCTGTCGTCGCAGTCGAACCTGTCCGGCTACAAGGCGGTGATCGACGCCGCCGAAGCCTACGGCCGGGCCTTCCCCATGATGATGACGGCGGCGGGCACGATCAGCGCCGCGCGGGTTTTCGTCATGGGCGTCGGCGTCGCCGGGCTGCAGGCGATCGCCACCGCCCGCCGCTTGGGGGCGCTGGTCAGCGCCACCGACGTCCGCGCCGCGACCAAGGAGCAGATCGAGAGCCTGGGCGCGAAGGCGATCTTCGTCGACACGGTCAAGGGCATCGAGGGCGAGGGCAGCGGCGGCTATGCCACGGAAATGTCCGACGAATACAAGGCGGCGCAGGCGGCGCTGGTGTCCTCGCACATCGCCAAGCAGGACATCGTCGTCACCACTGCCCTCATCCCCGGCCGTCCGGCTCCGCGGCTGATCAGCGACGCGCAGATCGCAAGCATGCGCGCCGGCTCGGTCATCGTCGACCTTGCGGTCGAGAGCGGCGGCAATGTCGAGGGCAGCCGCCCGGGCGAGATCGTCGAGGCGCACGGCGTCAAGATCATCGGCCATCGGAACGTCCCGAGCCGCATGGCCGCCGACGCGTCTGCCCTGTTCGCCCGCAACCTCTACAACTTCATCGCCGCCTTCTGGGACAAGGACGCGGGACTGAAACTCCCCGACGACGACGAGATCGTGAAGGGCGTGACGCTGACCCGCGGCGGCGCGGTCGTGCACGAGCGGCTGGCGGCTTAGGAGCGACCCATGGAACACCTGATCCCGCAGCTGTCGATCTTCGTCCTCGCCTGCTTCGTCGGCTATTACGTCGTGTGGAGCGTGACGCCGGCGCTGCATACGCCGCTGATGGCGGTGACCAACGCCATCTCGAGCGTCATCATCGTCGGCGCGCTGGTCGCGGCGTCGGCGGCGACCGGGGGCAGCGAGGTTTCGCGCTGGCTCGGGCTGGGCGCCGTGGTGCTGGCCAGCGTCAACATCTTCGGCGGCTTCGCGGTGACGCAGCGGATGCTCGGCATGTATAAGAAGAAGGAGCGCAAGGCTCCGGCGGCGGCCAAGTGAACGCATCGACTGGAACCGTGCTGGGGGCGCGCGCAGAATGACCGAAGCCATCGCCACGACGCCCGCCTGGGTCAGCCTTGCCTATCTGATCGCGGGTGTGCTGTTCATCCTCGCGCTGCGTGGCCTGTCCTCGCCCGAGACGAGCCAGCAAGGCAACCGCTTCGGCATGATCGGCATGGTCATCGCCGTCGCGACGACGCTGATCGTCCACGGGGTCGGGCTGCCATTGATCATTGCTGCCGTGGCGATCGGCGGCGGCATCGGCTTCGTCATTGCCCGCCGCATTGCGATGACGGCCATGCCCCAGCTCGTCGCCGGCTTCCACAGCCTCGTCGGCCTCGCCGCGGTGCTGGTCGGCGTCGCTGCGTACCTGAACCCCGTCGCCTTCGGCATCGCCGACATCGTGCACGTCGCGGTCCAGATCGCCGGCTTGCAGATCGATCCGCTCCCGACCGGCACCCTCGCCGTCATCCACCCCGCCAGCCGGGTCGAGATGGGCCTCGGCGTCGCCATCGGCGCGATCACCTTCTCGGGCTCGGTCATCGCCTTTCTCAAGCTGAACGGCAACATGGGCGGCGCGCCAATTTTGCTGCCGGCGCGGCACGTCATCAATCTCGGCACCCTGGTCGCGATCCTCGGCCTGATTGCCTACTTCACCGTCGATCAGAGCGCGTGGGTGTTCTTCCTCATCGTCGCGCTTAGCTTCGCGATCGGCTTCCTGCTCATCATCCCCATCGGCGGCGCCGACATGCCCGTCGTCGTCAGCATGCTCAACAGCTATTCGGGCTGGGCAGCGGCGGCGATGGGCTTCACGCTGCAGAACACCGCCATGATCATCACCGGCGCGCTGGTCGGCTCGTCGGGCGCGATCCTCAGCTACATCATGTGCCAGGCGATGAACCGCAGCTTCATCAGCGTCATCGCCGGCGGCTTTGGCGGCGAGACCGCCGGGCCGGCGGGCGCGGCGGGACCGGCCAAGGCGTATAAGCGCGGCTCGGCCGAGGATGCCGCCTTCGTCATGAAGAACGCCGAGAGCGTCATCATCGTCCCCGGTTACGGCATGGCCGTCAGTCAGGCGCAGCACGCGCTGCGCGAGATGGGCGACCTGCTCAAGAAGGAGGGCGTCAGCGTCAAGTACGCCATCCATCCCGTCGCCGGGCGCATGCCGGGGCACATGAACGTCCTGCTCGCCGAGGCCAACGTGCCCTATGACGAGGTGTTCGAACTCGAAGACATCAACGGCGAGTTCGCCCAGGCCGACGTCGCCTTCGTCATCGGTGCCAACGACGTCACCAACCCGCTCGCCAAGACGGACAAGACCAGTCCGATCTACGGCATGCCGGTGCTCGACGTCGAGAAGGCCAAGACCGTCCTGTTCGTCAAGCGCAGCATGGGCGGCGCGGGCTATGCCGGCGTCGACAACCCGGTGTTCTACATGGACAATACGATGATGCTGCTGGCCGACGCCAAGAAGATGGTCGAAAGCATCAATAAGGATCTCGGCTGATGCGTCTCGCGCCCGTCGCCCTGCTGCTCCTCGCCGCCGGCTGCGCCCACGGCGTCGGGCCGGCGGCAACGCGCGACACGCCACCTGCAGTTACCGCCACGACGCAGCTCCTGTCGGCGGACGGCCAGTTCCGCGGGACCGCGACGCTGACCCAGCGCGGAACGGCGACGCGGGTCGAGGCGCATGTGGAGGGTCTGCCGGCCGGCACCTACGCCATCCACCTGCACAGCATCGGCAAGTGCGAAGGACCGAAGTTTGCCAGCGCTGGCGGCCACTTCAACCCGACGATGAAGATGCACGGCCGCGACAACCCGGTGGGGCCGCACCTTGGCGACCTGCCGAATGTCGTCGTCGGTAAGGACGGCAAGGGCATGGTCGACTTCACCGTTGCCGGACTTGCGCTGACCGGCGGCGCGACGCCGCTGCTCGACGCCGATGGCGCGGCGGTCGTAGTCCATGCGGGGCCCGACGACTACAAGACCGACCCCAGCGGCAACAGCGGCGACCGCATCGCCTGCGGGACACTGGCGGCGCGTTAGACGCCCGTGACCCGGGGCGAGCGAGGCGCCCGCCCTCACTGCGATAACCGGCGTTACAGCCTCGACAGCAGCGCCTCCGCCCCCGCTGGCGCGTTGACCTTGCCGCCAGCGATGAAGAAGACGAACACGTCGCGCCCGCCCTGCCCCCAGTCGCGCGCCTGGGCGGCCCAGCCATCAAGCGCGGCATCCGGATAGCACGCCGGCTCGTGATCGCTCCCGTTCTGCAGCCGCGCATAGGTGAAGCCGGCGGTCTGCTCCGGGAAGCAGGGGTATGTGTCGGAGTCGGCGTAGGCGACGGCGACGCCGCGCTCGCGGGCAAGGTCGAACAGCGCTGCGTCGGCGAAGCTCTCATGCCGTGGCTCGAGAACATGACGCAATGGTCGCTCGCCGACCTTCGCCGGCAGCAGGTCGAGGAAGCGGGCGATGTCGTCGGCGTCGAACTTCTTCGTCGCGGCGAGCTGCCACAGGATCGGGCCGAGCTTGTCCCCCAGCCGGTCGATACCGCTGGCGACGAAGCGCGCTACCGACTCCCCCGCCTCCGCCAGCGCCCGTCGATTGACGGCGTAGCGCGGCCCCTTGAGCGAAAACATGAAGCCATCGGGCGTCTCGCCATGCCACTTGGCATAGGTCGCCGGCGACATCGTTGAGTAGAAGGTGCCGTTGACCTCGATCGCATTCACGCGCCGGCTGGCGTACTCGAGCTCGCGTTTCGCCGGCAGCCCGGGCGGGTAGAAGGTCCCGCGCCACGGCTCATAGGTCCAGCCGCCCATGCCGGCACGGATCGTCACAGCAGCGCGAACACGATCATGAGCAGGCCGGCCAGGCTGACCAGCCAGACCAGCGAGCGGATCTGCGGTACGCCGAACGCGTAGAGAGGCAGGTAGACGACCCGCGCCCAGAAATATAGCTGCGCGCCCAGCACCGTGCGCGTCGAGTGAATGCCGGCGGCATGCGCAATCAGCACCGCGGCTACGAAAAGCGGCAGCGTCTCGAACAGATTGGCTTGCGCCCGCCCGAGGCGGTCGGCGATCGGCGACAGCGGCGGCATGGCCGCATCGCGGGCGCTCGTGTTCCACTTGAGCCCATACTGGCGCGTGCGGACGACATCGAATGCGAAGATGTAGACCAGCGCGAGGACGAGCGTCCATGCCAACAGCGTCAGTTCGACCGTCATCACCACTCCCCCGGATCAGCGCAGGCCAATGTGACCGGGCGGCGCGTGGCGTGCAAGGGCGACGGGGTCACCGCCGGGCTGCGAAGAAGCCGGCGAGCAATGCCGCGCTCGCTGTCTCGCCGATACCGCCGATCACGTCGGGGGCGTGGTGGCAGGTCGGCTGCGCGTAAACCCGCGCGCCGTGATCGACTCCGCCTCCCTTGGGATCGGCGGCACCGAAGTAGAGCCGCGCAAGGCGCGCGAAACCGATGGCCGCGGCGCACATCGCACAGGGTTCGAGGGTAACGTACAGGTCGTGTCCGGGAAGACGCTCGGAGCCGACCGCCGTGCAGGCTACGCGGATCGCCAGGACTTCGGCATGCGCCGTCGGATCCGATAGTTCGCGGGTGCGATTGCCGGCGGCGGCGATGACTGTGCCGGACGGAGCGACGACAACCGCCCCGACCGGCACCTCGCCTCGCGCTCCGGCCGCCCGCGCCTCGGACAGCGCGGCGGCCATGTATGGAGACGGGGGGAAGGCCATGCCCTTCCCCCTAGCCGGCCGCGTTAGGCCGGGGAAGCGTCGGCCCGCATGACCTCGTACAAGGCGTGGACGACGCCCGGAACAAAGCCGATCAGCGTTAGCAGGCAGTTAAGCCAGAACGCCGCGCCCAGCCCCCGCGCCAAGAAAACGCCTAGCGGCGGGAGCAGGACGGCGGCGACGATCCGCACGATCGGCATTACTTGTTTTCGTCGGCCTTCTGGACACTGACCGTCGGGACGTCGATCGCCGTCTTCTTGGTGCCGACATCGACGGTCGGGGTCGTGATCTCATCGGTCTTGGTGCCGACCGCGACCTTGGCCGTGTCGACCTTGAACTTCGGCAGCTCACCGCCGGTGACCGCGACCTTCGGCACGCTGCCACCCGAGATCTGGTCGATATTGATCAACTTGAACGCGAACGCGGCGACGACCAGCGCGACGATGATCAGCAATGCGATCAGCCAGCCGCCGTTACCCGAGCGCTCGCGGACGACGGTGCGATCGGCATAAGCCGGGGCGGCGCCGACGACGGCGGGACGCCCGTCGACCGCCAGCGGGCGACCGGCGGAGTTGTAGGCGATCGGGCGTCCGGCGGCGTCGGTTTCGATATTGGCCATGTGTGGGCTCCTGTTCGGTTTAGCGAAGGCTCAACGCGCCGGAAAACCGAAAGGTGCCGTAACGATTTCGTGCTTGCGGCTACCCGTTCGCGGCGTGGCGACTGGCCTTCTTCCGCTCGTGGGGATCGAGATGGACTTTGCGCAGACGGATGAAGTTCGGCGTCACCTCGACCAGTTCGGTATCATCGATATAGGCGATCGCCTGCTCGAGCGTCAGGCGCTTGGGCGGGCTGAGCTGGATCGCGTCGTCCTTGCCGCTGGCGCGGAAGTTGGTCAGCGCCTTCGACTTCAGCGGGTTGACCTCGAGGTCGTCGTCCCGCGCGTTCTCGCCGATGACCATGCCCTGATAGACCGCCTCGCCCGGCTCGATCATCAGCGTCCCGCGCGGCTGGAGGTAGCCGAGTGCATACGCGACAGCCTCACCCGTCTCGGTCGAGATCAGAACGCCGTTGCCGCGGCCCGAAATCGGCCCCTTGTACGGCCCATAGCGCTCAAACAGGCGGTTCATGATGCCGGTGCCGCGCGTATCAGACAGGAACTCGCCGTGATAGCCGATCAGGCCGCGCGCCGGGGCGGAGAAGGTGAGGCGCGTCTTGCCGCCGCCCGACGGGCGCATGTCGGTCATTTCGGCCTTGCGGTTGGCCATCTTCTCGACGACCGTGCCCGAGTATTGCTCATCGACGTCGATCACGACCGTCTCGTACGGCTCGGTACGGTTGCCGTTCTCGTCGCGCGCGAACAGGACGCGGGGGCGGCTGATCGACAGCTCGAAGCCTTCGCGGCGCATCGTCTCGATCAGCACGCCAAGCTGAAGCTCGCCGCGGCCGGCGACCTCGAAGCTGTCCTTGTCGGCAGACTCGGTGACACGGACGGCGACGTTGCCCTCCGCCTCGCGCTTGAGCCGGTCGGCGATCATCCGGCTCGTGACTTTGCTGCCGTCGCGTCCGGCGTATGGGGAGTCGTTGACGCTGAAGGTCATCGCCAGCGTCGGCGGGTCGATCGGCTGGGCGTGCAGCGGCTCGGTGACGCCCGGCGTCGGCGATGGTGTCGGCCACCGTCGCCTTGGTCAGTCCGGCGATGGCGATGATCGCGCCGGCCGACGCCTCCTCGACGGGAACGCGCTCCAGCCCCTGGAAGGCGAAGATCTTGGCCGCGCGACCGTCCTCGGCGACAGTGCCGTCGGGGTTCAGCGCGCGGATCGGCATGTTGAGCTTGAGCGTGCCCGACAGGATGCGCCCGGTCAGGATGCGGCCGACGAAATTATCGCGGTCGAGCAGTGAAACGAGCATCTTGAACGGCCCATCGACGTCGGCCGCGGGTGCCGGGACATGAGACACGACCGTCTCGAACAGCGGCGTCAGGTCGCCGGAGCGGACGTCGCTTGCCCGCCCGACATAGCCGTTGCGTCCCGACGCGAACAGGACGGGGAAGTCGAGCTGCTCGTCGTTGGCCTCGAGCGTCACGAACAGGTCGAAGACCTCGTCGAGGACCTCCTGCGAACGGGCATCCGGGCGGTCGATCTTGTTGACGACGACAATGGGGCGAAGGCCGAGCGCGAGCGCCTTGCCGGTGACGAACTTGGTCTGCGGCATCGGCCCCTCAGCCGCGTCGACCAGCAGGATCACGCCGTCGACCATCGACAGGATGCGCTCGACCTCGCCGCCGAAATCGGCGTGGCCGGGCGTGTCGACGATGTTGATGTGCGTCGTCTCCGCCGTGGCCGGGTCGGTCCATTCGACCGACGTGCACTTGGCGAGGATAGTGATGCCACGCTCGCGCTCGAGGTCGTTCGAGTCCATCGCCCGCTCGGCAACGCGTTGGTTGTCGCGGAAGGTGCCGGACTGGCGAAACATCTGGTCGACGAGCGTCGTCTTGCCGTGGTCGACGTGCGCGATGATCGCAACATTGCGCAAGCGCATGGCGGATAAGTCCTGTTCGAGCGGGAGAGCGTGCGCGCCCATAGCCCAACTGCTGCGGCGCAACAAGGCTAGGTGCGGCGTGCCGTTGCCGGGGCGAGCGACATTGACTTGTCGCAGCCCACGGGCGAATCTGTGCCCGCAGCCGCACGAAGGACTCCCGTGGACACCGAAGCGATCGCCGGCGACGACGGGGGTTCCGCAACGCCGCACTCGATCGGTGCCGTGCTGCGGAGCGCGCGGGAGGCGCGCGGCGTCGAGTTGGCCGACATCGCCCGCGAGACGCGCGTGCCGCTGCGCCACCTGAGCGCGATCGAGGCCGACCATCACGACAGCCTGCCGGCGCTTCCCTATGCCATCGGCTTCGTCAAGGCCTTCGCCCGGGCGGTGGGAGTGGACGCCGAGATGGCGGGCGCCCGCTTCCGCGCGGAGACGGACAAGCTCGCCCATGTGCCGGTGGCGCCGGCGATGATCCCGGTCGACGAGCGCCGGCTGCCGCCGCGCGGACTGGTCGCCGCCAGCCTCGCGGCGCTGCTCGCGATCGTCGCGGGAGTGGTTGCTTGGAGCGCGGGGGCGTTCGACCCGGCCCCGCCAACCGTCGCGGTTGCAGGCGCAACGCCCGCGCATGCTCCCCTGTCGCCTTCCGCCGAGTCTCCGGCTCCGCCCACGGCCGCTCCGCCGACGGCCGCAGCCGCACAGCCGACGGCGACACCGGAACCTCAGCAAGCCGCGGCAGCGGCTCCTTCGCCCGCACCGGCTATCGGCCCAAATGCGCCCAGCGCATCATCCTCCGGCCGCGTCGTCATCACCGCCAATGAGGATGCCTGGATCAAGATCACTGCCTTCGATCCTGCCGTCGGCAAGGTTGTCGCAGTGAAGACCGGCGTGCTGGCCAAGGGCGAGCGTTTCGTGCCGCCGCCGACGCCGGGCCAGCGGCTGTGGACCGGTCGCGCCGGAGCGCTGGCGATTACGGTCGACGGTCAGGCATTGCCGTCGCTGGGTGGCCCGGTGCAGACAATTAAGAACGTCAGCCTTGACCCGGCCGATCTGCGCGCCCGCCTCGCATTACCCTATACTCCGGCCGCTGGCCGCGCAGGACCCCCCGTCGGATGAAGACACGACTGCTGGCCGCGGCCGCGCTGCTCGGCCTTGCCGCTCACGCAAGCGCCGCCGAACCACTGCCGCTCGACAAGCGCGTCGGCACGCTCGAGACGCAGATGAAGGCCGTGCAACGCAAGGTCTTCCCCGGCGGTGATCCCCGTTACTTTACGCCCGAGATCGCGCCCGAAGCACCCGCGGCACCGGCCGAAGGCAGCCCGGCGACGTCGGCGCTGGCGGACCTCACCGCCCGGGTCGATGCGCTCGAGCAGCAGCAGCGGACACTGACCGGACAGCTGGAGGAGGCGCAGAACAAGCTCCGCCAGCTCGACGAGGCGTTTACCAAGTACCGCGGCGATACCGATTTTCGCCTGAACGCCATCGAACATCCCGCGCCTCCGCCAGCCGCTGCCCCCGATGCGCCGGCCGCCACCGAGCCGCCGGCAGCGCCACCGCCCCGTCCCACGGCCCAGGCGAAGCCGGCCAAGACCGCCGACAAGCCTGCGACGGCGCTGTCGGTCGAGGACCAGTGGCGGGCGGCCTACGCGTTCTACACCGCCAAGGACTATGACAAGGCCGAAGCGGCGATGACCGACTTCCTTGCGGCGAACCCGAAGGCGGCGCGGGCGTCGCATGCGGAATACTGGCTCGGCCGCAGCTACATGGCACAGGACCAGTACGCGGCGGCGGCCAAGGCCTTCCTCGACGGCTACAAGAAATACCCGAACGGCGAGCGCGCGCCGGAAAGCCTGCTGTGGCTCGGCAATGCCCTCGCCGCGCTCAAGAAGCCGAAGGAGGCGTGCCAGGCCTATGACGAGCTGCCCGCATCCTATGCTGACAAGTTGACACCAGCGGTAAAGAGCGCACTCGCCAAGGCGCGGAAGGACGCGAAGTGCGCCGCGTGACGCGGTGACGAAAGCCGCGGCGGTCGATCTTTCCGTCGCGATCGCAGGGCTTCTCGGCCGGCCGCTTGGCGGGGATGAGTTCGCAGTCGCCGTGTCCGGCGGCCCCGACAGCCTGGCGCTGCTCCTCCTCGCCCATGCCGCCTTCGGGTCGCAGCTGCGGGCGCTGACCGTCGATCACGGCTTGCGGGACGAGAGTGCTAGCGAGGCCGCGGCCGTTGCCGAGCGCTGCGCCGCCCTCGGTGTGTCCCATACGACGCTGCGCTGGGCAGGGCCGCACCCCGCGGCCAATCTGCAGGCAGCGGCGCGCGCGGCCCGCTATCGGTTGATGGGCGACTGGTGCCGGGCGCACGGTGTCGGCGTGCTGGCGACGGCGCACCACCGCGATGACGCCGCCGAGACGCTGCTCCTCCGGCTGGCACGCGGGTCGGGCTTGAGCGGGCTGACCGGCATTCGCTCGCGGCGCGACCTTGACGGCGTGACGCTGATCCGGCCGCTGCTCGGCGTCAGCAAGGCCGCGCTGGCGACGGTTGTCGCGGCGGCGGGCTGGTGCCCGGCCGATGACCCGGCGAACCACAGCCTGGCCTTCGATCGTACCCGCGCCCGCGCCATGCTCGCGACGACGCCCTGGCTGAGGGCCGAACGGCTCGCGGCAAGCGCAGCGCATCTGGTCGACGCCGAGGCGGCACTGGCTTGGGCCGCCGACCTCGCCTGGCGCAGCCGGGCCAAGGTCGACGGCGACACGGTTACGCTCGACGCGGGGGGCCTGCCCCACGACCTCACCCGGCGGCTGCTGCTTCGGGGCATCGCCGAACTCGCGCCCGGCCGGACGCCGCGCGGCGAGGCCGTCGAGCGCCTGCTCGTCAAGCTGGGCAGCGGCGGCGGCGGCACGCTCGCCGGCGTTGCCGCGCGCACCACCGCGCAGCAGTGGCGATTGCGCCCTGCCCCGGCGCGGTCGCGGCGTTAGGGTTACTGGGCTGAGGGTTGCGGCGCAGCGCCGCTGATTTGCGATCGGCGACGCGACAGCGATTGCACGGGCGTGTAACTGTCCTATCTTGATGCCACTACCGCTCCTGCCGAAAGTGCCGCTTCATGGCCGACAAGCGCCCGCCTAACCCCTGGATCAAGAGCCTCGGCCTATGGGTTGTCGTTCTCCTCGTACTGGCTGTGGTCGTCACCCTTATCCAGGGGCCCTCGACATCGAGTACCGCCGGTCAGCTCGGCTATTCCGATTTCCTGACCAAAGTCGACGAGGGCCAGGTCAAGTCGGTCGAGATCCGCGGCAGCGAGCTGATCGGCAAGCTGGCGAGCGACGAGGACTTCCGCACCTACAATCCTGGTGACGCACAGCTCGTCCAGCACCTGCGCGAAAAGAACGTCCGCTTCGATGCGAAGCCCGAGGAGGGCCGCTCGCTGCTCGGCCAGCTCGTCGTGTCGATGCTGCCGTTCGTCATCATGATCGGTATCTGGATGCTCGTCATGCGCCAGATGCAGAACGGCGCGGGCAAGGGCGCGATGGGCTTCGGCAAGTCGCGCGCCAAGCTGCTCCAGCAGAAGGAGGGCCGCGTCACCTTCGACGACGTCGCCGGCATCGACGAGGCGCGCGAGGAGCTGCAGGAGATCGTCGAGTTCCTCAAGGACCCGTCGAAGTTCAACCGCCTCGGCGGCAAGATTCCGAAGGGTGCACTGCTCGTCGGCCCGCCGGGAACCGGCAAGACGCTG
This sequence comes from uncultured Alphaproteobacteria bacterium, assembly GCA_963846485.1. Taxonomy (GTDB): domain Bacteria; phylum Pseudomonadota; class Alphaproteobacteria; order Sphingomonadales; family Sphingomonadaceae; genus Polymorphobacter_B. The sequence goes on along the minus strand of CAWJWB010000007.1, from coordinate 178,881 downwards.
CTCGCCCGCGCGATCGCCGGCGAGGCCAACGTGCCCTTCTTCAACATCTCGGGTTCGGACTTCGTCGAGATGTTCGTCGGCGTCGGCGCCAGCCGCGTGCGCGACATGTTCGAGCAGGGCAAGAAGTCGGCTCCCTGCATCATCTTCATCGACGAGATCGACGCCGTCGGCCGCAGCCGCGGTGCCGGCCTCGGCGGCGGCAACGACGAGCGCGAGCAGACCTTGAACCAGCTCCTCGTCGAGATGGACGGCTTCGACGGCAACGAGGGCATTATCATCGTCGCCGCGACCAACCGCCCCGATGTGCTCGACCCCGCCCTGTTGCGCCCGGGCCGCTTCGACCGACAGGTCATCGTTGGCCGCCCCGATATCGAAGGGCGCGAGAAGATCCTCGCTGTCCACATGAAGAAGGTGCCGCTGGCCCCCGACGTCAACGGCCGCACCATCGCGCGCGGCACGCCGGGCTTCTCGGGTGCCGACCTCGCCAACCTCGTCAACGAGGCGGCGCTGCTCGCCGCGCGGCGCGGCAAGCGCCTCGTCGCGATGAAGGAGTTCGAGGACGCCAAGGACAAGGTCATGATGGGCGCCGAGCGCCGCTCGATGGTCATGACCGACGACGAAAAGAAAATGACCGCCTATCACGAGGCTGGCCACGCCGTCGTCAGCTGCCACGAGGCAGCGTCGGACCCGATCCACAAGGCGACGATCATCCCGCGCGGTCGCGCCCTCGGCATGGTGATGCGCCTGCCCGAGCGTGACCAGTACAGCTATCACCGTGACAAGATGTACGCCAATCTTGCGGTGTCGATGGGCGGCCGCGTCGCCGAAGAGCTGATCTTCGGGCATGACAAGGTGTCGAGCGGAGCCTCGTCGGATATCAGCTACGCGACCGATCTGGCCAAGAACATGGTCACCCAGTGGGGCATGTCGGACAAGCTCGGGCCGCTGAAGTACGGCGAGAACCAGGAGGAGGTGTTCCTCGGCCATTCGGTCACGCGGACGCAGAACGTGTCGGAGGAAACCGCGCGGCTGATCGACTCCGAGGTCAAGGCGATCGTGACCCATGGCTACGAGCGGGCACGGCAACTGCTCAGCGACAATATCGATCAGCTGCACGCACTTGCCGGCGCGCTGATCGAGTTGGAGACGCTGTCGGGTGACGAGATCAAGCGCGTGCTTGCCGGCGAGCGGGTCGACCGCAACGACCTCCGTACTACGGTCACCGCGCCGGTCGCGGCCGGGCTGTCGGCGATCCCGAAGAGCGGTCGTCGCGGCGGTCTTGGCGAGCCGGCTCCGGCACCACAGGGTTGACGCAAGTCTGAGCGCCGCGGAGCGATCTTCCGGGAGCATGTAATGGCCCTGACGCTCTACACCGCCGCCACCCCTAACGGGTACAAGGTGTCGGTCGCCTTGGAGGAGCTCGGCTTACCGTACGAGACGCGCCGCATCGACCTGTCGGCGGGCGAGCAGAAGCAGCCTTGGTTCCTGGAGATCTGTCCCAACGGGCGTATCCCCGCGATCGTCGACGACGGCTTCCCGGTGTTCGAATCGGGCGCGATCCTGGTCTACCTCGCCGAGAAGACCGGCAGGCTGATGCCGACCGACCCGCCTGGGCGCAGCCGCGTGATGCAGTGGCTGATGTTCCAGATGGGCGGCGTCGGCCCGATGATGGGGCAGGCCAACGTCTTCTATCGCTATTTCCCCGAGAAGATCCCGGCGGCGATCGCGCGCTATCAGGGCGAAGGCCGGCGGCTGTTCACCGTGCTCGACGGGCAGCTGGCGAAGACCGAGTATCTCGCCGGCGCCGAGTACAGCATCGCCGACATTGCCACTTGGTGCTGGACCCGCACCGCGCAATGGTCGGGTATCGATACCGATGGCCTTCCCCACCTCGCCCGATGGAGTGAGGCGATCGCCGCGCGCCCGGCGGCGCAGCGCGGCGTCGCCGTCCCCGAAGACTCGATGGCGCGGCTGAAGGAGGGCGAGGCGGCGAAGAAGTTCGCGCTCGAGGCGCGGTCGATCGTCGAGATGGGCAAGCCCTAGCCACCGGCCTCTAGTTGCTTTCACTCCCCCGCCGGTCGCTTTAACAGAGCCAGGCGAGGGGATAGACGATGCTGGGGATTCCATTCACGCTCGGCGGGCTTGTCCTGGCGCTGCTGGTTTATGTCTGGACGGGCTTCAAGGTCGGGCAGGCGCGGACGCGCTATGGCGTACCGGCACCGGCAACCACGGGCGCGCCCGAGTTCGAGCGCACCTTTCGTGCGCAGCAGAACACGGTCGAGCAGATGGTGCTGTTCCTGCCACTGCTGTGGCTGGCAGCCGTCGTCTGGGGCGATCTGTGGAGCGCCGCCTACGCCCTGATCTGGTCGGTCGGACGGGTCATTTACGTCGAGACCTATATCCGCGCCGCCGACAAGCGCAGCTTCGGTTTCATGCTATCAGGCGGGCTGTCGATGGGGGTGCTTATCGCGATCCTCGTCACCTTCGCGCTGAAGCACGTCGGGGTCGGCTGACGCCTGCGTCACAGCCCGCGGAAGGTGACGAAATCGTCAAGCGCAGCGCGCCGCGTCCGCACGCTGTTCGCCGGTTCGGCCGGGTCAGCGAACCCGATCGCCATACCACAGAACAACATCCGCTCGGGCGGCAGCTTGAGGAACGCGCCGATCGTTTGCGGATAGACCGCCCAGCATTCCTGCGCACAGGAATCGAGCTCCTCCTCGCGCAACAACAGCATCACCGTCTGCAGGAACATGCCGAGGTCCGACCATTGCGGCGGACCCATGCGCCGGTCGATCGAGGTGAACAGCGCCAGCGGCGCGCCGAAGAACTGGAAGTTGCGCGCGAACCACATCAGCCGCTTCAGCTTCTCCTCGCGCGGAATGCCGAGGGCGCCGTACAGGTCTTCGCCGACCTCGAAACGGTATGCCTTGTGCTTGGTGTCGAGCTCTTTGGGGTAGATGTCGTACTCGGCCGGCTCGCCTCCAGGGTTCTCGCGCGTGCGGGTCGCCATGATCGCCTTCAGTTCGGCAAGCGGTTCGCCGGCGACGACGTCGATGTGCCACGGCTGGAGATTACCCCCCGACGGCGCGCGCGCCGCGCGTTCCAGGACGCGGCGGATCAGCGCGGGGTCTACGGGATCGGGCAGGAAGCCCCGCACCGAGCGTCGGCTCGCTACCGCTTCGTTGACCTGCATCGCCGATGCTCTCCCCCAAGCTCAACATTGAGTTGGCCTTGGCCATAGCCTATCCCGGCCGGGTGCTGTCCAGCCTCCCCAACCTGCTGACGCTGAGCCGCGTGCTTGCCGTGCCGCTGCTCGTTGCCCTGCTCTGGGACCCGGGCGTCGCTTCGGCGCTGGCGGCGTTCGTCCTGTTCTGCGTCGCCGGCGCAACCGACTATCTCGATGGCTATCTCGCCCGCGCGCGCGGCACCGTGTCGAAGCTGGGTGTCTTTCTCGATCCCGTCGCCGACAAGATCATGGTTGCGGCGACCATCGTCATGCTGGTCCACGTCGGTGCGATCCATGGCCTCGCGGTCATCGCCGCGCTGATCATCCTGCTGCGCGAGATCACCGTCTCGGGCCTGCGCGAGTATCTCGCCGGGCTGCAGGTATCGCTGCCGGTCAGCGCGCTCGCCAAGTGGAAGACGGCGTTCCAGATGATCGCGCTCGGCGCGCTGATCCTCGGGCTGGCGACGCCCGCCTTTGCAGCATGGCTACCCGCGCATGCGGTCGGCATCGCCTGCCTGTGGGCCGCGGCCGCGCTCACGCTCGTCACCGGCTACGACTATCTCCGCGTCGGCCTCAGGCATATGACCGCATGATCGAGCTCCTCTACTTCGCCTGGGTGCGCGAGCGGATCGGCGTCGACGGCGAGGTCCTGCCGCTGCCGATCGGCGTGACGACGGTCGCCGCCCTGCTCGATTGGCTGGCACGGCGATCGGCCGGACATGCCGCGGCGCTTGCCGACCGCGGGCGTGTCCGGGTCGCCGTCGACCAAATGTTTGCACAACCGGAGACGCCGGTCGCGGCGGGCGCGGAGGTCGCCATCTTCCCACCCGTGACGGGAGGCTGAGGCGCTATGATAGAGGTTCGCGTCCAGGCCGAGCCGCTCGACCTCGCTCCGCTGGCGGCGGCGGATGGGAAAGCTGGCGCCGTCGTCACCTTCACCGGCTTCGTCCGCGACGACGGCAATGAAGACGGGGACCTCGTCGCGCTGACCCTCGAGCACTACCCCGCCATGACCCAGCGCGCATTGGTCGACATCGCCGCTGCGGCCGAGCGGCGCTGGCCGCTGCTTGGCGGCCGGGTTGTCCACCGCGTCGGGCGGATGGCGCCTGGCGAGGCGATCGTCCACGTCGCCGTCGCCAGCGCGCACCGCGCCGCGGCCTTCGAGGCGTGCGCCTTCCTGATGGACTGGCTCAAGACGAAGGCGCCGTTCTGGAAGTCGGAGGAGCGCACCGGCGGCACGACGTGGGTCGAGGCACGTGCCAGCGACGACGCCGCCGCGGCCCGGTGGCAGCCTTAGGCTGTCATCAGTACGACCTTTCCCGTCGCCTTCCGGTCCATCATCCAGCGGATCGCCGCCGGTCCCTCTTCGAGCGGTGAAGTGCTTGCTGACATGGGGCTTCAGCTTGCCCGCGGCATACCACGCCAGCAGCTCGGCCATGTTGGCGCGGTGGACCTGCAGGCTCCGCCTGGGTAAAGGCGCCCCAGAATACGCCGACGATGGCAGCGCCCTTGATCAGCGGCAGATTAAGGGGCAGCGATGGAATATTGCCGCCGGCAAAGCCGACCACGAGATAGCGGCCATTCCACGCAATCGAGCGGAAGGCCGGCTCGGCGAAGCGGTCGCCCACGGGGTCGTAAATCACGTCGGCGCCCTTCCCGCCGGTCAGTCGCTTGACCTCGTCCTTGAGGTTTGACGTCGTGTAGTTGATCGTCTCGTCGGCGCCGTACTCGCGGCACAGCGCCAGCTTGTCGTCGGTCGAGGCGGCGGCGATGACCTTCGCGCCCATGACCTTGCCGAGTTCGACCGCGGTCAGCCCAACCCCACCCGCCGCACCGAGAACGAGCAGCGTCTCGCCCGGCTGGAGGTTCGCGCGCTGCTTCAGCGCGTGGTGCGACGTGCCGTAGGTCATGGTGAAGCCGGCGGCGACGTCGGCGGGCATGTCGCCGGGGATCGGTACGACCTGCGCCCGGTTGGCGATGACATATTCGGCGAAGCAGCCGTTGCCGGTCATCGCGACGGCGCGGTCACCGATCTTCAGCCCCTCGACGCCTTCGCCGATCGCGTCGATCACGCCCGCCGCCTCGCCGCCGGGCGAAAACGGCAGGGCCGGCTTGAACTGGTACAGGTTCTGGATGATCAGCGTGTCGGGGAAATTGACCCCGGCCGCCTCGACCTTCAGCCGCACCTGACCGCGGCCGGGCTCGGGCATCGGCACGTCCTCAACCACCAGCTTCTCGGGCGGCCCGTGTTCGACGCAGAGGACGGCTTTCATGATGCGGAGGCTCCCGGCTGACCAGGGGCGCACCGTAACGCGGTCGTGTCGCCTGTCGAGCCTCGTTCGCCCTTGAAAGGCGAGCGCCAGGCGGGATCGCCAGTATTGTCCGGCCCGCAACGACGTTCGCCGTGCGCCGACGCAGCGCCAGGCCGGCGAGGGCCAAGCCACCGATCATCGTTTCGGGGTTGTCGCCAATTACGCTAGGCCAGGGCAAGCAGGGCGTCGCCGAGCAGCTCGAACTCCGCCGCGCGCGGGCTGCTGCCGCGCCACGCGAGGGCGATCTCGCGGCTGGCATGGCTGCCGGCAACGGGCCGGGCAAGGATCGGCGTTCCGGCGAGAATGCCGGCGTCCAGCGCCATCTTCGGCACCAGCGTCAGCCCGAGCCGATTGGCGACCATCTGGACCAGCGTGTGCAGCGACGTGCCGAGGATCGCCGCGCTGGGACCGAGCGCCGGGCGACCGCAGGCCGCAAGCGCATGGTCCTTCAGGCAGTGCCCGTCTTCGAGGAGTAGCAGGCGCGCCGGGTCGATCGCCGCGGGACGGACGGTTGCCGGCGCTCCCGGCCAGTCGTCGGGATGGAAAGCGAGGAAGAAGGGATCATCGAACAGGCGCCGCGTCGTGACGTCGCCGCAGCCCCACGGCAGAGCCAGCAGGACGCAGTCGAGCTGGCCCCGCGCGAGCGCCTCGCATGCCGCCCCGCTCGTCTCCTCTCGCAGGAACAGCTTGAGGTCGGGATAGGCGGCGCGCAGCCCGGGGAGCAGCCGGGGCAGCAGAAAGGGCGCAATCGTCGGGATGACGCCCAGCCGCAGCTCGCCGCCCAGCGGCTTGGCGGCGGCGCGGGCCAGTTCGGCAAGTTCCTCCGCCTCGCGCAAGACGGTATAGGCCTTGGCGACCACCCGTTCCCCGAGCGGCGTGAAGCGCACGACCCGGCGGGTCCGCTCGACCAATGTGACGCCAAGCAGTGTCTCCAGTTCGCGCAGGCCCGCCGACAGGGTCGACTGGGTTACGAACGTCGCCGCCGCCGCCCGACCGAAGTGGCCGGCCTGGTGGAGCGCGGTCAGGTACTGCAGCTGCTTGAGGGTCGGAAGGAAACTCATCGGGCTGCCCGATCATAGAGAGTTGATTAATCGATTGGAACTCTCTGCTGCAATGCAGCATATGCGCCGTCCGAAACAATCACCTTCTTGGAGATGCGACCATGCTGACCATCGGCGACAAGCTGCCCGGGTTCACCCTGTCGGTGCAGCAGGGCACGTCGGCCCTGCCCGGCGGCGAGACGATCGATCTCGCGACCTACGCGCCCGGCAAGTGGAAGATCCTGTTCTTCTGGCCCAAGGATTTCACCTTCGTCTGCCCGACCGAGATCATCGGCTACAATGATCTGGCGGAGGACTTCAGCGATCGCGATGCTGTCCTGATCGGCGGCTCGACCGACAGCGACTTCGTGCACTATGCTTGGCGCAAGGCCGACCCGCGGCTCGCCGCGTGCGACTTCCCGTGGATCGCCGACAACAAGCACGAGCTGGCGCGCGCCCTCGGCATCCTCGACAAGGCGGCCGGCGTCGCCCTGCGCGCAACTTTCGTGGTCGATCCCGACAACATCATTCAGCACGTGACGGTCAACGGCCTGAACGTCGGCCGTAATCCGAACGAGACGCTGCGCATCCTCGACGCGTTGCAGACCGACGAGCTGTGCCCATGCAACTGGACCGAGGGCCAGGACACGCTCCAGCCGCTCGCCGAAGCGGCCTGAGGCGCAGCGTAGTGCGGGGGTAAGCGTTCCAACGCGACCCCCGCACTGCACGGGTCCGCGCGGCGGGTCGGCTGATCCTTGTCGCCCAACCCGTCCGACGACGCGGGCCTTGCCCGCGTTTTCAGTTTCAGGAGACGATCCGATGACCCTCAACGACCTTGCCCGCACCCTCCCGGACTACGCCAAGGATCTGCGGCTCAACCTGTCGTCGCTGCTCAACGAGCAGGGGCTGAGCGATCAGCAGAAGTACGGCACCGTCCTCGCCTGCGCGCACGCCTGCTCGTACGCGCCGCTGATCGCCGTCGCCGAGGCGGAGGCGGAGGCCAGGATCGCTGCTTCGGCGGTCACGGCAGCCAAGGCGGCGGCGTCGATCATGGCGATGAACAACATCTACTACCGCTTCCTGCACCTCTCCTCGAATAAGGAGTATGCGACGCGGCCGGCGCGGCTGCGCATGAACGTCATCGGCGCGCCGGGCATCGACAAGGCCGACTTCGAGCTGTTCTGCCTGGCGGTATCGGCGATCAACGGCTGCGGCATGTGCATCGACGCGCACGAGAAGGTGCTGCAGGCCGCCGGCGTCAGCATGGACATCATCCAGACTGCGGTGCGGATCGCCTCGGTGGTCCACGCCGTCGCCCGCTCGCTGCAGGCGCTGCCCGCGACCGCCGCCGAGCCGGTCGCCGCGGCCGCATAGCCAAACGGCGGCGGCCCTCGCGAGCCGCCGCCGTCTGTCTGCCGATACGAACCGGTCAGTAGTTCCGGTTGGCACCCATGCCGGTCGAGCCCATGCCGGTCGAGCCCGCCCCCGTCGTCGAGCCGACCGCGTCCGCCGCCTCGACGCCCGTCGCCGGGGCACCGATGCCGGCGCGGGTGCTGTCCAGCGCGCCTTCGGCGTCGCCCGCGCCGCGACCGATCTCGACGCCGTAATAGGAGTTGACGTCGCGCCGCTGCTGCGTCCCGCCGTCGAAGGCACTGACCTCGTCGCGGCTGTAGTTCGGCGCGCGGCGCAGATCATCGGCCGAATGCTGGATGTTGTAGCCGCTCTTGCGCTCGTCGTAGGTGAGCACGTTCCACGGCAGCGGGTGATAACGCTCGCCAATGCCGAGGAAGCCGCCGAACGACATCACGGCATAGGCGACCTTCCCCGATCGCTTGTTGAGCATGATCGAGTTGATGGTACCGAGTCGCTCGCCGCTGGCGTCGTACACGGCGGTGCCGACGACCTTGTCGGCCGAGATCAGCGTGCCCGTTTCGTCGGCGGTGACATCGTCCGTCCGATCGCGGCCGAGACCGTCGCGGTTGTCGCCGAGATCATGGTGGCTGCCGCCGAGGTTTGATCCGGAAGCCGCGCCGCTTCCGCCCATGCTGCCGCTCGTGGTGCCGCCGCCCCTAGCGGTGCTTGTCGAACCGCTGCCCGCCGAGCCGCCCATGGCACCGCCGCTCATGCCGCCTGCGGTCGCGCCGCTGCCGGCGTTGCTCCACTCACCCGAGCCCTCGCGGGTGCTTCCGCCCTGCGCGCTCGGCCCGGGCGTGTAGCGGCCCTGCTCGCCGCTGCCGCTCTCGCCGATCGTGCCGTGCTCGCCCTCGACGCCGCGGCCCATCGTGCTCGTCCCCGGCTGGACCTGATCGTTGCCAACGCCCCGGGCGAACTCGGGCGGCGCGGCATCCCGCGCGGTCCGGCCATCGTCATATTCCGGGCTGCGCGCCTGGCCCGGCGTGGTTCCGGTCTGGCTCTGGCCGGTCTGGCTCTGGCCCATCGATCCCTGGCTCTGCGAACCCGTCGTGCCGTAGCGGTCATCGGTCGTCATCGCTGATCCTCCTCGTGTTGCCGCTGCGGGCGCGTCGAAGAACCCGCAGGGGAATGGTTGGAGAACAAGTCCGCCCGGCCAACGTTCCCCCCGCGGTCGCGCGCCGATGTCGCTCTGGCGCTTCCGTGGCGAACAGCTTATGAGTGAAGCTTAAATGACCGCGCGGACGTCGGTGAGGTTTTGGATATGAGCGGGTTGCTGAACTATCTCGACGCGGTCAAGTCGCGCGATCCCGCTGCCCGGTCGCGCTGGGAGGTCCTGCTCTATCCCGGCGTCTGGGCGCTCGGCTTCCACCGGATCGGGCACGCGCTGTACGGCGCGCGGCTGTTCCTGCTAGCGCGTATGGTCAATCACGTCGCCCGCTTCCTGACCGCGATCGACATCCATCCCGGTGCGCGCATCGGACGGAACTTCTTCATCGATCACGGCTTCGTCGTCATCGGCGAGACGGCGGAGATTGGCGACGACGTGACGGTCTACCAGTGCGTGACGCTCGGCGGCACCGATCCGGCCAACGGCATTCCGGGCAAGCGTCATCCGACGCTGGCCGACGGGGTCATCGTCGGCTCGGGCGCGCAGATCCTGGGGCCGATCCTCGTCGGCAAGCGGGCCCGCATCGGGGCCAATGCGGTCGTCACGCGCGATGTCGCGGAAGGAGCGACGATGGTCGGCATTCCTGCCCGTCCGACGTTGGTCGAGGCAGAGACCTTTGCCAAGAAGTTTGTGCCCTATGGCACGCCGTGCAGCCAGAAGTACGATCCCGAGACGCAGAAGCTCGAGCTGCTCCGCTGCGAGGTCGAGCAGCTGCGCGCGCGGCTCGACGCGCTGAGCGGCGGCGAGGCCCCTCTGTCGCGCCAGGTTCAGGGCTGACTTGGGCGTCGTCGTTCCGCTCGCCGGTGCGGGCGCGCAGACCGTTTTCGACCGCAACGAGCTGAATGCGATCCTCGGCGTGTACGGGCGCATGGTCGCCGCCGGCCTGTGGCGCGACTACGCCGTCGAGCTCGGCCGCGACAGGGCCGTTTTCTCCGCCTTCCGCCGTGCGGCCGAGCGGCCCGAGATACAGGTCGTGAAGGTGCCGGCGCTACGGGCGAAGCAAGGCATGTACGCGCTGGTCGGTGAGGCGGGCGCGACATTGAAGCGCGGGCACGACCTGCGCAGCGTGCTCGCGCCGCTCGAACGCAAGCTGATGCACGTCGTCGACGTCTGAGGGCGAACCGGCGGTCGTCGGCTCCTAGAGCGTCGCCGGCGGCAGGCGCCCGATGACGGCGATCGGCAACCCTGTCAGCACACGCGCGCGGATCGGTCGCCAGGCCGCCGACAGCAGCACGAGGAAGCCGCCGATCACCAGCGCGGTCAGCGCCAGCGAGGTGTCGAGCGCACCGCCGGCGGCAAGCAGCGCCTGAATGGCGTAGATCACATAGAACAGCGCCGAAACGAGCAGAGCCCGCCGGTCGATCGCGAGAGCGACAAGGGTGAGCGCGGCGTAGACGAGGATCACCGCGACCGCCGCCCCCGGGGCCGGCGTTCCGTGAAGCAGCCCGGCCAGCGCGAACACCGGGTGGACGATCATCGGTGCAGCGAGCAGGTGCAGCCAGAACGCCACGTCCGACCAGCGCGTCACCCGCGCCCGGTCGCGCGCGTCGAAGCTCATCGCCAGCGCGAACACGGCAAGCCCGGCGACCAGCGTCAGGACGAGCAGCACATCGCCACCGCCGACCCCTGCCGCACCGGCCAATGCCAGCATCAGACCGGCAAGCGCCGCGGCGCCGGCGGCGACCGTGATGGGCACATGGAAACGGCGCCAGTGAGCGAAGGCAGCGGCGGCGGCCAGCGCGGCCGAGGCGGCAAGCGCGGGAGCGCCGGTAATCGCCGTCGGCACGCGTCCGGTGACCATTCCGACATGTCCGTCGGGCGCGAACAGCGTCACCCCGACCGCGAAGACGCTGCCGACGAAAGCCAGCAGCAGGGCGATGCTCGGCAGCGCCATGCGCCGCACCCGCGTGAAATACTCGGCCAGCGCCCAGCTCGCCGCCGCGACCAGCGCCGCTCCAACCGTCGGCGCGACCCGGCCGCCGAGCGCGCCGAGCGCGAACAGCAGCAGGCCAACTGCAATGGTCACGAAGATGTCGTTGAACCCGGTCAGCAGGCGGAAGCTCTCCTCGTCGGGCCCCGCCTGCCCGCGGCGGTAGTCGCGGGCAAAGTCGACCAGCCGCGTCGCGGTCGCGGCGTCGATGATGCCCGCGCCCACGGCGGCGTCGAGGTCACGCTGTTCGATCATTGCCGTGGCTCCGCCCGTGTTATCGCTCTAATACGGTACGGGTGATGCGGCGTCAAACGCGTGGGCGTCGTCGCCGGCCGTAACGGCGGGCGACACCCCGCCGCGTTTGAGAACTTCGTACCACCACTGCCCGGCGACGCTTGCCCGACAAGCGGAGGTGCGCCAAGCTGCCCCAAGCAAAGGAGCACCGGCGATGAAGGCGATTGGCGTGGCACTGGCTCTCTCCGCGGCGACGACGACGCTCGCCGCCCCCGTCGTGCACGGTCCGCCGGCGGCGACTGCCGCCGTCCTCGCGGCCGAGCAGGCCTATTCCGATCGCTTCGCCCGCGTCACTGTTGCCGAAGGGATGCGCGACTTCGTCGATCCCAACGACGGCCTGGCTTTCGCCGGCGGTGACCCGGCACGCGGCAGCGCCGCGGCCTTCGCCGCGTTCGGCGGCGATGCCGCACCGAAGACGCTGCACCTGACCTGGGTTCCGGCCGAGGTCTTCGCCGCCGCCAGCGGCGACATGGCGGCGAGTTGGGGCCGCTTCACCATGACCGACGCCGCCGGCAAGCTGCCGCCGTTCACCGGCCACTATGTCACCGTCTGGCGCAAGGCCGCCGACGGGCAGTGGAAGGCATTGATGGACATCGGCAGCCCCGACGCGCCGCCGGGACCGCCGCCGCCCCCGCGCTGACGCTATAGCCCGCCGAGCGCCATCTGCGCCTGCGCCGCGCCGGTGTCGGGCACGACCTCGCCATTCCGGTCGCTGATCTCGGCAAAGCGCGCCGCGACCGTTTCCGGCGTCATGTCCTCGGACGCCACGTGGATGCCGCGCGTCAGCGTGACATAGGCGCGCTCAAAGCCGCCGCCGCCGGCATTGACGATCGCGTTGGCCGGCGCGTCGTCGCTGACGAGGTAGAGCGCGGCCGGCGCGACCGTCTCCGGCCCCATCTTGGCCAGGAGCTCGGGCGGCAGCAGGTCCTCGGTCATCCGCGTCGCGGCCACGGGAGCGATGGTGTTAACCTTGATCCCGTACTTCGCGCCCTCGAGTGACAGCGTCTTCATCAGCCCGACCAGCGCCAGCTTGGCCGCGCCGTAGTTCGCCTGGCCGAAGTTGCCGTAGAGCCCGGTCGACGACGTCGTCATCAGGATGCGGCCATAGCCCGCCTCGCGCATCGTCTCCCATACCGCCTTGGTGCAGACGACCGAGCCCATCAGGTGGACGTCGATGACCTGGCGGAAATCGTCGAGGCTCATCTTGACGAAGGTCTTGTCACGCAGGATGCCGGCATTGTTGATCAGGATGTCGACCCGGCCCCAGCGCTCCTTGACCAGCGCAACCATCTTCTCGACCGCACCCGCATCGGTCACGCTGGCGCCGTTGGCCATCGCCTCGCCGCCCGCGGCGACGATCTCGTCGACGACCTGCTGCGCCGCCGACAGCGAACTGCCCGAACCGTCACGGGCGCCGCCGAGATCGTTCACGACGACCTTCGCGCCGCGCTTCGCCAGTTCGAGCGCATAGGCCCGGCCCAGGCCGCCGCCGGCACCGGTGACGATGGCGACGCGATCGTCGAAACGAATGGTCATGGAGCTCCCCTGAGGCCTTTGTTGCGGCGCAGCGTCTAGCGCAGCCGCGGCCGGGAAGGAAAGGCCCGCGTCAGACCCGCGTCACGGTCTGCTCGGTCGGCGCGAGCGGCAGGGTGAACGAGACCTGGGACCCCTCGCCCGGCTTCGACACGATCTCGAACGTCCCGCGATGGCGCTCGATGATGTGCTTGACGATGGCAAGGCCGAGGCCGGTGCCGCCCATCGAGCGCGAGCGGCTGGTATCGATGCGGTAGAAGCGCTCGGTCAGCCGCGGCAAGTGCTCGGGCGCGATGCCGTCGCCCTGGTCGCCGATGGTGACCCGAACCATTGGCTCGCGCGTCTTCGGCAACTCGACGGCCTCGGCGTCAACGGTGATTGCCGTGCCCGACCGCCCGTACTTCAGGGCGTTCGACACGAGATTGTGGAGGACCTGCAGGACCTGGTCGCGGTCCGCGATGACCGCCGGCAGGTCGGGGGCGACCCGGATCGCCAGCCGGCGCTGATCGGCGTCGAGGCGCATCGCCAGCGTCCGCCCGACGTCGGCAATCAGCGGCGCCACGTCGAGCGCCGCCTGCGGGCGGACGTGCTTGTCGAGCTCGATCCGGCTGAGCGACAGCAGGTCATCGACGAGGCGGCTCATCCGCGCCGCCTCCCGGTGCATGATCTCGAGGAAGCGGTGGCGCGCCGGCTCGTCCTCGGCCGCGGGGCCCTGCAGCGTCTCGATGAAGCCGAGCAGCGTCGTGATTGGCGTCCGCAGTTCGTGGCTGGCGTTGGCGATGAAGTCGACGCGCATGCGCTCGGTCAGACGGGCCTGGGTGATGTCGACGAAGGTGACCAGCAGCCGCTCGCCGCCGGCACCCGCGTTGTCGGGACCGAGCTGCGCGACGCGGACCCGATAGGCTCCGTTGTCGGTGCCCAGCCCCGTGACCTCCCGTTCCACCGGCGCCGGTGCGGACGCGGCGACGCGGACGGCATCGAGCACGGCGGGATGGCGGAGGACGAGGCGCAGGTCGTCGGCCAGCACGCGCTCGCCGAACAGCCGCCGGGCGGCGGCATTTGCGGCGATCACGCGGAAATCGTCGCCGACGATCAGTGCCGGATCACCCAGCGCGTCCACGCTGAGCAGCCCACGCGCCGTGCCGGGCGGCAGTTCCTTGGGCGAGGGCGGCAGCGTACGCGCGTGAGACTTGAACATCACCGCCGGCGCATAGAAAAGAAATGTTACAATCGCAGCGACGCCGGCGACGATACTGGCGGTGCGACCGAAAAACACAGCCGCGGCAAGAACAGCGAGGATGAGTGCAGCAGCGACCGGCGCGGCGCGCATCTCAGCGCGCGACCCGCGCGATCGCCGCTTCGAGGTCGGCGAAGCGCTCGATCACGGCGTCCGCTCCGAGCTCGGACGCGGGCAGGTCGGCAAAGCCGAACCCGCAGGCGATGACCGGCACCGAGGCGGCGCGGGCCGTGGCGACATCGACGGCCGTGTCCCCGACAAAGACACTGTCGGCCGGGTCGCCGCCTGCCGCTGCGATGGTTGCCAACAGGTGCGCCGGATCGGGCTTGCGCACCGGCAGCGAATCTCCGCCAAGGTTGGCAACGAAGCGCCCGGTCCAGCCCAGCGCAGCGACGAGCGCGGCGCTGAGCGCAACCGGCTTGTTCGTGCAGATCGCCAGCCGTGCGCCTCGCGCCGCCAGCCGGTCGAGCGCCGCCTCGCACCCCGGGTATGGGCGGGTCGCATCGGCGACGTGCGTCCGGTAGTGCGCGAGAAAAACGGGTAGCGCCCGCGCCATTTCCGCCTCGCTGCCTCCCCCTGACAAGGCAAGGCCGCGCTCGATCAGCGCGCGCGCGCCATGCCCGACGAGATGCCGCACGGTGGCCGGATCGACGGCCGGCCGTCCGGCATCGGCAAGCGCGGCGTTAAGCGCTGCGGTCAGATCGGCGGCGGAATCGACCAGTGTCCCGTCCAGATCGAAGACGATTGTCGCCGGCCACCCCATGGGCAGGGCATCCTTCCGGCAACTGGAAAAGGCAAGAGCGATATGGCAGTGCCGCGCCATGCCCCGCGCCCGCCCCGTCGCCGCCGTCATCCTCGCCGCCGGCCAGGGCACGCGGATGAAATCCGACCTGCACAAGGTCCTCCACCCCGTGGCGGGGCGCCCGATGCTCCTCCACCTGCTCGCCAGCGTCGAGGCCCTCGAGCCCGAGCGGGTCGTCGTGGTCGCCGGGGCCAGGCGTGAGCAAGTCTCAGCCGCGATCACCGGCCGCGCGACCGTGGCCGTCCAGGCCGAGCAGAAGGGCACGGCGCACGCGGTCCAGGCGGCGCAGGAGGCGCTGGCCGGGTTCGACGGCGACATCCTCGTCCTGTTCGGCGACGCGCCGTTCGTCGCGACCGCGACGATGCACCGGCTGCTCGACGCGCTGACCCCCGAGGTCGGAGTCGCGGTTCTCGGCTTTCGCCCGGAAGAGCCGGCGGCCTATGGCCGGATCATCGCCGACGCCGACGGGCGCATCGCGAAAATGGTCGAGTACAAGGATGCGAGCGCCGCCGAGCGCGCCGTCGACCTATGCAATTCAGGCGTGCTCGCCGCACGGTCGAACGAGCTGTGGGCGCTGCTCGCCCGCGTCGGCAACGCCAATGCCGCGGGCGAGTATTACCTGCCCGACATCGTCGCCCTCGCCGACCGGCCGGGGCGCGTCGTCGAGACGGCGGCGTGGGAGGTCGCGGGGGTCAACAGCCGCGGCGAGCTCGCGGGCGTCGAGGCGGCATGGCAGGCGCGGCGGCGGGCGGCGATGATGGCGGCCGGCGTCACCCTGATCGCGCCCGAGACCGTCTGGTTCGCCCACGACACGGTGGTCGGCCGCGACGTGACGATCGAGCCGAACGTCGTCTTCGGGCCCGGCGTCACGATCAGCGACGGTGCGACGATCCACGCCTTCTGCCACCTCGCCGGAGCCGTCGTCGGCGAGAAGGCCGAGGTCGGCCCCTTCGCTCGCCTGCGGCCGGGTGCGGACCTGGCGACACGCGCCAAGGTCGGCAACTTCGTCGAAGTCAAGGCCGCGCAGATCGGCGCCGGCGCCAAGGTCAGCCATCTCACCTACATTGGCGACGCCAGCATCGGGGCCGAGGCGAACATCGGCGCCGGCACCATCACCTGCAACTATGACGGCTTCTTCAAGTACCGGACAGTGGTCGGGGCCGGCGCGTTCATCGGCTCGAACAGCGCGCTCGTCGCTCCCGTCACGATCGGCGACGGCGCGATCGTCGCTGCCGGCAGCGTCATCACCGCCGATGTCGAGGCGGGCGCGCTCGCCGTTGCGCGCGGCACCCAGAGCGCGAAACCCGGCTGGGCGACGCGCTTTGCCGCGGCCATGCGGGCGCGAAAACTCGGGGGTTAGCGGCCGCAAAGGCCGGTTCGGGTGCGCCCCCGGGCCGCACCCGAACCGAGCCTCAGCGCGACGCGAAGGTGACCGCCTGCTTGGCGGACAGGCGCGCCATCGTCTGCGCGACGGTGTGGCGCTTGCAGGTCATGGCGTCAGCCCAGCCCTCGATGTCGCTCGGCTGGTTGACGTTGACGCCGCATACGCGGTCGGCGGCGGCACTGACGCGGCGGGCAAGCGTCTTCTGGCCGGCAACGGACTGCATGTCGAGGTCGGCGTAGCTGATCCGCTCGCTCACGGGTGGTGTCGCAGACGCAGGCTCGGCGCTCGCCGCCGTGGCAGCAAGAGCGATGGCAATGCTCAGCAAGTATTTCATGACGGTCTCCCTTAGATCGGTGCCGAACTATTCCGGCGGAGCGATCTATGGACTGATATTGACTGCACCGCTGTGATCGCTGTCACAAAATCGTTATGTGAATTGCTTGAACCGGCAGGATCGCGGGCGAGGCGAGACGCGGGAGTACCGCGGCGCCCCGCCGCGCTCGGCGGCACCGAGACACTGCCGACGCACGGAAACGCGCCCAAGGCGGATGCCGGAGCGCGCGGGCACGGTCGTGCCGGAGCGGACGGATCCGCCCCGGCGCCGATTACTCAGTGACTGGCGTCGGCGAGTTCGGTCCGTGCCTCCGCAGCCTTCATGGCCTGCTGCGTGGCAAGGCGGATGCACGCGCCCGTCTCCATCCGCAATTCGAGGTCGACGTTGCCGTTGCGCGCCCCGCAGACGGCAGCCGCCGCCAGCCGGATGCGCTGAGCCAGTGTCGCCATGCCGGCGCGCGAGTGGAGATCGAGGTCGCCGTAGCTGACGGTCTTCGTCGGATAGTCGAACAGCGGCTGGGCTTGAACGGAGGCCGCTGCGATCAGGGCAGCGGCGCCGAGGATTATCTTCATCTGGCAGTCCCTTTCACGTTAACCGGAACATCCCGGCGACCCGCGAAATACCTGCGTTACGCCCCCGCCGCTGTGCTGCACGTCATATGGTTAACAGAGGACTGACGCAGCCCGGCGCGAACCCGGCGCAACGGTGGCGCCTCAATCAACATGAGCTCCGCTCCAGGCCGATGCCGGCGGTCGCCGCCGCGTTCATTGCCGGTGAAGCCTCAGGTCGCTATCCCGCGGGCACGAACAGCCAAGGGGCGCGGGCAATGTGCGGCATCATCGGGATTCTGGGCACGGGCGACGTCGCCGAGCGCCTGCTCGGCGGGCTCAAGCGGCTCGAGTATCGCGGCTATGACAGCGCCGGCATCGCCACCGTCCACGACGGGATGATCGACCGCCGGCGCGCGCCGGGCAAGCTCGCCAATCTCGCCGCGCGGCTTGAGGCCGATCCGCTGCCCGGCGCGACCGGCATCGCCCACACCCGCTGGGCGACGCACGGCGGTCCCACGGAGGACAATGCCCACCCGCACATCGTCGGCGACGTGTCGGTCGTCCACAACGGCATCATCGAGAACTTCAAGAGCCTGCGCGACGAGCTTCTCGCCGAGGGGCGCGAGTTCAAGAGCCAGACCGACACCGAGGTCGTCGCCCACCTGATCGCCCGCGAGCTCGAGCGTGGCGCCGCGCCGCGCACGGCCGTCGCCACCGTCCTGCCGCGGCTGCACGGCGCCTTCGCGCTCGCCGTCCTGTTCCGCACCGACCCCGACCTGCTGATCGCCGCGCGCCTGGGCGCACCGCTGACCGTCGGCTACGGCGACGGCGAGAACTATCTCGGCTCCGACGCCCATGCCCTCGCCCCGCTGACGCGGCGCATCGCCTATCTCGACGAGGGCGACTGGGCGGCGGTTACGCGCGCGCGGATCGAGATCTTCGACAAGACCAATGCCCCGGTCGAGCGCGCGATCGTCGATTCCGGCGAGACGGTCGCGGTGATCGACAAGGGCAACTACCCGCACTTCATGCTCAAGGAGATCTACGAGCAGCCGGTCGTCGTCGCGCAGACGCTGCGCAGCTATCTCCAGCGGACCGACGAGCGGGTGACGCTGCCGATCCCCGACTTCGATCTCGGCGCGATCCGCCGGCTGACGATCGTCGCCTGCGGCACCAGTTTCTACGCGGGCATGGTCGCCAAATACTGGTTCGAGCAATTCGCCCGCATCCCCGTCGACCTCGATGTCGCGAGCGAGTTCCGCTACCGCGCGCCGGTGATGGAGCCCGGCGGGCTGGCGCTGTTCATCAGCCAGTCGGGCGAGACGGCCGACACGCTCGCCGCGCTGCAGCATGCGCGCGCCGAGGGGCAGAAGATCGCCGTCGTCGTCAACGTGCCGACCTCGACCATGGCGCGCGAGGCCGACCTGCTGCTGCCGACCCACGCCGGGCCGGAGATCGGCGTCGCCTCGACCAAGGCCTTCACCTGCCAGCTCGCCGTGCTGGCAGCGCTGGCGGCGAACTTCGCCCGCGCGCGGGGGCGGCTATCGGCGGCCGAGGAGAAGGCCATCGTCCGCCATCTGGCGCAGGCCCCCGCGGCGCTGAACGCGGCGCTCGCCTATGACGACGCCATCGCCGAGGTCGCGCAGATGGTCGCGCAGGCGCGCGACGTGCTCTACCTCGGACGCGGCAGCGACTATCCGCTGGCACTGGAAGGCGCGCTGAAGCTGAAGGAAATCAGCTACATCCACGCCGAGGGCTATGCCGCGGGCGAGATGAAGCACGGGCCGATCGCGCTGATCGACGACGCGGTGCCGGTCATCGTCCTCGCCCCATCCGGGCCGCTGTTCGAAAAGACGGTGTCGAACATGCAGGAGGTCCGCGCCCGCGGCGGCAAGGTCATCCTGATCAGCGATTACGACGGCGTTGCGGCCGCCGGCGAGGGCTGCGCGGCGACGATCACCATGCCCAAGGTCCACCCGCTGATCGCGCCGCTGGTCTATGCGGTGCCGGTGCAGCTGCTCGCCTATCACGCGGCGATCGCCAAGGGCACCGATGTCGACCAGCCGCGCAACCTCGCGAAATCGGTGACGGTCGAATAGCGGCTTACCGCGCCGGCGGCGGCGTGCCCTTCAGCCCGCGCCAAAGCGCCTTGTTGAAGGCGTCGGTGTCGAGCCGGTCCTCCTGGCTGAAGTCCTGCCCCGCCGTCGCCGCCGACCACCAGGCCGCGCTGCGCTCGGGCATCAGCGTCGCCGGGCGGGCGGCCGCGGCGGCGCGGACCGTCGGCTTTGGCAAGTCCGTCCCGTCGAGCGTCGCTGGCCAGCGCGCAGCATAGGTCCAATCGCCGAGCTTCGGATCGAAAGCGTCGGCCATTGGCAGCGCCAGGCTGTCGTTCAGCCCGAGCGGCGGCAAGTCGAGCAGGCGCTCGAGCGTTTTCAGCAAGTTGACCGTCGAGTAGCGCGTCGACACCACCGCGCCGCGGCGGACGCCGGGGCCAACCAGGAACACGACCGAGCGATGCGCATCGACGTGGTCGGCACCGTTCTGCGCGTCGTCCTCGACGATGGCGATCAGCGTGTCCTTCGCCGCCGGCGAATGCGCGAGGATCTCGGCGACGCGGCCGATGGCATAGTCGTTGTCGGCGATCTGACGATCGGGCGTGTTGACCTTGTCGATCGCCTCGTCGAAGTCGCCGAAATGGTCGTGGGCGAGGCGCAGCAGCGTCAGCCGCGGCGTCTGGCCGGCGGCGACGCGCGGCAGCCAGTCGCGCGCCCACTCGTCGACCAGCCAATAGTCGGCGAAGCCCTGGTCGAAGCTGCGGAAATAAGGGTCGGTGACCGGCGCCAGGCGCGCATCGGCGGCCCAGCCGACCTGCAGCTTCTTGTCGAACGGGTGGCGTTCGCGCGGGATGCGGCTGGCTCCCGCTTCCTTCCCGTACCGCGCGAGGTCGCCGTAGAAGCCGTAGTTGCGTACCGATAGCCCCTTGGCCATCGCCGCCGCCCACAGCGTCCCCGCCCCGGCCGCGCCGTCGGGGGCGTCGGCGGCGGACAGGTCGGCGGTGCCGGCGAGCAGGTCGGGATCGTCGGGCACTTCTGGGTTGGCGGCGTGGCGCTCGGCCGGGCTCAGCGACACGTTGACGAAGCGGTTGGTGCCCTCGCTCTCGTAGGCGAGCCCCTTCCCGGCGTAGCCGACCGGCGTGATGCGCTCGAGCAGGTCGAGCGCGCGCGCCTGCGTCGACCAGCTCCAGCCGGTGCCTGACACCTCCCCGGAATCGAAGAAGCGGTCGAAGGTCACGAACTGACGGGCAAACTGGTGGTGGTTGGGCGTGATCGGCTCGGGGAACAGCGTCAGCTTCGGGTCGCCGTTGCCGGGCTTCAGGTCGCCCAGGACCTGATCGTAGGTCCGGTTCTCCTTGACGATATAGATGACGTTCTTCACCCGCGCGCGCATCGCCGTCATCACCGCCTCGGCGGCGTCAGCGGCCGCGCGGGTCGGCATCATGACATTCGTGTGGACGCGGGATGTCAGCCGCGCCAGCTCGGCCTTGGCCGGCGCGGGCAAGGTCAGCAGCGATCCCGTCTGGCGCTGGAGGACGTACATCCCGCTGGCCCGGCACTTGGCCCCGCCTTCCGGCGCGGTCTCCAGGCTGTCGCGGCAGCCGCCGGGGTTCGGCCCCGGCAGGCCCTTGAAGTTGGCCACCGCCAGCCGACCGCCGGCGAGCGCGACCGCGTCGGGGTACCAGCCGGTCGGCACCAGCCCGTCGAGCGCCGCCGGTGCTCCGCCCGGCCGTGCCAGCGTCGCCGGCAGATCGATCGCGGCGACGGCGTTCACCCCGCCGAGCGTCACCCACAGCCGCGAGCCGGCCAGCGCCAGGGCGTTCGGATTGAGGCCTCGCGGGCGATCGGTCAGGCTGTCGCTGCCGCGCAGGATGAGCGGGTATTCCGCAACCGCCGTGCCGCTCGCGGCAAGGGCAATGAGCGTGTCGGCGCTGTCGCCGGTCGCCAGCACCCGCCCGTCGGTAAGCGCCTGCAGCGCCGTCGGCTCGCCCTGCGTCTTCGCCCGCGCGACGACGTCGAGGCTGTCGTCCTTCACCGCCAGCGTGATCAGCTCGCGATCGCGCGGCGATGAGATGACCGCTCGGCCCGGCGCGGCCATGACGACGCGGAACGGGTAGGTCCCGCCCGGAACGCCGCGCTTGGCGGCGTCGAGCTTGCCGGGGCGCAGGTCGATCTCCGCCGCCACCTTATGGGCACCGAGATCGACCAGGCTGATCGAATCGTTGAAGAAGTTGGCGACGAGCAGCCGTGTCGGCGACGCCCAGGCCACGCCCGCCGCCGCAGGCTTGACGCGCAGCCCGAGGCCGGCAGCGTGACCGAGCGGGATCGGCGGTCCCTCCGGCGTCAGCGCCGCACCGGTCCAGGCAAAGGTCATCACCGCGTCGCCGACGCCAAGCGTCACTGCCAGCCGCGTGCCGTCGGCCGACCAGGCGAGACCGGTGAACGTCGCCGGCAGCGGCACCTCGGCCAACTTGGTCGCCCCGCGCGCGCCCGGCCGGAAGATCATCAGCCGCTCGGTCGAATGCGCGCGGTCCGGCTTGCCATCGGGCGTCGCCATGCCGTTGAAGCCCGACGTCAGCAGCGCCAGCAGGCTGCCGTCGGGCGAGGCAGCGAGCGCGGCCGGGTTGGTGATGGCGACCGAGCCCGGCTTGCCGTCGAGCGTGCCAAGCCGCGTCAGCACCGCTCCCTTGGCCGCCAGCGGCGTCAGCCGGAGGTTGGAAGGCGTCAGATCGTCGTCGGCGTCGCGCGCACCCGCCGGCAGCGCCAGTGCAAGGGCCGCTCCCGCGGCCAGCGTTGCCTTGACCGCCGTCCGCGTCGTCGCCCGCATCGCATCCCCCTTGGTCTGCGCTCGTGTCTAGCGCCCTTGCGGCGGCGACGCAAAATGCCGGCCGCTGCTCCGCGACCGGCATTACTGCGCGTGCGTGACGGTTCGCTTACAGCGCGGCGTTCTGAACCGGCGCGGGCAGCTTGGCCTTGGCACCGGCCACCGCGTGGTGGATGCAGCGCGCTTCCTCCATCGCCGCGTCCGGACCGCTCTCGCCAGTCACGCAGACCGCGCGCGCGGCGCTGAGGAGGCGACGGTCGAGCGTCGCGCGACCGGCCTTGTTGGCGAGGTCGAGGTCGGCATAATGAACCGTCGCCGTGCGCGGGGCTTCGGCAGCGCTGGCCGGCGCAGTCGCCGCGAGCAGGCAGACGCCGGCGCAGAAGGCGGTCCCCAGCGTGCCGAGGACGGCGCGGCTGACGGTCGAGTTGAAGGTCGTGAACATGGTGGTCTCTCCCGGTGAAGGGGACCGCCGGACCATCCGGTGCCCCATGCCAGGAGCAATGCAGAGGGCGTGCCAAGTGCCGTGACGCCCGCCTAATCAACGACTTACGACCAATCACGCGAGCGCGAAGATGAGCGCTCGCTGAACGGCTGCTAAATCTTGGCGTAATCTACCAAGAGGTCGCGCCGCTTACCGGCGGAAGCGGCGCACCAGCGAGCTCGTGTCCTGCCGCCGCCCGCCCATGGCCTGCACATCGCCGTAGAACTGGTCGACGAGCGCCGTGCCCGGCAGGCTGATGCCGAGCCGCTTCGCCTCGTCGAGCACAAGCCCCAGGTCCTTGCGCATCCAGTCGACGGCAAAGCCGAAGTCGAACTCGCCCCGCGCCATGGTCAGCGCGCGGTTGTCCATCTGCCACGACTGTGCCGCACCCTTGCCGATGACGTCGAACACCGCCGGCGCGTCCAGCCCGGCGGCAAGGGCGAAGTTGACCGCCTCGGCCAGCCCCTCGAGAACGCCGGCGATGGCGATCTGGTTGACCATCTTGGTCAGCTGCCCGCTGCCCGCCGGCCCCATGTGCCCGACGCGGCGCGCATAGGCGCCGAGAACCGGCTCCGCTGCGGCGAACGCCTCCGCCGTGCCGCCGCACATGACCGTCAGCGTCCCGCCGACGGCGCCCGCCTGCCCGCCCGATACCGGGGCGTCGACGACTAGGACGTCGTCCCGCGCCGCCGCGATCTCGCGGGCGATCGCCGCCGACACGGTCGTGTGATCGACGAACAGCGCGCCCGGCCGCATCGCCGCCAGCGCGCCTTCAGGCCCGAGCACCACCTCGCGCAGGTCGTCGTCGTTCCCGACGCAGGTCAGGACGACATCGGTGTCGCGCGCGGCCGCCGCGGGAGTCGCGGCGCGCCGGCCGCCGTACTCGGCGGTCCAGGCCTCGGCTTTCGCCGCGGTGCGGTTGTAGACGGTGACATCGTGCCCGGCACGGGCAAGATGCCCGGCCATCGGGTAGCCCATGACGCCGAGGCCGAGGAAGGAGATGCGCTGCATGACCCTCCTTAGGCTGCGCTCTCCCGGCTGGAAAGCGCGGCATCGGCGAGCGCACGGGCGACGACGCTGAGCAGTTCCTCGGTGCGGAACGGCTTCTGCAGCAGGAAGTCGCGGTCGATGATGCGGTCGACCGCGGCCATGTCGGCATAGCCCGTCGCCATCACCACGGGAAAGCCGGGCGCCTGCTCGATGACGTGGCGGACGAAGTCAACGCCGTTCATCTCGGGCATGGCAAAATCGACGACGAGAACGTCGGGCGGCGCCTCGGCGAAACGCGACAGGCCTTCGCTCCCGCTTGCGGCCGCAGTCACGCGGTAGCCGGTAGTCTCCAGCGTCTCGACGATGAAGCGGCGTACCCCGTCGTCGTCGTC
The DNA here is from genome assembly GCA_963846485.1 of uncultured Alphaproteobacteria bacterium. Taxonomy (GTDB): domain Bacteria; phylum Pseudomonadota; class Alphaproteobacteria; order Sphingomonadales; family Sphingomonadaceae; genus Polymorphobacter_B. The sequence continues at coordinate 154,916 of CAWJWB010000007.1, read as the reverse complement.
GACGACGAGGACGTGCGCGTTCGGCGGCGTCGCCGCGCGCGCGGCTACCGCGTCCGCCAGCGCCGGCGTCGGCGGCTGGGCGAGCGGCAGGTCGAGCGTGAAGGTGGTGCCCACACCGACCGTGCTGTCGAGCTCGATCGAGCCGCCGGACTGCTGGACCACGGCATAGACCTGCGCCAGCCCGAGGCCGGTCCCCTTGCCCGTCGCCTTGGTCGTGAAGAAGGGGTTGAACACCTTGTCGATCAGGTGCGGCGGAATGCCCGTGCCGGTGTCGGCGACCGTCACCTGGGCCCGCCCCGTGTCGGCGAGCGCCGCCGCGGCGATGCGGAGCGAACCGCTGGCGGTCATCGCGTCCCGCGCGTTGATCGCCAGATTGAGCACCGCGAGCTCGAACTGGTTCGGGTCGGTCGTCGCCCACAGCGGCTCGGTACCGACGGCGATGTCGACGGTGACGGCGCTGCCGATGGTCCGCGCGAGCAGGTCGGCCATGTTCCGGATCAGGCCGTTGAGGTCGACCGCCTGGAGGCTCAGCCGCTGGGAGCGGGCAAAGACCAGAAGCTGCTGCGTCAGCTTGCCCGCGCGGTCGGCGGCCTGCTGCGCGAGCTCGATCTGGCGGCGCGTCCGTTCCTCGCGGGTCCGCAGGGCGATGAGCTCAAGGTTACCGCTGATGACCGTCAGCAGATTGTTGAAGTCATGGGCGATGCCGCCGGTGAGCTGACCCACAGCCTCCATCTTCTGCGCCTGGGCGAGCGCGGCCTGCGCGCGCTCGCGCTCGGCGATCTCCTCGGTCAGGCGGTTGTTGGCCACCGTCAGCTCGTCGGTGCGCCGCAGGATGCGCTGCTCGAGCGTCGTGTTGAGCCGCTTCAGCCGCCGCTCGGCGCGCTTGAGCGCGTCGAGATGCTGACCCGCCTGGTACTGGCGGCGACGGCCGCGCAGCGCCGAGGCGACGGCGCTGATCAGCGTGTCGCCGTGGATCGGCCGCTCGAGGATGACGACGTTGCCGAGCGCCGCGATCGCCCGCTGCGCATCGGCCGGTCGCCGGCCGGTGCGCTTGGTCGACAGCAGGATGAAGGGGAAGTCCGACCACGGCGGCTGATCGTCGAGCACCGTCGCCAAGGGCTCCATCGCTCCGCCCGAGATCGATTCCTCGGTAATGACGGCAACGCCCGCGCCTTGCTCCAGCTGCTCGGCCAACTCGTGGAGCGAGGCGCAGACCGACGTCAATCGCCCTGCCCGCGTGAGCAGGTCGGCCAACACCTCGGCATCGCGACCATGCGACGCGAGGATCAGGACACGGGTTCGCACCTAGTCGGCCGCGCTCGGTTGGGCGCTCATCAGCGGTGTGCGGCCGCGGTAGTTCGGCACGCCCATCAGCACCCCTTCAAAGTCGGCGAGCGGCTCGCCGATGGCGATGCCCCCCGCGGTCAGCTGCAGTTCGCGAATGCTCGACTGGTGCATCGTCGTCCGGCTCTTGGTCACCGACACCGCCTTCAATACCTGCCCGCCCGCCTCGAAGTAGCGGAACAGAACGATCGTGTCGGACAGGTAGCTCAAGTCGACTTCCGAGCGGATATCGCCAATGATGCCGTGCTGACCGAGGATGACCATGGTCTGCACACCCTGCTGGTTAAGGTAACTCAGCAGCTCGTGCATCTGCAACATCAAGAACTTCTCCCCGGGCATCGCCTGGAGGAAGGCGTTCAGGCTGTCGATCGCGAGGAAGCGCGCACCGTCGACCTCGACGGCGCGGCGGACCCAGCTGGTGAACTCGCCGGGCGAGAGCTCGGCAGGGTCGATCTGCCGGATCGTCATGCGGCCCGCCTCGAGGTGCGACGTCAGGTCCATGCCCATCGCTGCGGCGCGGGCGAGCATCGTCGCGCGCCCCTCATCGAACAGGAAATAGGCGACCTTTTCGCCGCGCTCGATGGCCGACAGCGCGCAGCGAAGCGCGGTCGTCGTCTTGCCGACGCCCGACGGGCCATTCAACAGCGTGTTGGTGCCCGGCGTAATGCCGCCGCCGAGCATTTCGTCGAAGGCGGCGATGCCCGTGGAGACCAGCTGGGGCGAGAACGAGCGGTGGTATTCGGCGGCGATCAGGCGCGGGAAGACGGCGACGCCGCCGGTGGCGATGACGAAGTCGTGGTAGCCGCCGACGTAGTTGAGGCCGCGCATCTTGACGATCCGCAGTCGCCGCCGTTCCGAACCGAAGTCGGCGACCGTTTGCTCGAGCGTGATGACGCCGTGGGCGATGCTGTGCAGCTGCAGGTCCGCCGGATCGGAACTGCGGTCGTCGAGCAGCAGCACGGTGCAATTCTTGAGCGCGAAATACTGCTTGAGCGCGAGGATCTGGCGGCGATAGCGTAACGAGTTCTGCGCCAGCAGGCGCATCTCCGACAGGCTGTCGAAGACAACGCGGGTCGGCCGCGTCCGCTCGACGATCGCGCGAACGCCGGCGATCGTTTCGCCGAGCTCGACCTCGGACGGCTCGAGGATCGACTGCTCGGCCTCCGGCCCGAGGCCGTCGGAGTTGACCATCTCGAACAGCTCGAGGCCGGTAATGTCCCAGAAGTGACTCGCGGCGACCTCGCGCAGCTCGTTCGCCGTTTCCGACAAGGTGATGTAAAGCCCTCGCTCTCCCGCGGCGACCCCGGCGAGAAGGAATTGCAGGGCGATGGTTGTCTTACCGCTGCCGGGGGTGCCTTCGACGAGGTACGAGCGGGAGGGCGTCAAGCCGCCGCCGAGGATGGCGTCGAGCGCCTCGATGCCGGTCGACATGCGGTCGGGTCGGGTCTGGGGGCCGGTCGGAGGGGATGCGGTAGCCATGGACTCTCTGCTGATTGCCGCGATGCAACGCGGGAGTTCCGAGTTCGTTTCGGAAGGGCAAGATCATTCGGGCGGTCCGGCGTTGCTAGTCGCTCTTTCCGGCCGTGGCCTCGCGGGCGGCGACGCGCAACCGCCGTGCCGAGCGCCGCGCCGCATCGGGCGTCAGCGAAATGGCGATACCGTTCGGGCCGTCGACCAGGACCATCCCTTCGGCAGCGACGGCTCGGGTCGGTGTGTCGACGAGCTTGCCGATAGCCATGCTGTATCTCCGTCGATCCGCGTCAACGCGCGATTGTACGACATAGTACCGGATCTTACGGTGTCGCTTCACCGTCATGTAAATAAAGGTACTGCGGATCGAACTCGCCAATGCGGCACAGGCGCTCGCGGTCGAGCAGCCGGATGTGATTGCCGTCGAGCACCAGCAGGCCGGCTTCGCGCAACATGCGCAGGACGCGGCTGACGTGGACGTTGGTCAGCCCGCAGGCGGCGGCGATGTCGGTCTGGTTGATCGGCAGGACGAAGTCGCGACCGTCGCCGATCCCGATCACCGCCAGGCGCAGCGCCGTCTCGCACAGCAGGTGCGCGACGCGCCCCGGCCCGTCGAGCCGCCCAAGGCGGAAGATCCATTCCCGGTGCATCGCCGCGTCGAGCAGCGTGCTGAACCACAGCATGCGCGCCAGGTGCGGCATTTCCACCGTGATGGCGGTCAGCTGCGTATGGCTGATCGTCGAGATCGTGCCTTCGGTGATGGTCACGACATCGTGGTCGAGGTGCTGCAGCGGGAAGGCGTGAAGGTCGATGAAGTCGCCGGGAAGGTGGAGCGCGACGAGCTGCCGGTCGCCCTCGCGGTTCTCCATGTACCGGCCGACATATCCCGAGACGAGCAGGGTGCTCTGCGAGACCACTTCTCCGCGGCGGATCAGCGTCTGGCGCGCCGGCACGGCGCGAGGGTCGGAGAGCGTCTGCTCGAGCATTGCCCGCTCCGCCGGCGCGATCTGCCCGCCCCGTCGGCCGCGCAGCAAATTCTCGGTCTTCACGTGCTCCACTCCCCCGACGCCGTCCCCACCGACCTGCCTATACGGCGCGAACTCAAAACCTGATTAACCGGCGTTAAAGACGGGTCGGCGCGCGCGCTTTATCCACGCTCGGCCATGTCGCTCTCCGATCTTTGCAGCGACACGGCCGGGGGGGTGTCGAGTGACGCGCGAGGATACCGGGGGGCCGGGAGAGAGACGTACGGCCGCCGCGCCCGGCGACTTGGGCCCGCGAGCGCTCCGCAGGCTCAGCGACGCCCTGCCGCACATGGCCTGGTCGGCCACGGGTGACGGCCGGCCCGATTACTACAACGCGCAGTGGTACGGCTTCACCGGCCTTGCGCGGGGCACGCGGGACGAGGCAGCCTGGCGCGCGGTGGTCCATCCCGACGACCAGCCTGCGCTCGCCGAGGCCTGGAGCCGGAGCGTCGCGAGTGGGACGGCGTATGAGCTCGAGTACCGCCTGCGCCGGGCCGACGGCAGCTGGCGCTGGGTGCTCGCCCGGGCGCTGCCGGTGCGCGACGAGGCCGGTGCGGTCGTCCGCTGGGTCGGCACGTGTACCGACATCGACGACGCCCGCCGGGCCGCCGAGCTCAACCGCCTGCTCAGCCACGAGCTCGGCCACCGCATCAAGAACCTCTTCTCGGTCGTCGACGGCCTGATCCAGCATTCCGCCAAGAGCCGGCCGCAACTCGCTCCCGTCGCCGCCGACCTGCGCGAGCGCATCGGCGCGCTCGCCCGCGCACACGACTACATCCGCCCGCGCGAGAACGACGGCGGCGACCGCAGCCTGCAGGAGGTTCTCGCGCAGATCCTGCGGCCGTACCCCGCCTATGACCAGGGCCGGATCAAAATCGGCGGCGACGACGTCGCGATCGCCGTCGCTGCGGGGACGCCGCTCGCGCTTGCCGTCCACGAGCTGGCGACGAACGCGGCCAAATACGGTGCGCTGGTGGGCGAGACCGGAATGCTCAACCTGACGGTCCACAGCGACGGCGAGACGGTGGTCCTGACGTGGAGCGAACAGTCACCGGACTTCACCGGCGCGCCGCCGGGCGCGGAGGGATTCGGAACCGGCATGATCGACCTCGCCATCGGCCGGCAGCTCGGCGGCAGCGTCGTCCGCGAGTGGCGGGCGACCGGGCTGCAGGCGACGCTCAGCTTGCCCGCCGCGAGGCTGCAACGGCCGTGATCGCAACAAGGGCCTAGTCAGCGCGGCGCGAACCCGGCATCGGCGAATGAACCCCTTCCTGGCCGAAAGTCAGCCGTCCGTGCGCATACCCATCCACCAGATCGATGCCTTTGCCGAACGGGCCTTCACCGGCAACCCGGCGGCCGTGATGCTCCTGGACGACTGGCTCGACGATACGACGCTGCTCGCCATCGCCGCCGAGAACAACCTGGCCGAAACCGCCTTCCTGGTCGCGCGCCATGACGGCGTGGCGGACTACGACCTGCGCTGGTTCGCGCCGGCGTGCGAGATCGCGCTGTGCGGTCATGCGACGCTCGCCTCCGGAGCCTGGGCGCTGGCGCAGGACCCGGCACGCGAGCGCGTCGCCTTCGCCACGCGGCAGGCCGGCGTGCTGACGGTGGCGCGCGATGGGGGCGGCTACACGCTCGATCTGCCCGCGCGCGCGCCGTCGCCGGTCGACGACCCCGAGCTGACGGCCGCCGCGACGGCGGCGATCGGTGCGACGCCCGCGGCGCTGCTGATGTACGGCGACGACTATCTCGTCGCCGTGTTCGCCTCGGCCGCCGAAGTCCGCGCTTTGTCGCCCGATGCCGGCGCGGTCATGGCGCTCGACACCGGCCCCGACCTGCTGCTGATCGCCACCGCTCCCGGTGCCGGGGACCCAAGCGGGGCCGACGTCGTCAGCCGCGCCTTCGCCTATGAGGCCGGCATCGGCGAGGACCCCGTAACCGGCTCGGCGCACTGCATCCTCGCCCCCTACTGGGCCGAGCGTCTCGGCCGGCCGGCGTTCCGCGCCTATCAGGCGAGCGCCCGCGGCGGGCACGTCGCCTGCCGCCTCGCCGGCGACCGGGTCGTGCTGGGCGGCGGCTGCGTCGAGGTCCTTGCCGGGACGTTCATCCTCTAACGGGGCGTAACCGGTTGCGGCGGCGCGGCGAACCTCCCATCTCCGCACGGCGGAACGGAGAGGACGACCATGGCAGGCGGCATATTGGACGGGATCAAGGGCATGTTCGCACCCGAGCCGGACGAGCACGCGGCGACGCCCGAGGCGCTGGCCGTAGACGAGGGCCGCACGGTCAAGTCCAACGCCGAATGGCGCGCCGAGCTGGCCCCCGACCAGTACCGCGTGCTCCGCGAGCATGGCACCGAGCGGCCCGGCAGCTCGCCGCTCAACCGCGAGAAGCGCACCGGCGTGTTCGCCTGTGCGGGCTGCGGCACGCCCGTCTACACGTCGGAAACCAAGTACGAGTTCAGGCAGCGGCTGGCCGAGCTTCTTCGCGCCGATCCCCGGCGCGGTCGCGACCACGGTCGACCGCAGCCTCGGCATGACGCGGACCGAGGTCCACTGCGCGACCTGCGGCGGGCACCTCGGCCATGTCTTCGACGACGGCCCGCGCCCGACCGGCCAGCGCCACTGCATCAACGGCGTCGCGCTGAGTTTCGAGCCGCAGTCCTAGGCGATCGTCGCCGGGACCGGTGGTCCGGGTTTCGCTTCTTCGCAGGCGGTGGCGATGGCTCGGGACTTCGCCGCTTGTCGATCTGATGCGGCACGGATTTGCGCCTGCGGCGCGGATCGGCTAATACCCTGGTGCTCGCGCCGCGCGCATAGCGCCGCCTGTCCCTGGAAGAACCGCGATGCCCTTTCCGTCCGTCCCTGCCGCGCTCGCCGCGGCGCTTGCCGCGCGCGGCTATGCCGAGGCGACGCCGGTGCAGGCGGCCGTCCTCGTTCCCGAGGCCGCCGAGCGCGACCTGCTCGTCTCGGCGCAGACCGGATCGGGCAAGACCGTCGCCTATGGCCTCGCCATCGCCGCGACACTGCTCGGCGATGCCGAACGCCTGGGCCAGGCCGGCGAACCGCAGGCGCTGGTCGTCGCCCCGACGCGTGAACTGGCGCTGCAGGTCGCGCGCGAGCTCGACTGGCTGTTCGAGGGTGCCGGCGGCCGCGTCGTCACCTGCGTCGGCGGCATGGAGATCCGGCGCGAGGCGCGCGCCCTGCAGCAGGGCTGCCATATCGTCGTCGGCACGCCGGGCCGCCTGCGCGACCATCTCGAGCGCGGCACGCTGGCAACCGGCAGCCTCAAGGCCGTGGTGCTCGACGAGGCCGACGAGATGCTCGACCTCGGCTTCCGCGAGGATCTCGAGGAGATTCTCGACTCGACCCCGCCCGAGCGCCGCACGCTGCTGTTCTCGGCGACGCTGCCCAAGCCGATCCAGACGCTCGCCAAGCGCTTCCAGCGCGACGCCTTCCGCATCGCCACCGCCGACGCGCGCGAGCAGCACAGCGACATCGACTATCGCGCCATCCGCATCGCCCCGTCGGACATCGAGGTCGCGGTGGTCAACACGCTCCGCTTCTTCGAGGCCGGCGCGGCGATGGTCTTCGCCGCGACGCGCGAGGGGGTGCGCCGCCTGCACGCGAACCTCGTCGAGCGCGGTTTCGCCGCCGTGGCGCTGTCGGGCGAGCTGAGCCAGGCCGAGCGCAACCACGCGCTCCAGGCGCTGCGCGACCGCCGCGCGCGGGTCTGCGTCGCCACCGACGTCGCCGCGCGCGGCATCGACCTGCCCGACCTCGGCCTCGTCATCCACGCCGAGCTGCCCCACGACGCCGAGGTGCTGCAGCACCGCTCCGGCCGCACGGGGCGCGCGGGGAAGAAGGGCGTCTGCGTCCTCCTCGTCCCCTATCCCAAGGTTCGCCGTACCGAGGCCATGCTGCGCGCGGCGAACGTCCGCGCCGCGTGGATGGACGCGCCGACCGCCGAGGCGATCCAGGCGCGCGACGAGGAGCGCCTGCTCGAGGCGATCGGCGACGCCGGCGACGAGCGCGAGGCGGCCGAGGCGCTGCTCACGGCGAAACCCGCGGTCGACATCGCCGCCGCTCTCCTGCGGCTGCAGCGCACCCGCCTGCCCGCGCCCGAGGACCTGTCCGACACCGGCCCAGCGCAGCGCAGCGCTCCCGCCGGCGATCCGGGCACGCCGCGCCCCGGCTTCGAGGACAGCGTCTGGTTCCGCATCAATGCCGGGCGCAACGCCAACGTCGACCCGCGCTGGCTGCTGCCCTATCTCTGCCGCCGCGGCCACCTGACCAAGCGCGACATCGGCGCCATCCGCATCTTCGACCGGGAGACGCGGTTCGAGGTGCCCCGCGCCGTCGCCGCCAAGTTCGCCGCGGCGCTGAAGAAGAACGACCCCGATCCCGACGTCCGCATCGAACCGGCCGGCGCGGCGCCGGAGCCGGTCCGCACGCCACAGCGGCGGCCGGCGGCGGCACAGCGCGGCTATGCGCGGCGGTAGCAACCGTTGACTTTGCCGCCCGTACCCGGATTCGGAACGCGGGACGACGGGGAACGGCATGGCGGGACGGGTTGATTATGGCATCGACGCGCCCGGCCTCGTCCGCGGGTTCCTGCTGACGGGCGCGGCGCTTGCGGTCCTTGCGGCTGCCGCGGTTGCCCTCCCGCCGCCGTGGCCAATCCCCGTTGCGGCCGGTCTCGGCCTGATCGCTCTCTACTCGCTCGGCATGGGGCTATTCATGATCCGCTTCAGCCGGGTGACCAAGGTCGCCGAGCGGGAGACGATTCTCGATCTCGTGCCGTGGCGCGGCGACGAAGGCGTGCTCGACGTCGGCTGCGGACGCGGCCTGCTCCTCGTCGGTGCGGCGCGTCGGCTGACGACCGGTCATGCCACCGGCGTCGACATCTGGCAGGCTGCCGACCAGAGCGGGAACACGGCCGACGCCGCGCGCGCGAACGCCGCCATCGAGGGGGTCGCCGGCCGCGTCACGGTGCGCACCGCCGACATGCGGCAGTTGCCGTTCGACGACGCCAGCTTGGACGTCGTCCTGTCGCATTGGGCCGTGCACAACGTGCCCGACGAGGCGGGACGCGAGGCGGCGCTGGCGGAGATGGTGCGCGTCTTGCGGCCCGGCGGCACGGTCGTTCTCGCCGACATCGCGCTGCGCGACTGGTATGCGCGACGGCTGGCGGCGCTCGGCCTCGCGGATCAGCGGGTCGTTGTCGACGCGGCGCGCGACGCCTTGTTGCGGACGATCACCTTCGGCAGCTTCCAACCCGCGACGATCGTCGCTCGTCGGCCGCCGCGCCGATGATCCTCGTCGACGCCGACGCCTGCCCGGTGAAGGAGGAGGTCTACCGCGTCGCCCGGCGCACCGGCGTCGGTGTCACCGTCGTCGCCAACAGCTGGTTCCGCGTGCCGGCGGAGTTCCGCCAGGTCGTCGTCGGTGACGGCTTCGACGCGGCCGACGACTGGATCGCGGCGCACGCCGACGCCCGCACGATCGTCGTCACCGGCGACATCCTGCTCGCCGACCGCTGCGTGAAGGCGGGTGCGACCGTCCTCGGCCACAACGGCCGCCCCTTCACCAGCGCGAACATCGGCAGCGCCGTCGCCGCCCGGACCGTCGCCGAGGACACCCGGGCGATGAGCTGGGCGAGCGACGGGCCGCGCTCGGGCCCGCCGCCCTTCTCGGCGGCCGACCGCTCGCGTTTCCTGCAGGCGCTCGATGCAGCGGTGCAGCGGCTGAAGCGCATGGCGCCATGACGATAGGCCTGTCCTACACGCCCTCTGCCAGACTAGCCTGAGCGCGAACGGACGGGAGGCGCGCAGTGAGCGACGGGGCAAAGGCAACCACGACGATGGCAACGACACGGCGGACGAATTTGACCGCCGTCGGCCACGCCGCGGCTCAGGCCGGCGGAGCTTTCGGGAGGGAAACGCCGGGGGGTGCGTGGCGCTACCTTTGTCAACTTTGGAAGATTGTTGCGCTATCCATCGCCACCGCCGCGCAGGCCGCGCCGCCGGCGACGCTGGCCGAGATCGAGGCCGCCGCACCCGCCAACTCGTGGCGGACGGTCGCGCCCGATGACCTGCTGCTGCTCGACACGCCGAAGGGCACGGTGACGATCGAGCTTGCGCCCGGCTTCGCGCCAGCGCACGTCGCCGCGATCCGCGCGCTGGTCCGCAGCGGGGCGTTCGCGGGCGGGGCGGTAACGCGAGTGCAGGACAATTATGTCGTGCAGTGGGGGACCGCCGCCTCGCTCGCCGACGCTGCGCCGCCCGCCGCCGCGCCGGCGCGGCCCGAGCTGCCGGCCGAATACGAGCGGCCGCGCGACGCCGTGCCGTTCACGCCCCTCCCCTACCCCGACGCCTATGCCCCGCAGGCCGGGTTCAGCGACGGCTGGCCGGTCGCGCGCGACGCTGCCTCGGTCTGGCTGGTTCACTGCTACGCCATGGTCGGAGCCGGCCGCGACAACCCGCCGTCGACGGGCGACGGCAGCGAACTTTACGCCGTGATCGGCCACGCGCCGCGTCACCTCGACCGCAACATGGCGGTGGTCGGACGGGTGCTCGACGGCCTGCCGGGTCTGGCCGCGCTGCCGCGCGGGACCGAGGCGCTGGGCTTCTACAGGACCGCGGCCGAGCGCCTGCCGATCACCGGCGCGCGCCTGGCCAGCGACATGGCCGGCGCGCCGCGCTGGCAGGTGCTACGGACCGATAGCCCGACCTTTGCCGCGCTGATCGCCGCGCGGGCGAACCGGCGCGAGCCGTTCTTCCTCCGCCCCGCCGGTGGCGTCGACGTCTGCAACGTCAAGATCCCCGTGCGGCGCCTGCCCTAGCCGGCCGCGGCCGCGGCGTGCTCGACCGCGGCGACGAAGGCGTCCGGGTCGATGTGCTGGACCATGTGCCCGGCCCCCTTCAGAATGACGAGGTGGGCGTCGGGATGCAGCCCGGCGAGCCGCTTGGTCTGGGCGTCGGTGTCGACCAGCTTGTCGCCGTCGCCGGCGATCAGCACGCGCGGCAGGCGCAGGTCCTTGTAGCGCGGCTCGAGCGCGGCTGCCGCCGGCACCATCTGCGCGGTGTCGGCGAGCGTCGCACGCAGCATGGCCGGCCGCAGCGCCAGCTCGAAGGGGAACTCGGCCGACCAGCGCGCGGGCACGGGCGCGGGCGAGAAGATCATCCGGTTGCCGAGCGGGATCATCGCCCGGCCGAGGATCGGCGAGACGGTGTGGCGCAGCAGGTCGCCGATGCCGGGTATCACCGCCGGCAGGACGGTGACGACATCGGGCCGGGGCGTCGGGAAGTAGTAGCCCGAGGCGAGCACCAGCGCGCCGATCCGCTCGGGATGATCGAGCGCCCAGACGATCGCCGGCAGCGTCCCCCAGCTGTGGCCGACGACGACTGGCCGCTCGATGCCGAGCTTGGCCGCCGCCGCGACCAGCACCTCGGCCTGCTCGACTGGGCCCCAGCGGCGCTCGCGCGGACGCTCGCTATAACCGGCGCCCGGGCGGTCGAAGACGATGACGCGGCGACGCGCGGCGAGGCGGTCGACGACGCCGCTGATGACGAAGTCGTCGGTCATCGAGCCGTTGCCGTGGATGAGGACGACCGGCCGCTCGCCCCCGTCGCGCGGGCCGCGGTCGAGGTAGTGCAGGCGGATGCCGCCGGCCTCGACGAACTGCCCCTGCGGCGGGTGGGCGGCCTCGGCCGCGCGCGTGCGGACGGCGTTGACGATGGCGGCGGCCGCGAGCCCCGCGGCAGTGCCGGCGACCCAGGTGAGCAGCTGGGAACGGCGGGGCGGCGGGCGGCGAACGGGGGCGTGCATGAGCGACTTCCTGACAGAGTGGCCGGGGAACGGGCCGCTGCGGAGGCGGTTCCGGCGCTTCCCTTCGCGGCGGCCCGAACCGCGCCGCTCACTCGCCACGGCACGATTCCGGCGTCTGGACCGCGACCGCGCGGCGCGGGGGCTTGCCTGCGCCTGACGTCCACGTAATGGTCGGCAAAACGTCTTGGGGTGAGCGCATGGACTTCGACTTTTCGGACGATGCCAAGACGCTGCGTGAGCAGGCGCGCAAGCTGTTCGCCGAGCGCGCCGGCCCGGCGGCGGCCCGCGCGCACATGTCCGGCGACGGCATCGACCGCGCGCTGTGGCGGACGATCGCCGACCTCGGCTGGACGGCGGCGCGGGTGCCCGAAGCTCACGGCGGGCTCGGCCTGTCGGCGGAGGCGTCGTGCGTGCTGGCCGAGGAGGCGGGCCGGGCTCTCGCCGCCGTGCCGCTGGCGTCGACGCTGGCCGTCACCGAGGCGCTCATCGCGCTCGGCAGCGAGGCCCAGCAGGCGCGCTGGCTCCCGGGGATCGCCGATGGCTCGGTCGTCGCGGTGCCCGCCTGGGCCGAAGGCGGCCTGTCGCCGGCCAAGGCGGAGGCGACGGTCGGCAGCAGCACGATCAGCGGAACGAAGGCCCCCGTCGCCGACCTCGCCGCGGCGCAGCTGGCGGTCGTTAGCGCGAGCGGACCCGACGGCGTCGGCCTCTACCTCGTCGACCTGACCGGCCCCGGCGTCGCGGTCGAGCCGGTCGAAACGCTCGACCTCGTCCGCCGCCACGGTCGGCTGACGCTGACGGACGCGCCCGCCGAGCCGCTCGGCACCCCGGGCGGCTACCACGACTGGCTCGACCGCGCGGCGGTGCTCGGCGCGTTCGAGGCGCTGGGCACGGCGACGGCGGCGATGGACATGGCCGTCGCCTACGCCAAGGAGCGCGTCGCCTTCGGGCAGAAGATCGGCCGCTACCAGGGCGTCAAGCACAAGTGCGCCGACATGTTCATCAAGCTCGAGCTCGCCCGTGCCCACGCGCTCCACGCCGCCTGGGCGATGGGCGCCGACGCCGCCGAGCTGCGGCAGGCGGCGTCGGCGGCGCGCGTCGCCAGCCTCGACGCGCTCGCCTATTGTGCCGAGGAGAACGTCCAGATCCACGGTGGCATCGGCTATACCTGGGACAGCGACTGCCAGTTCTACTACCGCCGCAACCGCGCGCTCGTCGCCGCGCTCGGCAGCCGGACCTTCTGGGCCGACCGGCTGGTCCGCAGCCTCGAACAGCGCAACGCCGCCGCCGCCTGACCGGAGGACATCATGGACTTCAACGACTCGCCTCAAGACGCCGACTACCGCGCCCGCGCGCGCGACTGGCTCGCCGCCAACGCCGGCGAGTACCGCACGCCGCCGGCCGAGCCATACTCCCGCGACGAGCTCGTCCGCCGCAGCCGCGCGTGGCAGAAGGCCAAGCACGAGGCGGGCTACACCGGCATCACCTGGCCGAAGTCGATGGGCGGCCAAGGCCTGTCGCCGATGCACAGCATTATCTTCAACCAGGAACAGTCGCGCTATTTCGCGCCGACGGGACTGTTCGAGATCGGGCTCGGCATGTGCATCCCGACCGTGTTCACTCATGGGTCGCCCGAGATCATCGCCCGCTACGTCGCCCCCGCTCTCGCCGGCGACGAGGTCTGGTGCCAGCTGTTTTCCGAGCCCGCCGCCGGCTCCGACCTCGCCGGCATCCGCACGCGGGCGGTCAGGGACGGCGACGAATGGGTGATCGACGGACAGAAGGTGTGGACGACCAACGCCCATCTGTCCGACTTCGGCATCATCGTCACGCGCACCGACCCCTCGGCTCCGAAGCACAAGGGGCTGACGATGTTCATCGTCGACATGCACGCCCCCGGTGTCGAAGCGCGGCCGCTGAAGCAGATGTCGGGCGGCAGCGACTTCAACGAGGTGTTCTTCACCGGCGTCCGCGTGAAGGACAGCCATCGCCTCGGCGCAGTCGGCGACGGCTGGAAGGTCGCGCTGACGACGCTGATGAACGAGCGCCTCGCCGTCGGCGGCAAGCCGAGCCATGCGCCCGACTACAAGATGCTCATGGACTTCGCCGCGCGGATCGACACCGATGCCGGCCCGGCGCTGGAGCAGCGCGACGTGCGCCAGCGGATCGCGGCCAGCTACATCGCCGACGAAGGCATCAAGCTGACGCAGATGCGCGCGCTTTCGGCGCTGTCGAAGGGCCAGGTGCCGGGACCCGAGCAGTCGATCAGCAAGGTCGTCGTCGCCAAGACGATGCAGGAGATGGGCGCCTTCGCCCTCGACCTGTCGGAAGCGGCGGGCCTGATGACGGAAGGGGGAGATCCCACGCTCGCCAAGTTCCAGGGCAGCTACATGGCCGCCGCCGGCCTCCGCATCGCCGGCGGCACCGACGAAATCCTGCGGAACATCATCGCCGAGCGCGTCCTCGGCCTGCCGGGCGACATGCGCCCCGACAAGGACACGCCGTTCAACGCCATCATCGCGGCCTGAGCCCTCGCGCGACGAGTGGGCGCTTGGTTTGCCGTGGCAGCGCCGCTAGTTTGACGGCATGGGCGGCGCAGGTGGGGACGCGGTGAACGCGAGCGGCGGGGTCGACCGTCTGGCATCGGCCCTCGCCCACGCCGGGGAGGACCCCTTCGTCGGCGTCGTGCAGGCAACACGCACGGCCGTCGCCATCACCGACTATCGCAGCGACGATAACGTCATCGTCTTCGTCAACGACAGCTTCTGCCGCCTGACTGGCTATAGCCGCGAGGAGCTCGTCGGGCGCAACTGCCGCCTGCTCCAGGGGCCGGACACCGACCGCGCCAAAGTTGCCGCGATCCGCGCCGCGGTGGCCGCCGGGCAGCCGATCGAGACCGATCTGCTGAACTACCGCAAGGACGGCACGCCGTTCTGGAACCGCCTCGCCCTGGCCCCGGTCTTTGACGCCGCCCGGAACGTCACCTTCTACTTCGGCAGTCAGGTTGATGTGACGGCGGAGCGCGAGCGCCTCGCCGCGCTCGAAAGCCGCAATGCCGACCTGCTCGAGGCGCAGCGGATCAGCGAGGAACGGCTGCGCGTCGCCACCGAAGCCGGGCAGATCGGAGTTTGGGAATTGTCGCTCCCCGACCTGACGCTGACCGCGACGGCGACGCTCGGCTCGCTGTTCGGCCTGCCCGCCGGGACGATCCCGACCTTCGCGATGATGCGCGACCGCGTCCATCCCGACGACTTCGAGGTCGCGGCGGCCGCATTCGACCAGGCCCTCAGCGGAGAGGCGCCCAACTACCGGAGTGCCGTGCGCATCGTGCACGAGCACGGCGGAATATCCTGGCTCGAGTCGCGCGGCGAGGTCGAGCGCGCCCCCGACGGCACGGCCTTGCGCCTCGTCGGCATCGCGCAGGACGTGACCGCTCGCCGGCTCGCCGAGGCCCAGCTCGAGTTGAGCCAGGAATCGCTCCGGCTGGCAACCGAAGCCGCCGGTATCGGCACCTGGGACCTCGATCTGGAAACCGGCGTGCTGACCTGGCCGGCGCGGACCAAGGCGATGTTCGGCCTGTCGCCGGACGCGCCATGCAGCATGGCCGACTTCTACGCCGGGCTGCATCCCGACGACCTCGCCGCCACGTCGGCAGCCTTTGCCGCGGCGCTCGATCCCGGCACCCGCGCCGTTTACGACGTCGAGTACCGGACGATCGGGCGCGAGGACGGCGTCGTCCGCTGGATCGCCGCCAAGGGCAAGGGCCTGTTCGTCGAAGATCGCTGCGTGCGCGCCATCGGCACCGCGATCGACATCACCCGCCACCGGCGGCAGGCGCGTCACCAAGCCGTCTTGCTCGCGCTGAGCGACCGCATCCGCACGCTGGGCGACCCCGACGCCATCCTCGCCGCCGCCGCCGCAGCGCTCGGCCGCGAGCTCAAGGCCAATCGCGTCGGCTACAGCCAGATCGACGACGACGCGGGCCGGGTCAGGGTGTCGACTCCGTTCCTTCACGAGGCGGAGCCGTTCGCCGGCGAGTTCCCACTCGCCTCCTTCGGTCCGGAGCTCATCGCGGTGAACCGCGCCGGCGCGACGGTCGTCATCCCGGACATTCTCGCCGCTCACCGGATCGCGCCCGGCTGGCAGCAGCTTGGGACCCGCGGCCTGATTTCCGTTCCTCTGATCCGGGACGGTCGCCTGCGCGCCAGCCTGTTCGTGATGTGCAACGGCGAGGGTGCATGGGATGCCGACGACATCGCGCTCGTCGAGGCCGTCGCCGCGCGGACCTGGGAGGCCGCCGAACGGGCCCGCGCCGAAGCGGAGCGCCTTGCCAGCGAAGCGCGGCTCCGCTCGGTCATCGCCGCCGCGCCCGTCGGACTGATCTTCGCTGCCGCTCCCGACGGCCGCATCACCGGCGGCAACGCGAAGTTCGAAGAAATGATGGGCCACGCGCTGCTCGAGTCACCGAACGTTGCCGGCTACCGCGACTATGTCAGCTTCCACGACGATGGCCGGCGCGTCGAAGCCGAGGAGTATCCGCTGGCGCGCGCTCTAGCGGGCGAGGAGCGCGCGGAGCTGGACGCGCTATATCGCCGCGGCGACGGCGCTGAGGTCTATCTGCGCTTCATCGCCGCGCCCATCAGGGGCACCGGCGGCACAATTGTCGGTAGCGTCGTTACCGCGCTAGACATTGACCGCGAGCGGCGCGCCGAGATGGCGCTACGCGACCTCAACGCCACGCTGGAGCGCCGTGTCGAGGAGCGGACGCGCGACCTGCTGGCGGCCGAGGAGGCGCTGCGTCAGGCGCAGAAGATGGACGCGGTCGGCCAGCTGACCGGCGGCATCGCACACGATTTCAACAACATGCTCGCCGTCGTGCTCGGCTCGCTCGAGCTCCTGTCGCGGCGGTTGCCGGAAGGCGACCAGCGCGCGCGGCGCTATGTCGAAGCAGCCACCGACGGTGCCCGGCGCGCTGCGACGCTGACCCAGCGGCTGCTGGCCTTCTCGCGCCAGCAGCCGCTCCAGCCCGAACCGACCGACGTCAACCGCCTGCTCGGCGACATGTCGGAACTGCTGCGCGGCTCGCTCGGCGGCGGCATCCACATCGAGACGGTTCTCGCCCGCGACGTGTGGCCGGTGCATGCCGATCCCAACCAGCTCGAGAACGTTATCCTCAACCTCGCCATCAACGCCCGCGACGCGATGGCCGGCGAGGGGCGCCTGACGATCGAAACGGCCAATGCTGCGCTCGACGACCGCTATGCCGAGAGCGAGCTCGGCGTCGCCCCGGGAGAGTACGTCCTTGTCGCCGTCTCCGACACGGGCAGCGGCATGCCCCGCGAGGTCATCAGCAAGGCCTTCGATCCCTTCTTCACGACCAAGAGCGTCGGTAAGGGCACGGGGCTCGGGCTGAGCCAAGTGTACGGATTCGTCAAGCAGTCGGGCGGCCACGTCAAGATCTACTCGGAGGTAGGCGTGGGCACGACCGTCAAGCTCTACCTTCCGCGGCTCGTCGGCGCGAGCGTGTCGGCGCCTGCACCGGCCGTCGAGTACGCGCCGGTCGGACGCGCCCGCAGCGAACTGATCCTGGTCGTCGAGGACGAACCCGGCGTGCGCGCCGTCACGGTGGAGGCGCTGAACACGCTCGGCTACCGCGTGCTCGAGGCTGATAGCGCAGTCGCCGCGCTGCGTCTGCTCGAGGCGCACGCGAACGTCGCGCTGCTGTTCACCGATATCGTCATGCCCGAGGTCAACGGCGCCCGCCTGGCCGAGGCGGCGCGGGCGATGCGGCCGGGGCTCAAGGTCCTGTTCACCACCGGCTACACGCGGAACGCCGTGGTCCATAACGGCATCGTCGACCCCGGCGTCGACCTGCTCGGCAAGCCCTTCACCGTCGAGGCGCTGGCCGCCAAAGTCCGAACCGTCCTCGACCGCTGAGCGACACTTGGGCTAGGTAAGGGGCACCGCGCGGCCCTCGCCACGCGTCAACTCATTCAGCTCGGCGATGAGCGCGTCGACCTCCGCGGCAGTCGAGTAATGCGCCAGGCCGACCCGGATCAGTCCTCCGCTGTCCGCCAGTCCGAGCCGATCCACGACCTCGACAGCGTAGAAGTTGCCGGACCAGACGAAGATGTTGCGCGCGGCGAGGTGTGCCGCGACCGCGTCCGGCGCATGGCCGTCGATGGTGAAGGCGAAGGTCGGCACCCTTCCCTCCATCGTCGGCGGACCGTATAGGTGCAGTCCCGGAACGGCCGCCAACCCCGCCAGCATGCGCTCCCCGAGTTCCCGTTCGTACGCGCCGCACGCGGCCATGGCGGCGCGCAACCGGGTCGCGCGGTCGTTGCTGTGATCGCCGGTCTCGCGGCCGAGCCACTCGAGATACTCGATCGTCCCGGTGACGCCGGCCTGCGCCTCGAACGACGGCGTGCCGGTCTCGAAGCGCGCGGCGATGGCCGCCTTCGCTGGCCGGACCTTGTAGGCCGCCAGGCTCTCCAGCACCTCGCGTCGACCCCAGAGCACGCCGGCATGGGGACCGAAGAACTTGTACGGCGAGCAGACGAGCAGGTCGGCCCCGAGCGCGGCGACATCAACGGGAACATGCGGCACCGCCTGCACGGCATCGACGAAGACCAAGGCGGGCGAATGCGCGCGCACCGTGGCCGCGATCGTCGCGACATCGCTCAGCGTGCCGAGCGCGTTGCTGGCGATGCCGACGGCGACCAGCCGGGTGCGCTCGTTGAGGAGTCCGGGCAGCGTGTCGACCGCCAAGACGCCGGTGCCGGGATCGAAGTCGAGCCAGCGCACCGTCATGCCGCGGTCGGCAGCGACCCGCAGCCAAGGCGCGACATTGGCGTCGTGATCGAGCCGCGTCACGACCAGCTCGTCCCCCGCCTGCCACTGCGCCGCCAACGCGCGCGAAACGGCAAGCGTCAACGACGTCATGTTCGCGCCGAAGGCGATCTCGTCGGGCTCCGCGCCGAGAAGATCGGCCATCGCCTCATGTGCGGCCGCACTCGCCATATCAGTCGCAACCGAGCTGGCAAACGCCCCGCCGCTATTGGCCGTGCCCCCCGCAAGATGCGCTGCCATCGCTGCGATTGCGCTGTCGCAGGCCTGCGTGCCGCCTGGAGCGTCGAAATAGACCCGCGCCCGGCCCTCATCGGTGACGCCGAGCGCGGGAAAGCGGGCACGGACGGCTTCAATCGGGAAGATCATGACCGGCGGGCCGTGATCACGGTGTCGATCTCGTCCGTACGCGGATTGACGAAGTCCAGGCGGACGCGTCCGTCTCCGGTTGTGCTCACCGTCGCCGGCACCGAGCTGTTGCTGAGCTCCCAGCCGACCGGCAGCACGACGGAATTGATCGGGCGACCGAACGAGCGGTGCCAGACGAGCTCGTCGCCCTTGAGGCCATAGCGCGCGGGATCGGTGTAGGTCTCGGCGATCCGGATGCGGCGGCTACCGCCCGGCGCAACGGGCGGAAATCGGAAGACGATAGCGTCAGCGTCGGCGGCAAGGTCCGTCGCTTCCGGCTCGATCGCCCGGATCGCGGCCGCCCCGTGCACCGCTTCCGGTGCCAGCGCCGCGCCGGTGTCGAGGTCGCGCGCCGACGGGTTCGATGCCGTGCTGCCCGCGCGGACGACGTTCACGTACGCGGCCACGCCGGCCCTCGTCTCCGTATAGTCGTGGGTTAGCGCGAAGCTGTGGGTTTCGGGCGGGTTGAGGTAGTAGACGATCTCCCGGCTCTGGGCGGCGCGGTCCTGCAGGAGCGCCGCGACCGACGACACAATGGGCGATCGCATCGGCCCGGCCCTGGCGCGGATGACAAGAGGCGCGGCCGCCGGGCTCGTGTTCCACAGCGACACCGCGATCCGCCCGTCTGGCTGCTCGAGGACCTGGACCGGAAAATTGCACGCCGTCAGGCGGTAGCCCGGCGGCAGGACGACCGTGTTGCGCTTGATGCCGAGCGACCGGTCGAAGACGATCGCATCGCCCTCGCCGTGATAGCTGCCCGCGTCCTCGTACGTCTTGTCGATGCGCAAGCGGGCGCCGCCGCCGTCGGGCACGGGTCGCGCGAGCGTCACGGCGATGAAGCGTTCGCCGACGGCAGCGTCGGCGACGCCGGCCGCGCGGGCTGCGGCGGCATCGGCTTCGGCAAAGCGCAGCGGGCGGCCCGTCGATGCATCGAACACCTGCTCGTCACGGGCGACGCTCCCGGGCCGGATTGGGTTGAAATAGGTCGTCGCACCCGGCGTCGTGGCGGTGATCTCATAGACGATGCGGAAGCTGTGCGTCGCGGGCAGCAGTAGCTCGTACCGCGTGTAGGCGCCCGCCTCGGTCTGCGGCGCGGCAGCAAGCGGCCCCGCCACCGCAGCCGCGAGCAAAGCGGCAGCGCTGATGCGGAGCAGATCAGCGGGTCTAGCCAGCCGTTGGGACCGGGTACCCGCGTCGCCGCTGCTTACGGCGCGGCGCTTCCCGCCGGACGGCCACGATGATAAAAAGTTTGGGACCCGGTACGCGACGATCATCGCGCCAGCGTGACGCGGGCCAGCGGCTGACGCAAGCTGGCTTTTCACACCCGGCGAGCGCGGCTTTCGCGTGACGAGGCGACGGTCGCGCCGTAGATTTGCGTCATGGTGTCCGAGTCCGGCTTGCGGCGATGACCGTCCGCCCCCGCCGCAGCGCGCTGTTCCTGCCGGCGTCGAACCCGCGGGCAATCGCAAAGGCGCGGACGCTGCCGTGCGATGTCGTCATCCTCGACCTCGAGGACGCCGTTGCCCCCGAAGCGAAGATCGCCGCCCGCGCCGCCGCGGTGGCGGCGATCGGCAGCTTCGGGACGCGCGAATTCGTCATCCGGGTCAACGGTCTCGGCACACCGTGGGCCGACGACGACCTTGCCGCGGTCGCCGCGGCGCACCCGGACGCCGTGCTGCTGCCCAAGGTCGAGCTGCCGGCTGAGCTGGCGGCGGCACGAGCGGTGCTCGGCGGCGGCGTGCCGCTATGGGCGATGATCGAGACTCCGCGTGCCGTTCTGCGCCTCGACGGGCTAGTCGCGGAAGGCGGCATCAACGGGCTGGCCGCGCTGGTTGCGGGAACCAACGACCTCGCCAGCGCGATGCGCTGCACGCCCGGACCCGATCGCGGACCGCTGCTGCCGGTGCTCACGCAGATCGTGCTGGCGGCGCGTGGACATGGCCTGATTGCCCTCGACGGGGTCTGCAATGCCCTCGACGATCCCGTCGCCGTCGCCCGCGAGTGCGCGCAGGGTGCCGCCTGGGGGTTCGACGGCAAGTCGCTGATCCACCCCGGCCAGATCGACGCCGCAAACGCGGCCTTCACACCTCTTCCGCATACCGTGGCTCACGCCCGCGCGGTGATCGCCGCCTTCGCCGATCCCGCTGCGGCGAGCGCGGGCGCGCTGCGCGTCGACGGGCGCATGGTCGAGCGGCTGCACCTGACCGAGGCGCGGCGGATTGCAGCGATCGCCGACGCGGTGCAAGTATGAAGCTGAGCGCCGTCCTTGCGGCAACCCTGCTCGCCGCTGCTGCCGGCCGGGCCGAGGCGGCATGCCAGATCGGGATCATGGCGAGCCTGCCGATCACGATGCAGGGCCTCCGCCCGACGACCACGGCGACGGTCAACGGCACCGAGGCGCCGTTCCTCGTCGACAGCGGCGCCTTTTACAGCGTCATCACTCCGGGCAGTGCGCGCCAGTTCGGGCTGCACCTCGATCCCGCTCCGCCCGGCTTCTACATGCGCGGTATCGGCGGCGATGCGACCGTCAGCATCACGACCGTGCAACAGTTCGGCATCGCCGGGCAGTCGCTCCGCCGCGTCAAGTTCCTCGTCGGCGGCAGCGAGGTCGGCCAGGACAGCGGCGGCGTCGTCGGGTACAACGTGCTCGGCATCGGCGACGCCGAATACGACCTCGCCCGCGGGGTCGTTCGCCTGATCAAGCCCACGGGCTGCACCCGCGCCGACTTCCCCTATTGGGCACCGGGCACAGGCTCGGAGGTCGTGACCGAGCTCGGTATCGGCACCCGTCCCAACCGTATCGTCGCCACCGCCTCGATCAACGGCACCAGCATCCGTGTCCTGTTCGACACCGGCGCGGCGACGTCCGCGATCTCGCGCGCGGCCGCCGCTCGCGCCGGCATCGACGTTACTGGGCCCGGTGCGGTCGAGAGCGGCATTGCCCGCGGCTTCGGCAAGCGCGTCGTGCGGGAGTGGACCGTGCCCGTCGCGGTCTTCAAGATCGGCACCGAGGAGGTCCATAAGACTCGCATCAACGTCATCGAGGAGCTGGGCGGCGGCGTCGGCGCTCCCGATATGCTGCTCGGGGCCGACTTCTTCCTGTCGCACCGCGTCTATGTCGCGCGCGACCTGCACCGGCTCTATTTCACCTACAACGGCGGCAACGTCTTCAATCTGCGCGCGCCGGTTCCTGTTGCGGCAGCGGCGGACACGACCGTGACCGCCAGGGACGAGCCAGCGACCGCCGAGGATTTCGCCCGCCGCGGCGCCGCCTTTTCGGCGCGGCATGATTATGGGCGGGCGATCGACGACCTGACGCGGGCCATCGCCCTCGCGCCCACGGAGGCGCGCTATCTGTCGGAGCGGGCTGCCGCTTATGCCGGCAATCGCCAGCCGTTCCTTGCCATGGCCGACCTCGACGCGGCACTGAAGCTACGCCCCGACGACGTGCCGACCCTGATGCGCCGCGCTGTGGCTCGGCTTGGCGGCCGCGACCGCGCCGGTGCGCTCGCAGACCTGATGGCCGTCGACGCCGCCGCGTCGCGTGAGGCCGACGTGCGGCTGGCGTTGGGGGAGCTGTACTCGCGGCTCGGCGACCTGCCCCGGGCGATTGCACAGTTCGACCTGTGGATGGCTGTTCACCGTGACGACAGCAAGCAGGCTGCCGCGCTCAACGCCCGTTGCTGGGCGCGCGCCCTGCTGGGCACCGACCTCGAGCTAGCTGAAAAGGACTGCGCTGCCGCCCATCGGCTCGAGCCGGGCAACCTCGCCATTCTCGACAGCCGCGGCCTCGTCCGCCTGCGCCGCGGCGACCTGGCCGGTGCGGTGGCCGACTATGACCTGGTATTGGCGAAGCAGAAGATGCCTTGGGCGCTCTACGGTCGCGGCGTCGCCAAGGCGCGGATGGGGCGGGCCGACGCCGAGGCCGATCTCGCTGCCGCGCGCATGGCGGCCCCCCGACTGGCGGTTTTTGCGCGCGCGCACGGCATCATGGCGCCTGGCGACGCCGCGCCGTCCGCGGCCGCCGCGCCGGCCACACTGGACGACGTGCCGCCCGCTACGCCATGACACCGGCTAGCGATGTGGACGGGGGCACGGCCCATCTGCGAGCTGCCCGCACGGCGTTGGACACCGGTGTCAGGTCAAACGGTCAGCCGAGCGTCGCGTTGGATTAGCCCGCCTGTCTCGCGGCGTGAGGCTGGCTGGGGCGGCAGGATTCGAACCTGCGGATGCCGGTACCAAAAACCGGTGCCTTACCGCTTGGCGACGCCCCAACGATGGAGCCGGCTTCTACGCGGTTGCGCCTTGATGACAAGCGGTCAGCGCGCCCAGACGAGCACCGCGACATAGGCGACAAAGCTCGAGCCGAGCCAGATGAGGGCCGTTCCCGGCACGAGCGCCGCGACCACCACCGGCAAGCCGGCGAGAGCAAGGTAGATGTAGAGGCCGCGAGGCCAGCCGACGGTCGCATGAAGATAATGGTGAAGGTGGTCGCGACCTCCGGCAAAAGGCGACTTGCGCTCGACCATGCGACTGACAACCAGACGCAAGGTATCGAACACGGGCACGGCGAAAAGCAGGGCAACGTCGTCGGCGCCGATATCGGCAAATGCGCGGTTGTACGTTGCGACCGCAAGCAGTCCGAACAGCGCCGACACGGCGTAGCTGCCTCCGTCACCAAGGAAAAGCCGGCCACGAAGATTGAAGACGAAGAGCACGGCAAGCGCTCCGGCGACAGCCGCGAGGACTGGCCGCAGCTCGGGCGACAGATGCACAATGAGAAAGGCCGACCAGATCAGCGCCAGCCCGATGACGATGCCGTTCTTGCCATCGGCCATGTTCACCGCATTCAGGAGCCCGACGACGCATAGCAAGGTGAACGGCACGCTGGCCCAGCCGAGCAATGTCATTGCCGGCGCCTGCCCGAAGCGCATGAAGGTCAGTGCAAAATCCGGAACACTGGCGATGACAAAGGCAAGAACCACCGTCGCCAAACCCAGCCGGATGCGGACACTAAGGTCGAAACGGTCATCGGCGGCCCCGATGAGGAACATGACACCGACCGCCCCGGCCAGCCTGACGAGATCACGACCGGCCGTACCGCCCCTATCGTTAGCAAACGCCGCGATGACCGCGATGGCAGCCAGCGTCGCCAACGTGACCGCAAGACCGCCGACCAGCGGCGTCACGCCGGCATGAAGTTTGCGGCCGCCGGGGTCATCGGGAAAGTCGAGCAGGCCGAGCGTACCGCCGATCGACCTCGCCGCCACGCCGATCACCGCCGCAATCGCGGCTCCGAGCACCGCGCAGAGCAGCGTGAACATCGCCGGGATTAGCGGGTCGCGAGGATGCTGACGGTCGCGATCGAACTGATCAGCGTGCCGAAGATGCCCGAAATGTCGCGGATCAGGTCGAGCGTGAACAGCGGATCGATGTCCTTCGGCACGATGATCGTGCTGCCCGGCGGCACAATGACCTTGGCATTGATTGCCTTCAGGTCGCGCAGAGGCTGCGCGGTCCCGTTCGGCAGGACGAGGAAGATGCGGCGTTTGTCCGCGCTCTTCGACGTGCCGCCAGTCTCGCCGATATATTCGATCGCGGTCTTGCCGGCGACGAACTGCAGCGCGCCCGGATTGCTGACGTCGCCGAGCGCCAGGACATAGTTGGGCCGCTTCGGCACATACAGGGTGTCGCCCGCCTCCAGCACCGTATCAAGATCCGGTCGCAACGCGAGCGCCCGCGGATCCGCTTCGATGACCACGCGGCCGGGCGCTTCGACCGAACCCAGCGAGTTTATCAGCTGGGCGATCGACGCCGTTTCGCCGCCTCCAGTCGAGGACGTCTTCCGCGCGGCGGCCGTGATATACGCATTGGTCAGCTCCCGCGTCGTACGCCGGATGCCCTCCTGCTGGGCTTCCTTGACGCTGCGCCGGGTGAAGATCGAACCATACGGATAGGCGAGCGACGTCATCCCGCCCGCGCGGGCGACAAGCTCGGACAGTCGTTCGCCCTTTCGAATGGCATAGAGGCCAGGACGCGCCACTTCGCCCGTCAGTAGAACGCCGCCGTTCTCGAACTGCGGGGTCAGGGCGTTGAAGCGCAGGTTGTCGCCCGCGCGCACCCGCGTCTGCGTCAACACAGCGTCGTCCGTCGCAACGATCCGCTGCAGGTCCCCGCCACGCGTCACGTCGAGCGTCAGGTCGGCAATGTTGGGGATCGTGCCCTGAGCCACGGCGGCCAAGTCACGCGCGGAAAGCGATCCGGCAACAGGATAAGCGCCCGGCGAACGCACCGCACCACCCACGGCAACCGCGTTTTCGATCAGCACCGGAAGCAGTTCGGGCTCTTCCTCGAAGATCGACGGGCACCGACCGACCGGTTCGTCGGTCGCCAGCGGCTTGCCGTCAGGTCCAAAGACCGGCGTCGTGCGATCCGACGCCGTGGCCGTATACTGACCCTGACCCTGACCCTGACCCTGCCCTTGAGCCTGAGACTGACTGGCAAGCGCTTCGCTGCCGGTGCGGATGTTCTCGTCCCCCCGCACCGCCCGCAAGTTGCCACCGACCGCAACGTCGCTTTGGCCGCTTCGATCGACGACGAGCGCTCCACGCGTGACGACGTCGAAGCGCGCCGACCTTGTGTCGTTAGCCAACACCTCGAGACGGGCGAGCGAGCGACACTCGGGATAGGGATTGGGCTGGCCGAGGGCGATGCGCCGGACCGCCAGAGTATTGAGGAAGGCGATGTCAGCACGGCTGAAGACGTACAGCCGGTCGTCACTGTGCAACGCCACTGCCGGTCGCGACCGCAGCGCCGTAATGAGGTTGACCGGCTGGAAGACGCGCGCGGCGGTTTCCGGATCGCGCCTGATAAGAACGGCCATCGGCAGATAGGTGTCGAACCTCAGGTCCGCGACGTCGCCGAGCAGGTCGCGGACGGTCGGCGCAGTCACGAGCGGGCGCGGGCCAGGGTTCTCGACATAGCCGCGCAGCACTACCCGCCCCGTCGCACCGCCTGCGCTGCCGCCGGTCAGGACGATGGCGTCACCGGGCTGGATCGGGCTCGCCAAGCTTACAGCGCGGACGAAGACCTCCTCGCCCCCGGCGGATATGCGGCTGATCGCAAGGGTGTTACCACGCGGGCGAAGCGCGCCGCCGGCATAGTCGAGAACGGCACCGACGCTCGTGCCGCGACGGATCTCATAAATGCCGGGTCGCGACACTGAGCCCGCGACGGCCACCGTATCACCGATGACGGGAACGACAATGCGATCGCCGTCCTGCAGCCGTACGCTCGGTGGGACGCCAATGCCGAGTAGGCCGTAAAGGTCGACCGTGAAGCCGCCGCCGGCTCGAATGATGCGAACGTTGCGCAGACTGCCCGAGCGGCGGACACCGCCGGCCAGCGACAGCGCAGCCCCGACGTCCGATAGCGAGGTAAGATTGTACTGGCCCGGCCGGTCGACCTCACCGCCGACGAAGACGGTGATGGCGTGGACCGAACCGAGCGAGACGAATACTTCGGTCCCGAGCAGCGTGCGCTTCGTTGCCGCCTCGATCTCCCGCCGGACGGCACCGATCGAGCGCCCGGCAGCGTAGATCGGCGGCAGGGCACCGACCACGATCCTACCCTCCCGGTCGACGCGGATCGTGCGGCTTTCGTTGGTCGCGCCTTGAAACTGAACGACAAGATCGTCGCCGATGCCGACGACATAGCTGTCGCTGACGCTGCCCGTCAGGCTACCCGGGCTTCCGCGCTGACCCGATTGCAGCAGGTCGTAGCCGAACTGGCGTAGCGTCGGGTCCGCAAGACGGGCGCGATACTCCCGCTCGATCGGCGATGGCGTGTATAGCCGCTCCAGCTGCTGGCGGGACTGCTCCCGGCGCAGCGCCTGCTCCTCCTCGGTGTCGACCCGTACGCCTGGCGTTACCGTCGCATCACCGGAACCGTTGCCCGTCCGCTCGCTGGTCCGCGCGGCATCGATGGGACTACCCCCGGTAAGGGGGGCGTTGCCCGCACCAAGCTGGCTTTGCAACTGCTGCAGGACACGCGGATCAAGGCTTTGACCAAAGGCGGGCAAGCTGACGAGGACAGCGAGAACCGCCGCAACGGCCCGCCAACGGCGCATCACATTCAATCCCCTACCCGCTCGCATGTCGGTCTACCGGGCCGCTTTACGCAGCGCTCCCGGTGCGGTCAAACCCTTGCAACTAGAAGCGGAGAGCGCCTTCGACGAGACTATCCAGCCTGGCGAGGGTACCACGCGACGCACTTCCGTCGTCGACAAGGCGCGCATCGGGGTGCACGACACGCTGGTTCAGGGTGCCCATTCCCTTCGTACCAACGGACGGAACGATCCACAGCGCTGCCGTCAGCATGGCTAGAGTGAGACTAGTTCCTTGAACCATATCGGAAACCGCCGTCAGAAACCAAAAAAACGACCCGTTTCCCCCCGTGATCGGTCAATGCCGCAGCACCATTACAAATGCGTGAAGCTTTCCTGACCACACCATGCTGCGTAGCAGCATCGAGCGCGTTACGCCACCTTAAGCGACGCGTCGCCCGAAAGCAGCGACGAGCCACGGCTGCGGACGTGGGCACTGTAGGCTGCCGCCAAGTCGCGCGTCAGGCTTCCCACCTCGAAGCGCCACGGCCCAATCTCGGCGAGAGGCGTCACCTCGGCGGCGCTGCCGGTCAGAAACGCCTGCTCGAAGCTTTCCAGCTCCTCCGGCCAGATCGCACGCTCGACCGTTTCGATGCCGCGCTCGCGCGCGAGCGCAATCACCGTGCGGCGAGTAATGCCGTCGAGGAAGCAATCAGGAGTTGGCGTGTGCAGCACCCCGTCCCTGACGAAGAAGATATTAGCTCCCGTAGCTTCGGCGACCTGCCCTCGCCAGTCGAGCATGAGGGCATCGTCGTATCCCGCGTCGGCCGCGGCGTGCTTGGACAACGTGCAGATCATGTAGAGGCCCGCAGCCTTCGACCGCGTCGGCGCGGTATAGGGCGCGGGTCGTCGCCAGTGCGCGATGTTGAGCCTGAGTCCCTTGCGTAGCGCTTCCTCGCCGAAATAGGCACCCCACGGCCAGACCGCGATTGCCAGGTGTGGCCGCGTCTTCTGCGCCGCGACGCCCATCTGCTCCGAGCCGCGCCAGGCAATCGGCCGTATGTAGCAGTCCACCAGGCCGTTCGCTGCCACTGTCGCGCGCACCGCCGCATTAATCTCCTCGCGCGACCAAGGTAGATCAAATCCTAGCAGGGCTGCCGAGTCGATCAGCCGCTGGCTATGCGCGGCGAGGGCGAACGGCTCGCCATCATAACAGCGCAGTCCTTCGAAAACGGCGCTGGCATAGTGAAGCGCGTGCGTCAGGACGTGGACCTTGGCATCACGCCAGGCCACCAGCCGGCCATCGTGCCAGATGTACCCGTCGCGGTCGTCGAACGTCGGGTCGAGCAAGGCCATACGTCAGCGTCCTATACCAAAACTGCGATGCGGGGTTGCACGGCGTAACATTCCGGTGTCAAAAGCGTCAACATGGCTGACGTAAATCCGCTCCGCACCGCGTCCCTGACCGCTTCGCCGCTGTTCCTTCGCGACGCCGAGATCCGACGCGGGATCGAGCTTCTCTACTTCGGCTACAGCAATATGGTCAAAGGTGCCGACGCCCATCTCGCGCTTCAGGGGCTCGGACGGGCGCATCACCGCGCGCTCTACTTCATCGCCCGCCGACCCGGCCTGCCGATCGGCGACCTGCTCGATCTCCTCAACATCACGAAGCAGTCGTTGAGCCGGGTCCTCGGTGATCTCCAAACACGCGGCCTGGTGGTCCAGGCCGTCGGTACTCGTGACCGGCGGCAGCGGATGCTCAGCCTGACGCCCGCCGGAGAGCAGCTGGAAAACGAGCTGTTCGAGTGCCTGCGCGAGGGTGTCACCCGCGCCTACGGTCACGCCGGGCAGGCAGCGGTGAGCGGTTTCTGGCAGGTCCTGACCGGCCTTATCCCACCGGAGGATCGGCCGCTGGTCGAGGCGTTGCAGCGGGAAGCGCCAGCAGATCGGGCGGCGTAGCTGCCGGCGGCGCGCGATGCGGCAGCCGACGCACCCAGCTCTCCGCCTGCGCCAGCCGGGTATCGAGCTCCTTCATCGTCGCGCCGAGATCGGCGCTCTCGTCGCTCAGCCAGACACGCGCGACCGCCAGACACAATAGACCGAGTGCCTGCGTCCGCACGATCCCCCCGAAACCTCCGGAAATCCCGGCTGCCTCGGCAAGTCGTCCGAGTGACCTCGATAGATTCAGGCCGAGGAAGACGGCGAGGGCCGGATCGCCCGGCCAGGCGGCGGCGACGGTTGTAGCGGCAGTGCGCGCGTCCTGCGCCGCATCGAAACCAGCCATAATCATTGCGAAAAGCCGGTCGCGAACGGTCCCACTATCACCGGCCTCCGCGAGGGCTGCCGTCTCCACGTGGCGCACAAAGGCCGACACCGCTGTCCAACGGTCCGGCAATGTCTCGGCAATGCGCCCCGCATCGACGGCGGCCACTGCGGCTACCGCGTCTAGGCGAGCGGCCGCCCAGCCATCGCGCGCGATGACCTCGGTCCAGGCGCGGAGCATCGGGTTCATGGCCTCTCCTGTCGTCCGAGCTCGCGCGAGCGCGCGGCCGCGGCGGCGACGGCGTCGCGCATCAGCGGTGTCAGCGCCGGCAGGAGAACCGCCAGCCCTGCCGCGGTCGTCCCCTGCGGACTGGTCACGCTCGCGCGCATCGCTGCGGGATCGCCGCCGCCCTGGAGCATCGCCGCCGCGCCGGTGACGGTCGCCGACGCGAGCCGCGCAGCAAGCAGCGGCGGCAGGCCTTCAGCGACCGCAGCGCTCGCCAGCGCCTCGGTGAACGCGAAGACATAAGCCGGGCCGGAACCGGAGACGGCGGTAAGCGCGTCGAATTGATCTTCATCCTCGAGCCAAGCCGATGTCCCGGCAGCAGCGAAAAGGTCGACCAATCGCCTGCGCTCGTTCGGCGCGGCCTGCGGGCTGAACAGTCCGGTCACGCCGGCACCCAGCGCTGCGGGAAGGTTCGGCATGGCCCGCGAGATGGTGGCTCCGGGAAAGCGGTCCGCCAGCGCCGGGGTCCTGACGCCGGCCATGATCGATACCACCTGGCTTCCGCGCCCGACCCGCTCGCCGAGCATGGCGGTCGCCGCGATCCAGACCTGGGGCTTGACTGCCAGAACCACAGTTTCGGGGGAGCCCTGGGCAGGCAGATGCAGCCCGAGACGAGGGTCGCCGACGACCGGGTCAAGCCCCGCCGCGCGCCAGCGCTCGAGCAGAGCGCCGCCCATGTTGCCGGCCCCGATCAGCCACAGGCTGCCGGGCGCGGGCACTTACGCCTCTCCGACCGTATCCAGCAGCGCGGCCTCGATCGCCTCCGCCGGAGATTTGCCCGCCCACAGGACGAACTGAAAGACCGGGTAGAAGCGCTCGCACTCGTCGATCGCCGCATCGACCAGCATTTCGGCCTGGCCGAGCGTCAGATCGATCTCCTCCTCGTCGTCCGGGCTGTCGAGAAAAGTCGCATGTCGGAACAGCAGGGTGCCGTCCGCCGCCCACATCTCGAAATGGCCGATCCACAGCTGCTCGTTGATCAGGCCGAGCGTCTCGTACATCGCCGCACGTTTACTGTCGGGCACGCGGATGTCGGGCATGGCAATGAATTGCAGCACGCGGTCATCCTGCCGCCACAGCGCACGAAGCTGATAACTACCCCACGAGCCCGCCGCCGAGGCCGTGATCTCCTCGTCACCCGACCGTTCGAATGCCCACCCGTGAGCGTTGAAATAATGCTCCAGCATGTCGATCGGCGCGGCCGGTGCGGGCTGATAGTCGCTGTCCACCTGCGTCATCGGCCCGGCCCTCCGTGCTGCACTGCCGCACGCTGCCGACCGCAGCGACCGGAGACAAGTGAGTTCTTCGCGATGATCGCTAAATCTTGTGGGTAACTAGACAATCGGGGCGCTTCCTGTGCTCTCCGGGGGCACCTCGCCCGCTGCGGGAGCGGCACGCATGGCAGCCATCTCCGCTTTTAGCGCCTCGACCTCGGCCCGCGCGGTCGCCGCCATCGCCTTAACGGCCTCGAACTCGTCGCGCTCGACCATATCCATGCCGCCGACAAGCTCTTTGACGCGGGCGCGGATCATCGTCTCGACCTCCCGGCCGACGCCCGCCATGGTTCCCATCGCCGAGGTGGCGATCTTCGACATGTCCTCGAAAATACGGTTTTGCGATTGCATGATGCGGGCTCCTCTAGCAGCCGATGTGGCGTTGCACCACAAATCCGTCAACGCCGCGCCGCGATCAGGAACTCGACGTTCCCTTCGGGACCGGTGATCGGGCTGGGCTCGACGCCCTCGACGCGCCAGCCCTGTGCCGCCAGCCAGCCGGCGACTTCGGCGCAGACCCGAGCGTGGATGCCGGGGTCGCGAACAACGCCGCCCTTGCCGATTTCATGACGCCCCGCCTCAAACTGGGGTTTGATCAGCGCCAGCAACCGCGCGTCGGGAGCGGCGAAGGTCAACGGACGGTCGAGCACCTTGGCCAGGCTGATGAAGCTCGCATCGCAGACGATCATGTCGACAGCGACCGGGATGTGCGCCGGCGTCAGGATACGCGCACTGGTCTGCTCAAGCACGGTCACCCGCGGATCGTCGCGTAGCTTCCACGCGAGCTGATTGGTGCCGCTGTCGACGGCATAGACGTGCGCCGCGCCGCGCGTCAGCAGCACGTCGGTAAAGCCGCCGGTTGAGGCACCGACATCGAGCGCAGTCATCCCGGCAACATCCCAGCCGAAGTGGTCGAGCCCGTGCGCCAGCTTGACACCGCCGCGCGAAACCCAGGGGTGATCGCGCCCTTTCACCGTAAGCGTCAGGTCTGGTGCGACCGCCTGGCCGGCCTTCTCCACCCGCCGGTCGCCGGCGAACACCAGCCCGGCGAGGATCAGCGCCTGCGCCCGCGTTCGGGATTCCACGAGCCCCCGCGCGACGAGCGCCGCATCGGCGCGCTCGCCTTTCACGCGCCGACGCGCCGCCGCCCGGTCACCGCCGCGGCCGCGCCCAGAGATACAGCGCCACCGCGACCAGCAGGAGGCCGACGATGAATGCGGTGCCGATGCCGAAGGCGGCATGGGTTGCCGCCATCATGCCCACTACTGCTCACCGCTGAGCAGGTCGTCGCGTTGCGTCCGGCGCAGCAGCGGCCCGGCGTCATCGTCAATGCCGCGGGCGAGGCCGCGGACGATCGCCGCCGTCACCGCGGCGATGGCGGCGAAAGCGACCACGAGCTTCGCGATCTGGATGAGGTCGCCCGCAGCGACCTTGTTCGTGCCCGCCACGGCAGCGATGGCCGGCAGAATCAGGCCGACGACGAGGACGCTCGCCGCCATTGCGCCCAGGATGTTCGAGACCTGCTCGAGCACACCGAAGACGAACTTGCGGCGCGCACGTTCGGCGGGAGTCTCGGGGAGCATGGATCCGGTTTAGCCCGTCGGCGCGGCTACCGCCAGCCGGGGTGTTCGCGGCGCGGCAGGTCAGGCCCGCACGCCCTCCACGACGCCGACGCTGTTGTGCCGCAGCGCCGACAGCACGGTCTCGACGATGTGCGCCGCGTCGAGACCGGCGGTGGCGTACTGGGCCGTCGGCGCATCCTGGTCCTGGAACAGGTCGGGCAGGCGCATGGTGCGGATCTTGAGGTCGCCGTCGGTCAGACCGGTGTCGCTGCAATAGGTCAGCACGTGCGCGCCGAAACCGCCGACCGCGCCCTCCTCGATCGTCACCAGCACGTCGTGGCTGAGCGCGAGCTTGCGGATCAGCGCCTCGTCCAAGGGCTTGGCGAAGCGCATGTCGGCCACCGTCGTCGACAGGCCGCGGCCGTCAAGGTCGTCGGCAGCGGCGAGGGCCTCGCCCAGGCGGCAGCCGAGCGACAGGATGGCGACGGTCTTGCCCTCGCGCACGATCCGCCCCTTGCCGATCTCCAGCACCTGCGGCTGCTCGGGAATAGCGACGCCTGTGCCCTCGCCGCGCGGATAGCGGACGGCGATCGGGCCGGAGTCGTGCTTCACCATGGTGTGGACCATGTGCGTCAGCTCGGCCTCGTCGGCGGCGGCCATGACGACGAAGTTGGGCAGGGTCGCCAGATAGGTCACGTCGAATGACCCGGCGTGCGTGGCGCCATCGGCCCCGACGAGCCCCGCGCGGTCGATGGCGAAGCGGACGGGCAGGTTCTGGATGGCGACGTCGTGGACGACCTGGTCGTAGGCGCGCTGCAGGAAGGTCGAGTAGATCGCGGCGAACGGCCGCATCCCCTGCGCCGCCATCCCGGCGGCGAAGGTGACGGCGTGCTGCTCGGCGATGCCGACGTCGAAGGTGCGCTCGGGGAACTTTGCCGCGAACTTGTCGAGCCCGGTGCCCGACGGCATGGCGGCGGTAATCGCGACGATCTTGTCGTCGGCTTCGGCCTCCTTGATCAACTGGGCGGCGAAAACGTTCTGGTACTGCGGGGCGCCGGCCTTCGACTTGACCTGCGCGCCGGTGATGACGTCGAACTTCTGGACGCCGTGATACTTGTCGGCGGCCGCTTCGGCAGGGGCGTAGCCTTTGCCCTTCTGCGTCACGACGTGGACCAGGATCGGCCCCTCGGCGGCGTCGCGGACATTCTCCAGCACCGGAATGAGGTGGTCGAGATTATGCCCGTCGATCGGCCCGACGTAGTAGAAGCCGAGCTCCTCGAAGAACGAGCCGCCGCTGGCGAGGGTGCGGACATACTCTTCCGCCCGCTTGGCGGTCCGCTGCAGGTTCGGCCCCATCGTCCGCTTGGCGAGCAGCTTGGCGAGATCGCGTAATTCGAGGAACGGGCGCGACGAGTAGATTCGGGCGAGATACGCCGACAGGGCTCCGACCGGCGGCGCGATCGACATGTCGTTGTCGTTCAGGACAACGACGAGCCGGTTGCCGGCGGCCTCGGCGTTGTTCATCGCCTCGTAGGCCATGCCGGCCGACATCGCCCCGTCGCCGATCACGGCAATGGCCTTGCCCGGCCGATCGGCGAGCTTGTTCGCCACCGCGAAGCCGATCGCGGCCGAAATCGAGGTCGATGAATGCGCCGCGCCGAACGGGTCGAAGGCACTCTCGCTGCGCTTGGTGAAGCCCGACAGGCCGCCGGGCGCGCGCAAAGTACGGATGCGGCTACGGCGACCGGTAAGGATCTTGTGCGGGTAGGCCTGATGGCCGACGTCCCAGATCAGCGTGTCCTCGGGCGTGTTGAACACATAGTGCAGTGCCACCGTCAGTTCGACCACGCCCAACCCGGCGCCGAGATGCCCGCCTGTTACGCTGACCGCGTCGATCAGTTCGTGGCGCAGCTCGTCGGCAACCTGCCGGAGATCGCCGGCGTCAAGCCGGCGGAGGTCGGCGGGCGTGTCGACGCCGTCGAGCAGAGGCGTCAGGGGGCGTTGGCTCACGGGCAAGCACCTGTGGTGGTCAGTCGTAACCCTCCGGTTAGCGCGAAGCGGCGGCGATGTCGAACCGCTCGGCAGCTACGGCTGTCGCTTCGCGGCACAAGCGATGCACGCCCGCAACACAGCGCCAGGCGCGACGCGCTGCCATCTTGGCGCTCCGCGACGACCGGGGCATAGGGCACGGCATGGCCACCGCCGCCCTCACTCTTCCTGTCCGTAGCGCCGTCCGCGCCGAACCGCGGCGGGTCGCCGCATGGCTGCTGACCGTCGCCGCCATCGTCTTCGTCATGGTCGTCGTCGGCGGCATCACCCGGCTGACCGAGTCCGGCCTGTCGATCGTCCGCTGGGATCCCGTCGGCGGCATCGTCCCGCCGCTGACGGCGGCCGACTGGGCACGCGAATACGCCGCCTATCGCACCAGCCCGCAGGGGGTGCTGGTCAACGCCGACATGGGGATCGCGGCGTTCAAAGCCATCTTCTTCTGGGAGTACCTGCACCGCGTTCTTGCGCGCGTATTCGTCGTCGCTCTCGTCGTGCCGATGGCTTGGTTCGCGCTGCGGCGGCAGGTTCCCGTGGGCTTCGGCAAGCGACTGATTCTTCTGTTCGGTCTCGGCGCGCTGGAGCCGATTGTCGGCTGGTGGATGGTGGCGAGCGGTCTCGTCGACCGCCCCTCGGTCGCGCCTGAACGGCTGGCGTTTCATCTGTCGGTCGCACTGACCATCCTCGCGGTGAGCCTGTGGACCGCGCTGGACCTGCTTCCGGCCGCTCCGGTGACGATACCGCGGCCCCGCCGCTGGGTTGTGCCGTTCTTTGGCCTTCTTGCGGTACAGATTGCGTGGGGAGCGCTGACCGCCGGCTTGCGCGCGGGCCACGCCGCCGACACCTGGCCGCTGATGTTGGGGCGCTTGGTGCCGCCGCTCGCCAGCATCGTCGCCGATCCGTTAAGCGTCCAGTTCGTCCACCGGACCCTGGCCTATGCAGTGGCCGCCGCCGCACTCGCGGTCGCCCTGGTCACCTTCCGCGCCGGCGCCGGCAGGCGGAGCGGCGCGCTCGCGAGCCTTGTCGTGCTCCAGTTTACGCTCGGCGTGCTGACGATCGTCCATGGCGTACCGATCGCGATGGCGGCCGCGCACCAGGCCTGTGCTGCGGCGCTGCTGGCCGCGACGATCTGGACCGCGCAGTGGAGCCTTCGCCGTCCAGCGGTAGCCTGATACCACTCGCGAAAGCCGCCATTTTGCTTGCATTGTGAGCTGAGATACGCGATTAGCCGCCGCTCAATCGCATTCGGACACCCTAAAATGCTTTCGCGCATGACAGAGTCGGTCAAGCCCGCCGACGTCGAGAAGAAGTGGCTGCTGATCGACGCCGACGGCCTCGTCGTGGGGCGCCTCGCCTCGCTGATCGCCAACCGCCTGCGCGGCAAGCACAAGGCGAGCTTCACGCCGCATGTCGACTGCGGCGACAACATCATCGTCATCAACGCCGAGAAGGTCCGCTTCACCGGCAACAAGGCCAAGCAGAAGGTGTATTACCGCCACACCGGCTACATCGGCGGCATCAAGGAAGTGACCGCGGCCAAGGTGCTGGACGGTCGTTTCCCCGAGCGCGTGCTCGAGAAGGCGGTTGAGCGCATGGTTCCGCGCGGCCCGCTCGGCCGGCAGCAGATGCGCAATCTGCGGATATTCAAGGGCCCCGATCACCCGCACGCGGCGCAGTCGCCCGAGGTACTCGACGTCGCGGGCATGAATCTCGAAGAACACCATCGGGCGCACCGGCTCGACCACCAACGCGACGGGTGAAGCAGCATGATCGACGACAACCGCCAGTCGCTCGCCGACCTCGGCGCGCTCCAGGGCGACGCCGCGCAGGCCAACGCGCTTCACAACGACGGCGTTTCGGCTGCACCGTTGCGCGAGCAGCAGATCGACGCGCAGGGCCGCGCCTATGCCACCGGCAAGCGCAAGAACGCCATCGCCCGCGTCTGGATCAAGCCGGGTTCGGGCAAGATCGTCGTCAACGGCCGCGACCAGACCGAGTATTTCGCCCGGCCGACGCTGCGCCTCGTCATCAACCAGCCGTTCGACGTCGCCGAGCGGCGCGACCAGTACGACGTCATCGCCACCGTCAAGGGCGGCGGCCTGTCGGGCCAGGCGGGCGCGGTCAAGCACGGGATCAGTCAGGCCCTGACCCGCTTCGAGCCGGCACTCCGCCCGGTCGTCAAGCACGCCGGTTTCCTGACCCGGGATCCGCGCGTCGTCGAGCGCAAGAAGTACGGCAAGGCGAAGGCGCGCAAGAGCTTCCAGTTCTCGAAGCGCTGACGCGGCGAAACGAACGCGGAAGTCGCCCTTGGCGTTTTCCGCGTTCGCGCTGACCCGCGGCGAGACGGCCGGCGGATCAGGCGTCCTTACCGCTCTAACCCGCACGACGGCTAACCGGCGGCACGACGTGCTTCGCAGCCAATAGCGCTACCAACGTTTTCGGAATGGCGACTGACGCCCGCGCGTGGCATCACGATCGGCATGGGCTCATTCCCCCTCACCGGCGGCTGTCTGTGCGGCACCCTCCGCTACACCGCTACCGCCGCGCCTACCCTCGCCGGCTACTGCTGCTGCACCGACTGCCGCCGCGCGTCGGGGTCGGGCTTCATCCCGTTCATGGGTTTCGCCGCTACTGCCCTGACGATCACCGGCGAGGCGCGGCAGTTCGCCAGCCCTAGCGCGCGCGGGTCGGAAGCAGTGCGCAACTTCTGTCCGACCTGCGGCAGTCTCGTCTTCGGCGGCATCGTTGGAACCGACACTAGCCACACCGTCTATGCCGGCACCCTCGACGACCCTGCCGCCTTCGTGCCGACGGTCGCCATCTTCACGCGCGCCAAGCCGGGATGGGTCATTCTCCCGCCTGGGCTGACACTTTTCGCTACGATGCCCGGGTAGCGGTTCAGTCGAAACAGGCGATGAAGTTGACGCCGTTCTCGTGCACGACCTCCACCCCGCGCCCGATGGGATCGCGCGCTGCCATCTCCGCGAGGATGGCCATGTCGCCGCTGCGGGCACGGGCGAGCACCCGTCCCTGCCGCGCCGCCGCGACGATGTAGCCGCGCTGCGCCTGCCCCTTGGCATAAGTCACGGTATAGGTCTCGACCACGCCCATGCAGTCGGCTGCGACGAGCGCTGGGCCGGCCCCGGCATCGATCGATGCCTGCAGCGCCACGCTCGACTGAGGTTGCCAGTCCTCGCGCGCTGCAGTTGAATAAACGCCGGCTGCTTCTTTCGACAGGAAGCCGCCGTTCGCGAGCACCAGGCCAAAGCTCCCCGGCGCCGCGCGGAGCCGCTCGACCATCGTCGCGATGGCGTGGAGCGAGTAGTTGTTCCCCGCACCGCCAAAGAACGGCAGGCCGCCGGTAACGGTCGCCCGCGTTCGCCGCCAGTCGAGCCCGAGTGCCTCGGCGGCCAGCAGCACGGCGCAGGGAAAACAGCTGTAGAGATCGAAGTGCGCGATCTCGTCCGTCATCTTGCCCGCGTGCGCCAGCGCCGCCGCCAGCACCGCCTCGATCGCCCGCGATCGCGACAGGTCGGGACGCATTGTCGGCGTCGCGTCCTTCGCCCCCGCGTAACCGTGCAGGAACACCCATCGGCTCGGGTCGATACCGAGCTCGCACGCCGTGGCCACCGTGGTCACGACCGCCGCCGCCCCATGGTTCACCGCATCCTGCGCGACATGCCACTTCAGATGAGGGTCGCTGACCGGATAGTTCTCGGCGCTGGGCGCAGCGAGAAAGGCAGTGGACCGCGCCTGTGGAAACTGAGCGAAAGGATTGGCCGCGGCGACCTCGGAGAACCCGGCCCACAGCTCCGACATCAGAGCCGTGTACGCCGCCCGATCGAGACCAAGCCGGGAGCGCAGCGCGTGCTCGAACGCCGGATAGGTCGTTGTCGGCATGCCTAGACCGTTTGTGAGCTCGTATTGCGTGAGCAGCGGCGCACCGAGGCCGCGGTCGTCGAGCGGCCCATCCGTCGATGCCGACCAGTCGAGAAGGTTCCCACCCTTCAGCGCCGTCTTCATCGCGGCTGTCGCCTCGGCCCCGGCGATCAGCACCGCACGGGCCTCCCCGGCGAACACCACCTCTGCCGCCTCGCTGACCAGCGCTTGCGGCTGGTCGCCGCCGACGACCGAGTAGATCAATGCCTCTGGCTCGATGCCCGCCGCACGAGCGATGCTCAACGGCAGATTGGTGCAGCGCCCGAACGGCTGCGGCGCGCCTGGCATCGAGTTCGAGCATTGTCCGCACCGCGACGACGCGGTCGATCGCGTTAGCGAGCCCCTCGTCCGCCCCGCTGTCGGCTAGCGCCGCGCGGGTCGCCGCTGTCGCCAGCGACAGCGGGCTTGGCGCGGCGGCGGGGTCGCTTCCATCCCAATGATCGACGACTTGCCCAACCCCAACGAGCACTGGTGTCCGCGGGTCGACACTCACGCCCGCCAACTGCCGTCGAGTAGCTTGACGATTGCCGAGAAATCCTTGCCGCCGCCGCCGACGCCGGCGAACAATTCGTACAGCGTCTCCGCCTGCGCCCCCATCGGCACCGACGCTCCCGCTCCCGCGGCCGCGGCGACGGCTAGCTTCAGGTCCTTCAACATCAGGTTCGCGCCAAAGCCGCCATCATAGTCGCGGTTCGACGGTGCGCTCGGCACCGGACCGGGCACGGGGCAGTAGCTCGTCATCGACCACGACTGCCCGCTGGCCTTCGAGCTGATGTCGAAGAAGGTCTGAGCGTCGAGTCCGAGCTTGGCCGCGAGCACGAACGCCTCGGCGGTTGCAACCATCGTCGCGCCGAGGATCATGTTGTTGCAGATCTTCGCCGCCTGCCCCATGCCCGCCGCGCCGGCGTGGATCACCGCTTTGCCCATGGCGGCCAGCACCGGCTGCGCCCGGGCAAAATCCTCCGTGCTGCCGCCAACCATGAACGTCAGCGTGCCACCCTGCGCCGCTGCCGTGCCGCCGGAGACCGGCGCGTCGACCATCGCGAGGTGCTTTGCGGCGGCGTCGGCGGCGACCGCCTTTGCCGTCGCAACGTCGATCGTCGAGCAGTCGATCAGGATGGCGTTTGCGCCGGCAGCGGCAAAGACGTGCTCACCATAAACCTGCGCGACGTGGCGGCCGGCCGGAAGCATCGTCACCACCGCCTCCGCTTCGGCCACCGCTTCCGCCGCGCTGCCGGCGCGGGTGCAGCCGTCGGCTGCGGCGCGGTCGAGCGCGGCAGCGCTGAGGTCGAAGGCGGCGACCGCGTGCCCGGCCTTGGCCAGGTTCGCGGCCATGCCCGAGCCCATGTGCCCGAGGCCGATAAAGCCGATCCTCATTGGCCGGTCCACACGCCGGGGCGCTTCTCGATGAACGCCGCCATGCCTTCCTTCTGGTCAGCCGAGCCGAACAGGCCGTGGAACAGCCGCCGCTCGAAGCGGACGCCGGCCGACAGCGGCATCTCGAACGCGGCGTCGACCTGCTCCTTCACAGCTTTCACCGCCAGTGGGGCCATGCCAGCGATGGTCGCGGCGACCTTCAGCGCCTCGTCGACGAGATCGGCCGCGGGAACGACCCGCGCCACCAGCCCGCTGCGCTCGGCCTCGGCCGCATCCATCATGCGGCCGGTCAGGCACATCTCCATTGCCTTGGCCTTGCCGACCGCCCGCGTCAGGCGCTGCGACCCGCCCATGCCCGGCGTGACCGCGAGCTTGATCTCGGGCTGGCCGAACTTCGCCGTGTCGGCGGCGATGATGATGTCGGCCATCATCGCCAGCTCGCAGCCGCCGCCCAACGCGAAACCGGCGACGGCGGCGATCCAGGGCTTGCGCGTCGCCGTGACCCGCTCGTAGCCGCCGAAGAAGTTCTGCCCGTACATGTCGGCGAACGACTGCGCCGCCATCTCCTTGATGTCCGCTCCAGCAGCAAATGCCTTCTCGGAACCGGTGAGAACAAGGCAGCGCTGTCCCGCGTCGGTTTCGTACGCGGCCATGACCGCGGTCAGATCGGCGAGCACCTGACTGTTCAGCGCATTGAGCGCCTGCGGCCGGTTGAGCCGCACCAGCGTCACGGCCTCGCGTTGCTCGACCAGGAGAGTTTCAAAACCCAGGGTTTGTGCCATCGCGATGCTCACTTCATCGTTGGGATGACGAAGCTCGAGTCGGTCACCGCTGCGCTCGCGTCCATCCCCGGCCAGCGCTGGGTCACCGTCTTGACCTTGGTGTAGAAACGAACGCCCTCCTCGCCGTGGATGCCGATGTCGGCGAAGGCCGAGCGCTTCCAGCCGCCGAAGCTGTGATAGGCGACGGGCACCGGGATCGGCACGTTGATGCCGACCATGCCGACGTCGACCGACGCCGCGAACTCGCGCGCGGCGGGGCCGGAGCGGGTGAAGATGGCGACGCCGTTGCCGTACTGGTGCTTCGAGGGCAGGCTGGATCGCCTCGGCCAGGCTGTCGGCGCGGACCATCTGCAGCACGGGGCCGAAGATCTCGTCCTGGTAGCTCTGCATCTCGGGCCGGACGTGGTCGAACAGCGTCGGGCCGACGAAGAAGCCGCCCTCGTGCCCCTGCAGGCTGAACCCCCGGCCGTCGACGACCAGTTCCGCGCCTTCCTCGACGCCCATCCCGATGTAGCGCTCGATCCGCTCCTTGTGCGCCGCGCTGACCACCGGGCCGTAGTGCGCGTCGGGGTCGGTCGAGGTGCCGAGCCTGAGCTTGGCGATCTCGGGCAGCAGCGCCTCGCGCAGCGTGTCCGCCGTCCGCGCGCCGACCGGCACGACGACGGGCAGCGCCATGCAGCGCTCGCCGGCGCTGCCGAACGCCGCGCCGACGAGGTCGGCGACCGTCTGGTCCATGTCGGCGTCGGGCATGACCACCCCGTGGTTCTTGGCCCCGCCCATCGCCTGCACGCGCTTGCCGTTCGCCGTGCCGCGCGAATAGACGTAGTGGGCGATGTCGCTCGAGCCGACGAAGCTGATCGCCCGGATGGTCGGCGAGTCGAGCAGCGCGTCGACCGCCTCCTTGTCGCCGTGGACGACGTTCAGGACGCCCGCCGGCGCCCCCGCCTCGAGCATCAGCTCGCCCAATCGCACCGGCAGCGACGGGTCGCGCTCGGAGGGCTTGAGGACGAAAGCGTTGCCGCAGGCGATCGCGACGCCGAACATCCACATCGGGATCATCGCCGGGAAGTTGAACGGCGTGATGCCGGCGACGACGCCCAGCGGCTGGCGCAGCGAGTAGACGTCGATGCCGGGGCCAGCACCGTGGGTGTAGTCGCCCTTCAACAGATGCGGGATGCCGCAGGCGAACTCGATGACCTCCAGCCCGCGCTGGACATCGCCGCGGCTGTCGGCGACTACCTTGCCGTGCTCGGCGGAGAGCATCTCGGCGAGGCTGCCGATCTCGCGCTCGACCAGCCGCTTGAACTCGAACAGAACGCGCGCCCGCCGCTGCGGGTTGGTCGCCGCCCACCCCGGCTGCGCCCGTGCAGCGTCGGCGATCGCGGCGTCTACCGTCGCTGTATCGGCCAGCGCCACCTGCGCCTGCGCCCGCCCCGTGTTGGGATCGAACACGTCCGCACGCCGCATCCCCGTGCCAGATGTGGCGACGCCGCCGATCAGGTGCCGTATCTCACGCATGCCACGCCTTCCGCTCGAACCCTGCCCTTCTTCCGCCTGTCGCGGGCGCAGGCAAGCGGCAATGCGGTGACGGGCCGACTTTCAAGCGGCCCGCCAACGGCGGCGGAGATCAGAACTTCGCGGTAAAGCTCGCCAGCACCTGGCGCGGATTTCCGTAGAAGGCGGTCGCGATCCCCTCCTTGCCCAGCGTCGGCGTGTAACCGCCCGCCGCATTGAGGATCGGCACGCCGCCGATGGTCGAGGCGATGTACTGATAGCCCGAGGTCTTGTAGCGGACGTCGGTCAGGTTCTTGCCATGGATACCGACCGAGTAGCGGCCGCCGGCGAAGACATAGTCGATGTTCGCGTCGAGCAAGGTATAGCCGGGCTGGTCGAGGAACGGGCTCGGCACCTCGAACTGGTGAGTCAGGCTGCGGTACGAGACCGTGGCCGATCCGGTCAGCTGCCCGCCGCCGGCAGGCACGCCGAAGCCGCCGGTGCCGCTGACTGTCCAGTTTGGTGTGTTCTGGAAATCGCGAACGTTCGACACGTCGACCCCGGTCGGACCGATGTAGGTCTTATACTTGGGGTCGATATAGCCAAGCGTCCCGTTGGCGAATAGCTGGCTGCCGCTGCCTGCAAAGTCGCGCGCGAGGATCGCGTTGACCTCGGCCTCGGCGCCGTAGATGCGGGCTTTGGCGGCGTTGGTTGTAATGCCGATGAACGTAGGGACGCCGTTCACCACCGTTCCGACCGAGCCTGGAATCTGGACGTCGGTATAATCGGCATAGAAGCCGTCGACGGCATAGGTCAGCCGTCGGTCGAACAACGATCCCTTCCAGCCGATCTCGTAGCTTTTCACCGATTCGGGCTTGAACAGCAGATAGTTATAAATGTCCTGGTACGTCCGCCCGGCTGCCGGGTTGCTGATCGGAGCCGAAGCGCCCGACCCCCGCGGATCGAAGCCGCCACCTTTGAAGCCTTCGCTGTACGACGCGTAGAGTAGCTGGTCGGGAACCGGCTTGAAGCTCAACGACACGCGCGGGGTGAAGCGCTTGAAGTTGGCCCGCCCGTTGAAGTTGGTCGCCGGAGCGCCGAGCTGGATCGGGTTGCCGCCGAATTCGCTGGTCGGTCCGCCGAGGTAGTTGGCCTTGAAGATCGTCGAGCTACGCTGGTCCCACGTGTACCGTCCGCCCGCCGACAGGCTGAGCTGCGCCGTGAAGTCGTAGGTGAAGTCGGCGAACACCGAATGCGTCGAGGTCCGCACATCGCCCTTGGTATAGGCGTCGAGGCCGGGCAGCGAGGTGTAGAGCAGGACATCGAACGCCGTGGTCGCCCGCGCATCGAGGTAGTAATAGCCGACGATGCCATTGAGCTTGTCGCTCTTATAGAGCAGCTGGAGCTCCTGGCTCGTCTGGTTGTTGCGGTAGACCGCCGGCACGTCGACATCGACCGCGGGCAACGAATCGAAGTCGATCGGCGTGAACGAGCGGTCGGCACGGTAGGCGGTGATGCTGCGCAGCGTGACGTGGTCGCCGAGCTCCTGGGACAGCGCAACCGAGACGCCGCCGCCCTCGACGAGCTCCTTCGGGCTATTAAGACCGGCCTGGGTGTCGAAGACGTTGGCGAGCACCGGCGTCCCTGACTGAAGGCCAGGGATCAGCCGGTGGCCGTTGCGCGGGTTGGACTTGTCGTAGGTAAAGTCGCCGGTGATGCGCGCTGAAAACCCGCTCGACGGCGGGGCGATCTCGATCGTGCCCCGCCCCGCCCAGACGTCCTTGTTGTAATTGTCGAGGCCATTGCTGAGGTTGCGTCCGAAACCGTCGTGGCTGAGCCGCGCGCCCGATACGCCGACCTTCAGGCCGTCAGCAAGCGGTGCCGACACGCTGACTACGCCGTCGGCCTCGTTGTACGAGCCGTAGGTGCCCTTGACCGTCAGCGCGAAGTCGTCGGGCAGCCGCTTGGTGACGTACTTGACCGCGCCGCCGATCGTGTTGCGTCCGTAAAGCGTACCCTGCGGTCCGCGCAGGATCTCGATGCGGTCGACTTCGTAAACGTCGAGGACGGACGCCTGTGGCCGGTTGAGATACACATCGTCGAGATAGATGCCGACGCCCGCCTCGAACCCCGGCACCGGGTCCTGCTGCCCAATACCGCGGATGAAAGCCGCCAGCGTCGAGTTCGTGCCGCGCGCGTCCTTCAGCGTGATGTTCGGCGTCGTCGTCTGCAGGTCCGTGAGGTCGATCGCGCCCGACTTGGCGAGTTTGTCGGCCGAAAACGCGGTGATCGCGACGGGCACGCTAAGAAGCGTCTCGGCACGGCGGCGGGCGGTGACGGTGATTTCCTGCGACGTGCCGTCGGCGCTCGCATCGCCGGCGCCTGGCAGCTGGGCGGGCGCGGTCTGCGCGCCGACCGGACCAGTGAGCGCGCCGAGGCTCACCCCCGCCACGAGTGCCGCCGCCATTGCCGTGCGCATCGTCGATCCCCCTGTCCAGCGCTTGCCCGCGCATTCCAGTATGTCCATAGTGAAACCTGAACCAGGTTTCAACTACGTATCATTCGTGGGGATACGATGATCGACGAAGCCGCAGCATCTAGGCTGCCCAAGACTGCCCGTGGCCGGCGCACGCATCGGTTGCTGCTCGACGCAGCGACCGATGAATTCGGCGAAAAAGGCTTTCATGACGCTTCGATCAGCGCCATCACCGCCCGCGCCGGGGTCGCCACCGGCACCTTCTACACGTACTTTT
This sequence comes from uncultured Alphaproteobacteria bacterium, assembly GCA_963846485.1. Lineage (GTDB taxonomy): Bacteria > Pseudomonadota > Alphaproteobacteria > Sphingomonadales > Sphingomonadaceae > Polymorphobacter_B. Next base: position 110,115 of record CAWJWB010000007.1, on the reverse strand, counting down.
CGAGCAAGGAGGCCGTGTTCACGGCGCTGGTGCGCGATCTTTCCGACCGCGTCGGAACCTTTGTCCGCCCCCACCTAACCGCGCGCGCCGAGCAGATCGAAGCGGAACGCGCCGCGCAGCTCGCCTATCTCGAGTTCGCGCGGGCGCACAAGGAAATCTACCGGATCATCGACGAGGCGGAGTTCGTCGCGCCCGCCAGCTACCGGGAGCATTACGAGCGCTTTGCCGAGCGGATCACAGCGCGCCTAACGGCCGCCGCTTCGCGCGGGGAGATCAGCGACGGTTCGAACGAGGTCCGCGCCTGGGCGATGATGGGGATGAACGTGTTCCTGGGCCTGCGCTACTGCGTCTGGGACGAGAGCGCCGATCTGCCCGAGGTCGCCCGCGCCGGTGGCGACCTTCTCACCTTCGGCCTGTCGCCCGCCCGCGAGCGCACCTAGAGCCGATCGGCAGGAGCGGTCATCGGCCAGTCTGTGCGCTGCTCACTGGTGCCCTGGAATGGACTCGAACCATCACATCGTTGCCAATACCAGCACCTGAAGCTGGCGCGTCTACCAATTCCGCCACCAGGGCACGGTGAGCCGAGTGCGGCGACGTAGAGAGGGGGTCGGCGGTTGTCAACGCCGTTGTGATCGGCCATGACCCGCCGCGCTGAGGCGAGCGGCGGAGCGGCAATGGACGGAAACCTCAAGGACCGGTTGGTCGTCGTCGTCGGCGGCTCGGGCTTTCTCGGCCGCTATCTGGTCCAGGAGCTGGCACATACGGGCGCGCGCATCCGCGTCGTCGTCCGCTCGCCGGAGCGCGCTTATTTCCTGCGGCCCCTCGGTGCGCTCGGCCAGATCGAGGTCGTCGGCGGCGACGTGCGCCAGCCGGCGAGCATCGCCGCGGCGTTCGTTCATGCCGACGCCGCGGTCAACCTCGTCGGTATCCTCGACGAGCGTGGCGGGCAGAAATTCGACGCGGTGCAAGCGAACGGCGCGGCGACTGTCGCCGGGGCTGCTGCAGCGGCGCAGGTTGGCGCCTTTGTCCAGGTATCGGCGATCGGCGCCGATGCCGGCAGCGCTGCCGATTATGCCCGGACCAAGGCCGCCGGTGAGGCCGCGGTCAGTACGGCCCTTCCGCAGACGACAATCCTGCGCCCCTCCGTCGTCTTCGGGCCGGAAGACCAGTTTCTCAACCGTTTCGCCGCCCTGGCCAAGCAGCTGCCCGTGGTCCCGGTCATTGCCGGCGGCACACGCTTTCAGCCGGTCTATGTCGTCGATGTCGCCCGCGCGATCGTCGTGGCGTTGTCCGATCCCGCCACCTATGGCGGCAAGACGTTCGAGCTCGGCGGCCCGCGCGTCTACGCTTTCCGCGACATCATCGCCTGGATCCTAGGCGAGGTCCGCTCGACCAAGCGCCTCGTCGAGATCGCGCCGGGCATGGCGAAGATGATGGGCCGGGCGGGCGACTTTCTGCCGTTCGTACCTATGACCAGTGGACAGTATATCATGTTGCAATCGGATAATGTCGCGCAGCCGCCGGGACTTGCGGCGTTCGGCATCACGCCGACCCCGATGGAGGCGGTGGCACCCGCCTACCTCGAACGCTACCGCACCGCCGGGCGCTTTCATCGCGACATCGAGCCGGCCAAGTGACGATCTTCGCAGCGGCAGGCGCGCACAGCCTCATCGACGTCGTCATCCTCGGCATCGTCGAGGGCGTTACCGAGTTCCTGCCCGTGTCATCGACCGGACACCTCATCCTCGCATCGCGCCTGCTGGGCTTCGATCCCGACGCCTGGAAGGTGTTCAACATCGTCATCCAGCTGGGCGCGATCCTCGCCATCGTCGTGCTCTACTGGCGGACCTTCGCCGCCGTGTTGTCCGGAATGGTGCGCCGTCGCCCCGACGCGCTCCGCTTTGTCCGTAACGTCCTCCTCGGTTTCGTGCCGGCCGGCGTGATCGGCTTCGCCTTGCATAAGCAGATCGAGGCGCTGCTCGGCCACGCCGAGGTCGTCGCGGTGGCACTGATCGTCGGCGGCATCGCCATCCTCGTCATCGAGCGGCTGGCGACGCGCGCGACCGTTCACGGCGTCGCCGCCATCCCGGCGCGGACGGCGCTCGCCATCGGTTTCGCGCAGTGCCTGGCGATGGTGCCCGGCGTCAGCCGGTCGGGCGCGACGATCATGGGCGCGCTCAGCCTCGGCGTCGAGCGGCGGACTGCAGCCGAGTTCAGCTTCTTCCTCGCCGTGCCGACGATGCTCGGGGCGACGGTGCTCGAGCTGGTCAAGAACCGGGCGCTGCTCACACCGGGCGAGCTGCACGATATCGCCATCGGTTTCGTCGTTGCCTTTATGGTCGCCGTCGTTGTCGTTCGCGCGTTCGTTGCCGTTATCAGCCGCTACGGCTTCGCGCCGTTCGCATGGTACCGCATCATCGCCGGGACCGTCGCGCTGGTATGGATCTACGCCGTCTAAGCGAGCGGCTTTGCTGGACTTCGCGGCGGAGCGCGCCCATCTGCAGGCGATGCCCGTCGCGCCCCCCCGCCCGCTGATCGACCCGTTCGGGCGGCGCATCGACTATCTGCGCATTTCCGTCACCGATCGTTGCGACTTCCGCTGCGTCTACTGCATGCCCGAGGCGATGACGTTCCTGCCGCGGGCCGAGGTGTTGAGCCTCGAGGAGATCGACCGGCTGGCGAGTGCCTTCGTCGCGCGCGGTACCCGCAAGCTGCGCCTGACCGGCGGCGAGCCGCTCGTCCGGCGCGGCGTCGTCGACCTCGTCCGCTCGCTGGCGCGGCACCTCGGACACGGTCTCGACGAGTTGACGATGACGACCAACGGCTCGCAGCTCGCGCGCTTCGCCAGCGATCTCGCAGCGGCGGGGATGCGGCGGGTCAACGTCAGCCTCGACACGCTCGACCCCGACCGCTTCGCCCGCATCACCCGCTGGGGGCGCCTGCCGCAGGTGCTCGAAGGAATCGCCGCCGCCCAGGCCGCCGGGCTGCACGTGAAGATCAACATGGTCGCGCTGAAGGGCGTCAACGACGACGAGATCGAGGCCATGCTACGGTGGACCGCGGCCGAGGGGCACGACCTCGTGCTGATCGAGACGATGCCGCTCGGCATGGTCGATGAGGACCGCGTCGACCGCTACGTGCCGCTGTCGGCGGTGCGGCGCGACCTCGAGCAGCGGTGGACGCTCACCGACCTGCCTGAACTCGACCGGCGGGCCGGCACGCTATGTGCGGGTGGCGGAGACCGGGCAGCGGCTCGGCTTCATCACGCCGCTCACGCACAACTTCTGCGAGAGCTGCAACCGCGTCCGCCTGACGGCGACGGGGCGGCTGTATCTCTGTCTTGGCCAGGACGACGCGCTGGACTTCCGCGACGCCCTGCGCGCGGGCATCGACGACGCCGGGCTCGACGCGATGCTCGACCGCGCCCTGCTCGCCAAACCCAAGGGTCACGACTTCGTCATCGCCCGAGCGCGCGCACCCGCGGTCGCCCGCCACATGAGCCTGACCGGCGGGTGACACGACCGTCATGCTGAGAATGGCGCTGATGGCGTCGCCGACGGCGCAGGCCCAAGCCGCGGCCGATCTGCTGCGCCCGCGCTATGACTGGCACCCGGTGCGCGAGGCGGAGGTCGTCGTTGCGCTGGGCGGCGACGGCTATCTGCTGCAGGTGCTCCACGCCGCGCTCCACGCGCGTCAGCCGCGGCCGGTGTTCGGCATGAACCTCGGCTCGGTCGGCTTCCTGATGAACGAATTCCGCGTCGACGACCTGCCGCAGCGGCTGGTGGCGGCGCGCGCCTATGCCCTGCACCCGTTGAGCATGACGGCGCGGACGGTCACCGGCGCGGTCACCGTCTCACCGGCGATCAACGAGGTCAGCCTGCTCCGCGAGACGCGCCAGGCGGCCAAGCTGGAGATTAGCGTCGATGGCAAGGTGCGCATGGCCGAGATCGCCTGCGACGGCATCCTCGTCGCCACCCCGGCGGGTTCGACGGCGTACAACCTGTCCGCGAACGGGCCGATTCTGCCGCTGCAGGCCGACCTGCTCGCCCTGACGCCGATCAGCCCCTTCCGCCCGCGGCGCTGGCGGGGGGCGCTACTGCCGATGACGTCGGTCATCGAGTTCCGCGTGCTCGAGGCACCCAAGCGCCCGGTCAGCGCCGTCGCCGACCAGATCGAGGTGCGCGACATTGCCCATGTCCGCATCGTCAGCGACAAGACGGTCAGCCTCGAGCTGCTGTTCGACCCCGGCCACACGCTCGACGACCGCATCTTCAGCGAGCAATTCGAGAGCTGACAGGCCTTGCCGCGCCGGGATGCCGCGTCTATAGCCCGCCGCTATTCCTCGGTAGCTCAGCGGTAGAGCATCCGACTGTTAATCGGATGGTCGCAGGTTCGAATCCTGCCCGGGGAGCCACATCGTTCGGTCCGTCACGCCCGCCTTCGTTGGTCGTGTGGCAGACCAGCCCTTTCCCCGATGCACGACCATGCGGCGACGAATTGCTGCTTCGACGCGGCAAGTCTTCTGCGCCGCTGGTCGTCGCGCCCCTCCCCACTTCCGGTGTGACCGGCGTCACCGCGGCAACGCTGCGCCCCGCCTATCAGGGGGCATCGGCGCACGGATGGTCCGGCGCTGGACGAACAGGGAACCACCGCCATGAAGATCCTCCTCGCCGCCGCCGTCGCCCTCTCGACGCTCGCCGCTCCCTCGGTCCTCGCGCAGACCGCGCCGACCGCCAAGGTGTTCTACGGCGACCTGAACCTCGACAGCACCGCCGGCCAGGCGACGCTGAAGACCCGCATCTCGCAGGCTGCGCGCAACGTCTGCCGCTCGATCGACAGTAACGACATCGCGTCGCGCTCGGCGTGGCAGGCGTGCTTCATCAGCGCCTTCACGGGTGCGATGTCGCAGATGCCGGCGACGGCGCCGCAGTTCGCCTCGCGCTAACTCCTGCCGACGCACCATGCCGGGGCGGACCATTGGTCCGCCCCGGTTCGCGTTTGCCGGGTCGTCGCCGCCGTTCCGCGACGGGCGCTCAGACCGCCGCCAGCGCCTGCGCAAAGTCGGCAATCAGGTCGTCCGGGTGCTCGACGCCGATCGAGACGCGGACAAGGTTGTCGGTGATGCCGAGCTCCGCCTTGCGCGCCGGCGCGACCGACAGGTGCGTCATCGCCGCCGGATGGGAGGCGAGGCTCTCGGTCCCGCCGAGACTGACCGCCAGCTTGACCAGCTTGAGGTTGTCGAGCAGCCGGAAGGCCTCCGCCTCGCCGCCCTTGACCAGCAGCGAAAAGGTCGACCCCGCCCCCTTGCAGTGCCGCGTGAAGATGTCGTGCTGGCGGCTGTCGGGATCGAGGAAGCCGAGGTAGCCGACGCGCTCGACTTTGGGATGCTGGCTGAGGAAGTCGCACACTGCCTTAGCATTGTCGCCGGCACGGCTCATCCGCAACTCGAGCGTCTCGAGGCTTCGAAGCAGCATCCAGGCCGTATGCGGGTCGGTGATCGTGCCGATGGTGTTGCGCGTCATACGGACCGGCAGGATCGCCGCCTTCGACCCGAGCACGCTACCGGCGACCAGGTCGCTGTGCCCGCCGACGTACTTGGTCAGGCTGTAGATGACGAGGTCGGCACCCTGCGCGAGCGGCTGCGCCCACAGGGGTCCGAGGAAGGTGTTGTCGATGATGATCGGCGGCAACTCGTCGCCGCTCCCGAGCACCGCTGCACGCGCGTCACGGACCGCCTCGACGTCGACGAGCGCGTTGGTCGGGTTGGCCGGGCTTTCGAGATAGATCGCCGCGATCCGGCCCTGCGCCTTGGCGCGCTCGAGCACGGCGGCGATCTCGTCGCCCGTCGCACCCGCCGGGAAGTCGAGAAAGGTCACGCCCATACGCCCGAGGATGCGCGCGATCAGCGTCTCGGTCGCAGCGTATAGCGGGGCCGAGTGGACGATCACGTCGCCCGGGCGGACGAGCGCCAGGAAGGTCGTCGCAATCGCCGACATGCCGCTCGAGAAGACGAGCGCGTCCTCGGCATCCTCCCACAGTGCCAGCCGGTCCTCGAGGATCTCCTGGTCGGGCCCGTTGAAGCGTGAATAGACCAGTCCCTCGGCGCCGCCCGGCCGCACGCCGGTGATGCCTTCGAAGAAGCGCTTGCCGTCAGCCGCGCTCTCGAAGACGAAGGTCGAGGTGAGGAAGATCGGCGGCTTCAGCGACCCCTCCGACAGCGCCGGATCGAAGCCGTAGCCCATCATCATCGTCGACGGGTGGAGCTTGTGGTTGCCCAGCGTGGTCGACTGGTGGGCGACGGCACGCTTGCGCGGGACGCCGGTCATGCTGGTTTCGGTGGGTTCGGCCATGGCGCGCCTCATGCGGTTTCGGGTTAGCCGCGCTCTACGCCCGGCGGCGCGGAAAGGCGAGGAGCGGGACCGGGTTGACGACGCCGCGCCCGCCGCCATGATGCCGGGCGGGGGTGGCGCAAGCGGGGGGCAGCTGCGGATGAAGACGACGATCCTGGTCGCGCTGGCGCTTGCCGCCGCGGCACCGGTAGTGGCACTGCCGCCGCCCGAGGCTTATGGCACGCTGCCGAGCGTCGACCTTATCACTCTGTCACCCGATGGCAGCCTCATGGCGCTCGCCACCGGCCCGGCCAAGGCCCGGCGCGTCGACATCCGCCGCACGAGCGACCGTGCGCTGGTCCAGTCGCTCCCGGTGGGTACCGCCAAGGTCCGCGACCTCTCGTGGGCGGGCGACCACCACCTGATCCTGACCCGATCGACCACGGCTCAGGTCACCGGGCTGACCGGGCCGAAGCGCGAGTGGCTGCTGGCCATCGACGTCGATCTCGCACGGCACCGTACCCGCCCGCTGCTCGAGGGTGTCGGCAACGGCGATGTCGAGACGATGAACACCGTCGGCGCCGTCCCCGAGATACGGATGATCGAGGGCAAACCGTTCGCCTTCGCCACCGGCTTTTCCTTCCCGAGCGGCACCGGCGTCCGGACCCTGTTTCGCGCCGATCTCGACGGCCGCGCGACCAAGGTCGCCGCGACAGGCAACGAGAACACCGAAGGCTTTCTCATCGACGCCGCCGGGACCATCGTCGCGCGGTCCGACTACATCGAGCGCAACGGCCACTGGCTGTTGTGGACGCGCCGCGGCGGCAGCCTCGTCAAGTCGATGGAAGCGAGCGACCTGATCGATTCGCCGTCGCTGATCGGCTTCGGCCGCACGCCCGGCACCGCCATCGTCGAGACGCGCGTCGACGACGACTGGGGCTACCGCGAGGTCGCCTTCGGCGGCGAGCCGTCGGCACCGCTGGCCGAAATGGCCGGCGCCTCGCTCGTCCGCGATCCGGTGAGCCACCTCGTCATCGGCACCGTCCGCCAGGACGGCTTGAAGGTCGACTACACCTTCTTCGGCACCGAGGACCAGAAGCTGTGGCGCGGCGTCGCCAAGGCCTTTCCCGGCTCCGTGGTGCGGGTCGAGGCGTGGTCCGACGACCGCAAGAAGCTGGTGCTGCGCGTCGAGGGTGGCGCGGTGGGAGCGGCCTTCTACCTGCTCGACGTCGGAACGAAGCGGGCCGAATTCCTCAACGACGAGTATGACGGCATCGGCCCCGAGGACATCGGCGCGGTCAAGGCAATCGAGTACAAGGCCGCCGACGGGCTGGCGATCCCCGCCTTCCTGACCCTGCCGCCGGGGCGCGCGGCGAAGAACCTGCCCCTTGTGGTGCTGCCCCACGGCGGACCGGGGGCGCACGACGACGCCGGCTTCGACTGGCTGTCGCAGGCGATCGCGTCGCGCGGCTATGCCGTCCTGCAGCCGCAGTTCCGCGGCTCGACCGGCTTCGGCGAGCCGTTCCACGCTGCCGGCTGGGGCGAATGGGGCCGGAAGATGCAGACCGACCTGTCGGACGGCGTCGCCTTCCTTGCGCACGACGGCACGATCGACCCGAAGCGCGTGTGCATCGTCGGCGGGAGCTACGGCGGCTATGCGGCGCTTGCGGGGGTGACGCTGCAGCACGGCATCTACGCCTGCGCGGTCAGCCTCGCCGGACCGAGCGACCTCCGGGCGATGCTCAGCTACGAGGCCGACATCAGCAACGGCTCGCAGAACTCGACCTTGCGCTTCTGGCAACGGTTCATGGGGGCGAAGAGCCGCAGCGACCCGGCGCTCGACGCCATCTCGCCCGCGAAGCTCGCGGCCAAGGTCGATGTGCCGATCCTCCTCATCCACGGCAAGGACGATACCGTCGTCGCCTATGACCAGAGCAAGACCATGGCCGCGGCGCTGGCCAGGGCCGGGTATCCGCCGGAGTTCGTCACGCTGGCGAGCGAAGACCACTGGCTGTCGCGCGGCGAGACGCGCACCGCCATGCTGACGGCGACCCTCGACTTCCTCGCCAAGCACCTGCCGGCCGGCACGGGGAGCGCCGCCGCCGCGCCCTGACGCCTTCCGCCTGCTGGCCGACCGTGATAGGGCGCGGCCATGCTGACGATCAACGCCGTCACCGTCCGCCTCGGCGGGCGGGTCATCCTCGACCGCGCGACGGCCGCGATCCCGACGCGCGCGCGTGTCGGGCTGATCGGCCGCAACGGCGCCGGCAAGTCGACGCTGATGAAGCTGATCGCCCGCGTCACCACGCCCGATGACGGCGGCGTCGAGATGCCCAAGGCGGCGCGCATCGGCTATGTCGCGCAGGAAGCACCGGCGGGCAGCACGACGCCGTTCGAGACGGTGCTCGCCGCCGACACGGAGCGCGCCGCCCTGCTCGTCGAGGAGGACGGCCTCGACCACGCCGACCCCGCCAACCTCCACCGCATCGCCGAGATCCACGAGCGGCTGACGGCGATCGACGCGCACACCGCCCCGGCGCGGGCCAGCCGCATCCTCGTCGGGCTCGGCTTCGACGAGGCGGCGCAGCACCGGCCGCTCGACAGCTATTCGGGCGGCTGGCGGATGCGCGTTGCCTTGGCCGCGCTGCTGTTCTCGCAGCCCGATTTGCTGCTCCTCGACGAGCCGTCGAACCACCTCGACCTCGAGGCGACGCTGTGGCTCGAGAGCTTCCTCAAGAGCTACCGTGCGACGATGGTCGTCATCAGCCACGAGCGCGACCTCTTGAACAACGTCGTCGACCACATCCTCCACCTCGAGGGCGGCAAGACGACGCTCTACCCCGGCGGCTACGACGACTTCGAGCGGCAGCGGAACGAGCGGCTGGCGCAGCTGGCGAGCGCGCGCGAGGCGCAGGCGGCGCAGCGGGCCAAGCTGCAGGACTATATCGCGCGGAACTCGGCGCGCGCCTCGACCGCCAAGCAGGCGCAGTCGCGGGCGAAGGCGCTGGCGCGGATGCAACCGATCGCCGAGGTCGCGACCGACCCCAGCCTGGTGTTCGACTTCCCCTCGCCCGCCGCCCTGAAGCCGCCGCTGGTCCAGCTCGACCATGCCGCGGTCGGCTATGACGGACGGCCGATCCTGTCGAACATCGACCTGCGGCTTGATCCCGACGACCGGCTCGCGCTGCTGGGCCGCAACGGCAACGGCAAGACGACGCTCGCGCGCCTGCTCGCCGGGCAGCTGCCGGCGCTGGAGGGGCATGTCGGGGCAACGACCAAGCTCAGGGTCGGCTATTTCACCCAGTACCAGGTCGAGGAACTCGACGCCGACGACACGCCGCTGGAGCACATGAGCCGGTTGATGCCCGGGCGCCAAGCCGACGGCGGTGCGCGGGCAGCTCGGCCGCTTCGGCTTCTCGGGCGCAATGGCCGAGCAGAAGGTCGGGCGAATGAGCGGCGGCGAGCGGGCGCGGCTGGCGCTGGCGCTGATCACCCGCGACGCGCCGCACCTCCTGATCCTCGACGAGCCGACCAATCACCTCGACGTCGACGCCCGCGAGGCGCTGGTCCAGGCCTTGAACGACTATGGCGGCGCGGTCGTCGTCGTCAGCCACGACCGCCACATGGTCGAGGCCGCCGCCGACCGGCTGGTGCTGGTCGAAGACGGCCACGCCAGCGAGTTCGCGGGCTCCCTCGACGACTACACCGACCGCATCCTCGGCCGCGGCGACGCCCGCCCCGAAAAGCGCCCCGCACCGGCGGCCAAGCCCGGCAAGATCGTGCGGCAGGAGTCGGCGGCCGACCGGGCGAAGAGCGTGGTCCTGAAGCGCACCGCACGCGAGGCCGAGGCCGACATCGCCCGGCTGACGGCGCGGCTGGGGCAGCTCGACACCGCCCTCGCCGACCCGGCCAAGGCAACGGGCGCCGACCGGCTGGCGGGCGTGCCGGCGCTGATGAAGACGCGCGCAACGGTGGCGAAGGCGCTCGAGGAAGCGGAGGCCAAGTGGATCGCGGCGAGCGAGGCGCTCGAGGCGGCCTGACCCCCTGCCGCGGCACCCGCCGCACACGACGCCTCGACCCGACGCAGACACAAGGAAAGGGCCGCCGGATCGCTCCGGCGGCCCTTCCTGTCGTGACTGTCGACCTTAGGCGGCGACGGCAACCACGCGACGGCGCAGGGCGCTGCCGACCAGGCCGAACCCGGCGACCATCAGCGCCCAGGCGGCCGGCTCGGGAACCGTGTTGCCGCTGATCGCCGTGTAGAAGCCGACGGTGTGGTTGTCCAACTCGTACCCGCCACCCTGCGTCTGGGTGAAGGTGACGGTATCGAACGTGCCGTTGGTGTCGAAGAAGTTGATGAAGGCATAGGGCTGCGCGGAATTCTGGCCCTGGAACGGCGCGTCCGGGTTGCCGAAGTACGCGGGCTTGTTGCCGATGCGCGCGAGCACACCCGCCGGGTCAAGCTGGCCGACCAGCGTACCGCCGCGGAAGAACTGGACGAGGTTGCCGTTGTCCAGCGCCGAGAGGTAGTAGCCGAAGTAGTTGACGCCGCCCGGAACCTTGACCGGATCGGCCGTCAGCGTGACGGTGTACGGCGTGCCCGGGAAGGCGACGGCGTAGTTGCCCATGCCGCCGGCACCGCCATACTGGTCGGCCGAATTGATCTGGACGCCAGTGTACGAGCCGGTGAAGGCGCCCATCGTGCCGAAGTCGGTGGTGAACGTGTTGAAGCCCGTCGGCAGCGCGTCGAACGTCTCGACACCCTTGGTGGTGAACGTGGCGGTCGAGTTCTCGACGCCGGCATCCTCGTACGTCAGGTTGAACGTGTCCAGCGCGAGCGCCGGAGCAGCAGTGGCCAGCAGCGCGCCGGCAAAGATCATGGCAGTCGTCTTCATAAGGTTTCGCCCCTCTCCAAAAGTAGCAAACCGCATCATGCAAGCGCCGTGCCAACCGCGAAAGGCGATGAAGCGGATGGGATATGGCTAGAGGATCAGCACCTTACACAGGTTAACCAAACCTGCGGTGCCGGCCTGAGCGGCACAGATCGTCGGAATTTCTTACACCGGCAGCGGAACGCCAGCATAACGAAGGAGTTAACCGTCGCGGCATCGGCGCTTCGGGGCCCTGATCGAACGATCAGATGTCCTGCGCCAGGCGTCCATACAGCTCGGGCCGGCGGTCGCGGAAGAAGCCGAAGCTCGCCCGGTTCGCCCGCACCTCGGCGAGGTCGAAGGTCGCCACCACGCTGCCCGTCGCGTCGGTGCCGAGCTCGTCGACGATGTCCCCGCGCTGGTCGGCGATGAAGCTGTTGCCGTAGAAGCGCTGGTCCTCTTCCACCCCCGTGCGGTTGGCGGCAACGACCGGCACGACGTTCGACACGGCATGGCCGACCATCGCCCGGATCCACATCCGCCGCGTGTCGAGGTTGGGCTCGGCCGGTTCGCTGCCGATCGCGGTCGGGTAGAACAGGATCTCCGCCCCCAGCAGCATCATCGCCCGCGCCGTCTCGGGGAACCACTGGTCCCAGCAGATGCCGACGCCGATGCGGCCGTGGTCGGTGTCCCACACCCTGAAGCCGGTGTTGCCGGGGCGGAAGTAGAACTTCTCCTCGTATCCCGGGCCGTCGGGGATGTGGCTCTTGCGGTAGACGCCCATCACGTCGCCCCGGCGATCGATCATCGCCAGGCTGTTGTAGTAATGCGGTCCGTCGGCCTCGAAGAAGCTCGCCGGAATGTACGTCCCGGTCTCGCGCGCGACCGCCTGCATGGCCGCGACCGCCGGGTGCCGGTCGACAGGGTACGCGCGGGCGAAGAAGCGGTCGTGCTCGTGGCGGCAGAAGTAATAGCCCTGGAAGAGCTCGGGCGGCAGGATGACCTGCGCGCCCTTCGCCGCCGCCTCGCGCACGGCGGCGGCGGTCGCGGCGATGTCCGCGTCCATGTCGTCGCTGAAGGCGAGCTGGAGGGCAGCGACGGCGATGGTCATGGCTGCCCCCTAGCCGAGCGGGCGCGCGACGGGAAGCACGACGCGCGCGTCGGGCCGGTCAGGCGAACCGCAGCGGCGAACGGCGCCTGCCGAACATGAACGGAAGTTGATGAAGGTAGCGCTACGCGGCGCCAGCCTGCGCTTCGGCGCGTGCCAGTGAGGTTCCTTTGTGCGAAACGAGCGAACGGCCGCACCGCCGCCACGCCGGCCATCGCCCGCACCGCATCGCTCCACCGGTCCATCGTCCGTCCTCCGCGCCAACCCGGGCAGAGGCTTGGTGATGGCTTCCTACTAGTCAAGCCGAGCGGACTAAGAGCGCGGCACGCGCCGGCGTGTAGGATGCCGGGCGGCCACACCCGGCGCGGCGGCTAGAGCGCGATCCCGAACCGCGCGAGCCCGGCAACCATGGCGACGTAGAGCACGACCGTCAGGGCGCACCCCGCGAGCAGGGCGACCGGAAAGCCGACCCCGCCGCGCAGCAGCGCCGGCACGACGAGGAACATCGGCAGCGACGGCAGCACGTACCAGAAGGTCGCCTGCGCATGGGTCGCCAGCCGCGGCGCGTCGCGCGTGTCGCGCCACAGCCAGATCATGCCGAGGATCGACACCAGCGGCAGCGAGGCGATCAGCGCGCCGCCTGCCGGATAGCGGCGCGCCACCTCGCTGACGGTGGCGACGATGGCGCCAGAGATCAGCGCCTTGATCGCCCAGTACAGCGTCATCGCGCCCGCCTCACCCCGGCTGTTGCTGGGTAATGCAGTGGAAGCTGCCGCCGCCGGTCAGGATCGCGTTCGCCCGCAGGCCGACGGTGCGCCGGCCGGGGAACAGTGCGGCGACGGCCGCCACCGCCGCTTCGTCGCTGGCGGTGCCATAGACGGGCACGACGACGACGCCGTTGGCGACATACCAGTTCATGTGGGACGCCGGGACGACCTCGCCGCCCGCCTCGACCCGTCCCGGCGACGGGATGCGGACGAGATCGAGGCCGAAGTCGCGCGCGCGCTCGGCGGCGTCCTCATAGACGTCGACGTTGGGGTCGTCGCTGCCGCTGGCGACCGGCACCGCCAGCACGCCCGGCGCGACGAAGCGCGCGAGGTTGTCGACATGGCCGTCGGTATGGTCGTTCGCCAGCCCCTCGCCGAGCCACAGGATGCGGTCGAGGCCGAGGTCGCGGCGCAGGTGCGATTCGACCTCGTTCGCGTCCATGCCGGGGTTGCGGTTGGGGTTGAGCAGGCACGCCTCGGTCGTGACGCACAGGCCGGTACCGTCGACCTCGATCGCGCCGCCCTCGAGCACCCAGTCGTGACGGGCGAGCGGGACGGCCGCCGCGTGCGCGACGAAGCCGGCGACCGCGTCGTCGCCGGGCAGGTCGTACTTGCCGCCCCAGCCGTTGAAGCGGAACCCCGCCGCCGCCGGCCCGGCCGCCGACGCGAGGAACAGGGGGCCGGTGTCGCGCAGCCAGATGTCGCCGAACGCCTGCCGGTGGAAGCGGACGTCGGCACCGTGCAGGGCTTCGTGCGCGGCCGCGGCCGCCTCCTCGGTGGCGACGAGCAGCTCGACCCGTTCGTGCTCGGCGATCGCCCAGACCATCGCGGCGACCTCGGCCTGAGCGGGTCCGAGGTCGTCCTCCCACAGCTCGGGATGGCTGGGGAAGGCGGTCCACGTCGCGGCGTGGCGGCCCCACTCGGCCGGCTGGCGCGCGGTCACCGGCGCGCCGCTGCGGTCTGGTCGCGGACCGATTTGAACTCGGTTCCGGCGTACCACTGCGGCCAGGCGTGATTGTCGGCCAGCCCGCGCAGCACGGCGTAATAAAGGTCGAGATCCTGCACCGCCCCCGACCAGTCCCAGTTCGGGATCGTAATTGTCGCTCGGCTGGTGGTAGCGGTGCGCGGTATAGTCGGCCGCCGCCTTCTCGCCCGCCTCCTTGCCGCCGTCCAGGCGGTCGACGCCGCTGCCGGCGCGGAGCATCGGCACGCCCAGCTTGGCGAAGCTGAAGTGGTCGGAGCGGAAATAGCCGCCCTTCTCCGGGCTCGGTTCCGGCGCGACGTAGCGCCCTTGCGCCTTGGCGAGCAGCGTCGCGGTGGTGTCGAGGTCGGACTTGCCGCCCCCCGAGATGGTGATGTCGTGCGTCCGCCCGCCGACGTCCAGTCCGTCCATGTTGACCCCGCCGGCGGTCAGCGCGAGGGGGTAGACCGGGTGCTCGGCATACCAGCGCGAGCCGAGCAGGCCCGACTCCTCGCCGGTCACCGCCATGAACACGACGGTGCGCGCCGGCGCCGGGCCGCTCGCGAACGCCTGCGCCAGCGCCAGCACGCCGGCCACGCCGCTCGCATTGTCGACCGCGCCGTTGCAGATGTCGTCGCCGGTCGCGTCCGCCGGGCAGCGGCCGAGGTGGTCCCAGTGGGCGGTGACGAGCACCGTCTCGCCCGGGAAGCGCTTGCCCGGCACGATGCCGATGACGTTCTTCGACGCCGAGTGGCTGATCTCGTTGGTTAGCGTCGCCGACGCCTGCAGGCCGAGCGGGACGGCGTGGAAGCCCTTGGTCTGCGCGGTTTTCGTCAGTTCGCCCAAGTCCTTGCCCGCCGCCGCCAGCATCCGCTCGAAGGCGGCGCGGGTGATCCAGCCTTCGACGCCGACGCGCCCCATGCCCTTGTCGGGCGAGTCGAGGTCGATCTGCGGGCCGGTCCAGCTCGTCGTGATGACGTTCCAGCCGTAGCCGGCGGGTTCGGTGTCGTGGACGACGAAGGCCGCCGCCGCGCCGTGACGCGCGGCCTCCTCGAACTTGTAGGTGTAGCGGCCGTAATAGGTCATCGCCCGGCCGTCGAACGGTCCGGCGTCCTTGCCGGCCTTCGGCGTCTGCCAGTCGGGGTCGTTGACGAGGAACACGACCGTCTTGCCGCGCACGTCGAGCCCGGCATAGTCGTCCCAGC
The DNA here is from genome assembly GCA_963846485.1 of uncultured Alphaproteobacteria bacterium. Lineage (GTDB taxonomy): Bacteria > Pseudomonadota > Alphaproteobacteria > Sphingomonadales > Sphingomonadaceae > Polymorphobacter_B. Next base: position 94,874 of record CAWJWB010000007.1, on the reverse strand, counting down.
CCTTCTCGGGCGCGGTGATGCCGTAGCCGACGAAGACGACGGGGGAGTTCGCCAGCACCTGAGTCGGCACCTGCCGCTTGGTCCACAGCACGACGTCGCTGCCGTAGGCGAGCGTCAGCTGCTTTCCGATGCGTCCGACGTCGCCACCGCTCAGCGTCAGCGGCGTCGGCGCGGTGGTGATCGTCACCAGCGGCACGTCCTGCGTCCAGCGGCCGTGGTTGCCGGCCTCGAGGCCGATCGCGGCGAAGCGCTGGGTGATGTAGGCGACCGCCTTGTCGCCGCCGGGCGTGCCGGGCCGGCGCCCTTCGAATTCGTCGGAGGCGAGCTTCGCCGTGTCGGCCTTCAGGCTGGCGTCGGTGATGCCCGACGGCTGGACGGCGAGCGCGGGCGCGGCGAGCAGGATGGCGGCAAGGACGGCGATGCGCTTCAAGGGGCGGCTCCTCATGTGTCGGCGTCCATGCCACCCGCGACCGGCGGCGGCAACGCCTCGCGCCCCTTGAACCCCTGCGCCACCACGTACCATTCGCTCGACCCCTGGCGGCTGGCGGGCGGCTTGGCGTGCTTGACGGTGGCGAAGTGGCGCTTGAGTTCGGCGACCAGCGTCGCGTCCGCCCCGCCGGCGAGGACCTTGGCGACGAACGCCCCGCCGGGCCGCAGCATGTCGACGGCGAAGGCGAGGCCCGTCTCGACCAGGCCCATCGTCCGCAGGTGATCGGTCGCCTGGTGGCCGACGGTGTTCGCCGCCATGTCGGACAGCACGAGGTCGGCGTCGCCGCCCAGCGCGCCCCGGATCAGCGCCTCGGTGCCGTCGGCGAGGATGTCCTGCTGGAAGATGGTGACGCCCGGCAGCGGCTCGACCGGCAGCAGGTCGATGGCGACGACGGTGGCTTTCGGCCGCGCCTTCAGCACCACCTGGCACCAGCCGCCCGGCGCGGCGCCGAGGTCGACGACGCGGGTCGCGTGCTGCAGCAGCTTGAAGCGCTCGTCCAGTTCGATCAGCTTGAACGCCGCGCGGCTGCGATAGCCCGCCGCCTTCGCCGCCTTGACGTAGGGGTCGTTGAGCTGCCGCTCGAGCCAGCGGTTCGACGAGCTCTTGCGCCCCCGCGCGGTGGCGACGCGGACCTTGCCGCCCAGGCTGCGCCCGGCCCCGCCGCCCGATTTGGCGTTGCCGGTCATCGCGAGCCGTGCCGTCCGCGGGCGGTCACCGGTAGCCCTGCCGGCTCATCAGGATGCGCAGCACGCCCTCGCGGATGCCGCGGTCGGCGACCCGCAGCGTCTCGGTCGGCCAGCGGGTGATGATCGCCTCGAGGATCGCGCAGCCGGCGACGACGAGGTCGGCGCGGTCGGCGCCGATGCCCGGCACCAGCGCCCGCTCGGCCGGCGAGCGGCTGCTGAGCATCGCCGAGATGTCGAGCATCGCCCTGGCCGTCACCGTGCAGCCGTCGACGCGCCGCCGGTCGTAGGCAGGGAGGCCGAGCGCGATCGAGGCGAGCGTCGTGATCGTCCCCGACGTGCCGAGCAGCTGCAGGGAGCCCTCGACCTCGGCAGCCACGGTCGCGGCGAAGGCGTCGAGGTGCCCCGCCACGCGCGCGACCTGCGCCGCATAGACGCCCGCGCGCTCCGCCGGCACGGGGTCGTAGGGCACCGTCTCGGCCAGGCTGACGACGCCCCACGGCACGCTGACCCAGGCGCGGATCGCAGCGGTCCGCGCATCGACCAGGATCAGCTCGGTCGAGCCGCCGCCGATGTCGAAGATCAGCGCCGGCGGACCTTGGGGATCGATCAGCGACGCGCAGCCCAGCACCGCCAGCCGCGCCTCCTCGGCGGGCGAGATGACGTCGAGAGCGATGCCGGTGACCTCGTACACCCGGTCGATGAACTCGCGGCCGTTGGCGGCGCGGCGGCAGGCTTCGGTGGCGACGTTGCGGGTCAGCGTGACGCTGCGCCGGGCGAGCTTGTCGGCGCAGGCCGACAGCGCCAGCACCGCCCGGTCCATCGCCGCCTCGGACAGCCGCCCGGTCTGGACCAGCCCCTCGCCGAGCCGCACGACGCGGCTGAAGGCGTCGATGACGGTGAAGTCGCCACCCGGTCCGCCGGGGCGCGCGATCAGCAGGCGGCAGTTGTTGGTGCCGAGGTCGAGCGCGCCGAACGCCCTGCGCGCCGGCCGTGCGGCGGCGGCGGGTCGCCGCGGATAATCGCCCGGTCGGGCTGAGGTCACGAGGTCGATGGTCACTGTGTCAGCCTTCGCGGCCGCCCGGCGAATGGCCGGCGACCGAACTTGGCCCCTGTCTACCACGCGGCCGCGAGCGTTGACACCCCGCGCCTCCGCCCGTAAGTCGCGGCCGCGGTACTGCCCCGTCGTCTAAAGGTAAGACAACGGATTCTGATTCCGTTTATCGAGGTTCGAATCCTCGCGGGGCATCCGCCACTTAGGCAGCCTTCCCGGCAGCGCCCGGCGTGCTACATTGGGTGGATGGCCACCCTCGCCGCCCCGCCGTCCGACGCCGCCGCCGACTGGACCGTCGATCAGCGGTGGGAGCATTACACGCCGGCCGAGCACGCGCTGTGGGACCGGCTTTATGCCCGCCAGGCGGCGCAGCTCAAGGACCGCGCGCACGCGGCGTTCCTGCATGGGCTGGAGACGCTCGACCTCGGCGGTGGCGGCATCCCCGACTTCCGCCGCCTGTCGGAGCGGCTGCACGCGCTGACCGGGTGGCAGGTCGTCGCGGTGCCGGGGCTGGTGCCCGACGACGTCTTCTTCCGCCATTTGAGCGAGCGGCGCTTCGTCGCCGGCAACTTCCTGCGGACGCCCGACCAGATTGATTATCTCGAGGCGCCGGACGTCTTCCACGACGTCTTCGGGCACGTGCCGCTGCTCGCCGATCCGGTCTTTGCCGACTATATGCAGGCCTATGGCGCGGGCGGCCTGCGCAGCCTCGAATATGGCGCGCTGAAGCGCCTGTCGCGGCTCTACTGGTACACGGTCGAGTTCGGCCTGATCCGCGACGGCGGCGACCTCAAGCTGTACGGCGCCGGCATCGTCTCGAGCCACGGCGAGAGCATCTTCGCGCTCGACGACCCCTCGCCGCACCGCATCGGCTTCGACCTCGCCCGCGTCATGCGGACACCGTACAGGATCGACGACTTCCAGGCGCTGTACATGGTCGTCGACAGCTTCGAGCAGCTGCTGCGGACGACCCTCGATACCGACTTCGCGCCGCTCTATCGCGCATTAGACGGCGAGACGGACCTTCCGATCACCGAACTGCAGCCCGGCGACGCGGTCATCACGCGAGGGACGCAGGCGCGATTGTCTGAACAGGCCTGAACGTGGGCCGCCGTGGCCGCGTCGGCCCGGCGGCTCGACCTCTCAGCGAGCCCACGGAACGTGTCGCTGGCCGTCAAGCGGGCGAAAAGTGGCGGGGTCGAGATCATCGACGCCCGCCACCCTTGCGCGTCAGGCGGTAACGGTGCTCGCCTGCGCGCGCCGGCGAACCGCGAGCCCGACCCATCCGAAACCGAGGATGAGCATCGTCCAGGCGGCCGGCTCGGGCACGGTGGTCACCGAGACGCCGTCGAGCACCGCCATCGGCGGCAAGCCGGTCGGCGTACCGATCGACAGGAACGACAGATACTGGGATGCAGAAGCGGCCTTGAAGTTCAGCGTCTCTCCGAACCACCCGGTGAAACCCTTCGACGGATTGTTCAAGACCGGGGTCGACTTCGTCACCGTACCGAAAGTGACGTCGAGCTGCTCGGTCGTCGGACCCCTCCGGTTGTCGAGCTGAGCCGCGCCCCAGTAGAAACTGACGGCGTAGTTCTTGCCCGGCGTGAGCCCGTTGATGAGCTGCATCAGCGGACCGCGCGCGTTGACATCGCCGTCGAGGGCCACGAACTTGCCGCCGTCCGGGCTTGCGCCGGTGAAGCTGCTGTGCAGCTTCTGGTTGCCGCCGAAACGCGACGCCGCATTGACGGTCGTTGCCGTCGCGGGGTCGAAGTAGAGATTATAGGCTTTCTTCGAAGGCGAGCTCCAGCCGGTCGGTCCTGCTCCCGAGGGGTACGACGCGCCGAATTCGGTATTCTGGACGTAGCCGTTTTCGAAGCTGCCGTTGGTGACGAGGTTAACGGCGAACGATGGTGTGGATGCAAGGATTGCGGCGAGCGACGTCGCCGCGAGTGCAGTTCGGCGCATTGACCTTCTCCTCGATAGAGGTTTGGCTTGGGGTTTTCCCAGCAATGCGCGATGCAAAATTCGAGCCATCTGCTAACTATATGGTAACCTCAATTAAGCTGTTGAGAAGCATACTCTCATCGTTGCTAACCCGTAACGAACTTAGCCTCTACCGTGGTCTGGGCGGGCAAAAAGTGTCGGAAAATTTTACAATCGTTGCGCCAGCGCAACCGCCGACCGGCTATTCGCACCGGTAAGCTTCGTCGAATTTGACACTGAAGGAGGGCTGAGGAAGCCGGCCAACCGACCGCCGTTCGTCATCCGGACGCGGCGGCGACGGGGCGTCGTCCGGTGGTGGAGCAGAGGGGGATCGAACCCCTGACCTCAGCAGTGCGATTGCTGCGCTCTCCCATCTGAGCTACTGCCCCACGCGACGGAAGGCGGCCCGTATAGGGTCGCGTCGCCGCGGGCGCAATGGCTGAAAACAGCACGGCGGCGACGTTGCCGTCACCCCCGCTGCTGATGTAAAATGCTAACACACCGGCGGCGAGGAGCACGGCCCATGCGCTACGACATCAGCGGCACGACGATGCAGACGGTGCAGATCGACCTCGTCCGCGGCGAGCGGCTGTACAGCCAGACCGCGACGATGGCGTGGATGTCGGACGGCATCCGCATGGACACGCATACCGGCGGCGGCCTGCTTGCCGGGCTGAAGCGCGCGGTCAGCGGCGGCGGGCTGTTCATCACCGAGTTCCTGGCCGACGACGACGGCTACGTCGCCTTCGCGCCGCGCTTCCCGGGCCAGATCGTCGCCGTGCAGCTCGTCACCGGCCAGTCGCTCCTCTGCCGCAAGGAGACGTTCCTCTGCGCCGAAAGCTCGGTGACGCTCGACATCGCCTTCCAGCAGCGGCTCGGCGCGGGTTTCTTCGCCGGCGAGGGCTTCGTCATGCAGCGCGTGACGGGGCCGGGCATGGTCTTCCTCGACCTGTCGGGCGAAGTCGTCGAGAAGACGCTGTCGCCGGGCGAGCGCCTCTATGTCCACGCCGGCCATGTCGGCATGCAGGAGCCGACGGTCGACATCGACATCCAGCTGATGCGCGGCTTCCGCAACATCCTGTTCGGCGGCGAGGGCCTGTTCCTGGCGACGCTGACCGGGCCGGGCAAGGTCTGGCTGCAGTCGATGCCGATCATCAACCTCGCCGAGGAGATCGCGCGCTACATGCCCCGCGGCGACGCCCCGCGCGGCGGCGGCAACGTCGGCACGGCGGTGGGTGCCGCGGCGGTCGGCGGCCTGCTGGGAAGCCTGTTCGGCGACAACTGACGCCGACCGCGGCGGGCAATGGCCCGCCGGGCAGTGGCGGGGCGACTGCGTGCCGGAACGTCCGGCCGCGCCGATCGCCGTCGCCGGTAAGGCGCTACTTGATGCCGATCACTTCGACCGAGCCGGGGATCGCCTTGGGCCGCGCACCGGCGACAGCCGGCTCGTACTTTGCGGCGATGGTCCATAGCGTCCCCGTCGCTGGATCGACGGCACCGCCGCGCGCGCCGGTCTGACCGGGTACGGTAGCGACGACCCGGGGCAGTTTCGCGCTGGTGTCGATGACCGTCACCATGCCGTCGCGCCCGCTCGGGATATAGACCCGGTCGCGCGCCGGATCGGCGGCCGTTTGGTCGGGACCGTCGCCGATGGCGAGATCGCCGAGCGCCGCGCCGGTCCGCGCGTCGACCAGCTTGGCCACCTTGTTGTGGCACGAGGCGACGAGCACGCCGGCCTTGGTCAGCGCCAGTCCGCCGGGCTCCTCGCAGTTGGCCAGCTTGAAGCGGCGCGTCTCCTTCTTCGCCTTGAGGTCGACCTCGGCGATCGCGTCGCCGTCCTCGACAGTGACGTAGACATGGCCGCGGCCGTCGAGCGCGGCCGACTCGAGAGCGCCGCCGACGGTCGCCGTGCCGGTCACCTTCGCCGTGACGGGGTCGATCATCGTTATCGTGCCGACCTTGTTGTCGAGCACCAGCAGGTTCCGGCCCGCCGGATCCCAGATCGCCGCGTCGGGCTTCGGACCGGTCGGGACCGTCGCCTTGACCGCGCCCGAGGTGGCGTCGAACAGGATGACGCCGCCCGCAGCCGTGCTCGTCACCGCGCCCATCCCGGTATCGCCGAGCGCCAGCGCGGCGTGAGTGCGCGTCGCCGCGACGAGCTGCGGCACGACCTTGCCCGTCGCCGTGTCGACGGTCAGCACGCCGTCGCCGCGGCCGATGAAGACGCGATTGGAGGCGGGGTCGAAGCTGACATAGTCCCAGCCGCCGTCGGGCACGGCGATCCGCTTGACGACCGTCTGGGCGTCGGCGGCGGTGGCGAGAAGCGCGACGGCGAGGGCTGCGAGCAGGCGCATGAGGAGGTCCCGGGCTGTGGATCGGCGGCTTCGCCCTAAGGCGCTGCTCCGCGCCGGTCAACGCCGCCGCCGACCCGCGGCACCGCCGGCCTTCGCGCCGCCATCCCGCCCTCGTTGAAAAGTGGCGCGGGCGTGGCCGGTTCTAGGCGAATGTTAATGATTAAGTATGCGCAGTGTGGCATTCTGCCGCCCAATGGTCGCGCGGGGGGTTCATGCGTCAGACGACCTTCTGCGTGCCGCTCGAGGTGAAGCCGGAAAGTTGCGGTCGCCTGACCGCGCTGGTCGACGGGCTCAAGCACGCCGAGGACCTCGCCGGCGACCCGATGCGCCCGAACTTCGAGCGCATCTTCCAGAGCGTGCCGACCTTGCACTTCTTGTCGATGAGCGTGTTCCCGGCGCGCGACTATGACCCGATGTTCATCATCGAGGCGAACTTCGACGGGCCGCCGGGCGTCTTCTGGGGCCAGATCGAGAGCCTGCTGAGCACGGAGCTGCGGGCGATGATCCGCTGCTGCAAGCGCCCCTTCGATGGCACCGGCGACCTGTACGACGCCGTCACCGCCGGCAACGCCGCCGCGCCCGCCGTCGCCTTCCTCGAGGCCAAGACCCGTCGGCCGAGCGTGTTCCACCATGGCAACCGCGGGCTCGAGCGGAACCGCATCCTCGCCGACCATGCGCTGTTCCTGGCGGCGCGCGCCGAACTCGACGATCCGGCGCGAACCGGCTCTAGCCCCTACCGCGGCGGCACGGCGGCGGCGATCCACGCGACGCTCCGCGCCGCCCTGCTGCCGCGCTTTCCCTGGCTCGCCGAGCCGCCGCCGGTCCGCATCACGCCGGCCGAGCGGCTGGCCGACCTGGCCCGGCTGATCACCTTCGTCGTCGTCGCCCTGCTCGCGCTGTCGCTTCCCGGCCTGCTGCTCGCGCCGCTGATGAGTGCGCCGCTCTATCTCGGCATCACTGCCGTCTGCGCGGTCGCCGTCTTCGGCGTCCTCTGGCATTACCGGCACGCGGTTGTCGGCACCGAGGTATCGAACCGCGTCAGCCTGTCGTGGCCGCGGCCCGACAAGCTGCTGCTGCTGGCGGTGGGCGTCGTCGTCTATGCCTTCCTCGCCACCTTCCTGCTCGGCGGGCTGGTCGTCGTCGTCCACTACCTCAGCCTTCTCGCCGACGGCCTGGCCCAGGGCCGGGTGATCGCGTGGGATACGGCGCTATGGGCGACGTTCCGGGCGGTCGTTCTGGGCCTTGCCAGCATCCTCGTGACGCTGCCCGTGCTGGTCCTGCTGCTGCGCTGGAACGAGCTGCGCGACAGCCACCAGGACGCGCCACTCGTCGACGATGCGGTCCTGCGCGAGATCGTCCGGCGCGAGGACTGGATCATGCAGAACCACATGGGCTCGATCGTCGGGATCAAGCCGGGCATCCTGCGCTCGGTCATCATCCGCGCCGGGCATCTCGGCCTTGGCCTGCTGCTGCGCGTCTCGGCGACCAACGGCTATCTCGGCAGCATGCGGACGGTGCACTTCGCGCACTGGGCTTTCCTCAACAACAACAGCCGCCTGCTGTTCTTCAGCAATTTCGACCACAGCTGGGACAGCTATCTCGACGACTTCATCGAGAAATCACACGTCGGCCTGACGCTCGCCTGGGGCGCCGGCGTCGGCTTTCCGCGGACCCGGCTGCTGCTGCTCGACGGCGCCGCGCACGGGCGGCAGTTCAAGACCTGGGCGCTCGCCTCGCGCACGGTCAGCCGCTTCTGGTACAGTGCCTACCGCGACCTGACGGTCGACCAGATCGAGCGCAACTGGCGCATCGCCTGCGGCCTGCGCCGGCCGAGCATGAGCGAACAGGAAGCGGCGGAATGGGCGTGGGACCTGTGAGCGGCGAGGCTGGCTACACCGTGACGCCCGGCAAGCCGCCGAGCTGGAAGCTGTCGCCCGAGCTGGCCGCCGCGACGCAGGGCCTCGTCGCCAGCGGCTTCGTCGACCTGCCCTACGGCCGCGCCCTGTTCCTCGAGTTCGGCTGGGCCGCCGACGTTCGCGGCGGAGCCTGGCTGGAGGTGCTGAACGCCGTCGTCACCGTCAGCAACGGCGTGCCCCAGGCCGACCAGGCGCAGTCGGCGGCGCTCGCCTTCACCTGGACTGGCCTGGCGAAGATGGGACTGACCGGCCCGGCGCTCGACTTGTTCGCCCGCCCGTTCCGCGAGGGCATGTTCCAGGAGGACCGCCTGCGCCGCCTCGGCGACAAGCGGTCGGGCAAATGGCTCGACACGGTGATCGACGGCGGACCGCGGTGGAGCGCCAACACGCCGCTGTTCGATCCGACCCAGAGCGAGACGGCGACGCCCGACGCGTTCGCCGTCGTGAGCAGCAGCGCGCCCGAGGCGGAGACGACGACCCCGGTCACGGTCCATGCGCTCCTGCTCCTCTACACCCGCGACGCCGCCAGCGCCGATGCCCTGGCCGACAAGGTCGGCGCGACGCTGGCCCCGATGGGCGTCGCGGTGGTCCACACGCTCGACCTGCTCCTCGACGTCGAGGCGGCCGGCATCAGCCGCGAGCATTTCGGCTTCGCCGACGGCCTGTCGCAGCCGGTGCCCTACGGCCTGCCGATCCCGATCGACGAGACCAGGCTCGTGACGCTGAACGACCGGCCGGCGGCGAAGGACCCGGTACAGGGCGTGCCCCTCGGCGAGATCCTGCTCGGCTACCAGAACGGGCACGGCGAGCCCGCCCCCGGGCCGATCGTGCCGCACCAGATCGGCAGCGACCCCGCCGACCTCGACCCGCGTCCGGCGCGGGCGGGACTGCGCGACCACCCCCTGGCGGAGGGCTTTGCCGATCTCGGCATCAACGGCAGCTATCTCGTCGTTCGCGAGCTGAAGCAGGACGTCGCCGCCTTCTGGCGGTCGCTCGAGGCGAACGCCGCCCGGCTCCGCGCCGCCGATCCGACCGCGACCCACATCACCGCCGACTGGATCGCCGAGCGGGTCATCGGCCGGGGCCGCGACGGCCACCTGCTGTGTCCCGGCGGCTACCTCAAGCCCGACACCTTCAACCTGCCCGACAGCGGCTACCTGTTCCGCGAGCGCGACCCGCACGGCATCGGCTGTCCGGCCGGCAGCCACGTCCGCCGCGCCTTCCCGCGCGACGCGCTCGCCCCCGAGCCGACCGAGGACAGCCGCGCGACGCTGCTCCAGGCGGCAAACAATCACCGCATCCTGCGCCGCGGCCGCAAGTTCGGAGCCAAGGCGGCCGACCCCCTGACCGAGGACGGCGAGGAACGCGGCCTGCTATTCATGTGCCTGAACACCGACATCGCCCGGCAGTTCGAGTTCGTCCAGCAGACCTGGCTGCTCAATTCGAGCTTCGCCACGCTGTTCGGCGAAACCGACCCGCTCCTCGGGCCGCCGGGGCCCATGACGATCCGCGAGACGCCACTGCGCCGGACGGTCAGCGTCGAAAGCTATATCAAGATGGCGGGCGGCGACTATTTCTTCCTGCCCAGCCTGCCGGCGCTTGCCTACCTCGCGCTGCTGTGAGCGTACTCGAGACCGACGCGCCGTTCCGCCCCGGCCCGGGCGGCGTCAAGGCGTGGGTCGTCGACACCCTGCTCGCCGCCGCACCCGCCGCCATGGCGCTGGCGCGGCGCGTCTGGCCGATCGCGGGGACGGCGACCTTTCGGGTGGCGACGCGCTACGACGACGTGCTCGAGGTGTTCACCGCCGACGGCGCGCTCGGCGTCCCCTACCACGCCAACCTCGACATCATCACCGGCCGCCAGCCCTTCTTCCTCGGCATGGACGAGGCACCCGGCGCACGCGGCGCAGCTCGGTCGCTGGCGGGCGCTCGTCCGGCCGGACGACCTTCCCCGCCTCGGCGATGCCGCCGAGGCGCGGGCGGCGGCGCTCGTCGCGGCGGCGGGCGGGCGGATCGACGTCGTCGACCTCGTCCGGCAGGTCGCCTTCGGCATCTATGGCGACTTCTTCGGCGTGCCCGAGCCGGGGCCGGGCCGCCTCGGCGTCTGGGGCACGCGCCTGTTCGAGTTCCAGTTCACCGGCTCCGCCGCACGACGCGGCGTGGACGGCCGAGGTCGAGACCATTGCCGGCGCGCTGCGGTCGCACATCGACGGCGTCATCGCCGCTCGCCACGCCGCGCCGGCGCGCGACGATGTGCTCGGCCGCGCGCTGGCGGCGCAGGCGGCAGGAACGCCGGGCTATGACGACGCCGAGATCCGCACCGTGCTGATGTGCATGATCGTCGGCGGGCCGCCGCAGCCGCCGATGGTCGTGCCCAACGGCGTCGAGCAGCTGCTGCGCCGCCCGGAGTGGCTGGCGGAGGCGGTCGCCGCCGCGCAGACGAACCACGACGACCGCCTGCACGACCTGCTGATGGAGGCGATGCGCTTCGACCCCCTCGCCCCGGGCCTGAAGCGGACGGTGCGCACGGAATACACACTGGCGCGCGGCACGCCGCGGGCGACGACGCTGCCGGTTGGGGCGACGGTGCTCGCCGGCTTCGCCTCGGCCATGCGCGATCCGCGCCGCGTGCCCGATCCCGAGCGCTTCGATCCCGGCCGGCTGCCGCGCGACTATGTCCACTTCGGCTACGGCATGCACGAATGCTTCGGCCGCATGCTGAATGACGCGACGCTCCACCGGATGGTCAAGCCGCTCCTCGCGCGCAACCCCCGCCGCGTCGCCGGGTCGGAGGGCACGCTGCGCAAGCGCGGCGGCTTCGCCAAGCGCCTGGTCGTCGCGTTCGACTGAGCCGCCGGCGCTACCGAAGCGAGCGGACGCGGCGACGCGGCGGGGTGACAAGGCGGCCACCGTTCACTAACTGTTCGCCGATGCCCGCCGCGCCTGCCCCTGCCGCCGAACCGCCGTACATGGACGGGTTGAACCCCGCCCAGCGCGAGGCGGTGCTGACCACCGAAGGACCGGTGCTGCTGCTGGCCGGCGCCGGGACCGGCAAGACGCGGGCGCTGACCAGCCGGCTGGCGCACATCATCTACACCCGCCGCGCCTGGCCGTCGGAGATCCTGGCCGTCACCTTCACCAACAAGGCGGCGCGCGAGATGAGCCACCGCATGGGCCTGCTGCTCGGCGGCATGGCTGAGGGCATGCCGTTCCTGGGCACCTTCCACGCGGTCGCGGCGCGGATGCTGCGGCGGCACGCGGGGCTGGTGGGTCTGGAGAGCAACTTCTCGATCCTCGACACCGACGACCAGCTGCGGCTGCTGAAGCAGGTCCTGGCCGAGGCCAACGTCGACGAGAAGCGCTGGCCGGCGAAGGGGCTGGCAGGCCTGATCGACCGCTGGAAGAACCGGGGCTGGACCCCGGCGGCGGTGCCGGCAGCTGAGGAAGGTGGTTACGACAACAAGTCGATCCCGCTCTACGCGCGCTATCAGGAGCGCCTGGTGGGTCTGAACGCCGCCGATTTCGGCGACCTGCTGCTGCACATGCTGACGATCTTCACGCAGCACCCCGACGTGCTCGCCGAGTATCAGCGCCGCTTCAAGTACATCCTCGTCGACGAGTATCAGGACACCAACGTCAGCCAGTATCTCTGGCTGCGGCTGCTGGCGCAGGAGCGGCGCAACATCTGCTGCGTCGGCGACGACGACCAGTCGATCTATTCGTGGCGCGGAGCGGAAGTCGCCAACATCCTGCGCTTCGAGAAGGACTTTCCCGGCGCGACCGTCATCCGCCTGGAGCAGAATTACCGCTCGACCCCGCACATCCTCGGGGCTGCCGGCGGGCTGATCGCCAAGAACAGCGGCCGGCTCGGCAAGACGCTGTGGACCGAGCGCAACCACGGCGAGCGCGTCCGCGTCGTCGGCGTCTGGGACGGGCCGGAGGAAGCGCGGCTGACCGGCGACGCCATCGACCGGCTGAGCCGCGAAGGCGCGAGCCTCAACGACATCGCCATTCTGGTGCGCGCGCAGTTCCAGACGCGCGAGTTCGAGGACCGCTTCATCACGACGGGCACGCCGTACAAGATCGTCGGCGGTTTTCGCTTCTACGAGCGGGCCGAGATCCGCGACGCGATCGCCTACCTCCGCTGTGTCGTCCAGCCGGCGGACGGGCTGGCGTTCGAGCGGATCGTCAACGTGCCGAAGCGCGGGCTCGGCGACAAGGCGCTGGCCGCGCTCCACGGCTATGCCCGGGCGACGAGCAAGCCGCTGTCGAGCGCCGCCGCCGCGCTGGTCGAGACCGACGAGCTGACGCCCGCCGCCCGCCGCAGCCTCGCCGCCTTCCTCGCCGACCTCGCCCGCTGGCGGGGCCAGATCGACGCCCTGCCCCAGGCCGAGCTCGCCCGCATCATCCTCGAGGAGTCGGGCATGGTCGCGATGTACAAGGCGCAGCGCTCGACCGAGGCCGACGCCCGCCTCGACAACCTGATCGAGCTGACGCGAGCGATGGAGGAGTTCGATTCGCTGACCGGCTTCCTCGACCACGTCAGCCTGGTCATGGAGAACGAGAGCGCGGCGCACGAGGAGCGCGTGACGATCATGACCCTCCACGCCGCCAAGGGGCTGGAGTTCGACCACGTCTTCCTCGTCGGCTGGGAGGAGGGCGTGTTCCCATCGCAGCGCGCGCTCGACGAGGGCGGTAACGCCAGTCTCGAGGAGGAGCGCCGCCTCGCCTATGTCGGCATCACCCGGGCCAAGCGCGCCGCAACGATCAGCCACGCCGCCAACCGACGCATCTACGGCCAGTGGACGTCGTCAATCCCGTCGCGCTTCGTGTCGGAGCTTCCCGACGAGCATATCGAGACGTCGACGACGATGAGCGGCGGCCCGAGCCTGTGGCGCGCGGCGCTCGCCGGGGCCGACCCGTTCGCCGACGTCACGCGCGGCACCGGCCGCGGCCCGGGCTGGGCGCGGGCGAGGAGCGCGGCGGGGCGAGCGTGCCGGGGCGCGGCGGGCTGCAGATCGAGGCGCGGGCGAGCGCGGTCAGCATCGGCGTACCGGGACGCAAAGACGTCGCCGTCGGCGCGCGCGTGTTCCACTCCAAGTTCGGCTACGGCGCGATCACCCGGATCGACGGCAACAAGCTGGAGATCGACTTCGAGAAGGCCGGCGCCAAGCGCGTCCTCGACAGCTTCGTCGAGGTCGTGGGGTAGCCGCCCTCGGTGCCCCGTCTGCGCGTTGGACGCTAGGCGAGCAGGCTCCGCTGGAGCTGCGTCGGTACCGCCGGACCAGGACGTGCCGCCAGCCACGCCTGCGCCGCCGCGATCTCTGGGGCCAGGGCAGCGCGCGTCTCGGCGACACGGGCGCGGCGCGCGGCCTCGTCGAAGGCGACACCGGGCTGCTTGGAGTAGGTGGCGAACAGCGGGCCGGCGACGGTCGCCCTTACCGCTTCGTCGCGCATCGGCCGGTCGAGGTGGGCGGCGGCGGCAGCGATCGCCTCGGCTGGTCGGGCGAACAGGTCGGCGGCGTCGAGGCTGCGGACGGCGGGGAACCGCGCAAGTGCGTCGGCGAAGGCGCGGGTCTGCGCCTGCCACAGCCACGCGGCGCGCTCGGCCTCGCCCGGCGGCATCGGTCCAGACAGAGGCTCGAGGCCGGGACGCAGTTCCGCCGTCACCCTTCCGACCCAGGCGCGGTGTCCGGGGCTGCGCAGCACGGCGGCTAGATAGTCCTCGAGACCGAAGTGGAGCAGGATTGCCGGCGCCTCAGGGTCGGTGGCGAGCAGGTCGTTGAGGATCATGTTGACCGGCACATTGGCCTTGACCAGCGCCCGTGCCCCCGTGCCGTAGCCCCGGCCGTACAGCCCGGTCGCGAGCGCCACGCCCGCGCGCACGTCGATCCCCTGCGCCGCGGCAACCCCGAGCTGGCGCAGCGCCAGCGGCTCGCGCAGCACGACCTCCTGTCCCTCGCCGTCGAGGGCGCGGGCGAGCAGGGTCGAGCCGCAGTGGGCGACGTGGAAGATCCACGCCGGCCCCCGTCCCCGTGGCGGACGCAGCGCGGTAAACGGCAGCCGCTCCGCCGCTCCCGGCGCAGGCATGATCCTGTCGTCGAGGAAAATCGACCGGCGGTAGGCGGCGCGGTCCATCGGCACGATCACCGCCGCGTCCCCGTCGAAGGCGTAGAGGTGGCGGTCGGGCGAGGCGAGGTCCATGCCCGGCTATAGTCCGCACGGGCCGGCGGCGCTATTCACGGGGCCATGGAGGTCTCGCTCCCCCGCCCCGGCCAGCCGCACGCCGTCGTCACCGCGACGCACGAGGCGAGCCCGCTCGACCTCGACCCGGCGACGGTGACCGGCCTCTACACGACGCACGGTGCCCTGCTGCTGCGCGGCTTCGCCACCGACCTTCCCGCCTTCCGCGCCTTCACCGCGCAGTTCTGCTCGGGCTCGGTGTTCAACGAGAGCCCCGACCGCGGCGTGCTCGACGCGGACGCGAACATCCAGACGGTCAACGGGGGCGGCGACCCCTTCCCGCTCCACCCCGAGCTGTCGCGCGAGCCGTGGAAGCCCGACATCGCCTTCTTCGCCTGCCTGACGCCGCCGCGGGCGCTGGGGGCGACAACGATCGCCGACGGCTGTGCGATCGTCGAGGCGCTCCCTCCGGCGGCGCGCGCGGCGCTGGCGGGGCGGCGGCTGCGCTATGTCATGCCCGCGCCGCCCGAGATCCTCGCCTTCTGGCTGGGCACGCCGACACCGGATGCCGCGACGCTGGCCGCGCCGCCTGCGGGATGCCCGTACAGCTTCCCGCGCCTCGGCGGGCAGCTGGTGCGCAGCTTCAGCCGCCCGGCGCTGCACCGACCGATGTTCAGCGAGCAGCCCGCCTTCGGCAACTTCCTGCTGTTCGCGCGATATTATCTCGGTCGCCGCGACTTCCCGCTGTTCGACGACCTGACGCCGGTGCCCGACGCGCTCGTCGAGGCGGTGCGGGTCGCGGGCGAGGGCGTGACGGTCCCGGTCCGCTGGCGGCCGGGGGACCTCCTGATGCTCGACAACACCCGCTTCATGCACGGGCGCGAGGCAGTAGTGCCCGACGACGGCCGTCTGATCGCGTCGTTCTTCGGCTATCTGACGTTCGCCCGGCCCGATCCCGAGGAGCCCGACGACGCCATCTGGCGGCGCGGCGTGTTCCGGCCGCCGATGCGGTCGGCAGCGAACGCCCGCTGAAGACAGGCTCGCAACGGGTGCGTCTGCGCGTCAGGACACCGTGACCACGATCTTCCCGCTGACGTGCCTGTCGCGCAGCGCAAGGCAGGCCTCGCGCCCTTGGTCGAATGCGAAGGTAGCACCCACGTTCGCCCGGAACCGGCCGTCGAGGTACATCGCCACGATCCGCTCGAGATCGCCGCGCTCGGCCTTCAGCCGGCTGTAGACGACGGCGATGCGCCCGCCGAACGCCGCCTCGTCAGGCCCGAACAGCGTCGAAAGCAGCACGCCGCCGTCGCGCACCGCGGTCGCGCTCGCGAGCAGGTCGTCGTGCATCGACACGAGGTCGACGAGCAGATCGACGCCGGCCGGGTAGCGCCGCCGGAGCTCCGCGGCAAACTCGACCTGCTTGTAGTCGACCGTCTCGTGCGCGCCGTTCTGGGTGACACGCTCGACGTCCTCGCCGTGCGCCGAGGCAATCACGTGTGCGCCCGCGGCGGACGCGAGCTGGAGCAGCGCCAGCCCGACGCCGCCGGTCGCGCCGAGCACGGCCAGCGTCCGGCCGCCAACGTCGCCGAGCCCGCGCAGGATGTTGAGCGCCGTCAGCCCGGCCATCGGCAGCGCGGCGAGCGCCGCGACGTCGGCTGCGGCGGGCACGGCGACGACGTGCGCGCCCGCGGGCAGCACGGCGCGCCGCGCGAGCCCGCCGTTCCACGTACTCGCGACGATCCGCTGGCCGGCGCCGACCGTCGCTCCCTCGCCGGTCGCGGCGACGGTGCCGACGACGTCGCTGCCGGGGACGAACGGCATCGCCGCCGGCATCATGTCCTTCATCTGGCCGGTGATGATCTTCAGGTCGAGCGGGTTCAGGGCCATCGCCTCGACGTCGATCAGGACCTCACCCGCGGCCGGGTCGCGCAGCGGTAGCTCCAGGAGTTCCAGGGACTCGACGGCGCCATAGTCGCGGATGCCCCAAGCCTCGGTCGTCGGCGCCATCGCCCTCTCCTGCTCCGCCGTTGGCCGTTGCTACGTCAGCAGAACGGTGGACTCGCTTCATAGCCGACCGGACGCGGCGATTGAAGAACGGCGCGCGAGACGAGCGAGGATCGGCGGCCGAATGCCGCGGATTGCGCCCCGGGCGATCGACCGCCCTCGCCTTCAGGGCAGCAGCAGGCTCGCGTCGCCGTAGCTGTAGAAGCGGTACTCCGCCGCCACCGCATGGGCATAGGCGGCGCGCATCCGCTCCAGGCCCATGAGCGCGCTGACCAGCATGAACAGCGTCGATCTCGGCAGATGGAAGTTGGTCAGCAGCCCGTCGACCAGCGCGAAGCGGAAGCCCGGGGTGATGAACAGGCGCGTGTCGCCGCTCCACGCCTGCGGCCAGTCGGGGCTCCACGCGCTTTCGAGCAGCCGGAGGCTGGTCGTGCCGACCGCGATGACCCGCCGCCCTGCCGCCTTGGCGGCGGCGATGCGCGCGGCGGTGGCGGCGTCGATGCTGCCCCATTCGGCGTGCATCCGGTGGTCTTCGGTGTCCTCGGCCTTGACCGGCAGGAAGGTGCCCGCACCGACATGCAGCGTTACCGTCTCGCGCTGCACGCCGGCTGCGTCCAACGCCGCGAGCAGGCCGGGGGTGAAGTGAAGCCCGGCGGTCGGCGCGGCGACGGCGCCGGGCTTGTCGGCATAGACGGTCTGGTAGTCGCTGAGGTCCTGTGCATCGACCGCGCGCTTCGAGCTGATGTACGGCGGCAGCGGCATCTGCCCGGCCGCGGCCAGCGCCTCGTCGAACGGCAGCGCGCTGTCGAAGTGCCAGCGGACGCTGCCGTCGTCCCCCTTCGCCATGACGACGCCGGACAGGCCGCCGCCGAAGTCGATGCGATCGCCGACCTTCAGCCGCTTGGCGTTCTTGACGAAGCTCCACCAGTCGCGGTTGCCGGCGCGCTGGTGCAGCGTCACCCGGATCTTGGCGTCGTACTTGTGGCCCGACAGCTGCGCCGGGATGACGCGGGTGTCGTTGAACACCAGCACGTCGCCTGCGCGCAGCACCGCAGGCAGGTCGCGCATGACGCCGTCCTCGAGCCCGTCCGGTCTGACGACGAGCAGGCGCGCGGCGTCGCGCGGGACCGCCGGGCGCAGGGCGATACGCTCGGGCGGCAGGTCGAAGTCGAAATCGGCGACGCGCATCGCCGTCAGGCCGAGGTCAACGGGATGGCGGCACCGCGGGCTGTGCCGGAGCCGAAGGAGCGGCCGGCGCGGCGGCCGGCACGGGTGCCGCCGCCACCCCCGGTGCCGTCGCCATCCCCGGCGCGCTCGTCACCCCCGGCAGCACCGCAGCCGGCGGCGGCGGCGGTACGTGGTCGGCGGCGATCGACGCCTGGACGATCTTCGACGGATTGGCCGGCGGCTCGCCCTTTTCGATCGCATCGACATATTCCATGCCGCTGATCACCCGGCCCCACACCGTATAGTTCCGGTCGAGCTTCAGCGTCGGCGACAGCACGATGTAGAACTGGCTGTTGGCCGAATCGACCTCGCCGGCGCGCGCCATGGCAACCGCTCCGCGGACGTGGGGCAGGTCGTTGAACTCGGCCTTGAGGTCGGGCAGCTTCGATCCGCCAGTGCCCGTGCCCGTCGGATCGCCGCCCTGCGCCATGAAGCCGTCGATGACCCGGTGGAAGATGGTGCCGTCGTAGAAATGCTGGCGGGTCAGGGTCTTGATCCGCTCGACGTGCTTGGGCGCAACGTCGGGGCGCATGGCGATCGTCACCCGCCCGCCGGTCGACAGGTCGAGCAGCAGCGTGTTCTCCGGCGTCAGCGGCGGCGCCGGCGGCGGCGCGGCGACCTGTGCCGCCGCGCCGCTGCCGAGCACCAGTGCCGCCAGAGCCGCCAACCACGTCCGCATGACCGTTCCCAAGTCCAAGATCCCCCGCGGCCCTAGCCGGCTGCCGCTGTCGCCATGGTGAACGTCAGCGCCGCCGCTCGGCGATGCGGGCAACGACGTCCGCGGCGATGCGCGGCGTGACGAACTTGCGGATATCGCCGTCGTAGAGGGCGATCTCCTTGACCAGCTTGGAGGCGATCGGCTGCAGCGCGACGTCGGCCATCAGGAAGACCGTCTCGATCCGCGAGTTCAGCTGCTGGTTCATGCCGGCCATCTGGTATTCGTACTCGAAATCGGACACGGCGCGCAGCCCGCGGACGATGATCTGCGCGTTCTGCGCCTCCGCGAACTTCATCAGCAGCGCGTCGAACGGCACGACGCCGACCGCGTCGCCCAGGTCGTCCGTCTCGCGCCGGACCATGGCGACCCGCTCGTCGAGCGTGAACATCGGCGACTTGGACGGGTTGGTCGAGACGCCGATGATCAGCTTGTCCACCAGCTTCGCGCCGCGCCGGATGATGTCCATGTGCCCGAGCGTGACGGGATCGAACGTGCCCGGATAGACCCCGACGCGCACCCTCAGAATTCGCGTTCGATGGCGAAGCGGGCGATGGCGCGGAGCAGGTCGGCTTCGGCGCCGAAGCCATGGAGGTGGTCGATCGCCTGATCGATCAGCATCGCCGCCTGGGTCCGCGCACGCTCGACTCCAAGAAGCGAGACGAAGGTCGCCTTGCCCGCCGCCGCGTCCTTGCCGACCGCCTTGCCGGTCTTGGCCGACGAGCCCTCGACGTCGAGCAGATCGTCGGCGATCTGGAAAGCAAGGCCGAGGTCACGGGCGTAACCGCGTAGCGGCGTCCGTCCCTGCTCCGGCACGCGCGCCATGATCGCGCCCGCCTCGAGGCAGAAGCCGATCAGCGCGCCGGTTTTCAGCTGCTGCAGCCGCGTCGTCGCCGACAGGTCGAAGTCGCGCTCGGTCGCGGCGATGTCCATCATCTGCCCGCCCGCCATGCCCGACGGCCCGCTCGACCGGGCAAGCTCGAGGACGAGTTCGGCCCGCGCCGCGGGATCGCCGTGCGTCGCGGGATCGGCCAGGATCTCGAAGGCGAGCGCGTGGAGCGAATCGCCCGCCAGCACCGCCGTCGCCTCGTCGAACGCCTTGTGGACGGTCGGCTTACCGCGGCGGAGGTCGTCGTCGTCCATGCACGGCAGGTCGTCGTGGATCAGCGAATAGCAGTGGACGCACTCGATCGCGAGCGCGACCCGCAGCGCCCGCTCACGGTCGACGTGGAACAGGTCGCAGGATGCGACGACGAGCAGCGGCCGCATCCGCTTGCCGCCGCCGATGACCGCGTGCCGCATGCCGGCGAACAGCCGCTCGCGACCGTCGGCCGGGACCGGCAGCAGCCGGTCGAAGCGCTGGTCCATCGCCGTGCCGATGGCGTCCAGCGCCGGCTTCAGGCTGTTCGAAGGCTGCACGCTCGCCTCAGCTCGCATCAAAGGGGGTCACTCCGGCGGCGCGACTATCCTGCCCGACGACGATCGCCTCGATCCGCGCCGTCGCGCCGGCAAGCTTGGCATCGCAAAAGGCCTTGAGCCGCTGCCCCTCGGTGTAAAGATCGATCGACTCCTCGAGCGTGGCGTCGCCCGCCTCGAGCCGGTGCACGATCTTCTCCAGCCGGGCGAGCGCGACCTCGAAGCTGGCGGGGTCTTCGGATTCCATCACGGCGCGGTTGTGAACGGACGGCGGGTGAGGGTCAAGCCGGGCACTGGGTGTCACCCGACGTGCCGGCAGCGGGTCAAAGGCCGTCCGCGGCTCGGCGACGGACCCGCGCCCGCGTCAGCGGCGGAGCAGCGCCCGCCGTGCGTCAGCGGCGGAACAGCGCATCGCCCTGCTGCTGGGCCGTGCCGACCTCGGGCGCCGGCCCGTGCTCGGCGAGATGGGCGGCCGCGACGCGCTCGGCATGGAGCTGCTCGATCAGCTGGGCGCGCTCGCTGACGATCTTGCCGTCATCGATGCTGGTGTCGACCCCGGCCTTCTTCGCCGCCGCGGTGACGAGCGCATCGAGCTCGCGCTGCGGGCAGAGGCCGAGCGTGACCGGGTCCTTGGGGCTGATGTTGGCCATGTTCCAATGGCTCTTGTCGCGGATCGCGGCGATCGTCGTCTTGGTCGTGCCGATCAGCTTGGCGATCTGGTTGTCGGTCACTTCGGGATGGTTGCGGACGATCCAGGCGATGCCGTCGGGCTTGTCCTGGCGCAGGCTGACCGGGGTGTAGCGCGGGCCCTTGGTGCGGCGGTCCTGCTCGGGCTGCTTCTCGAGGCGGAGGCGCGCGTTGGGATCGGCGACGCAGCGGTCGATCTCGGCCTGGGTCAGCTCGCCCGAGCGGATCGGGTCGCGCCCGGTCAGCTTGGTCGCGGCGGTATCGTCGGCGATCGCCTGAACCTCGAGAATATGGAGGCCGCAGAACACGGCGATCTGCTCGAAGGTCAGGCCGGTGTTGTCGACCAGCCAGGCGGCGGTCGCGTGCGGCATCAGGGGAGTGGTCGGTGCGCTCATGGAACGGCCTTCGGATAAAGAAAGAGCCGCCCCTCGCGGGACGGCTGTGACGATTTGATGTAGGCGAGACGGCAGGCACGATCAAGCGGGGGGAACAAAGCCATGACGTGGCACTTGTGGGCGGCGCTCGCGGCCGGGCTGGTCGCCGCGAGCCTGATCGACTGGCTGTTCGCGGGCGTGCTGTTCCACGATCGCTACCTGCGGCACCCGGAGGTGTGGCGGACGCCGGGGCGCAACACGCGCGGCATTGTCGCCGCGCAGGCGCTGACGGTGCCGACGGTCATCGGCATGATTGCGCTCGTCGCCTCGCTCCGGCAGCAGACGATGGCGGCGGCGCTGCTCGCGGCGACCCTGGTTTGGATCGTTGCCGCCGCCCCGGCGACGATCGTCAACGGCGTCTTCATCAAGCTCGATCCCGCCGTCGTCGCCGCCCACACCGCCGGCTGGCTGGTCAAGCTGCTCGCCGTCGCCGCCATCGCTTGCGTCGGCCTGTGCTGACCCGCGCCGACGCTCTGGCGCTCGACGCCGACGACGGCCTTGCGTTCGCCCGGGCACGCTTCGCGCTGCCGGCGGACGTCATCTATCTCGACGGCAACTCGCTTGGCGCCCTGCCGCGACGCACGGCGCAGCGCCTCGCCGATACGGTCACCCGCGAATGGGGCGAGCGGCTGATCGGCAGCTGGAACGACGCCGGCGACGGCCGCGGCTGGCTCGACCTGCCGGCGCGCGTCGGCGGGCGGATCGCACGGCTGGTCGGCGCGCGCGCCGACGAGGTGATCGTTACCGACAGCGTGTCGGTCAACGTCTTCAAGCTCGCCGCCGCCGCCCTGGCGCTGCGGCCCGGCAGGCGGACGATCGTCACGGCGAGCGGCGATTTCCCGACCGATGCGTATGTCCTCGACGGGCTCTGCCGGCTGACGGGCGCGACATTGCGCGTCGCCGACGATCCGCTCGCCGCCCTCGACGGCGACACAGCGCTGCTGTGGCTGACGCAGACGCACTACCGCACCGGCGCGGTGCGCGACCTTGCGGCGACGACGGCGGCGGCCCACGCGGCAGGCGCGCTGGTGGGGTGGGACCTGAGCCACAGCGCCGGCGCGCTCGCCGTCGACCTCGCCGCCGCCCGGGCTGATCTCGCCACCGGGTGCGGCTACAAATTCCTGAACGGCGGCCCGGGAGCACCGGCTTTCGCCTTTGTCGCGCGCGACCACCACGCCGCCCTCGACCAGCCGCTGACCGGCTGGTTCGGCCACGCCGCGCCGTTCGCCTTCGAACCCGGCTACCGCCCCGCGCCCGGCATCACCCGGCTGCTCGCCGGCACCTCGGGTGTCCTCGGGCTGCAGGCGCTGGCGGGCGGCGTCGCGACCTTTGACGGCGTCGAGATGAGCGTTGCCGCGGCGAAGTCGGCCGCGCTCGGCGACCTGCTCCTCGACCTGGTGGCGGCGCGCTGCCCGGAAATGACCGCCGCCTGCCCCCGCGAGCACCGCGGGGCTCAGGTCAGCCTCGCCCATCCGAACGCCTACGAGATCGGGCAGGCGCTGATCGCGCGCGGCGTCGTCGGCGACTTCCGGCCGCCCGACGTGCTACGCCTCGGGCTGCCGGCGTTGTACACGCGCTTCGTCGACGTGTGGGACGCGGTCGAAATCCTCGCCGACGTATTGGCGACCGAGGCCTGGCGCGAACCCCGCTTCGCAGTGCGTCAGGCGGTGACCTGAGCCGGCACGACCTCGAGCACGATCTTGCCGACATGGTCGCCCGCCTCCATCCGGCGGTGGGCGTCGGCGGCGTCCGCCAGCGGGAAGGTCATGTCGCTGACCGCGCGCAGCTTTCCCTGCGCGAACAGCGGCCAGACTGTGGCCTCCAGCTCGGCCGCGACCGCCGTCTTGAACGCGACCGAGCGCGGGCGCAGCATCGAGCCCGTCAGCGTCAGACGGCGGCGCATGACCAGCGAAATGTCGAGCTCGGCGGAGATCCCGCGCTGCACGGCGATCGAGACGTGACGCCCCTCCTCGGCAAGGCACTTGAGGTTGCGCGGCAGATAATCGCCGCCGACCATGTCGAGGACGACGTCGACACCGCGCCCGGCGGTGAAGCCCGCCACCTTGTCGACGAAATCGCTCGCCTTGTAGTCGATCGCATGGTCAGCCCCGAGGCCACGCGCCGCGGCGCACTTGTCGGCGCTGCCGGCGGTGACGATGACCTGCGCGCCGAATGCCTTCGCGAGCAGGATCGCGGTCGTGCCGATGCCGCTGGTGCCGCCGTGGACGAGCGCCGTCTCACCCGCTTTCAGGTGCGCGCGCATGAACAGGTTGGACCAGACGGTGAAATAGGTTTCGGGCAGGCCGGCGGCGGCGGCGAAGTCGAGCCCCTCGGGGATCGGCAGGCACTGGCCGGCGGGCGCGACGCAATATTCGGCGTAACCACCGCCCGCGACGAGCGCGCAGACGCGGTCGCCCACCTGCCAGCGGCCCGCGCCGGCGACAACCTCGCCCGCCACCTCGAGCCCCATGATCGTCGGCGCGCCCGGCGGCATCGGATAGCGGCCGAGGCGCTGCAGCACGTCGGGCCGGTTGACGCCGGCGGCATGGACGCGGATCAGGACCTCGTCCGCACCCGGCCGCGGTATCGGCCGCTCGACCGGCACCAGCACCTCCGGACCGCCGGGAGCTGCAGGGTCGATTGCCGTCATGGTCGTGGGAAGGGTCATGGCGGCATATTGAACTCGGGGCCGCGCCGGGTCAACGTCGAGCGGCATGGACGACGATCTCCCCCGCCCGCGGCCCGACGACACGCTTGTGGCCCTCGTCCGCCAGGACCTGGACCGGCTGTCGCTGGCCGAGCTGGACGAGCGAATCGCAACGCTCGAGGCCGAGGTCGCCCGGACCCGCACCAAGCGCACCGGAGCCGCCGATTTCCGCAGCGCCGCCGACGCGCTGTTCAGGCGCTAGACGTCAGGCGGCGAGGCCCGCGCGCTGCTTCTCGAAGAGCGCGGGGATGTGCGACAGCGAGAACAGGTGGGCGTAGATCAGCCCCATCATCCCGTTCTGGACCATCTTGCGAACCTGGTCGCCGCGGAGGGCATGCAGCTTCTCCTCGGCGACCATGCGGAAACCGCGATAGATCGCCGGCTCGCCGCCCGGCTGCTGGATCGTCACCTCGCCGTCGATGAGCAGTTCGAGCTTGTCCATCTCTTCCATGAAGCCGCGC
Organism: uncultured Alphaproteobacteria bacterium; assembly: GCA_963846485.1. Classification (GTDB taxonomy): domain Bacteria; phylum Pseudomonadota; class Alphaproteobacteria; order Sphingomonadales; family Sphingomonadaceae; genus Polymorphobacter_B. Next base: position 70,560 of record CAWJWB010000007.1, on the reverse strand, counting down.
GTGCGGGCGATCGCCTGCTCGAACTGGCCACAGAAGTCGAGGATGCGCTGCGTCGTCGCCGACGGCTGATCGCCGTCGAACAGCTTGTCCTCGCCCTCGGCCGTGACCAGCCCGGAGAGATCGTCGAAGCACAGCGACAGCTCGGTCGCCTCGGGCCCGAGCTTGGCCAGCATGAACGGATAGCGGCGGACGAACGCCGGCAGATACGCGCCGTCCTGCCACTTGCCGTCAGCGTCGATGAAGAGGTTCAGCCCGTCTATCAGGCTGAGAAGCGCCAGCGGCGCGGGGTTGTCGCCGAGCCCGAAGACGATGGGGAAGGTGCGTTGGGCGAAGGCGAACTCGTCGACCGTCAGCGGGATGGCGTGCGTCGTCCGGGTGAAGCCGAGCGTCGTGCTGTGGACCAGGCCGTGACCGGAATGGAACTGGGTCGAGACCGGAACGATCGACTTGTAGAACAGCGGCAGCTGCGACGCGGGAACCGAGGCCATGAGGACGATACTTTCGAGCCGCGGTCCCCCCACGGGTCCGCGCGCGGGCCGCTGTGTAGGCACCACGCCGCGGCCGCGCAAGCCGCGTTCAGGCGAGCACCTTGCCCGGGTTCATGATCCCTGCAGGGTCGAGCGCCGCCTTGACCGCGCGCATCGCCGCCAGCCGCGCGGGATCGCCGACGCGCGCGAGCTCGCCAGCCTTGACGCTGCCGATGCCGTGCTCGGCGGCGATCGTGCCACCGGCAGCAACCACGCGGTCGTTGACGAAGCGCGTCACCGCGGAACCGTGTTCTTCCACCCAGGCGGCGCTGTCGCAGCCGGCGGGCGCGCGGACGTTGTAGTGGAGGTTGCCGTCGCCGACGTGCCCGAAGGCCAGCACGCGCGCGCCCGGCCAGGCCGCCTCGACCGCAGGCGTCGTCGCCGCGATGAAGGCCGGGAGCGCCGGGACCGGTACGGCGAGGTCGTGCTTGACCGCGACGCCGTCGCGCCGCTCGGCCTCGGGCAGCGTCTCGCGGATCCGCCACAGCGCCGCCGCCTGCGCCGCCGACTGGGCGATCACCGCGTCGACCAGCGGCGCGCCGGCGAGCCCGGCGGTCAGCGCCTCGACGAGGCCCGCGGGCCGGAGCGACGTCAGCTCGATCAGCACCTGCCACGGCGCCGGCTCCGCGAGCGGGGGCCGCAGGCCGTGCGCGGCGACCAGCTCGACGCCGGCCAGCGGGATCAGCTCGAAGCTCTCGACCTCGCCGACCTCACCGCGCAGCCGTTGCAACAGCGCCAAGGCCGCCGCGGGCGACGTCACCCCGACCCAGGCGACCGCGCGCTCGCGCGGCGCCGGCAGCAGCCGCAGGCAGGCGCGGGTGACGATGCCGAGCGTGCCCTCCGCGCCGATCAGCAGCTGCTTGATGTCGTAGCCGGCCGTGTCCTTGACCAGCGGCGACAGCTGGTCGAGCACCGCGCCCGACGGCAGCACCGCCTCGAGCCCCGCGACCTGCGCGCGCATCGTGCCGTGGCGCAGGACCTGGACCCCGCCGGCGTTGGTCGAGACCAGGCCGCCGATCGTCGCCGAGCCCTTCGCGGCGAGGTCGAGCGCGAACATCATGCCGGCCGCGGCGGCAGCGGCCTGGACGTTGGCGAGGATCGCCCCGCTCCCGACCGTCACCGTCTGCCCGGCGATATCGACGTCGCCGATCGCGTCCATCCGGGCGAGGCTGACGATCACCGCGTCGCCCCGCAGCGACGGCGTCGCGCCGCCCGCGAGCCCGGTATTGCCCCCCTGCGGCACCAGCGGCACGCCGCCGGCCGCCGCCGCGCGGACCAGAGCGGCGACTTCGGCCGTCGTGCGCGGCCGGACGATCATCGCCGCCGCGCCGCGCACCCGTCCGCGCCAGTCGAGGAGGTGCGGCGCGAGGACGGCCGGGTCGTCGCTCCACGCCTCGCCGACCGCTGCGCGAATGGCTTCAAGTGCGCTCATCGGCGCTCCTTACCAGCCACCGCCGCGCAGAGCCACGCGTGGGAACGCCGTTCATCTACGGTTCAAGCACGCGCCAGCAGGCCAAGGACTTAGGCGCAGCGAGGCGTGACAGTGAAGGCTTGGCTTATCCCCGCGGGCGTCGGCATGCTCCTCACGCTGGGTGCTGCCGCGCCGCCGGCGTTCGATCGCCGCGTCGCGCAGGTCCATGCCCGTCCCGGACAGGGAGCGATCGCGCCAGACATCGGCAGCCGCGCCGCGCGCACCCGCTGCATCGGGATCGACAAGGTCGCCGGCGCGGTGGTCTTCGGCGACCAGGCGGTCGAACTGACGATGCGCGACCACAGCCGCTGGCGGATGAACTTCGCCGCCGCCTGCCCGGCGCTCAGCTTCTACCAGGGCTTCTACTATCGCCGCGCCCTCGCCGGCCGTCTTTGCGCCGGGCGGGACGCGGTCATGTCGCGCGTCGGCGTCACCTGCCCGATCACGTCGATCGTCCGCGTCCGCCCCTGAGCGGCGCCGGGTTGTGGCATTTCAGCCACAGCCGCGAGTTCGTTGTTCCGGCTTAACCAATTTGCCGCAGGCCATGCGTGGACAAGCAAGGGGCCGCCGGTTCACATGCGCTCGAACCACGCTCGCTCGTGGTCGGCGACCGGCGGACAACGCCGGCGTCTCGATCAACATTCTGGGGAGAAGACCATGCGCCTCCATGCCGCCTCGCGGAACGCCCTCACCGGGGTCTCGTGCCTTGCCCTGCTTGCCGCCGCGCCGGCGTTCGCCCAGGTCGCGGCCGACGCCCCGGCTAATCCCGGGCAGGTGGCGACGCCCCCGGCCGCCGGAGGCGCCTATAACGCGCTCGACGAGATCGTCGTCACCGCCCAGCGCACCTCGCAGAGCCTGCAGGACGTGCCGATCGCCGTCACCGCCTTCACCGCGCAGAGCCTCGCTGCGCAGCAGATCAACAACTCGTCGGACCTCCAGCTGACGCTGCCCAACATCACCTTCACCAAGGGCAACTTCACCAGCGGCAACTTCACGATCCGCGGCGTCGGCGACCTGTGCGTCGGCGTCACCTGCGATTCGGCGACCGCCATCCACATCAACGACCTGCCGCTGTACGGCACGCGCATCTTCGAGACCGACTTCTTCGATCTCGAACGTGTCGAGGTGTTGCGCGGGCCGCAGGGCACCCTGTTCGGCCGCAACGCGACCGCGGGCGTCGTCAACTTCATCACCGCCAAGCCCGACCTGAAGGGCCTGCACGCCGCCGCCGAGGGCGAGTACGGCAACTACAACAGCTATCGCATCAAGGGCATGATCAACGTGCCGCTCGGCGACACGCTCGCCGTTCGCCTCGCCGGTACCTACCTGAACCGCAACGGCTATACCGAGAACCTGTACAACAACACCCGCATCGACGGCCGCGACGAGTATTCGGTACGCGGCTCGATCCGCTGGCGCCCCGAGCCGAACACCACGGTCGACCTGATGGGCTACTACTTCCACGAGAAGGACGATCGCCTGCGCAACCAGAAGCAGCTGTGCGACCGCGATCCGACCGGCGTCCTCGGCTGCTTGCCCGGCAGCCTGACCAACAACGGCCAGAACGGCGTCACCAACGCGAACTCGACGCTCGCTAGCATCTTCGCCTCGCAGCAGTTCCTCGGCGCGCCCGCGATCTTCGGGGCGCTCGCGCCAGCGCTGAAGCCGCTCGCCATCGCCAACCTGTATGGGCCCGATGCCTATAGCGGCGCGATCAACCCGCAGGATCCGCGCCAGGTCTATACGGCCTATCAGCCGCGCTACTTCGCCGACGAGATCAACGCCGAAGCGAAGATCGAGCACGACTTCGGCAAGTTCAAGCTCGACGTCTCGGGCCTGTATCAGCGCAACACCGTCGACTCGTCGCAGGACTATGACCTCGCGCTCAACAATCCGGCCGGGTTCGTGTCCGGCCTGACGGTCGCGTCGATCTATGCCCAGGGCGGCGCGGGCGCGCTGTCGCCCTCGCTCGCCCCGTTCGCGGCCGGCCTGTCGCAGATCAAGCCGGCGGTCTCCGCGCTGATCCCGAACGGCCCGGGCGGCCCGTACTGCACCTCGTCGGTCTATGACACGACCGGCACCGGTGCATTCGGCGGCCGCGCGACCTGCGGCGCGGTGCCGCTCAACTACGATCGCTCGATCCAGCGCAACGAGGGCTATACCGGCGAAGCCATCCTGACGTCGCAGCTCGACGGCAAGTTCAACTTCCTCGTCGGCGGCATCTACAACAGCTTCAAGACGAGCGAGAACAGCTACTACGTCAACGCCTTCGGTCTCGATTATGCGTCGGCTGTGCTGGGGCTCGCCGGGACGCTCGGCCAGCAGCTGGGTGGCAATACCGCCTTCCCCAACAGCTACCAGGCCTCGCCATACTACCGCAACAATACCGCGAACTACCTGCTGAAGTCGTACGGTATCTTCGGCGAGGCCTATTTCCAGGCTACCGACAAGCTGAAGCTGACCGTCGGTTTGCGCTACAACAACGACCAGAAGAACGTCAGCGCGCGCACGACGCTGTTCCAGGACGCGCAGGGCAATCCCGTCCTGCTGCCTTACGGCTCGACCAACATCACCCAGGCGGTCGGCTACAACAATCTCGACTTCGATACCGTCAACGGCGGCAGCCAGCTATTCGAGAACGCCAGCGTCAGCTTCAAGGAACTGACCGGCCGCGCCGTGGTCGACTACAAGATCACCGACGAGAACCTGATCTACGCGTCCTACTCACGCGGCTACAAATCGGGCGGCATCAACCCGCCGCTGTCGCCGATCTACACGGTGCCGGTCAGCTTCGCGCCCGAGTTCATCGATTCTTTCGAAGTCGGCTCGAAGAACACCTTCCTCGACGGCCGCCTGCGACTGAACCTCGCTGCCTTCTACTACAAGTACAAGGGCCTGCAGATCAGCCGCATCGTCGCCCGTACCTCAGTCAACGACAATATCAACGCCAACATCTACGGTGTCGAGGCCGACACCGTAGTCGAGCCGATCCGCGCCCTCGCCTTCAACGCCAGCTTCAGCTACCTAAAGACCATGGTGTCCGGTGACACCTTCTTCGCCAACCCGCGCGACTTCTCGGGCGGACGCGGCGACGCGGTGATCATCAAGGACATCACGACCGCGGCCAACTGCGCCGTGGTGCCGACGACGCCGGGCAATGTCGCCGGTGTCAACGGCTATGTCGGCGCGATCAACGCCGCGATCGGGCTGAACGCGCCGACCCCGTTCCCGGCGGGCAGCGGCATCCAGGGCCAGACCACGGGTGCCTTCGGCATCTGCTCGGCGCTCGCGGGCAGCGCCAGCACGGTCGGCGCGCTGTTCGGCGGCGTCAACGTCGTCAACGACGGTGTGAAGGTCAATGTCCGCGGCAATCAGCTGCCGCAGTCGCCGAAGTTCAAGGCGTCGGCGGGTGTCCAGTACACGATCGCCGCCGGCGACAGCGGCGTCAGTGTCGTGCCGCGCTTCGACATCGCGCTGACCGGCAACAGCACCGGCAGCATCTTCAACGACAATGCCGACCGCATCCCGGCCTACTACATCATGAACGCCCAGGTGCAGATCAACGGCAAGGACGACCGCTGGTTCATCCGCGGCTTCATCCAGAACATCGCCAACAACAACGCGACGACGGGCCTCTACGTCACCGACCAGTCGTCGGGCCTGTTCACCAACATCTTCACGCTCGAGCCGCGACGCTACGGCATCGCCGGCGGCGTGAAGTTCTGACGTCTGGACTGTCGACGACGGCAAGGGCGGGGAGCAATCCCCGCCCTTTCCATGTCCGCGCCGGTTGACTTTTCCGCCGAAGTTTGCGCAAGCGCCCGGCGTGGGACCGCCGCCGGCACGATCGTCGTGGCCCGGGCCGCCGTCCGATTAGGACCTGCATGAGCTTCGAAGCACTCGGCCTGTCGGAGGAATTGCTCCGCGCGGTCGACGACAGCGGCTACACCACCCCCTCGCCGATCCAGGCGAGCGCGATCCCCAGCGTGCTGATGGGCCGCGACATCATCGGTGTCGCCCAGACCGGCACCGGCAAGACGGCATCGTTCGTCCTGCCGATGATCGACATCCTGAGCCAGGGCCGCAGCCGCGCGCGGATGCCGCGGTCGCTGATCCTCGAGCCGACGCGCGAGCTCGCGCAGCAGGTCAGCGAGAACTTCGTCAAGTACGGCAAGTACCACAAGCTCAGCATGGCGCTGCTGATCGGCGGCGTGCAGATGGGCGATCAGGTCGCGGCGCTGGAGAAAGGCGTCGACGTCCTTATCGCCACGCCCGGGCGGCTGATGGACCTGTTCGGCCGCGGCAAGATCATGCTCAACGCCTGCAGCCTGCTCGTCATCGACGAGGCCGACCGCATGCTCGACATGGGCTTCATCCCCGACATCGAGGAGATCTGCACCAAGCTGCCCACCGCCCGGCAGACGCTGCTGTTCTCCGCGACGATGCCGGGGCCGATCAAGAAGCTCGCCGACCGCTTCATGATCGATCCCAAGCAGATCGAGGTCGCGCGGCCCGCCTCGACCAACGCCTCGATCGCCCAGTTCGCGGTCGAGACGACGAGCCGCGGCAAGCGGGCGACGCTGAGGAAGCTGCTTGCCGGTGCCGAGGTCAAGAACGCCATCGTCTTCTGCAACCGCAAGAAGGACGTGCGCGAGCTCGCCGACGTGCTGAAGAAGGCCGGGTTGCCGGCGGGCCAGATCCACGGCGACATGGAACAGGCCGACCGGATTTGCGAGCTCGACCGCTTCAAGGACGGGACGATCGCCATCCTCGTCGCCTCCGACGTCGCCGCGCGCGGATTGGATGTGCCGGGGGTCAGCCACGTCATCAACTACGACGTGCCACACCACGCCGAGGACTATGTCCATCGCATCGGCCGCACGGGGCGCGCGGGGCTGACGGGCATCGCCTACACGCTGCTGACGCCCGAAGACGCCGAGAACCTACGCGAGGTCGAGAAGCTGATCGGGCATCCAGTGCCACGGCACGGTGCGACCGCCGCCGACGCCGCCGAGGTCAGTGACGCTGCCGAGACGATCGCGGTACCGACCGATGCCGTGCCCGACGACGAGGACCTGGAAGTGTCGGCGGGCGCCGACGCCGGCAGCGCCGCGGGCGGCGATGAAGCCCCGCGCAAACGGCGCCGTCGCGGCGGCCGCGGTCGCAAGCCCGCGACAGGGGCGGCGGAGCTGCGCACCGATCCGGTCGAAGCGGCACCGGCGACAGCGCGCGCCACCGACCACCGGCGGGCCGAGCCCCGCGCAGCGAGCACGGCCCCCGCGGGCGAGCGCCCCGCCCCGGCCGACGCGCGGCGCGACGCCCCGCCGCGCCGGCCCGACCGACGTACCGATCCCCGGCGTAACGAGCGTCGCCCGAGCGACCGTGACGACCACCGCCGCGACGACCGCGACGATGGGCCGAGCGTCGTCGGCTTCGGCGGCGAGGTACCGGCCTTCATGCTTGTCCGCGCCACCGCCTGAGCGCCTGCGCCAACGCCAGCGGGCCGCATCCCACGGCTCCTCACGCGTTGACCGGCCTACCTCCCGCAAGGACGCCATCATGCCCGCCACGCCGCCGCAAGCGCTGAAGCTTACCGGCTGGGGCAAGGTACTCGTCCGGGTGTACCGCGACTTGGGCCAGGACAATCTCGGACTGATCGCCGCCGGCGTCGCCTATTACGGCTTCCTCACGCTGATCCCGGCGCTCGGGGCCGTGGTCATGACCTACGGGCTCGTCAATGATCCCGGCGAGGTCAGCCGGCAGATGCACGAGCTCGTCCAGCACATCCCCGCCGACGCCGCCCGGTTGATCGAGCAGCAGCTGACGAGCGTCGTCCATACCGCCGCGAGCAAGAAGGGACTGGGCCTCGCCCTTGCGCTCGCACTGGCCCTGTATGGCGCGATGAAGGGAGCGGCGGCGATCGTCACCGCGCTGAACGTCGCCTATGAGGTGCCGGAGACCCGCGGCTTCGTGCGGAAGACGCTGGTCAATGCCGCGGTGACCGCAGGGGCAGTGGTTGTTGCCGTGCTCGCCCTCGCCTCCGGCGCGGCACTGGCCGCGCTTGGATCGTCGACCGGCTCGTTGTCGCCCGTAGCTACGGACATGATCAAGGTCGCGTCGTGGCTGGTGACGGGCGGCATCGCCCTGACCGCCGTCGCCGTCCTCTACCGCTACGCGCCAGCGCGGGCGGAGGCGCGGTGGCAGTGGGTCACGCCGGGATCGATGGTCGCGACGGTCGGCTTCCTAGCGATGACCCTGCTGTTCGGCGCCTATGCCCGCTATTTCGGTCACTATAATGCGACCTACGGCTCGCTCGGCGCCGTGGTCGTGCTCCTGCTCTGGCTGTCGCTATCGGCGTACGTCCTCTTGCTCGGCGCCGAACTTAACGCCGCGCTGGAAAAGGAAGCGGCCTAAGCCGCCTGCGCCGCAGCGGCGAAAGCGGCGCGCCGTTCGGCATGATGCGCCAGCGCTTCGTCCAGTGGCGGCAGGATGCGCCCGTGCACCGAAGCGAGCGCGACATTGCGCGGCCGCTCGGCTCGCCAGCCGAGCTCGCGCGGGGAGGCGGCACGTACCAGCTCTTCGGGGAGCCCGAGCGCGGCGGCGATGCGGCGGCCGAAGTCCAGCCAGCTGAGCGCCTCGCCGCTGGCCAGGTGCCAGATGCCGGTGGCGTCGTCGATAACGAGGTCGAGCGTGGCGGCGACGAGGTGGGGAACGAACGTCGGCGTGACGACGAACCCTTCGGCGGCGGCGAACGGGCGGCCGGCGCGGAGCGCACGCTCGAGGTGGACGGCGAAATTATGCTCATCGTAGGGCGAGAAGAACGCCGCCGTGCGGATGACGAGACCGCGGGGTTCCCCCAGCACCGCCGCCTCGGCCGCCGCCTTGCTGCGACCATAGGCGTTCAGGGGGTGTGGGGCGTCCGTCTCCAGGTACGGCCGCCCCGCCGCCCCGTCGAACACCAGGTCTGACGAGAAGACGGTGTGGTGGATGCCTCTGGCCGCACAAGCCGCCGCAAGTGCCGCTGCGCCGGTCGCGTTCGCCGCCATGCACGCCACCTCCTCCCCCTCGGCATCGTCGACGCGGACCCAGCCGGCGGCGTTGATCACCGCCCACGGCTTGTGACGTTCGAGCGCGCGCTCGATCGAGCGGGGATCGTCGAGCGCCAGCGTCGCGCGGTCGGTCAGCACGTGCGCCAGGCCGCGCAGGCGGCAGCCGCCGGCGAGCGCCTGGCCGAGCGTGCCGGTGGCGCCGGCGACAAGGATCGGGCGGCCGGCGGGCACGACGCGCGACGGCGGCCGCTCGCGGCTCCAACTGTACGGGCGGTGCTCGAGCCGGACCTCGTCGCGCTGCCACCAGCCGCGCCCGGCGATGACGGCTTGCGGCAGCGAACCGCCCCCCGTCTGGGCAAGCTGCGGCAACAGCCGGGCGATCGCCGTCGCCCGCGGCTCGCCGCCGCGCACGTCGAAGGCGCCGCATTCGTAGTGCCCGGCATCGCGGGTGATCAAGCTGTTCCAATCGACGCTGCCGAGCAGCGACCAGGCGGTCACGGCACGCACGTCGACGCCTTCGCGGCGCAGGTCGAGGCCGGTCTGCCACGCCTGGCGCAGCCAGCGCAGCTGCTCGTCGCGCGAGCAGCCGAGGTGCGCCTCGGTCACCGCCAGCGGAATGCCGTACCGCTCCCACGCCTGCCGCAGCACGCTGGCGAGCCCCGGCGGTGCGGGATCGAGCACGCGCGCGGCGGTCAGGTCGTGATAGCCGGCGGGCGGCAGAGGCGTATCGTACGGCTCCACGCGGTGATCGAGGAAGCGGTCGCTGGTGATGTAGTGATTGACCCCGACGACGTCCGGCGGACACGGCACGTCGGCAATGGCGCGTAGCCGCTCGCCGAAACCGAACTGCGCGAGATAGCCCCACAGTGCATGGCCGGGAACGACGCGTCCGGCGAGCAGGTCCCAGCTGATCCATCGACGGTGGTTGAGATGCTCGGCCTGGCCGGCAAGGTGTGGCGTCGCATAGATGTCGCCGAGGTCCTCGGTCTGCACCAGCCGCGCCGCCGGATTGACGCGCCGGATCGCGCGCATCGCCCCGATCGTCGCCTCGACCTGGTTGAGAACGGCGACCCAGAACAGCCGCTCGTCGCGCGCATGCGGATACCAGTGGCCATAGAGTGCACTGAAGCGCGCCGTCGTCAGCGGCTCGTTGATCGGCGTCCAGTCGTCGACCCACGGATAGCGCTCGGCGACCGCCGCGGCATAGTCGGTGAACAGGCGCGGAAAGTCGTCGGCAACCAGGCTTGTGTAGCGTGGCCCGCTGCCGTGGTGGAGCAGGCCGATGATCGGCTGCATGCCCAAACGCACGATCTCCGCCAGCCGCTCGTCGCTCCAGCGCCAGTCGTACGCGCCGGCCATGTCCGGGGCAACGCGCTCCCAGAGCACCGGATAACGCAGCCGCCGAAGCCCGAGTTCGGCGAAGCGGGCGAGGTCGCTCGGCCGCTCTTCGTGTCCCGTCAGGCGCGTTTGATCGCGGAAGACGTCGCCGACGCGGTTCACCGTGCACTCATGGCCGCCCCATAATTCCACGGGCATTCTCCCTGCTGCCTAGGGCGGCGCAACGCACGGCGGCGCCGAAAGGGGGCGTAACGGACAACAGCAGGCACAGCTGGACAGCGCCAGGGGCGAGAACGACCGCGCCGCGATGGTGCGAAACCCAGCATAAGTGTCGGATTTCTTTACATCCGTTCCCGAACGGCTTCCGTAAGCAATTGTTAATGAATGTGTTGTGCAAGTGGCATGGAACTTGCTGAAAGGTTATCAGTGCGTTCAACAGGAGTTCTCGTTATGAACAAGCTTTTCCTTGCCGCTGCGACCGCTGCGCTGGCTGTGTCGGCCGTCGCCGGTGCCGCGACCGTGACGTCGGTCCCCGGCGCCCCTGACCCTGGCCCGTTTGCCGGCCAGAGCTATGTCGTCACGTTCGACGGCCCGAATGCCGCCGGCTACAGCTTCGACGGCAACATCCATACCTCGCCGATGTCGATCGGCGGCGCCGCGGCGCCGGCCGGTGACGCGACGACCTTCGGCTATGTGACGTCGGCCTTGACCCCCAACACCTCGACGCTGTCGACGCCTGACTTGAAGTCGATCAGCTTCTACTGGGGATCGATCGATACCTACAACACCGTCGACGTGCTCGGTGCTGGGGGTGCCACGCTGCTGTCGGTCACCGGCGGCATGATCCCGCCCGCCAACGGCGATCAGTCGGCCCCGGGCACGAACCGCCGGGTGAACTTCACCGCCGGTGCCGGCGAGAGGATCACCGGCCTGCGCTTCACCAGCACGGGCGTCGCCTTCGAGTTCGACAGCTTCGCCGCCGCCGCCGTGCCTGAGCCGGCGACCTGGGCGCTGCTCGTCGGCGGCTTCGGCCTCGTCGGTGTCGCCGCGCGTCGCCGCCGTATCGCCGTCACGGCCTGACGCCCTTGGTCTGAAAGGGCCGCCGGCACCCCTGGTGCCGGCGGCCTTTTCATGTCCGCCGGACGCGCTCGGCGTTGATCGGCGGTCCGGACTTCTTCGCTACCGGCTCGATCTTCGGCTTGACGCCGAGCGTGATGAGCAGCGACGACGAGACGAAGATCGACGAGTAAGTCCCGACGACGATGCCGAGCAGCATCGCGGCGGTGAAGCCGAAGATGACGCTCGGGCCGAGCAGCAGCATGCAGGCGAGCGCCGTGATCATCGCCAGCGACGTCATGACGGTGCGCGGCAGCGTCTCATTGACCGACAGGTCGATGATCGGGCCGATGTCCATCTGCCGGTACTTCCGCAAGTTCTCGCGGATGCGATCGTCGATGACGACCTTGTCGTTCAGCGAGTAGCCGATGATCGTCAGGATCGCGGCGACGACGTTCAGGTCGAACTCCAGCTGCGTTAGCGCGAAGAAGCCGAGCGTCACCGTCACGTCGTGGACCAGCGCGACGACGGTCGACACGCCGAAATGCCACTCGAAGCGGAACCAGGTGAACAACGCCACCGCCGCCATCGACAGAAGCACGGCGAGCGCCCCCTTGCGGATCAGCTCCTGGCTTACCTTGCCAGTGACGCTTTCGGTCCGGCGGAAACTGACATTGCCGTACTTCGCCTTGAGGTCGGCCTGGACGCGCGCAACGACCTTCTGCACGGCCGTCTGGTCGCCCGGCGGGAGCGGCAGGCGGATCAGGATATCCTTCGGGCTGCCGAACTCCTGCAGCGCGACGTCGCCGACGTTCAGGCTGCGCACCTCGCCGCGCAGCCGGTCGAGCGGAACGGCGGCCGGAAAGGCGACCTCCATCGTCAGCCCGCCGACGAAGTCGACGCCGAGGTTTAGCCCCCGTGTCGCCAGCAGCCCGATCGATCCGAGCGTCAGCAGCAGCGTCAGCGCGAACGCGATGTAGCGCAGGCGGACGAAGCCGATGTTGGTGTTGTCGGGGACGATCTTCAGCGGCATGGGACAGCTCCGGTCATATCGCCAGCGCCTTCGGCCGCGCCCGGGCGAGCCAGCGCGAGACCATCAGGCGGACGACGGTGACGGCGGTGAAGACGCTCGTCGCGATGCCGATCGACAGGACGACGGCGAAGCCCTTGATCGGGCCCGAGCCGAACAGGAACATGATGATCGCGACGATGATGTTGAGGGAGTTCGCGTCCCAGATCGTCCGCGTCGCGTCGCGGAAGCCGACCTCGACCGAGGCGATGACGTTCCGGCCCTTGCGCGCCTCTTCGCGGATGCGCTCGTTGATCAGCACGTTGGCGTCGACCGCGGCACCGATGGTCAGGACGAGCCCGGCGATGCCCGGCAGCGTCAGCGTCGCCCCCACCACCGACATGACGCCGATGATCAGGAACATGTTGAGGACCAGCGCGACGACCGAATAAACGCCGAACCGCCCGTAGGTCACGATCATCAGCAGTGCGACTGCGACCACCGCCGCGCCGGCGGCGAGGCTCCCGGCGCGGATCGAGTCCGCCCCCAGATCCGGCCCGACGGTGCGCTCCTCGACGACCTTCAGCTCGACGGGCAGTTTGCCCGAGCGCAGCAGGATGGCGAGCTGGTTCGCGGTCGCGGTCGTGTACGAGCCCGAGATGATGCCCGAGCCGCCGAGGATCGGCTCGTTGATGCGCGGATCGGAGATGACCTTGTTGTCGAGGATGATCGCGAACGGCTTGCCGACATTCTCCTGCGTCGCCTTGGCGAAGCGGCGGCCGCCGGTGGCGTCGAAGCGGAAGCTGACCGCCGGCGCGCCGTTCTGGTCCTGGCTGACCTGCGCATCGACCAGCTGGTCACCGGTGATCATCACTCGGCGCTTGACCGCAACCGCCCCCGGGCGGTCGCTGTAGGCGAGGATCTGGCTGCCCGCCGGGGCCTGTCCGGCGGCGACCTGCGCCGGGTCGGCGTCGGTGTCGACTAGCTTGAACTCGAGCTTTGCCGTCTTGCCGAGCAGCGCCTTCAGCGCGGTCGGATCCTGCAGCCCCGGCACCTCGACGACGATCCGGTTCTCGCCCTGGCGGACGATCGTCGGCTCGCGCGTGCCGAGCTCGTCGATGCGGCGGCGGATAACCTCCACCTCCTGCTCCATGGCGTTGTTGGTCGCGGCCGTGATGCCGGCGTCGGTCGGGGTCAGCGTCACCCGGTTGCCGTCGACGACGGCGACGTCGACATCGCGCTGACCCGAGAGGTTGCCGACCGGGCGCGTCACCTTGCGCAGCGTCTCGACGGCGCGGTCGAGCTGGGTCGGGTCGATCACCGTCAGGCTGACGCTATTGCCGAGGACGCCGAGGTCGCGGAAGCGGACCCCGCCGCCGTCGGCATCGGCCAGTTCGGTGCGGGCGATCTCCTCGAGGCTGTCGAGCCGCTGCTTGCGGACATCCTCGATCGCCGCCTCGAGCATGATGTAGCTGCCGCCCCGCAGATCGAGGCCGAGGTTGAGCGTGCCCGTCGGCAGGAACGCCGGCACCTGTTTCAGCGTCGCGGGCGGCACGAAGTTGGGAACGGCGCAGAGCACGCCGACCAGAAGGGTGGCGAGGATCGCCCAGACCTTCCACTGCGGAAACCCGAGCATCAGTTCTTGGCGTCGTTGGCCGCGGCGGGGAGCGGCTTGGTGCGGACCTCGGCGAGCGTGCTGCGCACGACCCGGTTACGGACGTTGGGGGCGACCTCGATCTCGACCTCCGCCTCGGCGACCTTCACCACCCGCCCGATGATGCCGCCCGCGGTGACGACCTCGTCGCCGCGCTTCAGCGCGTCGAGCATGGCGCGATGCGCCTTGGCGCGCGCCTGCTGCGGACGGATCATCAGGAAGTAGAAGATGGCGATGATGAGAACGAACGGTACGAACTGGATGAGCCCGGCGTAAGGCTCCGCCGTGCCGGTGGCCGCTGCCGTCTGGGCAATGGCCGGGGATGAGAACATGATCGTTTCCGTGGGTTCGCGGGAAAGCGGTCCTATAGCGGAACGGTCGCGCGGCGCAAATGGCTGGCGCTCGCCGCAGGCTGGCCCTGCCCGCCGGCGCGTTCGCGGACGCCGTGCGGAGGGCGACGTGGCATCTCTGGCGGGATCGACATCGCGGCTGGCGTTCGCGGCCACGACGGCGATAAGGAGGCGCGTGCCCTCTCCTAGAACCTTCGGCCATCCTGCGAGCGACGCGGACCCCATCGCCCGCGCCGCCGCCGCGCTCGGCCGCATCGCCGACGCACTCGACCGCGTCGCGCCGGAAGCCGCGGCCGCGGCCGACTCGGCTGCCGGCGGCGCCTTCGTCTTCGCCGCCGGCACTTTGCGGGCGGTGACCACGGCGGCGGCCCAGCCGCTCGCGCGCTTCGTCGGCGTCGATGCGCAGCGCGACGCGCTGCACGCCAACCTCGCTCGCCACGCCGCCGGTGCCGCCGCGCACGACGTTCTGCTGTGGGGTGCCCGCGGCATGGGCAAGTCGAGCCTCGTCCGCAGCATCCACGCGGCGCTGGTCGGGGGCGGGGCCGACCTCGCGCTGGTCCAGGTCGCGCGCGACGATCTCGATCGCCTGCCCGCGCTGTTCGCCACGCTAGCGCCGGTGCCGCGTCGCTTCGTCGTCTATGCCGACGACGTCAGCTTCGAGGCGGACGAGCGACAGTACAAGGCGCTGCGCAGCGTTCTCGACGGCGGGATCGAAGCGCGGCCCGACAACACGCGGCTGGTCGTCACCTCCAACCGCCGCCACCTCGTCGCGCGCGAGCATGCCGAGGCGGAGGCGGCGAACGCTATCAATGCCCGCGACGTCCTCGACGACCGGCTGGCGCTCGCCGACCGCTTCGGCCTCTCCCTCGGCTTCCACAACGCTGACCAGGCGAGCTATCTCGCCATGGTTGCCGGCTATGCCGCCGCGCACGAACTCGACTTCACCGAGGCCGACGCGCTCGCCTGGGCAGCCGGGCGCGGGCACCGCTCGGGGCGCGTCGCCTGGCAGTATGCGACCGAACTGGCCGGCCGCGCCGGCCGCGCGATCGTGCCGGCATGACGCTGACCGGCCGCGCCTTTCGGCGCTTCGTCCTCGGGGCGATGCTGACCGGCTTCATCCTGCTGCTGACGGCAGGCGGCGCCGCGCTGCTGGCGGCGCGCGAGAGCCGCATCCGCACGAGCTGGGTCGTCCACACCTTCGAGGTCGAGCGGGCGCTCGACCAGCTGACGATCCTGACCGAGCAGCTCGAAACCGCGCGCCGCGGCTTCCTGCTGTGGCGGCACGAGACGGCGATCGCCAATTACCACAGCCGGATGCACGACATCCCGCCGGCGCTCGCCGAGATCGCCCGGCTGACGCGCGACAACCCGGAGCAGCGCGCCCGCGTCGCGATCATCACGCAGCTCGTCGACAATCACCGCCGCGCGGTCCAGCAGACGATCGCCCGCGCCCAGGACCCCAACCCGGCGATGCGGGCGATGGCCGACTTCTCGGTCGACGAGAGCTTCTTCTCGATGAGCCGGCTGCGCGGGACGATCGGCGCGATGAAGGCGGCCGAGGAAGCGCTGCTGGCGCAGCGGACGGCGGACCAGGACCGGGCCGCGCTGCGGCTCAATATCGTGCTCGGCGCGGCCGGCGTGCTGATCGTCCTCATCATGGGCGGGGCGCTGTGGATCGTGCTGCGCTACACCGCCGACCTCGACCGCTCGCAGGACGAATTGCGGCGGCTGAACTCGGGGCTCGAGGAGGCGGTCGGCGAGCGCACCGCCGAGCTCAGCCGGGCGAACGAGGAGATCCAGCGCTTCGCCTACATCGTCAGCCACGATCTGAGATCGCCGCTGGTCAACGTCATGGGCTTTACCGCCGAGCTCGAGGCGGCAAGCGAACCCCTGACCACGCTGATCGATCGCGTCGACGCCGAGGCCCCCGCGCTGATGACCCGCGAGGCGCGCGAGGCCAAGGCCGACCTGCCGGAGGCGATCGGCTTCATCCGCGCCTCGACCGACAAGATGGACCGGCTGATCAACGCCATCCTGCGCCTGTCGCGCGAGGGGCGGCGGACGCTGATGCCGGCGGCGGTCGACCTTGCCGCGATGACGGCGTCGATCCGCGACAGCCTGCAGCACCGGCTGAGCGAGGTCGGCGGCGAGGTCGACATCGCGGGCCCGTTCCCGCGCCTGGTCAGCGACCGGCTGGCGATCGAGCAGATCCTGTCGAACCTGATCGAGAACGCCATCAAATACCGCGCTCCCGAACGCCCGCTGCGCGTCGCCGTCACGGCGCGGCGCGAGGGCCAGCGCGTGATTATCGACGTCGCCGACAACGGCCGCGGCATCGCGCCCGCCGACCACGAACGCATCTTCGAGCTGTTCCGCCGCGCCGGCATCCAGGACCAGCCGGGCGAGGGTCTCGGGCTGGCGCACGTCCGGGCTTTGGCGTATCGCCTCGGCGGGGTGATCACGTGCATCAGCAGCCTGGGCAAGGGCGCGACCTTCCGCCTGTCGCTGCCCGAAGTCCTTGAAGTCGCGAAGGAGGGACCGCGTTGAGCGAGCACAGCGTCAACATCATCATGGTCGAGGACGACGAGGGCCACGCCCGGCTGATCGAGAAGAACATCCGCCGTGCCGGCATCGCCAACGCCATCCGCCACTTCGTCTCGGGCACGACCGCGCTCGAGCATCTGTTCCATGCTCCCGAGGGCCCGGCGAAGAACGGTCCGGCGCTGATCCTGCTCGACCTCAATCTGCCCGACATGAGCGGCATCGACATCCTGGCCAAGATCAAGAGCGACGAGAAGCTGAAGCGCACGCCGGTCGTCGTCCTGACGACGACCGACGACCGGCACGAGATCCAGCGCTGTTACGACCTCGGCGCCAACGTCTACATCACCAAGCCCGTCAACTACGAAAGCTTCGCCAAGGCGATCCAGCAGCTCGGCCTGTTCCTCTCGGTCATCCAGGTGCCCGAGGTGGACGGCGAGTGAGCCGGCCGCGGATTCTCTACATCGACGACGACGAGGGGCTGGGGCGGCTGGTCACGCGCACGCTCGGCCGCCGCGGCTACGACGTCACCGCCGCCATCAGCGGCCCGGCCGGCGTCGAGGCGGCGGCGGCGACCACGTTCGACCTGATCGCGGTCGACCACTACATGCCGGGCCAGGACGGGCTGGCGACGCTGAAGGCGCTGCGGGCGCTGCCGGCGGTGCCGCCGATCGTCTATGTCACCGGCTCGGAGGAGAGCCGCATCGCCGTCGCCGCGCTGAAGGCGGGCGCCATCGACTATGTCGTCAAGACGGTCGGCGAGGACTTCTTCGACCTGCTCGAGAACGCCTTCCAGACGGCGCTGACGCAACTCGCGCTGACCGCGCAGAAGGCCGAGGCGGAGGCCGCGCTGCGGGCGTCGAACGCGCGGCTGGAGGCGCTGCTCCACGAGGTCAACCACCGCGTCGCCAACTCGCTGCAGCTGGTCTCGGCCTTCATCCACATGCAAGCACGGGCGCTGCCCGACAGCGCGGCGCGAGCGGCGCTCGCCGACACGCAGGCGCGCATCACCGCCATCGCGCAAGTGCACCGCCGCCTCTACACCTCGGACGACGTCCAGGCGGTGGCGATGGACGATTATCTCTCTGCGCTCGTCACCGAGCTCGAGGCGACCTGGTCGACGCCCGCGTCGCCGCGGCCGCTGCGGCTATCGACGGTGCCGCTGCGCCTCGCCACTGACCGCGCCGTGTCGCTCGGCATCATCGTCAACGAGCTGGTCTCGAACGCCTGCAAATACGCCTATGTCGCCGGCCAGGCCGGCGAGATCCGCATCGACCTGGCGCGCGACAACGGGCACTTCCGCCTCGTCGTCGAGGACGATGGCGGCGGCATGGCGCCGACCGTGGCGCCGACCGGCACCGGCATCGGCACCAAGCTGATCGGCGCCATGGCCGCGAGCCTGGGCGCGACGCTCGACTACGATCCCGCTCACCGCGGCGTCCGCGCCACCCTGCGCGCGTCGATCTGACAGGCCGCGCGCAGCTCGCGCCCGAAGCCGAGCCACAGGCCGATCGAGCCCAGCGCGAAGCTGCCGAGGATGGCGAACGCGACCGGGTAGCCGAACAGTTGCGCCAGCCAGCCGCCGATCGCCGGGCTGAGCGCGGCACCGAGCCCCTGCACCGCCACGACCGCACCTTGGCCAACGTTCACGCGCCCGCTGCCGTCGAGCAGCCGGGCGACCAGTCCCGGCACGGCGCATGAACGCCGCACGACCGGACCGGGTGCAATGGCGCGGCACCGCGGCCGCTGGCGGCGGCGAACGGCCGCGGGCTAGACGGAGATGGTGACTGAAGCCGACCGCCTCACTCTGCGCGCCGCCATCGTCGAGGTCGTCGCGGTTCTCGTCGCGCGCGCTCACGCCGAACAATGGCCGCTACGCGCCGACCACTGTTTCCTGCGCGTCGCCTATGACGCCGCGGTCGGCGCGAAGTGGGACACGGCGTTCGCCCGCCCGGCGTGGCGATCACTGCCCCTCGACCGCCTCGACGCCGCCCTCGCCGTGCTGCAGCGGATCGAGCGCGAGGGGCCGGCGGCGCTCGTGACCCTCAACGCCGCCAGCCTCGCCTTCCGCCGCGCCGCGCGCTAGACCCGGCCCATGATCCTGGTCATCGACAACTACGACAGCTTCACCTGGAACCTCGTCCACTACCTGCACGAGCTCGGCGCCGCGACGGAGGTGGTGCGCAACGACGCGCTGACCGTGGCGCAGGCGCTGGCGCTCGCGCCCGAGGCGGTACTGCTGTCGCCAGGACCGGGCACGCCCGCGGACGCCGGGATCTGCCGCGACCTGATCGCCGCGGCCGCCGACGCCCGCCTGCCGCTGCTCGGCGTCTGCCTCGGCCACCAGGCGATCGGCGAGGTCTTCGGCGGCCGCGTCGTCCGCGCCGCCGAGGTGATGCACGGCAAGACCTCGCCGGTCGCGCACGACGGCAGCGGCGTGTTCACCGGCCTGCCGTCGCCGTTCACCGCGACGCGCTATCACAGCCTGATCGTCGATCCGGCGAGCGTGCCCGAGGCGCTCGTCGTCAACGCCCGCACCGGCGCGGTCGTCATGGGCCTGCGCCACCGCGACCTGCCGCTCCACGGCGTCCAGTTCCATCCCGAGAGCATCGCCAGCGACCACGGCCATGCCCTGCTGGCGAACTTCCTCGCGCTCGCCGGCGTCGCGCACACGCCGCCCGTTGTCGCGGCGACCGCGAGCGTTCCCGCCGCCGCCGCGATCCCCTCGCACGCCCGCGCCGCGTGAGCGCCTTGCCCGACTCGCGCGTGCCGCTCGATGCGGACACGGCGGCGCACGCCTTCGCCCGGCTGCTCGACGGCGGCGCCACGGACGACGCGGCCGCGCGCTTCCTCAAGGACATGGCCGAGCGCGATGAGACGTCGGTCGAGATCGCCGCCGCCGCGCAGGCGATGCGCGACCGCATGATCCGGGTCACAGCCCCCGCCAATGCCATCGACGTCTGCGGCACCGGCGGCGACGGCAGCCACAGCGTCAACGTCTCGACCGCGGTCGCCATCGTCGTCGCCGCGGCAGGCGTTCCGGTCGCCAAGCACGGCAACCGGGCCGCCTCGAGCCAGGCTGGGGCCGCCGACACGCTCGAGGCGCTGGGGCTCGACCTCAACCGCGCGTCGGCGGCGGCCGAGGAGACGCTGCACGGCCTCGGCATCGCCTTCCTGTTCGCGCAGAAGCACCACCCGGCACTGGCCAAGCTCGCGCCGGTGCGGCGGGCGATCGGCCGGCGCACGATCCTCAACCTGACCGGCCCGGCCGCCAATCCGGCCGGGGTCCGCCGCCAGCTGATCGGCGTCGCCCGGCCGAGCTTCCTCGACGTCTTCGCCGGGGCGATCGAGTTTCTTGGCACCGACGCGACCCTGCTCGTCGCCGGGGACGAACCCTTGGACGAGCTGTCGATCGACGGACCAAGCACGCTGAAGTGGGTCGGCGGCCCGAGCCAACGCATCGACCCCGACGCCGCCGGCCTGCCGCACCATCCGCTGTCGGCGCTGCGCGGCGGCACGGCGGCGTATAATGCCGCGGCATTGACGCGCCTGCTCGCGGGCGAGGCGGGCGCCTACCGCGATGCCGTGCTGTTCAATGCCGCCGCCGCGCTCCAGGTCGCCGGCGCCGCTGCCGACTGGCACGGCGGCGTGGCGCAGGCGGCGACAGCGATCGACTCCGGCGCGGCGCGGCACCTGCTGGCGGCGTGGATCGCGGCATGACCCCGCCGGAGCGCGGCGCATGACACGCCGCGTCGCCGTGCTCGGCGCGACGGGAACGATCGGACGGGCAACGGTCGCGGCGCTGACGGCACGCGGACAGTCGGTCGTGCCGGTCGTCCGCGCCGGGCGCGAGGAGGAACCGCCCGGCGCGCACGCAATCGACGTGACCGATGGCGCGGCCCTCCGCGCACTGTTCGCCGCCGAGCGGATCGAGGCCGTCGTCTGCTGCCTCGCCTCGCGCACCGGCGTGCCCGCCGACGCCGCGGCGATCGACCGGGACGCGACCATCGGCGCCATCCACGCAGCCGGAGGCGCCGGCGTCGAGCACTTCGTCCTCCTCTCGGCGCTGTGCGTCCAGAAGCCCCGCCTCGCCTTCCAGCACGCCAAGCTCGCGGCGGAAGCGGCGCTCCGGGCCTCGCCGCTGCGGTGGACGATCGTCCGGCCGACCGCCTTCTTCAAGTCGCTGTCGGGCCAGATCGCGCGGGTGCAGGCGGGCAAGCCGTTCCTGCTGTTCGGCGACGGTCGCCTGACCGCGTGCAAGCCGATCAGCGATCGTGATCTCGGCGACTATCTTGCCGGCTGCCTCGACGATCCGGCACGGTGGCACCGCACCCTCCCCATCGGCGGTCCCGGCCCGGCGATCACCCCGCATGAGCAGGGCGAGGCGCTGTTCGCCCTTACCGGCCGCGCCGTCCGCTTCCGCCAGGTGCCGCCCGGCCTGCTCGCCGGTATCGCCGCCGGACTGGAGGCCGCCGCCCGGATCGCCCCGCCGCTCGCCGCCAAGGCCGAGCTGGCGCGCATCGGACACTATTACGCGACCGAGTCGATGCTCGTCCTCGGCCCGCACGGTTACGACGCCGCGGCGACGCCGGAGACCGGCCGCGACACGCTGTTCGAACACTATGCGCGGGTGGTCGCCGGTGAGGTGGCCCACGAGCGCGGCGACCACGCCGTGTTCTGACGGTTTCCCCCCACGCTGCCGCAGGGTACAGGCGGGCGATGACCGACCTACTCGCCCGCATCTGCGACACCACCCGCGCCGAGGTCGCCCGGCGCAAGGCGGCCCGGACGGTCGCCGATCTCGACCGTGCGGCCGCCGCCCAGACCCGCCCGCGCGGCTTCCGCGCCGCGCTCGACGCCGCGCCGCGGCTTCGCGCTGATCGCCGAGATCAAGAAGGCGTCGCCGTCGAAGGGCGTCATCCGCGCCGATTTCGATCCCCCCGCCCACGCCCGCGCCTATGCGGCCGGCGGCGCGGCGTGCCTGTCGGTGCTGACCGACGCGCCGTATTTCCAGGGGCACGACGACTATCTCGTCGCGGCGCGCGACGCCTGCGCCCTGCCGGTGCTGCGCAAGGACTTCATGGTCGATCCCTGGCAGGTCGCCGAGGCGCGCGCGCTCGGCGCCGACGCGATCCTGCGTCATCATGGCCGCGCTCGACGACGGCGCGGCGGCGGAGATCGAGGCCGCGCGCGATCGATTGCGGCATGGACGTGCTGGTCGAGGTCCACGACGCCAGCGAACTCGACCGCGCGCTGAGGCTCAAGTCGCGGCTGATCGGCGTCAACAACCGCGACCTGCGCGACTTCTCGGTCGACTTCGCGCGCACCTACGAACTCGTCGGCCGCGCGCCGGCGGGATGCACCTTCGTCGCCGAGAGCGGGCTGACCGGTCCCGCCGACCTCGCCGCGATGGCCGCGCACGGCGTCCGCGCTTCCTCGTCGGCGAAAGCGCTGATGCGGCAGGACGACGTCGAAGCGGCGACGCGCGCCCTGCTCGCGCCCGCCGCGGCGGCGGCATGAGCGCTGACCCACCTCAACGCCGCCGGCGAGGCGCGGATGGTCGACGTCTCGGCCAAGGCCGCGACCGCGCGCGAGGCGGTGGCGGAGGGCGTCATCGCCGTCGCACCCGCCGCCCTCGCCGCGATCCGCGACGGGAGCGCGGCCAAGGGCGACGTCCTCGCCGTCGCCCGCGTTGCCGGCATCATGGCGGCCAAGCGCACCGCCGAACTGATCCCTTTGTGCCACCCGCTGCCGATCAGCGGCGTCGACCTCGACCTCGCGCTCGAGGCCGATGGCATCCGCGCGACCGCGACCGTGCGCACGACGCACACGACCGGCGTCGAGATGGAGGCGCTGACCGCGGTGTCGGTGGCGCTGCTGACGGTCTACGACATGGCCAAGAGCATGGACCGCGGCATGACCATCGGCGGCGTCCGCTTGCTCGCCAAGCGCGGCGGCAAGTCGGGCGAGTGGCGGCGCGACGGCGGCAGCTCCGGGTGAGCGGAGGGGCAGAGGCCACGGCCGGCCTGATCGGCGTCGACGAGGCGCAGGCGCGCCTGCTCGCCGGCGTCGAGCCGCTGCCCGGCGAGGACGCCGCGTTTGCCGCCGCCCTCGGCCGGGTTCTCGCCGCCGACGTCGTCGCCCGGCTGACGCAGCCGCCCTTCGCCGCCAGCGCGATGGACGGCTATGCGATCCGCTGGGCCGACCTGCCCGGGCCGTGGCGCGTCACCGGCGAGAGCGCGGCCGGACGGCGCTTCGCCGGGCACGTCGGCGCGGGCGACGCCGTCCGCATCTTGACCGGTGCGCCGCTGCCTGCCGGGTCCGATACCGTCGTCGTCCAGGAGGACACGCGCCGCGACGGCGACACGCTGTTGCTGGCCGGCGAAGGCCCGCCGCGCGAGGGCGCCCATATTCGTCCGGCCGGGCTCGACTTCGCCGCAGGCGCGGTCGTGGCGCCAGCCGGTGCGCGCGTCACGCCGGCGCGGATCGGGGTCGCTGCCGCCGCCGGGCACGCGACGCTCCGCGTCCACCGCCGCCCGCGCGTCGCCCTGCTCGCGACCGGCGACGAGCTGGTGCCGCCCGGCGCGACGCCCGGCCCCGATGCGATCGTCAGCTCGAACGGCGTCATGCTCGCGGCGCTGCTGGGGCGCCACGCCGAGGTGATCGACGGCGGCATCGTCGCCGACACCCGCGCGGCGCTGACGGCGGCGATCCGGGCGCACGCCGACGTCGACCTGCTGGTGACGATCGGCGGCGCGTCAGTCGGCGACCACGACCTCGTCATGCCGGTGCTGCGCGAGCTCGGTGCGGAAATCGACTTCTGGAAGATCGCGCTGCGCCCCGGCAAGCCGATGCTCAGCGGCCGATTGGGGGCAACGCGGATCGTCGGCGTGCCCGGCAACCCGGTGTCGGCGTTCGTCTGCGCGACGCTGTTCATCGTGCCGCTGCTGCGGCGGCTGGGCGGTGATTCCGCGCCGCTGCCGGTGCCGTTCATGGCCCGCGCCGCGGTCGACCTGCCGGCGAACGGCGGTCGCCGCGACTATCTCCGCGCCCGGCTCGAGGATGGCGGCGTCACCCCCGCCGCGCGGCAGGACAGCGCCATGCTCCACGTGCTTGCCGACAGCAACGTGCTCGTCGTCCGCGAGGCGAATGCGCCGGTAACCACGGCCGGAACCCTGGTGCCGTGCATCGCGCTTGACACCATATCTGGTGTTGCCTAAACGTTCCGCATAAGTTCCTTCGGAGGACCTATGCTGACGCGCAAGCAACACGATCTGCTGACTTTCATCAACGGTCGCCTCAACGAAAGCGGTGTCTCGCCGTCGTTCGAGGAGATGAAGGAAGCGCTGCAGCTCAAGTCGAAGTCGGGCGTCCACCGCCTGATCAACGCGCTGGAGGAGCGCGCCTTCATTCGCCGCCTGCCGAACCGCGCCCGCGCGCTCGAGATCCTGCGCATGCCCGAGGTCGTCCAGCGGCAGGTCGCGCAAGGCCAGACGCTGCCGCCGCGGGGCGAGGTCGTCCACGCCGACTTCCGCCGTCGCCCGCCCGAGCCGGCCAACGACGTCGTCGCCCTGCCCCTCCACGGCAAGATCGCCGCGGGCCAGCCGATCCAGGCCTTCGAGGACGACCGCCTGCTGTCGGTGCCGTCCGCCCTGCTCGGACCGGGCGACCATTATGCGCTCGAGGTGTCGGGGGATTCGATGATCGACGCCGGCATTCTCGACGGCGACTATGCCCTGATCCGCCGCTGCGACACGGCGCGGGACGGCGACATCGTCGTCGCGCTGGTCGACAACAGCGATGCGACGCTCAAGTACCTGAAGCACGCGCGCGGCATGGTCGAGCTCGAGCCGGCCAATGCGATGTACGAGACGCAGCGCTACCTGCCGTCGCGGGTCAAGGTGCAGGGCAAGCTCGCGGGGCTGCTGCGGCGCTACAGTTGAGGGCGCGCTGTCCTACACGCCGGTAGAATGCTAGGGCTCGCCGTGTCGGCGGCGGGGGCGTGACTTGGACGAGCGTGGCGGCGGCAGCGGCGAGCAATGTACCGCCAGGGTTCGCACTGTGCGGACAGCGAGTCGCTCCGGCCCTTACCGCGCCCTTCAGTCGAGTGTGACCTTTGCGAACTTACACGTCCGCGGCCCCGGCATTCAGTAGTCAGGTTCGTCGCTGGTTCTAACCGCACCGGTCACCTCTGGCGGCGGCGAGCGGCGCGCGCGGGCGCGCCAGACCTGCGGCTGCGGCAGCCACGGGTGGTCGCCGGTCAGTGCCGCGACCGTCTCGATGCGGCGGGGCGCGAGCCAGATCGCCACCGCACCCGTCGCGCCCAGCGCCGTGCGGTCGAGCTTGAGCCAGCGCGGCCGGCACCACGGCGGCAGCCGCCGGTCGCTGACGACGATGTCGGCGGCCGCGCACGCCGGCCCGAACGCCGGCCGGCCGATCGGGTCCTTCGACAGCGTCGCCAACAGGCGCACCGCGGACGCGCCCTCGCCGACCTTCGCCACGCAGGCGTCGAGCGTGCAGTCGCCCGCCGGCAGATCGGCGATCGCCGCGTCGGCGGTCGAAGCGGTGATCCCGCCCCAGACGTCGCGCAGGAAGTCGCCGCTCCGCTCCCGCAGCAGGGCGAGGCGGGGCCCCTCGGCGTCGTAGGCCGGCAGCAGCACCCCGACATGGTGTCCGTCCGCCGAGACGAGCAGGTCCGGCGGCCGCGCCGTCAGCGCCAGCACCGCCCCCACCGCGACCGGCACGACGCCGAGCCAGCGCGCCCGCGTCTGCCAGATGAACAGCCACAGCCCGCCGCCGACGAGGAGCGCATAGGCGCTGACCGGCATCAGCCCCAGCCGCACGACGGATCCCGGCCAGGCGGCAACCATGTCCGCCAGCCAGATCAGCGCCCCCATCGTCTTGGCCAGCAGCCACCACGCCGGCGCGCCGACGCCGAGCGCGTCCATCGCCAGGGCGGCGACGAGCACCGGCATGATGGCGAACTCGGTCCAGGGAATCGCCAGCAGGTTGGCGACGACGCCGTACGCGCCGGTCGAGTTGAAGTGGTAGAGCGCGGTCGCCGACAGCAGCGCCTCGGCAATGACGCCCGTCACGAGCAGGGCGACCATGTGCTGCCCCGTCCGCGCGGCCCACGAGGCGTCGGTCCGCGGCGTCGTCAGCCAGCGTCCGAGGCGCGAATTGAACAGGGCGACCAGACCCGTGACGGCGGCAAAGGTCAGCTGGAACGACGGCCCGAGCAGCGCCTCCGGCCGCACCGCCATGATGACGAACCCGCCCGCCGCGAGCAGCCGCAGCGACAGCGCCTCGCGCCCCAGCATCACGCCCAGCAGCACCACGACCGTGCCGATGCACGACCGCACCGTCGGCACCTGCGCGCCGGCGAGGACGGTATAGGCGATGCCCGTTCCCGCCGCGGCCGCGGCGCCGATCGCCTTGACCGGCAAGCGCAGCGCCAGCCACGGGCTGAGGCACAGCAGCGCGCGCACCAGCCACATCGTGCCGGCGACGACGATGGCGATGTGGACCCCCGAGATCGACAGCAGGTGCGCCATCCCCGACCAGCGCATGGCGAGGTTGGTCGCGGTCGAGATCTGCCCCTGGTCACCGGTGACGAAGGCCGCACTGATCGCCCCCGCATCGCCGGGCACCTGCGTCTCGATCCGCCGCGTCAGCCGGGCACGGGCGTCGTCGAGCCACGCCGCGATGCCCGAGGGCGGCGGCGCCGGCCGATCCACAATCGCCTGACCCAGCGGATAGCCGGTGGCGCCGATCTGGGCGAACCACAGGGTGCGGGCGAAGTCGTAGCCGCCGGGGAAGCTCGGCCCCTGCGGCGGCAGGAGCATGGCCCGCAGGCTGACGTGCGCGCCGGGCTCGAGCCCGGGCGGGACGGCACTGGTCTTCAGGCTCAGGCGGACATGCGGCGGCAGGCCGGGGTCGTCGGGGGCGAGCTGGAAGCGGACCTGGCCGCGGCCGGAGCGGACCTCGACCGCTTCGACCGTGCCGGCGACCTGGCCTTCGAAACGATCGCGCAGGATGGGGCTCGCGACGTCGTTCGCCCGGAACGCGGCAATTCCGAGCCCGAGCGCGCACAGCACCCCGCCCCACACCAGCATGCGCCCCGCCACGCCGCGCGCAACGAGGCCGAGCGTCGCCACCGCCCCCGCGGCGACCACCGCCGCCAGCCGCTCGCGCGCCCAGGGCAACATGAAGTAGAGGACGATCCCCAGCCCGAAGGCGGCGGGCGACCACAAGGGGATCTGCGCGCGTTCGGCGAGGAGGAAATTTTCGATGGCGTGGCCGAGCGCCTGCAGCCGCCGCGCCCTCCATGCGCGGCGGCGCCGCAAGCCGGCGTCATCGCGGGTCGCCATCGCCCACGATCGAAGGCGCTGGACTGTCACCGTACTCCGCTGCCACGCGAGGATGACCAGCAGGCCGAGGGCCGCGAGGCTGACGATCGCCCACGCCGCGAAGATCGTCTTGCCGCCATTCGGGATGGGCATGCACACGGTGCACCGGCAGCAGCCCCGCCGAGCGGCACCGCAGGCGAGCAGCGTCGCCCATCGCGGCGGCGGCGCTGACGGGCCCGCCGGCTCGAGGACCTTCGGCCGCCGCAAAGCAACCCGGCTTTTGCCCCGGCTCTTGCCTATGCTAGACACCGCCCGCCTCCTGCCGCCCCAACTCGATCATTGGACAAATCCCGCATGGGCGCAACGCCCCAAGATCCTGTTAACGCTGGCGTCGTCACCCGCTTCGCCCCCTCGCCGACCGGCTTCCTCCACATCGGCGGGGCGCGGACGGCGCTGTTCAACTACCTGTTTGCAAGGCACCACGGCGGGCAGTTCCGGCTGCGCATCGAGGACACCGACCGGGCGCGTTCGACCGACGCCGCGGTCGCCGCCATCCTCGATGGCATGCGCTGGCTGGCGCTCGATTGGGACGGTGAGACGGTCATGCAGTTCGAGCGCAGTGCCCGCCACGCCGAAGTCGCGCACGGCCTGCTCGCCAGCGGCCACGCGTACAAATGCTTCGCGACTGCGGACGAGCTGGAGGCGATGCGCGCCGCGCAGCGTGCCGCCAAGCAGCCGCTGCGCTACGACGGCCGCTGGCGCGACCGCGATCCGGCCGAGGGCAGCGGCGCGTCGTTCGTCATCCGCTTCCGCGCGCCCCGCGGCGGCACGACGACGATCGCCGACCGGGTGCAGGGTAACGTCACCGTCGCCGACGACGAACTCGACGACATGGTCCTGCTGCGCTCCGACGGTTCGCCGACGTACATGCTCGCGGTCGTCGTCGACGATCACGACATGGGCGTGACCCACGTCATCCGCGGCGACGACCACCTGAGCAACGCCTTCCGCCAGCTGGCGCTGATCCGGGCGCTCGGCTGGGACGAGCCGGTCTACGCCCACATTCCGCTGATTCACGGCGCCGACGGGGCCAAGCTGTCGAAGCGCCACGGTGCATTGGGCGTCGATGCCTATCGCGACGAGCTGGGGATGCTGCCCGAGGCGGTCGAGAACTATCTCGTCAAGCTCGGCTGGGGCCACGGCGACGACGAGTTCATCAGCCGCGCGCAGGCGATCGAATGGTTCGACCTTGCCGGCATCGGCCGCGGTCCGGCGCGCTTCGACATGAAGAAGCTGGCCCACGTAAACGGCCATTATCTGCGCCTCGCCGACGACGCGCGGCTGGTCGCGCTGATCGCGCCGCGCGTCGAGGCGGCGCTCGGGCGCACGCTGACCAATGCCGACCGCGCCCTGCTGCAGCGCGGCATGAGCGAGCTCAAGCTGCGCGCCAGCGACCTCGTCGAACTCGCCGCGTCCTCGCTGTTCTACCTCCGCGCGCGCCCGATCGGCATGGACGCAGGTGCACAAAAGCTGTTAGACGAAGCCGGTGCCGTGGCGCTGGTCGCGGCCGTCCGGATGGCACTCGATGCGGCCGAGTGGACCGCGGCGGCGATCGAGGCGGCGGTGCGCAGCGTCGCCGAGACGGCCGGCGTCAAGCTCGGCAAGGTCGCGCAGCCGCTGCGGGCGGCGGTGACGGGCGCGGCGACCTCGCCGGGCCTGTTCGAGGTGCTGGTGCTGCTCGGGCGTGACGAGGCGCTCGGGCGGCTGGACGACGTGATCAGAAGCAGGGAACCCCAGGCATGACCGGAACCGCCCACCTCAGCGTCGACGACAAGCAGGCCGACTACCCGGTGCTCGCCGGCACCGTCGGACCGGAAGTCATCGACATCCGCAAGCTGTACGGCAACACCGGGCGCTTCACCTACGACCCCGGCTTCACCAGCACCGCGGCGTGCGAATCGAAGATCACCTACATCGACGGCGACGCCGGCATCCTCCTCTACCGCGGCTACCCGATCGACCAGCTGGCCGAGCAGTCGAGCTTCCTTGAGGTGGCGAACCTGCTCCTTAACGGCGAGCTGCCCGACGCGGCGAGCCATGCGGAGTTCAGCCGCAACATCACGCGGCACACGATGATCCACGAGCAGCTGGCGACCTTCTACCGCGGCTTCCGCCGCGACGCCCATCCGATGGCGATCATGTGCGGCATCGTCGGCGCGATGGCGGCGTTCTACCACGACTCGACCGACATCCATGACCCCAAGCAGCGGGTCATCGCCAGCCACCGGCTGATCGCCAAGATGCCGACGCTGGCGGCGATGGCGTACAAATACTCGATCGGGCAGCCTTTCCTCTATCCCGACAACTCCTTGAGCTTCTCGGCCAATTTCCTGCGCATGACCTTCGGCGTGCCGGCCGAGCCCTACGTCGTCGATCCCGTGGTCGAGGATGCGATGGAGAAACTGCTCATCCTTCAGGCCGACCACGAGCAGAACGCGTCGACCTCTACCGTCCGCCTAGCCGGCTCGTCGGGTGCGAACCCCTTCGCCTGCATCTCGGCGGGCATCGCCTGCCTGTGGGGTCCGGCGCACGGCGGGGCGAACGAGGCGGCGCTCAACATGCTCCGCGAGATCGGCACGCCCGACCGCATCCCCGAGTTCATCGCCCGCGCCAAGGACAAGGACGATCCCTTCCGCCTGATGGGCTTCGGCCACCGCGTCTACAAGAACTACGACCCGCGCGCGAAGGTCATGGCCAAGGTGGCGACCCAGGTGCTCGACAAGCTGGGCATCGCCGACCCGATCTTCGACGTCGCCCGCGAGCTCGAGCACATCGCCTTGAACGACCAGTATTTCATCGACAAGAAGCTGTACCCCAACGTCGACTTCTACTCGGGCGTCGTCATGTCGGCGATCGGCTTTCCGACGTCGATGTTCACCGTGCTGTTCGCCATCTCGCGCACCGTCGGCTGGATCGCCCAGTGGACCGAGATGATGGAGGACCCCGAGCAGAAGATCGGTCGGCCGCGCCAGCTCTATACGGGCGCGACGCACCGCGACTACGTCCCGCTCGACGCGCGCTGACGTCAGCGGGCCTGTTCGCGGCCGTCCCGGCGGTGCTAGGCTGACAGGCCAACCGCCGGGGGTCGCACCGTGTTCCAGCCGTCACCGTCGCCGCGCCGTCCGGTGATCGCGCTCGCCGTCATCGGCCTGGCGTGGCTCGTCGCCGCTGCGGCCGGGGTGGTCGCGGCCGGCAGCGACCTCTCGACGATGGATGCGGGCGGGGTCGCGCGCTACGCCGCTGCGCTTACCCTGCGCCTCGCGCCGCCGCTGGCGGTGCTGCTGGTCGCCGTCGAGCTGCTGCGGCGTCGGCGGCGCGACGACGCCGAAGCCCTGGCGGAGCTGGAGGGGCGGACCGCGGCGGCGGCGGCCGCCGGCCAGGCAGTTCGCGACGGCCTGCTCGACATCGATGCGACACTGGCGGCGATCGGCGGGCGCCTCGACGCGCTGCGCCGGGCGGCCGCCGACGACGCGCCGCGCCTGACCGAAGCGGCGCGCGAGCTCGGCGCGGCAGGCACGGCGCTGGAGGCGGCCGGCGGCGGTGCGCGGGCGGCCGTCGCCGACGTCGCGGCGAGCCTTCCGGTTGCGCAGGACCGGGCCGAGGCGCTGACGGCGGCGCTCGCCGTCACCGCCCGCGAGACCGTTCGCCAGCTGGGCGAGGTCGAGACGATGCTGGCGGGCGTCTATGCCCGGCAGGACGAGGTCGCGGCGCAGGTCCGCGCCATAGCCGGTGCGACCGAGGCCGCCGCCACTGCGATCGACGAGCGCACCGGCGCGCTCGACCGGGCGGTCGACGCCGCGCTCGACCGGACCGGGACCGCGCTGGCGACGGTGCACGAGGCGGTCGACGCCCAGGGCAAGTCGATGCTCGCCACCGTCGATGCGGCCAGGGCCGGGCTCGAGGCGATCGGCGGGGCGACGGCGGCGACGGTCGCGGCCCGGATCGACCGCATCGTCGCCGCGACCCAGACGCTCGGCGCCAACCTCGCCGAGCACGACGCGCAGACGGCGACGCTGATCGCCACGGTCGAGCGCAGCTTCGCGGTGCTCGACAAGCGGCTCGGCCACGCCGCGGCGATGGGTACCGCGACCCTCGACGCCTTCCACGCCCGCGCCGCCGCCGTGCGCGACACCGCCGACGCCGTGGCCCCGCGGCTCGAGGCAGCGCGGGCGACGCTGGCCGAGGTCGAGGCGGCGGCGGCGCGGCTGGCTCCGGTGGCGACGGGCGCGGAGACGCTGGCGCAGGCGCTGGGCCAGGCGACCACCCCCGCGGCGCAGCTGGCCCATGACCTCGCCGCGGCGCGGGACAGCCTGGCGGCGGTCGAGGAGGCGGCGCACGGCTCGGCCCTCGCCGCGGCCGGCCAGCTGATCGAGGTGCTCGGCCGCGTCCGCGACGTCGCCGGGACGGCGGCGGCGACGCTGCGGACGACGCTCGGCGAGGTCGTCGCCGAGGCCGAGGCGGCGCTGTCCGAAACCGGCGCGCGGACGGCGGCGGCAGCCTTCGCCGACCCCATCCGCCACGAGATCGCCGGGCTGGAGGGGGCTGCCGACCTCGCGGCGCAGGCGGCGCAGGCGACCGCCGACCGCATCGCTGCCCGCCTGCTCGGCCTGACGCAGGCCGTGGCGACGGTCGAGCGGCGGCTGGCGCAAGTCGAACGGTAGCGCCTGGCGGGCGGCGGCAAGCTAGGTCGACGCTCCCGCCAGACTTCGCCGTCTTCGCGCCCCGCCGAGCGCGCGCGTCAACGCGTCGCGGTCGAGCGCCCCTTCCCAGCGCGCGACGACGATCGTCGCCACCGCGTTGCCGACGAAGTTGGTCAGGCTCCGGCACTCGCTCATGAAGCGGTCGACGCCGAGGATCAGCGCCATGCCGGCGACGGGCACGTCGGGCACCACCGCCAGCGTCGCCGCCAGCGTGATGAACCCCGCCCCCGTGACGCCGGCCGCGCCCTTGGACGACAGCATGGCGACGCCCAGCAGCAGCGCCTGCTGCCCGATCGTCAGGTGGACGTCGGTCGCCTGGGCGATGAACAGCGCCGCCAGCGTCATGTAGATGTTGGTCCCGTCGAGGTTGAAGCTGTACCCCGTCGGCACGACCAGCCCGACGACGGCCGGCTTGCACCCGGCGCGCTCGAGCTTGGCGATCAGGTTCGGCAGCGCCGCCTCCGACGACGAGGTGCCGAGGACGAGGAGCAGCTCCTCCTTCAAATAGGCGATCAGGCGCAGGATCGAGAAGCCGCAGGCCAGCCCGACCAGGCCGAGCACGCCGAGGACGAAGGCAAGGCTGGTCAGGTAGAAGCTCGCCACCAGCAGCCCGAGGTGGGCGAGCGCGGCCAGCCCGAACTTGCCGACGGTGAAGGCCATCGCCCCGAACGCACCGACGGGGGCCGCGCGCATCAGGATGGCGACGATCCGGAACACGACCCCCTGCGCAGCGACAAGGACGCGGAGCAAGGGCGCCGCCCCCTCCCCCGCCAGCGCCAGCGCCACGCCGGTCAGGATGGCGACGAACAGCACCTGCAGAATGTCGCCGTCGGCGAGCGCGCTGACCATCGTCGTCGGGATGACGTTCATCAGGAAGCCGACGATGGTCGTCGCGTGCGCCTTGGCGGTGTAGGTGGCGATGCTGCCGGCATCGAGGCTGGCCGGCGCGATGTGCAGCCCGGCCCCCGGCGCGACGACGTTGGCGACGATCAGGCCGACGATCAGGGCGAACGTCGACAGGGTCAGGAAATAGGCGAACGCCTTGCCGACGACCCGCCCGACCGCGCCGAGTTCGCCCATGCCGGCGATGCCGGTCGCCACGGTCAGGAAGATGACGGGCGCGATGACCATCTTGACCAGCTTGATGAAGCCGTCGCCGAGCGGCTTCAGCGCCGCGCCCGTGGCCGGCGCGAAGACGCCGACCAGCACGCCGGCGACGATCGCCGCGAGGACGATCAGGTACAGCCGGCCGCTATGGCCCGTGGGCGGCGCGGCCTCCGACTCGGGCGTGGCGACGCCGCTCACCGCGTGCCGGTCCGGTTGTTGGACGTGTCAGGCGCGCTGGACAAAGTTGACAAAGGTAGCGCCACGCACCGTCCCATTCGTCCCCCCGTTGAACCGCTCCGGTTCGTTGCCACAGCGGCCAGGGTGATCGGGCGGATATGGGTCGGAGCCATGCGCGAAAGGCTAGCCCGAACGACATGCGTAGGACAGCCCCGCGCAGTGTGTCTTCGGCGGCGGCGGCTGCCCTTGCCAAGCGCCGCCGCAGGTTCCACCAAGCGCCATGCCCCGTCCTCCCCGCACTCCCGGTGGCCGCCCGCCGCCGCGCCCGCCCGGCGACCGGCCGCAGCGGCCTGCGGGCGATCGGCCGGCGCGGCCGCAGGGCGATCGGCCGGCCCGGCCGGCGGGCGAGCGCCCGCGCCGCCTGCGCGACGCCGCCGACGCGCCGCTGGCGACGAACCGGCGCGACGCCGCGCGGCTGAGCGGCGACGGCGAGCGGCCGCGGGTCAAGCGCGCCGTCGGCACGCCGTCGAACCCCTTCGGCGGACGGCCGGTCAAGCTGCCGGGCGCCAAGGGCGCGCGCGTCCGCGCCGACGGCTCGGTCGCCGAGCGCACGCCGCGCGCCGCGCCGGGCACCCGCCCTCCCCGTGCCGCCGCCCCCCCCCCCTCCGCGACGCCGCCAGCGCGCCCCGCTCCCGCGCCAACAACGCCCCTCGCCGCGAGCGTGGCGCCGCGCGCGCCGCGGCCGCCGCCGCGCCGGGCGGGCACGAGCCGCAGCGGATCGCCAAGCTGCTCGCCCGCGCCGGGGTCGGCTCGCGGCGCGACATCGAGCGCTTCATCGCCGACGGCCGCGTCGCGGTCCACGGCGCGGTGCTGACGACGCCGGCGCACGTCATCACCTCGCTCGACGGCGTGACGGTCGACGGCCGGCCGGTGGCGGCGATCGAGGCGACGCGGCTGTTCCGCTTCCACAAGCCCGCCGGCTTCCTGACCACCGCGCGCGACCCCGGCGGGCGGCCGACGATCTTCGACGCGCTGCCGCCCGGGCTGCCGCGCCTGCTCCCCGTCGGGCGGCTCGACATGAACACGGAGGGGCTGCTGCTCCTGACCACCGACGGCGCGCTCAAGCGCACGCTCGAGCTGCCGGTCAACGCCGTCGCCCGCCGCTACCGGGTGCGGGCGTACGGCGAGATCACGCAGGCGACGCTCGAGCGGCTGATCGAGGGGATCGAGATCGATGGCATGCGCTACGGCCCGATCGACGCCGACATCGAGCGGCGGACGGGGGCCAACCTGTGGCTGACGATGACGCTGACCGAAGGCAAGAACCGCGAGATCCGGCGCGTCCTCGAGTTCCTCGGACTGCAGGTGTCGCGCCTGATCCGCGTCGCCTACGGCCCGTTCGACCTCGGCGACCTGCCGGTCCGCGGCGTCGAGGAGGTCGGACCCGAGGCGCTGGCCGGGCTGCGCCGGTCGCTCGGCAAGCGCGCGTGAGGCCAGCGTGAGGATCGTCGCCGGCGCGTGGCGCGGGCGGCCGCTGGTCGCGCCGCCGGGCGAAGCGACGCGGCCGACGAGCGACCGCGCGCGGGAAGCGCTGTTCTCGATGCTTGCCTCGCGCCTCGGCTCGTTCGAGGGCCTGCGCGTCGCCGACCTGTTCGCCGGCACCGGGGCGCTCGGGCTCGAGGCGCTGTCGCGCGGCGCGGCGCACGCGACCTTCGTCGAGAGCGACCGCGCGGCGGTGGCGGCGCTGCGCACCAACATCGACCGCATGGGGGCGGAGTTCGCGACCACGGTGCTCGCGCAGCCGGTCGCCGCGGTCGGGCGCGCGGCGGCGGCGTTCGACCTGCTGCTGCTCGACCCGCCCTATGGCGAGGGGCTGGCGCTGCCGGCGCTCGCCCGGCTGGCGCAGCAGGGCTGGATCGCGCCTGCCGCCTGGATCGCGGTCGAGACCGGCAAGGGCGAGGCGCTCGACCCGCCGGGGCTGACGCGCGACACGCTCCGCACCTACGGAAAGGCGAACCTGCATCTGTTTACCGCATCCGCGTGAGGGAACGCCCGTAGCTGACCCGTAGTTGAACGGTGCGTTCAGGAGTGGGTTATGGACCGGGTCATCGTCGCGGCGTTCGTCGCCACCTTCATCGCCGCGATCGCTGCCGTGGCCGGGGTACCCATACTCGTCTGACGTCCCTCGAGCGCCGGGCCGCCCGCGTCAGACGATCCGGCCGCCATCGATGTGCACGACGGCGCCCGCCAGCCGCTCCGCCTCGCCGCGGTCGTGCGTGACGTAGACGACCGGGATCGCCGCGGCGGCGAACAGCGCGGCGAAGACCTCGATCATCGTCCCCCGCGCCGCGGCATCGAGCGCCGACAGTGGCTCGTCGAGCAGCAGCACGCGCGGTTGGCCGAGGAGCGCCCGGGCGACGCTCGCCCGCTGCGCCTCGCCGCCCGACAGCCGCGCCGCCGGCCGGGCGAGCAGCCCGGCGATGCCGGTCGCGGCGACGATCTCGGCGCGCGCAAAGTCCCCCGGCGGCGCGCGGCGGGCGGCGTAGTCGAGGTTGCCGCCGACGGTCAGGTGCGGCAGCAGGCCCGTCCCCTGCATGACGAAGCCGACGCGGCGGCGGTGCGCGGGCACGAAGGTGTGCGCGTCCTGCCACACGGCGTCGCCGAACGCGATCCGCCCCGGCCGCCGGTCGAGCCCGGCGATCGCGCGCAGCACGCTGGTCTTGCCCGCCCCCGACGGCCCGAGCAGCGCCGTCACGCCGCGGGGCACGGCGAAGGCGAGGTCGAGCGCGAAGCCTTCGCCCCCGTGCAGGGCGACGTCGAGCGTGCTCACGCGACGCTGCCGAGCCGCCGGTCGACGAGCAGCAGCGCCAGCAGCGCGACGAAGGCGAAGGCGACCAGCGCCGCGGCGATGGAGTGCGCCGCGCCGAACTGCAGGCTCTCGACCAGGCTGTAGATGCGCGTCGACAGCACCTCGGTCCGGCCCGGGATGTTGCCGCCGATCATCAGCACGACGCCGAACTCGCCGACGGTATGGGCGAAGACGAGGATGGCCGCGGCGACGAAACCCCGCCGCGCGCTCGGCACGGCGACGCTGGCGAAGCGGTCGAGCGGCCCGGCCCCCATCGTCGCGGCGAGGTCGAGGCTGCGCTGCTCGACGGCGGCAAAGGCGGTGCGCAGCGGCTGCACGGCGAAGGGCAGCGAATAGACGAGGCTGCCGAGCACCAGCCCGGCGAAGGTGAAGGCGAGGCTATGGATGCCGAGCGGACGCAGCACCGCGGTCAGCGGCCCGGCCGGCCCCATCGCGACGAGCAGATAGAAGCCGATGACCGTCGGCGGCAGGACCAGCGGCACGGCGGCAATCGCGGCGACCACCTCCTTCCACCACCGCGGCGAGCGCGCCAGCCACCAGGCGAGCGGCGTCGCCAGCAGCAGCAGCAGGAGCGTGGTGACGCCGGCCAGCTCGACCGTGGTGGCGACGACCAGCTCCACCCGTCAGCGAACCTCGTAGCCGTAGCTCCGGATGATCGCCTTCGCCTCGGGTCCTTTGAGGAACGCCAGGAACTTCGCCGCCGCCGGATTGGCCGCGCCGGTCTTGAGCTCGACCGCCGCCTGCTCGATCGGCGCGTGCAGCCGCGCCGGCACGGTCCAGCGCGATCCGCCGGGAAGTGCGATGACCTGGCTCAGCGCGACGAAGCCGAGCTCGGCGGCCCCCGTCGCGACGAACTGATAGGCCTGGGTGATCGAGCTGCCGGTGACCAGCTTCGGCGCCAGCGCATCGTACAGCTTGAGGGCCTTCATCGTCTCGACCGCTGCCGCACCATAAGGAGCGGCGGCGGGGTCGGCGATGGCGAGGTGGGCGAAGCGGCCCGACTTCAGCACCGCGCCGCGACCGTCGACCAGCCCGGGCGTCGCCGAATAGAGCACCAGCGTACCGACGGCATAGGTGAAGCGCGATCCCGGCACCGTCAGCCCGTCCGCCTCGAGCTTCGCCGGGCGCTCGGCGTCGGCGGAGAGGAACACCTCGAACGGCGCGCCGTGGGTCATCTGCGTGTAGAACGCGCCCGACGCGCCGAAGCTGAGCGTCGCGGTGTCGCCCGTCGCCTTGGCGAAAGCGGCGGCGATCGCCTTGGCCGGCTCGGTGAAGTTGGCGGCGACGGCGACCACCGTCTCGGTGGCGGCCGCCGGCACGGGCAAGACTGCCGCCCCGGCGATGGCAGCAATGGCAATCCAGCGGCGCATCCCGTGGGCTCCCCGTTCTCGTCGCGCCGCCTATCGCGATTTCCGCCCGCGCGCCAGTCGGAAGCGCTTGAGGGGGAGCAGCCCGCGCGGCATAATGTCCCGCAGTAAGCCGCCGGGGGGGTGCAGCATGATCGACAGGTTCGGGGACGAGACGGCGCTGCTGGTGATCGACGCGCAGAAGGGCGTCAACCTGCACAGCTATTGGGGCGGCTGCGGCGGCCATCGCAACAATCCGCACGCCGAGGCGCGCATCGCCGACCTGCTCGCCGCCTTCCGCGCCGCGGGGCGCCCGGTCTACTTCACCTTCCACAACAGCCGCGAGGCGGCCTCGCCCCTGAAGATGAGCCTCGATAGCGGGCAGGCCATGCCCGGGCTCGAGCCGATCTCCGGCGAGCGCGTCGTCGTCAAGGACGTCAACAGCGGCTTCGTCGGCACCGACCTCGAACTGAGCCTGCGCCGCGACCGCGTCAGCCGGCTGGTCGTCGCCG
The DNA here is from genome assembly GCA_963846485.1 of uncultured Alphaproteobacteria bacterium. Classification (GTDB taxonomy): domain Bacteria; phylum Pseudomonadota; class Alphaproteobacteria; order Sphingomonadales; family Sphingomonadaceae; genus Polymorphobacter_B. Next base: position 32,445 of record CAWJWB010000007.1, on the reverse strand, counting down.
GTTTCTTCACCAACATGTGCGTCGACACCACCGTGCGCGCGGCCGGCAACATGGGCTACGACACCTACCTCGTCCACGACGCCTGCGCCGCCGGCAACCGCATCGATCCCGACGGCAACAGCTTCGACGCCGACCTCGTCCACCGCCTGAGCGTCGCCAATCTCCACGGCGAGTTCTGCACGGCGCTGCCCGCGGCGAGCGCCATCGCCCTGCTCGGCGCGGCGGACCGCACGCTGCACCGCGTCCAAGGCAACGAGCCGTACCGCGGGACCGACCTCGCCGCCGCCGCCTGAGGCTCAGCGCGCCATCGCGATGACGTCGCGGATCGCCTGCACCACCGCGTCGGGCCGGTCCTTCTGCATCAGGTGGCCGCTGCCCGCGACCAGCCGGTGCTCGCCGCGGGTCGAGCGGCGGGCGACCTCCTCGTGGAGCGCGATCCAGCCCGGACTGCCGCTCGCGGCGCTGAGCACGATCAGCGGCAGCGCGCCATCGTTCGGCGGGCCGGCGTCGATCTCCGCCGACGTCGCGCCCATCAGCGCGTCGAGCTCGGAGGCCTCCGCCGCATAGGTCGCGGGCGACAGGGCGGCGTCGCACTTGGCGAGCGCGGGGTCGGGTGACGGCAGGGCGTGCGCTGCGGCGGCCCCGCCGCAGGCCCGCGTGCGCGCGAGCAGCGGCGCCACCTCGCCGCCCGGCCCGAGCCGCCGGTCCTGATGCTCGACGCTGGGTTCGACCAGCACCAGTCCGACGACGTCCTGCGGCCGCCGCTGCGCGAACAGGCGCGCGTAGAGCCCGCCGGCCGAGTGGCCGACGACGACCAGCGGGCCATCGATGCCCGCGGCGCGCAGGGCGGAGTCGAGGTCGCCGGCGATCGCCGCGCCGTCGCGGGGCTCGGGCCCGGGATCGCTCGCGCCCATGCCGGCGCGGTCGTAGCTGCAGACGCGGTTGGTCGCGGCGACGAGCGGCTGCACCCGCCACCACGCGCGGGCATCCGCCGCCCAGCCGCTCTCCAGGATCACCGTCGGCGAGCCGCTGCCGCTGCAGTGCAGGGCCAGCGTGCGGCCGTCGGGCAGGCGTGCGGGCGTGACCGGCCCGGCACAGGCTGCGGTCGCGGTCAGCATCGCCAGGGCCGCCGCGAGCCGCACCAGCTTCGCCCTCGTCATCGTCGGCACTCCCTCGACGCTCGCTTCGCCCGCGCGACGATGCCCGCAGCGGCGGCAGTCCGCCACTGCACTGCAGCACATTTTCGCTTGTTCCTCGTTCATCTTCCTGCAACTCACGGACCGCGTCGGCGTCCCATCATGCCGCGCCGGGGCAACCCGTCCACCGCCCGGCCGAGAGGAGCAGGTTCGTCCCGTGCGTACCGCCGCGCCCCCCGCCCCCGCCGCGCAGCGCCGCCAGCTGACTATCCTGTTCTGCGACCTCGTCGGCTCCACCCGTCTCGCCGCCGAGATCGATCCCGAAGACATGCAGGACGTCATCCGCAACTTCTTCGCGGCGTGCGGCGGCGAGATCGAGCGGGCCGGCGGCTATGTCGCCAAGTACATGGGGGACGGGCTGCTCGCCTATTTCGGCTTTCCCGAGGCGCACGAGGACGACGCCGCCCGTGCGGCGCAGGCGGCGCTGGCGGTCGTCGCCGCGGTCGGCGCGCTGCGGGCCCCGAACGGGCGCCCGCTGGCGGTGCGCGTCGGGGTCGCGACCGGCGTTGTCGTCGTCGGGGAGCCGATCGGCGAGGGCGCGGCGGCCGAACTCGGCGTCGTCGGCGACGCGCCCAACCTCGCCGCCCGGCTGCAGGGCCTCGCCGAGCCGAACCAGGTCGTCCTGTCCGACCGCACGCGCGAGCTCGTCGCCGGGGTCTTCGACCTCGAACCCGTCGCCGCCCGGCCGCTGAAGGGCTTCGACACCGAGCAGCCGGCGTGGCGCCTCGTGCGGCGCAGCACCGCGCCCAGCCGGTTCGGGCCCCGGCGCGACCGCGGGCTGACGCCCTTCGTCGGCCGCGAGGCCGAGCTCGCCACGCTCGAGGCGGCGTGGCGGCGGGCGGCCGCGGGCGTCGGCGAAGTGCTGCTCGTCACCGGGCCGGCGGGCGTCGGCAAGTCACGCCTGCTGCACGAGCTGCAGCAGCACATCGGCGGCGAGCGGCACGTCGCCGTCGTCGAGACCAGCGTGGCGATGTTCGCCAACAGCCCGTTCTACCTGATCACGCTCATGGTGCGCCGGCAGCTATGGGCGCGCGGCGGCGAGACGGCCGCGGACCTGCAGGCGGCGCTCGCCGCCGCCGGGATCGCGCCCGATCCGGCGCTGCCGCTGCTCGCCGACCTGCTCGGCATCGCTCTGCCCGGCGGCGGCAGCCTGCTGACGCTGGGTGCCGACGCCCGGCGCAGCGCGCTGGTCGACGCGCTGGTTGCGCTGGTCGACGGCGGCACGAGCGGCGAGCCGGCGCTGCTCGTCGTCGAGGATTGCCAGTGGCTCGACCCCTCGTCGCTCGCGGTTCTCGAGCGCATCGCCGCCAGTGCGCCGCAGCGGCGTCGGCTGCTGGTGCTGACCGCGCGCGACGATGCGCCGACGGCGGCGGCGACCCTGCCGAATGTCACCAGCCTCGCGGTGCCGCGCCTCGATGCGACCGGCATGCAGCGAGCTGCTCGACGCGCTCGCGACCGGGCTGACGGCGGCGGCGAGCGCCAGCGTAATTGCCCGCTCCGAGGGCGTGCCCCTGTTCGCCGAGGAGCTCGCCGCGCTGCACGCCGCCCAGCCGGGCACGGCCGGCGAGGCGGCGATCCCGGCGACGCTGTCGGACCTGCTGATGGCGCGGCTGACCGGCCTCGGGGCGGCGTTGCCGCTGCTGCAGGCGGCCGCCGTCATCGGCAGCGAGTGCCGCCTCGACCTGCTGGCGCAGCTGACCGGGACCGATGCCGCCGCGATCGACGCCGCCGTCGCCCAGCTCGCCGGCGCGGGCGTGATCGAGCCGCTGCCCGGCGCGCTGCGCTTCCGCCAGACGCTGCTGCGCGACGCGGCGTACGAGGCGCTGCTGCGGCGCGACCGGCGCCAGCTGCACGCGCGCGCGGCCGCCCTCATCGCCGACCGCTTCCCCGGGCTCGTCGCTGCCCAGCCCGACGTCCTCGCGCACCACCTGACCGAGGCGGGCAGCGCCGACGCCGCCGAGGCCTGGCTGCGCGCCGGGCGGCAGATGGCGGCCCGCAGCGCCTATCTCGAGGCCGAGCGCGCGCTCGAGCGGGGGCTGGCGCTGACCGACCGGCTCGACCCGCCGGCGCGCGAGAAGACCGAGCTGCAGCTGCTCGGCGCGATCATCGGCGTCGCCCAGATCAACCACGGCTATTCGGCCGAGCGGACGGTGGCGGCGGTCGCGCGGGCGCGGGCGCTCGCCGAACGCGGCGGCGATCTCGGCCGGCAGCTCGCCCATCTGACCGCCGAGTGGGGCGCGGCGTCGAGCGCGGGCGACTATGCGACCGCGCGCGTCCTCGCCAGCCAGGCCCTGCGCCTCGCCCGCGCCGACGCCCAGCCGCTGAGCCTCGCCACCGCGCACATGATTGCGATCACCTCGCGCTACCGCACCGGCGACCTGCTCGGCGCCGAGGACGCCTTCGAGCGCGGCCGCGCCTTCTTCGCCACCCCGGCGTTCGTCGAGCGCACCGGGGCGATCGAGCAGACCTACGGCAACGCCGCGATCGTCGCCTGGCTGCTCGGCGACGATGCCGAGGCCGAGCGGCGGTTGAGCCCGCTGCGGGCGCTCGCCGCCGACAGCGACCAGCCGTACCGGCGGGCGATGGCGACGTTCATGACGGCCTTCGCGCAGACGATCTTCGGCCGGTTCGAGGAGGCGCGCGACCTCGCCCGCCGTGCCATCGCGCTGGCCGACGAGCACGGCTTCCCGCAGTACACGCTGGCCGCGCGCATCATGCTCGGGAGGGCCGAGGCGGGGCTCGGCGATGAGGTCGGGGGCCTGGCGCTGCTGCGCGAGACGATCGCGGCACTGGCCGAGACGCAGCTCCGCGCGACGACGACCCTCCACCTGACGTGGCTGGCCGAGGTCGAATGCCTGACCGGCGCCGACGCCGACGCCCGCGCGACGGTCGAGCGCGCGCTGACGGCCAACCCGCTCGAGCGCTTCTACCGGCCCGAGGCGCTGCGGCTCCGCGCGCGGCTGGCCCTGGCGGCGGGCGAGACGCAAGCCGCCATCGCCGACGCCGCGGCCGCCGTCGCCGAGGCGGCGGTGATGGGGTCGCGCCGCCTGCACGCGCGCGCGGTCGCCGAGCAGGAGGCCGTCCTGCGGGCGGTCACTCGGTCTACCGGTGGCGCCGGCATCCTGACGGCCTCGCCGCTCACCACCTCGTCGGCGAGGATACCCTCCTGCGACAGGATCCTGGCGCCCGTCGAGATCAGCCAGAAGCGGTCGTCGCCGCCGACGGCGACGAAGTCGAACGTTCCCTCCAGCGTCTCTGTGGCCGATGTGAACTTGATCTTGGCGCTGCCCATGCCATTGGCGCCGAAGTGATAGGTGCCCGACAGGCTCGGCTTGGTGTGGATCAGCTTGCACCCCGCCCCGACCAATTTGGTGATCGACGAACTCTGCGTCCCGGTGAGGGTGCCATCGTGGTGCAGGTGCATGATGCCGAGGCCGACGAGGTGATACTGCTCGTCATTGCCGTCCACCGCAGATCCGCTGAACCGATACGAGAAGGTGCCGGGGAGCATAATGTGTTCCTTGTCCGAAGGTTATGCAACGGCGACCGGCGTGATGTGACAGTTGCACGACAGCGGTTATTAGAACGCAAGCCGAAGCAACACTGGCGTTTTCCGAACGTGCCCAGGATGATGTATTGACACGACTCCGTGGTCAAGCAGACATGGCCGCGGGAAACTCGCGGAGGGCATGATGACTGACGGTTCGACCAGCCTCGCTAGCCACTTGAGCCAGCTATTCTGTCCCGCCCCGCCGACCAAGGGACTGACGAAGGAGCAGATGGCCGCGCTGCACGAGTTCAAGCACGAGCTCATGAATTCGCTGCACAAGCTCTATCAGGTCGTGCCGGAGACCGAGGCCGACAAGATCGTCAAGGAGTTCGTCGACAAGCTGCCCTGAGCCGGGGGCGCCTCCGTCAGTGCATCGGCACGGGGGCGAGGTCGAACTGCGCCTCGCGCTCGATCGCCGCGCGGTCGCAGATCTCGATCCCGCGCGAGTTCGACCTCGACCCAGCCGGCGGCCCGCCACACCGACAGCTTGCGGTTGACGCTCTCGCGCGTCGCCGAGATGATGCGCGCCAGGTCCGACTGGCTGCGCGTCTCGCGCCGGTCGCCGGCCAGCAGCAGCCGGGCGAGCCGCGCGCCGGTGTCGAGCGCGGTCGCCGCCTCGACCAGCGCGTTGACCGAGCGCAGGCGCTGCGCCAGCGTCGCCAGCAGACCGAGCGCCGCCTGCGGCTCGGCAGTCAGCGCCGCGAGGATCGCCTCGCGACCGAAGCGGAGCAGCTGGGCCGAGCGCGTTGCCGTGACGTCGGCGCTGCGGGCGCCGTTGTCGAGAACGGCCATGTCGCCGATGACGGTGCCGGGGCGCAGTCGCGCCAGCCAGGTGTCGCGGCCGTCGGCGCGGCTGAGGCCGACCTCGAGCTCGCCGCTGAGCAGCAGATAGGCGGCGTCGCCGTCGTCGCCGGCGGAAAACAGGCGCGTGCCGTGCGCCAGGCGGACCATGGTCGCCGACTTCGCCAGCGCCCGGCGTCCCTCGAGCGACAGCGCGCCGAGGACGTCGCTGTTGCCGAGCTGTTCGATCCAGATTTCGATGGTGCTCACGCGGTATCGTGCTCCCGATTGGAAGACAGGGTGATCGTGCCACAGCGCCGCGGGGCGCGGCAATGGCGGCACGGACGAAGCACCGGGGCGGACCGGCGGTCCGCCCCGGTGCTGGTGCCGGCGTTACTGGGCGGAGGCGAACTGCGGGGCGGTGGTGGGCAGCTGCGCCATGGCGCTGTTGACCGCGGTGCGCAGGCAGTTGGTGTGGTTGACGCGCGAGGCGAGGTCCTCGCTGTCGCTGCGGCCGCAGACGGCGCGGGCGGCACCGCTGATGCGGCTCTTCAGCGTCGCCTGGCCGGCGGCGGTGGCGAGGTTGAGGTCGCCGTAGAACACCTTGGCGGTCGGCGCGGTCTGGGCGTTGACCGAGGGCGCGGCGAGGGTCGTCAGGGCGACGGCGGCGGCGATGAGGATCTTCATGATGGCGGTTCCCTTGTTCGTTCTGGCGCCGGACCATCCGGTGCCGATGCCCCCTGATACGCCGCCCCCAACCCGCCCGCTGTGACGCAGATCACAGGGGAAACGCCGCTGCGGACGCGGTGCGTCTGGGGCTCGACAGGTGGTCTGGCGAAGAGAGGACTCCCCGACGACTCGTGCAGCCCGGGTGCCCGGCGTGTCGCTGACATCGGTGTCGAGCATAGGCCCGGTTCGGCAGGTGGGTACGACTGTCGTCCGTCTCGCTCCACCCGGCACCTGGCCAAGCGGATCTCTCGCGGCAGCCGCCGCGCTGGATCCAGGGCGACACCGCAAGGACCGCATCGGCGGCAAGACTTTGCTCCACGGGTCGGGCGACCGATCGTGCGGCAACGTCGGCGACCAGCTCGGCCGAACCGCGCCCGTCAGACACTCCGCGGCTATGACGCGGGCAGGGTTCTCCGTGGCACGCTTACCCGCCCGACATGCCCGCAGCCGGGCTTCAGAAGCGGTTCAGCGCTCGGCTGTTTCCCCTGTGATCTGCGTCACAGCGGGCGGGTTGGGGGCGGCGTATCAGGGGGCATCGGCACCGGATGGTCCGGCGCCAGAACGAACAAGGGAACCGCCATCATGAAGATCCTCATCGCCGCCGCCGTCGCCCTGACGACCCTCGCCGCGCCCTCGGTCAACGCCCAGACCGCGCCGACCGCCAAGGTGTTCTACGGCGACCTCAACCTCGCCACCGCCGCCGGCCAGGCGACGCTGAAGAACCGCATCAGCGGTGCCGCCCGCGCCGTCTGCGGCCGCAGCGACAGCGAGGACCTCGCCTCGCGCGTCAACCACACCAACTGCCTGCGCACCGCGGTCAACAGCGCCATGGCGCAGCTGCCCACCACCGCCCCGCAGTTCGCCTCCGCCCAGTAACGCCAGTGCCCGCGGGGCAGATCAGGGAACACCCCCGGTCTGCCCCGCTGCGCGTGCGGAGTTTAGGGGCTGCGGATCACAGCGCTGCCGGTCGCGCGTTTGATCGCAAACGACCAATGCCGGCACCGCGCCGCCTAAGTAAGCTCGGTCAAATCGGCGCGATCGTAGCATGGCTGATCAGTCCCGCGTCCGGCTCGTAACTGGACGACAGCCATTGCGACGGTGCGCCATATTGGTCCACAAAGAATAGCGTCATAGCGGGGAAGAGATCGATGGGCCGTAATGCAGTCCTGAGATACGGAGCGGCAATCCTGGTGATGCTCGCGGGCTGCTCCGACGCCAGCGGCAGGACCGCCGCAGTCGCACCCGCGCCAGCGGCGGTCACGGCGACCGCGCCGGCCGACTCGGCCGCCGACCAAGCCCTGAGCGCAGGCACCAAAGCGGTCGCAGTCGTCACGCCGGTCGACACCGCGCCGACGCCATCCGCCCCCGCCGGCGACAGGACGGGGAGCCGCGATACGGACGTCCTCGGCACGTCCGCGCTCATCCTGCTGCGGCTGTTCGTCCTGGCCGTCGTACTCGAGTCGGCGATGACCGTCATCTTCCAGTGGCGTCCGGTCGCGGCGAGCCTCGATCCACGCGCGGCGCGGCCGCTGGCGACGTTCATCGTCGCCGCGGTGCTGGTCCTGACGCTGGACCTCGACATCGTCGGCGCGCTCGCCCGCAGCTACGCCGTCCATGCGGGCACCGCCGCCGCCGCCGACTCGTGGGTGACGGTGCTGCTGACCGCCCTGGTGCTGGCGGGCGGGAGTGCCGGGATCAACACGATGCTGCGCAGCCTCGGCTACCGGTCGATCGAGCCCGATCCGGTCCACGTGCGGCCACCGCCGACCGAGGCGTGGATCGCCGTCCGCTGGCGCGGCGACGCGGTGGCCAACGCCGACCGCCTCGACGTCCTGATCCGCAAGGAAGGCGATGCCGACTGGTCGATCATCGGGACCGTGGCGACGACCGGCGGAAAATTGCTCGGCTGGCTGTTCCGCGACCGCCGCAGCTTCCCGCCGTCCGGGGGGTTCGTCGTTCCGCTCGGGGTGCCGACGGCGGTCGCCATCGCGCGGGCCGGCGGCACGCCGGTGGCGGCAGGGACGTGGGGACCGCGGACGTTCGTCGCCGGCGCGCTCGTCGACATCGTGTTCAAGGAGGCGGTGTGATAGTCTGCACCGGCAGCCCCGGTGACACGGCGGGTCAGCCGCACGTGCGGTCCGAGCGCCGGCCGCCGGTCGCCCTTCCAGTGCCAGTGACGTGCGGCGTCGTCTCTTGTTCGCTCGAACGCTGAGGTTCCGGCCATGACTGCCACCGATCCGATCGTGATGACCGACGCGAACGGCCATTATCCCCAGCACGACACGCTCTCACCGCATCCGCCGGTCCCGACGTCGCGACGGCTGCAGATCTATGCCTTTGACCCGGCGCTGGCGGTCGACAACGCCACGGCGGGCTTTGCCACCTCAACCGTCAGCCTGCCATGGGGCGAGCGGTTCGACGCGCCACTCGAGGCGGGACCGATCAACGAGTATCTCGAAGTCATCGATGTCGATCCGGAAAGCGGGAGATACTATCGCCCGGTCGATCTCAACGATCCCTACCTGCTGGCGACCGACGGCTATCCGCCGTCCGAAAGCAACCCGCAGTTCCACCAGCAGATGGCGTTCGCCGTCGCGATGTACACGATCATGACGTTCGAGCGTGCGCTGGGACGACGCGTCCTGTGGTCGGTTTCGTCGTCGGATCACACCTACGTCCCGCGCCTGCGGATCTATCCCCACGCCCTTCGCGCGCGCAACGCCTATTACAGCCCGAACAAGAAGGCCTTGCTGTTCGGCTACTACCCGGCTCCCGACAACAGCGACGTCTACAGCATCAAGGGCATGTGGGTCTTCGGTTGCCTGTCGCACGACATCGTCGCGCATGAGACGACGCACGCCATCCTCGACGGCATCAATTCGCGTCTGATCGAGGATTTCGGCCCCGACTCGCTCGCCTTTCACGAAGGCCTTGCCGACATTGTCGCCCTTCTCCAGCACTTTACCTTCGCCGATGCGGTCAAGGCCGAGATCGGTCGCCACTCCGGCACCCTCGACTCCCCTACCCTGCTCTCCGGCCTCGCGCGGCAGTTCGGCTTCGCCTCGCAGCGGAGCGAAGGCCTGCCGCCCGGTCCGCTGCGCGACGCGATCGTTCAGGGCATGGCCAAGGACACGCCCGACGACCTGAGCAGGTTTACCGAAGCCCACCAGCGCGGCGCCAGGCTGCTGTCGGCCGTCTACGCGGCCTTCATCGAGATCTACCGCCGCGAGGCCGACAAGCTGCTCGAGGTCACCGTGCCGACCTCGCCGGGCATGTCGCTCGACCCGCGGGTCATCGACCGGCTGAGCCAGGAAGCGGTCGTCGCCGCCTCGCATCTGCTGACCATGTGCATCCGTGCGCTCGACTATCTGCCGCCGACGACGGTCAACTTCGGCGAGTTCCTGCGCGCGATCGTCACCGCCGACCGCGACCTCAACCCCGGCGACCCGTTCGGATATCGCAAGGCGCTGATCGCGGCCTTCCGCCACTTCGGCGTGATCCCGGAGGACGTGCGGTCGCTCGCCGAAGACAGCCTGTGGTGGGATGTCTGGCCGCCGCACAATGCCGTCCCGTCGCTCCACATGCGGGTACCGGCGATCGAGCATGAACTCGATCTCGACCCGCTCTTCGAGCGCGAGGCCATCCACCAGCAGTCGAAGCACAATGCGGCCGTGATCCACGAGCTGCTCATGTCCGATCCGGCGCTGTGCGCGACGCTCGGGCTCGTGACCGAGGCGAAGGACCGCGAGACCGGCGCGCCCAAGCTGTCGATGCACTGCCGGGAGCCGGGCAAGCCGCTGATCGAGGTCCACAGCGTCCGCATGGCAACCCGAACCGGGGCCGACCGGACGCTCCGGCAGCTGTTCGTCTCGATCACCCAGTGGCGGCGGGGCTATCTCGACGAAGCCCTGCAGGCCGACGTCGACTCCGGCAAGATCGAACCCCCCGAACCGGACTTCAAAGTGCGTGGCGGCGTGACCCTGGTCATCGACCTGCGGACCTATCGCAGCCCGCGGGTCCCCCGCTATGGCGGCGTGACGCACGCCGCACCGACGCCGCTCTTCTCCCTCCACCGGACCGTCGTCATGCAGCCGGCGGACGACGACGAGCGGCTGCGGTCGATGCGCCGCCACCGCGTCGAGGTCGACGCCGCCGCCATGGCGTTCGCCTATGCTGCCCCCGCCGGCGGACAAGTCGAGCCCCTCGCCGTTCTCCATGCCGAGCGAACGCGGGCCAACGCCAGGCCCGTTGCCGCGACATCCCCGTCGCCTGTCACCCCTGCAGCATAAGGAGAGGCCAATGCCCGCCAGGGTTAAAGTCCGGTGCTACGGCGGTCTGCTCGGCGACTGCTTTCTCCTGCGTTTTCCGCAGGCGAACGGCGCCGCCGACGTGTCGATGCTGATCGACTTCGGCGTCCTGCAGCACTTCACCGAAGGCGAGGCGCGGCTGGGCCCGATCGCCGGCGACATTCACCAGGAGACCGGCGGCCACATCGACATCGCTGTCGTCACGCACCGCCATTGGGATCACGTCTGCGGCTTCGGCAAGCAACCGGGCTATGCCGATACCGTCGGCGAACTGTGGATGAGCTGGATCGAGGATCCGAACGATCCGGTCGGGCGGCGCATCACCGGCAATGTCGCCGATACCGAGGCCAAGCTCGCGGCGTTCGCCGGCCAGGCGACCGCAGCGCTCGGCGCGGCGGCCGACACCTTTCCCGAACTTGGCGCGATCGATAACGCTCTGACTTTTACCGCGAGCGCTCACGGTGCTGCTCACGGCCTGACGACGGTCGGATGCGTCGACGCCCTGCGCAGTAAACTCATCCCCACCGGCCAGAGCCGCTACTTCAAGCCGGGGACCAAGATCGCGATCCCCGGCAGCGACGTCGTCGCCTGGGTCCTCGGCCCGCCGACCGACGAGAAGCTGCTCGGCGACCAGGAGCCGTCAGCCGACAAGCACGAAGTCTACAAGATGGTTGGCGTCGACAATCCCGACCCCGACCCCGCCAAGGACGATACCCTGAAACCGCCGTTCGACGGGACGCGCGGCCTCAGCTTCCCCGTCGTGCCCGGCCAGAACGCCAAGGCGGCGGAGTGGCTGAGCAAGCACTACGACACCGAGGCGTGGCGCCGGGTCGACGGCATCGGCATGGAGGCGCTCGCCTTCACTTTCGACAACATCGTCAACAACACCAGCCTGGTGCTTGCCTTCGAACTGTCGCCGGGAGGCGACGTCCTGCTGTTCGCCGCCGACGCCCAGGTCGGCAACTGGCAGTCGTGGCGCACGATCGCCTGGCCCGACCAAGCCGACCCGGCGGCGCGGATCGACGACCTGCTCGGGCGGGTCGTGTTCTACAAGGTCGGCCATCACGGCAGCATCAACGCGACGGCGAGCACCGAGGGGCTCGACCGCATGACGTCGCCGAAGCTGCGCGCCTTCATCCCGGTGGTCGAGGACTTCGCCCGCAACAAGAAACCGAAGCCCTGGGACATGCCGCACGAGAGCATGCGGCGCGTTCTCGACACCCGGACCTCCGGGCGGATCGCCCGCGGCGACGCCGCGCTGCCGGCGGCCTTCGCCGGCGACCCCGCAGGCTTTCCCGTGCCGGTCTTCACCGTGGCCGATCCCGCCAACCCGGCCATGCCGTTCCACATCGACTTCGAGTTCTAGCGCCCATTGGAGGACTGATCATGGCCCAGTGTCCGTTCGCCGTGCAGATGCCGATCAGCGGGACGTCGGGGCCCTTTACCGCCGGTCCGTTCCGCATCGTCCACCACACCACCGAGGGAACGACGGCGCAGGCGGCGTTCGACGCCTTCCGGGCGAAGCGCGCCGATCCGCACTTCACCGTCGACGCGACCAGCATCCACCAGCACATCGACACCGGCACCGCCGCCCGCGCGCTGAAGCATGTCCTGCCGAACGGCGAGACCAACCGCCTGTCGGCGATCCAGATCGAGACGGTCGGCTTCGCCGGGCACAGCAAGAGCAAGCGCGTGCTGACCAACCTCGCGCGCCTCCTGCGCTGGATCGAGGCGACGCACCAGATCCCGCGCGTCTGGCCCAACGGACCCCCAAAGCCCGCCGTGGCCGGCGGCGATCCGGGCGGGCACAACCGCGACGCCACGAGCTGGATCGCCAAGGGCGGGCATTACGGACACTGCCATGTGCCCGAGAACGAGCATTGGGATCCGGCCTACACGGCGCTGGAGACCGCATTCCTGATGGCGGCCGAATTCGATGCCGCCGGTCAGCTGATCAACCGCGACGCGCCGCCGGTCAAGGCGCTGCTCGAACGCAGCGACCAGCCCGCCTTCGGTGCCGAGCAGCCGGTGGTCATGCTCGATCACTTCGATGTCGGCGACACGCCGTGATCGAGCGGGCGTCGCGCCGCGGCTATTCCGGATACGGTAAGGCGGCCGGCGGCGCGAGGGGCCGGTAATAGCGGCGCACCCGCCCGTCGCAGATTGCATAGCCGAGGTTGATCAGCCCGGTCTGCGTGGCGGGCGCCAGCCGCGCCAGCCGGGTCGGGGTGGCCGCAAGGCTGGCTGCCCGCGCGCGCGGTAGCCACGGCGTGTCGGGCGGATCGCCTGCTGCCGGCTGCGCGTCGATCCCGATGTACGCCCCCGTCCGCTGCAGCTCGGACGGGCCCCCGGCATCGAGGCTGGCGATCAGCTGCCTGACGCGAAGGGCGTGGACCTGGTCCTGGATGACCTGCAGCGCCCGGTAGGTCAGCAGCGGCCAGTTCGCGGCCGGCCGCGATTGGCGACCGAAAGCGCTCCCGCCGTCGCTGACGACCAGGGTCCGGTAGCGCTTCCACACGGTCTCGAGGCCCAGATTGTCGTAGACGCCGCCATCGGTCAGCGACACGACGCCGGGCGGTCGGCTGTCCGCGTCGCCGCCGACCAGCCGCGCCGGATCGACGGCAACGGTGACCGGCGACAGAAACGGCGGGAAGCCGGACGACGCGGCGACGGCGCGGGCGAGCGAGACGTCCGGATCGAAGATGCGCCCGGTCTGCCAGTCGCCCATGTACGGCCGCGAGAAGCGCCACAGCTTGCCGTTGCCGAGGTTCGTTGCGTTGATGACGAAGCGGGGCTCGACCGGCAGATCCTGGAGCGTCGCGTCGCCGAACAGATGGCGTCGATAGGCGCCCTCGATGCGCCCCGCGACGCCGCCCGGCATGACGAGACCCGAGACGATCGCGGGACAGTCGGTCGTCCGGCTTGCGAATTTTCGCAGCGGCCCGACGACGAGTTCGGCGAAGCTGTCGTGTCGCGACCAATCGAGGCGCGGCCAGGCCAGTGCGAGGACGCCGGCCGTGATCGAGCCGCCCGACACGCTCGAGATGCGCGCCGCGGTTCGCAGCAGGCCGAGGTCGAACAGCCGCCACAGGACGCCGACGTGGAACAGCATCGCCCGGAACCCGCCGCCCGACAGGGCGATCGCCACGCCGTCGTCCAGCCGCGCGGCCCCTTCGCGCGGGTCCGCAGCCGCGACCGGCGCGGCAAGATCCGGCGCCATGGACGACGCAGTCGCCATCAGGGGCAAACCGGGGGCAAGCTAGGCCGGCGGTATCGGCGGCAGCGGGAGCGAGTTGATGTAGGCGGCACGGTACGCGGTCATGCGCGCTTTGATCGCCGGCGCGAGGCTGAGGATCGCGTCGGCGTCCATCGACACGCTGCCCTGGCTGCGGCGGAGCGTGGTCCGCGACTTGTGCAGCTTGAAGAACAGGATCTGGGTGATCGCGCTGTCGGCGGTCAGCGCGAACGCGATAGCCTCGGCCATCAGGCCTTCAGCCGGATCCTTCCGCACCGCGGTGATCTGGAAGCGGCCGACGTTCGCATGCTGGCTCTGGCGGTTGAACAGGGTGATCAGCGGCGAGTTCTTGTCCATCGACTTCAGCGCATTGAGCGCGGTCGTGATCAGCGCGACCGCCGCCGGTGCCGCGCCGGCGAAGGCCCCAACGACGTCGAGAATGGCCTGGTGGACTTCAACCCCGTCCCCCTTGAGGTCATAGACCGCCGTGTCGCGCGACTGCGTCACCCAGCCCAGGTTGGCGAGCGCGCCGAAATAGCTGTCGAACCAGCCGATCGGATCCTGGGTCTGCGAATTCGATCCGCTGGCGATGAACTGCGCGAGCAATGCCGAGTTGGCGATCGCATGGCGGAAGTCGACGTCGACCCCGGCCTCGAAACTCACCACGTCCGAGCCGACGACCAGCGCCTGGTCCTTCGCCATGTCGAAGACCGTCGGCGCGGGCGCATCAAGGCCAACCGCGGGCTCGGGTTTGGGCGGCAATTTCAGCTCGCTGATGAACTTCGCGGCGAGTGCGACGTCGACGGACATGCGCCAGCTCCAATCAACACAGGCATTGCGCTGCGTCTCGCCCGGCGCGGGACTGGCACCGAAAAGTGCACAGCGGCCCCACATCTGTAGAATGGCCGAGTAGAGTCGGCAACTCATCGCAAAAGGGGGTCGGCAAACGGGCTGGCAATATCGCCCAGGCGAACCGGCGATCTTCAGGATTTCGCGGTCGGCAGCCACCCGGATCGCGGCGATCGGCCGGAGCTGCAGGAGCGGCGTTCGTTCCGCCCCCGGCGCTTCATCGCGTCGCGGCTGCGACGACACGCGCGATGCGTCGTGCAGCGGTGTCGGGCATTGGTGCTGAATGCATCCGGTTCGCCCAGATCCCGTCCGCCCGGGCCAGGAAAGCGTCTGGAACTACCCGCGTCCGGCGATCGCCGAGCCGACCGCCGCGCACGTCCTGGTCCGGCTCGGCGGCGTCATCGTCGCCGATACCCGGCGCGCGGTGCGAACGCTCGAGACCAGCCATCCACCCAGCTACTACATCCCGCCCGAGGACATCGCGCCGGGCGCGCTGGTGCCGGTCGACGGCGCGAGCTTCTGTGAGTGGAAAGGGCACGCGCGCTACTTCGACGTGGCTGCCGGTGGCGAGCGCCGCGAGAGGGCCGCCTGGTCCTATCCCGATCCGACCGCACCGTTCGCAATCCTGCGCAACCACTTCGCCTTTTATGCAGGCGCGATGGACGCCTGCTTCGTCGACGGCGAACCGGTCGTGCCGCAGCCGGGCGGCTTCTACGGCGGCTGGATCACCCCCGGTGTCGCCGGACCGTTCAAGGGCGTGCCGGGCAGCCGCTTCTGGTGACGGAGCCGCGGGTCACGCCCGACGGTCGCTATCTCGTCGTACGCGGCCGCCTGTGGCGTCGATCCGACCCGCGCCTCGATAACGAGCGGCGGCAGGCCTTGGTCGACGAGCTCATGGCAGCCCGCCGGGCGGTCGGTCGAGCGCTCCGGAGCGACCCGGCGTCGCTTCCGGCGGCGCGCGCGGCGGTCGACGCGGCCAAGGTTGCGCTCGGCGAACGCGGGCCCGTGTGGTGGACGGACGGCGCGCCCGACCTGACGCGCCGCATGGCCCGCACCACCGTCTACGCCAAATGGTATGCCGGGCTGGCGCCGACGCCGTGAGCGCCTTTGACGTCCTGCCGCCCGGGTGGTTCAATGTCGACGGCGGCGACGACCTTGCCTTCGACGCAAAGCCGCGGCTGGTCGACCATATCGACAGGCGTGCCGTCGCGGCCCTCACCGGTGCCGCAATGACAGGCCTCAGACGTCCAGTTGGTTGAGGTCAGCCCGCGCGATGGGCTGCAGAACGAGCCGGAGACGGTCGCCACCGCCGACAAGCTGGCGCTCATCGAGCGCGTCTTCGCCGCCGGGGTGCGCCGGATCGAGGTCGCCTCGTTCGTCAACCCGCGCCGCGTGCCGCAGATGGCCGACGGCGACGCGGTCATCGTCGGCCTGCCCGACCGGCCGGACGTTAGCTTTTTACGGCACCCGTCTGGTCGCAGCGATTACTCTTGATGCTGAGATTCCGTAGCACAAGTTTCGCTCGTACTAATCATCGCGAGTAGCGGCAGTTACCGTCCCAAATCGGCTGTCGAAATGAGAGTGAATGTTTCGGATGCATTATGTTTGGAAGCGTACTTGCCCAGCTGGGTGCAAAGCTTTCCAATCAGAACGGCAGCAAAACAATAATTCCGAGTAAAATGTCGGAATATTTTACACTTTGGTCATGGAACTTTTTCGTCTTTTCGACGCACCGAGCGAAGTGACCAGCTGGACCAGATTGGCATGGGGTTTGCATAGATTGACAGGCGTCTTTCGGACGTGGCTTTCAAAGGAGTTCCGCACGATGAAGAAGTTCTTGCTTGCAACCGTTGCCGCGGCGGCCGTCGCGACCGGTGCCAGCGCGCTGACAGTGACGGACGTTACCGTTCGCGGTTCGGTCAACGGCACGGTCTGGACGTCGACCACAACGGACGGCGGTTATTACGACCTGTTCGTGCAGAACCCGGGCCTCGGCGATTTCCTCAACACCAGCCCCGCTCAGACGGTCAGCCTTCCCGTCGCCACCAGCGGCATCACCCGCGCGCTCCTCGCTGGCGACGGCTACTTTCCTGGCGGCAATGCCGATTCGGACCCGGTATACAACCTGACGCTGACGTTCGACACCGGCCAAACGCTGATGGGCTCGTACACGCCGGCGACGAACACCTTCCTTGGCGGCGACGCGATCATGTCGGGCGGCAAGACATATTCGCTGATCGAGTTCTCGTATCGCCGTGACCTCGGTGACGAGGTCTCGCAGTACCGGGCGGTGCCGGGCGGCGACGGGAACGACTACAATGGCAACTTCCGCATCAGCGCGTCGGGCACGGTCCCCGAGCCGGCGAGCTGGGCCCTCATGGTCGGTGGTTTCGGCTTGATCGGTGCCGCGGCTCGCCGCCGCTCGCGCACGGTCGCGATCACGGCCTAGCAGGACCCATCGGCAGGACTTGGGAAGCGCCGCCGGTGATTTCACCGGCGGCGCTTTTCGCGCGGTCAACTCGCGTCCTGGAGCGAACCGGTACCCCCTCGTCCCTGCAGCTCTGACAGTCGCGTTCAGGAACAACGAGCGCGCCGTAAAGGGGTTGGCGCTGACGCAGGTTACGGGCTAGCCGCTTCGGTCGAACTCAGCGCCGTCTTGCCAGCTATCAGGCGGTGACCGTATAACGTCACCGCTCAAGCTGACCAGCCAACCAGGCCGCTGTCGGAGGCCGCGCTCGATTGCCTAAGCGGCGCCATCTGGTGCAAAGCGATCGTTCGCTGACCCGGCTGTCGGATTTATGTGACAATGCGGTCATTCTCTTAGGCCGCGGCAACGACGGTACCCCAAAACCGGCCGCTGACGCCGCCCATGGCGCTGCCCGAAGCGAGACCCCCGTTTAGGTTTAATCGAGGTTGAGGCGCCACTGGTTGGCCTCCGCCTGTTCTAGGGTCAGGCATAAGGGTCAGGCGGTGAGTTGCGCTGAGCTCGCGATGTCCTGTGCGCTTGCGCGCCACTCAATTAATGTCTTTGTGAGGGCGATGAATCCGGACTTTGTTGAACGGTTACCCGACCTCGCCTTGTTCGTCGCTGCGGCCGAGGCAGCCAGCCTGTCGGCCGCGGCACGGGCGACGGGCGTCTCGGTGGCACGGCTATCGCGCCGCCTCGCAGCACTTGAACAGGCCGTTGGGGTCCGACTGATCGACCGTACGCCGCGGCGGTTCGGCCTGACTGAGGACGGGCGCGCTTACCTGCTGGCGTTGCGCGAGTTGGTCCTTGGCCTCAGCGAAGCCTACGATGCCCTGATCAATCAGGGCGGCACGCCGCAGGGTACCCTTCGGCTTGCCGCGAGCCCCGACTTCGCGGCACCGTTCCTCGCGCCGATCATCGCCGAATATATCGCGCTCTATCCCGACGTCGCGATTGACATCGACCTCAGTCCCCGTCGCGTCGACATCGCTGCCGAGCGCTTCGATGCGGCCATACGTGTCGGCCCGCTCGAGGACTCGCCGCTTACCTCGCGGCGCTTGGCAACGGTGCCGTGTTTCCTCTACGCCGCGCCGATCTATCTTGCGGAACACGGAACGCCAAAGCATCCGGCTGACCTCGCTCGACATCGATGCCTGCCGCTACCCCATATGGGCGGCATTGCCCGCCTGTCGCGCGCCGACGAGCAGTACGATGCCGTCATGAAGGGGCCAGTGCGCGCCAACAACCTGGTCGTTCTGCGCCGGTTGTGCGGCGAAGGGCTGGGTATCGTCGCGCTGAACACGCTGATCGCAACTGACGGCGGTGAGCACTGCCCGGTCGTGCCGGTGCTCGCCGATTGGCAGCTCGAACCAACGAATTTCTACTTCCTGACGCCTGGTCGACTGCTTCCGGCACGAGTCCGCGCCTTCTTCGATCTCGCCCGCCAGAGGCTGGGAGCCCAAGGCTACTGATCGCCGGCGATAAGCAGCTTCTCGCCGGCGACGTCTTCCGATGCTCTCGCTAGGTCGACTAATGCGACACACCACCTGGGAGTGCCGTTATGACCGTAACCCGTTTCACCACCGCCGACAGCCTGATCATGCTCGTCGATCATCAGACCGGCACGCTCGGCTGGGTCAAGAGCCTGTCGCAGGCGACCGTCGTCACCGCCTGCCGCGTCCTAACGCGTCTGGCTGTCGCCTACGACATGCCGCTCGTCCTGACGACGACGATGGAGGCACAGGTCGGTCCGACCATTCCCGATATCGCGACCCTCGCGCCGGACGCGTTCGCCAAGCGATTCGCCCGCGGTGGCGAGCTCGATTGCTGGGACGACGCCAGGCTGCGCGACGGCGTCGCCGCGCTCGGCCGCAAGCGGATCGTCATAGCCGGGCTGACCACCGACATCTGCCTGTTCTGGGCAGCACGCTCGGCGCTCAACCTCGGCTACGACGTGCTCGTCGTCGCCGATGCCTGCGGCACGACCAGCGTCCTCGGCGACACGCTGACCTACGACCGCCTCCGCGCCGACGGGGCGCAGATTACCGTGATCAATCAGGCGGTAACGGAGCTGGTCAACAACTTCGGCGTGCCCGAGGGGCAGATGGCGCAGCAGATCATGGGCGACGAGATCATCTCGAAGCTGGGGTGACGCCGGTGTCCGCCCGTATCGATCCGGCCGCCGACGTCTTCACGCTGATCAACACCTTCCACACTTCGCCCGACCGGCAGGCGGCGATCGTCGAGTCGCTGACGCGCTTCACGGCGACGGCGCGCGACCTGCCGGGTTTCGTCGGCACCTCGGTCCATGCGAGCTTCGACGGCACGCGCGTCGTCAACTACGTCCAGTGGCGGACGCAGCAGCATCTCGAGGCGATGCTGGCGCGCGACGATGCCCGCGCGCACATGGCCGAGGTCGGGCGGCTCGCCGACCGGGTCGAGCCGATCCCGTACCGGGTCGCGTTCGTCGACGCGCTGGGATGAGGTTGCCGCTGGCGGCCGCGGCGGCGCTGATCGCCACCGGTGCCGCCGCGGCACCGGCGACCGAGGGCTCGCCCTTCCGCTACGACGACGACGCGTCCGTCTTTGCGGGCAGGGACGACCTGTACAGCCGGCTGAAGTACCATCCGCTCGGCGGCGATGCGTATCTGTCGCTTGGGGCCGACCTGCGCGAGCGCGTCGAGGCGAGCGACACGACGTTCCTCGGCCTGCAATCGCGCGCGAGCCAGACCTACGACCTGCATCGGCTGCTCGTATTCGCCGACCTTCAGGCGGACCGCGACGTTCGCGTGTTCGTCCAGCTCGGCAACCACGATGAGGTCGGTCGCAATCCCGGTCCGTCGCCGCTCGACGTCGACCGGCTCGACGTGTCGCAGGCGTTCGTCGATGTCTCGCACGCGGTTGCCGGCGGTCGCGCGACCCTGCGGCTCGGGCGCGCCGAGATGAGCTTCGACGATGGCGCGCTGATCGGGCTGCGCGACGGTCCCAACGTCCGCCAGTCGTGGGACGGCGCGCGCCTGACCTATGCCGGCGGACCGCTCCACCTCGACCTGTTTGCCGTCCGGCCCGTCGCCGTCGAGCCGGGGGTGTTCGACGACGGGCGCGTCGCCGGCCAGTTCCTCGGCGGCGTCCACGTCACCTTCGCCCCGAGCCCGACGGCCGCCGTCGACGGCTTCTACTACCACAACGTCAATCCGCAGGTCGCGCTGGTCGGGGCCACCGGCTACGAGCGGACGGAAACGATCGGCGTCCGCCTCCGCGGCCAGCGCGGGGCAGCGGACGGCTCGGTCGGGGCGATCGGCCAGACCGGCGACGCCGGCGGCCGCCCGGTCCGCGCCTTTGCGCTCCATGCCGATGCCGGCTGGCGCTTCGGGCCGGACGCGGGGAATCCGCACATCGCGGTACGTGCCGACGTGCTGAGCGGCGGCGACCCCGCCGGCCACGCCGTCGGCACCTTCAACGCGCTCTATCCCAACGTCTCCTACTCGACCGAAGCGACGATCGAGGCACCGGCCAACCTCGTCCAGGTCGGCGCCGTCGCCCGGGTCAATCCGGCCGCCGCGCTCAGCCTTCAGTATACGGTCGAAGGCCTGTGGCGGTATACCTCGCGCGACGCGTTCTACGCCGCGCCGCTCCACCCGCTGGTGCTGCCCGATGGCTCGCGCGACCGCTTCACCGGCGTCGAGCAGCAGCTTCGCGGAACGTACCAGGTCGCGCGCTTCGTGACTTTGACCGTCGCCATCGTGCATTTCGCCGCCGGCGATTTCATCCGCCGCGCCGGCGGCGGCAACGAGGTCTTCGGCATGACCGCGATCGGCGTCCGTCTCTGATGTCCCGCAGGAGATCGACGATGAAATTGTACAGCATGCCCGGCACGTGCGCGTTGTCGGTCCACATCGTCCTCGAATGGATCGGCGTGCCGTTCGAGGTCGAGGTGATGAACCGCGGCGACAACCGGCTGCCCGCCTATCTCGCGATCAACCCGGCCGGTCAGGTCCCCGCGTTGCAGCTCGACGACGGCACCGTCCTGACCGAGGCGGCGGCGATCCTGCCGTTCCTTGCCGAGCGTTATCCCGAAGCCGGTCTCGGGAGCGACGACAGTGCGCTCGGCCGCTACCGGCTGGCCCAGCTGCTAAGCTTCCTGACCGGCGAGGTCCACGTCGCGTTCAAGCCGTTTTTCATCCTAGCTTCCTGACCGGCGAGGTCCACGTCGCGTTCAAGCCGTTTTTCATGCCCCAGCGCTTCCTTGCCGATGAAGCGCAGTTCGCGGCGCTGAAGGCGAATGCCTTCGTCGTGCTGACACCCTTGCTGGCTACCCTCGAGACGCGGCTTGGGGCAGGCAACTTCATCCTCGACGACCGCCGATCGGTAGCCGATGCCTATCTTTATATTCTGCTCCGCTGGGTCGACAATGCGCCGAATGGTGTGTCACCGTACCCGGCCCTGAGCCGCTTTCGAGCGCGGATGGAGATCGACCCGTCCGTCGTTCGAGCGCTCACCCAGCAGGGGATGCTGCCGGTCGGCTGAACCCCAATTCCGGTCACTTAGGGCCAGTTAAACGCGTCAACAAAGCGGTCGTTCGTTCAGGCGGCTTAAGAGCACTACCTACGGCGTTCCGCGTTCCCCGCCTCGCGAGCCGGGCAATCAGCTGCCGTTCAAGGGAGCATGGGCTGTGTCGAAAATCTGCTGCTCGTCAGAACCCTCCGTGCTTGCTGCAGCGCACGAATTGACCCTGCCCCTCGCTGGTTTAATTACAGCATTTCGAGCGCCCTCCGCGTACGCGGAGGCGGAAAGGCGGCGTCGAGCGCGGCGAGGTCATCGTCACTGAAATCGAGCTCGGCGGCCGACCGGTTCTCGCGGACGTGCTCGACCGACCCCGCCTTGGGAATCGCGATCAATCCCTCGCGGCGCAGCGTCCAGCCAAGCGCCACCTGTGCCGGCGTGACGCCGAGGCGGCGCGCGATGTCTGAGGTCCGATCGTCGCGCACGAGCCGCCCTTGTTCGACCGGGCTGTATGCCATTGCGGCGATGCGGTGACCCCCCAGCCACGGCAGCAGATCGTGTTCGGGCCCGCGGCGCGTCAGGTTGTAGAGGATCTGGTTGGCCGCGCACTCGGTCACCGCCGGCGGCCTGCAGTTCCCCCATGTCGTCGACGTCGAAGTTGCTGACGCCCCAGTGGCGGATCAGTCCCGTCGCCCGCAGCCCCTCCATCGCCTCGACCGTCTCGCCCAGCGGCACCGCCCCGCGCCAGTGGAGCAGGTAGAGGTCGATGCGGTCGGTCGCCAGCCGCCTGAGGCTGGCCTCGCACGCGCGCCGAAGACGAGCGCGCGAGGCGCTCTGCGGATAGGCCTTGCTGACCACGAACACCTGGTCGCGGATACCGGCGATCGCCTCGCCGACGAGCGTCTCGGCGGCACCGTCGGCGTACATCTCGGCGGTGTCGATCAGGGTCAGGCCGAGCTCGATCCCGGTTCGCAGCGCCGCCAGCTCAGCCGCACGCCGGTCGCGATGCTGGGCCATCTTCCAAGTGCCCTGGCCGAGGGCGGGAACAATCTCCCCGCCCGGCAACGTCACGGTCTTCATCCCGCCTTCCCTTCGCCTGTGTCCGGCCCCGCCCGGCGGCAACGCCCGACCGGGGATCGGGGTTCGCGCGCCGCCGGCCGGAACCGGCGGCGCAGGAGCTCCAGCCGTGGCACCCGCACCCTGATCAGCACGGGTGTCGCCGCTGCGCGTCGATGTCGTCGGCCGTGTAGCCGAGCGCCCCTCCAACCCGATGGACGAGCGGCTCCCACGCGCCGCGGGACGCGACATAGCGGTCGCCAGCTACGCCCTGCTTGGCCTTGCCGGCGTCCGCAAGGGTGCGTGTGGCCGCCACGAAGCGCTGCTTCCTGCGCCCGTTCTCGGCCCTGTCCTCGCCGCAAGCGTCCCCTGTCGGAAAGCTCCGGTCGAGTGTCTCGAGCAGCAGCAACGCGCCCCGGCGCAGCTCCGCAACGGGCGTCGAGCCGATCAGCGCGCCGAAGCGTTCCGGATCGAGGACGGTATCGATCAGCGTCGTCAGGTCGAGCAGGACGAAACAGAAGCGCGAGACGGCATAGCGCGGCTCCTCGAAGCGGAAGTAGAACAGCAACGGATAGAAGTGATGCGCTTCCTTGGTCGCGGCGAGCGGGCGAACGAGGTTGTCGAGCTCGCTGATCGCGGTGCTGGCGTCACCCTCGGCGACCAGCCGCCTCAGCAGCACAGCCGCGTCACCGGTGCCGTCGGTCATCAGGTCGATGGTCATCGCCAGGGCGTTGCGTTCGCGCAGGCTGGCATACACCTGCAACGGGTAGCTGAGCAGCAGCGAGAGAACCGACGCGCCGATCACGGAGTTGAGCAGGAAGACGACGCGCGTTCCCGCGGTGTGCGGCGCGTAGTCGCCGCTGCCTACGATCGAGAGGCTGTTGCCGGCGACCAGCAGCGCGGTGACGAAATCGGTGTCGGCGCTGCCGCTCGACGGGCGGATCGCGGTATCGAGTTCGGGATGGATCACAAGCGCCGCGCCGACGGCGAGGCCCAGCGACCAGAAGGCGATCAGCGCGACGACGATGACGGGGCCGCCGAACGCGAGGAACCGGCCGCGCACCCGCCCGAAGGGCGTGCTGACGACCCGCACCATGGCCCAGACCGCCCGGTCCCAGTGGGGCGCGAGCAGCCCGGTGCCGGCGCGGGCATAGAGCACGGTCAGGAACACGTCGGCGAGGAACAGCAGGATCAGGCACGCTCCAAGCCCCTGTTCAAGCGTCACGGCGCGGCTCCCGTCGCGCCTAGGCGGCGACCGGCTGGAGCGCGTGCGCGACAGTGCCCTCCGCACGGTAGTCCGCCGGTGTCTCGAAGTCCCGCCGGGCGAGGCCGCGCGAAGCCGCCGCGCCACGGGGCAGACCGCTGCGGTCGGAATAGTCGCGCCGGGCGCCGCGATTGCGCGTGTGCACGGCCTTGACCCCGTTATAGGCGAGGATGTCGAGCATGGTGATGCCGGCCACCATTGCCGTCGCGATCGTCGCGTTGCGCCGACGGGGGTTGTCACCGCAGAGTGCGCCGGCGAGCGTGCCGAGGTCGAGCACGTCGCCGGCGATCCGGGCGGCGAGGCCGACCTGCTTGTCGACCGAAAGCGTCGGCACCGCGCTCGCCAGCTCGCGCGCGCCATAGGCGCGGATCAGGCCCTGCTTGTCCTCGAGGCCGAGTGCGCTTGCGAGCCGGCCCGGCGCCCGGGCGCTGCGCAGCTCCTCGGCGATGCCGTCGGAGAAATAGGCTTGCGCCGGATCGTTGCTCAGGTTGGCGAAGGGCAGCACCGCGACGCTATCGCCGGGGGTATCGCCGCCGCGCCACAGGTAGCCGGTCGTGCCACCGGCAGCGGCCAGGACGGTGCCGCCGATCAGTAGGCGGCGGCTGATCTCGCCCCCGGCGCCGGCTGGCTTCGCTGCGGCGGGCACCGGCACAAGGAGCGTCGGGCCGCCGCGGCGCGGGAGCGGTTCCATCCCAGGCGAAGGGGTCGGTGACCCCGCCGCGTCAGCTTCGGCGAGCCAGACCAAGCGGTAGCCGACTTTGGTGATCGTCTCGATGTGGAACACGCCCGCAGCGATGCCGTCGGACAGCCGCCGCAGCCGCCCGAGGACGCGGCCGATCGCGTCGTCGCCGACGATCCGCCCCTGCCAGGCGGCGTCGCACTATTCGTCGCGTGTGACGATCGCGCCTTGTGCCCGTACGAGGACGACGAGCACCTCCGTTACCTTCGGCTCGAGGATTTCCTCACGGCCATCTGCCAGCGCGATCTGGCGCAGCGCGGGCGTTATCGTGATCGCGCCGCACCGGATTGCCGCTTCATGAGCGAGGACCACCCGCTTTGCGTAGGCGGGGCGCGCTTCGACCATGTCGTCCGCCTGCGTCAGACCCCTCCGCGCAGAACGCTCCTCCGGGCAGCTGCGTTCTCCCTGCCGGCGGCCGACGCGCTACGCCGCGACGACGCGACGGGTTCGGCGGCCTAGGCTGCCGACGATGCCGAAGCCGACGATCATCAGCGCCCAACTGGCCGGCTCGGGGACGGTCTGAAAGGCGCGCGCGCCGAGCACATCCGCGGCGACCTCGTTCCCGACCGTGAGGCTGGCGTCGACGTCGAAGCGCCAGTGCACGCCGCCCCACACCCGCGCGTTGGCGAACTCGGTCGTCGCATCGGACAGACTGCTCCAGCAGCGCGTGGTCGGCCCGTCGAGACAGAAGCTGTAGTTGTTGCCGATGAGGCCCGCGAGGACGCCGTCGAACGCACTCGCCGTGCCCGTGGCGGCCGACGAGTAGGACGGGAAGGGCGGCGTGAAGACCAGCGCATGCCAGTTGGGATCGGCCATCGTGTCGGGATTGCCGTCGGTGTCGGCGGCGCGGATGGCAGTCACCGGGCGCCAGAAGTCATAATAATACTTGGCTTCGAAGACCGAAGTCACGGAGTCGGCATAGGCGACCGACGCCATGGCGAACATGCGCGCGCTATCCAGGCTCGAAAGGCCTTTGCTCTCCGCGGCGTTCAGCGCGATGCGCTCGAAGGGCGAGTTGACGTTGGCGATGAACTGGGCGGCCTCGGTTTGATCCTGGGTTCGCGTCGTGCTCGTGGCCGAGCCGATCGATTTCACCTCGTCGAAGGCGGCGGTATAGGCTGCGCTGCCGAGCGCGGGCGGCGGCCCCGGGCGATAGGCCGAGGCGCTGGCGATGACCCACGGGTCGGTGCTGCCGAGGAACTTGAACTGCGCCGGGATCCCCTCGTCGGGCGTGGGTGCCCAGCGGCCGGGCAGGCCGGAGGGCGTGTAGGTATAGGGCGCGCCGTATCCGTCCCCGGTGCGCTGGGCGATTACCGCCGCTGCGGCGGCCGCGCCGGTGGCAATGCCCGCGGCCTTGGCGGCGCCGTCGGGCACGAGGGCCAGGCTGGCCGCAAGGGCCGCGTCATAGCCCGCGGTTCCGGCCGGGTTGACCTGGACCAGCACGTCGTGCGCCGCCTGCGACGCCGCCGCGCGCGTATCGCCGCCTGCCGTGACCAGGTTCTTGATGTAGCCGTGATAGGGCTTGCCGGCCGCCTGGTTGACGGCATCGAACATGGCGACGTCGACCATGGCATAGGGATGGCCGAGGAGGTCGGGCGGCAGAGCGAGGCTGCCGATCATCTGATCCTGCCAGAAGCGCACCGGATCGCCGGTAACCGGCACCGCTGCCGCGGGGGCGGCGAGGGCAAGCGCCAGCGCGCAGACTGAGGTGGAAAGGATCGTCCGGAACATGGATTCGTCTCCTGCCATCGGCCACTTCCAGCCGCTTGCAGGATAGCGCAGCGCCGCGCCGCCCACGGCGCGATGCGACAGAGCCCGCTAAGACGCCGACAGATGCCCACTTCCGGCCGGCGAATGACGCGATTGGCGGAGTGGAAGCAGTCTCCGCGCGTGCGGCATCCTTGCCTGCGCGTTAAGCCGGGCGCAGTTTCGGGCGATGAGGCGAGCAGGGACGCCACTGCCGGGAACACGCGCGCAGCCCGTGATCGACGGGTCGCCGGCGACGCTGCTCGGCGTGGCCGTGGCCTTGGCCGTGCTGATGTCGACGCAGTTCTTCTTCCAGCCGTTTGTCTGGCGCCACTGGCCGCTCGACGAGATCGTTGCGGGCTGGGCGGCCGTGCTGGGCGACCGGCTCGTCGTCGCACTCGCCATCGCGCTCGGTCTGGCGACGGTCGCGCGGGTACGGATCGCGCGGCCGTCGGCTCGGCCGCTGCTCCTGGCTGTTGCCGTCGTTGCGGGAGCGACCGCGGGCGAGGCGCTGACTGCGTCCGTCGCAGACGCCTTCGACTGGACGGTATTCGCCGGCCGCAGCGTGCGCTGGTCGGTCATCGCCTTGGCCCTCGCCGGCATCTCTTTGCTGTGGCGCCAGGGCGCCGACCAGGCCGAAGGACTCGCCCGGCAGCAGGCCGACGCCGCGCGCCTGGCGGCAGCGTCGCTCGACGCCGAGGCGGCGGCGATGCAGCGCCAGATCGAGCCCCACTTCCTGTTCAACACGCTCGCCACGGCGCGTCGCCATTATCGCATCGGCAACGAGGCGGGGCGCCACCTGCTCGAGCGCCTGCTCACGTACATCGAGGACTCGCTCAGCGCGGCCGATGCGCGCTGGTCGACGGTCGGAGCGGAGGTGGACTTGGCAGCCGCCTACCTCGACGTTTGCGTCGCGCGCATGGGGCCGCGGCTCGAACTCGTCGTCGACGTACCCGACGCGCTGCGGCCCGTGCCGCTCCCGCCGCTGATGCTGGTCACCCTCGCCGAGAACGCGATCAAGCACGGCATTGCGCCGCTGCCGGCCGGCGGGACGATCATGGTACGCGCCCGACGGGTCGGTTCTTCACTCGTGTTGATGGTCGAGGACGACGGGATCGGCTTGAGCGGGGGCGGTGGCGACGGCATCGGGCTGGCCAACATCGCCACCCGGCTGCGCCTTCTCTATGGACCAGCGGCGAGCGTGACGCTCGCCGGCCGCCGGCCGCGCGGGGCGGTAGCGACGCTGACGGTGCCGTGCCCGTGAACGCGGTCGAACCGTTCACCGCGCGCCAAGCCATTGTCTGCGGCGTGCTCTGGGCGATCACCGTCACGATGATCGAGACGCTGTCCTTCCCCCTCAGTGCGATGAGCGAGCCGGCGATGCGGGTCTTCATCGCCATCCTGTTCGGTGTTTACCTGATGGCCGGGATGACCTGGTCGGTCGTTGCGCTGCGGCTGCGTCGCGCGCCGACCTACGCCGGAATTGCTGCCATCATCCTGCTCGCTCCGCTGCTCGCCGTCTTTCATGTTGCCGCCGCCCCGCTGGAGGCGGTGCTGGCACCGGGCGACGGCCTTGACGCCATGATCGGGCAGCACTCGGAGCTGGCGCTCTTCTGTTACGCCATCTGGGTCAATGCGTTCTACGGAAGTCTTTACGTGCTCGGCTTTGCCGCCGCGCAGCGGGCGCTAACCGTCCGCGCGCTCGCCGCGCGGGTCGAAGGCGCCCGCGCCGACATGATGGCTGCCATGGCGAGCCGCCGCCTGGCCAGGGTTCGCGGTCAGTTGCAGCCCGAGCTGCTGCGCGACGCGATCCGTGCCATCCGCACCGGCTATGCGCGAGGCGACCACGATGCCGACCGCTGCTTCGATGCGCTCGTCGCCTTTCTCCGCGCAGCCATGCCTGGCGTGCGGCAATTGGCGACGACGCTCCAGGCCGAACTCGACCTCGTCGAGGCGTGGCTAACGCTTCGAGCGGACAACGGGCGCGCGACGGAAGGTCGAGGTCGCGCTCGACGCTGCGGGTCGGACCACTGCCTTCCCGCCCTTGAGTTTGCTGCCCCTGATCGCCGCTCTGTCGGAGGCGGGGCGCGTCTCGGTGATCGGCGAGCGGTCCGGTGACTACCAACTGCGCTTGGACGTGCCTGCCGTCGCCCTCGACGGGCCTGCCGGTCCGCTACTCGGACGCCTGCACGTCAACCTCGATGCCATGCATCGTGGTCACACCCCGCAGGATATCGTCCGCGGAAGCGACGACCGCGCGACGATCACCTTGACCATTCCCCTCGACACCACCCGCCACCTGCAAGGAGAACTCGGATGCGCCGCCACTTGATGCTCGCCGTGCCCGCTCTCGCGACGATCGCGCCCGCCGTTGCGCAAGATGCGGCGCGGGTCCAGCCACAGAACTACCGTGTCGTGGTCGATAACCCTCAAGTCCGGGTGCTGTCCTATACCGGGCGACCGGGGATGGGGGTCTGCGGGAGCGGCATGCACTCGCATCCGGCGCACCTGACTGTCCTGCTGACGCCGGCCAAGGTCAAAGTCACCAGCGGCGGCAAGACCGAGGTCCATGACATGCCGGCGGGAGCGTCGTTCTGGGAGCCGGCGATCACGCACGAGGTCGAGAATATCGGCGGCAGCGACGTGCGCTCCCTGCTCATCGAAGTCAAACAGCCGCGGCCATGACGCCCGTCGCCGTTATCGCCGAGGACGAGGCCGCACTTGCCGCCGAGCTCGCGCAGCATCTCGCCCGCATGTGGCCCGAGCTCAGGATCGCCGCCGTTGCCCCCGATGGGGTGGCGGCGCTGGCGGCGTGCGAGCAGTGGAGGCCCGACATCCTCTTCGCCGACATCGAGATGCCCGGGCTCACTGGTATTGCCCTCGCGCGTGAGATGGCGGGCTCGTGCCTCGTCGTCTTCGTCACCGCCTACGACGCCCACGCCATCGCGGCCTTCGATCATGGCGCTGTCGACTATCTGCTGAAGCCCTACGACGAGGCGCGGCTGGCGTTGGCACTGAAGCGCGTCCGCAGCCGCCTTGCCGAGCCGCCGCCTCGTCTCGACGCGCTGCTCGACGAACTGACCGCCGCCGTCAGAAATCGCGCGTATCTGCGCTGGATCCGAGCGTCGCGCGGCAACGACACCGACTTCGTGCTGGTCGACCACGTCTGCTTCTTCCGCGCCGAGGACAAGTACACGAGCGTCGTCACGCCCGACCGCGAAGCAATCATCCGCACGCCGATCCGGGACCTCGCCGCGTCGCTCGACCCCAACCAGTTCTGGCAGGTGTCGCGCGGGGTGCTGGTCAATGTCGCCGCGATCGCAACGGTCGCACGGAGCCTGTCGGGCAGTGTCATGCTTCGCCTGCGCGATCACCCCGAACGGCTGGCCGTCAGCCACCCGTATCGCCATCAGTTCAAGCACATGTGATCGCGATGCGACGCAAGGCTCTCGTGTCGAGTACAACGCTGACGCTGGCGCTGATTACGGCTCCGGCTGCTGCTGCCATCAGCGAAGACGCGGCAGCGAGCCGAGCTGCGACCGGCCCGCTCTCACCGGGCGATGAGGACGCCATCGGCGAGATCATGGTAACTGCCCTAAGACGCTCCGAGCCGGCCCAGCGGACGGCGGCGAGCATCGCCGTCCTCGACGGCGCCAACCTCCAGGAGCAGGGCGTCAAGGACCTGTTTCAGGCGGTCACCCTTGTACCCGGCGCGGTCTTCTCGCGCGCGCCAGACGATGGCCTCGCACTAACCTTTCGCGGGCTGGGTACCCAGGCCCGGCCACAGGCCTTCGAGCAGTCGGTCGCACTGTTCACCGATGGCGTCTTCTTCGGCAAAAGCCGACTGTATGCCACGTCGTTTTTCGACGTCGACCGGATTGAGTTCATCGAGGGGACGCAATCGACGCTGCTGGGCAAGAATGCCAGTCTCGGCGGCATCAGTGTCGTCACCCGTCAGCCGGGCGACCATCTCTCGTTCGAAGGCCGTGCCGGCTACGAGTTCGTCGATGGCGGCTATCAGCTCGACGCCGGCGGCGATGCGCCCCTATCCGACAAGGTGTCGCTGCGCGTCGCCGCCCACTACAACGACCTGAACGGCTGGGTGCACAATGATTTCACCGGGCATCAGGGACCCGAGCACCTCGACCTCGGCCTGCGGGCGACCTTAAAGGCACAGCTCAACGACAACCTGATCGCGACCGCCTCCTACCAGCACGGCGAGAACCGCCAGATCGGGTCGAGCTATCAACTCGTCGGGCTAGTGCCGACGTTCTACGGCGAGGGCGTGCTCGACGATCACACGTCGCAGTTCACCGCCGCCACCGCCAACGGCGATACCTATCATCGCACCGTGTCCGACATCGGCAACCTGCGCCTCGAGCTGCAGCTCGGTGACCACACGCTGTCGTCGCAGACGGCGTATGTTCACTATAACCTATTCGAACTCGACGATTTCGATTTCAGCCGCGACGACTCGATCAACTTCAAGCGCGCAGAGCAGTATAGTCAGTTCACCGAGGAGCTGCGCATCCAGTCGCCGACCGGCCAGCCACTCGAATATATGGCCGGCTTCTTTTACCTGAACAGCACGTGGAATTCGGTCGAGAACCAGCTCTGGGCCGTGCCGGGCTTCCCGCCGGCGGGCGGACCGCCGCCAGGTCAGCTGTTCAACGGTCCCTTCGAGAACGACTTTCATCAGAAGTCGCGCGCTTATTCGGGCTTCGCGTCGGGTACGTGGCACATCACCGAGGCGCTGCGCCTCGCCGGCGGTCTGCGCTATACGCGCGAAGAGAAGGACGTCGTTTATGGCCGGACCAACTCGGCTCCGTTCACCGTTTGGAATACGATCGCCAACCCGCCGTTCGACCCGACGCCGCTCACCCACAATTCGAACTTCTTCGACGGCAATGTCAGCCTGCAGTACGACATCGCCCCGCGGGTGATGGCTTACGCGTCGTTCGGACACGGCAGCAAGTCGGGCGGCTATGTCGAGACAAACACCATCGCCGTGCCGCCGCCGCTGCTGGTCAACGGCAAGGTTCCGGCAGCTTTGGTTGCGGCAGGGTCGACGATCCGCGACGAGTTCACCAAGAGCTATGAGATCGGGGTCAAGACGACGCTTGCCGGCGGCCGGCTGCGCCTGAACGTTGCCGGCTTCTGGACCGATATCAAGGACTTCCAGGATACCGTTTTCACTGGCGGGACGCTCGGATTCTTGACGTTCAACGGCCCGGCACGAAGCCGCGGCGTCGAGGTCGAAAGCGCGTTCAAGCTGACACCCCAGATCCAGTTTGACGGCGGCCTGACCTATGCCGATTCAACCGGCGTGATCCAACCAATCGACCCGGCGACTAATGCGCCACTGGTCGACGCCAGCGGCAACGCGGTACTCCAGCGGTTCCGCCGGAGCCAGGCGCCGCAGATGATCTTAAATGCTAACATGGCCTATAATCCACGGTTGACCGACCTATTCGATGGACATTTTGCCGTCGCCGTCCGGCACCGCAGCAGCATGTTCAACCAGCGCCAGGAACAGTTCCTGTCGCCTGCGTTGACCACGCTCGATCTGACTGCGGGGATCGAGGCGAGTGGCGGGCGCTACGGCGTCGACATCGTCGCCAAGAACGTCACCAACTCGATTAGTCAGGACTTCGCTAGCCCGTCGGTCGATCCTCGTTTCGGTGCCTTCTACCGTGCTTATCTCGCCGGCCCGAACCAACTGCGGACCGTGATGGTCTCGTTCCACGTCAAGTATTGACGCTAATCCCATGCTTGAAGCGACCGTGCTTTTGAACCTGCACAAGCGGCGAGAAATCCTGTTGTAGAGAAGCGGCCATGAGGGATTGCTCCCAGCGACCGGCGGCTCGCCCTCCGACTTGCCGCCTGAACGATTGACAGCCTACCTCGCTGAGGTGCCCGAAGGCAGACTGGCCGTTCTCCCCCAAGGGCAGGCGATTTAAGCCGCAACCGACGCTCGATGAATGAACGTCCACAATCCCTGGCATGGTGCTCGAAAGCGGCCGT
>CAWJWB010000006.1:0-92247 GCA_963846485.1 uncultured Alphaproteobacteria bacterium | reverse complement strand
GGTCGGGACGCGCCTTCGCCGCCGCGGCCGCGATGCGCGCGAAGGGGAAGGCCGCCGGGTCGTTGCACGCTTGCGCCGCCTGGTCGGCCGCCTTGATGCGGCAGCCGGTGTCGCCGATGACGACGATACGGCGGACGACGCGCCGGGGCAGCGGCAGGCGCACGCCGGCGACGCTCGCGCGCCGGGCCGTGGCCGGCAGCGGCGCGTCGCACACGGTCACCGGGAACGCCGAGGGCTTCGACAGCCGCGGCGCCGAGGCGGTCGGCCGCTGCGGCACCGTCGCCGCGGCGAAGCGGACGGCCATGGCGACCGGCCGCCCGTCGACCGTCAGCGCCGGGCACGTCGCCTCGGCCGTCACCGCGCGCGCGATCGCGCCGCCCTCGCCCATGACGACGTAGGCGACCGGCGCGGCCGCGGCCGGGGCGGCGAGCAGGGCCGCCGCGGCGAGCGCGAGCAGCTGGCGCATGGCGAGCCCCCTCACCCTGCCCTCAGAAGCGGAAGCGCAGCTGCGCCTCGTAGCTGCGGCCAGGCTGGAAGAAGTAGAGCGGTGTCGCGCCGGTCGAGCTGCCGATCTTCGTCGTCGAACGGTCGTCGAACACGTTGTAGACCGACACGCCGACGCCGACCGGCCCGAGATAGTAGGTCGCCGCCGCGATGCCGAAGCTGTACGGCGCGATGCGGACGAGCTCGGCCCCGTCGGCATACTGCCGCCCGGTGAACTTGTGCAGGTAGCTGAGCTTGAGGTTCGCCGCGTTGTACACGATGCCCGCGAGCGCGGTGTAGTTGGGCGCCTGCGGCAGCCACTTGCCGCCCGCGACGTCGTTCTTGGCGCTGTTGTACGAGCCGTTGACGATGCCGGTCAGGTGCGGGACGAACTGATAGCTGACCTGCGCCTCGACGCCCTTGTACAGCGCCGGCACGCCCGACGTCGTGGCGATCCCCGTCGACGGGTCGACCGCCGTCGAGTTGCTCGCCTTGATGTAATAGACGTCGGCGTCGATGTTGAGGCGGTCGCCGGCATAGACCGTGCCGATCTGATAGTTGGTCGTCTTGGTCGGCTGCAGGTTGCAGTTGCCGCCCGCCAGCGCCCCGGTCGAGCACTTGACGCCGCCGCCGGCGACGGGAACGACCGCCTCCAGGCTGTCGGCCAGCTGCGGGATGAGGAAGCCCTTGGCGAACTGGAAGTAGGTCGACCAGTTCGACTTGATCAGGAAATTGGCCGTCGCATAGGGCAGCGTCGGCTTGTACGAATCGCTCGCGTCGATGCCGACGCGCGCGCTCTGCGAGGCGATCGGGGTGTTGATCGAGCGGGTGAAGCTCTGCACCTTGACGCCGGGCGTCAGGGTCAGGCGGTTGTCGAGCAGCTTGAAGGCGAACTCGCCGAAGCCCTGGATCTGCTCCCAGCCGGTATATTCGTCATAGGCGATGTACGTCGGCACCGGCTGGCCGTTCAGCTGGACGTTGATCGGCGTATTGGTGTTGCGGTTATAGTCGTAGAACGCCGACATGCCGGCGAAATCGAACTCGTGATACTTGTAGACCCCGGCGTTATAAGCGGCGGTCAGGTCGTAGCTGTAGCGGTAGCGGTGCGACTCCGACGATTCGTACCACGCCCCGATCTTGCCGACGCCGAACGAGGTTTCGAAGTTGACCTGCGGGATCAGGCCGTAGTTCCGGTACTGGTTGAGCTTGGTATAGCCCGGAAGATCGCCCGGCTTCGACGTGATCACGCCGCCCACCAGCAGGTTCGACTTGCACGACTTGTCGGTCGGGTTGGTCAGGCAGGCGACCGTCGACGACTGCGTCGACACCGTGAAGTTCTTGTAGAAATAGGTGTAGGCCTTGAGGTCGAGCGTGATCTTGTCGGTCACGTTGAACTGGAAGCGGGCGATCTCGAAGTCGGTGCGCTTGTTCGTCCAGTTGAAGTCGTGGCGGGCGTTGGGGAACGGCGTGCCGGCGAAGCGCGGGTCGTTGACGTCGACGAGGCCGAAGTCCTTGCCGTACAGCCCGACCTGCGACGTCGCGAGGCAGTTGCGGCCGTCGGTGCCGACGCCGGTCGGCGCGCCGGCCGCGACCAGCGCGCCGGTGCAGCTGACGCCGTTGTTGTCGGACTGGTCGTAGGTGTCCTGGTTGTAGCTGCTGAGGAAGCTCAGCTTGGCGCGGTCGCCGAGCGGCTTCTCGACCTTGACGAAGCCGTTGACGAACCACGCCGGCGACGCCGTCAGCGCGCCCTTGGTATCCTTGTATTCGGCGACCGCGATGACGCGCAGCCCGCCGAGCCGGTCGAGCGTGCCGCTCTGCGCCGTCACCCGGCCGAGATAGGTGTGGTAGCTGCCGTAGACGCCCTGCAGGTCGACGCCGGCCGTGTCGCTCAGCTCGCGCGAGACGAGGTGGATGTTGCCGCCGAAGCTCGCCTGGCCGAGGTCGGTCGCGCCGCCGGGGCCGCGGTCGACGATGATCCGCTCGTAGGTCCCGGTCGGGAAATAGGCCGTCGAATGGTGCGTCGGGTTGTTCGAATCGCCGAACGGGATGCCGTCGTAGGTGATGTTGAAGAACCCGTCCTGGAAACCGCGCAGCACGGTCTTCGATTCGCTCAGCCCCGGGCCGTTGCCGTTGCTGGTGCTCGACGCGCCGGGGGTGAGCAGGACGACGTCGGAGAAGTCGGCCGTCGGCGGCACCGAGTTCTCGATGATCGAGCGGCTGACGATCGCCTGGGGCTCGAACGTCGCGATCGACGCGGTGATCGGCGTCTCGGCGTTGACCCGGGTCGCGGTGACGATGATGTCGTCGGTGTTGCGGATCGCGCCCTCGGCGCCCGCCGCGGCCGCCGCCGCCGCCGCGCCCCGTCGCGTAGAAAACCGCGCCCGCGGCCAGGCCGCCCAGCAACTTCGTTCGGATCGTCATGCCTCTGTCCCCCGCCCGATGCTGCATCGGCTCAGGCGAGCCCGTTAGGCAGCTTGTGTGACGGCATTGTTACGGATGCGCGACGGGCCGCGAACGGCGGCGAGCGATGCCGTCCGGCAACACTCCGCTGGACGGCGTCACGCCGCGCCGTCGGCCCGATCCGCCCGCAGGCGCCGGTGGAGCGCCGCCGCGGCGACGGCGAGGGCGAGCAGGCCGACGGCGGCGGTAAGGTCGGCCAGATCCGCGAGCAGGGCGGCGAAGCGCAGGTCGAGGTGGGCGAAGCTGCGCAGCAGGAGCAGGGCGACGCTGCCGCCGTAGCCCGCGGTATCGGCGACGTAGATCAGGAACCCGGCGGTGCCGGCGGTGCCGCTGGCGGCGATCAGCCGGTCGAACAGCAGCGCGTTGAACGGCACATAGGCGAGGTAGAGGCCCGCGCCGACCGTCACCATCCATGCCAGCGGCGGCAGCAGGCCGAGCTGGAAGGCGCCCGTCGCCAGCGCCATGACGGCGAGCCCGAGCGCGACCAGCCCCAGGTTCCAGAACAGGCCGCGGCGGTTGTCGCGAACGCGGGCGAGCAGGGCGAGGGCGGCGAGGACGACCGCTGCCACCGGCAGCTCCGACCAGGCGAAGATCGCCGCCTCGCCGGCGAAGCCGAGCTCGCGCCAGACCTCGGCGGCGAAGTTGTCGCGGAAGTCGCGGACGACCGACAGCAGCACATAGACGGCGATCAGCGGCACCAGCCCGGCGGCATAGGCCGCGAAGAAGCGCGCTCGCGCCGCCCCGTCCATCGGCACGCGCGGGCTGCGCGCCGCCTCGTCGGCGGCGTCGGGCGGCGGCAGCTGGGCGAGCGCGGCGACGGCGCCGAGCAGCAGCGGCGCAAACAGCAGCCCGGTCAGCGCCGGCATCCAGCGCTCGTCGGCAACCCCGGCGAGCAGCAGCCCGGCGCCGACCGCCTTGACCGCGCCCGAGCTGACGATGAAGCTCGCACACAGGATCGCGCCGAGGACCTCGGTCAGCCGCCGGCCCTCGAGGAAGCCGAAGACCAGCCCCCAGATCATGCCGAGGCCGAGCCCGTTGGCGAACAGCGCGGCGATGCCGAGCACAGGCGGCGCGACGGCGAAGACGACGAGCGCGGCCTCGGCGCCGCCGATCAGGGCGAGGATCGCTCCCGCGCGCCGCGCCGGCGGCAGCTCGGACACGACCTTGATGCCGATCGCCTTGGCCAGCGCGTAGCCGGCGACCTGGGCGATGACCAGCGCGACCTTGAACGGCACTGCCGACGTCCAGCCGGCGACATGGTCGTACGCCGCCGCGGCGAACGGCTTGCGGTAGGCGTACATGGCGAAATAGGTCGCGAACGCCGCCGTCCCGCCATAGAGCGCGAACACCGCCGGCGACGCCCGCCGCAGCCAGCGGGTGACGGCACCCTCGGCCGCCACGGCGGGCGCCAGCGTCGTCACCCCGGCCGCTCGCCCGCGGCGAGCCGCTGCGCGATCTCGGCCAGCACGGCATCGATGTCGGCGACGGTGTCGACGACATAATGCGCGCCCGCCTCGCGCAGCCGCGCGTCGGCGGCGGCGATGCGCGCGGCGCGGTCGGCAGGGGCGAGGGCGGCGAGGTCGGCCGCCGACAGGCCGACGCCGTTCCCCGACGCCGTCACGCCGACCGTCCAGGTGCCGGCGTTGCGCCCCTCGGCGATGCCGACGGGGGCATCGTCGACCTTGACGCAGGCACCCGCCGGCCACGCCCCCAGCTCGACGAGGTTGCGCCACAGCATCAGCGGCGACGGGCGCCCCTCCGCCGTCTCGCCGGCGCAGACGACGGCGTCGGGGGCATAGCCCTGCGCCGCCGCGAGCGGCAGGATCTCCGCCATCATCTCGCGCGTGTAGCCGGTGCACGAGCCGATGCGCGTGCCGGCACGGCGCAGCCGGGCGACGAGCTCGGCCGCCCCCGGGATCAGCGTCGCGCAGGTGCGCGCCGCCGCCTGCATCTCGGGCAGAATCGCGTCGTGCAGCCGCTCGACGTCGGCCTCGTCGGGCGCCCGGCCGTGGACCGCCGCCCACGCCGCGGCGACACGCGGGGCGGCGAGGATCAGGCGGATGTGGTCGCGCTTGGCCCGGCCCATCTCCGCGCGCGCCTCGGCCTCGCTGATGGCGACGCCGTTCGCCGCAAACAGGGACAGCAGCGCGACGACCGGCGCCCGGCTGCCGAAGTCGATCATCGTCCCGGCCCAGTCGAACACCACCGCGCGGATCGTCATGCCACTGCTTCCCGTTGCTGCCCGGCCAGGTCGCCGATGACCTCCTCGGCGAGTGCGAAGGCGGTCGATGCGCCGGTGCCGCTGGTGACGACGACAAGCCGCACGCCGTCCGCCGGCGCCGTCACCCGGCTGTGGCCGGCGGCGGAGGCGTAGGTGCCGGTCCAGCGCTCGACGACCGGCGGGACGGCGCCGAAGACCTGCGCGAACTCGTCGAGGATCAGCGCCTCGACGTCGGCGGCGGCGAAGGGGTCGGGCGTCGCGGCATAGTCGTGGCTGTCGCCGACGATCAGGCTGCCGTCGGCGCCCTGCGCGACGATCAGGTGGATGCCGTGGGCGAGGTGCTCGCCCTGCTCCGCCTCGAGCCGGGCCTTCAGCGCGGCAGCCTGGGGCAGGGCGGCATAGCCGAGATAGCGGACGAGGCTCAGGTCCGACATCACCGTCGCGGGCAGGCGGAACCCGGGCGCGGCCAGACGAAGCATCTGCAGCTTGCACCGGGTGATGCCGTGGGTCGCTTGCGGGAACAGCGTCGTCAGGTCGTCGCCCGGCGCGACGACGATCGCCGCGGCGGCGACCGTGCCGCCGGCCGTGGCGACGCGCCCGGGCTCGACCGCGCGGACGGCGGTGCCGAAGCGGAACTCGACGCGGTGCTCGGCGGCGAGCCAGCGGGCAAGCGCGGGGACCGCATCGCGCGACTCGACGCGCAGGTCGTGCGGGCTGATCATCGCGCCGGCCAGCGCCGCCGGCGCCATCGGGGCGATCCGCGCCGCCGCGGCGTCCGGTTCGAGCCAGGTGCAGCCCGCGCCCATGTCGGTGGCGAGGAACGCCCGCAGCACGGCCGCCGCCTCGGGGCGCCGGGCGATCATGGCGAGGCCGGTCTGGTGGACGGCGATGCCCGCCGGCGCGGCGACCTCGCGCCAGATGTCGCGCGAGCGCCGCGCGCGGTGCCACACGGTCCCCGCCTCCTGGCCCGAGACGGTGACGAAGCCGAAGTTGCGGATCGAGGCGCCGTTCGCCCGGGCGTCGCGGTCGAGGACGACGACGCGCCAGCCGAGCCGCGCCGCGGCCAGCGCGTGAGCGAGGCCGACGATGCCCGCGCCGACCACGGCCAGATCGTAGGTCTTCTCCGCCACCGTCCCCCCGTACTCCGCCACCCGGCTTCCTCACGCGCCTGCGCGGCCGCGCGCAAGCCGGGGCGGGCGTATGCCGCGCATAGGCGGCGCCTATCCGTCACGCGACCGTCACGGTCCTGTCGTATGCCGGTGGCGTGCCGGCAAGCTATCAGCATCTGCGCGCATTCCACGCCATCGCGGTCGAGCGCGGGGTGTCGCGCGCGGCGCGGCGGCTCAACGTTTCGCAGCCGACGCTGTCGCAGCAGCTGAAGGCCCTCGAGGCCCGCCACGGCGTGTCGCTGTTCGAGGGGCGGCGCTCGCCGCTGGCGCTGTCGGCGGCCGGGCGCGACCTGTTCGCGCTGACGCAGCAGCTGTTCGCCACCGCCGCCGACATCGACGCGCTGCTCGGCGAGACGGTCGAGGTCAGCGGCGGCCTGCTGCGCCTGGGCTCCGATTCACCCTTCTATGCGGCGCAGGTCGTCGACCTGTTCCACCGCCAGCACCCGCGCACCGCCGTGCAGGTGCGGATGGGCAACGCCGCCGAGGTCATGCGCTGGCTCGCCGAGGCGCAGATCGACGCCGCGCTGGCGAGCGACCCGCCCGGCGACACCAGCTTCAGCTACGACCCGGCGTTCAGCGACGGGCTTGCCTGCGCCCTGCCCGCCGGGCACCCGCTCGCGGCCGCAGCGACGGTGCCGATCGCCGCGCTCGCGGGCGAGGTGATGCTGCTGCGCGAGGCGACCTCCAAGACCCGGGCCTTCACCGAACGCGCGCTCGCCGAGGCGCGGGTGACGCCGGTGGCGACGCTCGAGATCCAGGGACGCGAGACGATCCGCGAGGCGATCGCCCGCGGCGTCGGCGTCAGCGTCTTCTACTCGTCCGAGTGCCCGCCCGACCCGCGCATCGCCTATCGCCCGCTCGACACCGGGCCGCTGACCTACGCGCTGCACGGCTTCCTCCTGTGCCAGCACGAGCGGCGGCGGAGCACGATGATGCGGGCATTGAAGGGCGTCGTCGGGGCGATGCGCGCGGGGGAGGGAAGCTGCTGACGCCGCTCGCGAGCCTGGCCGATCTCGCCGCGCTCTATGCCGCGCGCGGCGG
Organism: uncultured Alphaproteobacteria bacterium; assembly: GCA_963846485.1. Taxonomy (GTDB): domain Bacteria; phylum Pseudomonadota; class Alphaproteobacteria; order Sphingomonadales; family Sphingomonadaceae; genus Polymorphobacter_B. Next base: position 84,873 of record CAWJWB010000006.1, on the reverse strand, counting down.
CGAGCAGTACGGCGAGGGCCTCAGCCAGAGCGACCACGCGGTGCAGTGCGCGACACTGGCGCAGGCGGCGGGCGCGGCCCCGGCCCTCGTCGCCGCGGCGCTGCTCCACGACGTCGGCCACCTGCTCGCCGGCCACGGCGAGGGCGATCACGCCGCCGTCGGCGCCGCGGCGCTCGCCCGTCTGTTCGGCCCCGAGGTGTGGCGCCCGGTGGCGCTGCACGTCGCGGCCAAGCGCTACCTGTGCGCGGCCGAGCCCGGCTATGCCGCCGCGCTCAGCGCCGAGTTCGCGCCGCTCGCTCGCGCGGCAGGGCGGGCCGTTCGATGTCAGTTCGGCGACCGCGTTCGCCGGGCTGCCGGATGCGGCCGCGGCGATCGCCCTGCGGCGGTGGGACGACCACGGCAAGGATGCGCAGCGCGCAACCGCCGGCGTTCGCGCGGTTCCTGCCGCTCCTGGCCGCCCTCGCCACCCGCTAACCCCTTGGGCCGCGCCGCGTAACCGGCCGCCGGCGGCGCCCCATAGGCCGCGTCTATATCCTGCATAAAGGTAAAGACTTGGCGCGCATCGGCCATCGGCTGCGAAAGCACGGGCGAGGCCAAGACCGTCGGGGGATGCGACCATGAAAGCCGGCTATCTGATCTCGTGCGCCGTCACGGCGTTGCTGTGCAGCCCGGCCTTCGCCGCGCCGGCGGCGGATGCGGCGGGCGCCGATGCTCCGGACGCAGGGATCGGCGAGATCACCGTCACCGCCCAGCGGCGGTCGGAGAGCATCCAGAAGGTGCCGCTGACCATCCAGGCCTTCACCGGCGAGACGCTGTCGCAGCTGAACGTCGTCAACTTCAACGACCTGCTGAAGTATACGCCAAACGTCACCTATGCCAGCAACGGCCCCGGCGCCGGCGCGATCTTCATGCGCGGCCTGTCGAGCGGCTTCGCCGGCAACCAGTCGTCGGCGACGATCGCCTATTTCCCCAACGTCGCGCTCTACCTCGACGACCAGTCGATGCAGTTCCCGGCGCGCAACGCCGACGTCTATGCCGCCGACCTCGAGCGCATCGAGGTGCTCGAAGGGCCGCAGGGCACGCTGTTCGGCGGCGGCGCCGAGGCGGGCGCGGTCCGCTACATCACCAACAAGCCGAACCTGCACGACTTCGGCGGCAAGATCGAGGCGAGCGTCGGCGGCACCGTCGACGGCGCGCCGAACGGCTCGGTCAATGCCGCGATCAACATCCCGATCATCCGCGACAAGCTCGCGGTCCGCGCGGTCATCTACGACGACCACCAGGGCGGCTACATCGACAACGTGCCGAGCACCTTCCACCGCGCCGACTCGGACACCGGCAACTTCTACTTCAACAACGGCAACAAGGCCCTGCCGCCGACGCAGCAGTCGAACCTCGGCCAGTACGACAACTTCGCGCTGGCCAAGCGCGACTTCAATCCCGTCGACTATACCGGCGGCCGCGTCGCGGTGAAGTGGCAGGTCAACGACAACTGGGACGCGCTCGTCACCGAATCGTACCAGCGGCTCGACGCCGAGGGCACGTTCGCCACCTATCCGATCGGGTCGGACTTCCAGCCGCTCGGACCGCTCCAGACGACGGTGTTCACGCCGAGCTACAACAAGGATCAGTACTGGAACACCGCCTGGACGGTGAACGGCAACATCGACGACTTCAAGCTGGTCTACACCGGCGCCTACATGACGCGCCACATCGAGACGCAGCAGGACTATACCAACTATTCGCGCACCGGCGGCGGCATGTATTACCAGTGCACCGGCGGCGGCACCGGCTGGGGCAACGGCGCGCCGTTCTGCTATTCGCCGGTCGCCTACTGGCACGACAGCGTGCGCAACACGCACTTCACGCAGGAAGTCCGGCTGTCGACGCCGGAGCAGAAGCGCATCCGCGCCATCGTCGGCGGCTTCTACGAAAGCTTCCGCATCTACGACATCATGCAGTTCGACTACCGGACGATCCCGACCTGCACGACGCCGATCCTCGCGACGGGGTCGGTCTGCTCGGGCGTGGTCCAGACCTATCCGGGCGCGACCGCCAACCGCCCGGGGCTCGAGCCGTCGAACACCGCCTTCGGCGAGGACACGCAGCGCGGCTACGACCAGTACGCGTTCTTCGCCTCGGTCGACTTCGACATCCTGCCCAACCTGACCTTCACCGCCGGCACGCGCTATTACCACTACAAGGAGTTCGAGCGCGGCTCGCAGTTCGAGACCTATGCCGGCAACTGCCTCAACGTGCTGGTCTGCGCCGTCGCCGGCTCGGGCAACGTCAACATCGACGCGGCGCACGACAATGTGAACTACAGCGGCTTCCGCAGCCGCGCCTCGCTGTCGTGGAAGCCGAACACCGACACGCTCGTCTACGGCACCTTCAGCCAGGGCTTCCGCCCCGGCGGCTTCAACCGCGCGACCAAGCTGATCCTGCCCGACGTCAACGGCACGGCGCAGCTGCTGCGGCCCAACGGCTACAACCCCGACACGCTGACCAACTGGGAAGTCGGGTTGAAGACCAACCTGTTCGACCGCCGCCTGCAGTTCAACCTGTCGGCCTATTACATGGTCTGGCAGGACGTGCAGATCGGCTTCTTCAACCCCGCCGGCGGCTTCGGCAACACCAGCTTCGTCACAAACGGTGCCAACTTCCACGTCAAGGGCGTCGAGGTGCAGGTCGTCGCCCGGCCGATGGAAGGCCTCAGCATCCAGGGCGGGGCGACCTACAACGACAGCACGCAGACGACGGCGCCGTGCTTCATCTCCAACGTCCAGGGGTCGACCAGCTTCGGCCAGTGCATCACCAACTACTACAAGGGCGGCGCGCCGATCCCGCTGCAGAGCCCGTTCGGCGCGATCGGCTCGGCGCTGCCCTACTCGCCGCACTTCCAGGGCGACCTGCGCGTCCGCTACGACTTCAAGGGGCCGGGCGAGCTCGGCTACTGGGTGTCGGGCGGCGCGTCGTACACCGGGCCGACGTACAACCAGCCGTCGACCTATCCGTCGGGCGAGGGCGTGCTGATCCCCGGCACGACGCTGCTCCGCTACCGCATGTCGGGCTATGCCCTGCTCGACGCGCAGATCGGCATCAAGCGCGACAGCTGGACGGCGTCGCTGTTCGGCCAGAACCTGACCAACACGCCACGCCAGCACCTTCACCTCGTCGGCGCAGTTCATCAAGTCGGAGGTCGTGGTCCGGCCGCTGACCTATGGCCTCAAGGTCGGCTATTCCTTCTAAGGCGATTGCCAGGCGGACGGCGGCCCCGCTAGGTGCCGCCGTGCCGCCCGGACCCGAAGCCATGACGGCCGCCGCGGCGGTCCCGCTCGAAGCCGAGATCGACCGCCTGCGCCGCCTCGCCGCAAGCGGGCAGCATCGCGCGGCTCTGGCGGAACTGGCCGAGCCGCTGGCGCGGTTTCCGGAGAACCGCGATCTCCTGCTCCTGCGCGCGATCTGCGAGCGGCACCTGGGGCAGACGGCGGCAGCGCTGGCGACGCTCGACCGGCTGGCAGCGCTCGTCCCCGATTTCAGCCTGATGCACCAGGAGCGCGGCCTGTGCCATGTCGCGCGCAAGGACGCGGCGGCGGCGACCGACGCGCTGCTGCGGGCGGTGGCGCGCAACCCGGCGCTGCCGATGGCGTGGCGGATGCTGGAGGGGGTCTACCGCCTGACCGGCGACGCCGCCAACGCCGCACGCGCCGCCGAACACCAGGCCGTGCTGCGCGCGCTGCCGGGCGAGGTCGTCGCCGCGACCTCGTTCTTTTCCGACGGCGACCTCGTTCCGGCGGAGCGGATCATCCGCGATTTCCTGCTGCGGACGGGCGATCATCCCGAGGCGATGCGCCTGCTCGCCAAGATCGGCATGGCGCGCGACGTGCTCGACGACGCCGAACTCCTGCTCGCCGCCGTCGTCGAGCGCCTGCCGGAGCATCGCGCGGCCCGCGCCGACTACGCCAAGTGCCTGATCCAGCGCCATAAATACGCCGCCGCCCGCGACCAGCTCGACCGCCTGCTGGCGCTCGAGCCGGACAATTTCGCCTGGCGCGAGATGGCCGCGACCGCCGCCGTCGGGGTCGGCGACAACGACGGCGCCGTCGGCCGCTACCGCGACCTCATCCGCGAGCAGCCGGCCGACCCCAGCCTCCACCTGTTCCTGGGGCACGCGCTGAAGACCGTCGGCGACGTTCCCGCGGCGGTCGCCGCCTACCGCGCCGCGGCTGCGCTCCGCCCGGATTTCGGCGACGCCTACTGGAGCCTCGCCAACCTCAAGACCTACCGCTTCACCGCCGCCGAGATCGCCGCGATGCAGGCCGCCGCCGCCGCGCCGGCGACGAGCGAGGACGACCGCGCCCACCTCCACTTTGCGCTGGGCAAGGCGTTCGAGGACGGCGGCGACCCCGTGGCGGCCTGGTCGCATTATTCCGCCGGCAACGATCTCAAGGCGGCCGCGAGCCGCTATCGCCCCGAGATCGTCGAGGGCAACACCGCCGCCCAGATCGCCGTCTGCACGCCGGCGTTCTTCGCGCGCCGCGCCGGCTGGGGCGATCCGCGGCCCGACCCGATCTTCGTCCTCGGTCTGCCGCGGTCCGGCTCGACGCTGATCGAGCAGATCCTCGCCAGCCACTCGGCGGTCGAGGGAACGCAGGAGCTCGCCGACATCCAGCGCCTCGTCGGCGCGCTGCAGGGGCGCGAGGCGGGCGTCCAGCGCTACCCGGCGGCGCTGGCGGAGCTCGACGCCGACGCCGCCGCGCGGCTCGGGGCGCAGTACCTCGCCGACACCGCCGTCTATCGCACCGGCCGGCCGCGGTTCGTCGACAAGATGCCGAACAACTTCCGCCACATCGGCCTCATCCACCTGATCCTGCCGAACGCCGTCATCATCGACGCGCGGCGCGAGCCGATGGCGTGCTGCTTCAGCAATCTGAAGCAGCTCTTCGCCCACGGGCAGGAGTTCACCTATTCGATCGAGCGCATCGCCCGCTACTACCGCACCTATCTCGAGCTGATGCGCCACTGGGACGCGGCCCTGCCCGGGCGCGTCCTGCGCGTACTCCACGAGGACGTCGTCGGCGATACCGAGGGCAGCGTCCGGCGCATCCTCGACCATTGCGGGCTGGCGTTCGAGCCGGCCTGCCTCGCCTTCCACGAGACGCGGCGCAGCGTCCGCACGCCGAGCAGCGAGCAGGTGCGCCGGCCGATCTCGCGCGATGGCCTCGACCAGTGGCGGCCGTTCGCCGACGCGCTCGCGCCGCTGAAAGAGGCACTGGGGGATGCCGTGGAGCGCTATAAGGGCTGAAATGGCACGTCAGGCGTCGTACAAATCGGGCATTTCGTCGTCGTCGACGTCAGTCTGGCATTCGCCGCCGCCCCGCCCTAAAGGTCGTTTACCATGGCGGACCGGGACCTCCCCCTCGCGAACGCAGCCTGGCAGACAGGCGAGCGGCGGTATGTCTCGGTGCTGTTCGCGGACATGGTCGGCTACACCGCCACGCTCGAAAGCCTTGGCGACGAACAGGGCCTGCCGTTCGTCCAGATGGTCTACGACCGGCTCGTGCGCTGCGTCCGCAAGTTCGACGGATCGGTCCACGCCTTCGGCGGCGACAGCATCATGGCGGTGTTCGGCGTGTCGGGCACGACCGAGGACGCCGCGCTCCGCGCCTGCCGCGCCGCCCGGCTGATCCACGAATCCTTCGCCGCGGCGGCCGACGAGATCGAGGCGCGGTTCGGCGTCCGCCCGAGCATGCGCGTCGGCGTCAGTTCCGGCATCGCCGTCGTCGCCCCCGTCGACAGCGACAGCGCCGCGCTGACGACCATCGGCAACAACGTCAACCTCGCCTCGCGCATCCAGACGCTGGCCCCGCCCGGAACGACCCTGCTGTGCGAGGCGACCCGCCGGCTGATCGAATGGCAGGCGGCGGTCGAGTTCCACGGCGAGCAGGTCATCAAGGGGCTGGCCCGGCCGCAGAAGCTCTGGCGGCTGGTCTCCGTCCATGAACGGGCGCAGCGCTTCGACACCTCGCGCGGCCGCGGCCTCAGCCCGCTCGTCGGCCGCGACGACCAGCTGGCGACGATGCGCGGCGCGTTCGAGCGGGTGAGCGCGGGGCTGACGGCGATCGACCTGGTCGGCGAGCCGGGCATCGGCAAGACGCGCCTCATCTTCGAGTTCATGCAGTCGCTCAAGAGCGGCGACTACCGCGTCTTCCAGGGGCACTGCACGGCGACGGGCGAGCACACGCCGTTCCTGCCCTTCCTCGACATCGTCCGCAGCGCCTTCCAGATCGGGATCGAGGACAGCCGGGCGGCAATCGTCGACAAGGTGGAGGCGGGGCTGTCGCGGCTGGCGCTCGACAGCCTGGAGAACCGCGGCATCCTCATCAACCTGCTCGGCCTGCCGCCGCCGGAGGGGGCGCTCGCCGGTCTCGACGGCGTCCTCATCGGCCTGCGCACGCGCGATCTGCTGTCGGCGATGGTGCACGCGCAGTGCCGCCTGTGCCCGCTCATCATCATCGTCGAGGATGTCCACTGGATCGACAGTGCGACCGAGCAGGTCCTCGGCGACCTGATCCGCAGCGGCGCCCCGACCAACCTCCTGATCATCTACACGCGCCGCCCGGAATTCGTCGTGCCGTGGCAGAGCGAGCGGGTGACGACCGTCGAGCTGCGCCCGCTCGACGCCGACGAAGTCGCCCGCATCGCCCGGTCGCGCGCCACGGTCGAGCCCCTGCCGGCCGCGCTGATCGAGCAGGTGGCGGAGCGCGCGGCCGGCAATCCGCTGTTCGCCGAGGAGATCCTCGGCTTTCTCGTCGACAGCCAGGCCACGCGCCGCGAGGCCGGTGAGATGGGTCCCGATGCGCCGGGCAGCGACGCGATCCTGCCGGCGAGCCTGCTCGGCCTGCTGACGGCCAAGATCGACCGGCTGTCGCCCGCCGACCGCGCCGTTCTCCAGGTGGCGGCGGTGATCGGGCGGCGCTTCGACGCCAACCTGCTGTCGGCGGCGGCCGGTGCCGAGGGCGAAATCGCGGAGACGCTCGACCGGCTGCGCGGGCAGGACCTCATCCGGCTCGACATCGACGGCTATCACCACATCTTCCGCCACGTGATGATGCGGGACTGCGTCTATCACCAGCTGCTGCAACACCAGCGGGCGCAGCTCCACCTCGCCGTCGCGCAGGCGGTCGAGCGCCGCAGCGAGGGCCGCATCACCGAGGCGGTCGAGACGCTCGCCTATCACTATGCCCTGACCGACGAGAAGCAGACCGCCTTCACCTATTTCGCGCTGGCCGGCGCGAAGAGCCTCGGCATCTTTTCGCACGAGGAGGCGAACCGCTACTTCGCCCTGGGGCTGGCGCTGTACGAAGGCTGCCGCGACTGTGCGAGCGACGAGCAGGTCGCGCGGCTGCTCGCCGACTATGCGCTGTGCCTCAACCTGTCGCTCTGCGTGACGACGATGATCCCGCTGTTCGACCGGGTCCAGCCGATCCTCGCGCGGCTGGGCGACAGCCGCGAGCATGCGCTGTTCCTGCACCACTACGTCTCGTGCCTCGTCTGCAACGGGCGCTTTCTCGACGCGCTGGCGGTGCAGAAGTCGCTGTCGGCGATGGCGGAGCGGCTCGGCGACCCGATGGCGACGGCGTACGCGCTGGTCAGCGAGCTGTCGGTCTCGACCTATTGCGCGCCGCTGCCGCTGGCGACGTTCGACGCCAAGCGCCGCGAGGTCGAGGCGCTGCTCGACGGGGAAAGCGACGCCTATCTGCAGAACTTCTTCCTCGCGAGCGTCGGCTTCGACGAGCTGTGCCGCGGGCGCGTCGACCGGGCGCACGCGACGTCGGATCGCCTGATCGCGCTCGGCACGGCGACGAACGACCCGCGCTCGCTCGGCTACGGCACCGCGATGCGGGCGCTGATCGCCAGCGTCTCGGACGACTATGAGCAGGCGCTTGCGCTCGCCGATCGCGCGATCGAGGTCTCGCGCGCCCGCTTCGAGCAGGCGATCGCGGGCGCTGCCCGCTGCGGTGCGCTCGTCCTCCTGAGAAAACCCGGCGCCGTCGCCGAGGTCCAGCGCCACATCGCCATGTGCGCGGAGAACGGGTGGGGCATGTTCCATGCCGGCCCCGACCTGATGCTCGGCATCGCGGAGGTGATGAACGGCCAGATCGCCGTCGGCCTGGCGCGCCTCGAGGCGACGATCGCCCGGCACGAGAAGCAGGGGTTCCGCGCCTCGGCCGACTGGGGCAGGCTCTTCCTGTGCGAGGTGTACCTGTCCATCCTCGCGCGCGAGCAGGCCTCGCTTCGCGTGCTGCTGCGCAATCTCCGCCCGCTGGCGGCGGTGATGCTGACCGGACCGCGACGCGTCGGCGCCCTGGTCGAACAGGTCCGCGGCAGTGCCCAGTGGGACCCCGAAGGCCATTACATCGGCCGCGCCGAGATGATCACCGGGCTGCTCTACAAGATGAAAAAGGATCATGGCCGCGCCCGCCATCATCTGCACGCGGCGCGGCGGATCATCGGCGGTTCGGGGGCGTCGCCGCTGCTCAGCCGGGTCGACGCGGCGCTGGAGAGCCTGGCCGCGTGACGCGGCTCAGCCCGACAACTGCGCCAGATGGCGGATCGCCGCCATGCTCGGGATGAAGGTGTAGGCGCCGCCGCGCGTCGTCACGAACTGCGGAAAGCCGCGCAGGCGCAGCGTCCGCCCGTCCCGCAGCACCATGTCGAAGGCGCTGGTTTCGGGCGTGTGCGCCCCGAGCATGGGGTCGTTCATGCGCGTGATCTCGGGGTGCTGCAGGCCCAGGTTGAGCCAGTCGCTCATGATCGCCTCGAACTGCGCGCCGAGGTTGGCGTTGATGAAGTTGCCGAGCAGGCCCCGCTCGACGCCGTCGGGCCTGGCCGGGTCGTAGGGCGGGCCGTAGGGGACGCTGCGCCGGACGAGGCGGCGGGTGCGGCTGGCGATGCGCTGGACCATCGCGCCGCCGCGCGGGTTGACGCGGCGGACGTGCGACCCGACCGGGCACTGCGCCGTGGGCCCGTAATCGTAGTTGGTCAGCGAGACCGACTTGGGCGGAAGATCGGGCCCGTCGACGTAGGGCCGGCCGTCGCGCCAGCGGCCGCACATCTGCGCGGCGACGATCTCGCGGAGCGCCAGCCGGCGCACCTGCTCGGGTGGCATCGCCGCGCGATCGGCGCCGCGGCACAGACCGTCGACGATGCCCGCCTCGGCGCCGGGCGTAAGGAGCGCGTGCATCGCCGCGCCGGGGAGCCGCTCGACCAGCTCGTCCGCGGCCTTGTCGAGGAAGGTCTCGAAGCCCTCCACGTCCTGCGCCAGGATCCGGAAGGCGCTGAAACTGCCGTTCAGGCCCAGTTCCCGCGGCTCGGGCACGCGGAAGAACACGCCCTCCAGCCGGGTGGGATAGCCGAGCAGGACAGTGCCGAGCGGATCGATCGGCTGCGTGTCGTCGCCCTTCGCGCGGAAGCGGGGCTGCGAGATGCTGTCGACATAGTCGAAGTGCACGCGGTCCTCGTCGAAGCGGCGGCCGTCGCGGGTGCCGAGCACGGTGAACGCGCGCGCCACCTGCGCCTGGATGCGGTCGAGCGCCGCCGTACCGTCGTCGGTGTCGCTGACGCTCGCATAGACGGTCGCGATCAGGTGGACGCGCTCCGGCCGGTCGAACGGGGCCGGCCAGGTCGCGGGCGCGCTGGTGCCGACGTCCGACAGGCGGACCGCGCGGGCGGGCATCCCCTCGACGAACTCGCTCGGGAACGTCTCGAGCGACGTCGCGGGCACGCCGAGCGCCTGCAGCCCGGCAAAGGTCACGGCGACGTTGAAGCACAGGGTCTGCGCGTCGGTCCAGTCGCAGTCGGTGGTGATCGCCGGGACCTCGGCGCTGCCGCCGCCCGCCGCGATGCCGAGGAAGCGCCGTGCCGCCGCACGGTCGCCAACCTCGAGCACGAGGTGGCGGACGGCGCCAAGCGTGCCGCGGTAGCCGCGCAGGACGTTGCCCTGGATGGCGGCGGGATCGAGGTCGTCGATGGTCACCAGCCGATCCCGAATTGACGCCGCACCTGCGCGGCGGAGACGCCCGGATAGCCGCGGTAGCCGCCGCCGAGCGACAGGTTGGGGTTCTTCCGCATCTGGAGGACCAGGGCGCGGGGCAAGGTCCGCAGCGGCGGCGGCGGGGCGTCGGGCGCGCGGCCCTGCGCCGCCGCCTGCATGGCGAAGAGGTCGGTGGCGAAGTCCGACGCCTGGAACAGGTCGTGCTCGTGGACCCAGTCGATGAACGCCTCGACGTTTCGCGTCGTCGGGATCAGCTTGTCGTCCGCCCTCGACGAGGTCGATGACGGCGTCGAACACGCTGCCGATGGTGACGATGAAGTCGCGGATATAGTTGGTGAAGTCGCCGTCGTAGACCGACAGCATGCAGATGTTGTCGCCGATCAGGTCGAAGCGCGCGAAGTGGATCGTGCCGACGTTCTCCAGCCCGGCGAAGATCGCGTCGACGTTCTGGGCGATGGCGAAGGCGGCATGCGCGCGGCCGACCGGCGACGTGTCCTTCAGCGGCATGATCAGGTTCATCATCCGCTGCAGGTTCTCGCTCGGCTGCAGCGCGTCGCGCGGACCACCCGGCAGCTTCGTCTTCGGCTCCTTCAGCGCCCAGATCGGGACCACGATGTAGGTCGAGGCGAACTTGAACCAGCCCTGGTTGGGCCAGTCGTCGACCCAGCGGCTGAACCAGCCTTCGCTACTCGCCATGGCCGTCGCTCCGCAGGAAGGGGCAGGCATCCGCGCCGCGGCGGCCGGCGGAGATCTGATAGGCGTCGCGCCGCACCGCCAGCACGGCGTCGCCCGACGGCTCGATCCCCGGCGTCAGCAGCCACGGGTTGAAGCTCAGCCGCTCGGTCGCGGCCGGGTCGAGCATCGCGTCGAGGGTCAGTTCGCCCATGATGATGCGCTGGCGGTGGGGCGGCCACGGTCGGGTTGGGTCGTCGAAGGCGTCGCCGATCTCGCCGATGGCCATCGACAGGAGGAAACGCACCGGGCCGGCGGCGATCCGCTGCCGCAGCTCGGCGTCGAGATAGACGTCGACCGGCGTCGCCTCCGGATCGGTGTTGAGCATGCCGACCGCCGGCAGCCAGTCGAAGCGCACGCGGTGGCGGGCACCGTCGGGGGCGGTCAGGATGAAGGTGTGGACCGCGTGGTAGGCGGCGCGGGCGTAGCTGACCGGCGCGCCGATCGCCGCCGCCTCGAACACCGGCAGCTGGGCATAGGCGTGGGTGTCGGCAAAGGCCGTCGCGCCCTCGTCGGGGCGGATCGTCTCGCCCGGATAGGCGGCGCGGACGGGGATCTTGAGCGACAGGTAATCCCGGATCTTCTGCCACGCCGTGGGCGACTCGAACGGCATCGGCTTGGCGGCGATGGCGAACTCGAGGAACGTCTCGGCGTCGGGCGTGAAGAACTCGCGCAGCGTCATCATGATCAGGTCGGTCGCGCTGCCGTCGGGCAGGTGGAAGCGCGTCGCCATCCCGCGAACGTCGGACCAGCCGTCGTGGCGGACGGCGCTGCCCGAGCCGTTCGAGAAGCGCGCGGTGACGGGGATCGTCGCGCCCTGGAAATGCGCGGCGGTGCAGAACGTCTTGGCGCAGTCGGAAGCGACGAAGCTGCCCGTGGCGCCGATGCCGAGGGCGTGGACGGGCCGGAGATCGGGGCTTCCTTCCGGATGATGCAAGGCATCGACCAGCTTGGCGGCGATGCCGCCGTCGCCGTTGACCTGCCCTGCCTCCACGTCCGCCACTGTCGTGCCCCCTCGGCCGCCCGTTTGCTCGGTCAGGCGTTGAACGCGAGCCGCAGCCCGGGCCGCGGCCAGCGTGTACGATAGAGTTTGCCCGTACTCGACGCCGTAATCCAGACGTCGCGCATGTCGGGGCCGCCGAAGCACAGGTTCGTCGTGAACAAGTCGGGAACGGCATGATGCTTAACCGTGCCGTCGGGGCTGAAGACGCTGATGCCGCCGTTGAAGAGCGTGCCGACGCAAATTCTGCCGTCCGCCTCGACCTTGAGGCTGTCGAGCCACTGGAAGCCCGGCAGGGTCTGCACGACGTGTCCCGGCATCACCGGCAGTGCTCCCGGCGCGACTTTGCCGGGGCCGACGATCTCGAACGACCACAGGCGCCCGTAGGTGGTGTCGGAGACGTAGAGCGTGCCGCCGTCGGGCGACAGGCCGACGCCGTTCGGCATCGGAATAACCGCGGCCTTGACCAGCGACCTGCCGTCGCTCGTCGCGTAGTAGAGCGCGCCGTACTTCGATCCGTCGCTCTCCTGAAAGCCCGAAGTCGGTGAACCAGAAGCCGCCGGCGGCGTCGAAGACGAGATCGTCGGGCGCCATCAGCGGGACGCCGTCGCACTGGTCGTAGAGCGTCGTGACGGCGCCGGTCGCAAGGTCGACGCGCTGGATCGACCCGCCGCGGTATGCGGCCGGGCGCGGTCCGGGCACGGTGACGCCGGGCGTCTTGCCGAAGGGGACGAAGCTGTAGACGCCGCCGTTGTTGCAGACGTAGGCGGCGCCGTCCGGCCCGATGGCGGCGCCGTTGGGGCCGCCCGGGAGCTCGGCGACGACGCGAAGCTTGCCGTCCGGCGTCACCGACGACAGCGTCTGGTGCTTGATGTCGACGAACAGCACCGAGCCGTCCGCCATCGCCACCGGGCCCTCCGGAAAGCCGAGCCCGTCGATCACCAGGTCAAGATCGAGCGTCATTCCGAAGCCCCACGGCCGCCGCAGTTCAGTCCGTCCGCTGATCGGTGCCGGGTAACGCCGCTACCCGCCGCCGCTCGTCATGTCGAAATCGGAAACGCCGCGCACCGTAACCTTCGACCGGCAGGGCCGCCCGAGGATCTGAGTAACGCACAATATACCGTGCTTGCCAATGGCCGGCCCGGCCGCCGCCGCGCGCCCGGCACCGATCGAGCGGCCGCCGACGCCTGTGTGATGCCCGTCACAGCGAGCCGGCCGGCGGCCTCCTATCAGGGGACATCGGCGCGGGATGGTCCGCCCACCGAACGAACCGGGAGATACAGCCATGAAGACCTTCATCCTCGCTTTCGCCGTCGCCACCGCCGCCTTCGCTGCTCCCGCGGTGAACGCGCAGACCGCCCCCACCGCCAAGGTGTTCTACGGCGACCTCAACCTCGACGGCGCGGCCGGCCAGGCGGCGCTCAAGGTCCGCCTGACCCGCGCGGCGCACACCGTGTGCGGCAACAGCGGCCAAGTCACCCTCGTCGAGCGGGCCAACGTCGCGGCCTGCTTCGCCAAGGCGATGCACGACGCGATGGCGCAGGTGCCGGCGACCGAGCAGATCGCGTCGCGCTGAGCCGAAGCCCAATCGCCAGCGGGGTGGAGAGCGATCTCCACCCCGTTCGCGTTTCGCGGCGGCAGCCGGCCTCTTGGCTGCCCGGACCCCGGGCCCCGTTCGCCCGCTATTGGCAGCGGCCCGCGGCGGCCATTCCGTTGCCCGGCGGCGTCGGTTATCACGTCGCATGGGCCGGCCCGTCACCAACCTCGCTGAACTTGCCGCGCTGGCGGGGGTGTCGGTGACGACGGTGTCGCGGTCGCTCTCCGGCCATTCGGCCATCGCCGCGGCGACGCGCGACCGCATCGTCGCGCTGGCGCACGAGCATGGCTTCCAGGTCAACCAGGCGGCGCGCAACCTTCGCCTGAAGCGCACCGGCGCGATCGGCGTCGTCCTGCCGCTCGGGCACGAGGCCGACCAGCATCTGTCCGACCCCTTCTTCATGAGCCTGCTCGGCCCGCTGGCCGATGCGGTCTCGGCACGCGGCTACGACCTGCTGCTGTCGCGGGTCATCCCGCACGACGACCGCTGGCTCGACCGGATCGTCGACAGCGGCCGCGTCGACGGCGTCATCGTCATCGGCCAGTCGACCCAGGCCGAGGCGATCGAGCGCGTCGCCCGGCGCTACCGCCCGCTCGTCGTCTGGGGCGCGGCGCTGCCGGGCATGAGCCAGCTGACCGTCGGCTCCGACAACGCCGCCGGCGGTGCGCTCGCGGCGCAACATCTGCTGGCCCAGGGGCGGCGACGCCTCGCCTTCTTCGGCAACCCCGACGCGCCGGAATTCGCCGCGCGCTACGACGGCTTCCGCGCCGCGATCGCCGCCGCCGGAGCGCCGGCGCCGACGCTGCTCCCGGTCCACCTGACGAGCGCGGCGGCGTACAGCCAGGTGCTCGCCTTCCTTGCCGCCAACCCGCCGCCCGACGGGATCTTCGCCGCCTCCGACGTCATCGCCATGAGTGCGCTGCGGGCGCTCGCCGAGCGCGGCAAGCGCGTGCCGCACGAGACCAGCGTCGTCGGTTATGACGACGTCGTCATCGCCGAGCATACGACGCCGCCGCTGACGACGATCCGCCAGGATGTCGCCGGCGGTGCGGCGGCGATCGTCGACCTGCTGTTCCGGCGGCTCGACGGGGCTGACGCCGCCTCGCTGACGATGCCGCCCGAACTGATCCTGCGCGGCTCGGCCTAGGCGCGCTCGCGGACGGCGAGCGTGGCGACGGCGGCGGCCAGCATCAGGACGCCGGCGAGCATCAGCACGTGGCGCGGATCGTCGCCCAGCAGCGGGTAGAGGAGCGGCATCGTCAGGCTCTCGATCAGCATCGGCACGACGATGAACATGTTGAAGATGCCCATGTAGATGCCCGTCCGCGCGGGCGGGATCGCGTTCGCCAGCATGATGTAGGGGTTGCCCATCAGGCTCGCCCAGCCGAGGCCGATGCCGACCATCGGCACGAACAGCAGCGCCTCGCCGGTACAAGCGGGAATCGCCAGCATGGCGATGCCCGAAGCCGCGACGCAGGTGGCGTGGCACGCCCTCGCCCCGAACCGCCGCGCCACCGGCACCATGGCGAAGGCGGCGACGAAGGCGACGAAATTGTAGAAGCCGCCGATCTGGCCGGTGACCAGCGCCGCGGCGCGGAACCCCGGCGTCGCCGCGTCGGCGGTGTGGAACAGCGAGCGGGCGACGGCGAAGGCGATGTACTGCCAATAGGCGAACATCGCGTACCACTGGAACAGCATGGCGAGCGCGAGCTGCCGCATCGGCCGCGGCATCTCGCGCACCGCCGCCACGAAGTCGCGCCAGCGCCTGCGCCGCCGACAGCGGCTCCGCCGTCATCGCGGCGCGCTCCGCCGGGGTCAGCGGCAGCTCGGGGACGCGTGACGACCGACCACAGGATCGTCGACAGCGAGATGACCGCGCCGGCGACGAAGGCGATCCGCGTCACCACGGGGATGCCGTTGGCGTCGACGCGCGTCGGCGCTCATCCCCGCCCAGACGAGCAGCGACGGCGCGAGATAGGACAGGGTCTGGGCCAGGCCGGTGAACGACGCCTGCGTCAGGAAGCCGAGCGAGCGCTGCGCCGGTGCCGAGCCGGTCGCTGACGTAGGCGCGGTACGGCTCCTGCGTGATGTTGTTGGCGGCGTCGAGCAGCCACAGCAGCGAGGCGGCGATCCATAGCGCGCTGCTGTACGGCATGGCGAACAGGCTGAGGCTGCACAGGACCGCGCCGATCAGGAAATAGGGCGTGCGCCGCCCGAGACGGCTGACGGTGCGGTCGCTCAGCGCGCCGACGATGCGGCTGAATCAGCAGCCCGGTCATCGGCCCCGCCAGCCACAGCAGCGGCAGCGTCGCCTCGTCGGCGCCGAGATAGCGGTAGATCGGCCCCATGTTGCTCTGCTGCAGCCCGAAGCTGAACTGGAGGCCGAGGAAGCCGAGGTTCATCGACAGGATGCGGGCGAGCGACAGGTGCGGCCTGGTCGTGTCCGAAGCGCTCACCGCATCCTCCCCGCCGGCGGACTGTCGCCGCCGTGCAACACCAGCATAGTCGAACCGCAATCGTTTGCAATATTCCACTTGCAAACGATTGCGGGCCGGTCTAGCTACGTTCCATACGCCGATCAATGGCTGCTTGGGGAGATGACGATGGCCACCGTCCGTACCGTCCTGCTCGTGTCGAGCGCGCTTGTCGCCGTCCACAGCCACGCCCAGACCGCCGACCCGACCGCCGTGACCGGCCCGACCGCGACCGTCGATACCGGCGCCCAGCAGGACGAGATCGTCGTCACCGGCACGACGCGTCCGGAGCGCAAGATCGACACCAGCATCGCCGTCAGCAGCGTCAACGCCGAGACGATCGGCCAGATCGCGCCGCAGTCGGCCGCCGACCTTATCCGCTACATCCCCGGCATCCGCTCCGAAGCGTCGGGCGGCGAGGGCAACGCCAACATCTCGGTGCGCGGCCTGCCGGTCGCCTCGGGCGGCGCCAAGTTCGTCCAGTTCCAGGAGGACGGCATCCCTGTCCTCCTGTTCGGCGACATCGCCTTCGCCACTGCCGACACCTTCGTCAAGGCAGACAACAACGTCGCCCGGGTCGAGGCGGTGCGCGGCGGCTCGGCGTCGACCGCGACATCGAACGCGCCCGGCGCGATCCTCAACTTCATCACCAAGGACGGCAGCACCGAAGGCGGCTCGGTCGGCATCCTGCGCGGCGTCGATTACGACCGGACGCGGCTCGACTTCGACTATGGCGCGCACCTTGGCGACGACTGGAAGTTCCACGTCGGCGGCTTCTATCACTACGGCAACGGGGTGAAGGATGCCGGCCTGACGACCGAGAACGGCGGCCAGATCAAGGCCAACGTGACGCGCACCTTCGCCGACGGCTTCATCCGCTTCGACGTCAAGTTCCTCGACGACCGCGCGCCCGTCTATCTGCCGGTGCCCGCCGCGATCAACCGCAACGGGGTCGACGCGTCGTACAGCTCGCTGCCGGGCTTCGACCTCAAGTCGGGGGCGCTGCAGTCGCCGGCGTACAACAGCCTGCTGTCCCTGGACGCCAACGGCAACCGCGTGACCGACCGCCTCGACGAGGGGTATCGCACGGTCAGCAAGGCGGTCGGCGCCGAGGCCAAGTTCGACCTCGGCAGCGGCTTCAGCTTCGACGACAAGTTCCGCTACGCCTTCAACTCGGGCAAGTTCGTCGGCCCTTATCCGGCAAACGTCGACACCGCGGCGAACATCGCCGCTGGCATCGGCGGGGCGGGATCGACGGTGGCGCTGGCGACCGGGCCGAATGCCGGCCAGCCTTACGCCGGCTATGCCGTCAACACCGTCATCTTCGACGTGACCCTCAATGACTTCAACACCTTCACCAATGACCTGCGGCTCGCCAAGGACTTCGACGCCGGCGATCTCGGCCGGGTGACGCTGACCGTCGGCTACACCAAGGCCGGCCAGCACATCGGCATGGACTGGCACTGGCAGGACTATCTGGTGACGGCGCAGGACGGCGGCCGCGCGCAGCTGCTCGACGTGCGCAACGCCGCCGGCGTTCTGCAGACACAGCGCGGGCTCGTTGCCTACGATGCGCGTGCGTTCGGCGACTGCTGCGTCCGCCGCTACGACGTCCAGTATTCGGTCGACGCGCCGTGGGCCGACGTCACCTGGAAGTGGAACAAGCTGTCGGTCGACGGCAGCATCCGCTGGGACATCCAGTCGGCGCACGGCACCTATCGCGAGTCGGCCGGAACCGGCGCACCGATCGACGTCAATCAGGACGGCATCATCGAGGTGCCCGAGCAACGGGTGCTGACGGTCACCAGCGGCGCGCCTCAGCCGGTCGACTATACCAAGCGCTACCTGAGCTACTCGGTCGGCGCCAACTACGAGTTCACGCCCGAGATCGCGCTGTTCGGCCGCGCCAGCCGCGGCGCGCGGTTCAACGCCGACCGCGTCCTGCCGGCCGATGCCAGCGGCAACGTCTCGACGCTCGCCGCCTTGAACTTCGCCAACCAGCAGGAGATCGGCACCAAGTTCCGCGTCGACCATTTCTCGGGCGCGGTTACCGGCTTCCACACGACGACGGCCGAGCGCGGCAGCGACATCACCACCGCCGGGCTGACGCTGTTCGCGCGCAACTACCGGGCGTACGGCGTCGAGGTCGAGGGCGCGGCGACCTTCGGCGGCTTCAACCTGTACGGCGGCGTCACCTGGACCGACGCCAAGATCACCGGCGACAGCTTCGTCGGCGCGAACGACATCGGCAACCGGCCGCAGCGGCAGGCGATGTGGGTCTATCAGATCCGGCCGACCTACACCTACGGCCCGGCGACCGTCGGCGCGACCGTCGTCGGCACGTCGGATTCGTTCACCGACAGCTCGAACACGCTGAAGCAGCCGGGCTATGCCGTCGTCGGCCTGTTCGGCGATTACGCCCTGACGCGGCACATCCACGTCAACGGCCACATCGACAACCTGTTCAACGTCGTCGGCATCACCGAGGTCGATCAGGCCCCGGGAGCGAACGGCGCCGGCGTCGGCTCGGCACGGTCGATCCTGCCGCGGCAGATCACGCTCGGCGCGCGCTACGACTTCTGACCCCGGAGCGGCGGGGAGCCGCCGCGCCTATCGCCGAGTTGAGGGGTCGATGACGAGCCACTGGTCTGCCACCGCGGTCGCCGGGATCGCGCGAGCGCCGCTCCCCCAGGCGCCGGTGATCGCCGTCGCGCCGCCGCTGCTGCCGGGTTTCGACCTGTGGGACTATTGGCCGGTGCAGGAGGAGGACGGCCGCGTCGCGACGATCGCCGGCGGGACGCTGTTCTTCTTCCTCGCCGCGCCTTCTGCCGGCGATCCCGACGAGCGCCATGCGCGCGCGGCGATCCGCCTGCTGCATCTGCGGCCCGGGAGGCTGGCGCGATCTCGGCGATGCGTTCTCGCCCGGCTTTGCCCCAGGCAGCCGGCAGTGGTCGGGGTCGACGGTGGTCGACGCCGCGCACCGCCGCCTGACGCTCTACTTCACTGCCGCCGGAGCGGCGGGAGAGGCGGCGACCGGGTTCGGCCAACGGCTGTTCGTCACGCAGGCGACACTTGACGAAGCGAGCGCGGTTCCGGGAGCATGGTCGCCGCCAGTCGAGATCGTCGCCCCCGCCGCGCCGTACGAAAGCGACATGGCCGGGGGCGGCGCACTGGGCACGATCAAAGCGTTCCGAGACCCCTACTTCTTCCGCGATCCCGCCGATGGGCGCGACTACCTGCTGTTCACCGCCTCGCTCGCCGCCTCGACATCGGCGTGGAACGGCTGCGTCGGCCTCGCCGAGCGGGACGGCGCGGGCTGGCGACTGGCTTCGCCATTGATCGCCGCCGACGGCGTCAACAACGAGCTCGAGCGGCCCCACGTCGTCGTCCACGCCGGCCGCACCTACTGCTTCTGGTCGACGCAGGCGAAGGTGTTCGCACCTGGCCTTGCCGCGCCGACGGGCCTGTACGGTATGGTCGCGGAGGCTTTTGCCGAACCGTGGCGGCCGCTCAACGGTACCGGCCTCGTCGTTGCCAACCCTGTTGCCGCGCCGCATCAGGCGTATAGCTGGCTGGTGCTGTCCGACCTCCGCGTCCTGAGCTTTGCCGACATGGTCGGGGCCGCCGCGGCGCCGGTCGACCCGGCCGCCGCGCGGCGGCACTTCGGCGGCACGCCGGCCCCCGCGCTGCGCCTGCGCCTCGATGGCGACCGGGCGGTGCTGGCATGACGAGGCGGATCGCCGGCGTCGAACTCGGCGGCACCAAGTGCGTCGCCGTTCTCGATGAGGATGGCGTCGCGCGCGAGCGGCGGCAGGTGCCGACGACGACTCCGGCCGCGACGCTCGGCGCACTGGCGGCCGCAGTCGCCGGCTGGCACACCGCCGGGCCGGTCGCCGCCGTCGGCATCGCCAGCTTCGGCCCGCTCCGGCTCGACCCGCACGACCCGTCGTTCGGGCGCATCGGCCAGACGCCCAAGCCGGGCTGGAGCGGTGCCGACGTCCGCGGCGCCCTTTCGCTTCCCGGCGTGCCGGCCGGGTTCGACACCGACGTCGCCGGTGCCGCCCTGGCCGAAGGCCGCTGGGGTGCCGCGGTGGGGTGCAGCGACTACCTCTACATGACCATCGGCACTGGCGTCGGGATCGGCATCGTCGCCGGCGGGCAGATCGTCCACGGCCGCAGCCACCCCGAAGCCGGCCACCTCCGCGTGCGGCGCGTGGGCGAAGATTCCTTCGCCGGCGTCTGCCCGTTCCACGACGACTGCCTCGAAGGCCTTGTCGCCGGCCCTGCGCTCGCCGCGCGGACCGGGCTGCCGGGCGATGCGATCCCCGACGACCACCCCGTCTGGCGCGCCGTCGCCGCCGAACTCGCCGAAGCACTGGCTGTGCTGGTGCTGACCCTCGCGCCACAGCGCATCGTCGTCGGCGGCGGCGTCGCCACGCGCCGGCCGGCACTGCTGGGCCAGGTGGTCGCCGCAACGGCGAGCCGGCTCGGCGGCTATCTGCCCGAGCACAGCCCGGCCGAACTGGCCCGGACGATCGTCCGGGCGCAGCTCGGCGACGAGGCGGGACCGCGGGGCGCGGTGGCGCTGGCACTGGGCGCGCTGTCGGATTGACCTGCGTCGACGGTGCTTTGCGCCCGCGCGTGCGGCCGCTAGCGTGCGGCAGCGGCGGTGCGGGGAACGGCATGACAAGCGTTGACGGCGGATGGAACGGCCTGTGGCGACGGTGGTGAACGCCCGCCGCGGCTGGGGCGCGGGGGTCCGCCCGTACTTCGAGCGCGCGCCATTTGCCGCGCTGCTGCTCGGGATTTCCTCGGGGTTCCCCTATGCGATGATCGGCGCGACGCTGCAGACGCGGCTCGCCGAGAGCGGGATCAACATCAAGACGGTCACCGCCTTCTCGCTGGCGACGCTGCTCTACAGCTTCAAGCCGATCTGGGCGCCGGTCGTCGACAAGGTGCGGCTGCCGGTGCTCGCCGCGCGGATCGGGCAGCGCCGGGCGTGGCTGGTCGTCGCGGCGATCATGGTCATGGTGTCGGTCGCCTGGCTGGGTGCCGCCGACCCGCGCGCGGACCTCGGCATGACGGTCGCCGCCGCGCTCGCCGTCGGCTTCTCGGGGGCGACCTACGACATCGTTATCGACGCGCTGCGTATCGAGAGCCTGTCTGCGCGGCAGCTTGGCGTCGGCTCGGGGATGCAAGGCTATGGCTGGCGCGGCGGATCGGCCGGGGCGGGGGCGCTCGTGCTGTTCGTCGCGGCGCGCGCGGGGTGGCAGGCCGGCTACGTCGCGGCCACGCTGTTCGCGCTACCCGCGCTTGCCGCCGGCTGGCTGGTCGGCGAGCCGGAGCGGCACGTCGTCGTTGCCCGCCGCGGGCTTGCCGCGGTGCGCGAGGCGGTCATCGCCCCGCTGGTCGACTTCGCGCGGCGCGACGGCGCGGCGATCGTGCTGGCCTTCATCATGATCCACAAGATGGGGGACACCATCGCGCAGCTTAGCTTCCGCGTGCTGTTCAACCATCTCGGCTACACCAAGACGCAGATTGCGACCTACGACATCGGCGTCGGGCTGATCGGGTATCTCGTCGGGCTGTTCGTCGGCGGGATCGTCTATACGCGGCTCGGGATGAAGCGGTCGGTGCTGATCGGGCTGGTCCTGATCGCCGTGTCGAACCTCAGCTTCAGCGCATTGGCCGCGTTCGGCAACCCGTCGACACCGGCGGATCTGCCGTTCGGCCTCGGCGGGGGGATGACCGTCGGCGAGCTGCGGCTGGCAGCGGCGATCGCCTTCGAGAACTTTTCCGGCAGCGTCGGCGACGTCGCGATCGTGGCCTATTTGTCGGCGCTGTGCGATCTGCGCTTCACCGCTACCCAGTTCGCCCTGCTGTCGTCGGCGCGCGCCATCCTCGGCCGCTTCGTCACCGGCACGGCGGCGGGGGCGCTGATCGAGCGGGTCGGCTATGCCGAGTTCTACCTGCTGACGCCGCTCATCACTCTCGTCGGCATCGGCCTTTACCTCTATATGCTGCGCAAGGGGCTGGTCGCGGTTCCGCGCACCGATGGCGCGGCGGAACACGTATAAGTCACACTGTCACAAAGCGGCGCTAGACGGGCCGCTTGCGTGTGAGGGACGGAAACGCATGGGTTTTTCGGCAAAGGCGACCGCGGTCGCGGCGCATCTGCTCGAAGGCGCGCCGCATCTCCACCGCGCGGGGCAGCTCGACGTCCGGCTGGCCACCTCGGAGGCCGAGATCGCCGCCGCCCAGGCGCTGCGCTACCAGATCTTCTACGAGGAAATGGGGGCGGCACCGACACCGGCCATGGTCGCCACCCGGCGCGACGTCGACAGCTATGACGCCATCTGCGACCACCTATTGGTCATCGACCACGGCCTGCCGGGTGAGGGGCCGCACGTCGTCGGCACCTACCGGCTGCTGCGCCAGGTCGTCGCCCAAATGAACCACGGCTTCTACTCGGCGGGCGAGTACGACCTGTCGCCGCTGATCGCCCAGTCGGCCGAGGGCGGGCAGCTGCTCGAGCTCGGGCGCAGCTGCGTCGCGCCGGCCTATCGCAACAACACGACGATCACGCTGCTGTGGCGGGGGATCGCCAGCTACCTCCAGACGCACGCGATCGGGCACATGTTCGGCTGCGCCTCGCTGCACGGCGCCGACCCGAAGGTCCATGCCGCCGAGCTCAGCTACCTCTATCACCATCACCTCGCGCCGCCTGAGCTGCGCGCGCGCGCGCTCGGCGAGCATTATGTGCCGATGGACCGGCTGCCCGCGGCGGCCTACGACCAGCGCGCCGCGGCCAAGGCGCTGCCGCCGCTGATCAAGGGCTATCTGCGCGTCGGCGCGATGATCGGCGACGGCGCCTATGTCGATCCGCAGTTCAACACTACCGACGTCTTCGTCGTCATGCCGGTCGAGCGCATCACGCGGCGCTACGCCGGCCGCTTCACGCTCGGTGCCAACGACGCCGAATAGGGGAGCCGCCGGCTTGCGGCGGGATGTGGCTGGCCGTTCCGGTGCTGCCCGCCTATATCCGCAGGCGATGAGCGCCGCCCTCTACAACACGACGATCCTGCGCCTGGCGGCGGCGATCCCGCTGGCCGGACGGCTCGAGCACCCGCAGGCGAGCGTGACGCGCGTGTCGCCGGTCTGCGGCAGTAAGGTCACCGCCGACGTCGACCTCGCCGACGGCCGCATCGTGCGCTTCGCCCAGGATGTTCGCGCCTGTGCCCTTGGCCAGGCCTCGGCGGCGCTGCTCGGGGCCGAGGTCGTCGGTCGCAGGCCGGCCGAGATCGCCGCCGCCCGCGATGCGCTGGCTGCCTATCTCGGGGGCGCGGTGGACACGCCTGGCGACTGGCCCGGCCTCGACGTCTTCGCTCTCGCGCGGCCGCACAAGGCGCGGCACGGCTCGATCCTGCTGGCCTTTCAGGCCGCCGCCGACGCCGCCGCGGCGGCCGAGCGCGTGGTTCCGGCCCCTGCTGCCGCGGCGATGGCGTGAACGAAGCGGCCGCGCCGCTCCGCGACGCGGTCGTCTATTTCACGGCCGTCGTCGTCCTGGTTCCGCTGTTCGCCCGGCTGAAGCTCGGCGCGGTGCTCGGCTATCTCGCTGCCGGCGTCCTCATCGGTCCGCACGTGCTGTCGCTGGTCAGCGATCCGGCGAGCATGGGCAGCCTCGCCGAGTTCGGCATCGTCCTGCTGCTGTTCGTCATCGGCCTGGAACTGAAGCCGTCGCGGCTGTGGGCGCTCCGTCGCGACATCTTCGGGCTGGGCACGCTGCAGGTGGCGTTGTGCGGGCTGGCGCTGTCGGGCGTCGTCCTCGGCCTGACCGGGCTCAGCTGGCAGGCGGCGGTCGTCGTCGGGCTGCCGCTCGGCCTGTCCTCGACCGCGCTCGTCATGCAGCTGCTGGCCGAGCGCAAGCTGACCGCGACGCCGTTCGGCGAGCGCGCCTTCGCCATCCTGTTGTTCCAGGATCTCGCCATCGTCCCGCTTTTGACCATTGTCGCGGCGCTCAGCCGGGTGCCGGATCCCACGGCGCGGCCTGGGTGGCAGACGGCGGCACTGACCGCGGGCGCGGTGCTGGTCCTCGCGCTCGGGGGTCGCTTCCTGCTCAACCCGGCATTCCGCCTGATCGGGCGGCTGGGCGTGCGCGAGGCGTTCGCCGCCGCGGCGCTGCTCAGCGTCCTCGGCGCGGCCTTCCTGATGGCGAGCCTCGGCCTGTCGATGGCGCTCGGCGCCTTCGTCGCCGGGGTCATGCTCAGCGAATCGCCCTATCGCCACGCGCTCGAGGCCGACATCGAGCCGTTCCGCGGCCTGCTGCTCGGCCTGTTCTTCGTGTCCGTCGGCATGACGCTCGACCTCGCCGTCGTGCGCGACCACTGGCTGCAGGTGCTGATGCTCGTGGCGGCGGTGATGGCGACCAAGACGCTCGTCATCGGCGGCCTCGCCCGGGCATTCAACAGTTCATGGCTGCGCGCCTTCCAGATGGGGCTGGTGCTGGCGCAGGGCGGTGAGTTCGGCTTCGTCCTGTTCGCGCAAGGCGTGTCCGGACAGCTGCTGGCGCCGGCCGCCTCGGCGCTGTTCGGGGCGGTGGTCACCGTGTCGATGCTGCTGACGCCGCTCGCCGCGCGCTTCGCGGCGACGTTCAACCCGAAGCCGGCTCTGCGGACCGACCTCGACGGGCCGGAGGCGGCGGTCCACGACGACTCCGCTCCGGCGCGCGTCATCCTCGTCGGGGCGGGGCGCTTCGGCCAGGGCGTCGCCCAGATGCTCCTCGCGCGTGGGGTCGAGGTGGTCGCCGTCGACATCGACGACGAGATCATCGACGTCAGCAACCTGTTCGGCAACCGCGTCTATTTCGGCGACGGGCGGCGCGTCGACATCCTCCGCTCGGCGGGCGCGGCGGAGGCGCAGCTGCTCGTCATGGCGCAAGACGGTGCCTGGCCGCCGGCCGAGACGCTCGCCCCCATCCGCGAGGCCTTTCCGCAGCTGAAGATCCTCGCCCGCGCCTACGACCGCGTCCACCACCTCGACCTGCTGCGCGCGGAAGCCGACGCCGTCGTCCGCGAGGTGCTCGACGGCTCGATCGCGCTCGGCCGCGAGGCGCTCGGCCTGCTCGGTACACCGCCCGAGACGATCGCCGCGATCGAGACCGAGTTCCGCCGCCGCGACGACGAGCGGCTGCAGGCGCAGCTGTGCAGCGGCGACCGGCTGTCGGGACTCGACAAGCTGTTCCGGCCCGGTGTCACCTACGTGCCCGACGCGCTCGGCGAAATCCCGTTTCAACTCTAGGCGAACCGGCTTAAGGCTCGCTGCCTGAGATACGGGGAGCCAAGCGCATGACGACGAGCACCGAGATCCGCCTGAAGAGCCGCCCCGAGGGAATGCCGACGGCGGCTAACTTCGACGTCGTGCAGGTCGAGGTGCCGGCCCCGGGTGCCGGCGAGATCCTGGTCCGCAACCGCTTCATGTCGGTCGATCCGTACATGCGCGGCCGCATGTACGACCGGCCGAGCTACGTCCCGCCGTTCCAGATCGGCGAGACGCTGCAGGGGCATGCGGTCGGCGAGGTGGTCGAGTCGAAGGCGGAGGGCTTCGCGCCCGGCGACCTCGTCAGCTCGATGTTCGGCTGGCGCGAGGCGTTCACCGTCGCCCCCGCCACGTTCGCGCAGACGCCCGCCGTGTTCAGCAAGCTGCCGCCGATCCCCGGCGTCTCGCCATCGGCGTTCCTCGGCGTTCTCGGCATGCCCGGGCTGACGGCGTACGTCGGCCTGCTCGAGATCGGGCAGCCCAAGGAAGGCGAGACGGTGTTCGTCAGCGGCGGCGCGGGTGCGGTCGGCAGCCTCGTCGCCCAGATCGCCAAGATCAAGGGCTGCACTGTCGTCGCCAGCGCCGGTTCCGACGAGAAGTGCGCTTGGCTGCGCTCGGTCGGTGTCGACCATGCGATCAACTACAAGCACGGCAACCTGCTCGCCCAGGTCCAGGCGGCGGTGCCCAAGGGCATCGACGTCTATTTCGACAACGTCGGCGGCGAGCACCTCGAGGTCGCGATCGAGGTCGCTCGCCAGGGCGCGCGCTTCGCCGAGTGCGGCATGATCAGCGGCTATAACGCGACCGAGCCGATGCCGGGGCCGCGCAACATCATCATGGTCGTCGGCAAGAGCCTGAAGATCCAGGGCTTCATCGTCTCCAACTACGGCCACCTGCAGCCGCAGTTTATCGCCGACGTCGGCAAGTGGATCGGCGAGGGCCGGATCAAGTGGGAGGAGACGGTCATGGACGGCATCGCCAAGGCGCCCGACGCCTTCCTCGGCCTGTTCACCGGCTCGAACACCGGCAAGATGGTGGTCAAGCTCTAGCTGAGCGCCGCCCGCACGGCGCCGCCGGTGCCGGTCGGGGGCAGCTTCGTCGCGTCGTCGGAGCTGTCGACGTCCTCCGGGATCAGTTCGGCATGACCGGCGCGCAGCGTGGCGATATGCTCCTCGTCGCGCTGCTCGAGCCCGATGAAGCGGTTTTCCGCCGCTTCGAGCGCGCGGATCAGCTCGTCGAGCTTGGCCTGGAGCGCCGCGCCCTCGCGGTTCTGCGTATTCTGGATCAGGAACACCATCAGGAAGGTGACGATCGTGGTGCCGGTGTTGATCACCAGCTGCCACGTGTCGGAGAAGTGAAACATCGGCCCCGTCGCCGCCCAGACGAGCACCAGCAGGCAGCAGACGACGAAGGTGATCGGCCGACCGGTCGCGTGAGCGACGGCATTCGCGGCGCGGGCGAAGAAGTGATTCATAAGCGGTCTCCGCTGCGGCAACGCGCCACAGGGAATATTGTTGCGCCTCCGTTCCGCGGATCCCGCACGTCGCAGATCGGATGGAGCGACGGCAAAACGATGGCACCCCCGGTGCGGATGGTGTCAGCGACTCGTTGGTACCGACTCGCTGCTTTTCGAAATGCTTCCGCGCGGGCCGTTTTCGCGGCCCTGGCGCCGGCCCTCACCCATAATGCGCGAGCCGCAGGCCAGGCCGCGGCCAGCGGCACCTGGCCAGCTTGCCCGTCGCCGACTGACAGACCCACGCGTCCATCATGTCGTCGCCGCCGAAGACGATGTTGGTCGTCAGCAGGTCGGGGAAGGCGAAATCTTCCTGCGCGCCGGTCGCCGGATCGACCGAGCAGATGCCCGGCCGCTCGACCAGCGTCGCGACCGCGATCCGCCCGTCCGCCTCCATCGCCAGGCTGTCGAGCAGGGTATAGCCGGGGAAGCTGGTGACGACCCGTCCCGGCAGCGCCGGCAGCGGCGACGGCGCGACCGTGCCCGGCCCGGTGATGTCGAAGGCAAGCAGCAGCCGCGCCTGGGTGCAGGCGGTGTAGACCGTGCGGCCATCGGGCGACAGGCCGACGCCGTTCATGTTCGGGCCGTGTACGGCGCAGACCACGCCGCTGCCGTCGGCGCGGCCGTAGTAGAGCCCGCCGCTGTCGGTCGAGCGGGCGCGATGCTTGCCGAGGTCGGTGAACCAGAAGCCGCCGGCGTCGTCGAAGACGATGTCGTTGGGCCCGGACAGCGGGTGGCCGTCGACCGTCTCGTACAACCGCTCGACCTTGCCCGTGGCGAGGTCGATCCGCTCTATGCGGCCTCCGCTATAGTCCGTCGGTGCCCCACCCGGCAGGAGCATGCCGCCGATGTCGGCCCATTCGAACCCGCCGTTGTTGCAGCAATAGAGTGCGCCGTCGGGCCCGAGCGCGAGCCCGTTCGGCCCCCCGCCGGGCGTGGCGATCACCTCGGTCCGACCGTCGGGCAGCACCCGCGTGATGCTCCCGGCCTTGATCTCCACCAGCACGACGCTCCCGTCCTCGAACCACACCGGCCCTTCGGGAAAGGCCAGGCCTTCGGCAACGATCGTGTGCAAGTGCATGCGCGTCCTCCCTTATTCTCTGTTGCGGCGACTATGCACCAAGAGCGCGACGAGGAGAAAGCCCGCGGCTATGGCGGCGAAGAAGCACGCGGCAGCGATCACGCCCCCGATCCGCTCGCTCATCCGATTGCTCCCGATCCGGCGGCAAAGCCTATGTCACTCTGAGAATCGCGCCGCTATAAGGGATTCACGATACGTTCGCGGGAGGCGGGGTGGAAATCGGGATTGCAGCGGGTATCGCTGGCGCGCTGATGCTGGCGCTCGGCTGGCTGCTCTGGGGGCGGGCGCTGGCGGAGGCTCGGCGCGACGCGGCTGCGGCGCGGGCGGAGGCCGATGCGGCGCGCGAGGCCGCGGTCGAGCTGCGCGTGCAGGTCCGCGGCCATGCGGTCGAGGTTCTGGCGAAGCAGGAGCGGCTCGCCGAGCTCCAGTCGGTCGAGGTCGAGCGCGACCGGGTTGCAGCCGACCTCGCCGCGCTGCGGGCGACGCTCGCCGAGCGTGACGCCGCCCATGCCCGGCAACTCGCGGCGCTGAACGAGTCGTTCGCCGGCCTCGCTGCCAAGGCGCTCGACGGCGCGCAGACCGCGTTTGCCGAACGCGCCGAGGCGGTGCTCGTCCGGCATCGCGAGGCGGCGGGCGCGGGGCTCGAGGCGAACCGCACCGCGCTTGCCGAGCTGATCGTGCCGATCCGCGAGTTGCTGGGCGCGTATCAGGTGCGGCTCGACGAAATCGAGAAGGTCCGCGCCGAGGGCTATGGCGCGCTCCATACCCTGCTCGACCAGGTCAAGGCGGGACAGGAGCGCGTTACCGGCGCGACGGCACGGCTGGAGACGGTGCTGCGCTCGTCGGGCAAGGCGGCCGGGCGCTGGGGTGAGGAGCAGTGCCGCAACGTGCTGGAGCTCGCCGGGCTGGTCGAGGGCATCGACTTCGTCGCGCAGACTTCGACGGGCAGCGACGACAACCGCCGGCCGGACTTCATCGTGACGTTGCCTGGCGAGCGCAAGCTGGTCATCGACGTCAAGTGCTCGCTCGACGCCTATACCAGCGCAGTCGACGCCGCGACGCCCGAGGAGCGCGACCGCCACCTCGTCAGCCACGCCCAGAAGATTCGGGCACACGCGACCGGCCTCGCCGCCAAGTCGTACGAGAAGAGCGTCGGCGGCGCGGTCGATTTCGTCGTGCTGTTCGTGCCGGGCGAGAACCTGCTAGCAGCCGCCTTCGAGCACGATCGCCGGCTGCTGACGGAGTTCATGGACAAGCGGCTGGTCCTCGCCGGCCCGATCAACCTCATCGCGGTCGCGCGCACCGTCGCGGCGATGCGCGACCAGGCGCGCCTGGCCAAGCAGGCGGCCGAGATCGCTAGGCTCGGCCGTGAGCTCTACGATTCGATCCGCATCATGGGCGGCAAGGCAGCGGCGATGCAGAAGGCGCTGGGCGGCGCGGTCAATGCTGCCAACGAGCTGGTCAAGTCGCTCGACGGTCGCGTGTTGTCGCGGGCGAAAAGGTTCGAGGCACACGGGGCGACCACGGGGCTCGAGGCGATTGGCGAGGTCAACCTCGTCGAGGCGCTGCCGCTGCTGCCGGCAAATCTTGAGGGCGCGGCGCTGGCGGCCGAGTGATAGCTTTTCGTTACGATGACGTTTCGTGATAGGCTCGCATGCTCGCGGTCAGGAGAAGCGATCATGAAGACACTGCTCGTAATGGTCGCTTTGGCTTCAGCGGCAGCGGCGGGAGCGCAGTCCGCACACGAGGTCCGAGGCTATACGCGTTCTGACGGCACCTATGTGGCTCCGCACTATCAGTCGAACGCCGACACCACCAAGCTGAACAATTATTCGACTCAAGGGAACGTGAACCCGTACACCGGTCAGACGGGGCACGTAGATCCGTACCGGCCAACACCGGCCAATCCCTACGGGTCGCCGTACAACGCAAGTAACGGCGTCAATCCTAACTGAGGGTGCTGGCGCCCTCGCCGATCCGGCGAGGGCGTCTGATTGGTGCCCACGGCCGGACTCGAACCGGCATGGCCTTGCGGCCGAAGGATTTTAAGTCCCTTGCGTCTACCGGTTCCGCCACGTGGGCCGGCACCTGCCGCCGACCTTAGCCGACGTTCAGCCGCTCGCGTAAGTCCTTGCCAGGCTTGAAATAGGGCACGCGCTTGGCGTCGACCGCGACGGCCGTGCCGGTCCGCGGGTTGCGCCCGGTCCGCGCCTCGCGCTCGCGGGTCGAAAAAGCGCCAAAGCCGCGCAGTTCGACCCGGCGCCCGTCGACGAGGGCGGTCGTGATCGTCTCGAAGACCGTCGCGACGACACGCTCGACATCGCGCTGCGTCAGATGCGGGTTCGCCTCCGCCAGCGCCGCCACCAGTTCCGACCGGATCATCGCCCGCGCCCTCTCCCCGCCGCGTCCGGCCACCCCCGGCTACAGACCGCTGCATCAGCCAAAACTGCCCCGCACTACCAAGGTATTGACCACGGCTGTACACAAAAGGCCAGTGCTAACTTGGAACGCCTCTTCCTGTAGTCGTGATTCGCGGTTAATCTGGCAGACGAACCGCGGCGCGCAGGCCGTGCCACTGCACGGAGGCGAGTGCACCCCTTTCCCTGGATTGATGCGATCGTCGTTCTGGCGCTGATCGCCCTCAACGGTTTTCTGAGCATGGCCGAGCTGGCGATCGTTTCGGCGCGGCGGCCGCGACTGCGGGGCCTAGCGGCAGCCGGCAAGCGCGGCGCGGCGACGGCGCTGGCACTGGCCGAGAAGCCGTCCCGGTTCCTGTCCTCGGCGCAGGCCGGCATCACGCTTGTTTCGATCCTGAACGGTGCGTTTTCGGGCTCGAGCCTGTCCGGTCCGGTCGCCGAGCGCCTCGCCGCGTGGGGCGGCTTCGCCCCGGCGCAGGCGCGCGACATCGGCTTCGGCATCGTCATCGTCCTGACGACCTACGTCTCGCTGATCGCCGGCGAGCTGGTGCCCAAGCAGTTCGCCCTGCGCTCGCCGGAGCCGATCGCCTGTGCCGTGGCCCCGGCGATGCGCTGGCTGACGCGTCTCGCGTCTCCCTTCGCGTGGATCCTCGACCGTTCGAGCGCGCTCGTCTTCCGCGTGCTCGGCCAGACGCGCGACGCGAGTCACAGCGTCACCGAGGAGGAACTGCGCTCGGTCGTCGCCGAGGCCGAGACTGCGGGCATTATCGAGCAGAACGAGCGGCAGATGATCAGTGGCATCATGCGCCTGGCCGACCGGCCGGTGCGCGGGGTGATGACGCCGCGCAACCGGATCGACTGGCTCGACGCCGATGCCAGCGAGGTGGAAATTCGGGCGCATCTCGCCGCGACGCCGCACACGCGGCTGCCCGTCGCCGCCGGGTCGGTCGACGACATCCTCGGCGTCGTCCAGGCACGCGACGTGGTCACCGCCCTGATCGAAGGCGCGCCGCTCGACCTGCGGGCGCTGGCGAGGCCCGCGCCGGTCATTCCCGACCTTCTCGACGCGATGGACGCGCTGGCGACGCTGCGCGACGCGGCCATCCCGATCGCGCTCGTCCACGACGAGTACGGCCACTTCGAAGGCATCGTCACGCCCGCCGACCTGCTGGCGGCCATCGCCGGCGAGTTCCGCTCCGACGTCGAGGCCGGCAGCGATCCCCCCGCGGTCGAGCGCGCCGATGGCTCGTGGCTGTTGTCGGGCTCGCTTGCCCGCCGACGAGATGGCCGAGCGCCTGGGCGTGGCGCTTCCTGCCGTGCGCGATTACCAGACGGTCGGGGGCTTCGTCCTCGACGTTCTCCGCCATCTGCCCGAGACCGGCGAGGTGTTCGACAGCGGCGGCTGGCGCTTCGAGGTGGTCGACATGGACGGGCACAAGGTCGACAAGATCATCGCCACCTGCCTTGCCGAGGCCGACTAGCGCGGCTGTCGGGGCGACGCGCCGCACCTTGGCAGGCTGCCGGGATCGAGGGCGTCAGCTCGATCTGACCGCAGGCGAGCCTCGTAATCGTATGATCGACTTCCTGCTGGTGCTCCAAGTCGCCAGCGTATATGGTGAAGCTTCGGGGCAGATCGTGGCAATAAACGATGAAGCACTGTCACGCTGGGCTTGGCTAGCAGGGCGGCTCGTCTTCGGGCTGTTCTTCTTGATAACCGGCCTTGCGATCGCGGCCTTCTCCGTGTTCGGCATCGGACATCCGCCAACTCAACCGACCGCAGCGGCGCAGGCGCTGACCGATGCGCTCGACCGCAGCCGCATCATGGATCCGCTGTTGGCGCTGAGCTATCTCGCCGGCGGCGGCGCCCTGCTGTGGCGGCCAACCGCGCCGCTCGGGCTGGTCCTGCTCGCGCCGCCGGTGATAACGATCCTCGCCTTCCACCTGTTCTTGACCGGCAGCATCGCTTGGGGCTGCTTCGTCGCCGCCTGGTTCGCGGCGCTCGTCTGGCATCAGCGCGCGGCCTTTTGGCCGCTGATCCGCGCCGGGCGCTAGCCTCGGCCTCGGTACGCGGGCACGCCCTGCTCGGGGAGCCAGACGCCCGCGGGCGGCGACCCCGACTGCCAGAAGACGTCGATCGGGATGCCGCCGCGCGGATACCAGTAGCCGCCGATGCGCAGCCACTTCGGCGCCATCTCGGCGACCAGCCGCTGGCCGATGCCGACGGTGCAGTCCTCGTGGAAGGCGGCGTGGTTGCGGAAACTCCCGAGGAACAGCTTCAGTGACTTCGATTCGACGATGGTCGCGGCCGGCACATAGTCGATGACGAGATGCGCGAAGTCCGGCTGTCCGGTCACCGGGCACAGCGAGGTGAACTCGGGCACGGCGAAGCGAACGAGATAGTCGCTGCCCGGCCGCGGGTTGGCCGGGTAGTCGAGGACGGCGGCGTCGGGCGAGGCCGGCAGCGAGCTGACGCGGCCAAGCGCACTGGGAGTGTAATCGGTCATCCGCGCCGGGTTAGCGGCGAATCCGCCACTGACAAGGGGCAGTCGCGCCGCTATCACGTCGCCGACAAGACCTTGGAGAGTGTGGATGACCCCGCTGGTGACGACAGAGTGGCTGGCCGGCGAAC
The DNA here is from genome assembly GCA_963846485.1 of uncultured Alphaproteobacteria bacterium. GTDB lineage: Bacteria > Pseudomonadota > Alphaproteobacteria > Sphingomonadales > Sphingomonadaceae > Polymorphobacter_B. The sequence goes on along the minus strand of CAWJWB010000006.1, from coordinate 52,058 downwards.
TCGGTGCGAACGACCTGCGCGTGGTCGATGCGACCCTGTTCCTGGCCGATGCGGGACGCGACGCGCGTGCCGAGTTCGAGGCGGCGCACGTACCCGGCGCGGTGTTCCTCGACCTCGACGAGCTGGTCGATAGTTCGAACCCACTGCCCAACATGCTGCCTGCGCCGGAGAAGTTCGCCAGCCGGATGCAGGCCCTGGGTCTGGGCGACGGGAGTCGCATCGTCGTCTACGACAACTCGCCGCTGCACTCGGCCGCACGCGCCTGGTGGATGCTGACGCTGTTCGGGGCGCATCAGGTCGCCATCCTCGACGGCGGGCTCGCCAAGTGGCGGGCCGAGGGCCGCGCGCTGGAGTCGGGCAAGCCCGTCGTCCGCCACCGCCACTTCACCGTCTGGGCCGATACCAAGCCGGTCCGCACCATGGCGCAGATGATCGACAACCTGCGGTCGAAGGCCGAGCAGGTGGTCGACGCGCGCTCCGCCGGCCGCTTCGCCGGAACCGAGCCTGAGCCGCACCCCGGCCTGCGCGCCGGGCACATCCCCGGATCGCGAAGCCTGCCGCAGACCGACCTGTTCAACCCCGACGGCACGTGGAAGAAGGGGGCGGAGCTCAAGGCTGCCTTCGACGCGGCCGGGGTCGACCTCGACAAGCCCATCGTCACCACCTGCGGCAGCGGCATCACCGCCGCGGTCGTCGCCTTCGGCGCTCACCTGCTCGGCTCGAAGGACGTCGCGCTGTACGACGGCAGCTGGAGCGAGTGGGGCGCCTCGCCCACCGCGCCGGTGGTGACGGGAGCGGCGTGAGCGGCAGCGGCCGCGACACGCGCCTGGCCGAGGCGGGGCGGCGGCGCGACTGGACGCGCGGGCCGGAGATGGCGGCCGGCATCGTCAACCCGCCAGTGTGGCACGCCTCGACGATCCTGTTCGACGACCTTGCCGCGCTCGACGAGGCGCGGCGGCACCCCGATCAGGGGCTGTTCTACGGCCGGCGGGGAACGCCGACGCAATGGGCGGTCGAGGCGGCCCTGACCGAACTCGAGCCGGGGGCGGCGGGCACCAAGCTGTATCCGTCCGGCGTCGCGGCGGTGGCGGCGGCGCTGCTGACCGTCGTCCGCGCCGGCGACCATGTGCTGATGGTCGACACCGCCTACGAGCCGAGCCGGGCGTTCGCCGACCGCTTCCTGAAGCCGCTCGGCATCAGCACGACCTTCTACCCGCCGACCGCCGACGTGACGCCGTTCCTGCGGCCGGAGACGCGGGCGATCCTGCTCGAATCGCCAGGCTCGCTGACGTTCGAGGTCCAGGACGTGCCGGCGATCGTCGCGGTCGCCCGCGAGCGCAACATCGCGACCGTCATGGACAACACCTGGGCGACGCCGCTGCTGTTTCCGGCAATCCACCACGGCGTCGACTTCAGCGTCCAGGCACTGACCAAGTACACCGGCGGCCATAGCGACCTGATGATGGGGTCGGTGACAACGACGGCGAAATGGTGGGGCCGGCTGAAGACGAAGTCTTACCTGCTCGGGTACTGCGTTGGACCGGACGACGCCTATCTAGCGCTTCGAGGTCTCCGGACGCTCGGCCTGCGGCTCGACCGGCAGGGGGCGAGTGCGCTCCATGTCGCCGAGTGGCTGCAGGGGCATCCGGCGGTGGCGCGCGTGCTGCATCCGGCGCTGCCCAGCGATCCCGGCCATAAGCTGTGGCAGCGCGATTTCAGCGGCGCGTCGGGCCTGTTCGCCTTCGTTCTGAAGCGCGGCGAGCGGCGGCATACGGCGGCGCTGATCGATCATCTCGACCATTTCGGCATTGGCTTCTCGTGGGGCGGCTACGAGAGCCTGATCCTGCCGGTCGAGCTCGACGGCATCCGGACCGCGACCGCGGCTGACGCCGGCGGGCAGATCGTGCGGCTGTCGATCGGCCTCGAGGATCGCCGACGATCTCATGGCCGACCTGGCGCGCGGCCTCGACCGCTACGAGGCGCAGTTCTGAGGCGGGCGGCGGCGGTCGCCGGTGCGGCGGGGCTGGCGAGCCTCGCCCTCGCCTGGCCCGGGATCGCGCTGTACGACACGGTCCGGCAGTTCGATCAGCTGCGGACGGCCACGCTCGACGACTGGCACCCGCCGGTCATGGCCCGGCTGTGGCAGGCGTTCCTCATGGTAGGGGTCCCCGGCACGGCATCGCTGTTCGTGCTGCAGACCCTCGCCTTCTACGGCGGACTCGCGCTGGTGCTCGCGTCGCTGCCGCGGCTGCGTTCGGCGGCAGCCGCGGCCCTCGCCGTGGCACTGATCATCCCGGCCGACTGGGCGACGGTCGTCGTCAAGGACGCGCAGATGGTCGCGGCACTGACGCTGGCCACCGGCATCCTCGCAGCGTTCCGCCTGCGCGTCGCGCGACTGCCGGCGGGGGCGATCGCCGCCGTCGTCGTGCTCCTCGGCTATGCCGTATTGGTCCGGGCGAACGCCGTCTTCGCGGTCGTGCCGCTTGCTATCGGATGGTGGCAGCGTGGACGGGGCGCGACGCGGGCGGCGCTGGCGCTGGCGGGGACGCTCGCCGTGCTTGCGGTCAGCCCGGTGGTCAACCAGCGCCTGCTCGGCGCCAGCGCTTCGCATGTCGAGCGTGTCCTGCCCGTTTTCGACCTTGCCGGGATGGCGCATTTCGGCGGGGCACTGCCACCGCGCGTCACCGCCGCATCCTGGGCGGAGGCCGAGCGGCGCGGGTGCTACTCGCCCTATTTGTGGGACGCACTCGGCGACGACCGCCGCTGCGGCTTCATCGCCGAGCGGCTCGGGCTGCAGGGCGCGAACGGGACTGGGCTGATCGGCGAATGGCTGCGCGCCGTGGTGGCGAACCCGCTGCCCTACGCGCGCCACCGTCTCGCCCATCTCAACGCGACGCTCCGCTGGCTGGTACCGGCTGGTCAGCCGAACGCCGGCGCCCCGCCCGATTCGCAGCCGAACAGCGAGCGGCTCGGCGGGGGCGGTACCTGGCGGACGCGCGGGCCAGCGTGGGTCGCGCGGGCGCTCGCGGCGACGCCGCTCGGCTGGCCGGTGGCCTGGCTCGCGGCCAGTCTCGGCTTGTGGGCGACCGCGGCGGCGACCCCGCGATCGCCGCCGCGCGATCTGGCGCTGGCCCTTTTCGTCTCGGCGAGCGCGATGAGCCTGAGCTTCGCCGTCGTCTCGATCGCGTCTGATCTCCGCTACCATCTCTGGGCAATGGTCGCGACGACGCTGGGGGCGGCGTTTCTCGCGACGGCACCTAGCGTGCCGCGGTCTCGAACCCTCGCCACCGCCGCCGCAGTTGCCATCGTTGCCGCGATCGGCCTAGTCGCGCGGATCGTGCTGCCGAGCGGAGCCTGGGGATGACCTTCGACGAGTATAGCGACATGGACGCGACGGCGCTCGCCGACCTCGTCGCCGATGGCGAGGTGACGCCGGCCGAGCTGCTCGAGACGGCGGTCGCCGCCACCGAGGCGGCCAACCCGCAGCTCAACTTCATCGCCCAGCCGCTCTACGATCGTGCTCGCGCCCGGGCGCAGCAGCCGTTCGGCGGGCCGTTCGCCGGGGTGCCGTTCCTCGTCAAAGACCTGCACATGCACATCGCCGGCGAGCGGTCGGGCGAGGGCAGCCGGCTGTGGGACGGGTACATCGCCGACCACGACTCGACCCTGTTCACCCGCTTCGAGACGGCCGGCTTCAACACCTTCGGCAAGACGACGACGCCCGAGTTCGGCCTGACCGTCACCACCGAGAGCCGCGCCTATGGCCTGACGCGCAATCCGTGGGCGCACGATCGCTCGGCCGGCGGATCGAGCGGCGGGGCGGCGGCGGCGGTCGCGGCGCGCGTCGTGCCCGTCGCTCATGCGTCCGACGGCGGCGGCTCGATCCGCTGCCCCGCGGCCGCGTGCGGGCTGTTCGGGCTGAAGCCGTCGCGCGGCCGGAACCCGATCGGACCGCGCGCGACCGAGGGGTGGTTTGGGCTGACGGTCAACCATGTCGTCACCCGCTCGGTCCGCGATTCGGCCGCCATTCTCGACGCCGTCCACGGCGCCGAGGCGGGCAGCCGCTATGTCGCGCCGACGCCGGCGCGCCCGTTCGTCGACGCGCTGCGTCCCGACGGGCCGCGGCTGCGGGTGGCGCTGATGCTGCAGCCGATCACCGGCATGCCCGTCGACCCGCAGGTGACGGCGGCGGTCGAGGACGCCGCCCGCCTGCTCGAAAGCCTCGGCCACCATGTCGAGGCGGCCGCCCCGCCGCTCGACGCCGCCGCGCTCAACAACGCGATGACGGCGACGGTCGGTGCCAGCACCGCGAACGAGGTCGCCACGCGCCTCGCCGCGCTCGGTCGCAGCGATGCCGGCGACGACATCGAGACGGTGCCGCAGATGTGGGTCCATATCGGCAAGCGGACGACCGCGGTCGAGCTGGCGGCGGCGAACTTCGCCTTCCAGACGGCGGCGATCGCGCTGGCGACATTCATGGAGCGCTTCGACGTCATCCTCTCGCCGGTTTTCGCCCAGCCGGTGATCGGCCTCGGCGCGATCGACCTGTCGCCGACCGATATCGGCCAGTGGACGGCGAACATCACCGGCTACAGCCCGTTCACCGCGCTCGCCAATTGGACCGGCGTGCCGGCAATGTCGTTGCCGCTGGCGCACGATCGCGACGGGGTGCCGATCGGCGTGATGGTCACGGGCCGCTACGGCGCCGAGGCGCTCCTGCTGCGACTGGCGGCCGAGGTCGAGGCGGCCGCCCCTTGGGGTGACCGGCGGCCGGCCGCAATGAAAGTTTAACTTGGCTGTCCCATTGCTGCACTGCGATGGACGTGATGAGTAGCACGGCTTAAGCAACGCTCATATCGGCACCGGCACCCTATCCCGGGTGGCGCAACCCGAGGGATCGTCGATGCGTGCAATCGTTGTCATTGCCGGCCTGCTGGCGCTGGCCAGCTGCGGCAAGAAGGACGACGGGCAGGGGCCGCCGCCCCCGGGAGCGCCCGGGGGACCACCGCCCCAGGTGACCGTCGCCCGGCCGCTGGTCCAGCCGATCGTCGACTGGGACGACTATACGGGCCGCTTCGAGGCGATCGACTCGGTCGACGTGCGGCCGCGCGTATCGGGCTATCTGCAGTCGCTCAACTTCCGCGACGGGCAGTTCGTCCGCAAGGGCCAGCTGCTGATGACCATCGACCCGCGGCCGTTTCAGGCGGTGCTCGAGCAGGCCAAGGCCGACGAGGCTCGCTACGTCGCGGCAGCGCAGGTCGCGCAGACGGCGTTCAACCGCGAGAAGCAGCTGCTCGACCTGAAGGCGGTCAGCCAGGAGGAGTTCGACAACGCCCAGGCGACGCTGCGGCAGGCGAACGCGCAGGTCGGCTCGGCCAAGGCCAACACGCGGGCGAAGGCGCTCGACGTCGAGTTCACCCGCGTCACGGCGCCGGCCTCGGGCCGGGCGTCCGACCGCAAGGTGTCGGTCGGCAACTACGTCACCAGCGGCCAGACCGTGCTGACCTCGATCGTGTCATTGAACCCGATCCACTTCGTCTTCACCGGCTCGGAGGCGGTTTATCTGAAATATGCCCGGGCCAACCGCGCGGGCACGCGGCCGTCGTCGCGCGTCGCGCCGAATCCGGTCGATATCCGCCTCGCCGACGAGACGAGCTACCGCTGGCACGGCCGGATGGACTTCGTCGACAATGCGATCGACCAGGGTTCGGGCACGATCCGTGGGCGGGCCATCGTCCGCAACCCCGACGGCATCCTGACCCCCGGTATGTTTGGGCACATGCGCCTGCTCGGGTCGGGGGCGTATCAGGGACTACTTGTGCCCGACGAGGCGATTGTCACCGACCAGACGCGCAAGACCGTGCTCGTCGTCGGCCCTGACGGCAAGGTGGCGGCCAAGGTGCTCGAGCTCGGCCCGATCGTCGACGGCTTGCGCGTGGTCCGCTCCGGCCTTTCGGCGACCGACAACGTCATCATCGCCGGCGGGCAGCGCGCGCACCCGGGCGCACCCGTCAAGGCGGTCGCGGGCAAGATCGTACCCCCCGATCCCGGTACCGGACCCAGCCTGCCGGCCTATGTCGAGCCGCCGGCGGCCCTGGCGACACCCGCGGCTGCGGCCCGCTAGGTCGTGCGCTTCTCGCATTTCTTCATTGACCGGCCGATCTTCGCCGGCGTCGTGTCGATCCTGATCGTGCTGATCGGCCTGTTCGCCTATCCGTCGCTGCCCGTCGCGCAGTACCCGGAGATTGCGCCGCCGACGATCGCCGTCACGGCATCGTACCCCGGCGCGTCGGCGGAGGTGCTCGGCGACACCGTCGCTGCGCCGCTGGAGCAGGAGATCAACGGCGTCGAGAACATGCTCTACATCACCTCGTCGTCGACGGGAAACGGGCAGGTCTCGATCAACGTCGTCTTCAAGCTCGGCACCAACCTCGATACCGCCCAGGTGCTCGTCCAGAACCGCGTCCAGTCGGCGCTGCCGCGCCTGCCCCAGGAGGTGCAGCAGCTCGGCGTCCAGACGCGCAAGAACACGCCCGACATCCTGATGGCGGTGTTCCTGCTGTCGCCCGACAAGAGCCACGACGTCCAGTATCTGTCGAACTACGCGACGATCCAGATCCGCGACCGGCTGCTGCGCCTGCAGGGGATCGGCGGCATCAATGTCTTCGGCGTCCGCGACTATGCGATGCGCATCTGGATTGACCCCGAGAAGGCGGCGGCACGCAACCTGAATGCCAGCGAGATCGTCGCCGCGCTCCGGGCGCAGAATGTCCAGGTGGCAGCCGGCAGCGTCGGCGCGCCGCCGTTCGCCCGCGGCGGTTCCGACTTCGAGCTCAGCGTCCAGACGCAGGGGCGGCTGACGACGCCCGAGCAGTTCGGCGACGTCGTGATCAAGGCCGATGCCAACGGCGCGCTGACCCGCGTCCGCGACATCGCGCGCGTCGAGGTCGGGGCGCAGGATTACGGCACCAGCGCCTATGTCAACGGCGATCAGGGAGTCGGGCTCGGCATCACCCAGCTGCCCGGATCGAATGCGCTGGCGACGGCGGCGGCGATCATCAAGACGATGGAGGAGGCCAAGAAGGACTTCCCGCCGGGCGTCACCTATTCGATCCCGTACAACCCGACGACCTACGTCCAGCAGTCGATCGACAGCGTCCAGCAGACGCTGTTCGAGGCGGTCGGTCTCGTCGTCATCGTCGTTCTCATCTTCCTCCAGAGCTGGCGCGCGGCGCTGATCCCGGTGCTGGCGATCCCGGTATCGCTGATCGGCACGTTCGCGGTCATGGCGGCGTTCGGATATAGCCTCAACAACCTGTCGCTGTTCGGGCTGGTGCTGGCGATCGGCATCGTCGTCGACGACGCGATCGTCGTCGTCGAGAACGTCGAGCGCGAGTTGCGCAATGGCCTGTCACCGCATGACGCCGCCTTCCGCACGATGGACGAGGTCGGCGGTGCGCTGATCGCCATTGCGCTCACGCTGTGCGCCGTGTTCGTGCCGACGGCGTTCATCAGCGGCATCTCGGGCCAGTTCTACAAGCAGTTCGCCTTGACCATCTCGGCGGCGACGCTGATCTCGTGCCTGGTCTCGCTGACGCTGTCACCGGCGCTGGCGGCGCTGCTCCTCAAGCCCTACGAGCCGCACCACGACGAGCCGCGGGGGCGTTTCGCCTTCGTTCAGCGGGCGGCGAACGGCTTCAACCGCGGCTTCGACTGGCTGTCCGATCGCTACGGCCGGCTCACGGCGCGGACGGTGCGGCTAATCGGCATCATCCTCGTCGCCTATGTCTGCCTGCTGGGGCTGGCCGCGTGGCGCTTCGCAGAGACGCCGACCGGCTTCATCCCGGCGCAGGACCAGGGCTATCTGATCGGCGTCGTTCAGATGCCTCCCGGCTCGACGCTCGAACGGACCGACGCCGTGCTCCACGACACGGTGGCGAAGGCGCTGAAGGTCCCGGGTGTACACCATATCGTCAACATCGCCGGGCTCGACGGCGCCAGCTTCTCGAACGCGCCGAACGCGGCGACGATGTTCCTCGCGCTCGACAGCTTCGATGTTCGCAAGGAGCACCACCAGACCGGCGATTCGATCCTCGCCGACCTCCGAAAGACGATGGGCGGTATCGACGCGGCGAACGTCCTCGTCATCGCACCGCCGCCGGTCCGCGGCATCGGTACGGGTGGTGGCTACAAGATGATGGTGCAGGACCGCGCCAACGCCGGACCGAAGGCGCTGGAGAAGGCGACCTTCGCCATGATGATGGCGGCCAACGCGACCCCGGGGCTGACATCCGTCTTCACCCTGTTCAACACCGGCACGCCGCGCCTGTTCGCCGACATCGACCGCGAAAAGGCGCAGCAGCTCGGCGTCGCGCCGGCGGACGTCTTCTCCACGCTGTCAACCTATCTCGGGTCGAGCTACATCAACGACTTCAACCTGTTCGGCCGAACCTGGCGGGTGACCGCGCAGGCCGACGCGCCGTTCCGGCACCAGCCGGCCGACATCGTCAACCTGAAGACCCGCTCGGCGAGCGGCATGATGGTGCCGATCGGCTCGGTGGCGACGCTGCGGAACGACTCCGGTCCGTACCGGGTGGTCCGCCACAATCTCTATCCGGCCGCCGAGCTGCAGGGCGACACCAAGCCGGGCTTCTCCAGCGGTCAGGCGCTGAAGGCGATGGAGGATCTGGCGGCCAAGACGCTGCCGTCGGGCTTCGGCTACGAATGGACCGAGCTCGCCTACCAGCAGAAGACGCAGGGCAACACCGCGAGCATCGTCTTCGCGCTCGCCGTCGTCTTCGTCTTCCTGCTGCTCAGCGCGCAGTACGAATCGCTCGTGCTGCCGTTCGCTGTCATCCTGATCGTGCCGATGTGCCTGCTGGCCGCGATCACCGGCGTCAACTTGCGCGGCTTCGACAACAACATCCTGACGCAGATCGGCCTCGTGGTCCTCGTCGGCCTGGCGGCGAAGAACGCCATCCTCATCGTCGAGTTCGCCAAGCAGGACGAGGAGCGGGGCGAGGACCGCTGGACCGCGGCCGAGCATGCGGCACGGACCCGGCTGCGTCCGATCCTGATGACGTCGTTCGCTTTCATCCTCGGCGTGCTGCCGCTCGTCTTCGCCGTCGGGCCCGGGCAGGAGATGCGCCAGGCGCTCGGCACCGCCGTGTTCTTCGGCATGATCGGCGTCACCGTCTTCGGCCTGCTGTTCACGCCGGTGTTCTATGTCATCGCCAGCTGGATCAGCGACAAGCTGCCTTCGGTTCACGTTCGCCGGCCGCCGCCGGTCGAGGACGACACGACCCCGGCACCGGTGGCGGCGGAGTGATGCGCGCGTTCGCTCCTGGGCTGGCCGCGCTTGCCCTGGCCGGCTGCGCGGTCGGACCGAACTATCACCCCGCGTCGACGCCTCCGGCGGCGGCCGGACGGTTCGCGTCGGCGCAGACGATCGCCGTCTCGTCGGAGGCGTTGCCGGACAAGTGGTGGCAGCTGTACGACGACCCTGCGCTCGACGCGCTGGTCACCGCGGCGCTGACCGCGAACACCGATGTCCGCGTCGCCACGGCCAACCTGCGCCGGGCGCGGGCGATCCTCAGCGAGACACGCGCGCAGCGCCTGCCGTCGACGACGCTCAGCGCCTCGGCCAGCTACCTGCGCAGCAACGGCGCGAGCGGCAGCGGCGGCATCACCGCCAGCGGCGCGACGACGGGTACGGGCAGCACGGGAACCGGAACTGGGAGCGATACCGGTCATGCGGGCAAGACCGGGACGAGCGGGACCGGCACGACGACGACCACCGGCATCACCAGCGGCTCGTACCAGGGCGAGTATTACTCGGCCGGGCTCGACGTCAGCTACGAGCTCGACCTCTACGGGCGGGTCAAGCGCGACATCGAAGCATCGCGCGCCGACGTCGCCGCGCAGGAGGCGCAGCGCGACGCAACGCGGACCAGCGTCGCTGCCGAGACGGCGCGCGCCTATGCCCAGGCCTGCGCGGCCGCGCTCCAGCTCGGCGTGGCCGAGCGCTCGCTGCAGCTGCAGGCGCAGACCTATGACCTGACCGAGCGGCTGGCGCTCGCCGGACGGGGTACGCCGCTCGACACGTCGCGCGCACGGACGCAGTACGAGCAGGTCCGGGCGACGATTGCCCCGTTCGTCGCCGAGCGGCGCGACGCGCTGGCCCGGCTGGCAGTGCTCACCGGTCATGCGCCCGAGGAGGTGCCGCCGGCCGCCGCCGCCTGCACGACGCCGCCGCGGCTGCGGCAGCCGGTCCCGGTCGGGGATGGTACCGCGCTCCTCAAGCGCCGGCCCGACGTGCGTCAGGCCGACCGCAATCTCGCCGCCGCAACGGCCCGGATCGGGGTCGCTACCGCCGCGCTCTATCCGCAGGTGTCGCTCGGCGGCTCGGTCGGCACGTCGGGCATCAGCCTGTCGCAGCTCGGCAGCAATTCGGGTTTCCGCTTCAACGTCGGGCCGCTGATCAGCTGGACCTTCCCCAATGTCACCGTCGCGCGCGCCCGCATCCGCCAGGCCGAGGCCGCGACCGAAGCGGCGCTGGCGACGTTCGACGGCACAGTTCTGACGGCGCTGCAGGAGACCGAGGTGGCGGTCAACGATCTCGCCGGCGAACTCGACCGCCAGCAGGCGCTGGTCGCTGCCCGCGACTATAGCGCCGAGGCCGCGCGCATCGTCCAGCTGCGCTACGGCGCGGGAGCGGAGAACTTCCTTGCCGTTCTCGACGCGCAGCGGACGCTGGCGACCGCCGAGGCGCAGCTCGCCGCGAGCCAGGCGGCGCTGGTCGACGACCAGGTCTCGCTGTTCAAGGCGCTCGGCGGCGGCTGGGAGAATGCGCCCGAACCGGTGCGTGCGGCAACTAATCCGGGCTGAAGCGCAACTGCCTTGATCCTTTGGCCGTAGCTTGACCATGGCCAAGAGCGAGGATGCGATGACCACCCCGACGGCGCTTGTCGCCCATCCCTATCCGATCGTTGTCGAGGCGCTCGCGGCGATCGCCATGCGGGCCGGCTATGCGATCACCCGCGCCTCCGATGCCGCGACCGCCGCCGAGGCGCTCGCCGCCCGGCCCGACCTCGCGCTGATCGCGCCCGCGCTCGGCGGCGGCGAGGGTGCGGTGCGGACGCTGGTGCTCGACGAGGGCGACGGCGCGCTGCCGCTGACCGCGCCCGTCGACCGGCTCGCCAGCCGGATCGCTGCGGTCGCCCACGAGCAGCGGCCGCGTTCGGGCCCGGCGTTGACGCCCCGCGAACGCGACGTCGCCCGCCTCGTCGCCGCGGGGCAGCGCAACCGCGGCATCGCCGGCGCGCTTGGCATTTCCGAGGGCACGGTCAAGATGCACCTGCACAACGTCTATGCGAAGCTGGGGCTCGAGAGCCGCACCCAGCTCGCCATGGCGGCGCGCGACCTCGGCGCCCACTGACGGCCCGAAATCGTCAGCTGAGGGCGTCGCCGCCCTCATTATCGAGGCGGGCGACCGAGACGGTGATGGCGATCTGCCGGGCCGCGCCGCCTGTCGTCAGGAAGGCGATGTCGGCGGCGTCGCGGCCGGTGGCGATGCGGATCAGTCCATCGCCCGGGGCGAGACGCGTCGGGTCGGCGAGCCACCACTTGCCGTCGAGATAGACTTCGAGGACCGCGTGGAAGTCGGCCGGTTCCAGCCGCCAGGCATAGGCACCGACCGCGCGGGCCGGAATGTTGGCCGCGCGGCACAGCGTGATCGCGAGGTGCGTGAAATCGCGGCACACGCCGGCCCGGTCGACGAAGGTCCGCTCCGCCGTCGTCTCGGCATCGCTGACGCCGTGCAGATAATCGACCTCGGCGTGCACCCAGTCGAGAATCGCCGCCACGCGTGCCCCGCCGGGGGCGTCGGTGTCGAATTCGCGGGCGACGAAGCGGCCGAATTTGTCCGATGGGCAGAAGCGGCTCGGCAGCAGGAAATCGAGGGTTGCCGGCGGCAGGTCGTCCCAGCGATGCTGGCGCGCGTCGTGCGGGATCGCCACGCGCGGGGTGACGTCGACGAGTGCCGTGTAGGCGAGTTCGATCTCGCCCTCGAGTTCGCCGCGAAGCAGCCGTGTGCCGTCGGCGGCGGCGACCGAGACGAGCCGCGCGCCCGGGCTCAGCGTCAGCGTCTCGTTCACCAGGACCTGGTCCGGGGCGGTCTGCACCTGCAGCTTGGCAATGGCCTCGACCGCCGTGTCGAAGCCATAGGCGAGGTTGCACTGGGCAAACAGGCGCATCGGGAACCTCAGTCAGCGGTGCAAGGAATGGCAGCTTAGGCGGTGTGCCAGGGACGGACTCGCTATGAACCCCGCGACGATCCGGCCGCCACAACAAAATGCTGGCGAGCGTTCGGGAGGCGGAGTTCTTAGCGCCGCCCCGTGCAAACCATCGTCGGTATTCAGTAAAACGCCTACCAATACGGACACGTAACAACGCAACCATCTAATAGATGCGTGTGCGTAACGACAATTTTGGGGAACCTTTAGTTCCGGTCGGGTTTTACCGATCACCTGCGGGCTGTGAACGCCACAAAGGGGGTCTGCGGCCGCTTCAGGCCGCGTGTGTAGCGGAGTACAGAAATAATGAAGAAAATCGCTTTGGTCCTGACGCTGTCGGTGGCGGCGGCAACGCCGGCATTTGCCGTGGATACGATTGCATCGTTCTCGCCGAATTCGTCGCAGGACGTGTCCTATACCGGAAACACCGACGGCACGGGCGTGATCAGCAGCGTTGCCGCTCCTGTCACGTTCCACTTCATCGACCCGTCGGCACCGAATGGTGTCGTGGACGTTCTGGCGACCTTCAATCTGACGGCCATGACGGGTCCCGGCACCATCTACGGCGGTTTCCTTGCGTCGGCTCCGGTGACGTCGGGTACGTTCAGCATCACTGCGGATAGCTCGACGACGTTCAACGGCAAGACTGGCACCAACCTGCTGAGCGGCACCTTCAGCGGCGGCCACTTCGCGGCTGTTGTCGGTGGTTCGACTGGGTCCCTGCTCAACTCGCTGCCGCCGGCCTCGGTGACGTTCAAGTCGAACTTCTTCAACTTCGCCGGCACCACGATGCGGGACATCACCCTCGGTTTTGAGGCGATCAACCCGCTGGTCGGAACGACCAACGGCAACTTCACCGGTACGGTCAACGGCCTGTTCGGAGCCGACCTGTCGTCGGGTTCGCCGGGCACCGTTCCCGAGCCGGCGAGCTGGGCGCTCATGGTCGGCGGCTTCGGCCTCGTTGGTGCGATGGCGCGCCGTCGTTCGTCGGCGTCCGTGGCCGCTTAACAGCGTACACGTAAGTTCGGATGAGGGCGGGGGCTGCGGCCTCCGCCCTTATCGATTCCGCCGACCGGCGATGAGGTCGTCGACGACGCTCGGGTCAGCGAGGGTTGAGACGTCGCCCAGCTGCGCAAAGTCGTTCTCGGCGATCTTTCGCAGGATGCGGCGCATGATCTTGCCCGAGCGGGTCTTCGGCAGTGCCGGCGTCAGGTGCAAGTGGTCGGGCGTCGCGATCGCGCCGATCATAGCCCGGACCGAGCCGCGCAGCTCGGCGAGCAGGCTGTCGCTTTCGGCGACCCCGGCGTTGAGGGTGACATAGGCGTAGATGCCCTGGCCCTTGACCTCGTGCGGGAAGCCGACGACGGCGGCTTCCGCCACATGCGGGTGGGCGACGAGCGCACTTTCGACCTCGGCTGTGCCCAGCCGGTGGCCACTGACATTGATCACGTCGTCGACGCGGCCCGTGATCCACCAGTAGCCGTCGCGGTCGCGGCGCGCGCCGTCGCCGGTGAAGTACATTCCCCTGTACGTGCTGAAATAGGTCGTCACGAACCGGTCGTGGTCCTGCCACAGGGTTCGCGCCTGTCCCGGCCAGCTGCGGGTGAGGACAAGATTGCCACTCGCCTCGCCGTCGAGGAAACGGCCGTCGGCGTCGACCAGCGCCGGCGCGACGCCGGGCAGCGGCAGGGTCGCCGATCCGGGCTTGAGGTCGGTCGCGCCCGGCAGGGGCGAGATCAGCACGCCGCCGGTCTCCGTCTGCCACCAGGTGTCGACGATCGGCAGCTTCCCCTGGCCGACGACGCGGTGATACCAGCCCCAGGCCTCGGGGTTGATCGGCTCGCCGACCGATCCGAGCAGGCGGAGCGACGACAGGTCGTGACGGCGTACCGGGCCCTCGCCATCGCGCATCAGCGCGCGCAGCGCGGTCGGCGCGGTGTAGAAGATGTCCACCTTGTGCCGCGCGATCGTGGCCCAGAAACGGTCCGATGAGGGCCAGGTCGGCACGCCCTCGAACATCAGCACCGTCGCGCCGGCCGACAGCGGCCCGTAGACGATGTAGCTGTGCCCCGTCACCCAGCCGACGTCGGCGGTGCACCAGAACAGCTCGCCCGGCTGGTAATCGAACACTAGGTCGAAGGTGAAGTTCGCCCACAGCAGATAGCCGCCAGTCGTGTGGAGCACGCCCTTGGGCTTGCCGGTCGAGCCACTGGTGTAGAGCAGGAACAACGGATCCTCGGCGCCCATTGCCACTGGCGGACAGGTGGCGGGAACGCCGGCGCGAAGCTCATGCCACCAGTGGTCGCGTCCTGGCGTGAACGTACAGTCGCCGCCGCCGTGGCGCACGACGAGTACCGCTTCGACGCCACCGGCGAGGTCGCACGCGGCGTCGACCGCCGCCTTCAGCGCCAGCGGCTTGCCGCCGCGCATGCCGCTGTCCGCGGTGATGACGATCCGGCTCCCGGCGTCGGCGATGCGCCCGGCGATCGCCTGGGGCGAGAAGCCGGCGAAGATCACCGAGTGGACCGCGCCGATACGGGTGCAGGCGAGCATCGCCACGGCCGCTTCGGGGATCATCGGCAGGTAGATCGTCACCCGGTCACCGCGGGCGACGCCCAGGTCGGTCAGGACGTTCGCCATGCGGCAGGTTTCGGCGGTCAGCTCGCCGTAGCTGATCCGCCGCGGCGGCGTCGCCGGGTCGTCCGCCTCCCAGACGATGGCGATGCCGTCGGGGTCGTGGCGATCGAGGCAGTTGGCGCTGGCGTTGAGCATCCCGTCCTCGAACCAGCGGATGGAGACGGGATCGAAGCTCCAGTTTCCCATGATCGAGGGCGGCACGGTCCAGTCGAGCCGCCCGAGCTCGCCGCGCCAGAAGCCGTCCGGGTCGCTGGCAGCGGCGGCGCGCATATGTTCGGCGGCAGCGGCGTCGATCCGCGTGCGCGCCTTGGCCGCGGCGGGCACGGGATAAAGGTCATCGGTCACAGGCACTCCCCAGGCTTTGCGCGAGGCTAGCAAAGCGGAACGGCGGCGGCGAGACGGACGTTGACCGAGAACAAGGAGACTGGGCGATGGCAGAACCCCGCAACGAACTCGGCTACGGCGACGTCGGCGCGCGGCCCGACGATGCACCGGACGACCTCCATCCGGACGGCGAGGGTGCCGGCGGCGGCCAGTCGGGCGGCGGGTCGCGCAACGAGCCGGTCGAGACAACCCACGGCGGCGGCTCGCCCGGCGGCCAGACCGATCCCGCCTACCGCGGCGGCGACAACCCCAACGCGCCACGCCGCGGCAACGCGAGCGACGCCCAGTGAGCGGCGATCCCCGGCGCGTCGAGGGGGTTGCCGGCGGCACGCCGAACCCGGGCTCCGCCCCGGCGGCCTCCAACGGCAGCGGTCACGCGGTGGGCACGAACGCTCAGTCCGGCCTGCCGTCGGGCACAGAGACCGAGCAGGAAGCTCCCGGGATCTCGACAGACAAGCGCGGCGACGACGTCGGCTGAGGCTTAGCCGGCCAGCGCCTGGGTAATGAGGGCGCGCAGCAGCATCGTTGCCACCGGATCGGCGCCGGGCGCGTCGCTCGACAGGCGGAAGGTCGTCAGCACCGCCTTACCGCGGCCGAACCAGCGTTCGGCGATGATCGCGCTCGCCTTGTGGCCCCAGCCGACGACGAGCCCCGCAGGAACATGCGCCTCGTGCTCCCACGGCTTCATGCCGACGAGCACGAGGTGAGGGAACAACGCGCTCGAACGACAGGTCGAACATCGGGCCGTTCGTGCGATGCGCGGGGATGCCGGCGAAAACGCCGCTCCGCGCCAGCCAGCTGAACGCGGTGATCCAGTCGCCGCGCAGGATGTTGTCGCGCGTCTGGGCGAACAGGCCGGGAAACGCCTGGTCCATGTGGTAGGGCACCGGCATCAGCGACGGCGGCTCGTCGGTCCGCAGCCAGTGCGATGCTCCGTCCTCGACGATGATCAGCGCGCGATGGCCGCGTCGCACGCGTTCGACGAGCGCTGTGTCCATGCCCCGTGCCACTGTCAGCCCCGCCGCCTCGGCCGATGCCGCCAGACCGTAGCCGAGCGCCATCAGCCGCTCGCGGAGAGCTTGGTCGTCGGTCCACAGGCCGTCGATCTCCGCCGGCATGGCCGCGGGATAGACACTGAACGCCTCGTAGTTGCGGGCGATCACGTGGTTCTTGCTGTCTCGCAGCGTGAGGCGCAGCGTCGCTGCGACCGCCGCGCTCACCTCTGGCAGGATGAGGTCGAGGCCGGGGATCGCCGCGACGCGGTTGGCTCCGGTCGCCGGCACCGGCACCTTGCCCGCGAGCCCGAGCGGTTCGAGGCTCCATTCGAGCACCGCCCCCGGCCCGACGAAGCCGCCGCCCGTCGCCACCTGGGGAGCAAGGTCGATCCGCTCGCCTGCCCAATAGCCCCAGCGCCGAAAGCCGGGCACGATGACAACGTCGGCGTTGATGTCGGCGAAGGGCGCATGGAAGGCGCGCAGGTTGCGCTCCATGTCCATCAGGCCGTTCGCTTCCCAGTAGATGTCGGTCAGCTCGGTGATGACGTAGCCCTGGATCGGTGCCTGCGACCGCAGTTTCTCGATCTGGTACTTGAGCCCCGTGAACTGGAACCACTGCGTCGCCGAAATGAACGCATCGAAGCTGCCGAAGGCACGGTCCAGGAAAAAGCTGCGATAGCGCTGCTCGAGCCCCTTGGGGTAGGCGACCCCTTCGCCCCACTGCGCGCCGGTCTCGAACCACCACGGGTCGACCGTTCCGCCGCGGCGCAGGTCGCGCGGGTGTGGAAGGCCCCAGACGCCGAATTCGGAGCAGACCAGCGGCTCGTCGCCGCGCCGCTCGGCATCGCCATAGGGCGAGAAGGTCCAGTCCTCGCGTGCGGCGAAGCGCTCGGTCAGCGTGTCCCACTCGCCACGCCGGTCGGGAACGCCGCGATAGTAGTGATAGTCCTCGACGTCGGTCTTGACGTGGAAATTAGGAAAGCAGGCCGAATTGTCGACTGCCAGCCGGCTGGGATCATGCGCCTTCAGCCAGTCGTACTGGTCTACCAGCCAGCGGCGATGGTCGGGATCCTCGGTCAGCCGGGTTCCCCAATCCTCGTTGATGATCGTCCAGGCGATGATCGAGGGATGGTGGCCGTCGCGGGCGATGATGCCCTCGGCGGTGATCCGGGCGCGCTCGGCGGCCTTTTCGCTGAACCGCTCGAAATTGGGGAACTCGGTCCAGACCAGCAGCCCGAGCCGGTCGCAGACGTCGTAGTAGAGCGGGTCGGGAACCTTGATGTGGCAGCGGATGGTGTTGAGGCCGAGCGCCTTCGCCTTGCGGAACTGGTCCTCGAGATAGGCGAGATTGGGAACCGTATAGAGCCCCTCGGGATAATAGTCCTGATCGAGAGCGCAGCGCATGTAGAACGGCTGGCCGTTGAGCAGGAACTGGCCGTTCTTCGTCGCGATGGTGCGGAAGCCGAAATGGCGCGTGGCGGTGTCGCGCACGGTCGGCCCGTCGACCAGCTGGATCGTCAACTGATAGAGATTTGGATGCTCGGGCGACCAGGCGGCCGGGTGCGGCACGGTCAGGCCGAGCGGCACGAGGGCGCGGCCGGCGCAATCGACGCGGGTCCGCACCGGCTTGTTATCGGGTCCGACGACGGTTGCAACGATCGCCGCGCCGCCAGCCGCTGCCGACACTGCGACCGACAAGCCGACCGCGCCGCTGGCGAGGTCGGCACCCAGGATCACCTCGCCAAGGTGTTCGCACGGCCGCCGCTCGAGCCAGACCGACTGCCAGATGCCGCCCATCGGGCCGTACCAGCTCTGCTTGCCGTGCGGGATCTCCTGGAACGGATGGTCGGGGAACTCCGCCCGGTCGTTCGAGGGCAGCGTGACCTTCACCTCGAGGCTGTTGTCCGCCCACAGCGCCTGCGAGTCGAGCGTGACCTCGAAGCCGAGATAGCCGCCCTCGTGCGTGGCGACGCGGCGGCCGTTGACGAACACCTCGGCCAGATAGTTGACCGCGCCGAAGCCGAGCACGACCTCGTGCCCGGCGCCCCCGCCCTGCCACGAGCGGGGCACGGTGAAGTTGCGCCGGTACCAGGTGACGCCCTGCGTCTCGCGGAGATCGTCGAACTGCGCCTGCCAGACGCCGGGCACCTGGATCGCCCGCCATGTCTCCTCGCGGTCGAGGCGGAAATCCCACACCCCGTCGAGCGACTGGCGCTCGCGGGTGGCGTGGACGGGAAGGGCAACCGTATTCATCCGGCGAGGTCTACCGCGATCGGGAGGAGGGTCTAGCGCGAAAGCGCGGCGACATAGGCGCGCGCGCGGGTGCCGACGTCGTCCGCACCGCGGCCGGGCGTGTAAAGGCCGCCGCCGAGGCCGAAGCCGTCCGCCCCCGCCGCGAGCCACGGTGCCAGAGAACTCGGGCACAATGCCGCCGACGGGCACGATCGGCACGTCCTTTGGCAGCACGGCACGCTGGGCCTTCAGGACCGCGGGCGACGCCGCCTCCGCCGGAAACAGCTTGAGCACATGAGCCCCGGCGGCAAGTGCGGCGAACGCCTCGGTGGGCGTGAAATAGCCTGGTGCCGCCACCAGGCCGGCCGCGGCCGTCGCGGCGATGACGGCGGTATCGGCGTGCGGCGAGACGACGATCGTGCCGCCGGCATCACGCACGCGGGCGACGTCGTCGGTGGTCAGCACGGTGCCCGCACCGACCGTCGCCTCCTGACCGAATCGTTTCGCGAGCGCGGCGATGCTGGCGAACGGGTCGGGCGAGTTCAGCGGCACCTCGATGATGCGGATTCCAGCCGCGACGAGCGCTTCGCCGATCGCTACCGCCTCGCCGGGCATTACGCCGCGGATGATGGCGACCAGCGGACAGGCCGCGAAGTGGGTCCGGAAGCGCTCGATTGCAGTCACAGAGCCCCCGCGATCGCCGTCATCCCGGCGATAAACGCCGCGTCGCCGTCCTGTTCCACGGGCGTCCGGCCGACGCGTGTCAGGGCGGCAG
The DNA here is from genome assembly GCA_963846485.1 of uncultured Alphaproteobacteria bacterium. Taxonomy (GTDB): domain Bacteria; phylum Pseudomonadota; class Alphaproteobacteria; order Sphingomonadales; family Sphingomonadaceae; genus Polymorphobacter_B. Next base: position 32,742 of record CAWJWB010000006.1, on the reverse strand, counting down.
CGAATCGCGCGGTCAGCGCCGGCGCGCCGAGAACGGGCACGACGTCGGCGCGCAGCCGGCCGAGACCGGTGCGCAGGTCGCTGCCGATCAGCAGCCCCGAGATATACGACGCCGCCGTCGCCGCCTCGCGTAGCCCGAGGACGACGCGGGCGCGCGCGGTGAACAGCTCGGCGGTCAGGTCGGCATGCGCGAAGCCGTGATCGACGCCGGCTGCAAACGCGTCATCGATCGGCGCAGGCAGCGCCAGCAGGTCGGCGAGGATCGACCGCGTGGCGAGCGCGGCGAAGACGTCGCCCGTCATGACCGTGCGGAAACGGGCGATCGCCCCCCCTTCCATCTCGACCCATTTCGTGTGCGTGCCCGGGTGGCAGACGAGTCCGTCGAGACCGGCGCCGAACAGCTGCACCTCCTCGCCGCGCATGACGTCGGCGTGCCCCGGGTCGGCGAAGGACACGCCGGGGATGATGCCGATGTCGGGCTCGACCCAGCGGACGCCGGCGGCGACGGCGGCAAGCGTCGCCGGCGCGGGGACATAGGGCACCTCGTGCCAGCCGCGGTTCGAGCCGATCATGCCGGCCATCAGGACCGGCACGCTGGGCGCGTGCGCGCGGACCTCGGCGAGGGCGGCCGGAAAGTCGTCGACGGCAAGGATGCCGCGGTCGTCGCTGGCGAGATGCGTCGCGGTTCCGCCCGCGACGCGCCACACGCGGCGGTTCGTCGTGCCCCAGTCGACCGCGACGAAGTCACCGATCGCGGCCATCAATGCGACTCGCGCGTGACGGCGCTGCCGCTGCGGCCGACGAGGAAGTCGAGGTCGGCCCCCTGATCCGCCTGGAGGACGTGGTCGATGTAGAGCTTGTACCAGCCGCGATCATAAACGGCCGGCGGCGGCGTCCAGGCGGCGGCGCGCGCGGCGAGCTCGGCCTCGCCGACCTCCAGCGTCAGCATGGCGTTCGCGGTGTCGAGCGCGATCATGTCGCCGTCGCGGACCAGCGCGAGCGGCCCGCCGGCGGCGGCTTCGGGAGCGCAGTGGAGGACGACCGTGCCGAAGGCCGTGCCGCTCATCCGCGCGTCGCTGATCCTGACCATGTCGCGCACGCCCGCCTCAAGTAGCTTACGCGGCAGCGGCATGTTGCCGACCTCCGGCATGCCCGGATAGCCCTTCGGCCCGCAGCCCTTCAGCACCATCACGCAGCTGGCATCGATGTCGAGCCCGGGATCGTCGACGCGGGCGTGGAAATCCTCGATCGAGTCGAACACCACCGCCCGGCCGCGGTGCTGGAGCAGTTCCGGCGTCGCCGCGCCCGGCTTGATCACCGCGCCGCGCGGGGCGAGGTTGCCCTTCAGGATGACCAGCCCGCCCTCGGCCATCAGCGGGTCGCCGACCCGGCGGATGACGTGCGGGTTGTCGTTACGCGCGGTCGCGGCGATCTCGCGCAGGCTAAGGCCCGAGACGCCGACATGGTCGAGGTCGAGCCGGTCGCCCAGCTCGGCGATTACCGCCGGGATGCCGCCGGCGTACTGCAGGTCCTCCATCAGGTAGCGGCCCGACGGCATCAGATCGACGATCAGCGGGACGCTGTGGCCGAGCTGCTGCCAGTCGGCGAGGTCGAACGGCACGCCGGCGCGGCCGGCCAGCGCCAGCAGGTGGAGGACGGCGTTGGTCGAGCCGCCGATCGCGGCGCAGATCTTGACCGCGTTCTCGAATGCCGGTCGGGTCAGCACGTCGTCGATGCGGGCGCCGGCGTTGACCAGCTCGACGATGCGGTTGCCCGTGCGGTGCGCCATCGCCCGTCGGCGCGCGTCGACGCCGGGGAGCGTGCCGTTGAAGGGCAGTGACAGGCCCATCGCCTCGAAGATGCAGGCCAGCGTCGACGCCGTGCCCATCGTCATGCAGGTGCCGGGCGAGCGGCTCATGCCGGCTTCGGCGGCCATGAACTCGTCGTTCGACATGGTCCCGGCGCGGACCTCCTCGGAGAAGCGCCAGACGTCGGTGCCGCTGCCGATGTCCTGGCCGCGGAACTTGCCGTTGAGCATCGGCCCCGAGCTGACCAGCATGGCGGGCAAGCCAACCGAGGCCGCCCCCATCAGCATCGCCGGCGAGTTCTTGTCACATCCGCCGAGCAGCACGACACCATCCATCGCATAGCCGCGGATCGACTCCTCGACGTCCATGCTCATCAGGTTGCGGAACAGCATGGCAGTCGGGCGGATCTGCGTCTCGCCGAGGCTCATCACCGGGAACTCCAGCGGGAAGCCGCCTGCCTCCCAGACGCCGCGCTTCACCGCCTCCGCGATCTCCCGCAGGTGACTGTGGCACGGGTTGAACTCGCTCCACGTCTGGCAGATGCCGATGATCGGCTTGTCGTGGAAGACATGGTCGGGGAAGCCCTGCGCCTTCATCCAGCTGCGGTGGATGAAGCCGTCCCGGTCGCGCTTGCCGTAGGTCGCGGCCGATCGGAGTTTCGGCTTGGGATCGGACATACGCACTCCAACGTTCGCCTCGCCTGATACGCACGTCGCCGCTAAGTTTCCACCGCACAAAGCAACGAGGGACCCGGAATGGCCGAGGCGATCGAAGGTCCGGGCTGGCGCTGCCTGTGGGATGCGCGCTGTACGCTCGGTGAAGGGCCGATCTGGGACGCGCGCACCGGCGTCGTCCGCTTCGTCGACATCGAGCAGCGCCAGCTGCACCGCTTCGACCCGTGCAACGGGCGAGCAGGCGAGCTGGACCGCGCCGTGCCGCGTCGGCTCGATCGCAGTGCGGGCCCGCGGCGGCCTGGTCGCGGGGACGCAGGACGGGTTCGCCGTCGTCGACCCGGAGGCCGGCATCTTCCAAGTGATCGACCATCCGGAGGCCGACCTCGCCGACAACCGCTTCAACGACGGCAAGGTCGATCCGCATGGCGTCTTTTGGGCCGGCACGATGGACGATACCAAGCAGGCGCGGTCGGGCGTGCTCTATGCGCTGCGGCCCGACCACAGCTGGGCGGCGACCGACCTTGGCTATCGCATCACCAACGGCCCGGCGTTCAGCCCGGACGGGCGCACGCTGTACCACAGCGACACGCTCGACCGCGTGACCTATGCCTTCGACCTCGCACCCGGCGGTGCCGTCGGTGAGCGCCGAGTGTTCCGCCGCTGGAAGGACGTCAGCGGCAATCCCGACGGCATGACGACCGATGCCGACGGGCACCTGTGGATCGCCTTCTGGGGTGGCTGGTGCCTGCGCCGGGTCGCACCCGACGGGGCAATCGTCGGCGAGTTCACCCTGCCGGTGTCCAACGTCACCAGCGCGACATTCGGCGGCCCGAAACTCGACCGCCTATTCGTCACCAGCGCGCGCGCCGAACTCGACGACGCGGCACTCGGGCGTCAGCCGCTGGCGGGCGGCCTGTTCGAGGTCGTCGGCCATGGGGTCACCGGCCTCGACGGCGGCGTGTGGGCCGGCTGAGCCGCCCGCGCGTTCGGCTGGCGTGTTTTCACTACCGACCACGACTGCGCCGATGGAAGCGAAGCTCGCCGCCGCGCTGCCCGAGGGGGCGGGCTGGCAGTACGAGCCGAAGTGGGACGGCTTCCGCTGCCTCGTCTTCAAGGGCGGCGGCGAGGTCGCGCTGATGTCGAAATCGGGCAAGCCGCTCGACCGCTTCTTTCCCGAAGTCGTGGCCGACGTCGCCGCGCTCGCCTCCGACCGCTTTGTCGTCGACGGCGAGCTGCTGATCGTACGGGACGGGGTGGCCGATTTCGACGCACTTCAGGCCCGCCTTCATCCGGCCGCGAGCCGCATCGCCAAGCTGAGCCGACAGACGCCGGCGCGGCTGATGCTGTTCGACTGCCTGGCCGCCGGTGCGACGGTGCTGGTCGATATGCCGCTCGGTGACCGCCGCGCCGCGCTCGAGGGGTTGGTCGGCGGCGAAGCGGGTGTCGACTTGTCCCCGGCGACGCGCGACCGCGCCGCGGCCGCCGCCTGGCTGGCAGCGAGCGGCGGTGCGCTCGACGGCATCGTCGCCAAGCGCGCGGACGACCGCTACCACGCCGGCGAACGCGCAATGATCAAAGTCAAGCCGCTGCGCACCGCCGACTGCGTCGTCGGCGGCTTCCGCACTGAGACCGGCAGCGACGAGGTCGCCTCACTGCTTCTCGGCCTCTACGACGCCGATGGCCGGCTGAACCATGTCGGCTTCACCTCGGCGATAAAGGCCGACGAACGCGCGGCGCTGACCGCCCGCCTGGCACCGCTCGCCGGCGGGACCGGGTTCACTGGGACCGCGCCCGGCGGCCCGAGCCGGTGGCGCACGGACCGGTCCGCCGCCTGGGTGCCTCTGCGTCCCGCGCTCGTGGTCGAGGTGCGCTACGACCAGGTCACCGCCGGCCGTTTCCGCCACGGCACGGCGCTAGTCCGCTGGCGTCCCGACAAGGACCCGCGCCGATGCACCCTTGACCAGCTCGCCCCCGCCCTGCGCCCGGCGGAGCTGGCGGCGATCGTCGCGGGCGGCTAGGCATCGCCCGGTGGTTGGGTTACGTTCGCGTCAATCGGCTAGGAAAGACGCGGTCATGGATTATGTCGACGTTCTGATCGTCGGAGCCGGCCTGTCGGGCATCGGCGCGGCGGTCCATCTGCAGAAGCGCGCACCCGAGCGGAGCTTCGCGCTTCTTGAGCGGCGGCAGGCGATCGGCGGCACCTGGGACCTGTTCCGCTACCCCGGCATCCGCTCCGACAGCGATATGTTCACCCTCGGTTACCGCTTTAAGCCATGGACCGCGGCCAAGTCGATCGCCGACGGCCCGTCGATCCTGTCCTACGTCAGGGAGGCGGCGGCGGAGAACGACGTCGAGCGCCACATCCGCTTCGACCACAAGGTGACCGACGCCAGCTGGTCGAGCGAGACCGCGCGCTGGACGGTCACGGCGGCGCGGAGCGACGGCTCGACCGCGACAATGTCGTGCAATTTCCTCTACATGTGCAGTGGCTACTACAGCTACGACGAGGGCTATCGTCCCGAGTTCGACGGCGAAGCCGACTATACCGGCCGCATCGTCCACCCGCAGTTCTGGCCCGACGACCTCGACTACGCCGGCAAGCGGGTCGTCGTCATCGGCAGCGGCGCGACGGCGGTGACGCTCGTGCCCGAGATGGCAAAGACTGCGGCGCATGTCACCATGCTTCAGCGCAGCCCGACCTACGTCGTCAGCCGTCCCGGCAACGACGCGCTCGCCGACCGCCTGCGCAAACTGCTGCCGGCAAAGCTCGCCTATAACCTCATCCGGCTGAAGAACGTCGGCTGGGGCATGTACTTCTATCGCCTGACGCGGACCCAGCCGGCCAAGGTGCGCGACCTGCTGCTCGGCGGGGTGCGGCAGGAACTGGGCGAGGACTATGACGTCGCTACCCATTTCACGCCGCGCTACAATCCTTGGGACCAGCGCCTGTGCCTGATCCCCGATGCCGACCTGTTCGCGGCGATCAAGGCGGGGACGGCGAGCGTCGTCACCGACCACATCGACCGCTTCACGACGACCGGTATCAAGCTCAAGTCCGGCGCGGAGCTGCCCGCCGATGTCATCGTCACCGCCACGGGGCTGAAGCTCGTCGCCTTGGGCGGCATGCGCGTGACGGTCGACGGGCAGGCGGTCAACCCGGGCGACTGCATCGCCTACAAGGGGATGATGTTCTCGAACGTGCCCAACCTGGCGCTTACGCTCGGCTATATCAACGCCTCATGGACGCTGCGCGCCGACCTCATCGCCGGCTATGTCGTGCGCCTGTTGAACCACATGAAGGCGACGGGCACGTCGATCGCGACGCCCGTGCCCGGTCCCGACGTTCACGCCGAGCGGCTCGCCTTCGACCTCTCTTCGGGCTATGTCCAGCGTGCGGCCGGAGCCATGCCCAAGTCGGGCAACCGCCGGCCGTGGAAGGTGACGGCGAACTACGTCCTCGACACGGTGGAACTGCGCTTCGGCAAGATCGACGATGGCGAACTGCGGTTCACCAAGGCGGTACCGGCGGCGCAGAGGGCGGAGCGGGAACTGCTCGCCGCCTGAGCCTCACGCCTGCGGCGTCGCCGCCGACCCGCTCGTGTCGGGCATCGACGGCATCTTTGCCCGGCGCATAGCTTCCGCCTCACTCCGCCGCCGCGCCGCCCAGGGATCGTTGTATTCGCTCGGCTTGACCAGCGGCACGACCATGCACACGCTCTGCGTCGGCAGTACCATGCCCCAATCCTTGATCAGCTGCTTGTACGCCGCGCCGACCGGGCGGATGTTGCGGTCGAGGTCGAAAAGGCCGAGCGGGTTGACTCGGCCGTTGTCCTCGCGGAGCGCGCTGTCCCAATCGACCTGATCGGTCAGCGAATACCAGGTGAAGCCGACGATCGGGATGCCGTCGTTGCGCACGCGGAGGACGCACGCCCATTGCTTCCACAGCCAATCGACCGAGGCCTGCCCACCGTCCTTGTAGTCGGCGAGGTTGGTCTCCGTGTGCATCACCGGCAGGCGGTAGCGGTCGAAATACTGCCAGGTAATCCCGTCGTAGCCGAAGACCTCGCCCGACGCGCGGCTGCTGCCGTCGGCGGCGACGCGGTGCTCGTTCGTCAGATAGTAGTCGTTGCCCATGATGCAGTGCTGCTTCAGGCGCGTGTTCATGAACCAGTCGTACTCGTCGCGGGTCATGCCGTTGTCGAGCAGATACTGGTACATCGCCGATCCCGTCCGCCGGCCGAAGTTCAGGTCGAGGCTGAGGAAGCGCAGCGAGTTGAGCGTCTCGGCCGGCCCGATCGCGGCGGGATTGTCGGCGTGGTAGTATTCCGACGATTCCGACTGGATGAAGATGGCGTCGGGGCGGACATCGAGGATGACCTGCATCGCCAATACGTTGCCGCGGACCAAGTGCTTCAGCGCCATGACGAACGTGTGGTCGCTCGTCATCTGCTCGTTCCACCAGCCGTACTTGGCGCTGAACAGGGCGCAGATGAACATCTCGTTGATCGGCGTATAGAGCTGGACCCACGGAAAACGCGCGGCGAAGGCTCGTGCGTAGCGCGCGAACAGTCGTCGGAAAATCGGGGTTCTGGAAGTCGCCGACCCAGTCCGGCACGCCGAAGTGACAGAGGTCGACGATCGGCGTGATGTCGCGCTTCAGAAGCTCGGCGAAGGTCGCGTCGGCAAAGTCCCAGTCGTATTTGCCGTCGCCTAGCCAGGTGGTGTGGATCGGCGGTCCATAGCGCAGATAGCGGATGCCGAGCTCTTCGACGGCGGCGAAATCCTGCTGCCAGTGCGTGTAGTGACCGCACTTCGCCATCTCGTCGACGCGCTTGCCGCCGACCGTCGGATAGCTGTTCTCGATGCCGGTGGCGAACATGAACATGGTCATGGGGCGTCCAATCCTCGCGCACCGGGAACGATCCTTCGTAGCGGCTCGGGCAGAGCGCGCAATGCCGGCGGGCGCGGGAGGACAGCCACTCGCCAACTGCTTTCCGCGCGCGTAAACTGCAGGGATGGACGTTCGCGTTCCCTTCCGTACCCCGACACCGGGGCAATTGGCGCTCGCCGCGGCGATCCCGGCCGCGGCCGGCCAGCCGGCGCCGGCGACGATCGGCCGCGTGCCCTCGGCTGCCTACACCGATCCGGCGCATTTCACGCGGGAACAGGCCGCCCTCCGGCGGCTGCCGGTGGTCGTCGCGCCGTCGGTCCTGCTGCCGCGCCCGGGCATGAGCGTGACCCACGACGGGTTCGGCGTGCCGCTGCTGCTCGCCCGCGACCGGCGCGGCGACCTCCGGGTGTTCCTCAACGTCTGCCGCCACCGGGGTACGCGGCTGGTCGAGGACGACCGCGTCGGCGAGGCACCCCGCCTCGTCTGCCCGTATCACGCGTGGAGCTATGCCCTCGATGGGCGCCTTGCCGGGCTGCCGCGGCCCGAGACCTTCGCCGGTCTCGACCGCACGGAACGCGGCCTGGTCGAGCTGCCGAGCGTCGAGGCCGGCGGTCTCGTCTGGGTCGGCCTTGAGCGCGGGCATAATTACGACTTCGGCTTCGCCGCGGGCGCCCTCGCCGCCGACTTCGATGCGCTGGGGTTCGCCGATCAGCACCTCTACCGCCGCAGGACGCACGAGGTGCGTGCGAACTGGAAGCTGATCATGGATGCGTTCCTCGAAAGCTATCACGTCACCCGCCTGCACGCGGCGACGATTGGCCCCTTCTTCCAGGATGGCGTGACCACGGGCGATACAATCGGGCCGCATGCGCGCTCGGCCGTCGGGCGGGCGGAGAAGCTCGACGGGGTCGACTGGTCCGACTGGGCGGCGCTGCGGCGGACGGTGACCTTCGCCTATCAGCTTCTGCCCGGCACGGTGATCGTCGCCTCGCCGGACTACATCAACATCATGACGCTGATGCCGCGCGCCGTCGACCGGACGCTGGTCGAGGATTTCATGCTCATCCCCGAACCGCCACTGACGCCCAAGGCCGAGGCGCACTGGCAGCGGTCGTGGGACCTGCTCGACGGCGGCGTGTTCGCGGCCGAGGACTTTCGCGCCGCGGCGCTCGGGCAGCAGGGACTTGCGTCCGGCGCGGTCGATCACGTGCTGCTCGGCGGCCTCGAGCAGGGCATCGCGCGCTTCCACGCGACCGTGGCGCAACTGATCGCCGCAAGCTGACGGCCTGCCGTGGGCGGGGCTTGCCTGCCGACGAGGAGCGGGCGTAGCGTTAACCAAGCGAGTCGCCTTCGGAGGCAGCTATGACCTCGGCCACCTACGTCATCCTGTCCGGCGTCCTGAGCTTCGGTGCCCCTCTGGCGGTCGCGGTGTACGAAATCGTCACCCTGCGCCGCGGCGGGTCGGGCGGCGGCGACGATCGCCAGCCCCCCGAAGCGCCCCGGCCGAAGCCGCTGCCCGACTGCCTGCAGCCGCACGTGCTGCTGGCGCGGCCGCCGATGCGGACTCCCGAACCGGTCTAGGCCGCGCGCGAGGGCGCGGCGAGGACCGCGGCGACCAGCCGCTCGTGCAGCTCGATGTTGGCCGGGGCCGTGGGAGCGAGCCGGGCGAAGAGGTCGGCGTTCGCCTGCCGGTACGCAGCCAGTTCGCGATCATGGCACGCGTGCGCCGCGAGCAGCGCCTCGCCTCCGACATCGGCGGCGAAGTCGGGATAGTAATAGCCGTAATCGCGCAGGAACTCGCTATTGTGGATCAGCGGATAGTCCCCGTAGAGCACCTCGTAATACAGATAGTTGAGCCCGTTCTGCCAGTGGTGTGCGACCACGGCGTCGCAATGGTTGGCGAGGAAGTCGGCAGAGACGAAGCGCGGCTCGAAGCTCATTACGCCCGCCCGCGTCGCGCGAAGGGCGTTGGCAAAGCTCAGGAAATGCGGCTGCTCGCGGAATTTGGCGGTGTTCGAGACATAGACCTCACGAACCGCGGCGGGGTCCTGGCGCCACGCCGCCTCGCAGACCAGCATCGGGATGTGGCTGGTCTTCATCACCGTGATGTTCGGCTCCATGATGCCGATCCGCCAGCCCGGCGCCGGCGGCCGGTAGCCGAAGCGGTCGCCGAGCGCGCCGGCGCGGTTGGCGATGAAGGCCGGTCCCCAGACTTGCGGCACCGGCTCGACCGGAACCCGGTACAGGGTTCGGCACCAGCCGGCGTAGGTGTGCAGGTGCTGCGGCGTCATCCACAGCACGTCGTAGCAGTCGATGTCGAAGTAGCGTTCGGCGTCGTTGCGCGCCGGGCTGGCGGCCATCGCCTCGATCGAGATTACCGCACCATTGCCGCCCTTGTAGCCGACGACGCGGACGCCGCCGGCGCGCAGGGCCTTCAGCTCCGCCGCCTCGATGCTCGCGCCGATGATGACGATGACGTCGAGATCGTCGGCGACCTCGGCGGTGCGAACCACCGGCACGCCGTCCATGCCGAGGTCGGGCGGCCAGCCGGCGAACTCGCCGTCGCCGTGGTTGAGCAGGTGGACGCGGCGGCATCCCGGCGCGGCGGCGAACAGTTGGTAGAGAAAGATCACGTTCTGCCGCAGCCCGTTTTCGTACAGGCCGAGCTCGCCGTTCTTGGCGACGAAGATGGTGATGCCGATCGAGTAGCCGCCGGCGCGGTCGCGCGTCACCCGATCAGCTCTTTCTTGATCGAGACGCATCCCGTACCCGCCGGCATCAGGTAGAGCTGCAAGCCCGGGTTCGCCTCGCTCACCATGACGCGGGCGAGGAGTGGCTTGTCGGGGGTGAAGCCGGTGAACACGCGGGTCTTCAGCGCCGAACACGCCTCGGCCCAGTAGATCACCTGCGTATACATGCCCGAGCAGGTGCCTGCCGGCGCGATGACCAGCGTCGTCACCCGCGTCTGCGCTCCCCGGCCTGGCGTCTGTGAGAGGTGACTGCTCTCGATGGTGACGACGGTCGGCCAGCGGTTGGCGTCGGGGCCGAGCGGCTGAACGGTGAAGTTCGCCTCGCCCGATTCAAAGATGAAGGCGCCTGCCTGCTGGAAGACCGGGGCGCAGGTCGTCATCCGGATCTGCGCGAGGGCCGCGTTCAGCCGCTGGATCGGGCTCGCGGCCGAGCGGAAGCCGCCGGCGACCGCAGCCGACGGTCCGCCGGGGCCAGGCGGCGGCGCGGCGGGACCGGCGGCGACGGCAAGCAGCGCCGCCAGCGCGCCGATCTGTCGACGCAGCCGCATAATCATCCCATAACCTCCGTGATCAGCGCTTCGTGCCGCGCCCGTACCGCCGCTGAGTCTATGCTGAAGCGGCGGAGGAACTCCAGCGCCTCGGCGCGCGCGGCGGCGGCGCGGCCGCGGTGCACGCGCGACGCCTCGACGATGGCGCGGCCGCCGTCGGCGGGGTCAAAATCGGCATAGGCGTAGCCGCAGCCCTCGATCGCCGGCGAGTTGTGGATCAGCGGGTGGCCGCTCCACAGCACGTCCCAGTAGAGATAGTTGAGGTCGTTCTGCCACTGATGGACGACGACCGCGTCGACATGGGTGTGGAGGACCTCGGCGGTCGGCATCCGGCCTTCGGAAAACAGCTTGCCGGCGCGGAACAGGTCGAGTGCGCTCGTCAGCTCGAGAAAGTGCGGCACCGTCTTGATCGCCGCCGTGTTGAACAGAAGGACGTGATCGACCGTCTCGGGCGCTGTACGGAACGCCTCCTCGCAGGCGAGCAGCGGCAGGTGGAAGGTCTTGAGCACGTTGACGTTCGGCTCGAGGACGCCGAGGCGCAGCGCTTCGTTGGGGCGGTCGTCCTTGAAGAACGGCGAACGGCCGGCAGCGCGGGCGCGCGCCTCGATGAAGATCGGCTCCCAGATGTGCGGCACCTGCCGGACGACGGGCGAGCGGGTCAGCGCACAGCTCGCGCGGTTCATCGTCCAGTGCTGCGGCGTGATCCACACCGCATCGAACGGCACGCTCGAGACGATCTCGCCGTGCCCCATGCCGCTCGCCAGCGCCTCGAAATTCATCGCCATCGAGTTGCCGGCCATGTACGAGACCAGCCGGCCGCCGCGATCGCGGAACCGCGCCATCGTCTCGGCGTCGGCGCGCATGCCGCACTCGATGATGAGGTCGAGGTGCGCCGCCGCCTCGACCGGGGTCAGCGTCGGGACCCCGCACCAGGCGGCCAGCGGGTGGGGCTTCGGCGCGCCGGACGCGTCGACGACGACAACCTCGCCGACGTCGGCGAGTCGGGTCAGCAGCAGGACCAGGAGGACGGCGTTCTGGCTGATCCCCGACGACCAGAGCAGGTCGGTCAGATCGTCGCTCGGCCGGGCGAAGGTGACGCCGACGCGCAGCATCACCGCGGCGCCGCGGAAAACGCGACCACTACGCCCGAAATCCGCACCATGCGTGGTTGCGGCCAAGGGCGAGGGCCAAAATTGTGCAGCGCCGGTCGAACGGCGGCAAGCGCGACGCCTCGTTCGGCCGGCGATCCGCCTTTCAGCTTAAGCATTGGTCCGGTCTCACCACGCTACGCCCCGAACAGCGCGACGGCGCGCCATCACCGATGACGCGCCGCCCCTAACCCAATTCGACTTCAGCTTACCACTTGTAGCCGATCGCCGCCGAGCCGCCGACATCGCCTTCGCGGGTGCTGACGCCGACCGAGGCGCCGACGATCCAGCGGGTGCCCGGGCGCGCCTCGTATTTGAGGCTGAGCGAGGGCTGACCGCGGAAGTAGCCGACCGCGCCGACCACGCCCATCTCGCCGGGGTCGAGCGGCACGTTCACCGTCGATGCGGCGAGCGCCATGGCGACGCCGCCGCGGGTGCGCCGCTCGTCCTTGGAGACCGAGTTCAGCTGGGTGAGGTTGACCGCGTCGGTGCCGTTGACGCCCGGAGCCAGGTTGGTCAGGCGACGCTCGTTACCCGGCGAGCCGATCGACACCGTGTTCGGCTGGCTGGCGACCGAGCCGGCGCCGAGCGCGACCGAGTTCATCCCCTGCGCCGTCACCGAGGCCGCGTTGCCCAGCGCGACCGAGTTGGTCCCGGCCGAGTTGGCGCCGTATCCGCCGGCGAACGAGCCGGCAGCCGAGGCGTTCGCATTGACACCGAAGGCGCTGCCGTTCGCTGCAGCAGCCGAGTTGATGCCGATCGCAACCGCGTTGGCGGCATAGGGGTTGGCGACCCCGATCGAGGCGAAGCGCGTGTCGACCGACGACTGGTAGGTGTAGAACTGACCGCCGTTGACCGCATCGGTCGAGCCCGTGGCGACTGTCCCGGCTGCGACGTTGACCACGCGGCGCTGCGTCCCGACCGCGGTCCCGCCGACGGCGAAGACATTGGACTGGCCGCTGTCGGTCGAGCCCGTACCCACGGCGACCGAACCGGCGCCCGTCGCCGAGGCGCTGCGGCCGATGGCGACGTTGCCTGCAAGCCCCGCGGTGGCCGAGTCGCCGATCGCGACCGCGCTCTGGCCGCCGGCGGTGCTTAGATTGCCGACGGCGACCGCGCCCTGGCCGCTGGCCGTGTTGCTGTTCCCGATTGCAACGGCGCCCTGGCCGGTGGCCACGTTCGGGTCGCCGATCGCGACCGCGCCATTACCCGTGGCGACATTGCGCGAGCCGACCGAAACCGCCGAGCCGCCCTGGGCGACGGCCGCCCGCCCGATCGCGGTCGAACTCGAAGCCGCTCGCGCTCGCCTGCGCGCCGGCGGCGAACGACCCGTCGCCGCTGCCGATCGAGCCGTAGCCGACCGCCAGCGAATTGGCACCGGTTGCCGCCGGGAAGGCATAGCCGCCGGTGTTGTTGGCCTGGACGACACCCATCCTGCCGTTGGTCAGCGACGTGATGTTGGCCGTGTTGGTCGCCACCGATGACGAGACGTTGACGAGCGAGGTGCTGACGTTCGTCAGCGAGCCGCTGACAGCCGACACCCTGACCTCGCTGGTCGAGATGCGGGTCGTCAGGGAGTTGGAGGCGTTCGTCAGGGCGACCTCGTCAAGGGCCGCGCGGCTCGATAGCGAGTTCGATGCCGTGGCCAGCGCCATCTCGGTATTCGACGCCCGTGTCGACAGCGAGTTCGAGGCATTGGTCAGCGCCGTCTCGTCGGCGACGGCGCGCGCCGTCAGCGAGTTCGACGCGTTCGTCAGCGACACCGCATTGGCGGCCGTCACCGTCTCCGCCGAGTTGATCCGCGAGGTGAGCGAGTTCGACGCGTTCGTCAACGACACGGCGTTGTTGGCGACCACGACTTCCGAGGTGCTGATGCGCGTCGTCAGCGAGGTCGAGGCGGTCGTCAGCGCCGCCTCGTCGGCGACGGCGCGCGTCGTCAGCGAGTTCGACACGTTCGTCAGCGACACCGCGTTGGCTGCGGTCACGTTCTCAGCCGTGCTGATCCGCGAGGTCAGCGAGTTCGACGCATTGGTCAGCGAGGTTGCGGTGTCGGCGATCGTCGTCTCGTCGCCGGTGACCCGCGTGTTGATCGACGTCGTCGCGGTCGTGCCCGCCGCCTCGGTGGCGGCGATGCGGTTGGTCAGCGACGTCGAGGCGCTGTCGAGCGCGGTCGAGGTCGTCGCGATGGTCACCTCGGCGCTGCTGATCCGCGTCGTCAGCGAGTTCGAAACGTTGGTCAGCGACGTCGCGTTCGCAGCGATGGCCGTCGTGTTGGCGGAGATGTTCGTCTCGTCGGCCGTCGCGCGGTCCGAGAGCGAGTTCGACACGTTCGTCAGCGACGTGAAGTTGTCAGTGACCGTCGTCTGCAGCGAGGTCGTCGCGACTTCGGCCGTGCTGATCCGCGTCGTCAGCGAGTTCGATACGTCGGTCAGCGAGGACGCGTTGCCGGCGATCGCCGCGGCGTTGGCGGTGATGTTCGCCTCGTCCGCCGTGGCGCGGGTCGACAGCGAGTTCGACGCTGCGGTCAGCGCCAAGTCCGTATTGCCGATCGCCGTCGCGTTAACCCCGATCGCCGTCGTATTGGCGGCGATGGTCGCCTCCGCCGTGGCGGCGCGGTCCGACAGCGAGTTCGACACGCTCGTCAGCGACGTGAAATTGTCCGCGACGACGGTCTGCAGCGCGGTCGTCGCCACCTCGGCGGTGCTGACGCGCGCCGTCAGGGAGTTGGACACGCTGGTCAGCGAGGAAGCGTTGCTGGCGATGGCCGCGGCGTTGGCGGTGATGTTCGCCTCGGCCATGGTGGCGCGGTCGGACAGCGAGTTCGACGCCGCGGTCAGCGCCAAGTTCGTGTTGCCGATCGCCGCCGTATTGGCGCCGATGGCCGCCTCGGCGATCGTGGCGCGGTCCGAGAGCGAGTTCGACACGCTCGTCAGCGACGTGAAGTTGTCCGTGACCACCGTCTGCAGCGCGGTCGTCGCCACCTCGGCAGTGCTGATCCGCGTCGTCAGCGAGTTGGACGCGGTCGTCAGCGAGGTGAAATTGTCGGTGACCACCGTCTGCAGCGAAGTCGTCGCCACTTCGGCGGTGCTGATCCGCGTCGTCAGCGAGTTCGAAGCGCTCGTCAGTGACGTGAAATTGTCCGTGACCGCCGTCTGCAGCGCGGTCGTCGCCACCTCGGCGGTGCTGATCCGCGTCGTCAGCGAGTTCGACGCGCTCGTCAGCGACGTGAAGTTGTCGGCGATCGCGGTCGCGTTGGTGGCGATTGCCGCGGTGTTGGTGGCGATGGTCGCCTCGGCCGCGCCGGCGCGCACCGACAGCGAGTTCGAAGTGGCGGTCAAGTTCGCGTCGGTCGTGTTGATGCGCGTGGTGAGCGAGTTGGACGCGGTGGTGAGGTTCGCCTCCTGGGTGCCGACGCGGCTCGACAGCGAGTTCGACGCCGCGGTCAGGTTGGCATCCGTCGCGTTGATGCGCGTGGTCAGCAAATTCGACGCGCTGGTCAGCGCCGCGTTCGTGGCGACGATCGCCGCGGCGTTGTTAGTGATCGACGTACCGTTGTTGGCGATGTTCGTCTGCAGAGCCGTGGCGACGTTGAACAGTTCGCTGCCGTTGACGGCGTCGGTCGAAGTCGCCGTTATACGACCGGCACCGAGGTTGATGATGCGCGTGGTCGAGGTGCCGGTATTGCCGAGCGACAGGCCGCGCGATCCGGTATTGGCGGCGAACGTCGCCACCGCCGTCGGGCCGAAGGTCAGGCCGTTGGTCGCCGACGTCGCCAGCGCGGTATTGTCGCCGCCGAGGAACTGGGAACCGGCACCCAAAGCGATGTTGTTCGAGCCGGCCGCCGCGTTGGCCCCGTTGCCGATCGCGATCGACCCGGCGGTTGTGGCGGCCGCGGTGTTGCCGAGCGCGACGGCGTTGGTGCCGCTGGCGGTCGAGCTGACACCGATCGCGGTCGCACCGGCGCCGGTGGCTTGCGCGCCTGAACCGAACGCGGTCGTCCCCGTTGCGGTCGCGCTCGTCGAGTTGCCGATCGCCGTCGAGTTCGCGCCCGTCGCGGTCGCGTTGTTGCCGCCCGCGACACCCGTCGCCGAGGCGCTCGCGCCCTGTGCGGTGTTCGAGACGCCGTCGTAGAAGACGACCGCCGCGGCATCGGCGGCGCCTGCCTGCATCGCGACGAGAAGACCGGACGTGCCAAGAAGCAACGCGTTGCGAACGCGCGCGGAATCGACGACAGACATGCTGTAAAACCCCCCAAAACTCAGCGGCGGACAATCCCCCCGACCGCCGCTGATGCCCCGGTTGGAGGTGACGGGGACGACTGTCAATCAGCCGAAGATCCTTAATGCCGAGGACTAGGGTTAACTCGTCGGCGGACGAGCGCCGCCCAGCGTCCGCGCCATCGCCGCAGCTTCTCCGGCCACTTGTGTCGTGCGGAGCATCGCTTCGCCGCCAGCCCGTGGCACATCGGGCGGGCGGCGGCGCGCCGCTTGACCCCCGGAGGTCGCCGGGCGAGGGTCCGCCGCCATGTCTTCCACCCGCCTGACCCGCTTCATCATCGCTGCACTGCTGCTCGGCATCGCCGCCGGCTGGGCGATCCATGCCGGCGTCGACGCGGCGACCGCCAAAGTCGTGGCGGCGAATCTCGGCATCGTCACCGACGTCTTCCTGCGGCTGATCAAGATGATCATCGCACCGCTGGTCCTGTCGACGCTGACGGTCGGCATCGCCCACATGGGCGCGGCCGACGGTGGCGCGAGCCTTGGCCGAATGTTCGGCCGCACGCTCGGCTGGTTCGTCGCCGGCAGCCTGGTGTCGCTGGTGCTGGGCGCGGTGCTGGTCAACCTGCTGCAGCCCGGAGCCGGGGTCGGCCTGGCGCTGCCGCCGGCCGACGCGGCAACGGGCCTCGCCGGCGGCGGCTTCGTGCTGAGGGACTTCGTCACCCACCTGATCCCGGCTTCACTGATCGAGGCCATGGCCAAGAACGAAGTGCTGCAGATCGTCATCTTCGCCTGCTTCGCGGGCGTCGCCCTGATCCACGTGCGCGAGGCCGGCGCGCCGCTGGTCCGCGGGTTGGAGGCGGTCGCCGCGGTCATGCTCAAGGTGACCGCCTATGTCATGCTCGTCGCGCCGTTCGCCGTCTTCGCGGCGGTGGCGGCGGCGATCGCCGTCCAGGGGCTGAGCATCGTCGTCACCTTCGGCAAGTTCATGGGCGGCTTCTACCTCGCGCTCGCCATCCTCTGGCTGCTGCTGCTCGGCGGCGGCGCGGTGGTGATCGGGCGCGGGCGGACGCGCGGGCTGGTCGCGGCGATCCGCGAGCCGTTCCTCATCACCTTCGCCACCGCCTCGTCGGAGGCGAGCTACCCCAAGCTGCTGCAGGCGCTCGAGGCGTTCGGCGTGCCCAACCGCATCGCCGCATTCGTCCTGCCCTTGGGCTATTCGTTCAATCTCGTCGGGTCGATGATGTACTGCGCGTTCGCGTCGCTGTTCATCGCGCAAGCCTATGGCATCCAGCTGTCGTTCGCCGCGCAGACGTCGATGCTGCTGCTGCTGATGGTGACGTCGAAGGGCATCGCCGCCGTGCCGCGCGCGAGCCTCGTCGTCATCGCCGCGACGCTGCCCTTCTACGGCATCCCCGAGGCCGGGTTGCTGCTGATCCTCGCCGTCGACCACTTCCTCGACATGGGCCGCAGCGCGACCAACGTCATCGGCAACGCCGTCGCGGCCGCGGTCGTCGCGGCGTGGGAGGGCGAGCTGCCTGCTGACGCCGGCGTCCGCGAACGGGCGATCGCGCTCTAGCCGGGCAGCGCGCGGGCGAGGACCGCCGCGTAGATGTCGGTCAGCACCGCAACGTCGGCGACGCGCACCTGCTCGCCGACCTGGTGCATCGTCGCGCCGGGAAGGCCCAGTTCGACCACCGGGCAGAGCGCGCGGATGAAGCGCGCGTCCGACGTCCCGCCCGTCGTCGACAGCACCGGCTCGGTCCCCGTCACCTCGCGCACCGCCGCCGCGCAGAGGGCCGGGAGCGGCCCCGAGTCGGTCAGGAACGCCTCGCCGGTGATCCGCACCTCCACGCTCGCATCCGGGGCGTGCTCGGCGACGGTGGCGCGCAGCCACGCTTCGAGGTCGGGTCCGCGCTGGCGGTCGTTGAAGCGGATGTTGAGCCGCGCCGACGCCTGCGCCGGAATGACGTTGGTCGCCTTGTTGCCGACGCTGAGGTCGGTCACTTCCAGGTTCGACGGCTGGAAGGCCGCGCTGCCGGTGTCGAGCACGCGCGCCTTCAGGGCCGCCAGGATCGCCACCAGCCGCGTCACCGGGTTGTCGGCCTGCGCCGGATAGGCGACGTGCCCCTGCCGCCCGCGCACCGTCAGCCAGGCGTTGAGCGAGCCCCGCCGGCCGATCTTGATCGTGTCGCCGACCGTCACCGAGCTGGTCGGCTCGCCGACGACGCAGAGGTCGGGGACGTACCCGTTCGCCGCCATCCACGCCAGCAGCGGCGCGGTGCCGAAGGTCGCCGGCCCCTCCTCGTCGCCGGTGACGATCAGGCTGAGCGTGCCCGTGAGGCCGCGGGCGACGTGCCGTTCGGCGGCGGCGACGAAGGCAGCGATCGAGCCCTTCATGTCGGCGGCACCCCGCCCGATGAGCCAGCCGTTTTCGACCCGTGGCGTGAAGGCATCCCACCCCGCGCCGGGCGGCACGACGTCGGTGTGCCCGGCGAAGGCGAAATGCGGGCTGCCGCTGCCGATGGTCGCGAACAGGTTCTGGACCGGACCGTCCGGCGGTTCGCCGAAGCTCAGGCGGTGGACGGCGAAGCCGATGTCCTTCGAGCGCGGCGTCGAGCACGTCCTGCGCGCCGGCGTCGGCCGGCGTGACGCTGGGGCAGGCGATCAGCCGGCAGGCGAGGTCGAGCGCGTCGATCACCGCCGCGCCACGACGACGACTCCGGCGACGATCAGCAGCGCGCCGGCGAGCCCCTGCCAGCCGACCGCACGCTGCACCGGCAGCAGACCCGAGGCGTCGACCGCCAGCGCCGCGGCGATCTGCCCGGCGACGACCAGCCCGACCAGCACCGCCCCGCCCAGCCGCGGCACGGCGCTCGTCACCCCGGCGACGTAGAAGGCGCCGAGCAGCCCGCCGAACCAGGCCCAGGCCGGCACCCCGGCGAGCGTCGGTGCGCTGCGCCGTGCCGCCAGCACCAGCCCGAGCGCGACAGTGCCGACGCAGAAGGACACGAACGCCCCCCACAGCGGGCCGCCGAGCGCGTCGCCGAGCCGCGCGTTGACCGCCGCCTGAACCGGCAGCACCGCGCCGGCCAGCAGCGCGACGATCAGCCAGGGGATCACCGGGCGGGTACGCCCTCGCCCAGATGGGCGAAGTAGGGGCGCGTGAACGGATAGGTCTCGGCCCGCGCCGCCGCCGTCCACTCGACCATCCACGGATGCGCCAGCACCTCGGCGACATAGGCCTGCGCCACCTCGCCCACGGGGAGGCCGTAGGTCTTGATGCGCGTGCAGACGGGGGCGAACATGACGTCGGCGGCGCTAAAGGTACCGAACAGGAACGGCCCCTCGTGCGCCTCGTCGATCGAGTGGTATTTCGCCCGCGCCTCGGTCCATAGCGCGTCGATCCGGGCGAGGTCGGCGAGGACGTCCGGCGTCGGCCGGTAATCGGGATAGTCGCGCTGCAGGTTCATCGCGCAGCCGCTCCTCAGCGCGGTGAAGCCCGAATGCATCTCGGCGCACATCGACCGGGCGAGCGCGCGGGCGGCAAGGTCGCCCGGCCAGAAGTGACCGCGGCTGATCCGCGCGGTCCGCACCCGGTCGGCCAGCCAGTCGACGATGGCGAGGCTGTCCCACACGGCGATGTCGCCGTCCCACAGGACCGGGACCTTGCCCGCTGGCAGCAGTGCCTTGGCCTTCCCCGACTGCCAGTCGGGCGAGTCCATCGGGATGACCTCGGTCTCGAACGGCAGCGCCGACTGCTTGCATGCCAGCCAGCCGCGCAGCGACCATGACGAATAGGTCCGGTTGCCGATGATGAGCTTCATGATCTCTCCCCGCCTTGGCCGCTGTGCCGCGCCCCGAGTCGCTCGCGCAAGATAATTCCAAAGTTGACGAAGGTAGCGCTACGCACCCCCCGGCTTCCATCCGCGCGGACCGCCCCGGCGACGAGCGGCGGCAGCAGGCGGGCAGGGAAGCGTCATCCGCGCCAGTGTGGCGCGGCCGGGGCGCGTAGGACAGGCTTTTCTTCGCGCGCCGGGTTCAGGCGACCGCCGCCAGCACCGCCGCCCGCAGGTCGGGGATCCCCTCGCCCTTTTCGGCGCTGGTCGCGAGCACCTGCGGGTAGGCCGCGGGGTGGGTCGCCGCGACTTTGGCCACGGCGGCGATAGTGGCGGCGAGCGCGGTCGGCTTGATCTTGTCGCCCTTCGTCAGGACGAGCTGGTAGCTGACCGCGGCCTTGTCGAGCAGGCCCATGATCTCGGCGTCGACCGGCTTCACCCCGTGGCGCGCGTCGATCAGGACGAGCACCCGCTTCAGCGCCGCGCGGCCGCGCAGATAGTCGAAGACGAGCGCCTTCCATGCCCTGACGACGTCCTTCGGCGCCTCGGCATAGCCGTAGCCGGGCATGTCGATCAGGCGGAAGGCAAGCGGCCCGCTGTCGCCGCCGCCGACGTCGAAGACGTTCAGTTCCTGCGTCCGCCCCGGCGTGTTCGACGTGCGCGCGAGCCCGGCGCGGCCGGTCAGCGCGTTGAGGAGCGACGACTTGCCGACGTTCGAGCGGCCGGCGAAGGCGATCTCCGGTACCCTCGGCTCGGGCAGGACGTCGAGGCGCGGGGCGGAGAGCAGGAACTCGATCCGGCCGGCGAACACCCGCCGCGCCGTCTCGACGCGCCAGGCATAGGCCTTCGCGTCCTCGGGCGCGTCGGCTTCGCCCGGGTCGATCACTTGGCGACGGCGGGCGTCGCCGGGGCCGGGTTGCGCCGGGTCATGACGTACTGCTGTAGCATCGTCAGGCAGTTGTTGGTGATCCAGTAGACCACGAGCCCGGCGGCATAGGGTGCCATGATGAACATCAGCACCCACGGCATCAGCGCGAAGATCTGCTTCTGCGCAGGGTCGACCGGCGGCGGATTCATCTTCTGCTGCGCCCACATCGACAGGCCGAGCAGGATCGGCAGCAGGCCGATGGCGATCATCGCCGGCGGCTGGAACGGCAGCAAGCCGAACAGGTTGACCGGCGTCAGCGGGTCAGCGACCGACAGGTCCTTGATCCAGCCGAAGAACGGCTGGTGGCGCATCTCGGTCGAGACGAGCAGCGTCTTGTAGAGCGCATAGAAGATCGGGATCTGGATCAGGACCGGCAGGCAGCCGGCGACGGGGTTGACCTTCTCCTTCTTGTACAGCGCCATCGTCTCCGACTGCAGCTGCATCTTGTCGTCCTTGTAGCGCTCCTGCAGCTCCTTCAGCTTGGGCTGGACGAGCTTCATCTTGTTCATCGAGGCGAACTGCTTCGCCGCGATCGGGAACATGACGAGGCGGATGACGAAGGTCAGCCCCATGATCGCCAGACCGAAGTTGCCGAACAGGTGGAAGAGGAAGTCGAGCAGCAGAAAGATCGGCTGGGCGATGAACCAGAACCAGCCCCACGAGACGATGCGGTCGAACAGCGGCGCGCCGAGCGCGTCCTTGTAGCGGCCGATCAGCTTCACCTCCTTGGCGCCCGCGAACAGGTGCGCGGTCGTCACCGCCGACGCGCCCGGCGCGACGGCGACCGCGGGCGCGAGATAGTCGGTCTGGAAGCGGTCGCCCGGCGCCAGCGCGAAGCGCGCGGTCACGGGCACGTGCTGGTCGGGGATCAGCGCCGTCGCCCAGTATTTGTCGGTGATGCCGAGCCAGCCGCCGGTCGTCGCGAACTGCTGCGCGCCGTCGTCGCGCAGCTTCTTGTAGGCGACCTCTGAATCCTTCAGCCGGTCGCCGACGACGCCGATCGGGCCGACGTGGAGGTTGCCCGCATCCTTCTCGGTGCCCTCGCCAAGGTGGCTGACAAGCCCCCAGGGGCGGAGCGTCAGCGGTGCCTGGCCGGGGTTGGTGACGCGCTGAGTGACCGTGAACAGGTAATCGGCGTCGACGGCGAGCCCGATCTCGAACTTCGCGCCGGCGGGCGAGGTCCAGGTGAGCGTCACCGGCGTCGTCGGCGTCAGCTGGCTGCCGCTCGCCGTCCACAGCGCGTCGGCCGGGGGCGCGTCGCTGCCGCTCCAGCCGAAGGCCGCGAAATAGGCGGCCGGCGCCCCGCTCGGCGCGAGCAGGCGGACGTCGGGCGAGCCGGGCTTGATCGTTTCCTTATAGCCCTTGAGCACGAGGTCGTCGATCCGCGCGCCCTTCAGGTTGATCGAGCCGGCAAGGCGCGGCGTGGCGATGGCGACGCGCGGTGATTCGGCGAGCACCGCGCCGCGGTCGCGCAGCTGGCCCGCGCCGCCGACCGCCGGCACGACCGCGCCGTTCGGCGCGACCGCAAGCGGGTTCGCCGGCTGGGTGGCGATCGCCGGCGAGGGCTGCGCCGCCACCGGCTTCGGCGGATGCGGCAGGAAGCGGTCCGACGCGAAGGTCCAGCCGACGATGACGAGGACCGACAGCACCAGGGCCAGGATCATGTTGCGTTGGTCGGTCACGAAGCGGCTTTCGGCTTAAAGGACGCGTGCCATGTAGGCGGACTCAGGCGTCACGAACAGGGCTTGGCGGCACGGGGTCGAACCCCGATCCGCCCCAGGGATGGCAGCGGCAAATGCGCTTCGTCCCGAGCCACACGCCGCGGAGCGCGCCGTGGCGCTCGATCGCTTCGATCGCATAGGCCGAGCAGGTCGGGCTGAACCGGCACGACGCCGGCAGCAGCGGCGAGATCGCGGCGCGGTACAGGCGGATGGGGGCGATCAGCGCCCGGCTCAGCCAGCGCATCGGGCCAGCGCCTTGGCGAGGTCGGCGGTCAGGGCGGCGAAGTCGCGGGTCAGCCCCTCGCTGCGCCCGATCAGGACATGGTCGGCGTCCGCCACCCCGGCAGCCGGCAACACGGCGCGGGCGAGCGCGCGCAGGCGACGCTTCAGGCGGTTGCGGACGACGGCGTTGCCGATCTTCTTCGTAACCGTGAACCCCGCCCGCAGCCCGGCGCCGTCGTCGCGGCGGCGGACGAGAAGGACGAAGCCCGGCGTCGCCGCGCGGCGGCCGGTGTTGGCGGCGACGAAATCCCGCCGCAGCCGGATGACGGTCAGGCGCTCAGCTTGGCGCGGCCCTTGGCCCGGCGGTTCGCCAGCACCTTGCGCCCACCCGGCGTCGCCATGCGCGCGCGGAAGCCGTGACGGCGCGCGCGCACCAGCTTGCTCGGTTGATAGGTGCGCTTCATCGTTCATGTCCCTGTGCGGCCGCAGGGGCCGAAATCAAGGGAGGGCGCTTAGCGACCGGGCGGCCCAAAGTCAATCGGCGGGGTTCTCGCCGGGCAGCGCGCCGGTCCCCGCCGGCCCGACATAGCACCGCACCGCCGGCGTGTGGGCGATGGTCGCCGTCCGCCCCGCGACCGTGGCATGGTTGGCGAGGTTCGACCAGCGCCCGCACGGCAGGCGCAGGGTCAGCGATGCCGGCCCGGTCCAGTCGAAGGCAAGGGGGTGGAAGTCGTCCTGCGCCAGCACCACCGGTTCGCCGTCGCGCGGCTCGGCACCCGCCGCGACGACGACGAGCCCGGTCGCGTGCGGCTTGCCCGGCCCGTGCTCGTCCCACACCTCGGCCGCGACGAGGCGCCCGTCGGGACTGGCCTTGGTCGCGGCGACGTCGGTGAAGCGGTGCGCGGGCTGCGCGGTGCAGGCGGCGAGGGCGAGGAGGGCGGGAAGGCAGCGCATCGGCGACGCACCTTGCCCGAGGCGCGACGCCGCCGCTACAGTCGTGCCCGGGGTGTTCGGGGGCGTATCATGGTCGCACATGTCGGGACGGTCGCGTTCCTGGGGCTGGAGGCGCGCGCGGTCGACGTGCAGGTCCAGGTCGCCGGGGGCCAGGCCAACTTCGTCATCGTCGGCCTGCCCGACAAGGCGGTCAAGGAAAGCCGCGAGCGGGTGCAGGCGACGCTCGACGCCATCGGCCTCGCCCTTCCCCCGAAGCGGATCATCGTCAACCTGTCGCCCGCGGACCTGCCCAAGGAGGGGTCGCACTACGACCTCGCCATCGCGCTAGGGCTGCTGGCGGCGATGGGCGTCGTCGATGCCGAGATGCTGGCGGGATTCCTCGTCGTCGGCGAGCTGGGGCTCGACGGGCGGCTGGCGACGGTGCCGGGCGTGCTGCTCGCCGCGCTGTTCGCCGCCGGGAACGAGCTCGGCCTGATCTGCCCGGCCGCGCAGGGCGGCGAGGCGGCGTGGGCGGGCGAGGTCGAGGTGGTCGCCGCGCCCGACCTCCTCAGCCTGATCAACCACCTCAAGGGCACGCAGCTGCTGTCGCCGCCGGTCCGCAGCGTCGCCGAGATCGTCCGCGGGGGCCCCGACCTCGGCGAGGTCAAGGGACAGGAGACGGCCAAGCGCGCATTGGAGATCGCCGCCGCGGGCGGGCACAACCTGCTGATGAGCGGCCCGCCGGGGTCGGGCAAGTCGCTGCTCGCCGCCGCGCTGCCCGGCATCCTCCCCGACCTGACCCCGGCCGAGGCGCTCGAGGTGTCGATGGTCGCCTCGATGGCGGGCGAGCTCGAGGGCGGCAAGCTGCGCCGCTCGCGCCCCTACCGCGCACCGCACCACAGCGCCTCGATGCCGGCGCTGGTCGGCGGCGGCACGCGGGCGCGGCCGGGCGAGGTCAGCCTCGCGCACCTCGGTGTCCTGTTCTTGGACGAGCTGCCGGAGTTCCAGCGGACCGTGCTCGATTCGCTGCGCCAGCCGCTCGAGACGGGGAACATCACCGTCAGCCGCGCCGCGCTTCACGTCACCTATCCCGCGCGGGTGCAGCTGATCGCGGCGATGAACCCGTGCCGCTGCGGCCATCTGGCGGACGCGAGCCTCGCCTGCGCCCGCGCGCCGAAGTGCGCCGCAGATTACCAGAGCCGCGTGTCGGGGCCGCTGTTCGACCGCATCGACCTCCACGTCGACGTCGCCGCGGTCAGCGCCGCCGACCTGACGCTGCCGCCGCCCGCCGACGACAGCGCCACCGTCCGCGCCCGCGTCGGCGCGGCGCGCGCCCGGCAGACGGCGCGCTTCCACGGCGGCCCGGCGCGGACCAATGCCGAGGCCGACGGCAAGCTGCTCGAGAGCGTCGCCACGCCCGATGCCGCCGGGCAGAAGCTGCTGGTCCAGGCGACGCAGGCGCTGAAGCTGTCGGCGCGCGGCTATCACCGCGTGCTGCGCGTGGCGCGGACGATTGCCGACCTCGCCGGGAGCGAGACGGTGAGCCGCCTCCACATCGCCGAAGCGCTCAGCTTCCGCCGCCAGCCGCTGGTCAGCTAGCCGGCGCGGGCGAGGGCGTTGAGCGCCGCGCGCACGCGCTGGCGGATGCCGGGATCGCGCGTCGTCTCGAGCATCGAGCCGAGCGAGGCGCGGGCGGCGGCGTTGTCGCCGGCGAGCTGCTCGAGCCGAGCGCGCTCCCACCACAGCGCCGTGAAGCCGGGCGCGATCAGGGTCATGCGCTGGTGGAGGACGAGGGCGCGGGCGACGTCGCCCGCCCGCCGTGCGCGCGTCGCCTGGTTCGACACCAGGCGGACGAGTGTCGCGCGGTTGCTCAGCGGCACGAGGTGCTCGGCGTCGATCGTCGTCGCGCCGCCGATGACTCGGGCCAGCACCGCCGCCAGCCCGTGCGCGCCGAGCACGCGGCCGTTGTCGAAGGCGTCGATCAGCTGCGTCACCGGCTCGGCCCCGACGCGGACGACGACGTGGCCCGGCAGGCCGATCGGGTCGGCGGTCCAGCCGACGCGGCGCGCGAGGCCGACATAGAGGATCGCCAGCGTCACCGGCAGGCCGAGCTTGCGGTCGAGCAGCGCGAGGAAGTCGGCGTTGGCCGGGTTGTCGTAGTCGGCCGCGTCGCCGGTGATCTCGTGCGCCTGGGCGACCAGCTCCGACAGCAGGCGGGCGCGGGCGGCGACGCTCTCGATCCCGGCCGCCTCGCGCTGCAGGCGTAGCGCGAGGCCGGTGATGCGGGCGCGGGCGGTGTCGAGGGCGGCGTCGGGATGATCGGCGGCGGCGAGCAGCAGCGCGGCCTCGGGCAGGTCGATCGCGGCGTCGTCGACCAGCCCGATGCGGGCGAGACCGGAGGTCCGCAAGGCCAGCTCGTTCATCGTCGTCTCCTGCGTGCGTCGTCGTCCCTAAACGTCAGCGCCCGCAGGATGTCCCGTGGCCCGACGCTTGTCGAGCGGCTTCATGCACCGGGCAGCGCATCGCGCAGCGCCAGCGCGCGGGCGTAGACCTGCGACCGCGGCAGGCCGAGCGCGGCGCTGACCTCGGCGACGGCGGCGCTAAGCGGCGCGCGCAGCAGCGCCGCCGCGAGCGCCGTGTCGAGGTCGGCGGGCGAGGGGGCGATAGCGACCGGACCACCGACGACGAGCACGACCTCGCCGCGCGGCGCCGCCGGGGCATAGCGGGCGGCGAGGCTGGAGAGCGTGCCGTTCGCCGTCTCCTCGAACCGCTTGCTGATCTCGCGCACGACGGCGGCCGGGCGGTCGCCGAGCCGGGCGGCGAGCGCGCCGAGTGTCGCCGCGGTGCGCGGCCCCAATTCGTAGAGGATCAGCGTCGCCCGCACCGCCGCCACCTCGTCGATCGCCGCCTCGCGCGCCGCCGCCTTGGCCGGCAGGAAGCCGAGGAACAGGAAGCGGTCGGTCGGCAGCCCGGCGAGCGTCAGCGCCGCCACCGCCGCGCATGGGCCGGGCACCGTCACCACGGCGACGCCGGCGGCGCGGCAGTCGCGGACCAGCTTGTAGCCGGGGTCGGAGATCAGCGGCGTGCCGGCGTCGCTGACCAGCGCCACCGCGTCCGTCGCCGCCCGCGCGACGAGGCCGGGGCGGACGGCGTCGGCATTGTGGTCGTGGTACGGCGTCATCGGCACCTTCGCGCCGATGTGGGCAAGGAGCTTGGCCGTCACCCGCGTGTCCTCCGCCGCGATCAGCGCCGCGCCCGCCAGCACGGCGGCCGCCCGCGGGCTGAGATCGCCGAGATTGCCGATTGGCGTCGCCACGATGTAGAGGCCGGGATCGAGGGGGGCTGGAGACGAAGGGTGCATATGCGTATCTTGGGCCAAGGCGCGACCAACGGAAACCGCGCACGGGCGCTCGCGGTGCTTTCCATCGCCCTGGCCGCCGCCGCCTGCACGACCGCGCCGCAGCGAACCGCCCTGTCGACACCGCCGCCGCCGCCACCCCCCACAGCTGTCCGCCCAGCCACCCCGCCGCCGGCGGCCGCCGCGCGCAACCGCGTCGCCGTCCTCGTGCCGACGACCGGTGCCAATGCCGCGGTCGGGCAGTCGATCGCCAATGCCGCGACGATGGCGCTGCTCGACACCGGCGGCAACCGCCTCGACCTCCAGATCTACGACACGGCGCCGGGCGCGGCAGCGGCGGCGTCGCGCGCGCTTGCCGACGGCGCCAAGCTGTTCCTCGGGCCGCTGCTGGGGCCCGACGTCCGCGCCGTGCAGCCCCTGGCGGCGGCCGCCGGCGTGCCGGTGCTGAGCTTCTCGAACGACGTCGCCCTGGCCGGCGACGGGACCTACGTTCTCGGCTTCCTGCCGAGCCAGTCGGTCGCGCGCGTCGTCGCCTATGCGCGGAGTCGCGGCGTCGAGCGTTTCGCCGCGCTCGTTCCCGCCGGCGTCTATGGCCAGCGGGCGGCGACCGCCTTCCTGCGGGCGGTCGAGGCGGCGGGCGGCAAGGCGGTGGCGGTGCAGAGCTATCCCCGCACCTCGGCGGGACTGCTGCTGGCCGCGCGCAAGCTGACCAACTACGACGCGCGGTCGGCGGCGGCGACCAAGACCGCGGCGCTGCGCCCGGACGGCACGGTCGCGGCGGTGAGCAAGCAGATCGCACCGGTCGCGTTCCAGGCGCTGCTGATCGCCAACTCAGGGCAGATCGCCGCCGCCGTCGCCCCGGCGCTGGCGCAGTTCGGCGCGAACCGCGTCCTCATCATGGGCACCGAGCTGTGGAACAGCGAACCCGCGATCACCCGGTCGGCGGCGCTCCGCGGTGCGGTCTTCGCCGCGGTTCCCGACGAACGCTTCCGCCAGCTCAGCGCCCGCTACCGCGAGAAGTTCGGCGGCAGCCCGTCGCGGCTGGCGAGCCTGGGCTATGACGGGGTGCTGCTCGCCGCCAATGCGACGTCGTGGGCGCCGGGAACGTCGTTCCCGCGGGCGACACTGACGGCCGCGAGCGGCTTCACCGGGATCGACGGCTTCTTCCGCCTGACGAGCGGCGGCATCGCCGAGCGCGGGCTCGAGGTCGAGCAGGTCGGGCCGGGCGGCTTCGCCGTCGTTGCCCCGGCGCGGGCCGAGTAGGGCGGAAACGCCGCACCCCGCTTGTCCGGCGGCGGCGGCGGCCTCATTTCGCCGCCTTATCGATCACGGGGAGCCGCATGGACCACTACGACGACGTCGACCGGCCGGGCGCGCAGGCAAGCGTCGCGCCGATCCCGCAGGACCGGGCCGAGGCCGCCGTGCGCGAGCTGATCCGCTGGGCCGGCGACGATCCGACGCGCGAAGGCCTGCTCGACACGCCGGGCCGCGTCGCGCGCGCCTTCCGCGAGTATTTCCGCGGCTATCTCGAGGATCCCGGCGTCCATCTGAGCCGGACGTTCGGCGAGACCGGCGGCTACGACAACATCGTCTTGCTGCGCGACATCCCGTTCCAGTCGCACTGCGAGCACCACATGGCGCCGATCATCGGCGTCGGCCACATCGCCTACCTGCCGCGCGACCGCGTCGTCGGCATTTCCAAGCTCGCGCGCGTCCTCCACGGTTTCGCCCGCCGCCTGCAGGTGCAGGAGCGACTGACCGCCGAGGTCGCCGACTGCATCCAGAAACACCTCGACCCGATCGGCGTCGCGGTCGTCATCGAGGCGACGCACGCGTGCATGAGCGCGCGCGGCGTGATGACGACGGGCGTGTCGATGACGACCAGCCGGATGCTCGGCGTGTTCAGAGACGACGACCGCAGCCGCAAGGAAGTCCTCGCGCTGATGGGCAAGGGCTGAGCCGCGGCGGCCGATAGCGAGCACGCCGCCAGGGGCGCGCAGCAGTCGCCCGAACTCGCAGCCAGCCCGGCCGGCGGGTCGGCGGCCCCTCGCCGCCGAACCCGTCCGACGACGCGGCTTTGCCGCGGCGCCACTTCCTCGTGACACTTCCGTGACACGCCTCCCACCTGCTTGCCGCCGCGCGCCGCCTGCGGCAAGGCGCGGACGTGCGCTTGTGGGGAGCGACCGATGACCGACACGCTTGTGAACGATGCCCTGCCCGACGAGCCAGTGCCCGAGCCCGTCGCCGGCGCCGTCGCCGTCGCCGCGCCGCCGCGCGATCGGCGCGAGCGCTGCGCCGTGACCAAGAAGCTGCGGCCGCGCAAGGACCTGGTCCTGCTCAACTCGCTTCGGCCCGAACTCGCCGACTTCATCCGCCGCGACCATCCCAAACTCGGCGAGGATGCGCTGGTCAGCAAGGCGGCGGTCAACGCCTATCGCAGCCGCTATGTCGAGGAGCTGCTGCGCGAGGAGCACGGCGAGTTCACCGAGCTCGACCGCCAGGTGACCGAGAGCATCGCCAACCAGGACACCATCGCCGAAAACGTCGAGGAGGAGTTCGCCTCCGACCGCACGTTCGGCGAGCGCGCCGCCGACATCCTCGCCCGGTTCGGCGGGTCGTGGGCCTTCCTGATCAGCTTCTCGATCTTCCTCGCGATCTGGATGTCGATCAACGTCGTCGCCGGGCCGAAGGCGTTCGACGCCTATCCGTTCATCCTGCTCAATCTCGTCCTGTCGACGATCGCCGCGATCCAGGCGCCAGTCATCATGATGAGCCAGCGCCGGCAGGAGGAGAAGGACCGGATGCGCTCGATCAGCGAGTACAAGGTCAACCTCAAGGCCGAGCTCGAGATCCGCCACCTGCACGAGAAGATGGACCACCTCATCACGCGCCAATGGCAGCGGCTCGCGGAGATCCAGCGCATCCAGCTCGAGATGATGCAGGAGCGGCGGCGGAAGTAGCCGCGTCTCGCGATCGGGCGACCCGTCATCCCCGCTCGCACGGGGATGACGGCGTAAATCAGACCAGCGTCGCCAGCGCGCTGCGGTCGAAGTCCTTCAGCTCGGCGAAACGCCCGTCGCGGACCTTTTCGGCCCAGTCGGGATCGACGATCAGCGCGCGGCCGACGGCCACGAGGTCGAACTCGTCGCGTTCGAGGCGGTGGAGCAGGTTGTCGAGGCTGGCGGGCTTCGATGCCTCGCCGCCGAAGGCCGCGACGAACTCACCCGACAGGCCGACCGAGCCGACGGTGATCGTCGTCTTGCCCGTCAGCTTCTTCGCCCAGCCGGCGAAGTTCAGGCCCTCGGGCCCATCCAGCTCGGGGAACTCGGGCTCCCAGAAGCGGCGCTGCGAGCAGTGGAAGACGTCGACGCCGGCGTCGGCCAGCGGCTGCAGCCATGCGGCCATGGCGTCGGGTGTCGGCGCGAGGCGGGCGGTGAAGTCCTGCTGCTTCCACTGCGACAGGCGCAGGATCAGCGGGGTCGTGCCGATCGCCGCGCGCACCGCCTTGACGATCTCGCCGGCGAAGCGGGCACGCGCCGGCAGGTCGCCGTTCCAGCCGTCGGCGCGGACGTTGGTCCCTTCCCAGAAGAACTGGTCGATCAGATAGCCGTGGGCGCCGTGCAGCTCGACTGCGTCGAAGCCCAGCCGCACCGCGTCGCCGGCGGCCTGGGCGAAGGCGCGGACGGCGTCGGCGATGTCCTCCTCGCGCATCGCCTTGCCATATTCCTTGCCGGGGCGGAGCAGGCCCGACGGTCCCTCGGCATCGTGCTTGTAGTCGGGCAGCAGGGCGTTCTTCATGCCGCCGACGTGCCACAGCTGCGGCGCGATGCGTCCGCCGGCGCCGTGAACCGCCTCGACCACCTTGCCCCAGCCGCCGAGCGCCGCCTCGCCGTGAAAGACCGGCACGTTGGGGTCGTTCAAGGACCCCGGCCGGTCGACGCCGGTGCCTTCGGTGACGATCAGCCCGACCTGCCCCTCGGCGCGGCGGCGGTAGTAGTCGGCGACGTTCGCCCCCGGCACGCCGCCGGGCGAGAAGGAGCGCGTCATCGGCGCCATGACGATGCGGTTGGGGAGTGCCAGCCCGGCCATGGTGAAGGGCGTGAACAGCGGGTTCGTCATGCGGAGCCTCCGGTTGCCGCGCCCATGTGGCGCAGGGTGACGCGCGCGGCAAGCGGGCGGCAGCGAGGGAAAACTTGGCTGCCCGAAAGCCGCCCCGCCGTGACTCGCGAAGCCTTCGCGTCTACCACCCGCCGGCCATGGCCACCGCCACCCTCGACGACGCCGGCGTCCACGCGCCCGTGCGGCTGCGCACCCTGCTCGGCCTGGCCGGGCCGGTGGTCGCCTCGCGGCTGGGCATCATGGCGATGGGCGTGACCGACACGCTGGTCGTCGGGCGCTATTCGGCGGTCGAGCTGTCGCACCTGGCGCTGGCCTGGGCGCCGACCGGCATCATCCTCGTCACCGCCGTCGGGCTGCTGCAGGGCGTGCAGGTACTGACGGCGCAGGCGCTCGGCGCCGGGCGGCCGCAGGACACCGGCGCGGTGCTGCGGCGGGGCAGCGTCTATGCCTTCTGGCTCGGCCTCGCCACCGCGCTCCTGCTGGCGACGGCCGGGCCCGTGCTCCTGGCGCACGTCGGCCTCGACCCCGCGCTTGCCGCCGGGGCCGGGCCGGTGCTGCGCCTGCTCGCCTGGTCGCTGCTGCCGATGCTGGTCGTCGACGCCGGCATCTTCTGGCTGGAGGCGCAGGGACGGCCGCTGCCGGCGACGGCGGCGATGTGGGCGGCGAACGCGGTCAACCTCGCCATGAACCTGTGGCTCGTCCCCGGGCACAGCGGCTTGCCGGTGGCAGGCGCGACGGCGGCGGCGGCGGCGACGCTGATCTCGCGCACGGCGCTCCTGCTGTTCGTCGCGGCGTACATCGTCCGCTGGCCGGCGGCGCGGGGCTTCGGCATCTTCCGCGCGCCCGCCCCCGACGCTCCGAGCGCGGCGGCGCTGCGCCGGATCGGCTTCGGCGCGGCGGCGAGCTATTTCGTCGAGATGGCGGCGTTCAACAGCATGACGATCGTTGCGGGCTGGCTCGGCGCGGCGGGCGTCGCCGCGTGGGCGATCGTGCTCAACATCGCCGGCGTGACGTTCATGGGGCCCTTGGGCATTGCGACCGCCACCGCCGTCCTCGTCGGCCGGGCGTACGGCGCGGGCGACCCCGCCGGCATCCGCCGCGCGGGCACCCTGGGCTTCCTGACCGCCGCCGGCGTGTCGCTGGCGATCTCCGCGGCGATCCTGCTCGGCGCGGGCGTGGTCGCGGCGACCTATACGCGCGACGCCGCCGTCCAGCACGTCGCCGCCGCGGCGCTGGTGCTGTCGTGCCTGTTCTACCTGACCGACGGGCTGCAGGCGGTCGGCGCCCAGGCGCTCCGCGCGCGCGGCGACATCTGGTTGCCGGCGGCGACGCACCTCGTCAGCTATGTCGGCGTGCTGATGCCGGTCGGCTACCTGGCCGCGATCACCTTCCACCTGGGCGTGGCCGGCATCGTCTGGGGCACGATCGTCGCCAGCGCGGTGTCGGCGGGGCTGCTGCTGGCGCGTTTCTACTGGCTCGGCCGTAAGACTTAGGCGCGGAAGGCGTCCTTGGCCGCCCGGCGCGCGGCGAACTCGGCGACCGAGCCGGCGCGGACGAAGGGGTTGGTCGCTCGCTCGAGCCCGATGG